>JAHDHL010000023.1:89711-92153 GCA_020631355.1 Saprospiraceae bacterium | reverse complement strand
TAACGGATGCATCTGGCTCGACGAATAATGATGGAATATTATGCGATGGCGATGCTGCGACTTTGGATGCTGGTAGTTTTGACAGTTATGTCTGGTCGAATGCCGGTGAAGTAACACAAGTAATTAATGTGAATACCGGCGGAACCTACACGGTTACCGTTACAGATGCAAATGGCTGTACTGCCACGGATGATATAGTAATTACAGTTAATCCGCTTCCAGTCCCTGATATTACAGTTACGGATGTATCTGGCTCGACGAATGATGACGGAATATTATGCGATGGCGATGCTGCGACCTTGGATGCGGGTAGTTTTGATAGTTATGTATGGTCGAATGCCGGAGAGGTAACTGCCACAATCAGTGTGAACACTGGCGGAACCTACACGGTTACCGTTACAGATGCAAATGGCTGTACTGCCACGGATGATATAGTAATTACAGTTAATCCGCTTCCAGTCCCTGATATCACGGTAATGGATGCATCTGGCTCGACGAATAATGATGGAATATTATGTGATGGCGATGCTGCGACTTTGGATGCGGGAAGTTTTGACAGTTATGTCTGGTCGAATGCCGGTGAAGTAACACAAGTAATTAATGTGAATACCGGCGGAACGTATACGGTCACCGTTACGGATGCAAATGGCTGTACTGCCACGGATGATATAGTGATTACAGTCAATCCACTTCCAGTCCCCGATATTACAGTAACGGATGCATCTGGAACGACGAATGATGATGGAATAATATGCGATGGCGATGCCGCGACTTTGGATGCGGGAAGTTTTGACAGTTATGTCTGGTCGAATGCCGGTGAAGTAACACAAGTAATTAATGTGAATACCGGCGGAACGTATACGGTCACCGTTACGGATGCAAATGGTTGTACTGCCACGGATGATATAGTGATTACTGCGAATCCACTTCCTACCCCCGATATTACAGTAACGGATGCATCTGGTTCGACGAATGATGATGGAATATTATGTGATGGTGATGCTGCGACTTTGGATGCGGGTAGTTTTGATAGTTACGAATGGTCGAATGCCGGAGAGGTAACTGCCACGATCAGTGTGAACACCGGCGGAACGTATACGGTTACTGTTACAGATGGAAATGGCTGTACTGCCACGGATGATATAGTAATTACAGTTAATCCGCTTCCAGTCCCTGATATTACAGTAATGGATGCATCTGGCTCGACGAATGATGACGGAATAATATGTGATGGCGATGCTGCGACTTTGGATGCGGGAAGTTTTGACAGTTATGTCTGGTCGAATGCCGGTGAAGTAACACAAGTAATTAATGTGAATACCGGCGGAACGTATACGGTCACCGTTACGGATGCAAATGGCTGTACTGCCACGGATGATATAGTAATTACAGTCAATCCACTTCCAGTTCCGGATATCACAGTAACGGATGCATCTGGTTCGACGAATGATGACGGGATAATATGTGATGGCGATGCTGCGACTTTGGATGCTGGTAGTTTTGATAGCTATGTCTGGTCGAATGCTGGAGAGGTAACTGCCACAATCAGTGTGAACACGGGCGGAACGTATACGGTCACCGTTACGGATGCAAATGGTTGTACTGCCACGGATGATATAGTGATTACTGCGAATCCACTTCCTACCCCCGATATTACAGTAACGGATGCATCTGGTTCGACGAATGATGATGGAATATTATGTGATGGTGATGCTGCGACCTTGGATGCCGGTAGTTTTGATAGCTATGTCTGGTCGAATGCCGGAGAGGTAACTGCCACAATCAGTGTGAACACCGGCGGAACGTATACGGTTACCGTTACGGACGCAAATGGTTGTACTGCCACGGATGATATAGTGATTACAGTCAATCCGCTTCCAGTCCCGGATATTACAATAACAGATGCATCTGGTACGATGAATGATGACGGAATATTATGTGATGGTGATGCTGCGACCCTGGATGCCGGCAGTTTTGCGGGTTATGAATGGTCGAACGCAGGAGAAGTAACAGCAACACTTAATGTGACTATGGCAGGAGATTACACAGTTACTGTTACAGATGCAAATGGTTGTACAGGTACCGATATGGTATCTATAACAGTCAATTCAACTCCAACGCCGGCAATTACAATATTAGAAACATCTGGTAATACAGATAATGATGGAATAATATGTGCAGGTGATGCTGCAACTTTAGATGCAGGAACAACTGCAATAGGTTATGAATGGTCAAATGCTGGTGAAGTAACACAAACAATTAGTGTTGGTACAGCAGGTGATTATACTGTAACTATAACTGATGCCAATGGCTGTACAGGGTCAACTACAGTAACGATTACGGTAAATCCATCACCTACTGCGACGGACCCGATGATATCGGTGTGTCTACTGGATTCCGATCCCTACGACCTGACGCAGCACGATGCCACGGTGGGTACGG
>JAHDHL010000023.1:60144-89611 GCA_020631355.1 Saprospiraceae bacterium | reverse complement strand
CGAGTGCGGCGGGTTGTACGTCGACCTCGGAAACCACGATCACGGTGAATCCGTTCCCTACTGCCACGGACCCGATGATATCGGTGTGCCTACTGGATTCCGATCCCTACGACCTGACGCAGCACGATGCCACGGTGGGTACGGGTACGGTGGAATGGTACGACGGTGACCCCTCTGGTGCGGGCGTTCCGTTCGCCGATGCGACGGTGGCGGACCTGAGTGCGAGTCCCGACGTGTGGGCTGTAGTGACGTCCGTGGACGGTTGTCCCGGTGTTGTGGACGTGACGCTGTCGGTGAACGTCGAGCCGGTCGCGACGATATCCGGTGCGCTGGACTACTGTGCCGGTGGCTCGACGGACCTGAGCGCCCCTGCGGGTGCGGGTCTGACGTATGCGTGGTCTGACGGAACGACGACGACGCAGATGCTGACGGTGTCGTCCCCCGGGGACTACACGGTTACGGTGTCTGACGGCAACGGCTGTTCTGCGACCGACATGGTCACGGTAACGGAGCTCGCGAACCCCACGGTGTCGCTGGCGGCGGACGCTGCGGAGATATGCAGCGGTGACGTGGTGACCTATACGCTGACCGGTACCCCGGGTGCGTCCGTGACCTACGACGGCCCGACGCCCGGGACGGTGACGCTCGACGGGACGACCGGGGAGGCGCAGCTCCCGTTCACGGGAGGTGCCTCGGACATCACGGTGACGCTCCAGTCTGTGACGGACGGGACGTGCAGCCAGACGCTCAGCGGCTCGCTGAGCGTGACGGTCAGCCAGCCCTCTGATGCGGGTACCGGCGGGTCGCTTGTGGTATGCGGCGGGGGCGACACGAACCTGACGGCGGACATCGTGTCCGCACTGGGGGGTACGCCCGATGCGGGCGGCAGCTGGTCTGACGACGGAGCCTCCGGGGTGGACCTTACGGACCCGTCGTCGGTCGACTTCACGGGTGTGGCGCCCGGTCCCTACGGCTTCACGTACACGGTGGGGGGTACGGGCTCCTGCCCCGATGCCTCCTCGACGGTTACGGTTACGGTATCGGCCGCGCCGGTGGTTACGGTTGTCGGGACGTCCTGTTCCGCGGACCTGTCGACCTACGACGTTGACGTCACCGTCCCCTCCGGGACCGTTGCGTCCGATGCGGGTACGGTGATAGACAACACGGGCGGTTCGTATACGGTTGCGGGCGTACCGTCGAACACGACGGTGACGATCACCTCGACTGACGGCACGACGGGCTGCAGCTCGTCCGCCACGGCGTTCGACGACTGCCCCTGTCCGGTCCTTTCGGCACCTGCCAGCGGCGGCGACATGTCCGTCTGCGACGGCGGATCGGTCCCTGCACTCACGGTTTCGGTGGATCCCGGACTGACGGCGGACTGGTACGATTCGGCGGCCGGCGGTGTCCTCCTTTCGGGGGGTACGCTGTCCTATGCGCCGTCGCCCCAGCCCGGGATCGGTGCGACATCCTACTTCGCGGAGTCGGTCGACCCGGTCAGCGGCTGTACGGGCCCGAGGACCGAGGTCGTACTTACGGTGGACCCTAACCCTACTGCGGCGGCGGGTTCCCTGTCGGTGTGCGACGACGACGCCGACGGCTTCGCGCCGTTCACGCTGACGGACGCCGACGCGCAGGTGCTGGGCGGCCAGACGGGCATGACGGTGACGTACCACGACTCGCAGGCCTCGGCCGACGGTGGTACGGGTGCGCTGTCATCGCCCTACACGAACGTGCTTTCGGGCACGCAGCCCCTTGTCGTGCGTGTCGAGGATGCGAACGGCTGCTATGCCACGGCGGGTGTGGTGCTGACGGTTGATGCGCTGCCCGTGTTCACGGTCGACCCGACGGACGCCTCTGGTTCCGCACCGGACGACGGTGCGGTCTGCGCTGGGGACCCCGCGACGCTGACGGTGAGCCTTGGGGGTCAGGACTACTCGTGGTCCGACGGGACGACGACGGCGCAGTCGCTGACGGTGAGTCCGGCGGTGACGACGACGTACACGGTAACGGTAACGGATGCCTCGGGCTGCAGCTCGACGGGTGACTTCGAGGTGGTGGTTGATGCCGTCCCCGTTGCGACGCTGACGGTTACGGAGGCATCCGGCACGCTGGACAACGACGGTACGATATGCGAGGGCGACGCCGTGACGATAGGCGTTTCCGAGGGTGGGCTGTCCTACCTCTGGTCGGACGGCGGTTCGGCTACACAGACGATAGCCGTGGGCCCTGTGTCCACGACGACATATACGGTCACGGTTACGAGTGCGGCGGGTTGTACGTCGACCTCGGAAACCACGATCACGGTGAATCCGTTGCCAGTACCATCAATTGCAATTACAGAAAATTCTGGAACTACACCAGACGATGGAATACTATGTGATGGTGATGCTGCGACCTTGGATGCAGGTACATTTGCGAGTTACGAATGGTCAAATGCTGGAGAGATAACCCCGACGATATCGGTGAATACTTCAGGAGATTATACCGTAACAGTAACAAGTGCTGATGGATGTACTGCAACCAGTTCGGTGAGTATTACGGTGAACCCATTACCAGTACCATCAATTGTAATTACAGAAAATTCTGGAACTACGCCAGATGATGGAATATTATGTGCAGGTGATGCAGCAACTTTGGATGCAGGTACATTTGCAGGTTATGAATGGTCAAATGCAGGAGAGATTACTCCTACGATATCAGTGAGTACTTCAGGAGACTATACTGTAACTGTAACTACTGCAGACGGATGTACTGCAACTAGTTCGGTAAGTATTACAGTGAATCCATTACCAGTACCATCAATTGCAATTACAGAAAATTCTGGAACTACGCCAGATGATGGAATATTATGTGCAGGTGATGCAGCAACTTTGGATGCAGGTACATTTGCAGGTTATGAATGGTCAAATGCAGGGGAGATTACTCCTACGATATCAGTAAATACTTCAGGAGATTATACTGTTACTGTAACAGATGTTAATGGCTGTGAAGCTACGGCAAGTGTAAGTATTACCGTTAATACATTGCCATCAACTATCATTTCAATCTCTGAGACATCAGGAATAGCTAATGACGATGGAATTTTGTGCGCAGGTGATGCTGCTACGCTAGATGCGGGAACGTTTGATAGTTATGTGTGGTCAAATGCAGGAGAGATTACTCCGACGATATCAGTGAGTACTTCAGGAGATTATACAGTAACTGTGACCACTGCTGATGGCTGTACTGCGGAAGCTACTACCTCTATTGTCGTGAATCCATTACCAATAGCTAATATTGCTGTAACAGATGCATCTGGAACAACGAATGATGATGGTATTATTTGTGAGGGAGATTTGGCGACTTTGGATGCAGGTACATTCGCGAGTTATGAATGGTCTAACGCAGGAGAAATAACTTCCACTATCACGACTACAACAGGGGGAACTTTCACTGTTACAGTAACGGATGCGAATGGATGTACAGCTACTGCTTCGACAACAATCATATCTAATCCGATTCCTACACCAAGTATTGCAATTACTGATTCATCAGGAGCTGCCAATGATGATGGAATCCTGTGTGCAGGTGATGCAGCAATTTTGGATGCAGGTGCATTTGCAGGTTATGAATGGTCAAATGCCGGAGAGATTACACCGACTATCAGTGTGACTGCTGCAGGTATTTATACTGTAACAGTAACAAGTGCAGATGGCTGTACTGCAACAGCAACAGCAACAATTATAACGAATCCGAATCCGGTTCCAAACATCAGTGGAACATTGGAATTCTGTGCGGGAGAATGTACAGTTTTGGATGCAGGGATTTTTGATAGTTATGAATGGAGTAATGGCAATATGACACAGACTCCAACTATTTGTATCCCTGGGGATTATACGGTTACTGTTACTGAGGGTGGTTGTACTGGTACGGCAATGGTAACTGTTGTTGAGAATCCATTACCTGTTCCATCCATAACGGGTAACTTATCTTTCTGTGATGGAGGAAGTACGACATTGACAGCTGATCCTGGTTATGTGAATTATGCATGGAGTCCTACTGGTAATACAGCTACTATTGTTGTGAATAATTCTGGAATCTACACTGTAACTGTGACAGATACGAATGGATGTACGGGTACTGCTTCTGCAACCGTAACTTCAAATCCAAACCCTGTTCCTGTCATTACAGGTGATCCTGTAATCTGTCTGGGAAGTACTACTACCTTGGATGCTGGAGCTGGATATGCTTCTTATGCATGGTCTGGGGGAGGAGCTAGTCAGACATTGGTTGTTAATTCAGCCAACAACTATGTTGTAACGGTAACAGATGCGAATGGTTGTCAGGGAACTGCATCATTCAATGTAGCGGAGGAAGCACCTTTGAGTATACAGATAGAAACACCTGATAATCTAACATGTGATATGCAGTCAGTAACCTTGGATGCATCAGCGACCAATAATGTGGCTTCCTATCAATGGACTACAACTTCGGGTATCATTGATTCTGGTGCTAATACAGCTACTCCGACTGTTTCTTCAGCAGGTGTTTATACCCTCACTGCATTTTCAGCACTGGGTTGTCCGACATCTGCAGATGTGACCGTATTGGCTAATCCATTCACATTAACAGATATCTACATTACGACTACCGAGCCTGAATGTTATGGAGATTTGACAGGTACGATAGTTATAGATAGTGTTGAGGGAGGGATAGAACCTTATCTATTCTCCTTTAACGGAGAAGCATTTACATCTCAGACTTCATACATTGGATTAGGTGCGGGTAATTATAGTATAACCGTAATGGATTCGGAAGGATGTGAGTTCACTGAAAATGTACTGATTGATCAGCCACCATTGGTTACCTTGGATCTTTATCCTGTGGATACATTGATTCAATTAGGTGATAGTGTACAACTGGAAGGATTCGTGAATCCTAATGTATTATTAGGAGATACGACCTGGACACAGACTACGGGTCTGAGTTGTACTGATTGTTTGGACCCTTGGGCTGCGCCATTACAGAATACATTGTATGAATTGATTGTTGCTGATACGAATGGATGTTCTGCTACTGCAACTGCATTGATTAGGGTAGAGAACCAAGAGTTGGTTTACATTCCTAATGCATTCACACCTAATAATGATGGAGCCAATGATGTGTTCATGGTTTATGGTGGTGCAGGCATTGCCAATGTGAGAACATTCAGGGTATTCGATAGATGGGGTGAGATTATGTTCAAGGCAGATAACTTCCAGCCTAATGATCCTGGAAATGGATGGGATGGTAAGTTTAACGGAAAGAAATTGAATCCTGCAGTATTTGTTTACTATGCAGAGATTGAATATGTGAATGGAAGGGTTGAAATCTACAAAGGTGATGTAACCTTGGTCAGTGGAGGAGAATAATCCTGACTGATCATATAATGAATAAAACGGCCTTGAGAATTTTCTCAGGGCCGTTTTATTATGGCATATTCTATATACTAAAAGATTGGACTGGTTACTGGGGGGGTATGGAGTCAAGATTTACATTTGTTTACCGGTTATATGTCTTAAATGAATCCCTTACTATTTATGAATCCCGTTGTTCAATATAAATAATGACTTTGGTGCCTGCTGATCTGCCATCAATGTGTTTCTTATCAATGATGTCTACGTTCAATTCATCTTCAAAAGCAGAATTCAGCAACTTTAATCGTTCTTCGGTTACGCTCATTGCCTTGGGTTGGTGAGTCTTTCTATTATTCCTTTGGATATTTTGTGCTTCTTCTCTCCCTATACCATTATCATCCACTTCACAAATCAGATAATTATTCTCTAACTTGAAATCTATCTTGAGTCTACGATTCTCTTTTTTATGCAATAAACCATGATTGATGGCATTCTCAACATAAGGTTGTACGAGCATGGAAGGTAGGGTGACTTCCTTGGTATCTAAATCTTCCTGCAGCCCAATGGCATAGAAAATGTTTTCATCAAAGCGCAGTGATTCCAGTTCCAGATACAGTTTAAGTGCCTCGATTTCCCTTTCTAATGTAATTCTATTCCTATCAGACATATCAAGAATACTTCTCATGAGGAGGGAGAATCTAGAAAGGTATTTATTGGCGGCCCTTTTATCCTTGGAAAGGATGAATTCCTGAATGGAATTCAGGGAGTTGAACATGAAATGCGGATTCATTTGTGACCTCAAGGCGGTGAGCCTGGATTCTTTCAGGCTTTCCTGTATTTCATTTTCACGTTGAATCCTATTTACGATAGAACGAATTAAGACACTCATGAAAATAAAAAATAGGAGGATGGTTAGTGCAATGAACCATACGGTTCTCCAGAAAGGAGGTTTGATACAGAAAACTACACTTTGTTCCTCAGACCACTCAGAACCAGAAGTCTTGGTGCGAACCCTTAGGGTATAATCCCCTGGGGATAGTGAGGGATATTCTGCTAAGCCAGAACCACTTTCAAGCCATTCCTTATCAAGTCCCTCCATCTTAATACTATATATGATATCCTTAGATGATTGGTATGCCAATGCAACAAAGGAAAGCTTGATATTATTCTGATTATAATCCAGATAGTACCGGGGTAGTGTAGAGGTGTCTTTTTCATTGATTCGAATGGATTTGATATAGAGGTTTGGAGGACTGTCATTGGTTTTGATATCCTCATTGAAATAGGCTATACCCTTGTTGGTCGCTACTACTATCTTGTTCCCAATCTTGGTGATGTCATTAATTTCCTGTGAGGGAAGACCATCATTGATACCCAATACCATTATTTGGTAGTCATTCTTATTAATCTTGGCAATACCGAGATTGGTAGCTAGCCAAGCAAACTTATCTTCCAGGAAGATTTTTTTGCATCCATTACTTGGGAGTCCATTTTCCTGATTGAGATGATGAAGTATTTTCCCATCCTTATAGATGTACAATCCCTTGGATTTTGTGGCAACCCAAAGATTCCCATCCTCATCCATATTCAAACCCCTGATATCGGTTTGTAGTTCAGGAAGATTAATGAGTTGTGTACTATCCTCAGTAGTGTAATGGTACAATCCCATAACCGATCCTATCCACGCCTCGTCATAACTAATGGCGTAGAGTGCGTAGGTTCTTTCTCTGAGTAGGATTTTATTGATATCATCCCTATGTCTGTAAACAATGGAACTGGTTCCAACCCACAGGGCACTATCGGGAGCCATACTCGCGACCTTAAAAGAATGGAATCGAGTGGTTTGATTGGTGATTTTTTTTTGCTTTTGTCCCAATTCATAGATGCCCGACGATGCAAAAGCCCATACATCCCCTGAATAATAATTAACAATATCATAGACTTCCCGAGCCCTGTCTTCCAGTTTGATCTTATGAGTGATATTGGGGGAGTCATAATCATTGAATGAAAGTATATTCAGATAACTCTCATCCGTTCCTGCGATGATTTCATTTCTATTATTGACTGCGAGGCTGGTAATCCTGTTTCCACTCAGGCCGACATCCTGATTGATGACCTGTATCCGATCGGAGGGCAGGAAATAAAGTCCTTCCCGAAGTGTGGTGAACCATAAGTTGCCATCCTTATCCTCTAGGATTTGTCCGATAAGTATTCCTTTGAGTAGATGATGGAATTCATACTTGCCGTATAAGGTCTTCTTCAGAAATAGAATGCCGTCACTGGTTGTAATCCAGAAGTTCTGATTCTTATCTAGATAGATATCGTAAGTCCCCTTTTTGAAATAATCATTGTATTCATCCAGTATGGTTTTGAATGAATTCTTTTTGATATCATAGGCATTCACATTCGTGAAAGAGGTGAAAATGATTTGGTCCTCGAACCGGAATCCGTTTGTAACAAACTTCTGGTCATTAGGCGTCTTATTGGGAAGGAAGGAAAATTCATCATTATGGACGAAATGAGCTCCTTTGGTTCCTACCAATAAGGTGGTGTCTCCTATATGGTCTACGATAACAGATGCATTATCAACAAACCGATATTCCTTACTGTGGATAACCTGGTTACCACTTAGCGAATCCAACCGATAACCGATATCACTATTGTTAAAAAGCCATATCCTGCCTTTCTTATCTTCCTTAATGGTTAGGATTTGTGCATTGAATGTCTCTCCATCCCGTTCATAGGTAAAAGGCTTGAGCCTATACACATTCCCATCCTCAATGTAGATGATTTGACCATTCAACTTATTGAACCAAAGTCTTCCTTTGGAATCAAGGAGAATGTTGACTATTTCTTCCTGTTCTATTTCAGGAATGGGATTATGGTCGAATTCGAGACCATCATATTTGGCGATACCCGCTTCTGTGGCAATCCATATGAAGCCCTCGTTATCCTGTTCGATATCATAGATATAGGAACTGGGCAGACCATCGTCTACAGAAAAATACTTGAAAGAAAAAGTCTGGGCAGGACTCCAAAAAGGTAGGAAAAGCATTAGTACGATATATGGAAGGACAGTTTTCATATGCCTAATATCATTGCAATATGAGGTATGCCATCCTCATCATAGATTTCTCCCACAGGCACGAATCCAAGTGAGCCATAGTATTTCCTAAGATGGTTTTGTGCGGATATCTTGATTTGTTGCTTACCCAATAATTGATAGGTATATTGAATTGATTTTTCCATCAATGGCCTACCAATGCCCTTACCCCTGATTTTGGATGAGGTGATTACCCGCCCGATAGATGCGTAATCCTTATAGGAAATACCTTTGGGTAGGATACGGGTATAAGCTACCAATACTCCATCAAGGTGGGCACAAATATGCCAGCCTTTTTGGTCCTTGTAATCTGTATCTATGTAGGGACAATCCTGCTCTACGACAAATACTTCCTGTCTTAGAAAAAGGATGTCGTACAGTTCATCGAGACTTAGTTCGTAAAAAGCCTTGCAGGTCCAGTTGATATTATCCATTATCATTCTAGTCATTGGAAAGATTCCAAGTTAATCAGAAACTACTTGAAATGATAGTAGCGGCATGGAATTCATCAATCAGAATCATTTACCCTATGATTCAGAACAACTTCAATATATTCGTTTCTTTGTGTAAAGTTTTTCAAACTGATACTCGATTCAGCCATTCCAATCCTTTGGAGAATAATTGTAGCATGGTTTTAGGGGGGATAATGCTGATGCAACCTTTTTGGCATTAACCCAACTTTAACTCAAAATGCCATTGGGACTTATAATCGAATCAGGGTAGCATTACGTTACATACAGGAAGAACAAAACGTCAAAATAATTAACCAATCCATCACGGAGACATGAACATTAGAAAGATAATACCTTTTCTTACCATTTTTCTCATATTTTCTATCCTCGCTACTGCCCAAACAACTGTTGTTACGGGTATCGTCAAGGATGATAAGGGAGAAGCGCTTGGTTTTGCCGATGTGATTTTCCTCAATTCATATAATGGCGTGAATGCCGAGTATGATGGGACTTTCGAACTTGTAACTGATGACATGTCATTGGATTCGGTCAAGGCTGCATTCTTGGGATATGAACCTACGACTGTGGCGATTACGCCAGGCCAGACACAGAATATTGAAATTGTGTTGTCTACGGGAATGGGAGAAGTCTTGGAAACCGTAGTTGTAACGGGTAAGCAAGCAAAAAAAGATACGGCAGCGATAACCTTGTTCCGTAGGGTAGTCAAAGCCAAGGATAGGCTTAGGGAATCCGAGTATGACTTTTATTCTTATGAGGATTATACCAAGATGGAATTTTCTATTTTCAATGTTAAGGATAAGTTGAAAAAGAGGAAAATTCTAAAGCCATTCGATTTTGTATTCGAGAATATGGATACTACAGAGAACGGTGTTCCTTTCCTACCTATCTTATTGAAAGAAAAGATTTCTGATGTGTACTATAGGAAATCACCGAAAAAGGAAAAGGAGATAGTTCAGGCTGATCAGTTTTCTGGTATAGACAGCCCTGAATTCTCAACCCTAACGGATTATTCATTTCCGGATATTGACATATATGACAAGACGGTACTACTGGGTACCAAGGCATTCGTGAATCCTTTTTCCGAAGGTGCATTGGGGTTCTATAAGTATTTCTTGGAGGATAGTACCATGATTGATGATAAGTTCTGTTATAAATTACAATTTACTCCAAGGAGGAAAAGTGATTTGGCTTTTACAGGAGATGCGTGGATAGACAAGGAAACAGCGATGATTAAGTCGCTACAGATTGTAGTATTGGACCAGATTAATGTGAATTTCCTCACAGGACTTGAAATTCGTCAGGATTTTGATGATCTGGGTGATGGGAACTGGTTCAAGAGTTACGAGAAGATGGAAGTGATGCTGAATCTCACTGAGAGTAAGAAACGGCAGGCTATTCGGGTCGTTAAGACGACCACCCATAAGGACATTGTAGTCAATGAACCGATAGAGGATAAGATTTTTGATGGTGATCCGGTTGTCATCCTTGAGGATGCCTACAAGAAAGATGAGGCCTATTGGGTTGGTGCCAGACATGAGGATCTGACAAGCAATGAGGAAGCCATCTATTCTACGGTGAAGCGGGTCAAGAAAACCAAGGCATTCAAAATATACAAATACATTGGGGATTCCGCTGCGTCCGGTTATTTCAATGCAGGCAAGGTAGAGTTCGGAAGATTTTTCCAATTCTTCAGTTGGAATGCACTGGAGGGTAACCGCTATCGTTTTGGTATGCGAACCAGCCCCAAGCATTTCAGGGATAAGTTCGTACTGGGAGGATATGCCGCATACGGGGATAAGGATAAGTTGTTCAAGTACCATGTCGGAGCCAATATCCACCTGAAACGTACCAATAATAAGTGGCATATGATAGGTGGTCATTATCGTTATGATTGGTCGGATTATAACTTTAAGAATCCCTACATGACACATGATCATATTTTGTCTTCCTTGTTAAGGGGTAGAAATAATCCTTTGACGAATCTATTTCTAATTCGTGAGGGATATGGATTCTATGAAAAGGAGTGGATAAAGGGATTGACGAACAAGGCCTCATTCAAGCACAAGAGAGTATATAGTTGGGAGAACTCATCCTATGACGTTACGGATGACCCTACTGCTCCAACTCAGTTTGAAGCGGTGGAATTCAAATTGGAAACGACCTATGGTCCCGGACAATTATTCATCAATAGACAAGGTGGTGCGAGTCGCCAATCCGTGGATATTTCTGCACCTGTTTTTAAGTTCGATTATACGATAGGTGTAAAGAATTTCCTAGGAGGGGATTACAATTATCACACTTTTACAGGAAGTATCCAACATAAGATTACGTCCAGGGTAGGACAGACTTTCTATACGATTGGCGGAGCCAAGACCATCGGTAATATTCCGTATCCCTTATTGACCATCCATAAGGGAAATCGCAGTTTTCTTTTTAATCGCCATGTATTCAACATGATGGATGATTTGGAATTTGTGAATGATGCCTTTGTATCCTTTGAGGGGCGTCATTTCTTCGATGGATTCATTATGAATGCCATTCCGGGAGTGAATAAGCTGAAATTGAGAACCATGTTTTATGGAAAGGCCCTGTATGGTGGAATGACGGATGCCAATCGACAATTATTGGATAACAGCTCCGGTCTGAAACCATTGGATGGATTCTATGCTGAAGCAGGTGTAGGTATCCTGAATATCTTCAAGGTAATCCAATTGTATGGATTCTACAGGATTACTCCAAATGATCCCGGAGCATCCAAATTCGGATTCAAATTCAATATTGCTACATCATTGTAATCCAACCATTCTGATATAAGACAGATGGCCAATGACTTTCAAGTCATTGGCCATCTGAAGTTTTTAATGTATTGGAATCACCATCATTAGATTTTGATGAATTTTCTGATACCATTACCAATCTTGATATAATACATCCCTGCATCCAAGTTATCCACATTCAATTGTAATTCTACTTGGTTCATCATACGAATGGTCTTTCCACTCATATCCATGATTTCCATTTGTTGTTGCATATTGTCAATGTCAATGATATTGAGTTCACTTCTGACAGGGTTGGGATAAACACTGAATTCGGGCTCTGGATTGATGATACTAGGTGCCGAGGTTGTGGATGATGTAACGAAATTGGCCAAGAGGCGAATGTAGAATGCCTGATAATAAATAGCAGGTTCGGATATTTCCCAAGAACTATCCGGCCAATCTGCATTGAAATCGAGATAACTCTTTTGTTGTGGCTGGCCCGATGGTGGTGATATGTTTCCTACGGAAAAACTGGCATTGGCCCCACCGGTCATATACCCCGGAGGAGGCCCGAATTGGGAGGTTAATGCATTGTCCCAATCCGTACCATCACTGAACCAATTGTGATAGATTTCATTGACACAATGATCTCCGCCCAAGCTGTACATATTGGAAAGGTGTACCAATCCCATGGGATTTACCCCATGGAAATAATGGACTTGTTCTGCTGCTTTCTGCAAATATGAATTGGCAACTCCCGGATTGATATCATTGTTGTAAAGTTGCATATTCAGGATGCCGAATCCGGCCTTGGGCTGGTTGCTACCCCAATGGTATGCCCAATCAGGCATGAATGAACGATACAAGTCGATTCCACCCAACCCGAAGAAACCATCCCAATTGTTATTCGCTCTGATACTGATACTGGATGTAATCGTACTGGCAACGCTAGCATTGGCATTGGGCATATCCGCATAAAGGAATAATGCATCATACAAGGGAATCAAATATCCCGACCAGAAATCGGTGGAAATGGGTTCCGTATCATCATGATATTCTATGATGAATTGATTGTAAGCCGCATTACCTGTGAGTTCGAATAAGTAAACGGCAGCAGTAACTCCCACTTCGATTTGGGCACTATAATCCACGTCCGCATCACCGGATACGATACTGCCATCATCGCAATTCGTTTCTATTTGATTATTATCCAATGCATTCTTGAAATAATCGAATGATGTGATGGCCCTTGTCTCCAGTTCGCTGGCATACGTTGGGTCAATCCCACTGAATACCTTGGCTGCATGGGCGAATATCCCTGCCACCGTGATGGAAGCAGAAGTACAGGTAGGACCATAATACCTGGGGTCATTATTCACACTAGGAGGAATCTGTGTATTCATATCATAATTGGTACTCCCCATCTTGATGTGTGTCGACCCATCAGTATTATTCATTTTCATGAGCCAGTCCAATTCCCATTTTATCTCATCAATGATATCAGCCGTTCCGTTTCCTGATTCAGGGATATTCCAGTTATCTCCGAATGCTTCTGGATTTTCCTCGTAAGCGGATAAGAGATTGTGTAATACGGTATGTGTGAAAGTGACATACTTGTTGAAGTCACCTGCGTCAAACCAACCTCCTGTCATTTCCTTTTCCAAAGCGGCATTATTCGGTTCATATACATATCTGCAGTTTGCATCCTGTTGGAAACTGATATTGTCACTCCATTGACTTTCCGCATAGGTGGCAGGTTTTGCTGCACCACAACGATTATAAAAGTACATCCTACCTGCTGCTTTCATGACATCACCATATACATTATCATTCACGATAAAGGTAGGAGATGCCTCATTTTGATTGGAATCGAATATATAATATTCTCCGGGTGTGGTGAGGTCGGAGAAATCAAGCCACCAACCCTTATCACCTGATTGGGCGTGGGTATCCCCATTGTTCCACATCACAGGAGATAGCGTCATTATTGTTTGATTACTATTGGCATCCCTGACTTCCAGATTAGCTGATGGAGTATAGGATAGGTTACTATTGAATCCATTTTGGGGGTCACTGATTACCGCTACTTTTTCTGCTGATGGCAGGTAACCGAACTGGTCTACATGAATGTGCGGATGTGAAGTCGGATTCTGAGCTGTAAGCTGAATAATTGCAAATAGGAATAGTACTCCCAGTGTTGAGATGAATTTCATAAAAAGGATTTAGGTGAGATGAATTAGTGCTAAAGAGTAGAATAAAATGAAAAGAAAATTGTTTACGAGCTTTTTTAGCTTAACAATTGTAATCCCTAATCAGAATGGCAACTGTGTCAAATCGACATTGCCTCCTGTTATGATAACACCAACCCTTCTTTTACGGAATGTTTTCTTGTTTTCCATGATGGCAGCCACAGGTACCGCACACGAGGGTTCGATGATGATTTTCATTCTTTCCCAAACAAGCTGCATGGCCTTGATGATTGTTTTTTCCTTGACGGTAATGATATCATCAACGTGATTCAGGACAATGGGGAAATTCTTTTCACCGAGATTACCCCTGAGTCCATCACAAATGGTCTTGGTTTCCTTGTTGGTCTTGAGTTTTTTGGAATAGAATGAACGATAAGTATCATCCGCTTCCTTGGGTTCTGTTCCGATAACCTTGGTATCAGGAGATAATTCCTTGGAGACAATGGCGGTACCACCTAGGAGTCCGCCACCACTTACCGGAGCTAAAAGATAATGTAATTTTTTCTGTTTACTCAGGAATTCAAGCGCACATGTCCCTTGTCCTGCAATGACATGATAGTTGTCATAAGGATGTATGAATGAACCCTTATATTTTTCCTTGATCTTATTGGCTGTTTCAAGACGGGACTTCATGTTGGGTTCGCAAAAGATGACTTTTGCGCCATACTGTTCACAAGCAGCAACCTTGGAGGCGATGGAACCTTTGGGCATGACGATGTAGGTAGGAACACCCAACAGTTGTCCGGCAATAGCCACTCCCTGTCCATGATTGCCGGAAGAATGGGTTATCAGACCATTCTTTAATTCCTCATCCGTGAGGGACAGGGCTGCACTGATGGCTCCACGTGTCTTAAAGGAACCACTTTTCTGGAAATTTTCACATTTGAAATATATCTCACATCCCAATTTATCATTGATACTATTGGAAGTTAGAATAGGAGTATGGTGGATGTACTCACTAATGAAAGTGTGTACTCGCTCAATGTCATCCAAATCAGGAGCATGTTTGAGCTTAGGCAGCCTTATTCTTCTTTCGGACATAAATTTCTTTATCTACCTCTGCAACCAAAGTACCATCTTCGTCTTTCACTTGGGCCTTGAACCAGTAAGTGCTTTTCTGAATCTGGTCGATTTCTTCTTTAATTTCCAAGATGCGGTCCATTGCAATGTGGAAGGTCGCTTCAACGGTACCCTTACCTGGACGGATAAAATTAATCTTTGCTGATTTGTCCCAGACAATATAATCCTTACCTAGGTTCACCATGATAATGAACATGAAGTGTGGGTCACACATCGAGTATAATGAACCTCCAAAATGTGTGCCTACAATATTCAGATTATACCATCTGAGTTTCATCCTTACCGTTATTCTCGTCAAATCCTCATTCACATCTACTACTCTGATGCCTGAGAATAAGTAAGGAAAGTACCAGTTAATGTATTTGAATTTTCTCCGCCACTTTTGCTTGAGATTCATCTTTCAGATTGAGAAGCAAATATAAAATTGAAATGTAATTACAACGAATAATTAACATTAAGTTTACTTCAGGTTTAAATTTTAGACCGATTTCCGACGTATTTCCCTGCAATTTGTATGATACTTGGGAGAGTTTATCATTATGGCCTTTTTCGTTACAGAATCTTAAACTTGAATAATGGGTTAAGTGTTCAAGAGGTGCAAACAATTACACCAATGAATCCAACACCATTAAGGAGATTTTGGAAGCTTTTAAGCCTATATAAATTCGAACTTAGACAAATTTATGTCTATGGTATTTTCATTGGAATAGTCAATCTGACTTTGCCTTTGGGAATACAGGCCATTATCAATTATATCCAAATGGGGGAGATGACTTCTTCTTGGATTGTATTGGTCAGTTTTGTCTTGATTGGTATTGCAGTGACGGGATTCCTACAAGTATTACAGCTGAGAATTGTGGAGAATATCCAGCAAGACCTCTTTGCCCGTTCGGGATTTGAGTTTGCTTACCGTCTTCCGAAGATTACATTCCTTCAACTTGATCGGATTCATGCTCCAGAATTGGTGAATCGCTTCTTCGATACCCTGACGATTCAGAAAGGTTTGCCCAAAATCCTTATTGACTTTACTCTTTCAGCTTTCCAAATCATCTTCGGACTGATATTGTTGGCAGTGTATAGTTCCTATTTTGTCATATTGGGCGGTGTGCTGATATTGATACTCTGGTTGATTTTCAGAATCACAGGCCCCAAGGGATTGGAGACCAGCCTAAAGGAAAGCAAGTATAAATATCAACTGGCGCATTGGTTGGAAGAAGTGGCAAGGATGAATCGAACATTCAAGTTGAATGCTCCGAATACATTCCATTTGGATAAGACCGATAGTATCATCACAGGATACTTGTCATCCAGGGAAAAGCATTTTCAGGTGATTCTGAATCAGTTCCGCTTTTTCATCGGATTCAAGGTATTGGTAGCAGCTGGATTGTTGGTTCTTGGTGGATATTTGGTGTTTCAGGAACAAATGAATATCGGACAGTTTGTTGCGGCGGAGATTATTATCATTCTGATCATCAACTCCGTTGAGAAGATTCTTAGGGTCATTGATACGATTTATGATGTGCTGACTGCATTGGAGAAGATCGGTTATGTTACCGATTTGAAATTGGACAGTGATGGGGGGAAGTTGGAATTGGAGGAGGATAAGGCCCTGTCTGTGAGAGCTGTGGATATAGAATTCGGATTCCCGAATGAAAGGAACAAAATCATAGATGGCTTATCATTTGAGATACCAACAGGTAATAAGGTGGTCCTGTCCGGGAAGTCAGGCTCAGGAAAAACATTATTGCTTCATATCATGGCAGGGATACATCAGATAGACGGAGGTGAAATGTATATAGAAAAGGTTCCATTTTCGAATTATAGGCGGGACGAATTGTATAACAAAATAAGTGTGGCTCTTCCCATCAACCAAATATTTGAGGGAAGTTTCAGGGAAAATATCACATTGGGGCGTAAGGTTTCATCCAAAGAATTGGAGGAAGTAATGGAAGTATTGCAGTTGGATGATTATTTCGCACATCAACAGGGAGGAATGGATAGCTTGGTGGATAGTGGAGGCAGGCGATTGCCCAGAAGTATCATCCAGAAAGTCCTCATCGCCCGTAATATCATTTGTAATCCACGGTTACTACTTTTCGAGGACCCACTACAATTCGTAGAGGATGAGGAGAAAAAGCGCATCATTGATTACATTATGGATGAACAAAGGGACTGGACTGTGGTCGTGGTTTCGGACTTTTATTATTGGCAAGAAAAGAGTAATCAAATCATCAAACTATAAACGGCATGCTGAATATCTCTGACAATACAATCAAGGATGCTGTTAGACTCAAGGATTTTAAGGCATCTAGGTTACTGAAGAAAAGTAGAATCAAACGATTGGCACTTATCCTTTCGGTATTTCTCCTATTACTTTTGGTTTCCTGTCTCTTTTTGCCTTGGACCCAAAACATACAGGCAAAAGGATATGTGACGACCCGTTCGCCACAATATAGACCGCAGGCCATACAGACAGTGATTTCAGGTCGTTTGGAGGAATGGTTCGTTCAGGAGGGGGACTATGTCCAGAAAGGGGATACGGTAGTATTCATATCGGAAGTCAAGAGTGAATATTTTGATCCCGATTTATTGGCTCGGACATCAGAACAGGTCGAAGCCAAGAACCAAAGTATCCAATCCTACAGGGATAAGATTAGGGCACTGGAGAATCAGTATGTGGCCCTGGAGGAATCATTGGTACTCAAAAGGCAGCAAATTAGGAATAAGATGCTTCAGGCAAGGAATAAGATTCAGATGGATAGTATGGACCTGGAAGCGGTGAACAGCAATTATTCCATTGCGGACAACCAATTCAATCGGACCAAGGAACTATATGATAAAGGATTGAAATCCCTTTCTGAATTCCAAGAAAAGGAACTCAAACTCCAACAAATGAAAGCCAAGGTTTCCGTACAGGAAAATAAATTATTGAACCAGCGGAATCAATTGGAGGTCTTGGCGATTGAACTGAATGCTGCCGAACGGGAATATGCGGATAAGATGGCTAAGTCCCAATCGGATAAGCAATCCGCTTTATCCGCACAATTGGAAAGTCAGGCTGCTACTTCCAAGTTGAGGAATAAATTGAGTAATTATAGTGTCAGGCAACAATTTTATTATATCACTGCACCACAGGATGGATATATTACCAAAACCATAAAAAAAGGAATTGGCGAAATTGTAAAAGAGGGGGCTGATATAGCTACGATTATGCCTGCACAATATGATTTGGCAACGGAAGTATATCTGAGGCCTCAGGATATTCCATTGGTGAATATAGGGGATAGGGTTAGGATTCGTTTTGATGGTTGGCCTGCAGTGGTCATCAGTGGCTGGCCGGAATCATCCACAGGTGTCTTTTCTGGAAATGTGGTAGCTATTGACCGATTCATTAATGATGACGGATATTACCGAACCATCATTAGTCCCAGCGATGAAGAAAAAGCATGGCCTGATGCCCTTAGGGTGGGGACGGGAGTCAATGCATTTATTTTATTGAATGATGTTCCGATTTGGTATGAGTTGTGGAGACAGCTGAATGGATTTCCTGCAGATTTTTATAAGGAAAAAGAAAATGATGCAAAAAAGGAAATTAAAAGAAAGGCACCACTTAAATCAGTGAAGTAAATTCAAATGAAATTGAAAATAAAATCCATGAGGTATTTTATTATAATTCTTTTTTTCTTCTTTAATTCAATGACTCAATTAACGGGACAGGAGGATAATATCCTGTCTTGGAAAGAATTCATGGGGCAGGTTGCTACTCATCACCCCTTGGCAGAGCAGAACCGTTTGCAACTTAGAAAAGCTGATGCGGAAAGGTTATCTGCTAAAGGATTCCTGGACCCCCAATTGTCATCCTACCTCAACCAAAAGGATTTTAAGGATAAATTATATTACAGGGAATGGGGGGCTGATATTTCGGTACCGACCCCCTTGGGAATTGATGTTGTTGGTGGATATATGAATACGGATGGGGTTTTCCTGAATCCCGAGGACCAAACAGACCGGTTGGGACTTTGGAATTTGGGAGTGGAAATCAATGCCATCCAAGGATTTTGGGTC
Source organism: Saprospiraceae bacterium (assembly GCA_020631355.1). Lineage (GTDB taxonomy): Bacteria > Bacteroidota > Bacteroidia > Chitinophagales > Saprospiraceae > JAHDCE01. The sequence goes on along the minus strand of JAHDHL010000023.1, from coordinate 70,504 downwards.
AATGAAAGACGATTGGCCAAGGACAAGGCCGAAGTCTTCGGTAAAATGGCTGAGTCTAAGCTGGCAGTAGGAATGAATGAGTTATTGTTCGCTGCTTCATTGGCCTATTGGGATTGGGTGAAGTACAATGCATTCCAAAGTGTATTGGAAAATAATGAGAAGAATGCGGAAGCCTATCTGGATTATACCAAGAATACTTTTTTCAATGGCGAGAAAACAGCAGTGGATACCTTGGAGGCATACATCATGTTGCAGGATGCCAGGAATTTGAGTCAGAAAAATAAATTATACCAATTAAAAACCGCACAACTTGTACAAGGATATATGTGGGAAGATGGGATGCCAATGCTTATTGCTTCCAATGTTGCTCCGGAAACCATTGATGCGGCAGATATGATTGGTAATCCTTTTAATGTAACGGATGATATTGTACAAAACCATCCAATGATTTTAGAAAAAATCCAGAAAAGAGAATTCACTACCATAAACCAAAGATTAAAAAGAGAGAAATTAAAACCTAAGTTAAAGATTAAATATCATCCCTTATTCGCTACTTCGGATAATATTATTCCATCTTATAATGTAAGGGATTTTAAATGGGGGTTTGATTTTTCAATGCCTATTTTATTTAGACGGGAAAGGGCAGATGTGGAAAAAGGGGAAATTAAATTAAAGGAAATCCAATTGGATATTGATAATAAATCCAACGAACTGAAGAATAAATTAATTGCAACGACGAACCAAAGAGAAATCCTATTGGAACAACTCCTGATTCTTGAGGAAAATGTTGTTCGGTATCAACGATTATTGGAAGCAGAAAATGAAAAATTCAATTATGGTGAAAGTTCCGTTTTTTTATTGAATAAAAGACAGGAGAAATATCTGAATGGCCAATTGAAATTGATTGACCTCAAAATAAAGATTCAATTAAATCAGATTGAATATTTATTCTTGTCCAATAATTTGTGGAAATAAAATAAAAAAGGTTGATACGACGTATCAACCTTTTTTTATTTCAGAATAATAATGTTATACCTTAAACATCAACCCTGGCATATTTTGCATTGGCCTCAATGAATGCCCTACGTGGAGGAACCTCATCTCCCATGAGCATGGAAAATACCCTGTCGCAATCAGCGGCATCATCTATGGTTACCTGGCGCAGCATTCTTGAATCCGGATCCATTGTGGTTTCCCATAACTGTTCCGCATTCATCTCTCCAAGACCCTTATAGCGTTGGATTTTGACACCCGCATCCCTTTCTGAATTCTTCGAATAGGATGAAACGGCATCTTCTCTTTCTTCCTCATTCCAGCAATATCTGAATTGCTTTCCTTTGGATACCCTATACAACGGAGGTGCTGCAATATAGATATAGCCATTATCAATGAGAGGTGTCATATAACGATAGAAGAATGTCAGTATCAGGGTAACGATGTGGCTACCATCAATATCGGCATCACACATGATGACGATCTTGTGATAACGTAATTTTTCCACATTCAGGATGCGTTCACCCTCTTTCTCCTCGATACTTACACCCAATGCGGTGAAGATATTCTTGATTTCCTCGTTTTCGTAAATCTTGTGCTCCAATGCTTTTTCCACATTCAGGATCTTACCCCTCAAAGGTAGAATTGCTTGGAAATTACGGTCACGTCCCTGCTTCGCTGTTCCACCGGCAGAGTCACCCTCAACCAAGAAGATTTCAGAAGCATTCGGGTCCTTGGAAGAACAATCGGCTAGCTTACCTGGAAGTCCTCCACCCGTGAGTACATTCTTACGCTGTACCATTTCACGGGCCTTTCTAGCGGCATGTCTGGCCGTAGCGGCAAGAATGACCTTGTCGATGACACGCTTGGCTTCCTGTGGATTCTCCTCTAGGAAATATTTCAGTGTTTCTCCCAATTCCTGACTCACGATGGAAGTCACCTCGGAATTACCCAACTCACCCTTGGTTTGGCCCTTGAATTGTGGTTCTGGTACCTTTACGGCCACAACAGCAGTAAGACCCTCGCGGAAATCCTCACTGGAAACCTTGAACTTCAATTTATTGAAAAACCCATTATCTTCCCCATATTGCTTGAATACACGCGTTACAGCCCTTCTGAATCCATTAACGTGTGTACCACCCTCACGGGTATTGATATTATTCACATAGGAATATACATTCTCCTTGTAGGAATCATTGTATTGCATGGCAACTTCCACTTCCACACTATCCCGCTTTCCTTTGACGTGGATGGGATTCTGGATAATGGGCGTTCTACTTTCATCCAGGAATTTGACATATTCCTTCAAACCACCCTCAGAAAAATATTCTTCCTGCTTGAATGCTCCTTCTTCTCCCTTTACTCGCTCATCAATGAGAATCAGTTTCAAACCACTGTTCAGGTATGCCAATTCTCTCAAACGGGCAGAAAGGACCCCGAAACTATATTCCAGTGTTTCGAAAATGGTACCATCAGGCTTGAAAGTCACATTGGTTCCAGTAATATCCGTCGTGCCGACTACTTCGACTTCGGATGTGGGTTTACCAATGGAATATTCCTGAACGAAAACCTGCCCTTGGCGATGTACCTCGGCTTTAAGATATGAGGAAAGGGCATTCACACAGGAAACACCCACACCATGAAGACCACCAGAAACCTTATAGGTATCCTTGTCGAATTTTCCACCAGCGTGGAGAACGGTCATTACGACCTCCAATGCCGATTTCTGCAACTTCTTGTGCATGCCGGTAGGAATACCTCTACCATTATCCTTAACGGTAATGGAATTGTCCTTATGGATGATAACCGTAACCGTATCTGCATGTCCGGCTAAGTGTTCATCAATGGAGTTATCAACAACCTCGTAAACAAGATGGTGCAAACCTTTGGAGTCGGTACTGCCAATGTACATCCCGGGTCTGAGACGTACTGCTTCCAACCCCTCTAGGGCTGTGATGTTATTGGCGCCGTAATTCGTATTGGGGGATTTTCCCTCCTCTGGATTCTCATTATTTTTCATCCCACAAAGATACGACTTTTTACCCTCTATTAAAAGGGTTTTGCCCCTCATTACACTCATGTTTGAGGCATTTTGACTCTATTACTTATGAAGATGCTGGAATCTGCTATAACACGATAAAAACAACAAGGAAATGAACGAATATTTCAAGGAATCCGTCCGTTTTACCCGCTCGGAAAGACGGGGCATGATAGGCTTGGTTTTCCTGTCTGTCCTAATGTTGGCCTTGCCTAGAATCATATATGTCTGTTCGCCCAAGTCCTCACCTGATTATGAGTTGTTCCAATCGGAAATCAACCTGTGGGAACTGGGGAGAAAAGAAAAGGTTGAATACGAGAAGAACCCCAAAAGTAAGGGTTATGTATCGAATAGGAGTCGAAGAAAACAACCTCGGAAAGAAGTGGTCATCAAGGGGGCTAAGTTCAATCCCAATACGGTATCCAAGGAGGAACTTTTAGAAATGGGCCTCCCTGATTATGTTATCAAGACAATGATGAATTTTAGGAATAAGGGAGGGAAATTCTATCAAAAGGAAGACTTACTCAAGGTTTATGGAATGAAAACAGAATGGTATGATGAATTGGAATCTTTCATTCATATTCCACATGTTCGGAAAGATTATTCCAAGCAAAAAAAGGAGCCTAAAGAGCAACGGGTATATTCCAAAACCAAGGATGAAACCAAGGAGAAGTATTCAAAGGCGAGTTCTGTTCGCATGCCCATGAGGAAACCTAGAAAGACGGAATGGAAATATCCCGTTGTCGAAGTGGATGTTAATACTTCCGATGCTGCCGGTTTCGAACGGATTTATGGAATTGGTCCCACCTATGCCAAACGAATTATCAAGTACAGGGAAAGTTTGGGAGGATTCACAGGTGTTCATCAGATTGCAGAGGTCTATGGATTACCGGATAGTACATTCCAGAAAATCAGGAAACATCTACTATTGGAATCTGGTGAGGTCAGCCGTATCAATATCAATTCCGCAACGACTGATGAACTGAAATCCCATCCCTACATCCGTTGGAAAGTAGCAAATGCTATCGTGAAATACAGGGAAACCCATGGCATTTACCCTAGTGTTGAGGCCCTTCAGGACAATTATGCCATTTCTGATTCTCTCTATCTGAAGTTAGCGCCATATCTGACTGTGGAATGATATTATAAATTTTTACCTTAGCAAACCGAAAACGGTCAGGATGTACAATTCCATACCCAATGAATCCAATCCTTTCCTTTTTTACCCTATCTATTTTGGATATGGGTTATTAACTCAATGAGCATTCAGTTTGACCACAAGTTACATGCCTGATCAGGAATATATTTTCATAAGCACCTCCGAAGCACTCCAACAACATTGTCAATCCATAAAAGAAGGGAGCGATTGGCTCGGATTCGATACCGAGTTCATTGGCGAGAAACGCTATGTCCCATTGTTATGTTTGGTACAGATTTCATCCGAAGTAGGCAATTTCCTTGTTGATGCACTCGAAGTAACGGATTTTTCTCCCTTGACGGATTTGTTGGCCGACCCTGAAATATTAAAGATTACCCATGCCGGAGAAAATGATTACCAATTGTTGTATCGCCTTTTCGGAACCTTACCCAACAATACGGTAGACGTACAGGTCGCAGTAGGATTCCTTGGAGATGGTTATCCTTGTTCTTTTCAGAAAATAGCACAGAAGTATGCGAATGCTCGTATTTCCAAATCCCAGACCGTAACGGATTGGTCCAGACGTCCGATTAGGGATAAGCAAGTTCGATATGCTTTGAATGATGTCATTTACCTCAAGAAAATTTGGGGTAAGTTGAGTCGTAAACTTGAGAGTAGGAATAGATTGGAGTGGGTGTATGAGGAATGCAGCCGTTTTTGCAAGGAGGACAATTATTCACAGGATTTGATGAGTGAGATTCTGAATAATAAAATCATGTATGCACTCAAGGACAGGGAAAGATTATTCAATATCCGTCTGCATCTGTGGAGGGAGAACGAAGCGGAACTCAATAACCTATCGAGGGAGAAGGTACTATCGAGCAAGATTATACCCATTATACTGAGAATGATTGATTCTGGGAAACAATCCCTACTGAGTGATAGGCGTATACCGGATTATATCGTGAAGAAACATTGGGAAACGTTCAATCGACTTCATCAGAAACCTGCTACTGAAGAAGAAAAGAAACTTCTGACCTTAATCCAACCTCCACCTCAGATAACCGAAGAACAGAACATCCTAATGGATTTGTTGAATCAGGTATTCAAATTCATCTGTTCCAAGAATAAGGTGGCAGGTACATTGCTGATGCCCCGTTCTGATTTCAATAAGATGAAGTATGATCCTGAATATTTACCTCCGTACTTGTCAAGGGGATGGCGCAAGGAAGTACTCGGTGATGATATGATAGAATGGTTGAGAAACAGAGGGGATTTGGATGCCCGCTTTGAAGCAGGGGAGATGCGAATCGGTGTAAAGAAGTAAGCTTTCCAAAAATAAAGGTTATAAAAACTTTTTTTCTCCACCTTGAATTGTAATTTAGTTCAAGGGTAATTCCTATATGGAGGTCCGTTGGACAATTCTCATAAAACCCTATCAAACCTGTAAATCCTTTCGATTGTATGAAACCAGTCGGTGTCATTGGTTCTGGTAAATTCGGAACCACCATTGCCAAGTTACTTTCAGAGAATGTGGATGTCCTACTCCTGAGTAGAAGGGAGGAGGTAGTCGAAGCCATTAATGAGAAACATCATTTCCTAGGGATGGATTTGTCCCCAAGGATTGTTTGTACCAATGATCAGGAAGAATTCGCAGCCTCCTGTGATTTGATTTTTCCTGTTGTACCATCCAAGAGTTTCAGATGGATGATGCAGGGGATTGCCCCCTTTCTCAGACCACGCCATATCATGATCCAGTGTACCAAAGGATTGGATGTTGGGGAAATCAGCCTGGAAAGTGTCAAGGGAGGAACAGTAAGAATCCTACCCAAGGATGTCAAAACCATGACTGAGGTCATTCAGGAAGAATCGGTTGTCGTGAGGGTGGGCTGTCTTTCTGGCCCTAATCTATCCTCCGAAATCATGGCCGGGGAACCCGCCGCTACGGTAATTGCTTCCAGATTCGACGAAGTTGTCAATATTGGTAAGAAAGTCCTCCAAAGTGATGTGTTCAGAGTCTACGGAACCCGTGACCTGAAAGGTGCGGAATGGGGTGGTGTACTGAAGAATTGCTATGCGATAGCTTCAGGGATGATTCATGGTATGGGATTCGGTTACAACCTGAGGGCAGTATTGATTACCCGTTCGATTTCCGAAATGGTTCGCTTGGCACATGAGATGGGGAGTAGTAAGAAAGCATTCTTCGGAATGTCGGGTATAGGGGATATGATTGCAACGGCTTCCGTGAACAAGAGTAGGAATTTCTCCGTAGGGGAACGCCTTGGTAAGGGTGAGAAACTGGAGGATATCCTCAATTCAATGACAGAACCTGCTGAGGGCCTGAGAACCGTTATCATCGCTCGGGAGCTTTCTCGTCATTTTGGTCTCCACTTACCTATCGTGGAAATTCTATTCAAGATTATATACGAGGATTTTGATAAACAAAAAGCCTTGGTTTATCTAATGAATTATCCTTACACAGAGGATGTTGATTTCATGTGATAGGAACCCCGGGTCAATAATAATCCAGCTTATCCGATAAAATACGATTCAAGATGAAAGCGGCACTGATAGTTAGGAACGGTTCGCCTGATAAGGCATTTGAAATCAGGGATGTTGAACATCCCAAACCACAGGCACATGAGATATGTATAGAAGTGGAGGCATTCGGCCTGAACTATGCTGATGTAATGGCTCGCTTGGGATTGTATCAGGATGCTCCTCCCTTACCTGCAATTGTTGGTTATGAGGTTGTAGGTAGGATACATGAACTCGGAACTGATGTAAAGGATAAGGAAGTCGGACAAAGGGTAGTGGCGATGACTCGTTTTGGAGGGTATGCTGAATATGCTGTGACCGATGCGAGAGCCGTAGCCATTATACCAGAGGATATGGATGCGGGAAAAGCCACTGCACTGGCTACCCAATATGGAACGGCTTATTATGCTGCTGAAGAAATGTCGAGATTGCATGAGGGAGACCATATACTGATTCATGCGGCAGCTGGTGGTGTGGGTACAGCTTTGGTCCAATTGGCCAGATGGAGGGGATGCACCATATTCGGTACCGCAGGCTCGGATGAGAAACTGGATTACCTCAAGGCACAGGGTGTTCATTATCCCATTAATTATAGGAAACAAGACTTTGTAAGAGAAATAGAAAAAGTGGTCGGTGATAGGGGGTTGGATGTAGTCTTTGATAGTATCGGAGGGAATTATATCAAAAAGGGCCTGAAATTACTTGGGGCAGGAGGAAGAATCATAGGTTATGGTGCGGCATCCATGACAGGAAAGAACCTTTTCGGTAAGATTGGGGTCGCATTGGGCTTCGGCTTTCACTCTCCGATATCCCTATTGACCCATTCCAAATCCATTATTGGAGTGAATATGCTGAGGATTGCGGATCATCGTCCCTTGGTGATTAAGAGATGTCTCGAAAACGTAGTCCGACTCACCGAGGAGGGAATACTCAATCCGGTAGTTGGAGGGACATTCGATTTTGAAAATATAGCTGATGCACATGCCTTATTGGAATCCCGCAAATCAATGGGGAAAATCGTGGTGTATGTGAGGAAATGATAAGTAAAATAAAGAAAATTGGATTGGATACTTAAAATAAAGGAATTATTATCAATCAATAAGATCAAGGAAGCACTGGGATTACTAAAGGATGTGCTAGTGGTCGATTACCCGGAATTATTCAACGAATACATATTGTTTTCCCAAAGATATAACCGCCTCACAAGGGAAAGGGAAATGGCAGTGATAAGCAGGGGTGATTTCAATGTGGAGCAGAATAACCTAACCATTGACTTATTGCAATTTTTGGATAAGATTGGATTGTCACCCGAAAATGATGAGAATGAATTAATCAGGGAGCAATTATTCGATGGGACCAATGAAGCGAATCAGTTGTCTGATGCAGATGATTTACTCTTGAAAAAGGCCATAGCCAGTTTCAATCTTGAGGAGTATTCAAAGGCACTGGAATCATTCAAGGTATTGGTTGAAAGGATATCCTCACCCAAGGTGTTGTTGAATTATGGTTATCTCCTATCAAGGAATAGGAAGTACGATGAGGCTTTGGAGGTATTCAGGAAATTAATAGATTCCAACCCCCATTATGTAGAGGCTTACCTGAATGCTTTTAGGGTTTTAATCAATCAGGGGAATTTGGATGAGGCTAGGCGTTATTGTGATGCTGCTTTCCGTTTGGCTCCTTATAGAAAGGATGTGATACAAGCCAGGGCACTTTATCTTTTTGAACGGGGAGAAACGGAAGAATACCTCAAGGTATTCGGAGAAAGTCTCTCTAAGGAGGAGAGAAGAAAACCAACTGATGAAGAATTACTCAAGGTTCAGAACAATCCGAGTACCCTGATCGGGAATGGGAAAGTTAGCAGCCTGATTGTCGTGTTTTCAAATGCAGGATTGAGGACTGTATTATTGGGATATAAGGACACTGTCAATGATTTTCCAAAACCCAAATTGAATTATAAATGGAATCCACTAAATAAGAAAGGCCGTACTGATATCAAGGTAGAATTGCTTGACAATGACGGCGGAGATACGGCTTTGCTTGGTGTAAGAGCCAATGGTTTGGAAAACACGGATGACGGGAAAAAGGAAATCCTTGGTTTCATCCTCGTTGATTTTATTTTCGAATCCTTGGGAGATATGGGAGAGAAGTCCTATTTGGGATTATTACATGTGGATGTGGATAAGAATCTCAGACTGAAACCCCAAAAGATTATGATGAGGGAACTGATGGCAATGCCCGAGGGAGACTTGGTCGATATGTATCAGGATATGTTGTTTCCAAAATCAACATTCACCGTGTCAAAGAATGCAACTACCCCACGGGTATTCCTATCTTATGCAAGGGAGGATTATTCCGTGGTGGATAGGATTTTCGAGGGACTGAAAAAGCATGGCATAGATGCTTGGCAGGATGATAAATCCTTGAAGATTGGTGATGATTACAAAAATGAAATAGAGAAAGCAATTAACGAATCTGATTTTGCGATTGTATTTCTATCATCACTATCCTTGAGCAAAACAGGTTATGTTTCTAGGGAGTTCCGTGAAATATTGGAAGTCGAAAGGTATAGACCCTTGGGTTTTCCCTTTACATTACCCATAAAGTTGGATGATTGTGAAGTGCCCAGACAATTCGCAGCACGTCATTGGATTGAATGGAATATGGATAAGGAAAAGGATTTGATTACTACCTTGGCTAATCATATCAAGGAGCAATTTAGGAAAATTAAGAAATAAATTGATTTTACCTTACTCCCAGACCACCTCTATTTCCATCGGATAATGGTCTGACAAACCCACATGTACGCCATATTTTTTTCCTGCCTTGTGAGAATGTATCCAATCCGGGCCAATAAGGATTTTGCTGGTTCTGATGATGTTCATTCTGGAATTATTCGGCCTGACAAGGATATAGTCGATGGTCTTTTCTAGTAGTCCTCCCTTTTCGGCATAACGGTCATCATGCGTCACATTCGGTTCCCCAATGTGGAAAATTCGAAGCATTTGTTGGTAATCCCTAGGATTGGCACTGCTACAATTCATATCACCACAAATGATTTGCGGAACGCCCTTTTTCTCATAAGGATGAATCAGACCGTCATAAACCTGGTGGAATTGGTGGCCATTGATAATGGAAGGATTCCCCTGCGTATGCGTATTGATAATTTGGAACAGGTGCCCATTAAACTCACCCTCGAGCAGCATGGCTCCCTTTCGGGACATCTTATTGTCAAGCGAAGTGGCTGCATCAAACTGAACCGTTCCCTTGAGGATGAGCGGTCGTTTACTCAGAACCAATAGTCCACTATTGGTCTTGATGGTCCAACGTTTTCGGTTGGGTGGGCCGTAGATGTAGGGATATTTCTTCTTGAGTTTGCGCTTGAGTAATCTCCGGTTGGTTTTGTGAAAAACCTCCTGTAAGACAATGATGTCGTAATCCAGGGAATCATTGAATTGTTGGGCTATGAGATGGGTTCGCTTCCTTTTCTTGGACATCGGTAGCAAGAAAAAATAAGGAAGTAGGTGTACATTCCAAGAAACAATCCTCATTGTATCCTGTGATGGAGTGGGAGTAGGGTGGAAAGTAGATGTAGAGGCGGAACATCCCACCAAACAATACAGCGAGATGAGGATGGTGGATAGGAATTGGCG
>JAHDHL010000023.1:41574-60044 GCA_020631355.1 Saprospiraceae bacterium | reverse complement strand
CGGAACATCCCACCAAACAATACAGCGAGATGAGGATGGTGGATAGGAATTGGCGCATTACTTGACAACTACTGAATGATCCATGAATTGGACCTCATCCCCTTTCCTGATTTTTTTCCTTTTTTGGTTTGCTACTTGTCCATTGACCATGACTTCGCCCTCCAAAATCATCATATTGGCTTCACCACCTGAATTGACCCAATCCAGTATTTTCATTAGCTTATTCAATTCGATGAAATCGAATTTGGTAAGTTCGAATTCTTGCATTCTATGGATTTTCCTACAAAGGTAAGATTTCTCTTAGGGTTGAAAAAAGATAAAGAGACTCGACAAATATTACAGATTCTTTAAGTCCATGATAATGAGTTGGTCCAAAGTTCCATAGTGTTTAACCACAGATCTGTCAAGACCTCTTTACCAGACAATTAGAGGAAGTTCAGGTAGGATTAGAACCCCTTTGCAATACACACATTTGCCTGTCAAGAGTGAGGGTCACTAAGGAGAGGAGCAAAACAAAATCGACTAACAATGGTTAATCACCTCTCATAAGTAATCTCCCAGTGTTCCCTGTTTGATTATTATTAATCATTTCATCAATATAAATCCGAATATAGGACATTGTAAATCTAAAAGTGAAATGATTCAGGTTAAAATTTTAGTTTCCGAAGCCCTTTTCGATGTTTCCGGTTTACATTACTTTCACGGCTCAACCATAGATGGTTCAGTGTGAATTTATTAGTGAAAAACAGCGAAAATTCGTTAGAATTGGCCTCTGGTTAAAACCATCCGGATTTTTTCTTTCTACGACTGGAACTGATACCCAATGCGCCAAGCAAACCACGGGTCAATTCCCTTGCAATGGTTCTTCCCACTTGTCTACCGACAGTACTATCCACCACTTTTTCAAAACCCGATTTTTCCTTACTTCTTCTTTTGGATGTGGATTTTTTTGCCTTTTCCTGTTGCTTACGCAATTCCTCCTGATGTTCGGCTTCCTGCGCCGCCTCGATTTTTTTACCTAGTACCTCATAGGCGCTCTCCCTATCCACTTCCTTGTTATACTTACTGATGATTTTGGATTGTGAAATAATATCATCAATTTCCTCATCTGAAAGGATATCCATTCGGGACTGAGGAGCCCTCAATAAACAGTGGACCAATGGGGTAGGGATACCCTTTTCATTCAGAACCGTGACCAATGCCTCTCCGATTCCCAGTTCGGTCAGTAATTGTTCCGTATCATAGTAATCCGTCAGCGGGTAATTCTGCGCCGTCAACTTGATGGCTTTCCTATCCTTGGCGGTAAATGCACGCAATGCATGTTGTATCTTAAGACCCAATTGACCCAGTACATCATCGGGTACATCCTTGGGGTTTTGGGTGACAAAGAAGATACCCACACCCTTGGAACGAATGAGCTTAATGATGGATTCAATCTGATTCAAAAGCGCATCGCTGGCTTTTTCGAATACCAAATGTGCCTCGTCTATGAAGATGACCAATTCGGGTTGGTCCGCATCACCTTTTTCAGGGAATGTAGCATAGATTTCTGCTAGCATTTGTAGCATGAATGTGGAAAATAACTTGGGCTTATCCTGTATATCCGTTAATCGGATAACAGAAACCATGCCCTTGCCATTCTCATCAATTCTACACAAATCATCAACATCAAATGACGTTTCTCCAAAGAATGTTTCTGCACCCTGTTGTTCGATTTCAACGATTTTTCTCATGATGGCACCAACGGAGGCAGTGGATAAGCGGCCATAGTCACCCTCGATTTCCTCTTTCCCCTCTCCCATGAGATATTGTAGGGTTTTCTTGAAATCCTTAAGGTCGAGTAGTGGTAATTTCTTATCGTCACAATATTTGAAAACAACTGAAACAATACCTGATTGCGTTTCATTCAGTCCGAGAATCTTGGAAAAGAGGACCGGTCCGAATTCCGATACGGTAGCCCTAAGTCTGGCACCTTTCTCATCCGATAGGGAAAGGAATTCGACAGGACTGATATCCTTATGGAAAGGAATGCCAATCTTCAGGTGGCGCTCGTCAATCTTAGGATGCCCCGGACTAGGAGCGGCAATGCCACTCAAATCCCCTTTCACATCCATTAGGAGTACAGGAATACTATTGGCAGAAAATTGTTCGGCTAGAATTTGGAGTGTCTTGGTCTTACCCGAACCTGTGGCTCCGGCAATCAGGCCATGCCTATTCAAGGTCTTGAGTGGTAGATTGACCAAAGTATCTGTTTGGCATTCACCATCAAGCATGGCTCCTCCCAATACAATGGATTCGCCTTTGAACGTATATCCTTCCGTAATTTCCTGAATGAATTTTTCCTTACTCATGATTGAATCATATTTCTTTTATGTAGTTGGGACGATAAATTCCCCTGAAAGACACGATTATACATAATATCTAAACCGAACTCCCCGAAATGAATACCATAGATATCAATTACATCATCCAAACATCTCATTCCTCAATATCCACACTCAACCATTCCTCAAGAATGGATTCCATTTCTTTTTGGATACCAAGAGCCGAAGCCCTCGCTTTCTCAGCAAAATCCTCTCCATCACCCGCATAGATGATACCTCTGGATGAATTAACCAACAGGCCAACATGGTCATTCATACCCAATTTGGAGAGAGTCGTAAGGTCGCCACCTTGTTTTCCAACACCCGGAACCAAAAGGAAATGATGAGGAGCAATTTCCCTGACCCTTTTGAAATCCTCTGCATGTGTGGCACCAACCACAAACATCAGTTCTTCCTCGGAACCCCATTCTTGAGCATGGGACATTACCTTTTCAAAGAGTGGCTCATCGTTTTCCTGTGCAGTACGTTGGAAATTCTGACTTCCGGGATTGGAAGTCAAAGCAAGAAGAATCACCCACTTATCCTTGAAGCCAAGGAAAGGCTTGACAGAATCCTCGCCCATGTAGGGAGCAATGGTAAGTGAATCAAAATCCATGGCCTGGAAAAAGGCTTGGGCATACATCTTGGAAGTATTACCAATGTCACCACGCTTGGCATCCGCTATCGTGAAATGTTCTTCTGGTATATATTTCAGCGTCTCCTCCAATACGGCCCAACCGAATGGCCCCATACTTTCGTAGAAAGCCAAATTGGGTTTGTAGGCCACGCACAAATCCTTGGTCGCATCAATGATTTGCTTATTGAATTCCAATACGGGATTCTCATATTTCAATAGGTGTTTGGGGATACGCTCTATATCGGTATCCAATCCCACACACAAATATGATTTTTTCTGAATGATTTGTTGAAAGAGATCTTGTCGGGTCATTCGTTCAATCTTACAATCTAGTGAATAAGGCTATGTCTGATAAAATGATAGTGAAAGGTACTTAAACACCAACGCCATTCAGGGCAATGACACCCGCTATTTCCGGCATTGTGGATTTTAGGGTCTGTTCGATACCGGCACGCATGGTCATGGATGACATGGAACAACCCTCACAGTTGCCCATCCATTTGATATGGACAATCATTTCGTCGGTTAAATCCACTACCTCAATATTCCCGCCATCAGCTTCTAAATGTGGACGAATACTGTCTAATGCAGTATCAATTTTCTGAAGATAATTTTTCTTTTCCTCGGGAGTCATCATTGATATTAGATTGCTTGTATAATGAAAGAGTATTTGGATGCTCAAAATAGCAACGAAAAGCCAATTCCTTAATACCCAATATACTTTAAGTACAAATTTAAGGATATTATTGTTCTGATGAGGGCGCACGAAACGAAAACTACCGTACTTCAACGGAATGAGGCATTTGATTCATTATGAAACCTATTTTTCCTTAGCTTTTGACACCCACGATTCTTGTCGGCGGTAGCATTTCGTTCCTAATGGCAATTTGTCTCATTGTATTCTGGGTCATTTTCATGAATGATTCCTTAACAATTGGATTCTCGGTATTGATGACAGCAGGTTTTCCTTGGTCTCCTGCTTCCCTGATACCCTGGACAATGGGAATCTGACCCAACAACATGGAATTACTCATCTTGACGAGTTGTTTGCCACCTCCTTTTCCAAAGATGTAGTACTTATTATCCGGTAGTTCCTTTGGGGTGAACCAAGACATATTCTCCACGACACCAAGTATGGGAACATTCACATTGGGCAATAAGAACATGTTCATGGCTTTTACTGCATCCACCACAGCTACTTCCTGGGGAGTAGTCACGACAACAGCTCCCGTAACAGGTACCGTCTGGACAAGTGTCAATTGGATATCTCCTGTTCCTGGTGGCAGGTCGATGACGATATAATCCAATTCGGGCCAGACTGTTTCCTGGATAAATTGGCGAATAATACCTCCCAATCTGGGACCACGCAATACAACAGCCTGTTCGGGTTCTATGATGAATCCAATGGACATGACATGTATGCCATTTGTCTCAATGGGAATAATTTTCGGTTTGCCTTGATGAGTCACGACCTTGGGGCGCTGTCCTTGCAGACCGAACATCGTAGGAATGGATGGTCCGTAAAGGTCAGCGTCAATCAATCCGACACGGGCTCCCATTGCACTCAATCCTAAGGCTAGATTAACGGCAACGGTGGACTTACCCACACCGCCCTTACCTGATGCAACAGCAATCACATTCTTTACCTGAGGCAAACTAGTGTTGACTTTTTGTGATTGTGCCGTCTGTGTTGCGAAGTGAACATTCGTATTGGCATTCGGATATATAGCCTGAATCGCTCCCATGATGGCGAAACTCAGTTCAGACTTACCACTGTATTTCAGGCTTGGCAATAGGATGGTCATATTCACATCATTACCATCAATATTGAGTTGGGTTACCATATTTTGGGCAATGATACTTTGCCCGGTCATAGGGTCATTCACTCCTGATAAAGCCGATACTATCTTTTTTTCTTCCATCAAATTGGTATTATCCTGCAAAGGTACGCTCTAATTGCATAAATTTGTATTTCAAAACAATACACTGGGGGTTTAAGTTGAAAGAAAAACCACTCCCTCCACCAAGTATGAAAGTTTACAAGGATTTAGCTTCATTAGGGGATATTAAGAATGCCGTCATTACGATAGGTTCTTATGATGGTGTACATACAGGTCACCAGAAGATTCTAGAACGTGTCAAGCAACTGGCCAAGGAAGTCGAGGGGGAAAGTGTATTGATTACCTTCCATCCACATCCTCGCTTGGTACTGAATCCGGATGATACCAGCCTCAAGTTGCTGACCACGATGGATGAGAAGATTGATTTGGTCCGTAAGTATGGGATAGACCACTTGGTGTTTGTTCCATTCACACTTGAATTCTCCCTACAGACTCCACAGGAATACATCAAGGACTTCTTGGTTCGGTACTTCCAACCCAAACGAATCGTGATTGGTTATGACCATAAGTTCGGTAACAGGCGAGCTGGGAATATTGACTTGTTGAAATCATATGAGAATGAATGTGGTTTTGAGGTCGAGGAAATTCCGAAGCAGGAAGTAGACCATATTGCAGTGAGTTCGACCAAGGTCAGAAAGGCGATTTCGGATGGGGATGTTATTCCGGCCACAGAACTACTGAATCATTATTTCTCTCTCACGGGAGAGGTTGTAAGGGGCCAGGCGATTGGTAAGGAAATCGGTTTTCCTACGGCCAATCTGGATATCAAGGACCCGAACAAACTGATTCCCGGGGATGGGATATATGCGGTTTATGCCCATCATAATGGTCAGCGTTATGATGGAATGCTTTATCTGGGACGCAGACCGACACTTGATAACCACAATAATTATGTTTGCGAGGTCAATATCTTCGACTTTGATAAGGATATTTATGGCGAACAGTTGAGGATAGACTTTGTGCGTAGGATAAGGGATGACGAAAAGTTTCCGGGACTGGAGCAATTAAAACAACAGCTTATTCAGGATAAGGCCAATGCCTTGGCTGTTTTGGGTGAAGAAACCCAGACGGTAAAGAAAGAAGTGAAAACCAAGCCATTACCAAAGGTGGCTGTGGTGATTCTGAATTATAATGGTCGGAATTTCCTTAAGGATTTCATTCCTTATGTGTTGTTCAGTACCTATCCCAATATGGATGTATATGTGGCGGATAATGCTTCGATAGACGGTTCTGCCACCTTTGTGGAAAATTCATTTCCTACGGTCAAGCTGATTCAGTTCAATGAGAATCACGGATTTGCCGAGGGGTATAACCAAGCCTTGAAGAAAGTCCATGCAGATTATTATGTATTGCTGAATTCCGATGTGGAACCTGAGAAAGGATGGATTGAACCCATCATCGAATTGATGGAAAGGGACCGAACCGTAGGTGCATGCCAGCCCAAGATCAAGGATTTTTACAAAAGGGATAATTTTGAGTATGCAGGTGCGAGTGGTGGCTGGTTGGATAAATGGGGATACCCATTTTGTAGAGGTCGGATTTTTGATGCGGTAGAGGAGGATAAGGGACAATATAATGGAAGTGAGGAAGTATTTTGGGCTTCCGGAGCTGCCATGTTTATCCGTGCGGACCTATATGATGCCTTGGGCGGATTCGATTCGTCTTTCTTTGCCCATATGGAGGAAATAGATTTGTGTTGGAGATTGAAGCGTGCAGGATATAAGATCATGGTAAAACCCAAGTCTGTGGTATACCATGTAGGCGGTGGAACATTGAATAGTACCCATCCTTACAAGACCTATCTGAATTTCAGGAACTCCCTGATTACCTTGTATAAGAATGAAAGGAGATGGAAACTCCGCTGGTTGATTCCTTTGAGGTTGGTGTTGGATGGTGTGGCAGGTGTCCGATTCCTATTCCAGGCTAAGTTTTCACACATCAAATCCATCGTGGATGCGCATTGGGATTTTTTCAGGTCTGTTTCAGAGTACAAGGAAAAGAGTTACGATGAACAGGAGGCCATCGACAAAATCAGTATTGGCAAATACAATGCTACGGGTATTTACCCCAAGAGCATCATCGTACAGCATTTCCTAAGGAGAAAGAAATTCTTCAGGAACCTCTAAGGATTCCTGAATCATATTCCTAGAACCAAGGTTGGCCCTCATCATCCAATGTTACCCATTCCGTGGAATCATTGTGTATCCTATTGATTAACTCCTTGACCAGAATGGGGGTTCCGTCTGTATGATTCGCTTTTTCCAATTGGATGACCCTCCTTTTTTTCCTAGGGAAATTCTCATCTACCTTAACTAACATCCCTAAATCCTCATTCCAATATTCATTGGTACTGACCAATACTTTCTGGCCCTCATGGTCTTGGGAAATAACAGAGAACATCCTATAGACCTTGTAAGGAATTCCGTCAATATTATAATCCGTTATGGATTTGAGTACGACCCGTCTGTATGCCTGACCCGATGGATGGACTTCCTTGTTGTATTGCATTTCACCACTAACAAACAAATCCCTATGCGGATAACAGAATTCTTTGATGGACTTGATGGGCAAGCCCGTTTCCTTGCTAATGGCAATGGTACTATCCTTACAGTACTCAAGAAAGGTACTGTCCTGACTGATGTATCTGTTCACCTTGCCGTATTCATCCAAGAAAGGTGTCTCTTGTCCCAATTCATAGAATTGTTTGAATACCTCAATGGTCTTGACTCCATTAGATGTTGTATCTGCTGTATCAGATGTTGCTGCGTTGTCACTGTTGCATGCTGCCAATGATAGTACCAATAACGCAAGGTATAGCCAATGAATCTTCATTTTGAATCGGGTTGTTTTAGATATTATAGAGCATTCCTGCAATGGCAGCAGTCATCAGGGCTGCGATGGTACCACCGATTAGGGCCTTTACGCCAAATTGGGAAAGTGTTTTTCTTTGTCCGGGTGCCAATCCTCCAATCCCACCAATCTGAATACCGATGGAACCGATATTAGCAAAACCACAAAGAGCGTAGGTAGCAATGATGATGGACTTTTCACTTAGAAGCCCTTGTGCTTTCATTCCTCCCAAGGAAAGGTATGCAACGAATTCATTCAGAATGGTCTTTTCGCCCAATAGTCTACCCAGATGAACGATATCATCCGTCGGAGCGCCAATCAACCAGGCAATCGGAGCAAATGCATACCCCATGATTAACTCCATGGACAATCCCTCGAAATCTGTTTTGGCAGCAATCCATTCATTCAGATTAAGCCATTCTCCCACATTCATCAAAACCTTATTACCAAAATAAACCAATGCCATGAATGCAATAATCATAGCTCCTACATTGGCCGCTAATTTTAAACCCTCGGTTGTTCCTCGCGTGATGGCATCCAGAGGGTTGTCGCCTATATCAGACTTGGGAATGGCGAGACTGTCCGCTTCGGGTTGTTCCGTTTCCGGAAACAATATCTTGGCAGCCACGATTGCAGCAGGTGCCGATATAATGGAAGCTGTCAGTAAATGCTTACCGAACTCTGCCAGTTGTTTTTCATCATTCCCTCCTAAAATTCCCATATATGCTCCGAAAACCCCACCTGCGATGGTGGCCATACCTCCTGTCATAAGGCATAGAATCTCGGATTTGGTCATCTTTTCCAAGTAGGGTTTCACGACCAATGGTGCCTCAGTCTGTCCAATGAATACATTGGCAGCTGCAGCCAGACTTTCTGCGCCTGAAAGATTCATCAGTCTTTTCATGACATAGGCGAATCCATAAACAACACGTTGTAGAATGCCATAATAATACAATAGGGAAGATAGGGCAGAGAAGAAAATAATGGTAGGAAGAACAAAGAATGCAAAACCAAAACCAAAACCTTGTAGCCCTTGGCTCAATTCTTTCGTATCAATGATTACATTTCCTGCAGGATCGACCTTGTTATCCAATTGTTCATGGACAATGGTGAAAGTACCTTGTAGATTGCCTCCAGAAAACTTATCCGCAAGGGAACCGAACATGAATTTGGCAGCTTCTTCCGTACTATCAATCATGATGACGAAACCCTGCACAATCAAATCCACGATATAACGGACAAAAGGAACCTTGAGCATCAGTATGGCAATGAAGATTTGAAGGGCAATACCCTTGATGACCAATAACCAGTCGATGTTCTTTCTGTCTGTACTGAATAGGAAGGATATTCCGATCAAACCTGCGATTCCTACCAGACCCCTTACTACATTTTCAAGTATTTCCATGTGTTCCTTTGCGTTAAACGTTGCTTAAAAGTAAGGATTTAGATAAAATTTACATGAGTATCCCGATAAAGATTGTAAGTAATACTAACTTCAAAATGTTGAATTCATCAAAATCATATCACTATGAGGCTTTTCTTTATTTTGTCGCTTGTTTGCATTACTCAATTATCGATGGCTCAGGAAAAACAAATCAAGGAGGTCAAGGCGCTATTGGAGCAGCAATCCAAGGATTGGAATAATGGTGATATTGATGCCTTTATGGAGGGATATTGGAAGTCGGAGAAGCTGCAGTTCATCGGTGCTCGTGGAGTGACATATGGTTGGGAACAAACCAAGGCCAATTATAAACGAGGCTATCCCACCCCCGCAGCTATGGGCAATCTATCATTCAATCTAATGGGCGTGGATGTACAAAGTAAGAAAGTGGTTTCGGTTACAGGCCAATATTTTGTCAAGCTGGAGAATGGTCAGGAATTCACGGGCTATTTTTTGTTGATTGTGAAAAAAATCAAGAAAAAATGGTTGATTATTGCAGATCATACGAGTGCAAGTGAATAAGTTTTATTCCTCGATAATGACCAACATTCCTTCCCGACTGACAAGGAATATGCGATTTCCTTGGATGAATACTTCCCTGTAATCATAGCGGGGTAGATTCCTGACAACCGACCAATCTGCTCCGCCATTCTCAGTCTTCCAGCATAAACCATCATCCCCAACGATGAAACCGTAATCCTCATCCCTGAAATGCAGGGCTTGGAAGCGTTTGTCCTTGACCAGTATCTTATCTCCATCCCTTAGGAAATCCCAGGTATATCCACCATCAGAGGATTTGATGATACTTCCACTATAACCACAGCTGTATCCTATATGAACACTAGGGAATTGAATATCCTTGAAATAATCTCCCTGGACATCCACAGGGTACCAATTTGCTCCACTATCATCCGTTCGGATAATACGTCCGTATCCACTTGCGATAGCATGATGAGCATCAATATGGGTAATGGCTTCTAGGTCGTGTTCGAATGAATCAACCGAAATGATTTGTCCGAATACATCACGCTTGGCAATAAAACCCGTGTCAAAATTACCCCCTGCCACAAACAGCATATACTCCTCGTCATAACTACTGAAATCGGTAAAGGCGTGATAAGTATTGAGTTGTTCTTGGACCCAGGTGGCATCGTTTGGATTATTCTCGTAGAATTGTCCCGAAAACCCAATGGCAAAGAATTCATTATTGTTGTTCTTTCCTATTTCAGAGATTTGGAAATCACCGTTCGTGGTTTTTTCCCAATTCATCCCACCATCGGTGGTGGTCCAGATTTCACCACCGTTCCATTCTTGTCCCGTACTGATGAATCCTGTATTGTCATCCATGAATTCAATATCCGTAAGAGGGAATGAGCTCGGAATCTCCATTTCGGTCCATTCCAATTCTATCCTGTCGTTCTTACAGGAACTGATGAGAAGGAGTACGAATAACAGAATGGAGAGATTCTTATACATGGACGAATGAATTGGAAAATGAAGTATATCCTATTTGATAGAACGAATCCAAATTGGCTGTCGCTTGGACAAAGGTTTGAAAAAAGAGAAAAACCCTAGCCCTATTTGGGTTAAAATCTTATTTTTGTCCCGAATTCTTTAGATTACAATAAAAAATCTGCATAAGATGGCTGATAATACAGTACAAAAAGAAGGTTCAACAATGATGTGGTGGGTGATTTTTGTAGTAACTACCATTATTACTAGCCTTATGGTTGTTTATGTTGATGAATGGTTTTGGGTCGTATTACCATTCTCCTTGACTTCACTTTGTAAGGCATTGAGAGTAATATAATCATACATTGTTGATGATGAATGAAATGGGCTGCTTCTATCACAGAGGCAGCCCATTTTTTCTGATATTGAATATGTACGCAGGTACTTTACATATTCTGAAATGGTTTAATGCCTAGCGGGATAAATTCCACTGGTGCAAATGATGAAATTGACAGCCGTATATCCATCCTGTCCCATTGTGAAGATTTTATCTTCCAATTCATCACGTTCATGCTCCATGATTTTGGATTTGATGCGTCCGGATTGTCCTAGGTTGATGTTATATGTGCCTCCGGGGTGCAATGGCATTCTACCTCTCAAATCAGGTAATCCGAATGTAGTCTTGCCGTCCCCTCCATAGGTGGTGCCTAATAAGGAAAACAAGATCCCATTCGAGGGGATATTCAATGTTGAACCATCGCAGAATGCCCATCCTCTAGGAGGAAAATTACCTGCAAACATGGCGATTTCCCCGAGATAGGGGTCACTGTAGTATGCACTATTCATATTCATCAATCGAATAGTGGAAGCATCCTGATTCAGTTCTGTCAGGATTTCCTGGAGATCATTGATGGATTCAGTATTTGATTTTTCAATGGTAGAAAAAGAAATAAGGGAAAATGCAGCTACTCCCAATCCCAATCCAACCACGAATGTCAAAAGGGTTTTCCCTTTGATAAAAGTTTTCATAAACATTTGGTTTTGAATGAAAAAATAAAGGATATTGGATTAATCCCTATCAGGGAATTTCCCCTCCAATGCAATGATGAAGTTGACAGCTGTGTAGCCATCCTGACCTAGAGTGAATATCTCATCATCATGCTTTTCTGGACCGTGGTGCGTAATCTTGGAGGTGATGCGTCCTTTTCTTCCTAATTGGATTTTGTCACTTCTGTGCAATGGCATTCTACCTCTCAAATCAGGTAATGCGAATGTGGTTTTTCCATCACCACCATATGTGTTTCCTAGTAAGGTAAACAAAGCAGGGTTTTCAGAAACAGAAAGAGCCTTGCCATCACAGAATGCCCATCCTCTTGGGGCGAAATTACCTGCAAACATGGCGATTTCCCCCATTAACGGTTCAGAGGATAGGTCGGCTTCACTCATCACTTTGAGTGAAGCCATTTCTTGGTCCAGTTCTGTTACTTGATCGTAGAGATCATCAATTGCTAGCTCGTTGGATTTTTCAATACTGGAGGAGGAGCAAAGTGTGAAAATCATTCCACCTAGAGCCATTCCGGAAATAAGTGCGGCGAATTTGGTGCCTTTACTTTTCTTAGTCATATTCATTTGATTTTAAAAGTGAAAAATATTACTAAACAATGCATAAGTAGAGGAGTCCTAGTGTGGTACTAGGAAAAATAAGTAGATGGGAAAATTAGGAGTAATTTATAGGATGGGGTTAATCGTTGGTAGGCTAAAGTTATTAAAAAGTATGTAATGACAGCATGAGTCATAGCATATTAACATTTATTTAGAAGAATCGGATGGAACGATTCTATTGGTGGGAGAGTTATCCCATTCGTGATTAGAATTACAGAAATAGAAGAACATCCCATAGGTTATTTTCCGTATCTCAATGCAGGAGGAGGAAAATTGGGCAAGATATTGAACAGGAATCTGCCCATCTATAAGGCTTATGTAGAGGAATTGCCAGACGGCTTGGATGCTGTATTGGTAACCTCTGATTTACAAGGGAATGTCAGGGATGATGAATACGGCATTCAACTCTTGGGAGAGGTACTTCCTGAGTTTTTATCCGAATGGCTTTATGATACCCTGGAATTGGATAGTAGGAATATGGGAGCTATGCTATGTGGTGACATGTTCGCGGTATTGCACAAGAGAGGGGGTCTGGGAGATGTTCGCCCGGTTTGGTGGGCATTCAGGGACCATTTCAAATGGGTGGCAGGTGTTGCGGGGAATCATGATGATTTCGGAACCTTTCAGGAGAAGATGTATTTCTCCCTAAAGGAAAAGGGTATCCATTTTTTGGAAAGAGGAGAAAAGGAGTTGGATGGAATACGAGTCGGGGGTGTCAGTGGAATTGTGGGATCCAAGAAAAGGAAAAATCGAGTCCCTGAATCCGACTTTCTGGATTATATCTTCAATAGACTAGCCAATGAACCTGATGTATTATTATTGCATGAGGGGCCGGGTTTTTTCGAGAGAGGACTAGGAGGAAATCATGAAGTCAGGGAGATACTGGAAATGTCCAATGAACCGACCTTGGTGTGCTGCGGTCATTGTCATTGGTGGAAACACTTGGTAGAATTGGAAAATGGAACCCAGATTCTGAATGCTGATGCTAAGGTATTTGTCTTAGTGGAGAAAGATGAAACGAAATAGGGAACCCGCATTCAGCAAGGTCCCCTTTCGTTCGCATCGGGTGTTGAAAATCTTATTTGCTATCGGTCGTTCTGATACTGATTAATAGCTCAGATTGAATTCAACCCTACGATTCTTACTTCTTCCTTCTTCGGTGTCATTGGACTCCAAAGGTTGTTTTTGTCCATATCCTTTGTAACTGATTCTGTCCACCTCAATTTCATTCAATACAAAATATTCGAAACAAGTTTTGGCTCTTTGTATGGATAATGTTTTGTTCTTAGCTGCATCTCCCGTATTGTCCGTATGACCGATGATTTCCAATTTGTAATCAGGATATTTTTTCATGATTTTGACAATGCGATACAGCATCGATCTTGAACTACGCAACAGTTTGTGACTTCCTGTCTTGAACTCCACTCCTTGAATCGCTTCTTCCAATAGTTTTCTTTCTTCCTCCTCAATGATTACTTCCGGACAGCCATCCAAGGACTCCAAGCCGGCTCTATTCGGACATTTGTCATGGATGTCATACACACCATCCTCATCACTATCTATCGGACAACCTTTGGTGGCTACCGTTCCTGCCAGTTGAGGGCAGGCATCTTCTTTATCGTAAATACCATCATTGTCAGAGTCCAATGGGCATCCATTCTTTGATTTACCTGCTACGGTAGGACAAAGGTCTTGGCTATCAGTGATGCCATCTCCGTCTGCATCCGAGGGGCATCCATCAGGAGCTATTCCGGCAACATCCTTACACAAATCATCCTTGTCCAAAATCCCATCTCCATCACTATCCTTTGATTGCGTTAAAAGAATTCCACTTGCTTCCTGGATATTGGGTTGCATATCAGCCGTAGGAGCCGAACTGGTGAATTTTGGATACAACCACCAAGTCAACCATGCAAAAAATAGTATGACCAATATGGCTATGATGAAATCATCCCTCTCGCGGGTAGATTTGAAATTGAGCAAGTTGATTAAATAAGTCATGCTTTTCTAAATTTTTTATAATACGTCGTGGGGCTTGGTGGACTTACCTATACATATGTGTCATATCGTTGTTGTTCGTTACCCTCATTTGACGGGTACTTTTCAAAAAAGTATCACAAAAAGTGACGAGGAAAGCGACCATTAACAAAAATCAACTATTCAGCGTTTGTATTTGGTTGCTGGAGGTGGGTTTGTGTGTGATACATTTAAAGTAATTATGAATCAGTGTATTATGAGTTTTTTATATGTGAAAGTGAATTCTATTCTGGATGTTATGAAATAATAACAGAGTCAGGATTCAGTGACAAAAGAATTTTGTCAATCAATCTGATGGTGCAGTGGAATTAAAAATCCCGAATCTTGGATCATATCAAGATTCGGGATTCAATGTAATAGGAGGGAACCTATATTATTGCCTAATCATTTTTTGAACCACTTTGGAACCGTTGTCCAATTGGATATGCAGATAATACATTCCTGGTGCCAGATCTGAGACATCAATTACTTGTTCATATTGTTGGTTTACCACAAGGCTTTTTATTGTTTTGCCCTCCAGATTGAATAATTCAATCATAGACATTTGCACAGAGGATTGGATGATGGTTTGGTTTGGTGTAGGATTGGGTTGGATACTGATTTTATTGTCCGAAAGGATATCCTCATTACTCACGGATTCAACAAATAATCCTCCACTCATGGAGCCACAGGCATTATAGCTTTCCAAGGTGTATAATCCGGATTCACTAATCGTCAAGGTTTGTTCCGTAGCTCCCGGAATGATTTCAGAATCCTTGAACCATTGGTAATTCGGTTGGGTATTGGCCATGAGTGTATTTTCATCCACTTGTGTGATTTCGATATTATCCAGATTATCCTCAATAATGATTTCCATCGTGACCTCATCAGTAGGTCCGCCACAAGCATTATCCACATACAATGATACGGTGTGTGTCCCGGGAGTGGACCAAGATGGGGCAGGGATGGATTCGTTGGTCGGAGCTTGTTCTACGCCATCAATGGTATAGTAATAGGTTTCAACATCCTCAATACTGAAAGAGAATGGCACCAATTCGTCCACACAAGCCTTGAATGTATGTGTGAGTGGAGAAAGATAAGCTGGTTTGCCCTCGCCTAGGATGTAAAATGAGCCATCATATCCTGCTAACAATGCCATGGATGGACTGAGATGGACACTGCAGGTCATAGGCGTGGATTGGCCAATACTCGAAATCTTGGTCCAAGTCTCTCCTCCGTCAATCGTTTCATAGGAAAATCCGTTGGCTCCTCCGTTTTCAGCAGTGAGAACACCTCGCATCTCATGCCCGAAACTGATGCCACTGATGAACTGGTTCGATGAGCCAATTGTGGTTTGTGTCCAACTAACGCCACCATCCACGGTTTTGTAGTAATAGCCACCATCACATCCAACATAACCGATAGAAGTGTTGAAAAAGAAAATATCACTGATTCCTCCAAGGGAATAGAACGAAGTGGCAGTCCAGGTCTCACCACCATCCGTTGTTTTGTAAATTTCATTCGAACTGGAAGAAGCATATCCCTCAAGGGCATTTAGGAAATGGAATTCCCTAGGATAGAACCCTAAGTCGAAATTGGTCCAGTTTCCACCTGCATTACTGGTTTTTCGAATGAAATCCCGACTGTAATCATAAATGAACCATTGGTCTTCCTGTAAACCCGCTGCGCCCGACCATGAAAAATTATAGTCTATATTCGTCCATGTCAATCCTGCATCATTGGAATAGATCAGACTTCCAGAGAACATTCCGATAACCTGATTATCCGTTACGAATTTCACGTCCCTTAAATTATAATCACTTTGTCCGATAATATCATAACTATAATAGGCGGCCCAAGTCAGTCCATTGTCCTCTGACCTGAAAAATTGTCCTTCGTCCCCAGCCACGATGACTACATCATCTGTGGCATCAATATGTAGGAACTTATCATTTCTGATCTGATTGATTCTATCCCATTCCCAAGACATATTCCCGGCAATGGCCTTGGTGATGCGTCCACCCCAGGAACTGGTTCCATTATTACTGAGAATATAACCCTCATCCTCAGCTACGAAATAGGAATATTCCCCATTGGCGAAATAAGACCAAGTCAATCCACCATCCGAAGTTTTCATGATGTCATCAAATAATGATGCATAAGCTACCTGATCGGAGACAAACTGTATTCTAAGTCTTGTTGTTCCATTAAAGGCACTACTGTGTTCATACCACGTTTCACCTCCGTCATCCGTTTTGAAAATATAATCATCATCCGAAAAGATGAAGCCCTCTGAAGCGTTGATGAATGTAATCCATTCAAAGTCCAGCAAGGAATTTTCCCCGGATTGGGGGTGTTTAGTCCAAGTTTCACCACCATCTACAGTAGAAAGGATGAAACCATCATCTCCCACGATATATCCGGAAGTGGCATCAAAAAAGTACATGGAATTGAAATCATCAGGAGTACCCATATGGAGATTCAGCAATTCCAGTTCCTCACCAAAATTCTGAACCTTGATGACTTGTCCGGTATAAAAACTAGGAGAGCCTCCATTCGTTATGATGAATCCGTCCCCATTCTCATCCATGTATATATCACGAGGACTTGAATTATAGGATGTGTTGAAATTATACCTGAGGTAATCCCAAGTGGTCCCTCCATCCGTAGTGAGGATGAAGCCCGTTCCCTGCCCCCAGGCAATACCGTGTGTGTCCGTAATGAATTTGATGCGATACAGGTCGCGATTGAATGGAACATCCACATGTTCCCATGTGTCCCCGGCATCCATTGTACGAATCATATTTCCTTGGCCACCCACAACAAAACCCTCATTGGTGTTTTTGAAGTAGGTATCAAAATATTCTGTAGTCACAGGCTCGAGATTCGAATAACATTGTGCTTGGATGTGATGGGGAATAAAGAAAAATAGGAATAGGGTAAAGAAGTATCGAATGTTGTTCATGATGTAAGTTGTTTTAATAGATGATTCAGATACTGGGGTCATCAGACGGTAGATGCCTAGATAGGTTTCTAGTGTCTTTGGGTCTAGTACCTCAGTACTCTAACATTCACCAAAGATAAGAAGAATTCACAGCTGTATCAATCATTGGTGTGGATAGCTTTTCTACTTTTGGAAAATTCCTACGTTATTACTCAAATAAATAAGAACAATATGGGAGTGTCAATTTTACTTCTGTTTATTGTTGACACTACCTAAGAAGTATGAGTTTTAATCTTATATAATTTTTTGGTTTTAAATTTTTACGCTTACTGAGAGTAAAAGAAGTCACTGCATAATTTATGAAGTGACTTCTTTTTCAGAATATTAATTTTGATGTTCTATCCAGAATCTTGCATTTACTCCTAGTTTCTGTATTGCGTCCGTCATCCTCCCTCATTATGGAACTCAAAACCTCGCAGGTCTGTACACCATGTCTTGCATTGATGCTGTCTAGAATCTATTGATTTGTCATCGTGTGTTTTAATTGGGATTTGTCGAAAGGGAATGAAAGAAGTTTTTTGCGAAGAATGAGTTTCATCTGGCGTTTTTTGTTGGGTTAGGGAATTTTGATTCGGATTTTATGTACATTTTTTTTCTTTGATATATAATTTTTTAAGGATGAATTCGTTGGAAGGAAAAAATAGAATACAATCAATAAATTTTTAAAATCATAAAAAAATTAAATTATGCCATTATTAGAAGCCTTATTAATCAAGGGAGGTCTTACCATTATCAAAGCCCTGTCAGTAAAGGGGGTAGCTACAAAAGCAGGAATCTATGCTGTTAAATCCATCACGACCTATGGGGTAGGTAGTACGGTTGCTGCGGCCTGTACTATCGGGATCGTTACGGGTGGGGTTGTCTGGACCGCTGAACGACTGGATAATCTATCAGAAATCATAGATGGTCTCCAGAGTGGGGATGAGATGAAAGTCATCAGGAATGCCGCTAAGATTGCCATCCATGGGGATGTGGAAGTCAAGATGATACCCGATGCTATCTATGATAATCTGATGCTTGCAAAGGTCGGACATGAAAGAGCCTATGCCGTTTCTTCTGCCATTGGGGATTTGGAATACAAAATCATTGATCAGGTAAGGAGGATTTGACTTCCCCCATCGGTTATCGGCGGTATCTTCCCGGG
>JAHDHL010000023.1:0-41474 GCA_020631355.1 Saprospiraceae bacterium | reverse complement strand
CGGGGAAGCCCTTGTTTATCATAAATAATTTTTAGGTATGTATGGAAAATAAAGGAATTGAAAGGTTCAGGAAATTAGTGGAACAGAATAAGTTAGAGAAAGCACTCCAGCTTGCAGTCATACAATATGAAAAGTCAGATATCAATTCGGATTTGCTTGTTCTTAATGGTCGTTTGAAGCGATTAAGACAGGGAATAAGGAATGATACCCTGTCCTCGGAGTATATAAGTATGGAGTACAATAAGATAACTTTTAGCTTCCTGGATTTGCTGGATGTACAATCGGGAGAGGATCTGCCCGAAAAAAGAATACTGGAGTTCAGAAACGCAATCAGTAATATTTGCAATAACCCAGAGCTTGAGAAAATCATCAAGAGGAATATTCCTCATTTTGGTAATGAGTATGCCCAGGTATTGAAAGAGAATGCCTATGAGGTTGTAACCAAGCCGATTTATGATGAACTCAGGGAACAAAGGATTGATAGGGATAAGTTCAAGAACTTTCCGAATCATGTGAATGGAAAAATAAGGGCTTGGCTGAATTCGGAGGAGGGAGCTGATAGTTTTAGGGGGATGAAAGAGAAGATTACTATTCCTGTCAATCAATGGATAGCACTGGAGATGGATTTCCTGAGGAAATCATTCAATCTTCCTGAGGCCAGGTTAGAAGTAGATTTGGAACTCATGGACGAATTCTTTGAAATGGATGATGGCATAGTTGGGGTGGGGCTGGGAATATGGAATGCCCTTGACGTTTTCATGTTGCCACTGATGGAATGGGGGATATCATCCATGCCCGAGCAATGGTTCACGAAATTATTGAAATTCGAAAAGGGGTTGTCTAAGAAAGTAACATCTGCCGTACAGAGTCTAGGCCCTGTCACCCTCACAAAAAAAGGAACGACAAGTATGGTGGATTATATCAAGGATGATATCAGGACCAAGATTTGGCTAGGGTCAAAGAGTATGGAGTTTGAGATTTAGTCCGGGTCATTTTTATCTTCCCCGAATACTGGATAAACTGTTGGGGCCTAACAATTCATATCCCTCATCAAAATCCCGTTATCCTTTTCAGTTCGTTGATGTTCAGCATCCTCATCCTTATATCTCCTATCCTATGTTCAAGCATGTATTGTTTCCTTTTATTATATTAGTTTTTGTAGTGACAACCAGCGTTAAAATAATAAAGTCATTATCGTTGAGAAGATGTATTATCTTTTTGAAATTAATAAAAGTTGGGACTAAGATATTATTCTAACAAAAACTAGTGTAGGACATTTGCTTTTAAGGAAAGGTAAGTCATGTAACTAAACTAGATGTCAATGTATTCTTAGCTATCGTGAGTTCATTCAAAAAAACAAAATGAAAAGTCCTATTTACTATGTTATTATTGGATTGTTATATGCTTTATCCTCAATCACTCTTTTTATAATAATTCAACTTTTGGCATTCTTTCTACCTATTATAATAGTCGTGGCTGTTCTTCTTATGCTGGGAACAGGAGAGTCCGAACCCAGTTATTTTCACCTAATTATAATTGGAGGAGGATCAGTTGGGAGTATTTTTAATTGTATTTATCTTGTTGGTACATTAAAATACATGTTCATAGAACCGGAGTTTGGAGAAGAATTGGACTATGAACCCTTGTTAATTATTGTTAATGGAATTTGTGTAAAGTTAGGTATTGAGCTTTTTGATAAGGTTTTTATTGTCCCCAATACAGTAGTAGCTACTACTGAAACATTTAGAGGAAAATATCTGATTTTAGGACTCATCCCTCTTCATTTTTTGACTAGGATGGAAATGGAAGGTATGATAGCTCATGAATGTGCCCATTATGATAATAATGCTATGTTCCATGTCAAGGTACAGAATATGCTTAATCTCGCTTTCGATGGGTATAGCAGGTCAATGAATCTACTCTTTAAGAAAGTTAACAAACTTAGTGATAGGTCATTACCGTGGTTGGGCTCGGGTATGCTGATAGCTACTTCTCCATTATTAATGATTTCTAGTGTGTTTAAAAAATATTTAGTGTTTACATCATTGTTATTCAGTGATTTGAGTCGTGAGTATTATTGCGACAGGGTAGGTGCTATGTTTGTGGGAAGTACGGTCTTTAGCCAAGCACTATTGAATATGCATCTCTTATGTATAATACAATCTACAATGAGTATCAATAAAAAGAGAGGCGATAATCTGGATAAATATAGAAATGAGTATAATCGACTCAAATTAGAACCTTTTGAAGCTTCAAATATCATAAATCATAGAATGGTCTCGAAAACTCATCCTATGATATTTAATAGGTTGGAATATATTAGGGGGCTTGGGTATAGTTCCTTAGCAGATGACTCAAAGCCAATCATAGGTAAGGAGCTGTTTTCTGACTTGTGGTATGAGTTTTCACAAGTGTATAAGGAGGATGCCCTGGTAGAGAAAGATAGCTCTAAACAAACATTGGATGGGGCCCCTTTTAAATTCAGACGAAAGACTACAAGCAAGTTTGCAGATAATTTCCATTTTGGATTCATTATACTGATAGGGTTGATTACAATTGTTTCATTAATTTTCGATTCGGAACTGCATACTACAGTACTTTATCTAACCTTAAGTATAATATTAGTCTTTCAATATATATTTAAGAAGCGTAAATTAATAATAATAGATGAAGACAAGGTGGCTTATCGAGGAGTGATGAAAAAGATTGAGATTGCCTGGGATAGGATAAACTATGTAGGACTTCTAGATGGTAGGAAATTTTCCAATTTTGATAAAATAATAATAGTGTCAGAAAAACCGATTAAACGACAGTTTAATCTATTTTTTGATAATGGACCCTATGAGCTGAAAAAAGGATATATATCCATGCCATTCAATAAGGAAGCTTGGATTTTGTTGAAAAAATATGGGGTTGCCAGGAATGATTTAGAATTTGATATTAGAGTTTAATTAACTTCATATGAGTAATGATGTAATTACCGATATAAAACAGGACTTATTACAAAATAGGCTTCATGTTGCTTTGGAGAAAATAAAGAAGATAGTGCCAGAAGAACACATCAATGAGTTTATTGTAATTTGTTCTGCATTCAAGGAATTGGAGCGTAATCAAAGAATCAATGTGATTTCATTGAGTGAATACAATTCAGAACGCTCATCTTTTATAAACCGTTTGTTGAAATATCTTGACCAAATACTTCCTGTAAATGGGCAGAACTATGGTCTGGTGGACATGAATCAGCTAGTTGTGTTGTTTGAAATCAGAGCGGAACGGATTAATAAAATTTTAGATGCACTATACCCCTCTGTCAATGCTGAATTCTTTCTAATAGAATTCAATAGGTTGCATGTTTTACATATAGGTTTTCTCAAGGATAAGAAACTCGTTGCTGCACACGAAATACTAATAAATATATATAGACTCTTTAAAACTTTGGAAAAAACAGAAACGGAGATTTCTGGTTTAATGGTAAGTAGTATATCCTATGCCATTAAAGAAGACTATGATACGACCAACATACTTTCTGATTTTTATTTGATGGGACAAGTTGATAGTAATTACCACGATAGTGGTATTATGGACTCATTAATTATAAGCAAAGTAGGTGCTCTATTCAATAAGTTTGTAATGGGGAGAGCAAAGAGATTGGGTTTGGCCTCAGATTTTTATAAAGTCATTGTAAATCAAAATAAATATTGAGTTGGTATTCTATTTCCTAATATTAATGAGTGATAAGAATATAGATGTAGTCATTTAATGCCATACACATTGCTAATTAACATACATTACTCCATTACCAAAAACCCACCCTCCATCAACCAGTAATACAATACCTCAGTTAAATAGCCTGTTCAATCAATATGGTCAGTAAATCTACATCCTCCACCTAGTTATTTTGGGTGGAGGATATTAAAAAGAAATATAATGAAATACATAAATGGACTCTTATTGATAATAATACTAATCGCAGTGAAGTCATGTA
Source organism: Saprospiraceae bacterium (assembly GCA_020631355.1). Classification (GTDB taxonomy): domain Bacteria; phylum Bacteroidota; class Bacteroidia; order Chitinophagales; family Saprospiraceae; genus JAHDCE01. The sequence goes on along the minus strand of JAHDHL010000023.1, from coordinate 37,489 downwards.
AAGACCCAATATGTAAGAACAGGGTCGGACCCTATCAATTTGAAATGCCTGTCTCACTTACACCTCGATTAGATACATTTCATATTGGGGATACAATACACATTTCTTCTATTTTCAACAAAAACATATATGAAAGGGAGAGTCAGGATAGTTTTTTATTAGATGATTTTCTTTTCTACCCTTCAACTACCTTACTCAGAATAGATACAACACCTTTCACAAGAAATGATATTGAGGATTTTGATTTGATTGTCCCGAGTGAATACAGCTATTCTCTTTTTGTTGTTTCCGATGAACTGAGTCGATTAAGCGGGCAATACAATAATGAGGGTGATCAATATTCTTTAGAGTATAAACTTATACCTAAGAAAGAAGGTTTATACATGTTTTCTCAAATTTCACATATAAATCCGCAAAATGAAAATCAAGACTTTAGAGGGAGATGTACAGGGTTTCAGAGTGAAGGATTCTTTTCTTTGAATAATAAAGAACACAACAATATGTCCTTGCTATTAAATAGTCCAGATCCCTACATGCATACGTTTAGTGATAATCAAGGTGAAAGTTTCTATGATTCTGGCGGATATTGCTTTTATGTGGTCGAATAATCCCCCTGTCACCACCTCCAGCATTCGGGTAGTACGGCCCAGCGCATATTATCTTCCAGTTTAGGGAGAATCCATGCATTCCTGCAGTGTTACCCTATGTTCAAAAATGGGTCCTGAGGCATTTCCTGAATGGGCGCAGTGGATGATTCCACCGTTACTATGAGGGATTTCTGGTGAATACAATATTAGGTTATCCTCATCTACTATACCTCAGTCCGGATGAATTTTATAATACTTGGACAACGAAGGATGTAGAGGCTAGATTCCATAAATTCGGTGGTTATTGTTTCAGGGTTGTGGAGTGGGTGACTTGGATGATGGGATATGAAACAAAAAACCGTTAGTAGACCTGACTACCAACGGCTTTTTACTTCTGTTTGTGGTGATGGACGGAATCGAACCGCCGACACATGGATTTTCAGTCCATTGCTCTACCAACTGAGCTACATCACCCTCCAGCTTTCCAGAAGCGAATGCAAATGTATGTTCTTTTGGAAGATTACACAAATAACTATCGCTTTTTTTGGATTATTTTTCATAGATAGAACTACAATATTCCCTTTTCGGTTCCATTAATAAGATTTAGATGTATCTTTTTGATTCCAATTGAATTGTAATATTACCAATCATACACTGGCATTCATTCCTGATACCAACAAACTATGAAACTATCATCCTTATTATTGGCTATTGTTTTTTGCCTGATGGTGGCTATGGGAGCATATATCTTCTTTATCAATGATCTCATTCTAGGGAATACCAACCTCCTCATATTCGGAGGACTTGTTATTTCCTTTGTGGTCATCTTTGTCCTACAAGCAGAAATTGATTGGGCTTGGTGGCAAAGGAATCCACCACAAATGCACCCTGCTTTGGAGCATCAGATGGCTATCGTATTACCATATTACCGCCAATTGGATACAATGGAAAAACGTCGTTTCAGGGACAGGGTCATGCTATGGGTCAATGGAAAGGAACACCTTGTCAAGGCCCTCAACGGTTTTCCGGAGGAAGTCAAGAATATGATTGGTGCCCATGGGGTTATGTTAACATTCGGTGTGGATAAGTACCTCATGCAGCCTTATGAGCGTGTCGTGATGTATCCGCATCCCTTTCCGAGTCCGGATCATCCCTATTTGCACAATTCTGAGCATTTTGATGAGAATGGAAAGGACGGGGGATTCATATTCAATGCTACCCAACTCATGCATGGAATCAATAAGCCTCAGCATGCTTATAATATCGTTCTACATGAGATGGCAGGTGCATTCATGCAGGTGTATCCGAATCATGCATTCCCACATTTTACGGAAGAAAAAATCAGTCTACTGCACCAAGTACGAGGAATGGACCTCGAATTGATACAGAAAACCATCGGAACAAAAGAGGTGGAAGTGAAACAAGTGGCCGTTGAACATTTCTTTACGAATCCCGTTCGCTTCAATGAGTTGTTACCAGAGGAATTCGTAATCCTCTGTCGGATCTTCAATCAGAATCCACTCAATACCAAGAGACCCGTTTTGGATATCCAAAAGATTGGGGATAATCCCTTGAAAGGAATATGACGCCGAGGGTTTCGGATATGATTATCATCTAAATAATACATGAAAAGATTAGGAATAGGTTGGGATGTCGGAGGTTGGATGGGAAAGAAGAATGCATTCGCATTCAGTACTTTTGATACGGAAAAACAAGAATTCAAATTCTTGACAGACCCTTTTCATACCTTGGTTCCATCCACTGGTTTTTTTGATATTCAGGAAGTAGCTGCCGAACGAGGAATTCATCTGGAGGAATACGATAAGGTCGTGATAGGAATCGATGCGCCCTTGGGTTTTCCTAGGATGTATAAGGAAATGGTGAATGGTAATATTTCGGCACTCAGCAAACCTGAAAAGGAAATACTTAGTCCTTTCGCATATCGGGATACCGAACGTTTCATCCATCATACTTTCAGGAAAAAACCATTGTCAGCTCCTTTTGATAAGATAGGGAATAACCTCACCTTGGCATTGTACCATGCTCATTTTTGGAATGAGAAATACGGTTTTCATATTCATCCTCAGGAAGCCGGGGAGGATGACCAACGCATCATGATTGAGGTTTATCCGGCCCTTGTGAAACTGGATACGATGTACCGTCATGTATGGCAATTCTTGGATGCTTATAAATCCAAGTTCAATGATGACGAATATGATGCAAGTATCTGTTCATTCATTGCTACGATTCATGCTTCCGGACCTCACTTTCTGCAAGGCCTGCATACACCTGCACCACCTAATGACCCGGTTTACAGGGAGGAGGGTTGGATTTATTATATCCAAGGAAATAAGGACCCATCTGCTCAATGAGCCCTGTGTCAGAATCCTATTCCATTAATATCCCATGGCTTCATAAAGAACAGTCTGAATTCTTGGTCGGATATCCAATTTATTCAATTTGAAATTATTCATACTCGGATAAGTCCTATTGGACAGGAAAATATAGACCAAATCATTGTCCGGATCAATCCATATCGCAGTTCCTGTAAACCCGGTATGGCCATAGGTATTATAGGATGCCTTTTCGGATACATTCTGGGATTTGGCCGGATTGGTTTCTTTCATATCGAATCCGATTCCCCTGCGTGTACTACCCGGAAAACGGGTAGTGAATGTACGGATGGTGCTGGAATTGAGGTATTGCTTTCCACCGTAGTATCCACCGTTGAGCAGCATCTGACTCATGATGGCCAAGTCATCAGCTGTCGAGAACAAGCCCGCATGACCACTGACTCCACCCAGCATGGCCGCCCCCATATCATGTACATTTCCCTGGATGGTTTGTCTACGGAAATATTTGTCATATTCAGACGGAACAATTTCGCTCTTGGAAAAACGGTTCAATGGATTGAACATGGTTCTGGATAATCCCAAGGGGTGGTAAAACTCATCCTTGCAATATTGGTCGATGGGCTTACCGGAATTCTCCTTGATCATGGCAGCCATCATATAGAATCCAAGGTCACTGTACTTGTATCCACTGCGTTCTCTGAGTTCCGATTCCCAAATCTGCTTCCAGACTTCCTGAGGATAATTCTCATCCAAGAAAAGGCTACTTGTAACCGGGATATTGAACTTCCCTGATTCACTTTTCCGATAGTATTTTTTTGAGGGTTGTGGATTTTTCTTGCTACTTGTAATGGTTTCCTTGTAGAATGGTATCCATGCCAATAATCTACCATGATGCGCCATAATGGAGCGTATGCTGATATTGGACTTGTTGGTTCCTTGTGCAAGGGAAAGATGGTTGCCTATTCCATTATCAATATTGATTTTCCCCTCATCATACAGCTTCATGACAGAAACCGTGGATGCCATTATCTTGGTAACGGATGCGAGATCGAAAATATCCGTGGTCTGTAGTTTCTTCTGCTTTTTTCTGGTATGATGTCCATAGCTCTTATTGAATACTACCGTACCATTTTTGATGGCCAATACTTGTAATCCGGGAGTAGCTTTCTGTGTAATGGCTTCCTTTGCAATCGTATCAATGGATAATAGAATGCGACTATCCATACCCACACTTTCTGGAATATCATACTTGAGGCGCATGATGGCATTGGTTTCCACACCATCTCCAAATCGACTCTTGTCAGAAGCTGTTATGGGTAATTTTCCCTTGATGGGTAATGCTCCATATACACATTGTGCGGCTACTTGTTGTGTGATGGGGTCCTCATCATAACATTCCAGAATCGTTTCGATTCCATCAAAGTATTTGAGGCTATATGGATTCCCAAAAACAACCAGGGTTACATTCGTAATATTTTGTAATTGCCCTAGGAAGTTAATCGCTCCGTTGGTTACACCAAAATTCTTTGAGGAACGACTACTCATATCATGTAGGCTGACTATAACCTCGTCATAGGATTTCAGCCTACTGAGAAGCGTACTGGCATTCGAAACGGATTTGTCCGTTCGGTTAAGACTGATGTCATCATACTTCCCTAGATAACGTTGGAATGTAGTAGTGGATGAAGCACCGATGGCTAATGATGCTACTTTTTTATTGGCCACATCCTTGATAGGAAGTGTGTTGTCCTTATTCCTGACCAGGGTCATGGCATTCTCAATCAGCTTGCGTTTGATGATTTGCGAATTAGGTCCGGTTACGTCGGTTCTGACTTGCCCCTCAGGAATAGGTGTGAATTGAGTCAATCCTAACTTATGCTTAGAACGGATGATTTTTTTCACACTGTTATAAACGGCAGTAGAATCAAGGCTTCCATTGTTCAGGGCTTCCTTGATTTTCTTGTAGGCTGCGGGTGTGTTTTCAGGAAGTAATAGTACATCATTGCCTGCTTGCAAGGCCTTGACTTCCAATTCGCCTACTGCATGGTGCTTTGTTACTCCTTTCATTCCCAATCCGTCTGTGAAAATCAAACCATCGAATTGCATTTCTCCTTGGAGGATATCCTTGATGGCCTTATCGGATAGGGTAGTGGGAAGATTCGCCGTATTATCAATGGCAGGGATAAATAAGTGCGCCACCATCATACTTTGGATGCCATGTTGGCTCAATACCTTGAAAGGAAACATCTCTATACTGTCCAGTCGTTCACGCGTATGGAGGATTTGTGGCAAATCCAAATGTGAATCCACATCCGTATCACCGTGTCCGGGAAAGTGCTTGGCACAGGCCATGACCTTGTTGTCCTGCATGCCTTTCATATACATGTAACTCTTGGACGTAACGTTGTACCTGTCCTCACCAAAGGAACGCGTATTGATGACAGGATTGTTGGGGTTGTTATTCACATCAACTACCGGGGCAAAGTTGATATGTGTACCTACCCTTCTGAGTTCCTTGGCAATTTGTCGGCCCATCTGGTAGATGAGCGTATTATCCTGTATGGCTCCCAGCATCAGTTGTCTGGGATAACTGAGGGCATCGGATTTGAAACGCATGCCGAGTCCCCATTCCGCATCCATGGAAACCATGATGGGGATTTTCTTGGCGTGTGCTTGGTATCGATTGATGAGTTGTACTTGTTTTTCTGGTGTACCTTGGAAAAAGCACAATCCACCCACATGATAATCCTTGATGAGTCTTTCCACTGCTGCCTCATGTTCGGCTCCCTTATCGGAATGGGCTCGAATCATGAATAATTGCCCGATTTTTTCATCCTGGGACATGGAATTGAAAATACGATCCACCCATTCTTCCCTTTCCTGAATTTCCTCTGGGGATTCTTCTTCGGGCAAATCGGGGACTTTGAGGTTAGAGTTCAATGGCAAATAGAAAAAGGCCATTGCCATAGCCAATAGTAAACTTGATTTCACAGTTTTCTTTTCAGTTTTAAGCATAGAAAAACGATACCACGGAATTAGGGTAAAGATGGTTTTCAAATATCCAGTATTCAGAAACGGGTGTATGAAAAGCCTTTGTTTTCATTACGGGTTCCTACATTAAAGCATTACTCGAATGTTTGACGTATAAATCATTCAAAAGTAATAAGTAATGAGCCAAAAATGAATATAAATTCACTGTTGGGGTATTTTAGATGGTATCAGGGTGTGAAAAATGTAAATAGTTGGAATAAATCATGGATTTTCACAGAACAAAACCATCCAAAATAAATCATCATTTCCAAGTAATGACTTATATTCCAATAAACACTAATTTCCATTAAAATAAGAAGCTTTTATATTCCCTCATATATTTTAACAAAATTTAATGTATCATCATGTCGGTATTGTGTTGGGCGGAAAGAGATGTATGGGATGTTGCATTAACCGATTCTTATGATTTTATTTCCAATTACTAACAATTTTGTACCGTTATGGAATTGTTCCCGTCCTAAGTATAGCTTAGGCCCAACCATGAACATGGATGTTGAATTCACAAAAATTAATAAGATGAGAAATATTCACTTTTGTCTGACGATTTTGTTATCCGTCGTATTATTATCCACAGGATGTGCCTCTAAGAAACAAGGGAAATGGTTGGATGCACATTACCAATTATTGGAGCGAGCAGCCAATTCCAATATATCACCCGAAAGAAAGATGGATATCTTGGCGGAAAGCTATACGAAAATGATGCACCAAAGCCTCAATTTCGTGAACCCGAAGAAAGCGGTGGCTTATGCCAAGACCTACAGCCAGCAAAATGAACAAAACATAGATAAGATACTAAAGGAATTGGGAGGATGGCAAAAGGATATGACGCTGGCTGATAAGGTTAGCATGGGCCTGAAGATGACCAAGAAACCATATACAAAGGATATGGTGGATCTCTTTCCCCGTTTTAGGAGGAAATTCAAAACCTACGGAGTCATCATGGCATTGTCGGGTAAGGTAAGAAAGAGCATATTCAATTTCGGAGGAAAGAAGTTGGGTGATATGTTTGGGGGTAATTAGAAATTCGGGGGTTTCCGGACGGAACCGTTGGGTTTCGTAGCTTAATGATTCCATATCGAAAAGGAAAAGGCTGATTCTGGGTAGGAATCAGCCTTTTTTCATTTGTATGGGTACTGGGTCGTTTACTCAGACTTATAATCCTCAAGTAATGAAAGTTCAAAGGCAATCCTATGATGCCACTCCTTTTGCTTGTCTTTATCCACGCTGTGATAGGTGTCGAAGTCATAGGCCTGTTGTGTCACTTCCCAGTTTCTTAAGTACTGTTCAATATAGTTTTCGAATGATTCTTCCTCGCCACATCGGAAATTCTGTTCGTCGAGCTGTTTCCTCAACTTCCGAGCAAAAAGCTCCGTAACATCAAAATGCAATTGCTCATGAGCCAGATGATAATCCGTATGTGCATCCTCCTTGAACCAGGATTCTTTCTTCTCGAAATAAGCCCTCACCTTGTAGATGATTTTTCCATCCTTACAGCCCCTGTAATGCAGGATGCCTGATGATGTAAGGGCCGATATGTCCCTGTTGCGATAATCGTATTTGGCATTTCCTTGGAAGTCATCCCAAGTCAGGGGGGCGTCATCAGTCCAATAGATGATATCTGGTGTGTCCGTACTCGTACCAAACGTAAGGAATACGAAAGATAAGATACCAAGTCCTAACATGATCCAATGTAACTTCTTCATAGCCATTTAATTTTGTAGGTTAAGATTCAGGTATGCTCCACGCAGGAGATACCCATTTCATAATAGTCCCAAGAATTAGTTAATCAGTTAGTCAGCTAGTTCGTCAGATGGATTCCAGTATAGTTTTTTGAAATCCTTGACCTTATCTTGTTCGATGATGATACCCTCGTTTTCCAAGAGTTCCTGCATCATGGAAGGTGTGGAGAAATGATGTCTTCCGGAAAGTTCGCCTTTTCGGTTGACCACTCTATGAGCTGGGACTGGGGGATCGGCAGTAAAACTCTTATTCATTGCCCATCCTACCATCCTGGCTGTCACTGTTTCCAAGTAGTTGGCGATGGCTCCGTATGAACTGACCCTACCATAAGGTATTTGACGGGCTACAGCAAATACGTCCTCAAAGAATGATTTTTGTTCGTTTTTGTTTTTGTCCTGCATTTATTTTGCCAAAAATAGGTTTTCGGAAAATATTAATAGTTGTTTTTAATAAAACGTAAAATCGTACCAAAAGATTCAACGCCTATCGGATAATTCATTATTTTAATATGAAATTAACTGTTAATGAGCATGAATTAAATATGGGATACATTGAATTTGTGACATGAATAATTGCTTTTTTTATTATTCCCACACTTTTTCATCATAACATTTCTCAAATGCATTCTGGAATGGCGTATCCCTTGTCATTCTGAGATAGGCGTCCTTATTGTGACGATTATTATCGCCTGCTTCTGTTTTTTGATGATATATATTGGCCAATCCTTTCATTCCATCAATATCGTATGCGGCTTGAACCTCACAGAGTAATTCCTGGTGTATCCGCCCTTGGTTATGCTGCAGGTGTGTTACAGCAACCCGCTTTATCATTTCGATAGCCGTCCTGTCATCGGGTTGGTTGTAGTTGATGTTATTATAGAATTCATAACCATCAGCATATTTGACCTTGAACATATCACCATTCTTCAAAGGAAGTCCATGCGGAGTGGTGGGAGGCGCAGTCATAGAACGCAATTTACTGGAGATGATCTCACCATCCTCTTTCTCAAAATGGTAGAATGTCTCGTAAAAGTCAGAAAATCCTTTTTTAATGACCCTGACCTTGGCCCAAGCATCCTTGGGGTGTTGCTTGAGTTGTTTGTCCAGATAGCCCTCCCTTAACTTGATGTATGCAAAAACGGCTGCCGCCAATAATAAGGGAACCACAATCATGGTAATGATTCCCTTGATGTTACTTTTCTTAATGACCTTTTTCCTACGGATATTATAGGCCGTCTGTGTTTTTGTATCAAACTTGAATTCGTAATGATAGGTGCGTTTTTTCTTGTGCTTCTTTACGATAATTTCACACAATTCCTCATCAATGAAGAATTTGTACGATTGGGTTTTGAAGACCTTGAAGTCAATCACCATGATTTTATCATTGTAATAAATCATCAGATTTCCACTGTCGGGACCATGCATAAGGCCAACCTTATTGTGGCGCTTGTACGGTCCGACATAAATCCAGTGACGTTTATTCAATGTGTGTGATTGAAGATGAAGAAATATACCCGAACTGTTTCTGGGCTACATTTATATAAAGGTAACATGAAAAGAATGTTACAGTTTGCACCATCATTATTGTATCATGATACAGGGTTCGATGAGTCTCAGGCCTAAGCCTATTCTAGGAAATGGCGTACCATGGCAAGTAGTTGCTGTGGTTGTTCCGCATGGACCCAATGACCTGCATCTTCAATGGTTTTCAGGCTATGATTGGGGAATAATTGTCGGATGTCCTCCTGGTCCTCATCCTTGATGTACTTGGATTTGCTTCCCCTGATGAAAAGGGTATCCGTTTCAACACTATCCCCATCTATTTTACTCAATATATCTTGGTAATGGTCATGGATAGCTTCAAGATTCATTTTCCAAGCATATCCTCCTTCCTTTTTTCTGGATAAATTCTTCAGCAGGAATTGGCGTACGCCGAATTCAGGAATGTATTCCATCAATTTTGCTTCTGCTTCCTTCCTGTTTTGGACCTGTTCCAGATCCAGTGCAAAAAGCGCCTCGAAGATGGTCTGGTGCCCACCCACATATGCTTTGGGAGCAATGTCCACAACAATTAATTTATTGACCATTTCTGGATATTCAAGAGCAAATTGCATCACAGCTTTCCCTCCCATGGAATGCCCGATAAGATGAGCATTGTATATCCAGTTTTCCTCCATGAAACACCTGAGGTCATCCGCCATGATAGCATAGTCAAAATCGGGATGGTGGGGCGATTTTCCATGATTCCTTTGGTCTACGATAAAGACGGTATGATGCTCGGCTAATTGCTTGGCTATAGTCTGCCAATTATCCAACATGCCAAATAAACCATGTAGGATGATGATGGGGTCCCCTTGGCCAAATTGCTTGAAATTTAATTCCATTCTTATGAAATAGTTTACGCTGAATCAAATACCAATAAGAGAACAAGGTAGGGAATGAAACTGTTTTATTTTTTGTCCTATGGCAATGAATTCATTGTGGAGTAGGACATGATTTCACACCAATCCCTGACTTATTGGAATAACTGAATCGTACTAACACACAAATACTGGCGACTATACACGGAAAAGCCTTATTTTTGCACTCCGAAATGAAAAAATGAAATGGGTAGAAGAAGAAAGCCAAAATTAATTGAGAATCTGACGATTGTAGGACCGGCAGACAAGGGAAGATGTGTAGGGAAGAATGAGGCCGGAGATATCGTTTTTATGGAGGGAGTCGCTCCGGGAGATGTGGTGGATGTACTCGTTCTAAGGAAAAGGAAAGGCGTAATGGAGGGAATTGTCCAGGAAATCAAGTCGTTTTCTGAGGATAGGGTAGAACCTATCTGTCATCATTTCGGAACGTGTGGAGGATGCAAGTGGCAGCATATTTCATATCAGGCTCAATTACAGCATAAAACCAGCATTGTTGAGAATGCGATGAAAAGGATTGGGAAAGTTGGAATCAAGGAATTCCTACCTATCGTAGGTGCGGATAAAACGGATTATTATCGTAATAAATTGGAGTTTTCATTTTCCAATAAGCGTTGGTTGGAAGCTGATGAGATCAATACGGATGTCTCCAATGAAAAGGATGTATTGGGCTTTCATAAACCCCGGACCTTTGATAAGATCATAGACATTAACCATTGCCATTTGCAACCGGACCCTTCCAATGGTATCCGTGATTTCCTTAGGGATAAGTCCAAGGAAATGAAATTGGAATTCTTCGACATCAAGGGCAACAAGGGGTTCCTAAGGAATGTCATCATCAGAACGACCACCTTGGGTGAGGTGATGGTAGTGCTCAGTATCTTCCGTAATGATATTGAAGTCATCCATGAATTATTGGATGCCTTGCAGGAATCATTTCCTCAGATTACCTCGCTGAATTATGCCATTAATCCCAAGAGGAATGACACCTTGTACGATATTGATATTATCAATTATAAGGGTAATGCCTATATAGAGGAAGAACTAAGGGGAGTGAAGTTCAGAATCAGTCCCAAGTCATTCTTCCAAACCAATACTGCCCAGGCTGTCAAGTTGTATGATAAGGTAGTTGAGTTCGCTGATTTCAAAGGGAATGAGAATGTATATGATTTGTATACAGGAACAGGAAGTATAGCATGCTATGTAGCACAATACTGCAAGCAGGTGGTAGGTATAGAGGAAGTCGTACCTGCAATAGAAGATGCTAAGGTGAATGCGGAAATCAACGGGATAGAGAATACTGTTTTTTATGCGGGTGATGTTAAGGATATCCTTACGGATGAATTCGCACAAAAGCATGGTCTGCCGGATTTGTTGATTACAGATCCGCCAAGGGCTGGAATGCATCCCAAGGTAGTGGATATGTTGTTGCAGTTGGAGGCACCCAAAATGGTTTATGTCAGCTGTAATCCTGCTACCCAAGCCCGTGACTTGAACCTTTTGGGAGAAAAGTATGAAGTGTTGAAACTTCAACCTGTTGATATGTTTCCCCACACACATCATATTGAAAGTGTAGCCCTTTTGGCATTGAAATGATTCGGACTTGCGGAGTATGGACGTAAGGTTAGTGTTTGGATTGTAGGATATCATTTGTTTTGGCGTTTTCTATTGGAACTATAAATGACTATGGTATTCGTTCATTTACACAGACATATGACCACTATAATCGTTCCGAATCCATTCATCAAAAAAATAGAATCGATGAAAGAATCATCAGCAGAATTGCTGGCCCAAATGCAAACAGAACTTCGTCCGCTTAAGCTACCATTAGGAAAGGCGGCAGATACAGTCGTGGATGAGGGAGTTTCGAATTATCCTGTTTTTGTTGTTCATAAACAGCAAGTTAGCATTGGTATACCTATTATCAACCACGAGGAACATGGAGTAGCATGGTCCGTTAATGTATCTACCTTAGAAGAATTCGTAACCAAAAATCTCATACAAACAGACAGGATCGATGAGTTCAGGGAAGTGTTCAAACCTGTTAAAGAACATTTGTGTCTTTTCGTTTTAAGCGAACTTGGTGCAACTTTTGTATTCTTACCTCGTAATTAACAATGGCATCTATTTCGGATGTGGTGAGGAACTAAATTCTTAGACCCGTGCAGGTAAACTTACAGAATACTTCGTTGTATAATCAAAATGACAAGCCCACCGGTTATGATTTCTTCAGTAGAGTCCTTTTGATAGAGGATAATATTGGAGATGCAAGATTGGTAGAGTTGCTTTTGGAAGAATCGGAAACAATTGATTGCGAGATTGTGAATAAAACCAGTCTGGCAGATGGGATAGCAGCCTTGAAAGAGGCTCCTTTTGATGCCATACTGTTGGATTTGTCCTTACCTGATAGTAGGGGCTTTGAAACACTGGAGAAATTCATGTCTCATTTTCCGGATGCGAATGTGATTGTACTCACGGGTCTTAAGGATAAGAAACTGGGGATTGATGCCGTAAGGGCCGGAGCACAGGATTATCTGGTCAAGGGAGGCTTCGATTCCGATTGGTTGGCCAAGGCACTGAGGTACTCCATCGAAAGGAACCGTTTCCTTAAGCGATTGGAGGAGGCCCAGAAAATTGCCAAGGTTGGACATTGGGAATTCAATCTGGGGTCCAAGGAATTCACCGCTTCTGATGAGATTTACAGAATATTGGGATATCAGCCCCGTTCATCTGAATTCAATATCAGGGACATAGAAAATCCTGATTCACACATACATTTCCTCAAGAAAATTATTTCTACGACCATGAAGTCGGGCATCCATAGGTCCGATTATATCATTAAGCAGAGTAATGGCGAGGAAATCAGTGTCTTCATTCAAACGAATCTGACTAAGAACTCAAAAGGCGATATCATTTCCGTGAATGGAATCATCCAGGATATTACCAATAGGAAAATCCGTGAACAATTACAGAGAGATCGTGATTTGGCTGTGGAATCCGCCAAGGTCAAGGAACAGCTCCTTACTCGTGTGAGCCACGAAATGAGAACGCCGATGAATGCCATTCTGGGCATGAGTAATTTGGTACTCAAGACGGAGTTGGATGAGGAACAGTCAGGCCTAGTCAAAGGGATACAACAGAATTCCGAACACTTATTGGGAATCATTAATGATATCCTGGAAATATCAACCTTACAGAATGGTAAGCTCAAATTCGAGAATAGACCATTCGACCTCGCTTCCCTACTTTCCAACCTGTTCAATATCGTCCAGTATAAACTAAAAGAGAATACGATCCAGTTCGAATTGGATATCAGGGAGGATGTACCCAAGTATGTGGATGGGGACCCGAACAGACTACATCAGGTTTTGATTAACTTGGTTGGTAACGCATTCAAGTTTACAGAAAGAGGTAAGGTGAGGGTTACGGTGGAAAACATCAGTAGCAATGAGGATAAGGTCTGGTTGAAATTCTCAGTGGCAGATACGGGTATCGGTATACCCGAAAACAAAATCAGCGATATATTCGAACCATTCAATAGGATTGAATACAAGGAACAGAACTTCGAGGGGACCGGATTGGGATTATCCATCGCACACAACATCGTTACGATGCAGAATGGTGGCATGGGTGTGACAAGTAAGGTAGGTGAGGGTTCCGTATTCTATTTTGATTTGCCATTCACCAAAGCCGTGGATGCCTTGCCCGGACACGAGGATGATATCCCTGTAAGGATTGACCCGGATAGGGAAATCAGCTTGTTATTGGCCGAAGACAATAAATTCAACCAAATCGTAGCCAAGAAAACGATTGAAAAGGAATACAGTAATATCAAGGTAACCATCGCACACAATGGTTCCGAAGCTGTGGAACTCTTGAAAGAGAATGATTTTGATATTATCTTAATGGATCTCCAGATGCCTGTCATGGATGGGTATGAAGCTACGGAGTTCATACGGGAAAGTTTAGATGAAACAAAAGCAAAGATTACCATTCTGGCAATGACCGCGGATGCTCAAATTGCCAAGGATGACAAATTCAGGAAGTACAAGATGAACGACTACGTCCTGAAACCGTTTAGACCGAAACAGCTTTTTGAGAAGCTAGCTTATTATTTGAATAAAAATGAACAAAGAAAATGACCGATAGTACCTACAAATATATTAACCTAGAATATATGGATCTGATGGCAGATGGTGATATCGACATGAAGAAAGTCATGCTCCAGATGCTATTTGATGAGTTGCCGGAGGAAGTAGGTAAACTTGCCAGTCTTGCTGAATCTGGTGATATGGAAGGCCTGAGTGCAGTCAGCCATAAATTGAAATCAACATTGGCTTTTGTTGGTTATACCGATATGGATACAACCAATAAGCGGATAGAAAGAATTGCAAAAGACGAGGAGGATGCAGCCAAGTTGTCTGATCTAACTGCCTTAATGCTAGGCTTTTGTGATGAAGTGATGCCAGAACTTCACTCAGAATTCGACAAACTGTGATTTCTTTATATCTTTGTGTGTTGAATCACCTGCCTAGATAATAGTAATGCTAGTGTAGGAGCATGTATGCCCATTGTTAAGTAAGTGGGCGAATCACTATAAGGCATTAGATATGAAAATACTCATCTGTGAGGATGAAGAAATTATGTTGACAGCTCTGGAATTCCGATTAAGGAAACAGGGCTTCTCTGTCGTCAAGGCTGTTGATGGCAAGGAAGCAATGCGAATGATTGGTGAAGAAGACCCCGAACTCATTGTTGCCGATGTTATGATGCCTTACGTTACAGGGCTTGAACTCATCCAGCATATTCGTGAAGAACTGAAAAGCAAGGTTCCCGTAATTATCATTTCCGCTCTCGAGCAGGATGAGGTGGTCTTGGAAGCTTTCAGACTAGGAGCCACGGATTTCATTACCAAACCTTTCCGTCCCAACGAACTCATCCTTAGAATCAAGAAGATATTTCAGGATTTAGAAACTGATCCATCCTGAGCGTAAGCTATGAGCCATTCATAGAAACCGTCCCAATGTTCCCATTCGTTGTCAAAGGAGCTATTGTGCCATAAACAGGTGAATGTTCCACCATTTTCTCTGATGGAATCAACCAACTTGGTACACGCTTCCTTGGATTGGGCCCTATCCCATTTTAGATAATTCTTCAAGGTAACATCCATGACTTGGAATGGGTGGACAATCAGTTGTGTCGCTTTTTCCTCCTTGAGGTCGTACCAGGGAAAGGAATGGGATGTTCCCGCCCTGAATCCAATGGTATCCGGAAATGCCATACTGTAATCTTCCTTTATGCCTAATTCCAATAATATGTTATAGGATAATGGAAGTTGGAATCTGAGGAAATGGAACCTGTTCTTCTCTACCCGACAACCTATTATGGATTCCAGTCTCTGGATTTCTTCACGGACCTTTTCCTTTTTTAGGAAAGAGGCATAAGAGGGATGGATTCCGACTGGAAAAGATTGGGATACTTGATGTATTATTCCGCGAAAACCCTGGTGTCTGAAATCAGGATTTTTATCATGAGGGCCATAATCTCCAATCAACCAGAAATAAACGGGGTTTAGGGATAATGATTGATGCCACTCATCCCAATCGTCGAATTTGTCATAAGGGTCATCCATTTGTCCCAACCAAACCTTGATTCGCTGCCTTAACTGTTTGCCCTTGCCAAATACGATATCCTTGGCGGCTGCACCAATGCTTCGTTTCCAGCCTTTCCAGAGGAATGCCCTTGCATGATCAATGTCGTATGTGGGGCTGAATCTATACCCAGGAGCAGGAATTTCTGGTTCGCTAGGAAAAAATTCATTCAACGATTTCCTAATCCATTCTATTGACTGGTCTACTATGGGTATGTGCAAGATGCCAGCCCGGTACATAAGGGATTCCGAAGCAGGGAATCGGCCATGTTGGTCTTTGTCATGGGGTAGGTACTCCTCATATCTTGAAATCAAGTAAAAGATGGTGGAAAATGGGTCAAATTCCTCTGATTCAAATAATTGTATATGATGTAAATTCTTACTTTTTTTGACCTTAGCATCGATTTTGTGGATGTTATCTTCGTTTAGTAAGCCTGAAGGAATTATATTGAGGCAGTGGCATCGAACAGAATGTCCGGAATAATTGATTTTTTTACCAACAAATGCACAAAAACTAGACTCATGTTTGATTATCGTAATATTTATTCCTAAAACGAAACGGAATACGAAATCCATCGTATAAGCAATACGTGGTTTTGAAACGTTAGTGAAAATAGCAAGGTTCATCTGCAATTCTTATCGTAGGCTAAATAAGCTTCCGTGAGAAGACAATGACAATTTTTTCCAATATAACATGTATTCTGTCCTTTGTTGGGACATTAGGGGATATGGTGCATTTTTTGATGTATTCCCCAACAATCATATCAGGGAAAAGATCCATTTGGCCCAATGTAGATAACCAATGAACCACAATCATAATGATTAGTTATTGTATCTTTGATGCAAGTAATGTACATTAAAAATCAATCACTTTGATGGCAAAAGAGGAAAAAACACTAGGATTAGGAGAGATCAGCACAATTAGGGATATCCTGATGGGACAGCAGATCAATGAATTCCAAGCCAAGTTTGATAGAGCTGATGAAAGGACCGATTCGTTACAAAACCTAATGGACGAAAAACTTCAGGCGCTCGAAAAGGATATGCAGAACAAGATGAACGAACTGGAAAAGAACATGTCCGAAAGGTTCGATAAGCTAGAGGATTTGCTTAAGCAAAATGTTTCCGGCTTGGAAAACAAGCTTTCTCAATCCAGTAAGACCGATAAGGAATTGTTGGGACAGATGTTGCAGGAAGTAGGACAGAAATTGTTGAACGGCAAGTAATCCCGGTAATGGGATAAGGGCATGACGACCGAAAAATCACCACAGAATTTGGGCAACGAACCAAATAAGAACGAGGATTTGATGCTTTCTATGATCAGGGAAATACTCCTGAAGGAAGACAGGGAGGATATTGCTGATATCAAAGCCCATTTCGATGATAATGAAAAACTGGCTGAGCGCATCAATCCTATCATAGAGATTCATGTCGAAAGCATGAAGCGCAAGTTCCCCAGAGAATACCAAAAACAGGTGGAACGTATCGTAGAGCGTAAAATCAAGGCTTCGCAGGATGAATTATTGGATGTTGTTTATCCCGTAATGGGTAAGATGGTAAGGAAATATGTCAATCACCAATTCCTTTCCCTCAAGGAAGGTCTGGATGACAGACTCGGACAATTATTCTCGTTCAAAGGCTGGTACAATAGGATCAAGGCTATGGTGATGGGAGTGGATGAAAGTGAAATCCTACTTCGGGACCTAGACCATACATCAATAGAGGAGGTATTCATTATCCAAAGGGATTCTGGTTTGTTAATGGGGCATTTCTCAAGGAATGAAACCATTGACAGGGATGTTATTGCAGGTATGCTAACGGCTATCAAATCCTTTGTGGAGGATGCTTTCAGTAAGGAGCGCCAAGAGTTGGAACTCATTGATTATGGCACATATAAGATATTCATACAGAGTTTCCATCTCTATTATATTTCAGTTATCCTTGACGGTTCAATATCATCTGCGGAAAAGGACGCCCTATCGGCTAAACTGCTTGATTTTGCAGAAAAGGAAATGCCTAATACATTGGCTAATGACGTATCCCCCAGCGATTACGAAACCCTATCAATGCAACTATCCAAATATTTTTAACAAAAACGAGAAGACCCGTTAAATGATAAGTAAAAAGGTAATTCTGACAGGGAACTTTGGCGTAGGGAAAACATCCCTGTTCAATAGGTTCGTCTATGACAGATTCAGTGATAAATACCTAACGACCATAGGAGTAAAAGTAAATAAGAAAGTCATTGGTGTTGATGATGAAGAATTGTCAGTCCTATTATGGGATATAGCAGGAGAGGTATCCCAGGATAAGGTGCCGATTTCTTATTTCCTAGGTGCTGCCGGAATCATTTATGTATTCGATATGTCAAGGCCATTGACATTCAAGGAAATCAAGAAAGATTTGGATTACCTGACGGAACTGTTACCCGATAGCGTAATCAAGATAGTAGGTAATAAGAAAGATTTATTAACCCAAGAAGAAATGAATCATGTCCTGGCAGAGCTGCCGATGGAATGTAACATCACGACCAGTGCCAAGACAGGAGAGAATGTAGAGGAATTATTCAGCCAATTAGGTAGGCTATTACTGGAAAGGGCTTGATGAAATGAACAATAACTTAGAACAAGTAAGACAGCAAAAACTAGCCAACTTCTGCCAAATTATCCTTCTTGACCTAGAGGGTAATGTAGTGGAAAGTTGTAACTCCATATTCGATGCAACCCCGTTTATGGATATACCGGTCTATGAGTGGTTCCCATTCATAGAGAGTGTTTTTCCTACGCTTTCAACCCTCAATCCTAACCAGCCTGAATTATTATACTCCAAGGTGGAAAAGCCATCGGCATTCCTTCAAGGGTACTATGATTTTTCTTTCTCAAAGATTGATGTGGAAAAAAAGGAACATATCCTTTGGGAATTGTTCGATTACACTACCCTGTATAGGGATTTCAGATTGTACCAGCAGAAAAGGAACGACCTGGAAATCCAACGCCAAATCTTCGCCTTGGAGAATAAGAAGTTAAGAACCAAGGAAGAAATATTCAACAGGAAAAGGGAATCCCAAAAACAAAAGTATGTCAAGACTTCCTTCGATAAGGGATTCATTAATCCCATGAATGCCTTGGATATGGCCTTTGATGCCATCAAGGATTTACCCAAGTCGAAGGAAAAGAACAAATACCTTGATTCACTCGATAGTATCTCATCCCACTTGCAGACAGTAATGGATGAATTCCCTGAAAAGGAAATCAACCTATCCGTTAACCAATCTGGACAGGAACGGGAATTTTCCTTGGAAAATTTATTGTATGATGCCATACCTTATATTTCAGCCGAACATGTAAGTATTGTGGAAGCAGGCCTGACAGAAGAACTACCCAATAGATTATTCGGAAATCCACTTGATTTCAAACGGGTAGTGGTTGGATTGGCCATTAATGTGAGTAAATATTACAGGGAATGCTCCCTTAAAATCAATCTTTATCTTCATGATATGACGCAGGATAAGTGCGTCGTAGGGATAAGGGTAACGGCTTTGGATGGTGAATTACTAGACCCGGATGCCATTGATGTATTGCTGCGTTGGGCCATTGTCCAACGAATCGTCGAAATGCATCAGGGTAAGTTGGAATTGGGACAAAGTGGCTTCTCTGAATACAAAGCCGTATGCCTGATGCCATTCATGCTTTGCTAATCTCCATGGGACTGCCGATTTAGGTCATAGCTTATTTTGCTTACTTTCTAGGTTTTCAGATTTACCGTTATATCTTTGCACACTCTAAATGTTGGGATGTAATGACTTTATTGAATGCCGCTATTACAGGCGTACAAGGATGGGTACCTGAGGATGTTCTTACGAATAAGGACCTTGAAGGTATGGTGGAAACCAATGATGAATGGATTAGAAGCCGTACAGGAATCGTTGAAAGAAGAATTCTCAAAGGCGAAAACAAGGCAACTTCGGATATGGCAGTCCACGCAGTGGAAGCCCTCCTGAAAAAGACAGGTACAAGAAAGGACGAAGTCGAATTGGTTGTCTTTGCTACAGTGACTCCGGATATGGTAATGCCTGATACCGCAAATACCCTTTGTGACAAATTGGGACTCAAGAATGCCTATGGCTTTGATTTGAAAGCAGCCTGTTCGGGATTCATATACGCCCTTACGGTAGGCGCTCAGTTCATCCAGACCGGGATGCACAAGAAAGTAATAGTGGTAGGAGCCGATAAAATGTCATCCATCATAGATTATACGGATAGGGCGACATGTATTATCTTCGGGGACGGATGTGGCGCAGTCATGCTGGAACCTACCGAAGAAGCAGTAGGAGTCCGTGATTCCGTACTCAAAGGAGATGGCTCAGGTAGACAATTCCTTAGGATTGAGGCAGGTGGTTCCTTGAAACCGGCTTCGGCCGAAACGGTTGAAAACAGGTCCCATTTTGTCTTTCAGGACGGAAGACCGGTGTTTAAATCCGCCGTGAGGGGAATGATTGGAGCCATAAAGGAATTGTTGGAGCGTAACAATCTGTCGAAAGACGATATCCAATGGTTGATTCCTCATCAGGCCAATAAGCGTATTATTAACTCAGTAGCGGATGGTATGGACTTCCCAAGGGAAAAGGTCACTGTCAATATCCATAAGTATGGTAATACTACCGCCGGTACGATTCCATTGTGCATGTGGGAATGGGAAGATCGATTCAAGAAAGGCGATAATATTGTCCTAACTGCTTTCGGTGGAGGTTTTACTTGGGGAGCCGTATTGATAAAGTGGGCTTATGGGGAATAAATTATTACCTTTGCAGGACTTAAACATTTAGCCAACACAATTGTACAGTTAATAGAATTGATTAGAAATGATTGGTACATCAGATATTAGAAACGGACTCTGCATAGAGTATAATAATGATATCTTCACTGTAATTGAATTCCTACATGTGAAGCCAGGTAAGGGAAATGCTTTTGTCAGAACCAAAATCAAGAGCTTAACCACAGGCAAGGTATTGGATAATACATGGCCTGCCGGTCACAAGCTCAAGGATGTTAGGGTAGAGAGAAGAAAGCACCAATATCTATATAACGACGATATGGGATTCCATTTCATGGATAATGATTCCTACGAGCAGGTGTCCATTGAGGAGAAGTTATTGGATAATCCCAAACTAATGAAAGAAGGAATGGATGTAGATATCCTTTTCCATGCTGAAAAAGAAACACCACTGACTGTGGATTTGCCTCAATACATCATTCTTGAAATCACTTATACCGAACCGGGTGTCAAAGGGGATACTGCTACGAATTCCCTGAAGCCTGCTACCGTCGAGACAGGTGCGGAAATCAGGGTGCCTCTCTTTATTAACCAAGGTGATAAGATCAAGATTGATACCCGTAACAGCAGTTACGTCGAAAGAGCCAAATAATTTATTAGAAACCAACCAAACCCGAATTGTATGGAATTTAAGGACATACAAGAGCTGGTAAAGCTCATTAATAAATCGAATCTTTCTGAATTCATCATGCAGGATGGTGATTTCAAATTGACCGTCAGAACCAAGAATTATATCAAGGGTAAGATGAAAGCAATGGAGCCACAGGTGGTTCCCGTACCACAGCCACAGGTTGTTCCTGTGTCTCATGTGCCTGCTCCTGTACCCGTACAGCCACAAGCTGCAGCTCCGGTTCCACAAGCTCCTAAGACTAGTGCCAAGGACGCACCTGTAAAGTCAGAGGAAACGGATGATACAGCCAATTATCTGGAAGTGAAGTCACCCATAGTCGGTACATTCTATCGTTCCCCATCTCCTGATAAACCAGTATATGCCAAGGTAGGGGATACGGTATCCAAGGGTGATGTGGTGTGTATCGTAGAAGCAATGAAGCTTTTCAATGAGATTGAATCCGAAGTATCGGGTAAGATTGTCAAGGTAATGACAGAAGATGCCTCTCCTGTGGAATATGACCAAGTCCTATTCCTTGTGGACCCCAAGGGCTAATCACATAACTACGACATTGATTTCAATCACGCCCAACACCTATACCGGTGTATGGGTATATTCTAAGATTCAATTAAAACCATCCTATGTTCAGCAAAATTCTGATCGCGAATAGAGGTGAGATTGCATTGCGAATCATTCGTACATGCAAAGAGATGGGTATCAGGACTGTGGCAGTTTACTCAACTGCCGACAAGGAAAGCCTACATGTTAGGTTTGCGGATGAGGCCGTCTGTATCGGTCCCGCTTCTTCCGCAGAGTCCTACCTGAGTATTCCAAAAATCATGGCAGCAGTGGAAATTACGAATGCTGATGCCATCCATCCAGGATATGGTTTCCTTGCAGAGAATGCGGATTTCGCAGAGGTCTGCACGGAATATGGTATCAAATTCATAGGCCCAACCCCCGAAATGATTCGGAAAATGGGTGATAAGGTTACCGCAAAGGATACGATGATTAAGGCGGGAGTCCCTGTCGTACCGGGTTCCGACGGCTTATTGAAAAATCTCAAAGAAGGACTCAAGGTAGCCAAGAAAGTAGGATATCCCATCATCCTTAAGGCAACTGCCGGAGGTGGAGGTAAGGGAATGAGGATTGTATGGCAGGAAGATGAATTCGAAAGCCAATGGAATATGGCCCGTCAGGAAGCAAAGGCCGCCTTTGGTAATGATGGAATGTATGTGGAAAAATTCATCGAGGAACCACGCCACATCGAATTCCAAATCATCGGTGACCAATACGGAAAGGTCGTACACCTTTCCGAAAGGGATTGTTCCATACAGAGAAGACATCAGAAGTTAGTGGAGGAAGCACCTTCTCCATTCATGACGGATGAATTGAGGGAACGAATGGGGAATGCAGCCATTAAGGCTGGTGAGGCCATCAATTACGAAGGGGTAGGAACAGTCGAATTCTTGGTGGATAAGCACCGTGAATTCTATTTTATGGAAATGAATACCCGTATCCAGGTGGAGCACCCAGTTACGGAGGAAGTAATCGACCATGACCTGATTAAGGAGCAAATTAAAGTGGCTGCCGGAGAGCCTTTGGTGGGTGATAATTATATCCCTACAATGCATTCCATCGAATGTAGAATCAACGCAGAGGACCCATTCAATGGTTTCAGACCGTCTCCGGGGAAAATATCGTCATTCCATAGTGCAAAAGGACACGGTGTAAGAGTGGATACCCATGTTTATGCAGGATACACCGTCCCTCCTTATTACGATTCCATGATTGCAAAATTAATCTGTAAGGCACAGACGCGTGAAGAATGTATCAAGAAGATGCAAAGGGCCTTGGACGAGTTCATCGTAGAGGGCATCAAGACTACGGTTCCGTTCCACCAAAGATTAATGAAGGACCAGAATTTCAAGGATGGTAACTTCCATACCGGATTCCTGAATGATTTCAATCTTGAGGATGAGGACTAGATAAGAAGACTAAATGTTAATGTAGGATACATAAAGCCCCATTCAGGTTACTGGATGGGGCTTTTGTTTTGCACATGTTGTCCTTATACGTTTCTTAACGGTATCTTACGATGGTATTGCGTAGCTTTATGGAAATTTGACCGATTTGATGATAAGATTATTACCATTTATCCTAATATTATTATTTGCCTCCTGTAATCAGGCAGACCCCAAGAATGCCAAGGCCAAGGAGATTTCAAACCTGGAATTCAAGGATATAACCCTGGCATTCGATTATGTGGATACAGTGGAAATGGAACAGTTCCAGGAGCATATCAGCAAGGTCGATAATGATGCCAAGTTCAGACTTGCCAGCAAGTTCATCAATAAGTTTGGTGATGACCAGCTCACGAGGTATGAGCTTACGGAAATTGATACCGAGAATAAGATTTGTATCAAGCACTTCACTGCATTCTCACCAGAGGCAGATACAGCTGAGTATTATATTCAGGACACATTGATGCAAAAGGTTGAAAGTAGGGAATACTACATAAAGGATGAACCCTACACGGTATTCAAATTATTGGAGATAGATGACCATATGCACAGCTGTAATACATCCATCGTTTCCCCTGAATTCGGATTCCTGTACGGAAAGGGGAATATTGGCAGATATCAGATCAGTCAACATACGGATGATGCAATAGCCCAGGAACTGATTCGTGTCATAAAATCTGATTCTCTTTTTATTACTTGTAATTGATAACCCTTAGGAATGAGAAAATTAGTACTGCTATTATTATTGATGATTCCTTTTTGTGTGGATGCACAAAAGGTGAGTAAGAAGCAAGCCAAAAAGGCGGAGGTTCATTTCAAGACGAGTATCGAGCAACTCGGAATCGAGAAAACGGACGAGGCCTTGGATGAAATCAATACAGCTATTTCCCTGAATCCGAATCTCATAGAATACCATTTGTATAAGGTAGAGGTGTTATTCATGTCCAATAAGCCTGAGGAGGGGATGGGATTTCTTAATACGACCATCAAGACGTTTTCTGAGAGTCCTGAGGGATACAATGCTCGTGGAAGTATCTTCGAGGCCATCAGACAGTTTGAATGGGCAATAAAGGATTTTTCAAAAGCGATAGAATTCGCAAAGAATAAGAAGAATAAGGCCCTCTACTATTCCAATAGGGGAGGAGCCAAGGTTCAGATTATGGATTATGAGGGGGCATATGATGATTTGCTGAATGCATACAACCTGTACCCCAAAAGTTTGGATGTACTGAACAACCTCGCAATGGTCTGTGATGAGGTGGGAAAGAAAGAGGAGACATTGATATATCTCAATAAGATTATCTCGGTGGATTCGACATATATTCCCGCTTATGTTAATTTGGGGTTCAAATACCAGTTGATGGGAGACCATGAAAAAGCCATTACTTACCTATCCAAGGCCATTGAACTCAACCCTAATGAGGAATTGGGCTACAGTAATCTAAGCTACAGTCTCTTACAACTAGGGAAATTGGATGAGGCAATGGAGGCCATCAATACATCCATAGACCTGAATCCTATGAATCCCTATGCTTACAGGAATCGCGCATTGATTTATTTGGCCAAGAATGATACACTCAATGCCTGTGATGATATAGAGGAGGGATTGCTCAAGGGTTTTTCCAAGTCCTATGGTACCGAACTGGAGGAGTTAAGGGATGAACATTGTAAAGGAACGAGAAACTAAACATCGTTTGTAGAATAGAAGAATCTTGAATCATATGAGAGTTTGTCTTTTCCTTTTGTCTTTTCTGATGATGTACTCGGTAGTGAATGCCCAGAGTGAATTATACGGATTGAGTACAGAATGGGATGATTCATTCAAGGAGTGGATCATCTATACCGATGATGAGGATGTCGAGGGAGAATTGGAATTGAGATGGTCCACAAGGGATAATTGGAGAGAATGGGACTACCGGATTGATGAGGAAACAGGTTCCATCAAACAGAAGTGGGAAAACGACCCATCCCAATGGGAGGTCAGGGGCGGTACGGAAATCATTACTATGCGTACCAAGTGGTCCAATGATTTTACGGAATGGAGGATTTCGAATGGTAGCCAGACCTTTACGCTAGTCAGTAAGTATCGTACGCAACTCACAGAATGGAGCATCAAGGAAAAGGATTATGGCCATTTCCAAATGTATACGACATACGATTTGGATACAAGGGATTGGGATATACTGGATGAGATGAGTGAGGAAATATCCATCCACACGAAAATGGCGATTGTTTTCATCGTTATGTATCAGAGTACGCCTAAATTCTAGGGAATATCTGCACTTGGTATAGCCCGGTGCTTACTTTACAAAATAGACATAGACACTCGCAAATGGAAGTAGGAAGATGAAAGCATCGAACCTATCGAGCATTCCGCCATGTCCGGGTAGGAATTTTCCTGAATCCTTGACACCCACACTTCGTTTTAACATGGATTCCACCAAATCACCTAAACTACCGAATATGGCCGTAATGATGGCCAGCATGATCCAATCGAAAGTATCCAACACATCCCAGAAAATAGAGAATAAGTAACCCGTTATGATACACATCAGGACACCACCCATGGTGCCCTCCCAAGTTTTCTTCGGGGAAACGGATGGGAATAGGGGAGTCTTTCCTAATCTTGAACCGACAAGATAAGCTCCTGAATCATTCAGCCAATTCATCACGATCAGGCCTATTACAATCTTAGGATTGAATACGTCCTCTACTCCGAATGCCAGATATTGTAGCAAGACCATAGGAACACCAATGTAAATGATGCCGGAAATCACCAAGGCAATGTTTCGGAAAGGATGTTCTGGTTGTTTGAATAATTCATAGATGAATGCAACGAATGCAAAGGGGAGTAATCCCGCTAGTAAATCCATCTCCTTGAAATTAATCCAATCCGGATATAAGTTACTGATGGCTACCGTGAAGTAGACGAAACAACTCAGGAAAATACCATAATTCCTCCTGAAAAAATGACTGTCGTATTGATTGGCGAATATCAAATTATAATACTCGACTGAACTGGCCACAAGTATGATGAGGAAAAGAATGGAATAGAATATGGGACCACCAAAAAGACCCGCGAGTACAGTTGGCACGAAAACCAATGCAGTAAGGATTCTAATTAACAGGTCTTTGTTTTTATCATTCATGATGGGATACAAGATAGTAAACTAAGTTTCAAGTTGGGGTTTATTACCCATATTTCTCAACACAAACATAAGGAATAAAACTACCAGTGTTGATAATAGGGCCTGCCATCCGACAACCTCAGGAGTGGCGGTGACATCTATTTCCTCACCACTTCTGATACTCAGATAATAAATGACAACTTGGAATGCATTGTTGAAAAAATGTGCAATAATCGGCAACCATAAACTCCCTGACCAAAAAAACATATATCCCAACATGGCTCCCAACAATACCCTAGGAATGAACCCTTGGAATTGCATATGAACCGCACTGAAGATAATAGCCATGATCCAGACCGGTAGATGTTCGTTCTTAGACCAGTCATATAGCCTCTTTTGTAATATCCCCCTGAATATCCATTCTTCACCAATTGCCGGAACCAATGCGACAATTATGAGACAAACCAATAGTTCCAATGGGGATTCCATCCTTAACGCCGCATTGATTAGCCCTTGGCTATCCGCTTCGGCGCTGACCATCCATTCTGGTAAAGGAATCATCTTGTTGAGTTGGAAAGCATATGCAATCATTCCTATGGACGCCGCTATGACAACCATACTGATAAGTATCTCTGGAATGCTAGGGAACCGATGCCCATGAACGGATTCCAACCACTTTTTTCTGAAAAGGAAAACAGAGAATAATATTCCCGGAAAGAGAAACATGGTAGCATTGCTGATGAATAACATGAGTCGCAACGAACCCCTATTCCTAAGTAATTCCATCTCTCCCGCAGATTGTATGGAGAACCCACTTTCGGATTCTATCAGGAATGTTATGAGTGTCCCTAGGATAACACATAACATGAACAACAAGGCCAGTAAGACCAACTGGACCCTCTTGGGGAAAATCGCACTCAATTCATTATCCATCATAGAAATGTAAAATATAATTTGAGGGGGTTACTAATTTCATCTAATACCTACACCTTTGTACAAAGGTAATGTCTTTACTAACCATAATAAAATCATGTGCCAATGACTCGCCTAAGTGTAAATATTAATAAAATCGCCCTGATTAGGAATGCAAGAGGAAGCAATAATCCTGATTTATTACAGATAGCTCAGGATTGTGAACGTTTTGGCGCACAAGGTATCACCGTTCATCCCAGACCGGACCAGAGACATATCAGGTATGATGATATCCCGCTTTTGAAGGGAGTCGTAACTACGGAATTCAATATCGAGGGAAATCCGACTTCCTCATTTTTGGAATTGGTAGAGTCGAATCCGCCACATCAATGTACATTGGTGCCGGATGCTCCGGGTGCACTGACTTCGGATGCAGGTTGGAATACCATCAAGCACAAGGCCTTCCTTAAGGATGTGATAGCTCGCTTGCACGAACAGGATATTCGAGTATCCATATTCATGGAAACCAATGAATCGTGGATAGAGGGAGCCAAGGAAGTAGGGGCAGACCGCATCGAATTCTACACCGGACCATATGCTCATCAATTTTCGACGGATAGGAAAGAAGCTGTTAGAAGATTTGCCGAATGCGCCGATTTTGCTCATAATATTGGATTGGGCATCAATGCAGGCCATGATTTGAATCTGGTTAATCTACCATATTTCTGTCAGGAAGTTCCTCATTTACTGGAGGTTTCCATTGGGCATGCATTGGTTTGCGATGCGTTATATATGGGATTGGAGTACACCATTTCCGAATATCTTTCTTGTTTGGAACCAGTTGTGATTTAGGTTTTCTCGCAGAATAATATCAGGATATGAAAAGGGGAATATGGCTCATCGGGCGATGTTCCCCTTAATATTATTTTAACACTGCTGCAGCGCATAGCAATCATATTGCGTTTATGTTTTATGCGTTACCGTTTGAAGATGTATTGATATGCAATCAATCTATTAACTATATGTTAACACATTGTAAAAAATTAAATAGAATTATCTAACTTTCGGCCTATCTAAATATCACCTTGGGACCTCTGGAACAAAAACAACAATTCATGCACAATAAAATTGATTTCCCCTTTTGGGAATCTACTACAAACACACATTCCAAAGGGAAAGGTATGTTTGTAATATTTATCAATTCATTTTTTCACTAAAACCAATATGACGGTATGAAACAATTTTCACTGATTTTAAGTATGGTTCTACTGACATTCACGACGGTGTTGGCACAGAAGACTGTGACTGGTACTGTTACTGATGATGCGTCAGGTGAGCCGCTTATCGGTGCTAACGTAACGGTTGAGGGTACAAATGCGGGTACAGTTACCGAGTTCGACGGTACTTACTCCATCTCCGCTAGCGAAGGAGATGTTATCCTTATCACCTATACGGGCTACACCGATATGAGACAAACAGTTGGAGCTTCCAATACAATGGACTTCAAGATGTCGGAAGGTATCTTGTTGGACAATGTAGTGGTAACTGCCCTTGGTATCACCAAGGAGGAGAAAGCTGTAGGTTACTCTGTACAGGAAGTAGGTGGTGACGACATCGTTGCTGCTGGTGAGACCAACTTGGTACAGTCCCTATCCTCCAAGGTAGCGGGTGTACAGGTAACAGGTTCTTCCGGTGCTGCTGGTGGTTCTTCTTACTTCACGATTCGTGGTGTAAATTCCATCAACGGTAACAACCAACCATTAATCGTAATCGATGGTGTTCCTGTTGACAACTCTCAGTTGAGATCTGGTAGTGCAGTTGCTTCTGTGGCATTTTCCAACAGAGCCATTGACATCAACCAGGATGAGATTGAGAACATCTCTGTATTGAAAGGTGCTGCTGCGACAGCATTGTACGGTTCTCAGGCTGGTAACGGTGCCATCATCATTACCACTAAGAACGGTAAGATCGGCAAGCAGAAAATCTCTATCGATTTCTCTCACAGTTTGACATTCAATCAGATTTCTCAAACTCCTGAGCTTCAGAATCAATATGCTCAAGGACGTTTCCAAAACTATGAGGGACCTGAGACTGGTTCTGGTTATTCCTACGGTCCTGCCGTGAATACCTTGACTTATGACCCAACTACTGCTGGTACTTATGAGTATCATATCAATGGTGCAATCGTGCCTAAGACAAATGAATCTGATCGTTCTATCGATACATACGACCAGTACGACTTCTTCAGAACTGGTGTATCCAATAGAAGTTCATTGGCTGTTTCTGCAGGAAATGAGTTTTCCTCATTGCGTGTTTCTTTCGGATACCAAAATGAACAGGGTATCATTCCTTTGAATGATTTCCAAAAGTTGAACTTCGGTATCAATGCCAACACTAAGTTGGGAGAGAAGGTGAAGTTGGGTGTAGGACTTCAGTACATCAATTCAGGAGGTACTCGTATCGAGCAAGGTTCGAATACTTCAGGTGTAATGTTGGGACTTACTCGTACAGCACCATCTTTTGATAATTCAAATGGTTTGGGTTCTGATGCTGTGAATAATTCAGCAGCTTATATCCTTCCTGATGGATCACAACGTAACTATCGTGGTGGTGGAGGTTATGATAATCCTTATTGGACAATCAACCAAAATCCATTGAATGATAATGTGAATCGTATCATCGGTAACATCAGCTTGGAATACCGCCCAACTAGCTGGTTGACTTTGATGTACCGTCCAGGTATCGATTTCTATTCTGATTTCCGTAAGCAACACTTTGCTATCGGTTCCAGAACAGTAACTGCAGGTAGAGTATTCGAAGATCAGTTCTTCGTATCAAGATTCAATGCTGACCTTTTGGCTACATTCACTCCAAAGATCAGCGAAGACTTCGGTCTTTCTTTCACATTGGGTAATAACATGAGATCTTTCAGCAACGATAATGTATATGTTGAAGGTACAGGATTGGTAATTCCTGATTTCTATGATATTTCAAATGCGGGTACTTACGATCGTTCTGTAAGTAACCTACAGAGTAGGGACTTGGCATTCTACGCCATGGCCGATTTTGATTACAAGAAAATGTTATACTTGTCCTTGACAGGTCGTATGGAAGGTTCCACAACACTTCCACAGGGTAACAACTGGTTCCCTTATGGTTCTGTAAGTACAAGTTTCGTATTCTCTGAATTATTGGAGAACTTGAACCAATTGTCATTCGGTAAGATTCGTTTGTCTTATGGTGTGGTTGGATTGGGATCACCATTCTTCTATGCTACTGACGATTACTTCACATCTTCTGCTGTTGGAGATGGTTGGACAGATGGTTTCTCTTTCCCATTCGGTTCTCAAGCTGGTTTCAGTCTTGGAAATGCATTGGGTAACCCAGAGTTGAGACCAGAGAAAAAGTCTTCTTTCGAAGCAGGTGTTGATTTGAGATTCTTCAAGGATCGTTTGAGTGTTGACTTCTCTTACTATAATGACCAGTCTTCAGACATTATCCTTGCAGTTCCAATCGCTGGTTCTACAGGTTCTACTTCACAGGTAAGGAATGCAGCTTCCCTATCCAACAAGGGTATCGAGTTGGTAGTGAGTGCCACTCCTGTAAGAACAAAGGATTTCAGCTGGAATGTAATGATGAACTTCACAAGGAACAGAAACGAAGTATTGGAATTGGCTGAGGGAGTTGATAACGTATTCCTTGGTGGATTCACAGGTTCTTCTGCTTATGCTGTAAAGGGTCTTCCTTATAGTACAATCTTCGGTTTCGGTTGGTTGAGAGATGCAGCTGGGAATGTAGTTATCGAAAGTGATCCGACTTCATCCGATTATGGATTCCCAATCTTGGACCAAGAGGAGAAGCCATTCGAGTCATATCTTCCTGACTTTACAATGGGTCTAGGTACAGGATTTGATTATAAAGGACTTACGTTCAACATGCTTTGGGACTTCAAGAAAGGTGGTTACATGTGGAATGGTACCAAGAGTGCATTGTACTTCTGGGGTACTCACCAAGAAACTGCTGATCTTCGTTATACATCTAAGGTATTCGAGGGGGCATTGGCTACTTACGATGATGCTGGTGCAATGGTAATGGATGAATCAGGTAATCCTGTTACAAGTGGCGCTAACGATGTTGCTGTATTCGTTGATGAGGGATGGTTGGCATTCGGTAATGCTAATGGTTTCTTCGGTGATAATACAGAGGATTTCGTTGAAAGTACATCCTGGGTTCGTTTGAGAAGTGTTTCCCTAGGATATTCATTCCCTAAGTCAATGATTGGTAAGACACCTTTCGAGTCATTGTCTGTGAACCTATCTGCTAGAAATGTATTCTTGTGGACTCCTTACACAGGTGTTGATCCAGAAACCAATCTTTATGGTTCTGCCAATGCTCAAGGTTTGGATTACTTCAACATGCCGGGTACAAAGAGTTATGCTCTTACTTTGAGAGTAGGATTCTAATTGATTCCCTTTGATAATTTATTATTGAATTAGAAAATTGATTTATTTATGAATAATATTTTAAAAGGAATCGCGGCTTTATTTCTCGTAGTATTCTCTGTTACGAGTTGTGATTACCTTGATCCTGAAATTAATATCGATCCAAATAATCCTACGGATGTTTCAATGGATCTTCTTCTTCCTGCTGCCCAGGCTAACTTTGCCTATACAATGGGTGGTGATTTCGGAAGATATACATCTTGCTGGACACAACACCACGCAGGTGTTGAGCGTCAGCATTCTGCAATCGAAGTTTATAACATCAAGGAAAGTGATACCAACACTGCTTGGAATACAATGTATTCTGATGTATTGAAGGAATTGAACATCCTTATGGTAAAAGCTGATGAATTAGGAGCACCTCACTATAAGGGAGTAGCACAGGTTGTTACTGCCATGGGTGTTGCTGTAATGGTAGACCTTTTCAA
Source organism: Saprospiraceae bacterium (assembly GCA_020631355.1). Taxonomy (GTDB): domain Bacteria; phylum Bacteroidota; class Bacteroidia; order Chitinophagales; family Saprospiraceae; genus JAHDCE01. The sequence continues at coordinate 5,254 of JAHDHL010000023.1, read as the reverse complement.
TGATGTACCTTACCGTGAGGCCTTGCAGGGAGCAGATAATCTGACTCCTGCATATCAGGGCGGAGCAGCTCTATATGATGAGGTTCAGTCACTTTTGGATGAGGCGATTACTAACCTATCAGCTACCGAAAGTAACTTTTCTCCTAGTACTGATGATATCATGCTAGGTGGCGATCTTGCTGCTTGGATAGCTGCTGCTAATTCCTTGAAGGCAAGATATGCACTTCGTCTTACTGATTTGAATGGTAATGCTGCTGCATCCAGTGCTTTGACTCACTTGGCTTCTGGTGCTATCACTTCTAATGCAGGTGATGCACAAGTAGACTTTATCGCTGGTCAGAACAATCCTTTGTTCGCATTCAACGATGAAAGAGGTGACATCAGAATGGGTGCTTTCTTCATGGATTGGATGGCATCAAAAGGAGATCCAAGGGCGAGTTCTTTCGCTGCTGATGCTTCTGCTGGAGGTTCTGCTGCGGGTGTGTTTGAAATTGGTGCTTCTATGCCAGGTTCATTCTTCGGTGGTCAGGCTTCTCCTGTAATGTTCGTTTCTTATGCAGAAACTAAGTTCATCGAAGCTGAGGCTGCATTCCGTACGAATGATTTGCCAAGGGCTGCAACTGCTCATAACGAGGCTGTAATGGCTGCTTTGGCTAAGGTAGGTGTGAGCGATGCTACTTTCGAAGCAAATGAGGCAAGTGAAACGGATGCTACCATTACTTTGGAAAAGATTCTTGAACACAAGTACATTTCTATGTATACTCAGGTAGAGGCATTCAGTGATTGGAGAAGAACAGGTGTTCCTGCTTTATCTCCGGCTGATGGTCAGACACAGATTGCTAGAAGATTCCCTTATCCTGGTGATGAGAGAAGATATAATTCTGCTAATATGCCATCTGGTGTAACTCAGTATGATAGAGTATTCTGGGATCAGTAAAATATAAGGGACACCTTTTATGGTGTCCCATCCATATTTTTTTATTTTTTGAAAAAGATGAATATGAAAAATTTATTTAGATCAGGACTAGTCCTTGTGGTATTCTCTTTGTTCTTCATGGCTTGTGAAGAAGAAGAGGCCCGTTTTGTGGAGGGGGTCGTTCCTGAGATTTCAAATATTGAAGGGACGATATTCAATCTGACAGATGTGAGTAACACCTCTGTTAGCTTTGATTTGAATACGATCGGTGTCCCTGTTAATTCTGTTGATGCTTACATCAACTATAATGGTGGAGCATCTTCTCAGATTGGAACTTATTCCACGTTCCCGTCCAATATTACTGTTACTGCTACGGAAGCAGCAGCAGCTACAGGTGTAAATACATCAGATATTATGATTGGTGATGTATTCCAAGTTTCATTTGTTTGTAATACACAGGATGGCAGAGCATTAAAGAGTAATGTTACAATGGATATTGTAGGAAGTTGTCCGTCTGCACTAGAAGGAACATATTCCGTATTCACTACATATGGATACCATGATTATCTTCCTGATTATGCAGAAACGACAATGGAACTGACTATTTCCCGTTTGGAGAATGGTAACTATGTGAGCACTGATTTCTCAGGAGGTTTGTATGGTTCAGGTCCTTACAGTGTTGAATACAACACAGGGCCACTTGATGCTGTAGAGTTCAGTGAGGTATGTGGAGAAATCATGTGGTCAGGACAATCCGACCCATGGGGGGACTTGGTGATGACTGCTGGAGGTGTGAATCAGGTAGATCCTGCTACAGGAGTGATAACCATTAGTTGGACGGCCAATGCTTATGGTGAAAATGGTGTGAGTGTTTACACTCCATTATAGACATAAGAAAATTTTTCGTTAAGAAAAATTTAAGCCAGTTAGGGTCGCCTAACTGGCTTTTTTAATTTTTATTTAACCATTAAGCAGCGAAAGCAATTCTAATCCTGTTTAGAGAGAGAATCCGAATTGAACCTACCCACACGGAATTCATGTTTCCCCAATTTATTACTTGGTAAGAGTATTGTTTTGCAAATTATTCATTCAAGAAATAAAGTTTGGCAGTAATGCTAACCGTATGACATCTGATGAATAAAAACAATGTGAACAATACCGTATAATTGGAAATATTCTATAAATTTGGCTTTTGTTATATTCTTAACATAAAATTTTCTCATCAAAAATTTGATTACGGTATGAAACATTTTTCACTAATGTTGGTTATGGTACTCTTTTCTTTGAGTACTGCCCTAGCCCAGAGAACAGTTACGGGTACTGTTCTTCTAGAGGACGAGGGTGAGGCCATCGGTGCGAACGTTGTCGTAGACGGAGAAGAGGCAACAGGTACTGTCACTGAGTATGACGGTACGTTTTCTCTTGAAGTTCCTGAAACAGCGAAGGCACTAAAAATTTCTTACACTGGTTTTACCACCCAGGTTGTATCCATTGATGGAGTAAGTTCTATCAGTGTTACACTTGCTCCTGGGCAATTGTTGGAAGAAGTTGTAGTTGTTGGTTATAATGCGGTGAAGTCCGACCAAGTTTCTACAGGTATCTCAGTAGTAAAGTCTGAGGATTTGGAGAACATTCCTGTTGGTAACATCGGTAACATCCTACAAGGAAAATCCACTGGTGTACAAGTAACATCACAGAATGGTAAGCCTGGTGGTGGAACATTCATCAGAATTAGAGGTGTAAACTCCATCTCTTCAAGTAATGAGCCATTATTCGTTGTGGATGGTATTCCTGTAACTTCCACTGTTTATAATGCAATCAACCCTAACGATATTGAAAGTATCTCAGTATTGAAAGATGCTGCTGCTGCAACTATCTATGGTTCTACAGCATCAAATGGTGTTGTACTTGTTACAACTAAGAAAGGTTCTGCAACTAAGGATGCTAGACCACAAATTCAGTTCAAGTCACAGTATGGATTCAAGCAAAAGACTGAAGATCCATTCCGTATGATGAACACTGAAGAGAAAATTGCTTACGAAACAGAGTTGTTCAACAACTATGGTATCGGTAATGGTGCACAGGTTGCTTCTTATGAGGATCCTGCTGTTCGTGATTCCTTGATTGCAATCTCCGGTGATTGGCAGGATATCCTTTTGAGAACAGGTACATTCCAAAGTTATAACCTATCTATGGGTGGGGGTAGTGACAAAGTTCAGTACTTCGCTTCTGTTGGTTATTATGACGAGGAGGGTATCGCAAAAGGTTCTAATTTCGACAGGATGACAGGTCGATTGAACATGTCTTATAGAGCTTCTGAGTGGTTAACATTGAGTAATACATTGACTGTAGCTCGTACAAACTCAAGAGAACTACGTGATAGGAATAATGTACAGAACCCATTTAGGGCTATGTATGATTATAATCCTTATGAGTCTGAATTCCTTTTGAATTCCCCTGACCCAACGGATGTACAGATTGATCCTGAAACAGGTGAGCCAATTTATAACTTGACTCACGCAGGTTTCTCTATCTCTGAAGCGATTGAGAATAATCCAGAAAGAGAAGTGGAACATCACATAATTGGTAGCTTGGCTGCTGAGTTCAGTGTACTTCAAGTAGAGGGACTGAAATTCAGATCTGAATTGAACGGTAATTTGAGAGCTTACGAAAGAGAGTACTTCATTGAACCAGGTTCCGTATTGGATGGTTATGTGGGTGATCCAGATAATCCAGGTATTGGTACAGCTAACTTCTCTAGAAGATGGCAGTACCAATTCAAGAACCTATTGACTTATACAACAACATTCGCTGAGAAGCACAATGTTAACGTATTGGTAGGACAAGAATTCCAGGATTATGATTCTTATACATTCTTTGTTAATGGTAGAGGTTTCCCTAACCAAGATTTGTACACATTGAATAATGCTGCAGATATTCAAGATGGTGCTTCTGCAAGATATGAAGAAGGTGTAATTTCTGCTTTTTCTCAAATCAATTATGACTATGAGAATAAGTATTTGGCAACATTTACTTACAGAACTGATGGATTCTCAGGATTCGGTAAGGATTTCCGTTTCGGTCACTTCTTCTCTGGTTCTGTAGGTTGGAATATCCACTATGAGGATTTCGTAGGTAACTGGTTCAAGGAAAATGTGAGTCAGTTGAAGTTGAGACTATCTGTTGGACAAACAGGTAACAGAGCTGGTATTGGTTCTTACAACAGATTAGGTGTTGTTGGAACATCTGCCTATGCTGGTGAGTCTTCATTCGTATTAAGTCGTGCACCTAGAGGTGACTTAAGATGGGAGAGAGCTTTCAGTCCATCCTTGGGTGTTGACTTTGGTTTCTTCAATAACAGAATTTCTGGTTCTGTTGATTTCTATTCTAAGAAAGTAACTGATTTGTTCGCTCAAGAGCAATTCGGTAATGAAGACTTTGATGAGTCTGTAACTGCTAATATCGGTGCCATGAGAAATAGAGGTATCGAGCTTGAGTTGAATGCTGATGTAATCAGAAATCAGAGTGCTGATTTCTCTTGGAACGTGTTCGGTTCTATTTCCTTGAATGATAATGAAGTATTGGCTTTACCAGATGACGATGGTGACCCAACTACTCCATCTACTTTGTTCGGCTCTTTTGCTATCGATAGAGTAGGTTTGGAAACAAATACTTTCTACTTGGTAAGATATGCGGGTGTTGACCCAACTACTGGTGATGAGCTATATTACGATGCTGATGGAAACATCACTAACGTGTATAATCCAGATGATGCTGTAGCCTTGGAGGGTAAGACTCCTCAGCCTAAGTATCAGGGTAGCTTCGGTACTGGAATCAATTACAAAGGACTTACGTTGAATGCTTCATTCTACTACCAGTTGGATAGTTATGTATTTAACTTCATGGCTCGTAACATGTTGTCTAATGGTGCTAACATCGCAGATAATCAAAGAGCTGATGCTATCAACTTCTGGAGAAATCCAGGTGATATCGTTGATTTACCAAGACCAAATCAACTTGCAAACTCATCTACTAGGTACCTACAGAGAAACGATTACTTACGTTTGAGAGACGTAAGAGTTGGATATAACTTACCTATCACAAGTAAGTGGCTGACTGGTGTTAATGTATATGTACAGGCAACTAATCTATTTACACTTACCGCTTATGAGGGAGATCCTGAGGTAGGTATCGGTTCAGATGAGTCTGATTTGACGCTACCTGGTGAGATTGCATTGTATAGTTATCCAGCAACCTTTGGTTTGACCTTCGGTTTGGATGTTAATTTCTAATCAGTTTTAATTTGTTATAAATGAAAAATTTGAAATATATAACAGG
>JAHDHL010000059.1:18738-22284 GCA_020631355.1 Saprospiraceae bacterium | reverse complement strand
GTTCGAGTCCTAGTAGGTCTACTAAAAAGCCCTGTAAACTGCTTGTTTACAGGGCTTTTTCTTTGTTATTATAATAAAATGTGTAATTCCCCTGCACCTTCTACACCCAATTAAAAAAATCACTCTGTTCTAGAACACTCCATTTGATTAGAATTTCATTTCGCGACATCGTATATTCATAGATTTTAAACTAAACTTATTGCTTCCTTTCAAAACTTTATTAAGTTTGTATAAAAAAACAGAAGCAAGCTTTGAAAAAAATAAAAACCTTGCGTATAACTTTCGATACTGAAATACGCAATTGGGAAATACCATCTTTCAGGGGAGCCATGGCTAAGAAAGTAGGATATGAGCACGAGTGGTTCCACAATCATAACAATTCTGGCGCAAGTTCCAAGGATACAGACTTCCGTGGGTTTTCCTCAGCACAATACCATTATCGTTATCCAATGATTCAATATAAGACAGATCGCAGGGGTGGTAAACTACGTCCTATGCTGATGTGCTTGGGCAACTGTGTGGATGAAGCGCATAAATTCTTTTCACAACCCGATTGGGACATAGAGATGAGAGGGAGTAAGAGAAAGCTCACCATTGCCAACCTTGATGTGAAGCAGTATAACCTCCAAGTCTGGGAAGATGAATTCCAATACAATCTATTCAACTGGCTAGCCCTGAATACGGATAACTACCTTAAGTATAGAGCAATGGATAGTCTTGCCGAAAAACTTACATTCCTTGAGCATTTACTGAATCAGCATGTGGTCGCTCTCTATAAGAGTCTGGGTATATCATTGGACTTCAAGGCCAATGCAAAAATAACAGAATACAGAAGGGAAAAATGGATAGAATACAAAAGGGGTAACAAGCTTCTGGGGTTCGACTTAGGGTTTAAAGCCAACGTTTTCCTACCCGAATATATTGGAATCGGCAAGGGAGTCAGCAAAGGATTCGGTGTCGTCAGAGTTCAACACAACGATAAATAAACATCCTCATGACAGTAGATAAAAGGAGCAGCATATATCAGAGAGCCCTCATTGAGCATATTCCTGAATCAAGCATAAGGGGAACCATATGGGAAAACATCCTTGACAGTGAGGAGTATACCACAACTTTACAAGTTGCCAATGCATATGCTTCCGCTGGTAATCACCAACAGCATGGTAGTTCGAATTGGGTCACTTCCCCATTTGAAAACCTAAAGAAAAACAAACAGACCCAAATACAAAGGATTGCTCCAAAGGTATTGAGTCTGAATGAAAGTTACTTTGGGAGTGACTCGGAATCATCCATTGAAGAATTATGGAAATCATGCCACGGTGAACTTTCAAAGGCTACGAAATGGGACGATGCCTCATTTCTTTCCATATTGGAAAAATACACCACTACCATTCCTAATCCAGTTCATGGTCAGAATGATATCTCATGGTATGACTATACAAGGGTGAAAGCTGGCATGGCCGTCTGTATCCATGATTATTTGAATCATCACAATAAGGAAGCCATTAGCGATGATGAGCAACCTATTCTCATTATCAGAGCAGACATCTCTGGTATCAAGGACTATTTAGGTAGTATTGCTAGTACGAATGCCTCCAAAAACCTTAAGGGAAGATCATTCTATATCCAGTTAATGGGAAATGCCATCCTGCGATATACTTTGAACCAACTGAATCTTTTCCAAGGGAATATCATCTACGACTCAGGAGGGAATTTCTTCATCATTGCTCCAAATATCCCATCAGTAGATAAAGCATTTCAGGATATCGAAAAGGAAGTGGAAGCTAAGTTATTCCATCATCATGGCATCAGGCTTTCCATTGTCATGGCTGCCGATAAACTCAGCCAAAAGGATATCCTAAATGGTGATATAGACCTAGCGATTGGGAGACTTTTTGATGAAACGATTTCTTTGAAGAAAAAGCAGAAGTTCAGTCAATACATCAAAAAAAATTATAAAAACCTTTTCTGTGAAATAGACCAAGGAGGTGAAATCAAAACTGATGTTATTACGGGAGAAGAAATTCTGAAGAAAGAATTCTATCTAGACGAGGACTCTCCTCTACCTGTCAGAAAAGAGACTGACGAACCCGTAAATATCATCACCGCTATACAAATATTCTTAGGTTTCCACCTTAAGGATTTACAATATATCATTGTCTCTAATGAATATTTCCAAGATTTCAAGAATGATTTACAAAATGCAATTGAACCTTGTGGTTTAGGTATATTCTACTATCTCATCACATCAAAGAATATCGGTCAATTTTCCTCACTCATTAATGGTTTAGGGAACTATTCCATACTAGAAATCAATGGTGGATCAGAGGATGGAAGTTTGAAAGCGTTGGTGAGAAGGTATGAAGCAGATATTTCCCAACCCTTGCATATCTCATCATTCCTCTATGGTGGAAACAAAGCTCCACTTAATGCAGAAGAACGCTACAAGACATTCAGTGAATTTGCAGGAGAGGAAAAGGATCCTTTCATCCGTTTGGGGGTATTGAAAATGGATGTGGATGGACTAGGTAGTATTTTTAAGCATCACATTCCTTATCCTGAATATTCTGGGAGAAAAGATGAGGAAGATGAGAAAAGAAAACATTTATCTCTCCCTTATTATGCTGCTTTAAGTAGGCATCTGGATTGGTTTTTCAAGGGATATCTCAATACCATCTGGAGGAATGGTCCAGAAAAAGGAACACAGGAAGAAAGTGTTGAAGACGCTGAAAGGCAAAGTCAACTGTTCAAGGATAACAGTCAGATTATTTTCTCTGGTGGGGATGACTTGTTCATTGTTGGGAAATGGGATGTCATCATTGCCTTTTCAAAGGAGATACAACAAGCATTTTCCAAGTTTACGGGAGCTGATTCCAAGTCTTATCAGGAACGCACTACCCTATCAGGTGGCATTTCCATTGTTACGCATAAATATCCCGTAATGAAAGCTTCCCAAATGGCCAGTGCCGCTGAGGACTTGGCCAAGCAACATGATGTCCTTAACATTGAAGATGGAAAATACGATAAGCTTAAGAATAGTGTTTCCCTCTTTGGTGTGCCACTTCACTGGGATACGGAATTCAAATTGGTGGAAGAATTGAAAGATCAACTGCTCGAATTCCTAGGAAACGATGCCAATAAGGATATATCCAAAAGCCTCTTGTCCAAGATTCAGATGCACACCTATGATTCGAAGCAATTCATGCGCCGGTCCAATTACCAGGGTTCCGAAAAAATACAGTGGGTATGGAATGTATCCTATGATTTGAGCCGGTTCGCCAATAGACTCAAAAAGACCAATAGTAGAATATTGAATAAGTTGAAGCATAAATTGGACGATAGTAATAAGGAACTCCTCAAACAACACTTCAAAAACCAAGACGCAACAGTAAAGGATATTGCGACTTCGGTCTACTCCAATAGCTGGAACAACCAACCCATTTCCAGTAAGTATTACTTCTTGGAATTATTGAGTATTGCTGCTAGATGGACCGAATTAATTATTAGAACAAATTAAAATCCTATGATATGAGTTTTAAAATCAGT
>JAHDHL010000059.1:1799-18638 GCA_020631355.1 Saprospiraceae bacterium | reverse complement strand
CCGAATTAATTATTAGAACAAATTAAAATCCTATGATATGAGTTTTAAAATCAGTGATTTCAATCCGGATTGGATAAAAAAGGAAATCGACGACAAATGTATTGAATACATGGAGGGTTTAGGCTTACACTTGTGTGATAAAAAAAATAAGGATGATGACCGTCTTGGCAGAAATGCTGTTACAACTTCACAGCTCAGGAATATTTTTAGTGAAATAAAGAGATTGGATGTCAAAATTAATTCTGACGCGCAATATGAAAAGGAAAAAACTGACATTCTTTTATTACGTCCTAAAATTGCATACAGCACAGCAAGAGTAAAATCTTCTAAAAGGGAAACCAAGATGGTAGATCTTAGAAAGGTCTTCGAAAAAGCCATTATTGTAATCGATGACATGCAATCTTTCAAAAGGTTCGCTAAATTCTCCCAAGGAATCATTGCCTATCATAAGGTATACGGTGCCAAGGATTAATTCACTTCAAAAAAGAATAGATAATGAGTAATAAGCTAGAAAAGAAAATCATCATAAAAGGAGATATTATCACTGAAACTGGAATCATGGTCGGTGGTAATAATTCAGCATTTGAGATTGGCGGAACTGACAAGCAAGTCATCCGTAATCCCGTTAATCAATTACCTTATATACCCGGCAGTAGCCTTAAAGGAAAAATGAGGTCCTTACTGGAAATCAGTATGGGGACTTTCTCCAGAACAAAAAACGGATATGGCCCCTCTCATAACCCCTCGAGAATCCCTGCTCAACTATTTGGTCACATCAAGGACAGAAAAGATAATAATAATGAATCCCAGCAGGCATCAAGAGTTATCGTAAGGGATAGTGAACTGAAGAATGCTGAGATTTTTGATGGGAAAACTGAATTATTATACACGGAGGTAAAAGCTGAAAATTCAATAGATAGGATTACTTCGGCTGCTAATCCGAGATTTTTTGAACGGGTTCCAAAAGGAGCAAAATTCGACCTGAATATCATATTGAGTATTTATGAGAATGATGAGAACAAGGATGAATTCCTGAAAACCATTTTTAGCTGTCTGAAAATGATACAGGATGATTATGTTGGTGGTGGAGGTAGTCGTGGGAATGGTCAGGTATCTTTCAATATCGCTGCGTTAAAGGAAAGAACCGTAGCCTATTATCTGGAGGATGCACCAGAGAATGATATCTCCCATTTGATTCCCGAAGAATTGAAAGCTAATTCAGATGACTAGGAAATATCATTGCGTATATCTCAAGAATATAAAGGGTGGCGTCCATTTTGCACGGGGATTGAATAATTCATATGATAAGACACTGAAAACCTTACATTCTGATACTATTAAATCTGCCATCTTTTCATGTGCCTTACAAATTGATCCGACTCTAGCCGATAAAGATGCTTCCAAAGCCTTTTTTAAGGATTTCAAAGTCAGTACTGCTTTCCCATTCATACGAAATAATGAGGGTAAAAAGCGGCATTTTTTCCCACTTCCAAATGGGCCGAAAATATCATTGGGTTTGGAAAAGACTAAGAAAGGAGATGACAAGACCAGTGATAAACCTATGAAGGGAATAGATAAAATTATTTCGAGAATTAAATTCGTTAATAAGAATTTATTTGAAAAAATTATTCAACAGCCACAATCCAAGCATCAATATACTTTCAAAGATCATCAATTGAGGGGCGAATTCGGCATGGATATACCAGAGGGATTTGAAAAAATATTAGGTAAGGATGGTAATATCTATACCACGCAAGCTGTACAACAGGTAACAATAGACAGGACATATGCCAATGACAGCACACCATATTATGTCGATAAGATTTACTTCCATTCTAATGCAGGGTTATTTTTCTTACTTGAAAACGGTAAGGAAGAAATTCCTAATATCATCAAGGCAGCCTTGAAATTATTATCCGACAATGGTATTGGGATGGATCGTAATTCAGGTAATGGACAATTCGAAGTGGAATTCGGAAATATAGAAATAGCCGTCCCTGATAATTCCAATTATGAAATGAACTTATCGCTTTTTTGTCCGAAAGAAGAAGAAATCATTTCTTATCTATCCGAATCTTATTACGAGTTAATTAAAAGAGGCGGTTATATCTCAAGTCCTGCAAAAAGTCAGCACTTGACCTTAAGAAAAAAATCGGTTTATATGTTCAAGGAGGGAAGTGTATTCCCTGTAATGGAGAATGATAGAAAAGGAAAAATATTGAATCTAAAACCTGATACTAAAAATACTCCACCTCCGCATATCAACCACCCTGTTTGGAGGGATGGCCAATCCTTGTTCATTCCAGTTAATTATTAGAATCATTCCATATGTCTGATGAAAAATACAATATCAAAATAAAGACGCTGAGTCCTGTACACATCGGTTCGGGTAATGAACTAATAGGGAATTTTGACTATGTCCATCTTCCAAAGGAAAATATACTTGCAGTTATTGACAACAATAAAATCATGCAGTATGCCCAAGGACAGGACGAACGGTTCATACAAATGTGGGTAGCTTGCATTGATGAGGAAAAGGACATCATAAAGTCACTTCCCCAATTGTCTGATGCAAGTTCAGCGGAAATTGCCAAGCGGATTATTGATATCGACCAACATATCCCTGTTTCGGTGAAGAACAGTATCAAGGAGCAAATGCATCTTGGCCTACATGAACCTACTATTCCGGGTACTTCTATAAAGGGCTCCATACGAACTGCATTATTGAATTATCTGATTAAGAAAAATCCATATTTTGCCAGTCAGCCAAAGAATTTGGGTATGATGAAAGGGAGGTTCAGAAATCCTAAAAGAGCAGACCAACTTGTTACAGGTAATTACTTTGGTAAATCCAAAAAATCGAATAGATACGGAGAACATCTCCCTGACCCCCAGATGGATATTCTGCGGTTTCTACATATTTCTGATTTCCATTTCTCTGATAACACTGTTGCATTGAGAAGTCATTCTGTAAATCAATATCGAAATGGTTGGGATTTAAAAAAAGGGCTCAATCAGTACTGGGAATGCATACCAAAAGGAGTGGCTGCAACGGGTAATATCAAGATTGCCAAAAAGGAAATGAAACAGGTCAAGGAAAAAAAGCATATCACTACGAGAAACCTTGAACTTTTGGATATTGAACAACTATTCAAAATCATTAATGATCATACATTACACAGATTGGATGCAGAAATAGGCTTTTGGGACAACGAGGGTGAGCCCGAGGTCATCGAACAATACCTTGACCATTTGGAAGCATTAGAGTCCATCATAAAAGGTTCTGATGGAACATCCTGTGTACTTAGAATGGGAGCTGGATCAGGCTGGGATTATATGACCGGAGGATGGCTCTATGGAAGGGATAATAATGGGGATTATATCCTAGAGGATAGAACCTGGAAAACCATCAAAGGTAATTTGAGGAATAATAAATATGATTCTAAAACTATATTCCCAAAGACAAGGAAATTAATCAAGGGGGGGCTTCCTATGGGGTTTGTTGAATTATCAATTACGGGAAAATAAGAATAAGCAAATAATGAAGAAAGAATTCACAGAAATTATTCATACCTATCTCAAGAAAAACGACTTACAAAGTGTTTTCAAATTCATTGATAAGAATATAAAATCAAAATCTGGAAAATACAACGAATTCGTAAATACAAACGCTAGGTATAACGATAACAAAACATCTTTTCTTGGAAACATTATTAAATATGAAGATTATCTCCAAGAAAACAGTAAAATTAGAATTTCTATATTATCCCTTATTAATTCAATAGAAAAAAAGGACCTTAAAAAGAACATATCAAATCTTAATACAGTTTTAAAACAACCTTCTATCCTCGTACTTTCAGCTACTGAAGACAATGAGGAATATATGAAAGAGTTCTTTTCACTTTTGGATTATAAAAATGTAACAGTTGAGAATATCAATATACAACGAACGTATGAAAATATTGACATCATCATATTTGATAATAGGGATTTAAAAGATTGCTTCAAGAAAGAAAATCTAGAGGATATTGAAGAAAGGGAAAGCAAACTCATTCAATCCCGTATCCAACGGATGGAGGACATCATCAAGAAAGGCAATGAATTCTTCATTCATTTTGGAGGTAGGCTTTATTGGATTAATTCGCAAAGAGACAGATTTCATTCTGCTAACTATAAATTTTCCCTGCATGCCAGACTCAGCGAAATGATTGATTTCATCAATAGATACAAGACATAAAAACAGGGCTAGGATTTATTTCCCAGCCCTGTTTTTTTAACGCCTCATTGTTCCGCTATCTCAGTTCGCCTCCCTCTACATATACATAAACAGGGTCAGCTGAATCACCTATCTCACGGCCGTCTGAATTCACAAGCATGACTTCTGTGGGATTGGTGAGTGCAATGCAGCAAAATTGGTCGCCATCCCGTTCGATGGAGGCAGATAGGAATCTCTTTTGGTTGGATTCCTGCCATTCATCCATTTCGCTGTGCAGGCCTTTCATTGAATCGCTCTGGAAAAAGAGCAGATTTCTTTTATTATTTTCCATAATCTATCAGTTTAATAATTCAAGTTATCCGACAAATGGCATCAATCCTTGTTGACCAATACCTTACCGTTATCAATAATTTTAGTTTCTTCAAACCTATAACCCTGTGTATCCACAATCAGAATAGAATCATAATCATAAATCACTAAAGCACCACTTTCACTATAAGTATCACATACTATTTGATACTTGAAGTGATTGATCCTTGGATAATCAATATATTCTCCCGTTGAATAATTAATTCTGATATCAATTTCCTTAACGCCTTGAGGTAATTCATCAAATAACATCTTCCCATAAATCAATTCTTCCTTTCCGCCTTGTTTTTTATAATACCTTACCACACGAGGGCCATAATCAAAAAATTCACTATTGATATATTGCTTGGCTTTCTTGAAAATTTCAATTTCCTTTTCGTGTAATGACTCGACTACTTCTATCAGTTGAATATCGTCTCCTTGTGCCATACATAGATTGAAAGAGAATAAAATCCCTATCAAAACCAATTTTAAATTCATCATTTTCAATATTTATATTTAAATAATACTTACTTCTGTTTATTGTCTTTTTTCAGCATATTCCGACACTAAAAACATATTCTAATAATAGGTTTCCTTGACTTTGCCATTACCCCGAATTTCCACTCTCCTATTTTCTTGGGAAACCAGGGTTCCATATGCATTCGGAAACTTTTTCCTTACATTATCCACTGCCAATGCACATTCTATCTGGGTATAATATGGCCCTATATAAACGGTATGGTATTCAGCTCCACTTAAGGATTGGTAATCCGGTATCCACAAATAACCACTAGGATATCCCATGAGATTGAGGTCATTTGCTTTTTCCCTAGCTACACTCGCACTCTTGTGTGCCTCAATATTAATGACATAAAACCCTGAGGAAGATGTGGAATATGCAGAACCGCCAGACGAATGATTCACTGTACCTTGATTATTATGAGAATGATTGGTAACACTCCCCTCCTTAACTACCCTACTATTGTGCATGTATCCCCTGATGCCTTGGTATTCCACCAACCACCAATTACTCTGGTCCGTTGGATAGGCATCGAATGTCTCATACATCTGGACTTGCCCCAAAATCTTCGAGTCGGCATTCTTCTCGCTTCTGATATTGGTATATCCTTCAGGGTCATTGATATTGGCAGTCATCTTCTTGTCTTCCTTAAAACTTTCCTCATAGGACTTTATCATTTTGACATTGTCCTTTTCCATTGCAGTCATCATCAACAATACTGATTCGTTGTTCTTTCCCAAATTCCTATACCAACTGACCCTACCGAAATGCTGTTTCATATCCTGGGTTTGGAATGCATAACCATATTTTGCAAATACCTCATTCCTGAGTATCCTGAGTTGACTCCTTGAAAATCCATGTAGGTCTCCCTCTGTCATCTGACGGGAAGCCATGACTTTCCGATCTTTTGCAGGAGTCGATGGTGCAGCATTTGATGAAGTAGCAGGCGGAGTATAGGATTGACTATTCCCATTGTATGTGTTACCTACACTACCTCTTACAGCAGTCGGGCCGGATGACTTAGACCAATCCATGTTGGATAACCCGAGGAACAGTGCAAATACCAAGGAAATACCTGCCATGATTGTACCTCTCCTTTGGTACTTTTTCTCTAGGAATTTACCGACTGTCTGATAGGGGTATTTCTTGGCCAACCATGATTCAACTATAAAATATATCGGTATGGCTGCTATCAGTGCATAAGAATATTGGAAAATCATCATCGCCTCGGTTCCCAAATTCAGATTCTCATCCAAAAATCGGGATGCGAATATATATTCACCAAAATCAACCATTAAATAAGAGGCAATGGCAGCTGAAAGCCACAGCATCCATTGACTCTTGGACTTGGACACAAAATGATATATGAAAAGCCCGATGGGTGACCCCAAGACGATAATCGTCAATGCAATAACAAGGGCAATGATAATCAGATATACCACAGCCAAGAATAAGGCTATCCCCAAACCCAAACCTACCAGACCGAAATCGTCTCCTGCACTCGAACTCGTAGAGTTATAGCTCCTTTTGGGTTGGTCATAACCATAGCTGGTTTTCTTACCATTGTACTCTGTGTATTTATTGCCCCAAAAATCCTCCTTGATTTCCGAACGGCCTATCTCATTCCCATCCTTATCATTATGACGGGTGTATTTATTACCCCAAAAACCCTCCTTTTTCTCAGAATACCCTTGTCTATTACCATCCATATCCCGATGGTCCCTATACTTATCTCCCCAAAAGCCCTCCTTATCCTCAGTATAGCCTGTTTTCTCTCCATCCTTATCATAATGCTGGGTGTACTTATCGCCCCAGAAACCCTCTTTTTCCTCTGAATAACCATCCTTGTTCCCATCCTCATCATAATGCTGGGTATACTTATTACCCCAGAAGCCCTCCTTTTTCTCTGATTTTTTCTTTGCCATAATTAATTATTTTCCGATTTGAAAAATTATAGGTTGTATACTACTCTACCTTAATCTTGAAACTGATATTAGGCGTCTCATTACCGTAGTAATGATAAATCCTCACATGGTAAATATCGTCAGGTGTTCCACCTATGGCAGAACCCGGAAGATTGGTATCTGAAGTCTCATTACCGCCGTATCCATTATCATTCACATACCCAGGGTAAGGCGGAGAATATGTTTGTGCTAGATATCCTCCTGTACAAATTGCCTTAATACCGAATACAGGATCGAAATTGGAACTGACATCATAAATCTTCACATCATGGTTCGCAGACCAGTTACTAGGTACTTGGAATGACAACCAAAATCCCCTGATATTGGCACCATTATGACTTTCTCCATCAATGGGAGTTCCGAATGTATAATTGGCGGTATTGATATTGACCTCATACTCCGTATCCACTTGCATAATGGGCGATGTAGAACATGAATTCGTAGGCGTAATGGAAATCGGATTCGGAGTTGTAGTACCCTGGACCTGAATCTGGAAACTATCATAGAATGTGCCCTCATCCGTTACGATTTGCAGATTAAATGTTACTGTTTTGGTAGGACAATCATTCGAAACATCGAAATTGAAATCACCACCATTCCACTCCAAGTCACCGGCTGGCATATCATCATAAAACCGATCATCATCAGTGATATCTATGTCTGAATCACTGGTAGAAATGAATGCTTCAATATTATTGGCCGTGGCATTTCCGATATTTTCCAATCGGATATTCAAATCGATTGCCTCCCCTGCCTCTACAATTTGATTAGAATTATCATCTCCGGCAATTGCATGTTCAACATAAATAATATTGGGCTGATTATTAGTAGGATTGGTTCCTGTACCTGATACCGAAATGATATTACTACCTGAATCAGCAGTATTGAATACCTGTATCACACCATTATAAGACTGATCGTTGGTAGGTTGGAAAAGGACCGATACATTTTGTGTTCCACCGGCAGGAATCGTTCCTCCGGAATAACTGGATGAGTAGACATTGTAGGGATATATGATATTAGTAACGGAAAATGGCTCCGTGCCTACATTCGAAATAGTAAAACTCTGAACCCCTACTCCTCCTACTTCCACATTACCAAAATTCAAATTGCCATTCAAATCTATTTCGGAAAATCCTGAATTATCCACTCCATTACCAGAACAAGAAATCGTATTACTACCTGAATCCGCATCATGGTTCACTACAATGCTTCCTTGGTAATTCAATTCTGAAGTCGGTTGGAATGTTACCGTTATGTTCTCAGAATCACCTGCTGCAATGGTTCCCGACCAATTGGCGGTAAAACCGGTAGGAGGAGATATACCAGAAACATTGAATGATTCTGTTCCGGTGTTGGAAATGGTGAGTGTCCTGCTTTCCGTGTCCCCGATATTCACATTACCAAAATTCAGATTCCCACTCAAACTAATAGCTGAGGAACCAGAATTATCCACTCCCGTACCCGAACAGCTTATCGTATAATTACCACTATCCGCATTATTATTGACAACTATACTGCCTTGGTAATTAATTTCTGAATCAGGCTCAAAAGTTACGGTAATATTCTCTGAATCACCTGCAGCTATCGTCCCGGACCAATTAGCGGAAAATCCTGTAGGTGCAGTGATGCTGGTCACATTGAATGGTTCTGTACCTATATTAGAAATGGTCAAAGTCCTGTTTGAGGATGAACCGATGGAAGTGGAACCAAAATTCATATTACCACTCAAACTGATCACACTACCCTGCGATGGCATAACACCCGTTCCGGATAGAGGTAAGATATTATTACCAAATTCGGCATTGGTGATGATTTCAATGAATCCATCATAATCCTGTGCCTGGGTCGGGCTAAAGAATACAGTTACGGTAATGACCTCACCCGGCTCTACTGTTTGAGAAGCTAAATTCGTAGTAAAAACCGAAGAAGAAATATTCTCATTCGTGATATCAAAAGAGGTATTTCCCGTATTCGTTATGGTGAATGTACGAGTATCGAACTGACCTACGGTCACATCCCCGAAATCCAGATTGCCACTGACTGAGATGATGCTGTTTTGGTCGTTGCATTGCAAATCTGATCGGAATTTATCAGCTATGTAGCGCATTCGGATATTTTGTTCAACCACGAATTCTCTATCACAATTTTTTATATTATTTCCTCCAAGGGCATAAGACATGAAATTCCTAACTAAAATGGCATGGTTAAAATCCAGAGGATTACATGTAGCGCCATAAAATTGAGTAGGAGAATTAACTATTAAGCCAAAATTATCCTGTGGTGTATCACATATTCCATCACCCAATATTTGACAATTCGAGACTCCATCTATACTGCATGAAGTAAGGGCTGTTTCAAATGTGTGGAATAATAAAAAGAAATGACCAATTTCATGGGATAATACGGCTGAATGTATATCTACTCCCGTATTAAAAAATACATCCCTAATATAAACACGTTCTATCCCGTCATCAGGAAAATGTGCTTTTCCATTAAGGATATTATCCCCATCCTTAAGGCTGTTACTTATATATATATTCAGTGTATTTGGTACATCATTTGGGAAGAAAGTCGTTACTGCTAAATCCAAATCATAAAATTGATTACTAGAATATATTACTATATCTTCTTGTTGAAATTGAATTTTAGCACCAGAAAAATTATCATTTAAATCCTGTAATGCATCATCAAACTGGGACTGCGATATATTCATACTATTATGCTGATGAAATACCACAGGAACACAAAAATCACTTAAATTATTAAAATTAAAATTGGGTAACTCCGAGTACATTTCATCATATATATCACACGCTCCTTGTGCTGTTAAATCACTGGAAAAAAGATTATCCAATAAAACTTCTTCCTCCTGATACAATTCAATTATCACGGAATTATTCGTGGGATCGGAATCCTCGAATTTCTTTTTGTATTCATCCTTGATTTCTACCCTGGAAACTACGGATGAGGTATCCTCGTTAATCAGTATATAGGAATCCACCTGATTCATTGATAATGAACCATAATTATATGAAATCGCAGTATTGATCTGTTCCAGTAAATCTGTTTCATCCTCGAAAATGATGATACTTTCTGTCGTAGTGACGGAGATATCCGTTGCAGTGGCATCATCCTTACATCCTTGGAACAGAAAGGGTAACAGACAGATAATTATAATGATTCTTTTCATTTCCATTTTTTCAGTTGTGTTTTATTTATTGCTAAAGAGTCTTCCAATGGGTAGGTTCACACCTCCATTGATGAAAATATGTTCCGTTTGTAAATCATATCCAGCCTCAAATTGGATGTACGGAAAGACGATGGCCAGACCTCCGACCATACTTATCCGGTTAAAATATTCCTTATCTATTGCGTAATTATTTTTCGTTGGATAGGAATAATTAAGAATAGGATTCAAATCCCCGTCATAATCCAACCAAACAGTTCCTTTCGAGTATGTCATTCCTACCATAAAATGCAGGTATTGTAATCCCTTGACCCTAAAAAAAGGGTTCAGGTACAGACCTGTGGAAAAGCTGGTCATATTTTCCATTATTTCGGGATTATTGGTATCCTGAAAAGACAAGTTATTCCTAGTCAGAATTTCCCTTGCACCTTGTAATATATTCTCATCGTAGAAGTAACTGGGTAGTCCGTCCTTGCTATTCTTATAATTGGAAAAATAAAAACCAATCGGAGCATAAAATGAAATACCGAATTTTTCTAATTCAACATCAAAATTAATTTCGGATAAAGCACTGGAAAAGTCCTTGCTTGGAGCATGGATGATTTGATAATTCACACCAATAGCAATGGCTTCCCTAAATGTTCTTTTATCCTTGTTATAATTTTGGGCTGATGCAAATTGGAACCCCAAAAGCACCATCAACAACAAAATCAAACCTAATCTCATGGGTGGGTATTTTTAGATATTCGATGTTGGATTGGGGGTACCGAAAATTCATTTCCAGCACCACCCAATAACAACAACATCGCCAGTCAAACTTATTGGGATTTATATTTTTCGTTTTGTTCCAAAGAATCAATTCGTAGGATTAAAAACATATTCGCCACTGGTATTGATGTAGCCATATTTATAATCCTTATCCCTAACTGAAGCCAAACCATTTTCGAATTTATAGCTCTGGGCAAACTGTGGATTAATGACATATTCTCCCTCCTTATTGATATAACCATACTGGTTATCCAAGGAAACAGAAGCCAATCCCTCCGAAAATTCAGCAGCAAATGAGAATTGGGGATTGATGACCATCTCTCCCTCCCTATTCACATAACCGTACTTATCCTCTACCTTAATCGCCGCTAATCCATCCTTAAAATTCCCTGTGTTATAACCGTCGAATTGGGGATTGATGACAAAGCTGCCCTCCTTATTGATGTACCCCCATTTCTCTCCTACCTTAACTCCGGCAACGCCCTCGTTGAAATCCTGACAACGATCAAACTGAGGATTCACCTTGTAATTCCCCTCGCGGTCTATATATCCATACTTTTCCCCTACCTTAACCTTGGCCATACCCTCCTTGAAAGCACTCGCGTTATCGAATTGGGGATTCACGACATACTTGCCCTCCTTGTCTATATAACCATACTTACCTCCCGTATGAACTACTGCAAGACCCTCCTTGAAATCATTGGCAAAATCAAATTGGGGATTCACGACAAACTTCCCTTCGGTATTGATGTAACCGTACTGGTCTCCGGATTTAACGATAGCTAATCCATCCTTGAAATTCCCGGCCTGTTCGAACTGAGGGTTAATCTTGAATTTCCCCTCCTTATCTATGTATCCGTAATTATCACCCGTAGATACCAATGCGATTCCATCATTGAAATCATTGGCAGAAGTGAATTGGGGATTGATGGCATATTTCCCCTCCTTATTGATATAACCGTACTTATCACCTGTCTTTACGAGAGCCAAATCCTCACTGAAATTATTCGCTCTATCAAATTGGGGATTGATGATAATCTTACCATCCGAATCCATGTAACCTACCTTGCCTCCAATGGCTATGATATACAATCCGCTTGTATTCTTTTTCTCATCATCTGAACTTGAATTACTGGAGCAGGAAAATGACGTAAGGATGATTCCCACCAAAAAGAAATAAATTAAATTTTTCATGATTATCTATTTTTATGTACAATGTTTTGAAAAAATGGAATGGTTGGATAAAGGCTATGAATGCCTCATCCTTGATTTACAACATATGGTATCGTCTGATAGGATGGCCCATTCCTTGCCATCGGGAGTCGTATGGACATGGTATCCATTCCTACACTGGGAGTAGCGTTGTCTCAATGCAGCCAAGCCCTTGAGGAATCCCTCCTCTTGGGTCACCCTGAATACATACCTCGAACAACTTTCCTTAAAAAGACATTGTCTTTTCCATGAGTCAGGAACCAACCAATACAACCGAATGAGTAATAAGAAAATATATTTCATTGCCCGATTCGATCAGTTACCATTAATGAAATCACTCTTTCTTTTCTGTTCCTCGTCCTGATAGGTCTGAGTATGCACTTTCCTACCATTATGCGTAATCGTTATTGAGGACATAAAATCGCTCGCACTCACTTCTGTCTGTATGACTTGGTCGTAAATAATCGTAACTGTGCCTTTAGTAATATTCTTACCCATGATGGTAGTGTAATTAATGGAAGTCAGCTGGTTGTTCACCATAGTGTATTCAAAATCCAACCTATTGTATCCTGAATCCATTAATTCATCCTCTCCCGGCACGCCTGTAAAGACATATGATCCGTTGTCAACCTTGGCTACCTTTACCTTATTGGTGTATGGAACGTATTCCTGCTTATTGATGAATTCCAATACATTTGGATGAATGTCCATTACATCAGGGGATTGTGAGAATCCAATTACCACTGATGCAGCCATTAGGATGGCTAATAATAAAATCTGTTTCATTGTTATCGCTTTTATTTTTGTAATTGTTCCTATTCCGGTCAAATCATCAGGAACTATTCGCCCCTTTGGAAAATAAGGACCTGTACGGAAGTGGTATATCCTTGGGTCGCCCCCAAACCGAAACAACCTGAGGTGCCTGCCACATACGTGGAAATATTATCCATACTGACATAAGTCCATCCTTCTTCAGATGCTTTGTCAATGATTCCCTGTAATTGTTGGGCTACGGACTGGGATGAGCCCACACTAGAGATACTAGCCTTGAATGGTATTACCTTGTAATTCATTTTTATTCGATTTAATATTTAGAAATTTTTATTTTTGGCCTATATGGTGAAAAAGGCACAGGGACAAAGGTCATCCCTGCACCATCAAGCGATAGAATTTGAGGACCAGGACTAGTGGTCATCAAAAAAATCTTTATTAGTTCACATCTATGGTACTATGGCAGTATCAATCCGTTACTCGTCCGTAGGTGTATCCTTTCCATCCTTATCGCTTGAACATCATTTTTGGGTCACCTTTATTCCCCTTGAACAATGATGCTGCAATATGTATCTATCATTTGTTCTTATTGGCACGGAACGTATGATTCATAAAGCATACCTATCAAGCATTTTCCAAGAAAAAAACAAACGAACACAAACACAATTCACTATATGTCAAATACTTAAACTCTTCTTTTTTCCATGAAAAAGAATGTCAAAACCGATTCTCCGAATGATATCAAGCTTTTGGAATTCATCAAATCATTATCTATCGTTGAGTGGAAAAGAATCAAGGCACTTGCCTCAATAAAGTATGTGATCTATCTCAGAGGTGAGGGTGGAAACATGTTGGAAAAACTGATTAAAAATCATGGAAAACTAAAAAGGAAGCCCTTACTCAATCTTGACATTTTCAATACCATCACTAAGGGAAATTTCAAGAATGCCGATTGGAAATACTTCACTTCTGAAACACTAAGCCTATGTAGCTTCCATGTTAGGTCGAAAATGCTGAATCGGGATACGGATATGATTCTGGACTTGGAGGAACAGGTATTCTATATGCTGAATAACATGAGATTGAATCATGAGCATAAACTGAATCAGAACAAACGCAAAATCAATGAGCAATATGTTGCCGAAAAATCCTTCCAGGGTTTCATGATGGCCTATCAGGGTGAAATCGGACATTCCAACTTGAAGAATAAGGAAAACCGGACCCAGCTCAATGATTTTTCTGATTGGATCATTGGTAATGAATTGTATTATTATGAAAATAAATTACGCATTATTTGTGCCCTCAAACAAAGGGCTTCCTATCAGAAAGTGACAAACCATAACCTAAGCCTATTGCCTGAGGATATACCGGAATCCATCCGTCATTTTCCCCAAATCCAACTCTATACCCAAGTACTGGAGCTCAAACTGAATCCGACTGAGGTTCATTTCCAACATCTCCTCAAAACAGCCAATCATTTTCTTCAGCAACCAGATGAGAGTCATCTTACCCCGAAGTACTTGGAACCGATTTATTATCATCTACTGAATTATTGTGTAGACCGAATCAAATTGAATGATGAGAGGCACTTACAACTCTATGTGGATTTGAACCAACAAATCCTACAACATGGATTATTATTGGAACAAGGAAAAATATCAGGTGGGAATTACAAGAATATCTGTAAGGCATATACCCTATTAGGACAATTGGAAGAATTGGAGGAATTCATGGATGCATATGAGGACAAGCTGGTCAATGGCCTGAAAAATCCCTTTGCCATTTATAGCCGAGCCCAATATTACTACGTCAAGGATGATTTTGACTCCTGTATCCTTTATGCCTTAAAATCAGATAATCTTTTCGAGTACGATGCTTACGTGAAAATGGATACCAAGCAATTACTCATCCTCTCCTATCTCCAGAATAACGACCCGAAATGCGATAAGGAAATCAGGAATCTTATACTGATGCTCAAACGGAAAAAGGACCAACTCTCCGATGAATTCGTTTCCCTATGGAAAAATACCTTGGATTATTTACAACGCATCAGTAATGTTCCACCATTGGTACATGTGATTCAGGAAGAATTCACCAAAATACTTGAAGCCATCCAATCAGATGCGATGGTGAAGAATAAGCATCTCATTATCCAATTCCTAGAAAAAAAATTGGATGCCCCATAACGGGACACCCAAATCATTATGTGCAAAAGGTCTTTTGATTACTCAATAATCTCAACTTCCGTTCTTACGAATCCCCCTGTTCCTATCAGGGTTACTTCGTATGTACCCGGCACTACGGCCATGATATTATATCCGCAACGGCTACCATTACAACCATCAAGGGAATACCCCTTGGGACCGGATAATTCAATTCGTTCGATTTCAATATTCGGATTGCCAGTGTCAGCGGTCAGGAAATCCCCGATGACCTCAATGTGTCCGCCACTCATCGTAGCAGTTTCAGAATCATTTCCCTTGGGGCATACCAATGATAGGGTCAGCCATGCTGACCAGATAATAAGTGTTTTCATTCTACTGAATTTTTGTCGTTAAAAAATTGCAGTGAATGATAGTGGCGCCATCCATCTATTCACTTCGGAACAGTTCATTATGTAGTTCGTTCCGCTGTTCTGATGGTATAGTCGAAGCCTTT
This sequence comes from Saprospiraceae bacterium, assembly GCA_020631355.1. GTDB lineage: Bacteria > Bacteroidota > Bacteroidia > Chitinophagales > Saprospiraceae > JAHDCE01. The sequence goes on along the minus strand of JAHDHL010000059.1, from coordinate 2,988 downwards.
ATCGATGAGGGGAAAACCAAGGGGACTTTTTTTTATTTTTTTTCAAAAAAAAAATTTACCTACTTTTGGAGTATGCCATTTTTCAGGAAATATAGGGATGACGAATTCATTGCCGGACTGTGTTCCGGTAATGAAAAAACGATTAAGAAATGGCAGGGACATTGTTATGATCATTTCCTGAAAGAAGCCCGAAAAATAGATATGTTGAATTATTCCAAGGATAAATTCAATTCTGTTTATCAGGATAGTATCCAAGCTTTGATGAGGAATATCGTATCCGGGAAATTCAAGGGGGAAAGTACATTGGTTACTTATTTCTCCAGAATATTCAAATTCAAATCCATTGACTATGATAGGAGCAAAAAAAATCCGGAAATCAGTACGATGCCTGAGGAATTGCAAGAAAGATTGAATTGGGATGGGGGAATCGAGGTGCAATTCACCAAGGAAAACCTGTTTGAACTCCTTGGGGAATTAAAATCATTGTGTCAGAAAATCATTACCCTTACCTTGGATGGATACATGGATAAGGAAATAGCCGTGCTGATTGGTAAGAAAACGGATGCCACGAAAAAGAATCGTCAGAGTTGTTTCAAGAAATACAGGGAACTGGTCCATATACATATGAATTAGATGGAATACCTAGACCAAATATTAAGATATTACCGAGGAGAATTGAATGATGAGGAACATCAGGCTTTTCTCAAAAGGTGCGAGGATGACCCTGCATTCGCAGCGGAGGTCAAGCTATTCTATCTGACCCAAAATGCACATTCATCACAAAAGGGAAAACAACTCCACGAAGAACATCTGGCTAGGAAAAAGAAAAGGAGATTGGCCATCATTCTTATGATATGCCTAGGATTGGCGGGTCTGGTGGTTTCCTTATGGCTGTGGAATAATCCAACATCGGATGATATCGGTTATCAGGAAATCAATCAGGATGATTCCGATAGGACTGATGCAGATACAAGCAATACGGATGTGGATACGATGAATCTGAACAATTCCAATAACGATAATGATAATATTGACTCGGGAAATGATTCAGATGATGATAATAATGGTAATGGCGATTCCCAATCTCCACAAGATGATGATGTAGATAATGATTCGGATGGAGATGGAGATGGTGATGGAGATGGAGATGGTGATATTGATACTTCCCCACCTGATGCTCCTTTGATTT
>JAHDHL010000059.1:0-1699 GCA_020631355.1 Saprospiraceae bacterium | reverse complement strand
GATGGTGATATTGATACTTCCCCACCTGATGCTCCTTTGATTTTTGCCAACCTACTTCCTTCCGATGGAAAAATCCTTGAGTCGTCCGTAGATATTCAGGTCATGGGTGCCGGATGGAAAGGACATATCATGAATCAGGAATATGAACAAGCGTTGCGGATTCTGAATAAGGATTTTATCGAGGGGAATGCATTGGATGAAATTGAGGATATCCATCTTTTCCATGCGGGTCTATTGGAATTATACCTGAATAATAATCACGAACAAGCCCAATCCTTGTTGTCTGCTGTTTCCGAGGATAAGGCGTATATGGAACAATCCAAACTCCATATGCTCATTTCATTGGCGAAGCAGGAAAAGAAATCAGAGGCCAAGACTTACTACCTCAGTAATAAGAATACGTTGGACACTTTCAAGGCATCCAACGCATTCAATATTTCCAAAGTGATTGATCAGCTCTTGGCTAATTAATCGGAATTCTGGTCGGATTTCCGATCAGAATAATATTACTCCATTCAAAGGGATCCGCATCGGGTTTGTTGCGAATAAAATCCAGTTTGGATTTTTGCAATGCCACATCTATCGGATGGCCGTCCAATAAATACTGATAAAAATCATGGATGATACCTGCCGTTGATTTTTCATTGACCACTGCAGTTGTGGCAATGGTATTCGGACAACCTGCATAATGGAATGCACGGGCGATGCTATATACACCGATACCATCCTTGAGCTGACCATTACCACTATCACAGGCTCCCAAAACCACCAAATCAGCTTTCATATCCAATCCATAGATATCAATGACCTTGAGTTCACTGGGTTCATTATCATTGAGTGTCATCAATAGACTATAATTGAATGGGGATTGGTTTTCGGATACACATCCATGAGCTGAAAAATGCATGACCTTAGCAGAAAGGGACTGACTGATTACATCATCCAAGGCAGCTGATTCGGTCAATTGGCTCCGATTGAATAATTTTTCCGTCAGTCTGAGTTGCTTCTTGGAATCCACCAAAGGACTTTCGGTACATCTGAGCTTATTATCACTTTTTGGAGTTCCCATATATTCTGGAATAAATGCCAGAAAATCCAATTCTGTTTCAGTAGTCCGTTTTTGTTGGAGATTCAATAACTCCAGGGAATATTGGTAAGTAATGGCATACTTATCAATCATTAATATCTTCATTTCCTCATCCAAGGGAACAGCGCCCATATTCAATTCATTGATTTCCCCATCGGGAATGAAAATGATTCTATTAATATTCGAACTTAAGCTTTCCAGACCCTTTTGAAGTAGGGACTGATATATCTTGTAGCCGTATTTCTTGGCTTTTTTCTTTCCACCCTCTTTTATAGCCACATTGAACGCAATCAAATCATCTATCCAGAATTGGATGGAATCCAAAGCGAAGCTTTCTATTCCTCCTTTGGTGATGACATGTAATAAGGGCATTTCAGGGTCTTCTAAATAACTGAAAATGGCTTGGTCAGAAGACAGTTGATTTTGGATGGAACTGATATCCACATTGACATTTCCCCTTTTCCATTCGTAATAATCAGGATAATCAGATTTGATACTTTCCACTAAATCCCCCTCCATTTTCTTATAATACATAATGGAATCCACCACGACTGATTTCTGTTCTTCCTTATCCAAAAGGCTTTGGAAAAACTTCATCTTATTGGCAATCAT
>JAHDHL010000022.1 GCA_020631355.1 Saprospiraceae bacterium | reverse complement strand
AACATAGTAATAAACCCAAATCCGAATACACCTAATGCTTATTACCCTCTTTCTTGTTTAGGGTAGGTTTTTTACCCTTGGGGTTATTTTTCAACTGAGGTTTACCTTTCGGACGAATTTTGGGCCCCTTATTTCCTCCCTGACTATTCAGGTTGGGTTTGCCCTTGGATTTTTCTGGCTTGTTTACCAGGTTGGGTTTACCTTTTCCTTTTTTCAATCCTTTTCTTTTCCCTGGATTCGATTTATCCACTATGGATGCCAGTGCAGTTTTTTGTTTTATTAACCGTTTTTCCAATTCTAGGATTTGGGCCTCTTTTTTGGCTATGGTAGCTTCGGGCATGGAACCCTTGAGTCTGTGTTCCGCCAGCTTGGCCTTTGCATTTTCTATCTTAGCCTCAACCGTTTTCACACGATTTTCCAAACTGCTCAACTTACCATGTGCATTATTATCATTCTGGGCGACCATCACATTTCCAATTAGAAAACAAAATAGTCCAATGATTACAATTCGTATTCTCATTATTATCAATTTAATCTTGGGTAGAATAAGGATTACAATTCATTCATCATCTTATCAATCACTTCCTCGATATCCTGAATCTCAGATGAGATACTATCAACAACCGTTTCATCAATCGGGGTAACGGGAATATTGACGACGGCCCTTTGTTTTTCTTGTTCAATGGTATGCTCGACATCAGATTGGGTACAAGAAAAGACAAGGAAAGAAAGGGATATGAAACAGAAGTAGAATATAAACTTTTTCATAGAATGGTATGGATTGATATCAGATGATATGTTTTATTGAATATAAAGCGAATTTAAAAACAAAAAACGGGTGACAGTACACTGCCACCCGTTTGAATTTCTTGATGAGTTTCAATTATTCACCATCAACAGCATCCTTAACTGCCTCAGCGCCTTCCTTAACAGCGTCAGCACCAGCTTCAACTGCATCAGCAGCACCTTCCTTAACAGCGTCAGCAGCATCAGCAGCATCGTTAGCCAAGGAATCAACACCGTCAGCTACGGCGTCAGCAGCGTCAGCAGCAGCATCAGCAGCAGAGTCTACAGCGTCAGCAGCAGCATCAGCAGCAGAGTCTACAGCGTCACCAGCAGCGTCAGCAGCTTCCTGTGGATTACAAGCGATTAATGCGATACCGAAGAAAAGAGCGAATAATACGTACTTCACGTTCTTCATAATGTTTTGATTTAAATATTGACAATATGTTACAAAAATATAATATTTATCGACTATCTCATATACGCTATGAGATGAATTAACAAATAAAAACACAGAATAATGCTTTGATATTAAGATTGTTGTATATGTGTTGTAAACAACTGTGCGTAACAAAGCAAATACCCGAACTTGTATCGTAATATTAAGGTTGGTCGAATGCCATTTGGATAGGAATTAAATATAGCATTTCTCTACTATATTTCACCAATTCCACACACAAAGTTTACCTTTGTACCCACCTCAATCGCTTTAACGGACAAGTCATGCTTTCAATTACAGATATTTTCATCAAGTACGGAGATCGTGTTTTATTGGATAGGGTTTCCCTTACGGTCAAGGATAAGGAACGAATCGGTTTGGTAGGCCGTAATGGTGCGGGTAAGTCTACCTTACTCAAGGTTATCGCACAGGATATCACTCCGGATGATGGCCGTATCGTAAGACCGAATGGTTCTTCTCTTGGTTTCCTACACCAGGAATTGGAAATCCCCCTAGGCAAAACTGTCATCGAAGAATCGATGACAGCCTTTGAGGAGGTCAAGAAATTGGAAAAAAGAATAGCCGAAATCAATGAGGAAATAGCAACCCGAACGGATTACGAAAGCCAGGCCTACTTGGATTTGATTCAGGAATTTTCAGATGCGAATGACCGATTCACCTTATTGGGAGGCCATACGATGCAAGCAGATGCAGAACGAATTCTAGCTGGTTTGGGTTTTAAGCCCAAGGACATGGACCGACTGACTGACGAGTTCTCAGGTGGCTGGCAAATGAGGATTGAGTTGGCCAAGATGCTATTGCAAAGACCGGATTACCTACTACTGGATGAGCCTACGAACCACTTGGATATCGAATCCATCATATGGCTGGAGGGATTCCTGAAGAATTATGAGGGGGTTATCATTGTGATTTCTCACGATAAGATGTTCTTGGACCACGTCACCAACCGTACGGTAGAAGTGGAATTGGGGAATCTGTATGATTACAAGGCGGCTTACAGTAAATACATTGCCTTGAGAGAAGAAAGGAAACTCAAGACGGAGGCCGCATTCAAGAACCAACAAAGGGTGATAGCCCAAAAGGAAAAGGTCATCAATCGCTTTATGGCCAAGGCCAATAAGACCAAGATGGCCCAGAGTATGAAGAAGCAGCTGGATAAGATGGAACGCATCGAAATCGTTCAGGAAGATACGGCCGTCATGAATATCCAATTTCCACCTGCTCCCAGATCGGGTAGGGTAGTGATTGAAGCCAAGGAAATCAAGAAGCAATATGGTGACCTCCATGTTTTGAGTGGAGTGGATATTACATTGGAACGAGGGGATAGGGTTGCGTTCGTAGGACAGAATGGTCAGGGTAAGACTACCCTTTCCAAGATTCTAATCGGTGTTGAACCCTCTACCGGAGGTGATGTCAATCTAGGACATAATGCCCAAATTGGATATTATGCCCAGAATCAGGCGGAAGCCCTGCATCCTGATTTGACATTGATTCAGACCATGGAGCGCAAGGCGCCCGAACACATGCGTACCAAGGTCAGGGGTATCCTCGGTGCGTTCATGTTCAGTGGTGAGGATGCAGAAAAGAAAGTCAAGGTACTTTCGGGAGGGGAAAGAGCCCGATTGGCGCTGGCTTGCATGCTTATGGAACCATTCAATCTGCTGGTACTCGATGAGCCGACGAATCACCTGGATATGCTTTCAAAGGAAGTGCTGAAGAATGCCTTGGCCAAGTACGATGGGACATTGATTGTCGTATCCCACGATAGGGATTTCCTTAGGGGAATGACTTCCAAGACCATAGAATTCAGGGACAAGCAATTGTTCGAATATTTGGGCGATGTGGATTATTTCCTTGGAAAAAGGAAATTGGAGGATATGCGGGAAGCAGAAAAGAGAACGGTAGAAAAGAAAGTGTCCCAGCAGAAAGATAGTAAGAGCGAACTCTCCCCGGAGGAACGCAAACGACGAAACGAACAGCGTAAGAAACTCCAGCGTGATGTCCAGAATGTAGAAAAGAAAATTTCTCGTACCGAAACTGAAATCGAAGCCATTGAACAAAAAATGGCAGGAGAGGACTTCTTTACAGCACCGGACTCACAAGCCACTTTGGATAAGTACAATAAACTGAAATCAGACCTGGATATGTTCATGGAGAAATGGGAAAAAGCTCAGGAACTCCTAGACGAATTCGAAGATTAATCCCTACATGAAATGATAGGACCTGATAAGGATAGAGGGCTTCCCTTAGCACATTATGATAGACTTTGCTTCCTGAAGAACATCATTCAAAATCCAAATATCATTGTTGGGGATTATACTTATTATGACGATTTCGAGGATGTCATGAATTTTGAGAAAAATGTAAAGTATCATTTCGACTTCATCAATGATAAACTCATCATCGGGAAATTCTGTATGATAGCATCGGATGTGAAATTCATCATGAATGGTGCGAATCACCTGACGGATGCATTGACCACTTATCCTTTTGCCATCTTTGGGAACGGTTGGGAAAATGCAATGGAAAACAAGTCATATCCCAACAAGGGCGATATCCGAATTGGCAATGATGTATGGATTGGATACAATGCAACCATCATGGCAGGCGTAACCATAGGGGACGGTGCCATCATCGCCACTAATTCTACCGTAGTCAGGGATGTGGAACCTTATTCGATTGTGGGAGGAAATCCTGCAATCGAAATCAAAAAAAGGTTTTCGGAAGAAAAGATCACAAAACTTCTGGAATTAAAATGGTGGGATTGGGACATTAAGAAAATAACAAGGAATATCCAATATCTGACGGGTAATGATTTAGCGGGGATCATGGACTAGGGAATGACTGTTCCCCATGTCCGGTATTATTCCGGATATTTAATATTCTTCTAAGGGAATACTTGAAAGGGTGATGCGAATAAAATCATAAGACCTCAATTTCCACTCTCCTGTTCTTTTTTCGTCCTTCTTCGGTTTCGTTTGAGACGATGGGCTTTTTGCCTCCGTAACCTATTGTTACAATCCTATTGGAACGAATTCCATTTTCAATCAGAAAATTCTTGACAGCATTGGCTCTTTCCTTGGAAAGTTTCAGCGCCTTATCTTCTAATAATTCCTTTTTCGGACCCGGCTGGGCTAAGAAATCAGTGTGTCCCTCTATCCTGATTTTAATATCAGGATTTTCAATCATCACATTTTTTAGATTGACTAAATCGGGGTAGGAATTATTCAGGAAAGTGGATTTGGAACGTTCGAAAAGAATATTTTTTAAAACGAATCGATTTCCCTTTTCTAATTTGACTAATTCAATTTCCTCGCTGGTATCCTTTTCGTTTTCCTTAATGATGACTTCTGAGATATAACCTTTTTTGGATGCCTTGATAACGATTTCCTCATCTTTTCTGAAAGGCGTTTCAAAACTTCCATCCGTATTGGAGAGTGCATAGGAAAAGTCCTTCTTTGTATTGAGATAATCATCCAGTGTCTGGACTTCTACCTGTGCATCCTTGATTTCTTGTTTTTGATGAACCACATTCCCTTTGACCAAGTTCGTCGTTAAGGCAGCCAGGGACTCATCCAATTCTACATAATAGATGTCCTTATCTTTTCCTGTTTTCCTATTAGATGCAAAATAGAGGGTCTTGCCATTCGCTGTGATGAAAGGAGTCGAATTAGATACATTAGGTAAATTAATGGGAGCAGGCAAAGCCACTGGCTCCGACCACTTTTTCCACGTATCATCCAATCTGCGGCTAACGAAGATGTGCTTTTCCCCTTTTCTGATGCTTCTGGTAAAATAAAGTGTTTTTAAATCTGCCGCTAAGAAAGGCTCCGCCTCGTATTTGTCAGTATTAATGTCAGTACCCAGATTCTTAGGATATTCGAACTGCCCATTCGATTGTCTGAAACTGATGTATATATCTCCTTTCCCATGGGTATCATCTCCCTCGAAGCCACATAGAATGGCATTGTTATTCAATGTCATAAAATAAGACACCCAAAATACATTATGATTTTTCTCAATGGAGACGGAGTTCCCGTTCGGCTTGAAACTATTCGGATTCTTTTCGTACTCCACAAAAGAATTATGGGCACTTTCGGGTATGGGTACATGAAACTCATCCCCGAATTCAATTAGTTTGGTAAACATTCTTTTTCCGTCAGATGAAATTCCTATGAAAAAATTATCCGTCCAATCATTCAATGGGAAGTCTTGTCGAGATATACTGGAAAATTGGCCATCCAACTTTTCGGAACGAATGATATCACAATCATAGGTCTGGGACGAACTAACGGTTTCACCTGAACGTGCTGCACCTGTTTCCAGTACCTTGGCTCTTTCACTCTGGATGAATTCCCTATGCTTCTGCTGTTGGTCTGCCAATACCTTTTCCCTGTTTTCAGGCGTATCCAATCCATTGGCAATTAATTTGTCGTGAACCGCTTTGTCCAAACCCTCAAAATGTAAAGGCTTCCGGTAATTACTGTTCTCAGGAATGAACGTCATGCTATTCCCGGGGTCTTTCTTCCTATGGAAATAAATGACACTTTCGTCACTACTCAGCATTGGCCCAAATTCGTCATATTCACTATTGACTGCCTTGAGTTCTTTCACAACTAAGTTAGTGGAGGGTTGTCCTTCAGGGGTTCCTAAGGTAGGCTTAGGCTCATCACGTTCTATCTCTGGTCGTATTGCGCATTTCTCTTGTCTTTCCTGATAATTATTTTGCAAGGCCTTGAATGCTGAATCGGCATACCACTCCTCCGGGAGTCGGTTGGTATCCCCATACTGACCAAGGTTGTCAATTGAATTAGGAAACAGGATAGCGTTCCCCGACTTGTTCAACCGTACGATAGTTGTTGCATCGGCTTTTCCAGAATTCAATCCATATGTACCTTTGGTCGATTCTGGATATTCTGGACTGCCCAATGTGGCATGTTGTAAGTAGGTTTCAAGACATTCTCCTTTAAAAGGAATGATGAGGTGTTCATCTAATGTATGATTCCCTCTACTCCCGGCTGCGAATAGGATATTCTTCTCATATTCATCTGCAAAATGGAACTTTTGCATCACGGTGTTAAAAGAAATGAATTGGACACTTTCCTTTTGGGTCTGTATACTTCTGCTAATACCATTTGGATTATAACTGCGCCCCAGAGATAATACACTGGATTGCGCCATCAGGAATGTAGGTAATGATAGGATGAAGAATAGGGTTGGAATCCTAGAATATAACATGTTACTTATGTTGACCCAAGTATGAACCTCATACTAAAATTAAGAAATAGTTCATTCGCAAATCATATCCAACGAAATGACAGATGCATATGGCAATGGAATAATCTATCCTAATAACACGACTTGTTGTATGTAGGTTTTTCGGAACTACTTATTCATTACAATGGTTGGAATATTATTGAAGATATGGAAACCCAATCATGCAATACCAAGAAATAAGAGCGGATTACAATAAGGAAACCATTGTGGTATACCAGGCATATAATAAGCACATTGCCATGCCAGCCATTCAGCACCAATCATTTCAGAAACCTTTTTCCTTTCATCGGATGACATGGATAAAACCCTCTTTCCTATGGCTGATGGAAAGGAGTAATTGGGGGAATAAATCCAATCAGGAATGTATTCTTGGGATTCGGATTTCAAGGGCGTATTGGGAAGAAGCCCTAGCTATCGGAGTTCTAACCCATCCTGATGAAAAAATATACAGGAATGGTTGGGAATGGGAACAGGCATTCAATAAGGCAAAGGTACATATACAATGGGATCCGGAAAGGACCATCAAGGGAGCCAAGCTGAATGTAAGAACCATCCAAGTCGGTATCGGTAGGGAACTGATAGGGGATTACAATGAAAGATGGATTACGGAAATCAAGGATTACACCCCTTTGGTGAAAAAGATAAATAGCCTGAGGAAACAAGGGAAATACAAGGCTGCTAAGGCACTCTTACCCAAGGAAAAGATTTATCCGGTCAGCGAGCAATTAGCTGCTTCGATTGGTATAGGATAAAAAAAGGGAGCTGAACATTCAGCTCCCTTTCCGATTTATTTCTTCATCACTTTTTGCTGTCCGAGTATCTTACCATTCTTATGTATATTCAATAAATAAATTCCAGAAGGTAAGGAGCGCATATCAATGTTCAAATCCTGGGTCTGCATCACTTGTTCCCCAAGAAGATTATACAAAGAGATTTGTACATCATCCACATTGGAGGTAATAGTGATATTCGATTCCGTAGGATTCGGATAAACAGAGAATGTTGGTTTCAGAACATCAAGAGCATCCAAGAAATCCTCTATTCCATTTTCTATTTCTCTGGTACCTACATTCTGATATTCGTATGCTCCCATATCAATGGTTCCGTTCACAACTCTGGTATTTCCATCAATATCGAAAACCAATTGTGGGGATAAACTATTGTCTCCACCATCAACTGCAGCTGAGTTGGCCGGTAGGGAATAATCCGGATTCAAAGAAAGTGGTGCATCGGTTTCAGTATAGATGTTAGCGGAGGATGTTCCGGGAACGGTCGAACCTTGGATATAACAGTGGTCTGTCAGTAGATTCAATGTACCATTCTGATAAGTCTTGATACCCTTGGTCAAAGTAGGGTCCTGGTGTGCCACGATGGAATTATAAATATTCAATCCCAATAAATCACCAAAACCAATTTGAAGATTGATAAGGTACTTGTCCCTTTCTTCTCCCGTGATGGTACAGTTGTAAATGTCACATGTTTGGTCCCTATTGGTCGCAACCAATGCCAAAGCATTGGAGAAGTTACTCTGATTATCTGCAATCAAGGTATTCTCCATAGAGGTATAGAATGAATTATTTACCTCCACAGCAGCCCTACGATCCGAAACATTCTTCGTAATCTTACAGGACTCGATAAACATGCTCGTCGTATTACTGTGATAGATGGCACTACCATTCAAATAAGAACGATTGTTTTTGAAATCACAGGATTTCATGGTAACATTCGGGGAAAGCGTAGCAAAGATACCTCCACCATACACAGCCTTGTTCCACTTGATTTGTGAATTGAGAATGGTCAGGGTAGAATTCTTCACATACAATCCTCCACCTCTGGCACGGGCGAATGAACTGGTATCATCCGCATTTCCATCCCTGATGGAAACACCATCCAATGTTACATTCGTTGCATCCTTGACCGTTACCACATGATAGGAATCACCGGCGACAGTAGGGTTGTTGTCAATATTTCCTGAGAGGCTTGTTTCGTGTGCTTCCGGATTTCTGGTGCCACCACCTGCAGGGTAACCACCCAGAACCGTACATCCACTTGGAATGTCGAAACTGATTCCACGAGTAGTGGTCGTAGTTGGCTTATACATACCCTCTGCTATATGAATAGTAGCATTCGTACCGATAGCTAATGCATCTTGTAGATCATTGAAAGCATTCATCCATGATGTCCCATCATTGTTTCCGGATGCGGATTCATCCACGAAGATATCCTGCGAACAACTCGGACAATTGGATCCTCCACAATCTACACCTGTTTCATCACCATTCATGATACCGTCCGTACAAGTCGGAATATTCACACAGAAATTCACGGTTTCCGATGAATCGAAGTCACCTCCTGTTGCAATCAGGTTATTATTCCCATCCGTAAGGGTGTAGGAACCATTACCATATCCACAACAAATACCATCACCGTAACTATCATTAATAATGAAATCATAACAACCATTCGGTAAACAAACTGAATCCAATACTACTTGGCCATTTGTTCCATCCGTATACGGTCCTCCTGATAAATAGGTAGTTCCGTTGGATACGATACTCCAAGTCGTTTCGGAAGCATAATTATCCAGTACCAAATTCAGATTGACATAATCACATGCATAGGTTGTGAAAGTATAGGTCTGAGACCAAGAGCCTGCACCACAGAAACTGACACCTCTCGCTCTCCAATAGTAAGTCGTACTGATATCCAAATTTTCGGATATCGTATTGGTATTGGCGAGGCCCGTTTTGGAATCGACCAATTCACCGAATGCAGCATCAGTAGCGATTTGCATATCATAACTTGATGCATGGGTCACTGCACTCCATTCGAATTCCACATCCAGTCCTTGGTCTACTGCACCATCCATCGGACTCGTAAGGATAGGAGTGGTACTGATATTCATATCCACATCCAAGGTAACTTCCTCACTGACGGATTGGCCCCCACCGTTTCCGATGACACTGATGAGATAGGAACCCGAAGTATTGGAAAGGTTACTTACGGTCATGACAGTGGTACCAGTGGGAGTAAGGGTCTGAGGTGTAAAGGTTGCTATTGCACCTGCTGGTAGACCAGTGGCAGACAAGGTGACAGGATCACTGAATCCTAGTACTGAAGTAAGATTGATGTTGTAAGTGGCTGTGTTGTCATCACAAGCCTCCTGTGCACTAGGAGTAGTTTCCATTGTGAATGTTGGCCCAGTGAATTCGATGACAAAGTCACTATCGGATACATCCAGGAATACATTATCCGAACACATAATCATTACCCTTGCTGTAGTGGTAGGATTATTCGGAACACTCACACTATGTGAGCCGTCATTCGGAACGGAAGATGCTAATGTGATTGGATATGTCAATCCTCCATTTGTAGAAAGGAGAATATCGACATTGGCACAGTTCACACCATTTCCATCCGTACCTGCAACATCCCAGGTAACGGTCTCGTTGCTACTTACTGCCCAATTGACCGCCGTATTGGGAGACAATACAAGGAATGGCCCCGCATCAGCAGTTGTTGTAATGACAATATCCTCCTCATCAGTACAGCCACTACCCATGTGGTTGTCCCTTACAGTGAGTCTGAAATTCATGGTTCTGGATACACTAGGAAGTACCTCCCAAGTGTCAGTGGTTCCATCTACGATATTATCCAAACTTGGGAAATAACGGAATGGATCTGCAGTAGGATCCAAAGTACGGAAAGTAGGGCCACCTGTATTGGTTGACACCGGAGGCATGGTAGCGACTTGGTTATCCATCTGTTCCCAACAATAGGTCAGTGCATCACCATCCGCATCCGTAGCGGAACCCGTCAGGACGAAAGGAGTAGAAACCGGAATAGTATGGTTTCCGCCTACTGTACATATAGGCTGCGAGTTATTCGTAGTCAGGAATGTCGCACATGAACTACTATTACCACCTGTGATATTGGCCATCATTTCCTGGATACTAATGGCATGGAAGTAATCATCACTATTATTCTGAACATTTGGGTTACAGATACCTGCATAACCCATGATGGAAGAAGCACTACCCGGCTCCATTGCCGTACTACTATTTCTATTACAGCTATTATTTTGTGTATGGTTCGCACCATATTGGTGTCCCATTTCGTGAGCTACATAATCAATATCGAACGGATCTCCCTCTGGCATGGATTGGCCGGTAACACCCCTTGCCTTTCCACCTCCACATGGAGAATTCAACTGTGCAATACCACCACCACCTGTTGAGAATACGTGACCGATATCGTAATTGGCAGAGCCAATGACATTATCGCAGGTCGTCTGGTTTTCATTCAGTAGGGCACTGGAATTATTATTCGAAAATGGGTCCGTACTGGCATCCAGATAAATCAAGGAGCTGTTATTGGGAACCAATTCCATAGTGACGGCAATATCCCTTTCGAATACGCCATTCACACGGGTCATGGTCGTATTCATAGCAGCCAATACATCCGGTACGTTTCCACCATGGTATGTGGCATATTCTCCCGTACAGGAAAGTGCAAGCCTGTATTGTCTCAATTGACAATCTCCCGCTTGTCTATGGCTACTGGATGAATGTCTCTCATTACTGACATCGTGGGTGATACCATCAACAAGGCATTCGAATGATGTTCTCTTGAAGAAATCCTTTTTGTAGTAAACGACATAGTCCACGATATTTCCCCTGGAATAAGGGTCGATATAAACGGAACTGGTCTTACCGGTAAGGACTTGTGCATGGAATCCTTTCTGTGTCAGGTCGAATCTCAATAAGGCTGTCGGGTCATCTATACCCACACCGGCATAAGACTGAATCTGAGGGAATTGCCTCTGCAAATCCTCGTGCATGATGGATGCCTTCTCAATTCTGAAGTTCTGGAATGAACCATCAGGCATAGGCAGGGCCAGAATGGTTTCCTGATCCGTAGCCGTACGATTATAACGGTCAGGTGCAGCGTCCAGAATCTGTTTCAATTCCAATAAGTCTACCTTGGCAGTCAGGTATTTTTGCGGAATAATTCTTCTATCCTTGGTCGTCAGGGAAATGTCTGATTCATCTGTGAAATCCCAAGGATTTTGTGCAAGTAATAGAATGGGGCATAAGAGTAGGAAAAGTAAGGTTAAGTTTCTACTGTGCATGGATACTTGATTTGCTAATTAAAAATGGTAAAAATATAATATGGCAACATAAAATGTACCGTATGGTTGTGGTTTGCTCCCAACCTTTGCACTAACATACCACTCTGTCAGTTACAACACATAAATTCGTGGGAATTGTAACAAATTGTAACGTGAATTGACAACAATTAAAAGGATTATAGGTAATCCTCCAGGTAGAAGATGGTCTTGATTTTTTCTGTATCTCTTTTGACCGTAAGTTTGATGCGTTTACCCTCCTCACTATTAAGTCTGCGTTCAAGGTTTTGTAATGCGAGGATGAAGGTATTCTTCCCATTGATTTTTTTGATGACATCCCCGGCTTTCAATCCTGCTTTTTCAGCCGGTGACCCCGGGAATACTTCCTCGATTGTAAACTGGTTCAGATTCACTCCCGATGCGGTAATACTAATGCCACTCAGGTCCTTGATATTCGTATTGTTGTAGAATCGATTGGGACGAATATGTATTTTCCTATTCATATAATCGAATACGATATGGAATTGCTTCAGTATCTTATTACCCAATAAACCATCGATGATACTATCCTGTGGAATATAGACACTATCGGCAAGTTGCTGGAAATTACCAATGATTTGGTTGAATGGATAATCCCCAAGCTGCACCTCATCAAACTTGGCCAAGTATCCCTCAATGTATCCACCCAGTCCCTTGCCAATATTTCCGGGTACGGCATTCTGGGGAATAAAGGTCGTATCGGATTCTTGGCACTGGACCAAAACGGTCATGGCTGCCCCGGAGTCAACCAGCCATTTCACATCATATTGCTCGTTGGATATCTGGGTTTGGGATTGCAGATACATCTTATCATTCTCTGAAATAATATCCACATTCTCATACTTACTGGTATTGTAATCATGCTTATTCGGGTCGAAAAGATATATCAGCCTGGATTCATAATCTATCCTCACGATGAATCGCTTGAAAAGGTCCATACCCAAAATGCCATCAATCCTGGTACCTGAATACTTATCGAATTCTATATAATCATTCTCAAGTACCAATAGGTGTTGTTTCTTAGCCGTAACTTCCGGTAATTCTATGTCTATGCCCTGAGTGAGTAGGGCACTGATTTTTTGCGAGCGGTCAGCTCCTTGTATGTATAATTGCCTTTCATAAATGGCACCAACCAAATCCGTATATTCCTTATGGATGACAATGGTACTGGAAGCTCCGGTATCCAGAATGAAATTCAGGGGAAGTTTCCCATCCAGTTTGATGGGAATGACAATAAAGTCGTTATACATCTGGAATGGAACTACTGCGTAGCTCTTTCCTGTGTTGATATTGTAATTTACAAATTGGGAAATAGCCGTAAAGGGAATAAGGATAAATAGGGTAGGAATCAGAA
This sequence comes from Saprospiraceae bacterium, assembly GCA_020631355.1. GTDB lineage: Bacteria > Bacteroidota > Bacteroidia > Chitinophagales > Saprospiraceae > JAHDCE01. Next base: position 79,663 of record JAHDHL010000022.1, on the reverse strand, counting down.
GTAGATGTATCAACAACTTTTTATGCATACGCAATTTTGTATGAGGTCAACAAAGATTATCAGTATTTGTTGGGTATATTCGTAGGTGCTGAATTATTGAGGGTGACAACCCCCGTCAGAACACCTTAGATTTAAGATAAGATATTTATTCGAAAACCACCAGTATGAAATCTTTTTCCATTCTTGATTTAGAAAAAGTGATAGACCCGGACATCTTTGATGCAGGACTGCAACTGGTGGAAGAAGGCATTATCTCCGGTATTAAGGAGATTGAAACCAACCTTTGGGTTGCAAGGACTAGCCTTGAAATCGAACCTGAATTATTGATATCCAGGGATAAGGTGAAAACCTATTCCTGTGATTGCCAATTGGCAAGGAGTGGGAATATCTGTGAGCATATTGCGGGTACTGCGATTTTGTTCAGACGAGAACGTAACCGACCCACATCCAAAACAAAGAGAACTACCTCCAAAAAGAAAGCCCCACCCAAAAAAATAACTACTGCACATATCCTGAATATGGTCAGTGAACAGGAAATCAAGGATTTTGTAAGAAAATATGCCCGTTCAAACAGACAGTTTGCTGTTTCGCTTAAAACCAAGTTTGCCCATTTGTTCCAATCGGAAGATACCGGAAAGAAGTACGGACAGGTCTTGGAAACCATCATAAAGACTCATGTCGGAAGAAGTGCCTATCTCAAGGTAGCCAAGCTTCGGCGGTTATTGAAAAATCTGGATGAGTTACTGGATCAGGCAGAAAATGCTTTGGCGCAGAATCATTATGGAGATGTATTTTCCCTATTATCTAACTTCATAGAGTATGTTGTCCCCGTAGTCTGGAAAAGCAAAGGGGACGATTTGTTGGTCAGACTGGACCGTGCATTCCAATTACTCAATCAGCTGGTCCAAAAGGATATTTCTCCTGAACTCCAGGAAAAGATGGCTGCCAAAATGATAGAGGAATGCCCTAAATTCAAATACAGGAGTGGTGAGACAACCGCCAAATTCTTCTTCTCATTGGGATACTTGTATGAACGGATGGGACAGTTGGATATGCTATCCGATTTTATAGAGGAACAAGTCAAGGATTCCACTTGGGGTCATTGGCTTATGGCTGAATGGCAGGTATTCAGGTATCGAATTGCTTCCACATTGGAAAAAGAAGAAGTCTGCAAGGAAATAATGGCTGAGTCGATATTGGACAGACCCTTGTTCAATCGGATGATTAAGGATGCCGAACTCAGGAACGATAAGAATACCTTGAAATACTTGATTGAGACTGCCAAGGAGCAGGATAGCGGAATCCTGAACAATATGGCATTACATACGGAGAAGATTTTATTGAGTATGGCCAAGGAGGAAAAGAACAAGAGGAACTTGGTAATACATGCAGAAAAACTATTCTTGGATACACTGGATCTGCAATATTTCGAGTTATTGAAGCAGAACATTTCCAAGTATAAATGGAGTTCATTCTTTGCCCGACTCATAGATAAGATCACTTCGAATAACAAGTATTGGGTACAAAAGGAAGCAGTGGCTGAATTGTTGGCGCGAGAGAAAAAGATAGCAGGTCTATTCCACTACATCCAACAAATAAAATCCTTGACCTTACTCTCCAAATATGAAACTGTTCTCTTGAATAATGACAGGCTGAAGTACATCGAATTATTCGAATCCATGGCAATGGATCACGCCAAACACCATTTGGGAGAGAAGAATGCAAGATTCTTATCTGAAAAAATTGCTACGCTCATCAATGGGAAAGAAAAGTCATTCGCCCAAGAGCTTATTAGGAAGTTACAAACGGAATATCCCCAAAGAAGGTCTTTGATGAATGAATTATCCCGTATTTCTTAGTGAATTCCTATTTCTTAAAGTATAAGTCAATGGCTTCCTCATCATCCATGATGTAAATCTTGATGCGGTCACCATATGTTTTCATGGATGACATGTCGAAGCAAAAGGTATACTTATTATTCTTTCTCTGATTGGATGGCTCCATGATTTCGGCCTTATTCAGAATCAGTTTAACAGCCGCTTGCGGCGGATAACTCTTTCTTACAGCTCCCGTCCAATAAAGGTGGGCATCAGCGATATGCTGGCTGGTAATGATATCCATCTCCATCATGTCTCCCTTTTGCCTTAATGCATTGAGTTGGTAATCAGCAGAACTCAATTCATTGAAAAATGAACTCTTTACCTGTTCCAAATCCTTGCAATCAGAACCACTATCCCCTTGGGCCAGTTTTTTGGAGGGGTCGCAAGAACCCAATGACAAAACAAGCCAACTCATGGTAAGTAAAAGAATAACCTTTCTCATTATATGTATTTGTAGATGAATATGTGCCTTACTTTTCCAATAACGTTCCAATATTAGAAAATATTTACAACATGAAATAATAAACAGGGCATTAGCCCTGTTAATGAGATGTGCTCGGATGTTAAAACCGAATGGTTGAAAGACTCCTACTTACATGGCAATCCACCCTGTAATCAGGTTGGGAATAAACCACGAAGTACCTTACTTACTAGGTTTTGTTACGATTCTTAGCATATCATTAAAAAATATCATACATTACGGCATTGTACCAATCAAGTACAATCGATCGTTAAACCATCTAAATTTTTTGCAAGGTCATGTTAGAATTTCCTTTTCTACTTTTCCAAGATCCTCCAGCAGACGAGGGTGCAAAAAGTATCCTGAATGTACTCATGGAAGGAGGGATACTGGGTATCATCATCATTGTGGTGCTTCTGATTCTTTCCATTATCGCACTATATATTTTCATAGAGCGCTACCTATCCATCAATAGGGCAGAAAGTGTGGATCAGAATTTCATGAATACCATCAGGATGAATGTCCAGCAAGGAAATATCCAAGCGGCTCGTTCACTGTGTCAAAGAACAGACACGCCGGTGGCAAGGGTAGTGGAGAAAGGACTCATGAGGATCGGCAAACCTTTGGAGGATATCGGTACGGCTATCAACAATGTTGGTAATCTGGAGGTATTCAAACTGGAAAAGAATCTTTCCACTTTGGCAAGTATCGCGGGTGCTGCACCCATGATTGGTTTCTTCGGAACGGTAACAGGTATGATATTGACATTCCAGACCATGTCCACGAATGCTGCGGCAGAAGAATTGGCAGGCGGTATCTATCAGGCTTTGATGACAACCGCATTCGGTCTGTTTGTGGGTATCCTGGCATTCGTAGGTTATAACTTACTGGTAGCTAAGGTCAACAAGGTAATGTTCAAGATTGAGGCTTCCGCAATGGAATTCATCGATTTATTACAAGAACCTGCTGCTTAAGTAAAACCAAAGGAAAATGGGATTAAAAAGAAGAAATAAGGTAAGCGCGGAATTCAGTATGTCCTCTTTGACGGATATCATATTCCTATTGCTGATCTTCTTCATTCTTACTTCCAGTTTGGTTAGTCCGAATGCCCTGAATCTGAAATTACCATCATCAGGTTCCAAGACAGTGGCACCATCCACCATATCCGTTTCCATCACCAAGGGAGGCGAATGGTATGTGGACAATAAAAGGACAACCAAAGGAAAGGTCAAATCCAATGTGACCAGAAGAATGGGGGAAGAAGGCAAGCCACCTAACGAACTCACACTCGTAATTGTTGCAGAGATGGGCGTTCCCATCGAAAATGTGGTCTATCTTATGGATTTGGCTACCAAGCTGAGGATTAATGCCATATTGGCTACCGATCCGGCAGAATGATACAATGTAGGATATGATTCTGCATATGTTTAAATCGGGTGATTATGGAAACTTTTGAAAGTCAGGCTGAAAAGGATAATCGTAGGACCAGTGCCATTATTACGGCATTGATGACTCTCCTGTTGTTATTCATGCTATTCTATCCATTTTTTTCATTCGCAGAAGATGAGAATATCTCGGGTATAATGGTTGCTTTGGGTGTACCTGACATGGAAAGTATGGGAGAGGAAGTTGGAGCCGCACCAACAGAATCCACAGAGGATTCCGATACCTCTACCAATGATTCTTCCGAGGGAAGTGAGTCGTCTGACGACGCTGAACCTATCGCATCATCGGAAACTTCCGCCAGTACACAAAAGGATGTAAAGACTGCCGAACAGGATGATAGTGTCAATCTGAATAAGGATAAGGACGAAAAGGATAAGTCCGATAAGAAAGATAAGGACGACAAGAAAAAGAACGATAAGACAGCTCAGGAAAAAGCGGAGGAAGCCAAGAAAAAGGCTGAGGAAGAAGCAAAGAAAAGAGCAGAGGAGGAGAAACGTAGAAAAGAAAAGGAATTAGCCGATAAGAAAAAGGAACTCAGTGATTTATTGGGAGGAGGTGATGGAAATGATTCCTCCACCAATGGACAAGAGGACGGGGCTCCCGACAAGAGTAACCTTGAGGGAATAACCACGGGGATTGGTGATATCGGAGGAGGTTTGTCAGGTCGTGATGTGGTGTATAGACCAAAGATTACGGACAATTCGCAAGAAACGGGAACCGTGGTTGTTAAGGTCTGCGTTGATAATAAGGGCAAGGTCACCAAATCGGAAGTGACACAGACCGGAACCACCACCACGAGCCAAACCCTGAGAAGTAAGGCCGTGGCAGGAGCAAAGAAATTCAAGTTCTCCCCCGGAGATGAGGATAAGCTTTGTGGTACGATTACATTCACATTCAAATTTGGATAGAATCAACTACATTGAAAACATATCAAGACGCCGGACTAAATCTTAGTCCGGCGTCTTGATTTTTGTACACATTCTTTCATACATTTACAATCCTAACCAAATCCATCATTGTTCATGCCTAAGATTGATACGGAGTACGATAAGACATTAGATTATCTTTTCAGCCAGTTACCCATGTACCAAAGGGTAGGGGATGTTGCGATGAAAAAGGATTTGGGGAATATCACCTCACTATGTAATCATTTGGATAACCCTCAGGATACCTATCCTTGTATACACATTGCAGGGACCAATGGGAAAGGCTCCACAACACATATTTTAGCAGCTGTACTGAAAGAAGCAGGGTTGAAAGTGGGCATATATTCATCGCCGCATTACAAGGATTTCAGGGAGCGCATCAAGATTAACGGTAAATTGGCCGCAAAGGAATATGTGGTGGATTTCGTCAAGAAGCATAAGTCCTTGTTCAAGGATATAGAACCCTCCTTCTTCGAAATAACAGTTGCCATGGCTTTTCAGTATTTCAAGGAGGAAAAGGTGGATATTGCTGTTATCGAAACTGGTCTGGGAGGTAGGTTGGACTCGACAAACATCGTCAATCCAATTTTATCCATTATCACCAATATTAGTTTGGACCACCAACAATTCCTAGGTGATACCCTACCGAAAATTGCAGCTGAAAAGGCAGGAATCATCAAGTCGGGCGTACCTGTGGTCATAGGAGAAGACAACCCCAAGACAGCTAGGGTTTTCAAGAAGAAAGCCAAGGAAGTGGATGCTCCGATCTATTTTTCAAAGGATACCTACAATGTCATTCCTACCGTTAGGGCACTTACTCATTCCATATTCAATATTTATAAGAATAAGCGATTATACCTTAGGGATGTGGAATCGGATTTGGCTGGCAAGTTCCAGGCAGAGAATATCAGGGGAGCCATTCAGGCCATCTATCTTCTGAACGAATTGGGATATGATATTTCGGACAAACAGGCTTTGGCCGCATTCAAGAAAGTCAAATCATCTACCTATTTCCTAGGCCGTATGCATATCCTGAAGTATGCACCCCTGATTGTAGCGGATAGTGGCCATAATGAGGGGGCACTCCAGATTACCATGTCCGAATTGACTAAGATCAAATACAGAAAACTACACATTGTTCTGGGGTTCGTAAAGGATAAGAATATTGAAAAACTACTATCATTCTTTCCAAAAGATGCCAAGTATTACTTTACCCAAGCTGATATTCCAAGAGCACTGCCAGTTGATGAATTACTTCAACTAGCCCAGAAAAAAGGATATCATGGAGAAGCATTTGCTTCAGTGAGTGAAGCACTTGAAACAGCTAAGGCGAATGTATCCCTTGATGATTGTATATTCATTGGAGGGAGTACGTTTATAGTGGCCGAAGTAGTGGATTGATGCCATTGACTGAATTCAGTCGTGAGAGATTCCTTGCAGATAGAAATTCTAATGAGATATCTTGTATCATTTAGAGAAGTAGAATATTCGTTTATCCCTCTATTAAGAATGGCGTCTATCTCATGAGACGACTCACTCCTGATTTGTATCCATTGTCCGAAAATGATTGGTGCAGACATGTTCATTTAATGTCTGATTCCTACCTATATTATCAGATATATGCTAATTGGATAGTATGAAAACATGAATAATTTGAGCCCTAATGCTAGGTTGTGTCATTTTGACACTAATTAAGTTTTGATATCAATAGTTAAAGATTATATTTATTAGACATAATTATAATTTGTCAGGCATTCACGAACAAAAACTATTGATGAGATGAAAGGGATTCTAACAATTTTCATTCTGTTGTACTCAGTCTTTTTTGCCAATGCCATGTATTGTCCCATCAATGCGGAAGCAGGTCCTGACAGAACACTTTGCGAGGGACAAACTGCATATCTCGGAGCTTTCGGAAGCAATGGATTAGACCCTTATACCTATTTGTGGGACAATGGTTTGGGGGCAGGCAAGGACCACACAGTTGTAGTAGGACTTGCAGATGTGGTATACACAGTAACCGTAACGGATAATACAGGATGTACAGCTACCGATCAAGTGACCATCTTTGCAGGGGGCAATCAGGATCCCATCATTTTCTGTCCAAGTAGCCAAACGGTCAGTGCCAACACAGCCAATTGTGAAGCCAATCTCACACTGGACATTCCGATAGTATTAGACGATTGTGCTCCACCTACACTTATGGCTAGTAATGGAGTAATCCTGAATTATTACGGTATGTATAACGGCCATTTTTACTATGTGACCCAACAGAATATGACTCCCTCAGAGTTAGGGGTAACCACCCAGCCCGAGGCATTGGCTGCTGTTCAGAATGCTGCACAGGAATTCGGAGCAGACGGTTATATGGTGACGGTGGATGATGCTGCAGAGAATGATTTCATTCGCAGTATGACTTTTCATTATGGCAATCTGATTTTGGGCCTAACGGACGAATTATCAGAAAGTGTATTCGGTTGGGTAGGCTCTTGTTGTGGAGGAAATGGAACGGGCTATCTGAATTGGAATGGAGGCGAACCCAATGATGCAGGAGGTGAGGATTATGTCGAAATCCAACAGTCCAATGGTGCTTGGAATGATGTGGACATAAATCTTTCAATTCGGGAGGCGGTCATAGAATTTGAAACCATGCCACAGGAAGTATCTTATTCATGTTCTCCCGGAAATCCATTCTCCCTTGGAACAACTACGGTTACTTGTACCGCTACGGATTGGTTTGGGAATATCAACCAATGTACCTATGATATAACGGTTAATTCCGCCATTGCCATTTCGACGACTCCGGATATGGCACTTTGTGAGGGACAAACGGCACATCTGGGAGCCCTCGGTCTGACAGGTACAGGGCCTTATACCTATACTTGGGATAATGGCCTCGGTTCAGGGAAAGATCAAACTGTGGTTGTAGGCAGTACCGATGTAACCTATACCGTTACTGTTTCGGATTCGGGCTCTTGTTCATCAACTGCAGAGATAACCATTACCTCAACAACGAATCAGAACCCTACAATATCGTGCCCCGGTGACCAGACGGTATCCTCAAATGCCCCGAATTGTGAAGCCAACGTGACACTCACTGACCCTTCGGCTACGGATGATTGTGCCCCACCTATACTTACGGCAAGTAATGGTGTGATTATGGAATATTTCGGAACATTCAATGGTCATTATTACTATGTGACCCAACAAAATATGACACCCTCGGAATTAGGCGTAACAACCCAGCCTGAAGCCCTTGCCGCAGTCCAATCAGCTGCACAGGAATTCGGTACGGATGGATACATGGTGACGGTGGATGATGCCGCAGAAAATACATTCGTCCAAGGAATGACCTATCACTATGGTAATTTGATACTCGGAATAACGGATGAATTGGCTGAGGGCGTATTCGGTTGGGTAGGCTCTTGTTGTGGAGGAAATGGAACGGGCTATCTGAATTGGAATGGAGGCGAGCCCAATGATGCGGGAGGTGAGGATTACGTCGAAATCCAACAAACCAATGGGGTATGGAATGATATTGATTTGAATCTTTCCATCAGGGAAGCTGTGATTGAATTTGAAACCATGCCCGAGCAAGTAACTTTCTCTTGTTCACCGGGTAATCCATTCCCACAAGGAACGACTACGGTCACATGTACTGCTACGGATTGGTTTGGAAATACGGATCAATGCACCTACGATATTACAGTGACTACACCTGTGGTCGTAACTGCAGGAAGTGATATGACATTGTGCGAGGGGCAAACGGCTTATCTTGGAGCCTTTGCTTCCAATGGAGCAACGCCTTACACCTACAGTTGGGATAACGGATTAGGAGCTGGTGGGAATCAGACAGTCACGGTAGGCGCTACAGATATAAACTACACAGTTACTGCCACGGATGCCAATGGTTGTACTGCTACGAATAGCATGACGGTATTCTCCACTACGAATAATCCTCCGCTGATTTCCTGTCCGGGCGATATTTCCGAATCCAATTCAGGGGATTGCGAGGTCAGTGTAGCATTAACCGATCCCGTTGTCACAGATGATTGTGCACCCCCTACACTTACGGCTAGTAATGGTGTAATCCTCAATTATTATGGTATGTTCAATGGTCATTATTATTATGTAACACAACAGAACATGACACCTACGGAGCTCGGTGTTTCAACTCAACCCGAGGCCCTTTCCGCAGTCCAATCAGCTGCACAGGAGTTTGGAACGGATGCCTATATGGTGACGGTGGATGATGCCGCTGAGAATAGTTATATCCTAGGAATGACTTATCATTATGGAAATCTGATTCTAGGAATAACAGATGAGTTGGCAGAGGGTGCATTCGGTTGGGTAGGTTCCTGCTGCGGAGGGAATGGTACGGGTTATCTGAATTGGAATGGTGGAGAGCCCAATGATGCAGGAGGTGAGGATTATGTCGAAATCCAACAATCCAATGGAGGGTGGAATGATATTGATTTGAATCTTTCCATCAGGGAAGCTGTAATCGAATTCGAAACCATGCCTCAGGAATATACGGTTTCTTGTTCACCGGGTAATCCATTCCCCTTGGGAACAACTACAATTACATGTACTGCTACGGATTGGGATGGGAATGCGGCATCCTGTACTTATGATGTGACGTTGGATGATCCGCCAATCGGTTTTGCAAGGTAATTGGAGAATGAATTTTGAATTTCTTTAAAATTTGGCACTAGGCATGTTTTTTAGCCATAAACATTGCAAACGAACAGACCTTTCTTAAATTTGCCTCGAAACCAAACCTAACCATTTTGGAACCGAAGATCCTAGTTACGGGAGGAGGGGGGCAATTAGGCTCTGTCCTCATTCCCGCATTACGGAAAGCCTACGGTACACATTCCGTATTGGCTACCGATATACGGCCCTTGGATGAATCCTTTGGCTGGTCCTCCACATTGGATGTCCTCAATTTTGATATGATTTGTGATTTGATTGAACGAGAGGGTATCAATCAGATTTATCATCTGGCAGCGATTCTTTCTGCAAAGGGAGAGGAGAATCCCACATTCACATGGAAAGTGAATATGGATGGATTACTCAATATTCTGGAAGCATCCAAGAAGATGGGTATAGATAAGATATTCTATCCCAGCACCATTGCGGTTTTTGGAAGTTCCACTCCGAAAGTGGATACCCCGCAGGATACCATTCTGAATCCGGAAACGGTTTATGGTATCAGTAAGGCTGCAGGAGAAAATTGGTGCAAATACTATCATGACCGTTTTGGATTGGATATCCGCTCAGTCAGATACCCGGGATTAATCAGCTATGAATCCCTCCCTGGAGGTGGTACGACTGATTATGCCGTGGATATTTTTCATGAGGCATTGAAATCAGAACATTTTACCTGTTTTCTCAAGTCAGATACAAGACTTCCTATGATGTATATGCCGGATGCCGTGAGAGCTACGGTAGAATTGATGTCAGCACCAAAGGAGAGTATCAAAAGCAGAACCAGTTATAATCTGGAAGCGATGAGTTTTACTCCTGCTGAAATCTATGAGGAAATCAGGAAACATGTTCCAAATCTGACTATCAGCTATGAGCCCGATTTCAGGGAACTCATTGCACGGACGTGGGTTGAGACAGTGGATGATTCCTCTGCAAGAAAGGATTGGGGCTGGAAAGAAGCATTTGATTTGCCCCGGATGGTAGAGGATATGTTGTATCATCTGAAGCAATAATCAATACATCCAGTGGTAAAGGATATCATATTCCTTTTTCCATCCTAGGAAGAATCATATGTCAGGTGACTTGTATTTGGAACCCGAGTGATGTATGATTACACTTTGTAAAAGCAACTTGAATACCCATTATACAACAATTAGAAATATTCAAAATCTAAGGAAATGTTTGATTCAACAAGACAATCACTACAAACAGAACTGGATGAAATCAGGGCTGCGGGATTATATAAGGAGGAACGTATCATCACTACGCCGCAATCCGCAGAGATATCCACCAATGGAATGGAAGTCCTGAATTTTTGTGCCAATAATTATCTGGGACTTTCCTCACACCCTGACGTGATAGCAGCAGCCAAGGATGCAATAGATTCCCATGGATATGGGATGTCCTCAGTCCGTTTTATTTGTGGTACGCAGGATATACACAAGGAATTGGAACAAAAGATTTCCGAGTTCCTCGGAATGGAAGATACGATTCTATATGCTGCTGCATTTGATGCAAATGGTGGAGTATTCGAACCGATACTCCACAAGGAGGATGCAATCATTTCTGATCAGCTCAATCATGCATCCATTATAGATGGTATTCGTTTGTGCAAAGCGGCACGTTATCGTTACCTACATAATGATATGGCTGATTTGGAGGAAAAACTCAAGGAGGCACAAGGGGCCAGAAGAAGATTGATTGCAACAGATGGCTCATTTTCCATGGATGGGACCATTGCCCAATTGGATAAGATTTGTGATTTGGCTGATAAATACGACGCAATGGTTATGGTGGACGAATGCCATTCCACCGGATTCCTAGGGAAGACGGGTAGGGGTGTGCATGAATACCATGATGTTATGGGTAGGGTGGATATCATTACTGGAACCTTAGGCAAGGCTTTGGGTGGTGCATCCGGAGGATTTACTTCCGCACGCAAGGAAATCGTGGACATGTTGCGTCAAAAATCAAGACCATATCTGTTTTCTAATACCGTGGCTCCATCTATCGTTGGAGCATCCATCAAGGTTTTGGATGTATTATCACAGTCCACAGCACTTAGGGATAAACTGGAGGATAATACGAAGTTTTTCCGTTCGGAAATGACCAAAGCAGGATTTGATATCGTACCCGGGGAGCATCCGATTGTTCCCATTATGCTATATGATGCCCCGTTGGCTCAGGAATTCGCTTCCAAACTGTTGGATGAGGGGATTTATGTCATTGGTTTCTTCTATCCGGTGGTACCCAAGGGGAAAGCCAGAATCAGGGTCCAGTTATCCGCAGGCCATGAAAGAACACATTTGGAAAAAGCCGTTGCTGCATTTACTAAGATAGGAAAGGAATTGGGCGTATTGAAATAATACCAATGATGGTGGCCTAACTGACATCTAGGCCACCATCATGTTCCAATGCTAAATATCCCAAGGAAAAAAAGCATCCTCGATATGATTCAATTCATATTGGTCTCCATAGTACAGGATTCCAATGATATCGAATCTGATTTCCCAATCATGGCCTATACCCTCACAATAGGCGGTAGCTGCGTCGTACAGTAACACTTCTTTTTTTTCATCCACAAAACAACTCGGATGACCGAATGATGCACTCGTTCGGGTTTTGACTTCTATGAACAATAATACATTTTGGATTGTATCCTTGGCTATGATATCCACTTCGGCTTTCTTGAATCTCCAGTTCCTTTCTAGTATTTGAAATCCTTTATCTGAAAGATACCTCACGGCAATGGATTCTCCTTTTTGGCCTATTTCATTATTTCTATTCATACAGAACGTACCTTTTCTATATGTATGAGTAATTAATCCTTGAAAAGTGAGATGTCTATCAGACGGGTTATTCAGTATCTAGGCTTTATGCTTCAGGCCTCCTATAAGAACTTCGGAAAATTCCTTTTCCAACTCCTTTAGTGATAAGCCATCCTTTTTGGAATACCAGGCATAGAACCATCGCATAGTGGATAATATGGAAAACAAAGCAATATCCGGATTCACTTTCTTCAACTGTCCCGCTTCGATACCTGCAATGATAATTTCCCTGAAATCATTCTCATAAGCTTTTCTTTGGGATGAGAAACTATCATAGGGTTCACCCTCCAGATGAACCCATTCTTGGGTCATCAATGAGATGGTATTGGGATGTTGGATGGCGATGCTGATATGTAGGGCAATCAACTGGTCCATTTTTTCCAGTGGCGTAACAGCAGACTCCTTTACATTATTCATCCCATCGGTATATTGCTGTGCGGCACCAAGAAGAAGTGCGGATAGGATTTCCTGCTTGGATTTGATGTGATTGTAAAGACTGGCTGCTTCCATTCCCACTGCCTTGGCCAAATCTCTCATGGAGGTAGCGGCAAATCCTTTTTTTCGGAATAATTTGGCAGCAGTATCAAGAATGACCTGTCTTTTCGTTTTTTTCATGTTGGGAAGACTCGTAAGTGCCAAATATATCAAAAATTCAACGAATCTTGGATATGTGTTGAATCTAACCTCTAGGCATAACAAATACGAAATACTTATCTTTGACAACAGTTTAGAAATGCGCCTTAAAAGTATGAATTCATAAATAAACAGGGCGTTTTAACTAAAAAATACTGATAACAAGCAATTTGCATCATATCGAAACGGATATATTTCCGCTAACTATCTTCGTTAAAACTGAATTATGTACGCTGATATTAAGCTAGAAAGAGAAATTTATGCTTCGGAGGAGCATGACATGGTTCGCCAGACCATGATTGATTTTATTAATGCTGAAGTGAAGCCTTATCATGACGAATGGGAAGAAAAAGGTCATGTCAGTAGGGAATTGTGGACCAAGGCCGGAGAACTGGGTTTATTGTGTATAGATATGCCTGTAGAATACGGAGGAACCGGAATGGATTTTACATTCAGCGCCATGTTTATGGAAGAATTGGGTAAGATGGGTTGCACTGGCCCAGGGTTCTTTCTTCATTCGGACATCGTAGCACCATATATCCTCAAATATGGTTCGGAAGACCAGAAGCAGAAGTATCTCAGAAAGATGGCCACCGGAGAATGGATTGCTGCCATCGGAATGACTGAGCCGAGTTGTGGTTCTGATTTACAGGCTTTACAAACCCGTGCTGTGGATATGGGTGACCACTATTTGGTCAATGGTTCCAAGACTTTCATCACGAATGGATATATGTGCGATTTTGCAATCGTGGCTGTTAAGACGAATCCGGGAACACCACAGGAGGGCATCAGTCTATTGTTCATAGATGCGACTTCAGAAGGTTTTACCAAGGGCCAACCATTCCATAAGATGGGAATGAAAGCCAATGATACTTGTGAATTATTCTTCGAGGATGTGAAGGTGCCCAAGGAGAATCTTCTAGGTGAGGAAGGTAAGGGCTTCATTTATATGATGACCGAATTGGCAAGGGAAAGACTCGTGGTGGCTTTGGGTGCCATCGGAGGTGCAGAGGGGGCCTTGGAAGATACCATTGCATACACATTGGAAAGACGAGCATTCAAACAACCGATTGCTGGATTCCAGAATACACAGTTCAAACTAGCGGAATTAGCTACCCAACTCCAATTGCATCAGGCATTCGTGGATCGTTGTACAAAGTTGTGTGCAGAACACAAGCTGACTCCTGAATTGGGTTCTATGGCCAAGTACACTGCTACCGATATGCATTGGAAATTGGCGGATGAATGTGTCCAACTGTTCGGTGGTTATGGCTATATGTGGGAATACCCCATTTCGAGACAATTAGCTGATTCAAGGGTGACCCGTATCTATGCAGGTACGAATGAAATCATGAAGCTTCTTATTGCAAGGGGATTACTCAAGGAATATTTCGCTGAATTGAGAAAGAAAAGAAAGGCCAAGATGATGGCCAAAGCCTAAGCCAGACTTAGGATTGGGGATGTTTCCCAATAAAATGAATGATAAATTTAAGGCATGTAAGATAGACTTACATGCCTTTTTCGTTATTCTACCATAATGAAATCAAGTACGATGAAAATAGGATGGTTGTTCTTCATGATATGGATGCCTTTCGTTGGTATCCAAGGCCAAGAATTCCATTGGACAAATGATTATAATAAGGATGGATATACGGATACACTCTCATTCGTACAGTATGGAACGTATGAAACTTATATTGAGGATATTGTTTTCAGGGATGGAAAACATTTGTCATCCCATGAATTCGGAAAGTCCATATATAGCAAAGGGGATTTCCTGAGTGTCATCACCATACCCGATTTACTTACCGAAACATCATATCAATCCGTATTGGATACTGTCCAGCATCTCTTGGGGTTGGATAGGATCATGAAGGATGAAAGTTCGGCCTCTCTTGATTGGCTACTGCAAGCCTATGAATTTGAATCAGGTCTCGATGAGGATTCCCACTATTTCAAGCGAAAATTTCATGTTCCCATTCATTGGCAGAAAGGAAACTATCAACATGCTGAAATGGAATGTCTGATAATGGATGTCAGTAATCTGTACCTACCGGATAATTTTTTTCCAAAGGGAAAAACACAGAAAGCCTGGCTCATTTATTATGGTCATAATCATCAACTTTCGAATCACTTGGCAGAACATACTTCTGATACAAGTAATAAAGGGCAATGGATAGGATCAACATCTAAAGGAGATATTTATAAGACCCAACATGGCCTGTATATCCAAAAGAAGAAAAAGTGGGCTTGGCTTTTCCATAGCAACCATTCTTTGACAGGAGGGCCTGGAAAATTAAGATGGACATCCATTGGGAAAGTAGAAATCCATAAGGACATGATAATGGTACATCATACGGCACCCGTAATTGGTATTCACCAAGTCTTCTGGATACATATCTCCTCTGGACAAGTGAATGAACTGTACTTGGGGAATGATGACGAAATAGGATTCCATGATGGCTTGGATATGAAAATACATGATGATATTTTTCGTGTGAATTTTTATGAGAATGATGACCAGTCAAAGAGAATTCTCAAAATAGTATCCTACCCATTCGGTGTACTTCGAAGAAAAATGCTAAGCAATAAACCATGATTCGCAACATCAATCCTGATACTTCAGATGCCAAGGCATTGGCTGATATCTATAATTATTATATTCAGAATACGATTGTGTCCTTTGAAGAAGAACCAATTGATGCCAATGAAATGCTTAGGAGAATCGGAAAGGTAGTCCCCCATTATCCTTGGATTGTATATGAGAATGAACAACAAATCCTTGGTTATGCTTATGCATCCGAATGGAATGAAAGAGTTGCTTATCGCAATACTGTTGAATCGACCATTTACCTGCATCCCGATGCAAGAGGTAAGGGCATTGGGACTCAATTGTATACCCATTTAATTGATATACTTAGGAAAGCTGGATATCATACGGTCATAGGAGGTATCTCCCTACCTAATGCAGGGAGCCAGGCCCTGCATGAAAAAATGGGATATGAGAAAGTAGCACATTATCATAGTGTAGGATTCAAGATGGGAGAATGGGTGGATGTCGGATACTGGCAGCTCATGCTGTGATTGTAATAAGGCATGTATAACAACATTCCAGCATGCTATAAATAGACACGCGACAGTATCAGAATCGTTTTTTCATTCATTTTGAACCTTAAAAACAATCATCAGCCGCCAATCTGTATCCAATGGCGCATCAAGTTGGTTTTAGACTTGGCTTACGATGTATATTTGCAGTATCAAACTTGAACCACTTTTGTGTTGAACTAAATATTACAAAGCATGACCACCACAGTCGATACCCCAATCGTAGATGCCCCTAAGAAATATCCTGCCCCCGAGCGCATTGTTCAATCTGGTTGCTCATTTCTTATTCAGGAAGAAAATCCGGAAAACATCTTCATCTCTGAGGAATTCAATGAGGAACAAAGAATGATTCATGACATGGTTTATGATTTCTGTAAAAAGGAAGTCATGGAAGCCATCCAGAATAGAGGTAGGGAATTCGAAATTACCAAGGATAGGGATGAAATCATTCAATTGCTTGAAAAAGCAGCAGAATTGGGATTATGTGGAGTGAGTATAGGAGAGCAGTATGGAGGTATTGATTTGGATTTCAATACGACTTGTCTGTTTGCGGAGGCAGTGGCACCCGGATTCTCATTCGCCACAACCATTGGTGCCCAGACATCCATTGGTTCCTTGCCCATCGTATATTACGGAACCCAAGAACAAAAGGATAAGTACCTTCCAGGTATTGCTTCCGGCCAATTGAAAGCTTCATACTGTCTTACGGAACCTCGTTCCGGATCCGATGCCAATTCGGGTAAGACATCTGCGGTATTGAATGATGCAGGTACACACTATATCATCAATGGCCAGAAAATGTGGATTACCAATGGAGGTTTTGCTGATGTATTCATCGTATTCGCTAGGATAGATGATGATAAGAATTTGTCCGCTTTTATTGTGGAAAAGGAATTCGGTGGTATCAGTCTGGGAGCTGAGGAAAAGAAATTGGGAATCAAGGGTTCCTCTACGGTACAGGTGTTCTTTGAGAATTGTGAGGTGCCTAAGGATAATCTATTGGGTGACCGGGATGGAGGATTCAAGATTGCTTTGAATATTCTGAATACTGGACGTATCAAATTGGCTGCAGGTGCAGTTGGAGGTTGTAAGATGAGTGTGAACCAGGCAACGGAATACGCATTACAAAGAGAGCAATTCAATACACCCATCGCTAATTTCGGAGCGATGAAACACAAGATTGGCCAAATGGCTGTCCTGACATTCGCAGGTGAGGCAGCGGTATATAGGACAGGACATAATATCAACATGAAGTGTGACCAATTCCTACATGAGGGAAAATCCGAGAATGATTCCAAATTGGGTGCCATCAGGGAATATGCGGTTGAGTGTTCCATTCTCAAGGTGAAATGCTCGGAAAATTTGGACTATTGTATAGATGAATGCTTACAGATTCATGGTGGAATGGGATACTCTGCTGAAATGGGTATCGAAATGGGATACCGTGATGCTCGTATCACAAGAATTTATGAGGGAACCAATGAAATCAATCGCATGCTTTCCCTTGCAGAATTGACCAAGAGGGCCATCAAGACCAAGGAAGTGGATTTGGTGGGTGCAGGTAAGAAAATCCCCATGTATATTTTCAAGCAAGCCTTACCATTCAAATCCAATGATGGATGGAAACAGGAAGAAAGAATCGTGAAGAACCTTAAGGTATTATTCATGGCACTTTCAGGAAAAGCGGGACAGAAGCTCAAGGAAAAGATGGTGGACGAGCAAGAGTTAGTAATGAATTTTGCAGACATCCTCGCAGAAGCATACATTGCTGAATCCACCCTGTTGAAAGTTCAGAAATTGGAGAGAAAGGGAATCCATAAGGGTAAGGATTTGGAAATCAGAAGGAAAGCATTACAAGTTTACCTTTATGAGGCATTGGACATCGCAAGAAAGGCTGCGGATGAATCCATCAATGGCTTTGCATCAGGTTCTGAGAAAAAGACCCTGAAGCGAATCACCAAGATACTGACTCGTCCATATGATGTGAATGTGAAGCAAATGAGAAGGGATATTGCAGAGTATGTATATAAGAATGGAGGTTATAATTTGTAGATTCCTAGAATATTGAACCTGCCTAACATCTCAAAAAGATTCAAATCAAAATCGAATGCAAGCAAGAAAAGTTGTCCTAATAGACGGTAATAGAACTCCGTTCCTCAAGTCGGGAGGAGCATATATGGATATGATGTCCTATCAATTGGGGAAACATGCCATCCAAGGCCTATTGGCCCGTACAGGATTGGACCCTAAGGAAGTGGACCAAGTCGTAATGGGAACGGTCATTTCCAATTTGAAAACAAGTAATGTAGCAAGGGAATCGGCCATTGCTGCTGGAATCCCCGAATCGGCTCCATGCCATACGGTAGCGCAGGCTTGTATATCAGCCAATCGTGCGATATCTACCGCATGCCTAGAAATATACGCGGGCCAGGCAGATGTCATCATAGCGGGTGGAGTGGATAATACTTCCGATACTCCCATTACATTCAAGAAGAAAATGCAGAAGAAGTTGTTCAAGGCCCAAAAACTCAAGGGTTTTGGAGATATGCTGAAATTTGCCTCCACCTTACGCCCATCTGATTTTGCACCCGAACGCCCCAAGGTAGCGGAGTATTCCACGAATCGTGTTATGGGAGAGGATTGTGATATCATGGCTGCTAGATTCGGAGTGAAAAGAGCAGAACAGGATGAATTCGCAGTACGTTCGCATCAATTGGCTGCCAAGGCTTGGGAAGATGGTCATTTGGAAAAGGAAGTGACACCTGTGGCTGTACCTCCGAAATTCAAGGCTGTCGAAATGGATAATGGTGTAAGAGGTGACTCGACACTGGAAAAAGTAGCCAAACTAAGGCCTGCCTTTGACAAGAAGTTCGGAACATTGACTGCAGCCAATTCCTCATTCCTTTCGGATGGCGCCGGTGTCGTTCTTTTGATGACAGAGGAAAAGGCCAAGGAATTAGGCCTGACTCCAAAGGCCGAAATCGTAGATTTCGTATTCACCGGCCAAAGTCTGGAACACGAATTACTATTAGGTCCTACCTATGCCGTGTCCGAATTATTCAAGAGGAATAATATCTCATTTGATGATTTGGATGTGGTGGAATTCCACGAAGCATTCGCCGGTCAGATATTGGCGAATCTCAAGGCCCTATCTGATGACCAGTTTGCTAAGGATAACTTAGGCCGGGACAAGGCTGTGGGTGATGTGCCGATGGATAAGTTCAATAAGTGGGGAGGCTCACTTTCCCTAGGGCATCCTTTTGGAGCCACAGGTGCAAGGCTCCTAACGACAACAGCCAATAGGTTAATTCATGAGAATGGAAAATTGGGTGTCTTGGCTGCTTGTGCAGCAGGTGCTCATGGCCATGCAATGCTGATTAGGAAATATTGATTTCGTTCGATTCCAAACATCAGATGTTTAGCATTTATTATTGAACTCAACATCCCAACAACATATAAAATGAATAGATCAAACTTCTTCAGATTAGATAAGGACAAGGATGGTATAGTTACCATTTGGATGAATAATAAGAGATCAGGAATCAATATCGTATCTCCTGATTTGATTACCATGATGGACGAAATGTTCAGGGAGATTCTAGCGGACGATTCCATCAAGGCCGTGATTTTGATTTCCGAACTCAAGGACTTCATCGCAGGTGCGGATATCAAGGCATTCGAAATAGAAAAGGAAGGGGAATTCCGCCCATTCCAAGAAAAGGGACACCGAATTTTGGAAGATTTGGAAAAGCAGACCCAAAAACCGGTCATTGCTGCCATTCATGGTAATTGTGTGGGCTTGGGATTGGAAGTGGCCCTGGCTTGTCATGCAAGGATTGTATCCAATTCTGCTGCTACAAAATTGGCATTGCCTGAGGTAAAACTGGGAATCTTACCCGGTGGCGGCGGCACACAAAGACTACCTCGATTGGTCGGTTTGCAGAAAGCATTGGATATGATGCTGACGGGAAAGAATATCTATGCTTATCAGGCCAAGAAAATGGGTTTGGCGGACGAGGTTGTGGATGAGAATAAGCTGTATCATGCTGCGAAGATTCTGGCTCATAAAATCATAAGGAAACCCATTGAGCGTAAGCGTAAAATTGCATTCAAGGATAAGATTTTGGATGGAACGGGATTCGGTAGGAATATCGTTTTCAAGCAAGCCAAAAAAATGGCTGCAAAGCAGACACAGGGCAATTATCCGGCAGTTCCGGCTATCATTGATTGTGTGGAAACAGGATTGAAGCAAGGACTCAAGGCAGGCTACGCCAAGGAATTGGAGCATTTTGAGAAACTAATGCTAACCCCCGAATCTGCAGGTTTGCGTTCCTTGTTCTATATCATGACTGAAAATAAGAAACACGACGAACCCAAGGTGAAATTGGAAACCCTGGGTATGATTGGTGCCGGCTTCATGGGAAGTGGAATTACGGAAGTCAGTGTGAAGAATGGAATAGATGTGCACCTTAAGGATATTGCCCCGGAGGGGATACAAAAAACAAGAAAGGATATCTGGAAAGGCCTAAAGAAGAAAATCAAGTATAAGACCATGAGTCTGGTGGAAGCCGAGGGGATCATGTCCAGGATACATGGCGAACTGACCTATGATAATTTCAAGAATGCGGATATAGTCATTGAGGCCGTCTTGGAAAAAATGGACTTGAAGAAGCGCATCATCAATGATATTCAGGAACACGGTAGGGAAGATGTGATTATTGCGACGAACACATCTGCATTATCCGTAACGGAAATGGCCGAACACGCAAAACAACCCGAGCAGGTCATAGGAATGCATTACTTTTCTCCTGTACCCAAGATGCCACTCTTGGAAATTGTGAAGACACCACATACTGCGCAATGGGTCATTGATTCTTGTTATGATTTGGGCGTTAGACAAGGGAAAACGGTCATCGTAGTCAATGATTGTCCGGGATTCTATGTTAATCGTATCCTGATTCCATATATCAATGAATGCCTCTTGATGGTAGACGAGGGAGTAGCAATTGAGGATATCAATAAGGCGATGGAAAAGAAAGGATTCCCGGTAGGGCCATTCAAGTTACTGGATGAGGTAGGATTGGATGTTGCGGCCCATATTGTGGAAACCGGAAAGAAAGCTGCTGCAGATCGTCCTGATTTCCCTGTGAACCTTTCGATATTGGATATGTACGAAAAGGGATATCATGGTAAGAAGAATAGGAAAGGGTTCTTCGCCTACAATGAAAAGGGAAAGAAAACGGGAGTGAATAAGGAGGTTTATTCATTCTTCAAAGGGAATGGAACCCAAAAAATGGATGAGAAGCATATTCAGGATAGGGCATTGTCCATGATGTTGAATGAGGCACTGATGTGTTTGGAAGAAGGTATTATAGATACACCGACTACCGGGGATACGGGAGCGGTTTTCGGAATTGGTTTCCTGCCATTTACGGGAGGTCCGTTCAGATATATGGATTACAAGGGATTGGATGCCATTCATGAAACCTTGGCATCCTTAGAAAACCAATATGGCGCCAGATTCAAGGCAGCCGGTATCCTAGGAGATAAGGTAAGAAGTGGAGCAAGATTCTACGATAATAAAAAACAAATGGTAGAGGCATAAGAATCACTTGGTGCTTGGTTTGTCCCTAGGGATAGCCAAGCACTAAGGGTCTTTTCTGTAGGCACTGATGCTCTTACCAAACCAGTTCTTGAAAGCCCTGATGAACGAATTGGTTTCCATATACCCCAATTTTGAAGCAATTTCCTTATTCTTCAATCCTCTTTGAATATAAACCTTAACCATACTTTTTCGGCATTCTTCCAACAATTTGATATAGCTGGTACCCTCCTTTTTCAATTGCCGTTGTAGGTTTCTTGGGGACATATTCAATTTCATGGAAACCAGTTCGAAGGAAAAGTCGAAGTAACCGATATTCGACATGATGAGTCGTTTCACGATTTCGGAATAATTCCCCATGGATTCATTGTGCTGATTGATGGTATCAATAATGATGGGTTCCAATTTATGGTACAGGATCGGATTGTAGGAGGGAACATACTTGTTCACATCTTCCAGATGATAGGTAATCGTACTCAGACCGGCCGGAGAAAAATTAATGGGACAACCCAATTTGGCTTCCAGATATTCCCTGCTATCCTTGGCTTCAAGGGTATAGATCATTTCGACGGCCTTGGGGCTGAATTTCTTATGTACCAGATTACAGACAATATTATGTCTGTACACGATATCAATAATGGAAAAAATCCTGAAGATTCTTTGGTTGCCCAAATTATAGGAGTAGGGTGTCGTTAGGGTCCAGATGACTTCATTACCCTTGAATTCCAGATTGAAATTGATGGTGTCACTAATGATGAACTGGTGCTGTATGAGTTTCTGATGAACGAAAAACATATGGCTGCATGAGTACAGATAATATCCCAGCATACCCATGTCGAAAGTCCTCATGCTTCGTCCGATTTCCCAACCTACCACATGTTCCTCCTCATGTTTGGGAATGGATTCCAATAATTCATAAACAGCTTCGTATGAAATGGGTTTTTCGTATTCTTTCTTTTTTCTCAGTTCAGAAATATAACTGAATGCCCGTTTGTAGTGTACGGACTGGGTATCGAACATTCCTTTCTCCTTACCAACACGGTGTATGGCCAAGAAAATATTGGAATTGATGTTCATACGTTTAGCGTCTTTAATTTGGATGAATAATTTGGTATATGGGAAAGTTAAATATCACCAATTACATTTGTATTGTTGGTATTCCAATCCGACAAATCGCTATCATATTGCGACATAAATCCTTGTTTTTTGTATGTTTAGCAGCTGCAAGACTTTTGATTTGGCGTGTCTGGATAGGATTTATTCCTTGTGTTTCAAAGTGTTAAAACTGGTTCTTTGTAGAAATATTACGACTAATTCGAAGTTATTTAATACTGAAAGACAATGACTTTTACACATTACTGTTGAACAACTACCAAGGGGGATCAAATCCCTACACTCAAAAAACATTTTTTATATAATCTTAAATTCAATTAGAATGAGAACTATTTCTTTGAAGTCATGTTTCATGGCGGTATTAACAGTATGCCTGCTATTTTCTTCTCCCCTTATCGGAAATGCGAGCCAGTCCACATCCTCCTGCGGAACCATTACTGTGGAGGGTGATGTGATGCTCACCAGTACCGAGGACCCGAGTTCAGTTATTGAAAAAATCATCCTGACAGATGGTAACGGGAGAACCTACACGTTTGATGGTTGTGGTAGTAACCAGTGTTCCACGGATGTTTCCAGAATACCCGAAGGGACCTACCATGTTACGGTCATCACCAGCACATGCTCATACAATGATACTGTATTCATGCTTTAATCATCCTAAATGCAACTTAGGACAGGGTAGCCCGGGGTTGCGTTACCCTGTTTTTTTGTGGTATAATTAGGATAGGAAACCAATGGAGTCCCGTATGCGTTTCTGGTATTCCCTACTGGAATGGACATTCTTTCCATTATCCAGATGAATGATATTCTCATTAAGATTCATCCTGGTGACCTTATTGAAATTCAGGAGACAATCCCTACGCACCATTGTGAAATAATCCGGAAGCATCTGTTCTAATTTTTTCAGTGAGGATGTGATGGTGAATCTTTGTTCGCCTTCCAGATATATATCCTGATGTTTTTTATCCGCTTCTATTCGTATGATATCGGAGAATGCCACTTTTATAAGTTCGCTTCTTTTTTTAACGAATAAATGGTTTTGTAGGAAGATTAGGGATTCGTTATTTTCTGGTGCATCAGAACGGATACCGCTTTTTTCTATGGATGATTCTATGGCGGATTCGATTTCAAGGATATTGAATGGTTTGATGAGGTAGACATAATTACCGCTTTCCAATGCTTTTTTATAGGTTTCCCTATCATTCATTCCCGTGAGAAAGACAACGGGAGTTTGCTTTTCATTATTCTTATTAATGGAGTTGACGAATTGGATTCCTCCGGGTTCTTTATTACCCAACATAATATCCGTTACCACAATATCCGGCGGATTGGAATCATAAATAATATGAGCTTCCCTTAGTGTTGAGGCTACTCCTGTCACTTCATATCCGCTTTCCAATAAATCATATTTCAAGTCCTCTGCTAATTCAGGTTCATCCTCAATAATCATTACTTTGATGGGTTGTCCGTAGTAATCCAAATATACATTACCGAATGTTACATCTTTTGATATGGAATCAATTAATTCCCTTAATTTATTTATCCTGAAAAGATGTACGAGACAAATGGCTTTATGGGAGGGGAGTAGAACCTTGTATTGTTTTTCCCCATCTGCTATCAAATCATTTTTTGAAATGGTAATGTCCAATAATTCAAGGAATATTTTTTCTAAAACAGGAAATATGATAGAAAGGGATGGTGAATTAAATTCCGTGTTGATAATTAAATGGCAATCATTTTTATTGATTTTTTTATTCATTTGCATAATATATTCAATAATGATAGCGTGGTTCCTAAAAGCCATTAAATCATTGGATATATCTTCTTCTATTTTGGGAATGATTTTTATGATTTCCGATTTTATATCTTGACTCAAATCCATTTCTAATAGTTGATACGCAACTTTTAGGATGTCGTTATTGATGATGGATTGGATGAGTATTTTTTTATTATTCATAGTGTAATTATAAATTAATTGTGATTAGGTATTTCAAGGATGAATGTAGTTCCGTTGTTCTCTTGGCTCTCCACTTTTATATCTCCATTGTTTTTTCTCATCATTTCCTTGCATAGCCAAAGTCCCATTCCCGTACCTTTTTCTCCTTGGGTACCATCCTTGATTTTGTTAGGATTCGTATCGAATAATGTAGGGATAATTTCTTTAGGAATTCCTTTTCCATTATCTGTTATTTTCAATAGGGTAGCATTATTATCTTTTTCTGCAGTGATACGGATATTACCATTGGTTTCAGTGAATTTAATGGCATTGGAAATGATGTTCCTTATTACAACCTTTATGGAATTCTTGTCAATGAAAACCTCCGTTGAATCTTCGATTAAATTATCAATTTTAATTTGTTTTAATTCTAAATCGTAATTAAAATTGAATACGACCTCCCTGACCAATTGTTTCAATGATTGTTCCTTGAAATCGAGATTCAGTTTGTCCGACATACTCATACCCCAGTAAAGTGTATTCTCACTGAATCCATTGATTTCGTGTATCATTCCCCCCATTTTATTGACAGCCTCTCCGATTTTAGCGGTGTCGTCATGCTTGCTGCTCCTTAATAATTTCTTTTGGGAAGCATTCAGTTTGCTGAGTTTTCCACGCATATCATGTCCCATAATGGAAAAGATTTGATTCTTGAAAATATTCACTTCTTCCAATTCCTCATTCTTTTCAGAAATGGTTTTATTCAGTTTTCTGGTTCTATTATAAAGGAATAGGATAATAGCTAATGCAATCAAACCGGAAATAATAATAATAGTCATTGCCTTATTCCTGAAAGCTGAAATTTCATACTCTTGGTTCAGTATTTTAATGCGTTGTTCCTTTTGCTGAGTCTGGTATTTAAAATCGAGTGCAAGTATGTCCTTTACCCTTGTTTTTTCGTCAATGGAGGCTTTGTATTCATTGGCTTTTTTCAGATGGTTAAGTGCTTGATTAATGTCTTTTGCAGCTTCGTAAATAATATGTAAATTATAAAATGCATTATAAAGAACATTCAGACTTTTCTTGGGATTGGCATAATTAATGGCCTTGTTATATGCATTCGTAGCATCATTGTCCTCCTGTTTTTCATAATATAAATTTCCAATATTACACCAGCTGGAAGCCATGCCTATGGAGTCTCTGATTTGCTCACTGATGGATTTGCTTTTATTGTAATTTTCCTTTGCCTTCTCATTGTTTTCCATCATGGTATAACAAGAACCTATAAGTTCCATATTCTTGGCTAAACTGA
This sequence comes from Saprospiraceae bacterium, assembly GCA_020631355.1. Classification (GTDB taxonomy): domain Bacteria; phylum Bacteroidota; class Bacteroidia; order Chitinophagales; family Saprospiraceae; genus JAHDCE01. The sequence goes on along the minus strand of JAHDHL010000022.1, from coordinate 53,712 downwards.
ATAAAAGGGAATCTTTTTCATAAATTTCCTTGGAAATAATCAGGGTGTCCAATGCATTTTGGAATTTACCATCAGCAAATAAATATGTAGCCCAGTCATACAAGTAATCTGCCTTGAGATGCGGGTCCTGAATCAGATCCAATGTAATGATATTCTTTTGGATATATGCCTTGCCCAGTTTGGGGTTGTTGGTGTTGATATGGATGATGGCCAATTCTAATTCAATCCTTTTTTTCCAATCCTCAAGTTGGCCATTTTGAGCTATTTCAATAGCATTTTGAGCCAATTCGGTTGCTTCTGAAAAGTCATTTTCTTTTTTTCTAAGAATACTGATTTTACGATACATTACATTGAGGCTGTCTTCCGGAGTCCTACATAATGCATATGCTTTTTGTAAAAGAGGAGATAATTCTTCCTCGGAATTGGATATTTTGGAAAGTAGGAGATAATTATTCAATACGGATAAATCATTCGGACTTTGTACTAGACAGTCGGAATAGATTTTTCTCATTTTGCCGAAAGAATCCTTTTCGATATGAATCCTGGCATTCTGCATATCCGTACAGATGCTCTGGGCTATTGATGATTGACAACATAAAAGGATGAATAGAACCGTAATAACTCTCATGGCCAATGCTTTTTATGAAGAATAGAGGAAAGTCATTTAGAGGGATGTTGTGCCATATGGGGTGATGTTTTTCGTGGGATTTCTTAATAGGAGGCAAGGGAACAAGCAACCCACTTGTTCCCTTGTATTCCCATATGTTTCTTATCCGCTTGAACGAACAAGAATGACAGTTCTCTCACGCGGTTCATCACCACCACCTCTTACGGGGTCTTCGTTGAAGTCCACATGTACAGTTAGGGTAAGTTCCCATTTCTTGGCTCCGAAATCGTCCTTGTGATACGGTTCCTTAGAGAATGGATTCTTGTAAAATGCCCCTTTGATTGGAGCCATGGCCTTGTAGGCGATGTGGTCTGCCTGGAAAAATACCTCAGCCTTTTCCTTTGCATCCTCCTCAAAAGGAAGATTCAGGGGGGGCTTGATGTTCATTTGGGTCAGGACGCTATCCCCGAATGATTTGGTGGCAAGGACCTCCAGGATTAATTCTCCTTTTTCATTCCAGTGGTAGCCTGTCGATACCATTTTCTTTTCTTGCATTTTAGTTTTGTTTTATGAATTAATCAGATTATTTGCTAGACTTTGGTGAATATATCATGATATGGGTATCCGCAAAATGGATGGGTGTTCCTTTGGTGTCTTGTCTGAAAATGAATTTGAGTGTCCAATGTTGGGTTCCGAAATCCTCGATGGAAAATTGCATTCTCACATCTTTGTCCTTAATCCTATAGATTTCCGTTTCTACGGAATGTAGATTAGAATCAGGCGATTCATTATCACAAAAAATACTCAGTAATACTTCGCAGTAATAGTCATACCCTTCTACCGGGTCGGCAGCATGTACGGTGAGTTCGTGGTCTACTTGTGTAAGATGAATGGCTCCCCTGCACTGTGTCCCTACCTTGAGGGAGAGCAGGTTGTCGACCCATTCGGATTGTACCTGTAGTTGATTCATCATGCTTATAAATTTATCGTCCTTAATCCAATCGAAGTCCTTTGGACTTCTTCAGAACGAAATTACCTCAAAGACTCCATCCTACGACAGAAAAAGTATCGAGTGGTCAATCAAGGACCACGAACGGTCGATTATGCATCATGAAAGATGAATAGGATTGGAGATTGTATGGATTGCGATAATCATTGAGTTTCTTTATTTGTGAATACGTCTTATTATTTGTTTCGAAGATAGAGATAAACTCTTGGAATTTAGAGCATCATGCTTTGGTTTTAAGATTCATATAACACTTTTTCCAAGTGGATGTACACTGACACAGGTTGGCTTTGTGGTGGTTGCCTTGACCGAATGCGGACTGGTTTTCTCTGTCATTTTATGTCCTTGGATGGCATTTCCCGTTCATTCCCTCGTTTTGACCGTTCGTTCCCTTTTCCCGGAAAACAAGCTGTTTTTATTCAAATATTTGTCCTGTGCACCAAAAGAATGGGTGATGATAACAACCCATTTGGAACAGACAAAGTGAAACAAGAGATCTCCTACTTCACACATTAACTAATTCGAAAATAAAATGTGATGAAACTCAACTTTTTATGGTCAGCATTGCTGACCCTGGCATCCTTTAGCCTAGCAGGAGCATATACTATTAACCACACACCCGAAACGATGTCATTCTCAGGAGGAGGAACAGTCGTCGTGGAAGGACAAAATCTGACGGCCACATCTGATGACCTAGAGGATAAGATTCTGGAAATCATCCTTGTGAGTGGTTCTGGCAATGTACATGTCATCAAGGGATGTAACCTGTCCTCTTGTAGCGGTACCGTTTCCCACTTGTCACCGGGAAGCTACGATGCAACGGTCATCAGTACGAGTGGAGGGTTTAATGACACGGTTTTCATTCGATAAGATTGGAATAAGATTGGTTTGAACACGGATGATTGGTAACTATCGAGATGCCTGCTCGGGGACTCTGGCCCAAATGAAACAATAGCTTCTGAGTGTATCCCTACTACAAAATTGGTCTTGGTGAGCAGGAAGAAGAAGGGTAGCCGGTTACATAGTTCTAATCGTCCAATATGGGGAAGGTATTGCTTAGGCAATATGCTTCCCCAACTTTTTTTCCAAAGTCATAACGAGCCAATTCTTATCCTTGAAGTTGTCCTCGGCTTTCAGTTCTTCAAGTAGGGACTCATAATGTTTCCTGAAATTATAATCCTTGGGATACATGATTCTCAAGGCATATGATAGTCCGGTTTTCAGGTGTTCGAAGTAAGTAGGGGATATGCTATCCTTTTTCCTGTAGACCATTGTCTTAAGATTGGAATGTAATCTTTCCGCTTCATCATCATCTCCAAGAATGATATAGGTCAATAAAAGCATATAATGAGAACTCATCTGACTCAGGTCATCCTTGATGTGCGGAAGTGTGGATAGGATAGCATTGGCTTTTTGGTATTGCTTGCTATAGAACTGTATCAGGGCATTACAAAAGGTCACCAATCGGTTATCCACTGGTTTTGCTAATTTGATTTTATGGGTTTGGAAGAATTCCTCTGCCCAGTCCAAGTCTCCTGATTCCAGTGCGGACTTGGTAATGTTTTCCAATTTGTAGGGTGGGATATATCCCATTTCCAATAATAATCCCTTTTCCATCATCAATTGATTGACCTGCACATAGTACTGATGGTATTTGTGATGTCCTTTCCCAATCATCCTACTACAGAAAGCGGAGAGATACTGATAAAGAACATGTGAATAGGAGATAGTGATTTTGCTATAATCCTGCTTTTTCAATTCCTGAAGCAACTGCATGAAATTATGCTCCGATTCATTAGAGATCATGCCATAAACCAAATGGTAATACCTGACTTGTGGATGTTGTTCGATATATTGCCTCGGAATGGATGCTTGCCATTGTTGATGCTCTGTTGTCATCTGATTATTGCCGCTAAAACCGGACCTATTGGCTATTTCAGTCAATACTCGTAACCTATTCTCATAATGGAACATATTGATGGCTTCTTCCCACTGGCTAAGGTCGGTCATCCCCTGTCTGTAATTCTTGTTCCTCCTGTCAAACAGTTCGAGTTCCCTGAATCTGGTAAGATAAAGGCCATAGTAATGATGTTCGACTGGTGCTTGGATAATCTGCTTCTCATTCTTTTTCTTACTCATGTCGAGATGCTTCTCCATATCATTTGACATGTAATAATATTGGAGCTCCAGGTCACTGGGAATAGGGTTTTCGTCCATTTGCATGATTTTAACTGCATATGAACAAATCCTTGGTATTTCGGTCTGTAGGCGTTTCCAGTCATTTTCTGAGATGTCAATCCCAAGGTGTTTACTCAGGACATCTTTATCTTTTGCCATTGAGGGCCTGATGGAAGTATGCTTGGATATCGCCGTAATGATACTTTTGGTAATGGGTCTGGCTCCCAGTATGGAAAGCTGGGCACACTCGGATACATGCCTCCATGCTTTTTTTGTGTTGAAATGAATAATCCACTCTTGTAATAAGGATGCTTTTTTCAAAATTATGGGATATTAAATTTTTATAAATAATTGATAATGAAGTATTTGATATGAAATATGTATCTAAAGTACGGATATTATTTTGGAATTTGTGAATGTTTTAAACTTGATTAGCCCATATCTTTGGATTGTCATTGAAACTAACAGGAATGGCGTAAGAGTTATGTAGAGTGGCTGTAAACTAAGAAAGCCATAATAGCTAATAAACAAAATAAAGCAATTAAATTTTAGCGCTCTGGTGCGAGCAAATTTTAAAGAATTGAATCAAGATGTAAATTATCATACGCACACCGAGCCACTCTACTTACTCCAGATGTTACTTTATCATATGGGTTAATGAACAAAACACACATTCTAAGAACCGAAATAGTTCCCAGTCACTAGGGACCGACCCGTACAGGTCAGGTGGAAAGAAACTAAGGGATTCCGACATGAGAATTATGATAGAGTAACATCACTTTTTGGAATATCACATTGCGAGCAATGGATATTCCCTTTCGTGTATACATGTATGCAGAATATGTCCAAAAGATATATGACTGATCCATTAAGATACGATGAACCAAGTACCATTTTTGTTAGGCGAATGTTAGAGTGTTGTATGGTGACTTGGTTCATTTTTTTCTTTAGGAAAATGAAGCTGTTGTTTTATATTTTGGATATTTCAGAATAAATAAAAAATTGTAAATCAGCACTTAATAATATTAATTATACCCAAATTTTGGATATAATTAATTTATTTGTAAATGGTCTTACTAACCTATCGCCTTAGCTTTACAATGTCATTGAAACAAAGGTGATGGCAGAGAAGCGGGTAGGGTGGCTGCAAACAAATGGAATCCCTGTTACTAGGATGCAGGAAACAAAACGAAACAAAAGAAATTGCAGCTCTCAAAGGGTTGGCTAAGCATTCAAGATGTAAATTGTCCTACGCACAATGAGCCACTCTACTTGCTTCAGATGTTACTTTGTCATATGGGTTTTGAATAAGACACACACTCTTATAACCGAAATAGTTCCCAATAACTAGGGAACCAATCCTAAGGGATTGGTGGAGAAAAAACTAAATTTTCCAATATGAGGATTATGACTTTGTAGCATCGCTTTTTTAAAATGACACATTCTTCATTGGATGAATGCCATTTTGTGCGTATGCGAAATAATCTCAATGAAATCCAAGTATGGTTCCTGATGCAACTATGAACCGAGGACCATCTTAGTCAGGCTGAAATCCAGTCTGTTGTGATGGTGACTTGGTTTTTTGTTTTTGATGTGATAATAAGGTCTGTGATAAGATATCATAGACCTTATTTTTTATCAATACCTGATCAGATGTTCGTGTTGTAGGACAATGCCATCCTTGAGTAATATTATCTGATATATACCCGTAGACCAATTCTCCGTATTGATTTGTAACGAACCTTGGACCTTATTCTGGTATTGCACCCTCGCCAAAGCATCGTATATCACTACTTCATCCACAAACCCTTGGCTTTTGGTATCGATAAGGAACAGATTCTTGGTAGGATTCGGATAAATCAATGCAGGGGAATAGGTGTTGGCCGTAGTCGTACTGGTAGAAACTTCCAGTATGGTTGTGATGATGCTATCACATCCTTCCGAAGTTTGGAACAGACTGGTATAGGTTCCCCCCATACTCACTATCTGACCATCAGGAAGAACATATTCTTCTCCAATGAGGATTGTATCCAGAATACTGGTATCCTGACTTTCGTATACCTCAATCAAATTGGGTGTTATCCAGTATCCTCCGTAGATACCCGTACTATCTAATTCCAGTGAATGCTCATAAAGGTATTCCCCATTCCAAAGGACAGAATCACAACCTTGTGAAAATAGGGTGGGTAGTTCATAACTTTCCACATAAGTCAGCATAGGCGTATTCGTAACGATGGCAGGATTCGAATCGAAATAGATATGTGCTGTATTTTCTATGATTGTATTCGGATTGGTACCTGGATAAGGTTGGATACTAAAGCTCACATAACCCTGGCTTCCCTCAAAATCCATCGTACTATCCGGTAGCATGATATCAATGAATGAAAATTCAATGATGTGTTCATTTTCAAATGAGATGGAAAGCGAATTGGGATGACTACTTCCTAATAATCTGAAAGCGGTCAGATCCAGATACTCGGATAATGTATCCCTGATGATGACATCGGTTGCGAAATAGTTGCCGGTATTCTGGAATCGGACGGTATAGGTTATGGGTTCGTCCGGAAACAAGGGATTTCCGGCTTCGATTCTATCAGGCGATACCAACTTGTCATTCGGGTCATATGCACAGAGTATCGGTGATACCCAATCCACTGTGGTACTATCCGTTATTGTCGATTCTGAACCATACTGGATATCCATACTCACCATGATGGAGTCCCCCAAACCAAAATCCTCCGTAATGCCGGGAATTTGAAGGTATATCGTTTTCTGTTCTCCTTGGAAAGGTGGAAGCTCTTGGATATTCCATTGGAATTGATAGGGATGGATGGAAACATCAGGGGTGGAATTACCAAAATCAACACCTTGGATCATGGAATCCAATGTTATCGTAACAGTTCCATCCAAAAAGGTTGTACCTGTATTTTCCCAAAGGAAATTGAACGCTACCAACTGATCACAAACAGCTAGGGCGGGAACAATATTAGCTGCCATCATGTCGAAAGTATCACTGGGATGGAATCCGAAATCATATCCCCCAAGTACCGATGAATCCTGAATGGATAAGTGATATTCGGTTGAATCCGTATGGAGTACCCAATTAGGAATCGTATCGTAACTCAGTATGTATTGCCCTGAATCCAGAAATAATTCGAATTGTCCATTGTTACTGTAAATATTTTGTTGCTCTGGTATTGTCCATACACTTCCATCCAGTAATAACTCTCCGGAATCATATATTTTATTTCCATTATCATCCCAATAGAGTAGGCCGGTAATGGTAGGTAATGGACAGTTTTCAGAAGAAAGTATATCATTGGCTGAACTGCATTCCGTTGGGTTGTTATAAATATCCGTAACTCCTCCGAGAGCATTCGGCTGATGGATCAGGTGCTGAATTCCACAACAGTCAGTCAGGTTGGGATTGTCATGTATGATAAGGTCTCCTCCAACGTATTCCAGATTGGAGAAATCATTCAGATGGGTGATGCTATTACTGAAACTGAGCCATAGGTCACCTGAAATGGTATCTAGTTGATTGAATAATGGATAGGTTGTAAAGGCATTGCTATTCAATCTCAATTGCCCGTCAATATAGGTCAGATTTTCAAATCCGTGAATCGTATCGAGGGTATAGTTATAGATAATACTCAGTCCGGTATGGTTGACATTATCGAATCCATCGACAATACTCAGTTCCTCATTGCTTGAGAATGAGATACTTCCTGCCGAGACCAGATTCACAAAACCATTGATTTCGTCAAGGAGGTCATTACTCGCAATTGTAAGATAATTCACTACTTCAATGAGTGAATTGAAACCTGAGATTTCGGTCACCATGGGATTATTGCTGACAAGCATGGCATCTCCGATAAAAGTAAGATTGTCGAATCCCTCAATAATAGGAAGTGCATCACAGGAGGATATGGATAAATCCATTCCGATATAATCAAGGCTGGTCATTCCTGATACGTCCGTTAGGAGATCATTATCCAATATCAATATATTCCCACCAATGTATTGAAGACCGGATAGGCTATTCAGATGCGGAAGATTCGTACCAAATATATTAACGTTGCCATATACACTATCGATATTTGAGAGGACCGTAATGTCATTGATGATATCAGAACTTGCAGTCGATTGGTGGATGATAAGATTCCCATTTACGACAGAGGTATTACTATTGTAATTGTCGAGAGCCGATTGTGTGTTGAATGTAAGGTTTTGGGAATGGGATATGCCGCAAATGAAAGTTAGGAGGAGTATCAGGAAATATTTCATCAGTATTATCTTTTGAGGTATTGGGTTTTGAATGAAATTAAGAAAAATAAGCTGTTAAATGTGATATTAACATTGATTGGTACCCTCATTTTCATCATATTCATACTCTTATAGATAAACGGGCGTTTATTGAAAGATGAACTCTATAAAAACAATGAATCATGATACAACAACCCCATCGTCTTCTGATGATCTTATTTATAGTTGTCACACATTCCGTATTTGTATTTGGACAAAAGGATGATGATGAACCTATCCGTAGAGGCTTCGCAGCTAAGGTGCAGGCCCTCACATTATTACCATATGATAATCGTTATGCTGCGGATTATGGAGAGGAATTTAACCTGAAGTTGGGAACCGTTGTAACAGGAGTCAACGGGGAACTGAATTATTATTTCATTCCTTATTTTGGAGTAGGGATAGGTGGAGGATACGAAATCGTCAGTCATCCCAGAATAAAATATTTTCCCATGTATGCCAATTTCATTGGAGTCGCCAGTGAGAATAAGAGTACTTTATTTGCCAAATTGAGCTTTGGTAGCCACTTGGGAGATTTGGCAGAGCGGGGATTCGTCTTCAGGGCCGGATTAGGAGTAAGGGTGAAAGTAAAAGAGAATATCCTTTCATATTTCGAACTGACCTATTCATTCCAGAATCTATACAAGACCTTTGAGTTGTCAGCCGAACCGGTCAATTATTACAATATCGAGAGCTTGGGAGTGACAGTAGGTATGGGTATCAATTAGGAATCTGTCATCTTTTTGTTTCTCATTCAATGAAACCTAAACCCAACATGGTAGATTCATATATCCATGGATTGGCTTTTGTGACATTTTCATACTTTTGTAGCTATGCCTAGTGTATGCCTTACAATAATGTTGTTAGGAGATAAGCTGTATATACAAATTCACAAAAACTAATACCATGAAAGGAATTCTTACCATTCTACTATTTTCCATTTGTACTATTACGGTTGGTTGGTCCCAGTTCAATATCCCATCCAAGGATATTGTACAGAATGCCCCACATTGGGCACAACTCATGTATTCTGAAAATCCCAATGTTTTTGAAGTTGAACGTGCTTTTAGGTCGCACTACAAAGGAAAAACCATAAAGAAGAATCTGCACACCCGTAATCTAAAGTTCTTCAGGAGAACATTCAGGTACAGGGTAGGAAAGGACGGATTCATAGCTCCTGTTTCAGATAGGAAATATCAGGATAGAATTGCAAAGGCAAAGGAAAAACTCAACTCTAGGAATGCTGCGGGTAATTGGTCACTCATAGGACCCATCCAGAGTTTGACCGAGGCCGGGGATCCGGGAGCGGATCAGGCTTGTGTTTATTCCATAGACCAATCCCTATCCAATCCGAGTATCCTTTTTTGTGGCACTGAACCCGGAGAAATCTATAAGAGTACGGATGGTGGTGAAAACTGGGTGAATATGAGCCTAGGTCTAACGCTACCATTTGAAGGTAGTGGGATTCGTTCGGTAGCGATAGACCCTACGAATTCCAATACGGTTTATTTTGGTATGCGGAATGAGATTTTCAAATCAACGGATGGAGGAGTCAATTGGAACAGCATCCATAATATTCCGCCTTCTACTGATGAAGTGGGAATGATAGAAAAGATTTTCATTCATCCGAATCAGAATAATATCATTATGGTTGCGTCTATGGCTGGCTTGGTTCGTTCTACGGATGGCGGTGCCACTTGGACTACGCTTTTCGATGATAGGACCTATGATATCGAAATGAATACCGCTGATGACAATACCATATATGCACTCAGGAGGAATGCGAATACTGAAATTCCGGAATTCCTAATGTCTGATGATTATGGTGCCACATTCTCCATTCAGAGTAATGGCTGGTATAATTCAACCAACCCCAATAGGGAATCCGATGGTGGTCGGATTGCTGTTACAGAAGCAGATGCCAACAGGGTCTACGCTTATCTTATCGGCCAATCCAAACCCGGGGATTATGGTTATATAGGTGTTTACAGAAGTGATGATGGAGGTACGACTTGGACCCTGCCGAGCGGACAAGTAGGTAGTCCATATGATGAGAATCATTTCAACATCAATTCTGCGGACGGAGAAGGAGAAAATTCTGATAATATATTTGCGGATATATCATTCTGTGCACTTACGGCATCCCATAATGACCCCGATAAGATTCTATTGGGAGGATTGAATTTGTGGAAATCTGATGATGGCGGGGTGACTTTTCAGCCGCTTGGAGGTTACATTGATGCTCCTTTCAATGATGCTATCCATGATGGGAGTTTTCATGTGGATATGCAGGAATTCAAGACCATTGGAAATACCACATGGATTACAACCGATGGCGGAATCTATAAATCCAATAATTTCTTTTCGGATATCAGCTTTGAAAAAAAGAACAAGGGCGTACACAGTACGGATTTTTGGGGATTCGGAAGTGGCTGGAATAAGGATGTACTCGTAGGAGGAGTGTACCACAATGGGGTATTGGCCTATAATGAGAATTTTGGTGATGGTGAATACATGGTTCTTGGCGGAGGGGAACCTTCTAGTGGTTATGTGAATCCGGGAGAGAATAACCTGATATATTCTACGGATGTAGCTGGTGTGATACTCCCTGATGTTATTGGCCCCGTGGAGGAATTCGCATATGATTTCATTCCTAACGAATCTTTCGATCCATTACAGGAGGGATATAGCGATTTGGTATTTCATCCCGAATGTTATTCTGTTGCCTTTACAGGTAAACTGAATGAATTGTGGAGGACAATCGATAAGGGACTCAGTTTCCAAAAGATCCGTACTTTCGGAAATGTTGAGGAGAATTTCGTTAGCTATATACATATTTCCCGCACCAATCCGGACATCATGTACCTATGTCAAAGGGAGGAGGCAGTAAACAAAGCCAAACTATGGTTTTCTTCTGATGCAGGGGAGACATGGAATGAGGTCTCCATTCCGTCCGATTTATCCAAATTCATGATACTTCAGGTGCATCCTTATGATCCATCTAGGATTTATCTTGCTTCAAGTGATTTTAATGATCCCGTTGTCATTTACCAATCCAATGATGCCGGAGAGTCATGGTCAAATATTGCTACACCTACCTTGGGTAATGAATACATGAAGACATTAGACTTCATACCCGGAACCAATGGTGGTTTGTACCTAGGAACCAATTTGGGAATGTATTATAAGAACGATAACATGACGGATTGGATGGATTTTTCTGATGGATTACCGGCCGTTTCCACAGCCCAGAAATCCAAGCCCTTTTACAGGGACAATAAGCTAAGGATTTCATCCACCAAGGGAATGTGGGAGTCTGTTCTTTTTGAACGACCCGACCAACCATTCGCTCAAATCATGGTGGATCGTATAGAAACCTGTGCAGAAGTGGGAAGCACTTTCACTTTTGTGGATTATTCCATACTCAAACATTCAGGAGCACAATGGGAATGGACATTCGAGGGGGCGACCCCTGCCACAGGCAGTACCTGGATGGAACAGGTGACGTTCAATACCGCAGGTACGCATCAGGTAATTCTCAAGATTACGGACGATAGGGGATTCACTTCCTCTGATACGATTGAAATCAACATTGGAGGGACTGCCCCCTCGATGGATATCCTATTCGATCAGGAAGCCTGTACATCAGTAAGCAATTCGGATATCGGTTCTGAATCTTCCCAACTCACCGTTCTGCCAAATCCGACTAAGGATAGGGTAAGGATATCATTCGAGACTGATAAATCCGGAGAGTATAGCGTTAGGGTATTCAGTACTTCAGGGAAGATGCTTTCAATAAAAGAATTACCTGCTGCATCCAATAATCTGGTACAGTATGATTTGGATATGGGACATTTACCCAAGGGGACATATTGGATTCAAGTCAAGGGCGAGGAAGAAATGATCTTTGAAAAGGTTGTTTTGTTTTGATTTCTAGTTATATAGAGAATAATGAGATGAGGCATTCTGTACTATAAACAGAATGCCTCATGCTTATTAAGGACCATCTTTATAGGATTATACGGCAATCTTAGCGGCCAACAAACTATCAGGTATGGCAAAAGCATCCACAAGGAAAAGTGCATCAGACCTGATTTCCTGATTCAGGGCATAAATCACCTTATTGATGGCCTTGGTTTTACTACCTGTCATATAGTCGTTTTCCAAATACCATCCCTTATGCCGTTCTATGGTGGAAAGCGCATAAAGTTGGAATAATTTGGTGAGCATCTTCTTACAGTCAGGCGTTTCGACCTCCCTTACCTTGGCAGCAAATTGTTCCAGTACGACTCTCTCCGTATAGGCTTCCGCCAAATCAAGTATATGGGTCTGTACCCTTAGGAAAGCATCATAGGAAGACATCTGTTTCTTGATAAGCGAACGAATCCAATTACTGATGGAGTACAGCATTTGTCTTTCCCTGAATCGGAAAGTTTCCAGATGGAAATCCATATCCAAAAGGTGTTCTGAATCCGTATTCCTTGTAAAGAATGGATTGTATTCCATCATGGTATCCGACGCTTGTGCTACGATATAGCGCAATACTGCTCTGTAACCCTCGTCATGGAATTCCTTTTTCAAATCGGACAAAAGCCCTTTGGCCACCAATTGGTATAATACCGTGTTGTCGCCCTCGAAAGTGGTGAATATATCCGTATCTGCTTTCAGATCCGCAAATCGATTCTCAGCTAGGTAACCCTTCCCGCCACAAGCCTCACGGCATTCCTGCAAGGCCTCCGTGGTGAACCAAGTCGCATAGGATTTCATCCCGGCGGCAAGGGTTTCGATTTCACGGATATCATCCTCGTTTCGGTTGACAAAACGATCGGTAAGGTATTCCAATCCGAAATGTAGGGCATAAGTTTTGGCCAGTAGGGGCATCAAGCGGGCCTGATGACTTGGGTAGTCAAGGAGTAAGGTTTCCTTTTCCCCTAATTTGGGAGCGAATTGTCTTCTTTTCAGTGCATGCTTGATAGCAATGGCTAAACCGGACTTAGCCGCACTCAATCCTGCACGAGGTACGCTTACCCTACCGCCTACTAAAGTTCCTAGCATGGTAAAGAACCGTTTGGCAGGGTTTTCAATCGGACTACTATATACTCCATCAGGTGATACGTTTCCGTATCGGTTCAGGAGATTCTCCCTTGGAACCCGTACCTGATTGAACCAAATCCTACCATTATCCACACCATTCAATCCCAATTTGTAACCATTATCCTCTACCCGTACTCCCTCAAGGGTTTCGTGTGTTGATTGATCCCTTAAGGGAACGAGAATTGCATGTACACCATGATGTTCACCATTGACAATCAATTGGCAGAAAACACTAGCCATTGTACTGTGTAATGCATTTCCGATATATTCTTTGCCATCGGCCTCCGTTGGAGTATGTATGATGAATTCCTGGGTTTCTGAATCATAGGTGGCTGTGGTTTGTAGTTCCCGGACATTCGAACCATGCCCTGTCTCAGTCATGGCAAAACATCCCGCCAATTCCAATGTACCCGTTTCCTTGAGGTATTTCTGATGATGGTATTCCGTTCCCAAAAACAGGATACTGCCGCCAAACAATCCGAATTGTACACCGAATTTGATGGCCAGACTGATATCATGATAGCCTAACATTTCAAATACGGCCGTATAATCCTCCATACTTCCCTTTCCTCCTTGTTCAGGTGGATAGGAAATAGCTCCCAGACCCTGGTCTGCCAGTAAGCGACACCATTCCAAGACCTGGTTTCGATAATCATCCTTATCCCGAAGTGTTTGGTAATTAAAAACGGGATCTGATAGTAACGTCCGCATTCTATCCCGCATGGTTTTGTAGGGTCCATCCAGTATATCCTTCATGCAATTGACATTAAAACTGGATTGGGAATTCATGACTAGGGCCGCAGCCTCAAGCTGTTCGGTCGTGAATATATTCCTGTAACTCTCTATGCTGACAATACCCAAGGCCGTTTGGATTTCCTCCAAGGCATCCTTGGTTTCGGGTTGAGTGAACCATGCTTTTTGTTCATCCGCTTCCGCATTCTGTTTGGCCATTTCCAGTCCCAAATCAATCAGGGATTGACGTTTGCCACTTTCCATATTGAGTGCTGCCTGATGCATCAATTTGACCCATTGTTTGTAAAGCGCATCAGAGGGAGGCTGACTGGGATTACTCCATTTCTGAATGATTTTTCTATCATCATCAGTCAGATAGGGTAGGGTAGCCATCTTCTTATGAATCAGCTTGATTTCGCTGGGGCTCAGGATACTATCCGCCCAACCGACATAAAATAATGGAATAACACTTAATATACCGGGAGAATAACTGGTAGGCAAAGGATGAGTGGTCATATTGGAAGGTTTTCTTTTACAATAATCTCTAATAAGATAACAGTAATTGTGGAAACTTTGTTTTTTGATATTTGAAATTACAAGAGGATTTGAAAATTTGGGACATCCTACTCAAGAGATGTATGGGGAGTCCATGAAACCCTTGTCGAAATGAGCTTTGCCGAACTTGTTTATCAAGAAAGAGGAATTAGGAAACTATCTGGAGAGGTGGTAGTAATTGTAAATGAAAAAAGTCCTGTAATCCTTAGGATTACAAGACTTTTTAGTACCGACGGGGGGAATCGAACCCCCACTCCCTTGCAGGAACTGGATTTTGAATCCAGCGCGTCTACCAGTTCCGCCACATCGGCATTTTAGAGGATGGTAAATCCTTTAAATATTGTCTACCTTGACTTGTTTTGAGATACTTTTCTCTAACTCTTGCTTTTTCTCTATCCTCAAGTACTTCAAAATAGATGAGAATGAATGGTGCATAACTTCTAGTAGTTTTTTCTCTGCCATTATTATGGCGAAAAAGCCTCTTTTTAATATCAGATGTAAGACCTATGTAGGTGTAGTTTCTGATAGTAGAAGAAATTGCATAGACAAAATGCATATGTCAAGGTTGTTGTTTATTGCAGTTGAATATGTCTTGATGCTTTGAATCCAGCGCGCCTGCCTGCGCAGGCAGGTCTACCAGTTCCGCCACATCGGCATTTTGTATGAAGTAAGGCTTCTCTTACTAAGCGGATGCAAATTTATTCAAATTATCTTGAATCCGCAAAATGTATCTGTGTTTTAAGTAATAGTTTTTTAAAAAAAATAGTTCCTCGTCTGTTGTCGATTCGTCATTATAGTCTTCTATAATGGGTTGTATTTCATTTAATAGGTTGGATTTCAATGTGTTGATGCCATTTTGAACCTGTTCTAGTCTTTGTGCATCAAAATCGAACTCCAACTCCATTAATTGCTCATTAATGTCCATCATTTCCATAAGGAACATCTGAGGGAGTTTATCCTTGCCTTCCTGAAGCATTCCTTTGGCGTCCAGAATGTACTTCATGCGCAGATCAAAATCCTTGAGAACCTCATACGCCTTATTCACCATCCCGGATTTTTCAAGCATTAGGGCCTGTTCCGCCTCATTCTTATCCGTATGGAAATCGGGATGGTATTGTTTGCTTAATGCAAAGTATTTCTTTTTCAGAGCCCTTTCATTGACCTTGAACCCTACAGGAATATCATATAGTTTGAAGTATTCCATTGATTAAGCCAATCCGATAAATCTGAGGATATCCATACCATTTGCAAATATCATCAATCCCAAAATGAGATAAAGACCGATATTCAAAAGGACATTCATGATTCTTTCCGGAATTTCCCTGCCCGTTACCATTTCAATCAATAGGAACATGACATAACCTCCATCCAAAAGAGGAATAGGTAATAGGTTCATGATGGCAAGGATAAGGGATAACATTCCTGTGATGATCCAGAACTTATGCCAATCCCATTTAGGGTCGAACAAACCGCCGATGGACCCGAATCCACCCAGACTTTCCGTAACCTTAAGATCTCCTGAGAACATCATTCCGAATGCTGCAAACTGATCCTTGATGAACTCCATACCATCATGGAAACCGGCTGGCATGGCTTCGCCCAAACCATATTCAATGGTCTCGAATTCAAGAATCTCATTAGCTGCAACTGAAACCACACCCATCTTACCATCCTTATCAAGCGTTACCTTTGTGAATAATACGGTATCCTGCTCACCACGTTGGTAACCGATGGTGATTTCTGTATCCTTGTAATGTTTAGCTTTTCTAGCAAAATCCTGAAAATAGACCGTAGACGTATCATTCACACTTACGATACGGTCACCTACCATCAAATCTGATTCATCAGCAGGGGACTTGGCAGTTATTTCATGAAGTACGAAAGGGAATCTAGGGCCAATCAATTGTGATTTTCTGGCCTTATAGGTCATGATTTTTTTCTTGGCAGTTTCATCCACCTTGAATGTCATGGTTTTTCCATCCCTCTTAACAGTGATTTCATCCTGTTGCTTAACAGTCAATTGTCTTTTCAGGACACCTCTGTCGAGATAATCCATTGTGACATTACCTACCTTAAGGACCGTATCCCCATCCTTGAATCCTAATTCCTGACCCAATTCATCCGCGTAGATTCCATATTTTGCATTATCCGTCGGGAGTTTTTCTTCTCCCCATACCCAAAGAACCATGGCATATATCAGGAAACCAAGAATGAAATTGACAATGACACCCCCAAGCATGATGAATAACTTCTGGAGTTTGGACTTGGCCATGTATTCATCAGGGAGGGGTTCTCTATTAGGGTCGGGAGCATCCTGGGTTTCATCCTGCATCCCTGCAATGGCAACATAACCTCCCATAGGGAACCAACCGATACCATATTCCGTATCACCTATTTTCTTCTTCCACAACGAAAAATTCATCTTATCCGGGAATGGGAATAAGAAATCAAAAAAGAGATAGAACTTATCCACTCTGGTGCCCGTCATTCTAGCAGCTAGGTAATGCCCTCCCTCATGTAATACAATCAGGATGGAAAGACAAAGGAAGAATTGAGCGATGATGCTTATTGTAGCCATTGATTCAAAAACTATGTTAGTATCCGGTAGGATAGGATTAGGCCATCCTAGGAATCGGATTTGATTAAGAAGAAAACAACTCAACATGTTTCATTAGAATGGGTATCAATTGAATATGATTTCCAATAAGTACATGTAGGGCCCGTTTTCAATCCGCAAATGTAATCATTATATGAGGTATGCGCCCCCTAAGTTCAAAATTTTGGATAATTTTATGATGTGAATGACAGGGTAGGCCCATTATCGGTGACCCGTTGGATTATCTGACTATTGATTGAATTCTTATTGGAAATGGACCATAAGCAGTTTTTATACGAGGATTTTGAGCATGAAATGGAACATATCCTACCCGAGGCCCAGCCTAAGTGGGGTTTAATGACAGCCCAACATCTATTGGAACATTTCAGTATGCTTTTTCTGATCTCCAATGGTAGGTTTGAGGCTCCGAGCTTTTATCCCGAAGAAAGGCAGGCCATCAATAAGCAATACTTCTTTGAGAAGAAGACACCTTTTAGAAAAAACTTCGACCCGTCCAAGAAATCCAAATTGGAGGATTTGAGATTTCCCAGTTTTGAAGTGGCCAAAGCCAAATTGCTGGGAGCCTATCAATTATTCAAAAGCAACTATGAGGAAAATACGGAAGCGGTTTACAACCATCCGGTAATGGGGAAGTTGACAAAGGATGAGTGGACTGAATTCCATGCCCGACACATCCTTTATCATTTGATGCAATTTGGATTGAAGGAGGAGGATTCGACTATTGTCTCACCATAGTCCATACTACGGGGAAACCACCTCTGTTCTGATAGAATCTAAGGGTATCATTCCCACTTCTGCCTAGTTTGACAGCCATTAGCTTGCCCCCCTCGGGATGGGTATATAGCTTGTCTTCCATTGTATACCATTGTCCTTTTTGTCCGGCATTCAAATCATTATCATGCAAATGATAAGTACTATCCGCCTTGAAATCAAAGACGATATCCTGTAAGGGTGGTATCTCGCCCTTTTCCTCGATTTCAACACATTTCCAAGTACCAACCATTTCTGCTTCTTCTATCAGATCCTTATGACAGGAGAAAAAGGTAAGTGTGAAAATGGCAATGAGGACGTAATTCAAATATTTCATAAATGTTCTTTTTAGAATAACGAAAGAAGTGTTTTTGGTTACAAAAACAAACGCTGGTTCCAATCAATGATTGGAGCCAGCGTTTGAAGATGGATGAATAAGGATATTATCCAAGGAAATACATTACACCAACAAGTCCCATGATACCCAGTACAATAGTGTAGGGTAGGGCCATGATTACCATTTTGCCATAAGACAGATTGATTTTTGGTGCCAATGCTGATGTCAATAGGAATAGGAATGCAGCCTGACCATTGGGTGTCGCCACACTTGGTAGATTGGTCCCTGTATTGATGGCTACTGCCAATTTCTCATATTGGTCCCTTGTAATCTCATTATTGAGGAATGCCTGTTGAACCTCACCGATATATACCGTTGCTACGAATACATTATCACTGATGGCGGATAGGACACCATTGGCAACATAGAAGATAGCAGGTTGTGTGGATGGGGCCATTTCCAAGGCCCATTCGATAATAGGTTTGAATAGGTGTTGGTCATGGATCATAGCCACAATGACAAAGAAAACAACCAATAAACCAGTAAATGGAAGTGCTTCCTCAAAAGCCTTACCCAAGGAATGTTCCTCGGTAATGCCCATGAATGCCGTCTGCACAATGATGAGTCCCAAACCGATCATACCCACAGGTGCAAGGTGGAGGGCCAAACCAATGATTAACAATATTGCGGAAACAGCTTGTACGATCAAGCCGTACTTTTCCTTATCCGTTCTGTTCCTATCAGCTTCTTCGGTATAATTCTCAATAATCTTTCTTGCAACTTCAGGTAACTTCGTACCATATCCGAACCATCCCGTGGTTTCCAAAAGGACAGTGGTAAGTAGACCACAAAAGAAAACGGGAATGGTAATAGGTGCCATTTGTAGGAAGAAATCAATGAAATCCCATTCCAAACGTTCTCCAATCAATAGGTTTTGGGGTTCTCCCACTAAGGTACAAACTCCTCCCAATGCGGTACCAACCACACCATGCATGACCAAACTCCTTAGGAAACTTCTGAAATTCTCCAGTTCTTCCTTGAGTTCTTCCCTATCGAGTACACCACTCTTATCCAAATCCATATCACTGGAGGAAATCTTGTGATATACCCCATAGAATCCTACGGATACACTAATGAGTACGGCGGTAACTGTCAATGCATCAAGGAAAGCGGAAAGTACTGCTGCCAAAAAGACAAACAGCAGTGATAGTACCATTTTCGACTTGATTTTCGTGAATGCCTTACTGAAAATATACATCAATAAGGGTTTCATGAAATAGATTCCAGCCACCATGAAGACCAAAAGCAGGATAACCTCCAGATTGGCTTGGATTTCCTGATAGGCATGTTTGGGTGTGGTCAGATTCAGCAATAATACCTGAATGGCCAGAAGTCCACCGGATTGTAAGGGGTAGCACTTCAGTGCCATAGCCAATGTGAATATGAATTCCGCTATGAATAACCAGGATAATACATTGTGTGGAATAACAAAGTAAAGGATCACATTCAAGACAAGGAATCCGATAATGGTGTTTTTGAACCAAGAGGGGCTATTGCCAAGAAAATATTTAAGCATGGTTGCTGATAATTTGATTCGTATGTGTTTACGACTTCTAATAGATAGAAATGGAATTGGATTTCGGTCACACACCAATTTAAATAAAAGGGTATCCAACCATCCATAATCATGGTATCCTTTCCTAAAGCAGGCGCAAATTACAAATTTGGATACAATTGGGAACTATACTCCTAGATAATGTTGTAGGAGAAAGTACACCTAAGGTATCTGTAACAGTGTAGTTTTATGATTGTTCCGAATGGAAGGAATGATAAAAGCAACAAAAAATCGTATTTTTGTAATCATTATGGTAAAGATTGGAGATATAGAATTGGGGGAATTCCCCTTATTATTGGCTCCCATGGAGGATGTGAGTGATCCACCATTCCGTGCCTTGTGCAAGGAACAGGGATGTGATATGATGTATACGGAATTCATTTCCGTGGAAGGACTCATCAGGGATGCTTACAAGAGTGTCCAGAAAATGGATATTTACGATTATGAACGCCCCATAGGGATTCAGATTTTCGGTTCCAATGAGGATTCCATGACGAAAGCCATGAAAATCGTAGAGAAAGCAGACCCTGAGGTCATTGACATCAACTTTGGTTGTCCGGTGAAGAAAGTGGTTTGTAAGATGGCAGGTGCGGGTATTCTTCAGGACATAGACCGAATGGTTCGTCTTACGGATCTGATGGTCAGGTCCACCAATAAACCCGTAACGGTCAAGACTCGTTTGGGTTGGGATGAGAATACGAAATTCATCGAGGAAGTAGCTGAGCGATTGCAGGATGTGGGTATCAAGGCCTTGTCCATACATGGACGAACCCGGAAGCAGATGTATAAGGGTGAGGCTGATTGGACCTTGATAGGGAATATTGCAAAGAATCCTAAGATTCATATACCCATATTCGGGAATGGTGATATTGATAGTCCGCAGAAAGCAAAGTTGTACCGTGAAAAGTATGGTGTACAAGGGATTATGATAGGACGGGCGAGTATTGGTAATCCTTGGATTTTCAGGGAAATCAAGCACTATTTCAAGACCGGTGAATTATTGGCTCCTCCCACGATAGACGAAAGGGTAGATGCAGCCCGGAAGCATCTTGAATTTTCATTGGAATGGAAAGGAGAGAAATTGGGTGTATTGGAAATGAGGAGGCATTATACCAATTATTTCAGAGGATTCAGGAACATCAAGCCATATCGTGGTCGTCTGGTTACAACCCATGATCCCAAGGAAATTTATGGTATCCTGGAAGAAATAAGGGAAGTTTATGGTAAAATGGAATACCATAGTATCTAATGTGTGACTTTTAATCTTATTTTTGTCATAACAATGAAGTTGCTTGGTTGATAGAATGCACCATTCCACTTCAATCATACATATTCAATTTTACATAACAAAAAACCATACATTACTAATGGGATTGTTTTCATTTTTTAAAAAAGCAGGTTCAAAAGCCCTAGTTGAGGAAGAAAAGAAAACTGCTGAAAGCTCAGTAGCTAAGGAAATTGCAAAGAAAGCCAAGATTGCTGTATTCCATAACATCGTTAAGGGTACAGGATTGGAAGTGGATAATCTGGAAATTGACCTGAATGATGATGTCGTTACCGTATACGGAACCACAACATCACACGAGATTCGCGAGAAAGTTATTCTTGCATTGGGAAATGTTCACGGTATTGCTACCGTTGACGACCGTATCAATGTAGAGGTACCTCCTGTAACTTCTCAGTTCTATACTGTTGAGAAAGGAGATTCTCTTTCCAAGATTGCCAAGCAATTCTATGGAGATGCGATGAAATACCCTGTTATCTTTGAAGCGAATAAGCCAATGCTTAAGGACCCAAGTCTGATCTACCCGGGTCAGAATTTGAGGATTCCAAATCTTCAGGCATAAGATTCGAATCATCATAATAATGTGAAAGGCTGCACAGATTCCTGTGCAGCCTTTCGTGATTTATGGCTTAGGTTATAGCTTGCCCTTTACTTCGGACATCTTTTAGCTTTCCTAGTATATGGGTATTGTTCTAATATATTCAAGTCATTCTGCCACTTGGATGGGTAAGGGTAGTTCAGGTTGCTATCTTCGGTATTATTGGAGCAAGAAGCTTTCTTCCCCTTGCATTCAAGGTCCTGGATGACCTTGTTCTTACAAGGGAATTCAGAATCCACAATACCATAGTGTATGGAACCCTTGTGCTTCATTTGTTTGGTGTGAGCCTGATTGAGTTTGTAACTATTATCCGTGATACTGAATTGCAAGGGGAGAGCAGGGTTGAATTTTTTGACATGAATGGTCTTATCCACATTTTGGAATACATTATTCCTAATCCTCAGTTTGATATTGTCAGGGTCTTGGGTTGCGGATGAGGGGTCTATGTTTAGAATGGTGACCATGGCTGAACCAGCCTTGACATATTGTGTCTTATTGCATTCATTGATACTATTATCATTCTTGATATCCTGAAAAAGATTATTCTCAATCAGGATGCCATCATAATCATAATTTACTGCACCCTTGAATCCTCCACTGGTAAGTTGAAGCCCGACATTACAATCGAAGATGGTATTATCCGTTATATGGATATGTCTCGATTTCCGATGGATGGTAATACCCTGTCCGAATGCCTTTTCCTTACATTTTGAGTTGAGTGCAGGCCTAAAACCATATATTTTATTTCCGGTAATCTTGATGGGATTATCGGCAGCACCACCGAGCTTGATATCAATAGCATTCTCGAATGATGATCGATAGACTTGTCCGCATTGGGTGTTCTTGGTCCAATATGTTTCATCAACGAATATGATATTATCCTGGATTAATGTTCCTCCTGCATGCTCTCCCTCTATTTTACCTATCTGGATTCCATCATTGAAATTATAAATGATATTATTGGAAATGATATTGTTCGTAGTCGTTTTGCTTCCCTTATTAATGGCCGTTAGATAGATTCCGGCCCTGTCTGAAGCAATGGGATTGATTTGGTTCCGAATGACACAATCATGGATGATGTTATTGTTCGAATTAACCAATCGGATACCGCCCGAAAGATGGTTTTGGAATACACAATTGATGATTTGAATCTTGTGGGACCGGTCTATCACCGAACCAAAACCTGCCTGGCTGGGATAAGGGAGATTCTCATTGCAGTATTGTGTCGGAATGGAGGCAGAACGGGTCGGAACATCATCGGACCTACCAATTCCATCAAATACAAGGCCGTGGAATCTCCAATTATTACTTCCTCTATTGAGGTAAATTCCCTCCATGATGACTTGTTGATCTGAGGGATTCCTTTCTGGTAAGAAACGATTATCCCCTTGGGCCTTGTCATTATAATACAGGATATTGATTTCCTTGGGTTGCTGATTGCCATCGACAGATGGAAAGGATTTTCCATTCACAAAGAAACGACCCAGACAACGATAATCCCCGGGTTTTAGTAATACGTATTTGATATTTGTTCCACTAACCCTTTTGTTGATCAACTCATTCCAACTCAATGTCGGGCATTCGGGTCTGGTATCATTATTACTGGAGGGTATATTGTCATGGTCAATCGGACGCACATGTTCCTCACAAGCATTGCAATCATAACATTGGAAACTGGTATTTGGATCAATGATGATATAGTCCCCATTATTATCATCGTCGGCCTCAACCAATTCGGACAAGTTAGGGAAACTTATGTTTTGGGTTTGGATTAATGATTGTTGGCAAGTGGTCAGGAGTGAGAAAAGTAGTAGATAAAACAGTTTCATAAACGAAAGATTAGAATACCTGCTGAGTATTCATTTTCACAATACTGCAATATATACAACTATGATATGAAAAGCATGGGCTTTAACTAGAGTTTAGGATTTCACTCCGCTACAAAAAAATAACATGCTGATTATCATTATAACCAACACGTTATTCATCACCTATATAAAATATCCTTAGTGTACCTGAAGTTTCTCCGTAATGATACCCTTAGGAGTTTCCATATGAATGAGATACATGCCTTGTGATAATTCAATACCTGTAAGCATGACCTTATGCCAACCGGATTGCATTTCCTGCTGAATCAGGGTCCTGACCAATTGGCCATTCAGATCGAATATATGAAGTTCCAATACCTCACTTTGTTCCAGATGGAATTGGATACAGGTCTTATCCTGCATCGGATTGGGACCCATGGAAAACTGATATTCCTCATTGACGATATTCCCGACAGGAGTGGTCTCAAATCCAACGAATAATACTTGATTCCCACCACTCGGAATGGCCAGACTATCAATTTCCTTGGCATAGCAAATGTCAGCCGGAGAATTGATGCCCGGAACACTGATGGTCGTAGGCGAACCTGAAAAGTCGGAGTCATACTTACTCACTCCGGCAGGTTGCCAATATGCAATGTAATAATCACCATTATTATCCTCATCAATACCGTCGATACTGCCATAAGGCGTATTGGTAAGGGTTGTTACGGAATAATCATCCAAATCCACAGCCTTGATGGATGCATTGCTTCCCCATGTGACATAAATGAGCCTGTTATTGGAACCATCATAAACGATTCCATTGGGTGTTCCCTCTGTATCATAGACGACTATGTTGTATGTAGGATTATCCACATCCGTCACATCGAACTCATAGATTCTATCATTACTGAAATCCGTTGCCCATAACTTATTATTACCATCATTGGTAAGTCCGTTCAGGAATCCAGCACTGGGAATATTGAGATTCATTACCTCATCTTCACTATCTAGTTCGAATGCCTTGAGTCGGGTTCCTGAGCTACAGGCAAATAAGTAGCCATTCATGACTTCCATACCATGACTGGCAGACCCACTTCCGAAATAGGAGAGTGTTCCGTCACTGGCTCGTTGTATGATGGAATTGGAATTGGAAACAAGGAATCTATTTTCTCCTGCATCATATTCCACACTTTCAATATTGGTATAACTCTGGCCTACCAAGGCACAAAAAGAGAATAAAAAAAGGGCAATTGAAAGGTAAATGTTCTTCATGTTTGTTCTGATTTAGATGAAAATAAAATTTTTGATACCTTAAATTATCATAATGCCGCATCTTTAGCGATACTAAAGAATCTTAGGTCGCAGGTTAAGCATTTGGATGCTAACTTTCGTTCTAATTGTAGTCAAACTGATAATAATTACTGATGCTGAAACGATTCATTCTACTTCTACTTTGTTGTAGTGCGTTAATAACGACTTCCCATTCCCAAGTGGATTCTGTTAGGATCAGCCTCTTGACCTATTCTCCCCTTCCTGCCATTTATGGTGCATTCGGGCATAGTGCTATTCGGATTCAGGATTATCAGAATCGGACAGATGTTATTTATAATTATGGAATCTTTGATTTTGGGGAACCTAATTTTGTATGGAAGTTTCTTAGGGGAAAATTAGAATACCAGCTCGGAAAGGAAAGTACCCAAAGGGTTTTTCATTATTATGGCAGCAAGGGTAACCGACAGATATGGGAACAAGAATTCAATCTTACACAAACGGAAAAATCCCGGGTTTTTAAATATTTGGAGGATAATTACAAGCCGGAGAATAGGAAATACCTCTATGATTTTTTCTTTGATAATTGTGCGACCAGAATCAGGGATATCCTTCAGGAAGCAATAGGAGCAGATATGCGTTACAAGTCCGATTTGAAAACCGGTCTGACACTCAGGGAATTATTGGATGTTCATGTGGCATCCCGACCCTGGGATGATTTTGGTATGGATTTGCTGTTGGGATTACCGGCTGACGAAGAAGCTACTTATCAGGAACAGATGTTCCTACCCGGATATTTGTCCATTAATCTCCAAGAGGGAATAGAATTGACCCGCAGGGATTCCTTATCCAATGAGACAAAGGAAGCACTGATGGGAGATAAGATACTGGTATTGGATGGTGAGAATTATATGAATCAACCCTCTTTCCTGACTCCATTCGTGGCTTTTGGTATCCTGTGCCTACTCATGCTCGTACTCACGATATTGTATACCCACAACAGGTTGTTGGCGATTCTGGATGCCATATTATTCTTCCTACTTGGCTTCGTGGGAATATTCCTCCTTTTTATGTGGTTAGGTACAGACCATGATGCAACCCAGTGGAATTTGAATATTCTTTGGGCCAACCCATGTTACTTGTTCCTATTTCCGATGATAGGAAAACGCAAGGAAAGGTACATGAAGATAGGATATGGCATGGCTTTCCTTTCTGGAGTCATCATACTCCTGGGCTGGGGCATGGACTTCCCTCAGGATTACCATTCTGGTATCCTACCTATCATATTGATGATGTTGGTAAGGAGTGGTTCCGTTTTCTTGGCATTGAAAAGGAAGAAAGCCTAGGCTGCATCATTTTCCTCCAAGGCTTCCCAGTATTCCAATGCCCTACGGGTATGCGGAATACAGATGGAACCTCCCACAAGATTGGCAATGGAAAACACCTCGAATACTTCTTCTTTTGAGATGCCCAGTTCATAGCAGGTACCTAGATGATAGGCGATACAATCGTCACACCTGAGGACCATAGATGCCACCAAACCGAGTAATTCCTTGGTTCTTTTATCCAGTGCCCCATCCTTGTAAGCATTCGTATCCAAGTTGAAGAAACGCTTTAGCACCTTGTTATCTGATGCCATCAGTTTCTCATTCATCTGTTTCCTATAACTATTGAATTCTTCTACCTTGTTCATATTGTAATCATTTTGGATGCAAGGTAATGATACTTGTAGATATGGGTATGCTCGGATTTTGATAATCATTCAAGAAAAATCAATCAAAATCCAAGCACACCTTACATAAGCTAGAAAAGGGTAAAAAAAGAAAGCAATCCAGTTTTTGGGGATTGCTTTACAGTTGAATTTTGGAGACTGTTGAAAATGGGGTTAACTCATCCAGTTGCTCAATGAGTCAGCCGTAAATGGGGTTGTTGTTGATTGGGTTGTTGTAATTCGGGGGTGATTCTGAGTCTGAGTTTAGGGTTATATCCTTATTAATACAAAGTGAATGCTCTCAAAATCCACATCCGGATGGGTTGTCCGGATGTGGAAGTAGTTGTTGTTGGGAGATGTTACATTTCATGCGTGTTTGAGGATAATCATTGTTTTCATTATTGAATGAATATTATCCATGTTTCATCTCTTACTGTAAAGATACGTCAGTGTAGAGGATGCCGAGGCACACAACCCATGAATGGTAGGATTCAACCCATGAATGGTAAGAAGTAGGGAATAATGCCCCGAAATCAGTCTAGATTCTTGATTCTTTCAAAGAATTCTTCCTTTCTATAACGGGAAAGCGGGATTTCAGAACCACATTTCATAACAATGATATCCCCATCTTTTTTATTGAATTCCTTGACAAAGGATAGATTGATAAGGTAGGAACGATGAGGCTTGAATAGTTTCGGATGATTGATGGCTTTTTCCAATTCGCTGAGTTTCTTGGATGCCAAAGTCTCATTCTCGTTGTATCTGATTTTACAGTAGGAGCCGTCTGCTTCGATAAAACAGATGTCTTCCACATTCAGGAATTGTACGCCACTGGAATGTGGTAGGGCCAATCTTTTCGTAATGGAATCATTAACGAGACTATTCTTGAGATTCTCTATCTGTTCTGCGTATAACTTGAGATTGATTTGCTCCTTGGCTTTATTGACGGTCTTGACCAATTGCTTGATAACAATGGGTTTGGTCAGATAATCCAATGCAGAAACCTCGAATGCCTTGATGGCAAAGTTTTCATAGGCAGTGACGAACACCACAAGAAAATCAGGTTGTTCGAAGTAGTCGAACAATTCAAATCCATTGCCGCCGGGCATTTCGATATCCAAGAAGATGATATTAGGCTTCTCCTTATTGATGATTTTTACAGCATCAAGTACATTGGTGGCATAGCCTATGATTTGTACATCAACGCAGTAATCATCAAGGTAATTGGTAAGTACATTCCTTGATCTTTCCTCATCATCTACAACAAGAGCCCTTAGTTTCTGATTCATTCTGTTTATTTAATGTATCAGGGGTGATATTGGATTTGGGTTTTTTGTAGCAATTCTCTCATTATAAAACTAATACTTTTAACACTATTTTACCCATGAAGACTAACTGAAACTGTTGTTAACGGCAAGGATTCTTGGATTTATTCACCAAAACATATCCTTACTTAAATAATAATGGGGATACGGATGGAAACACTTGTCCCTTGGTCATATTCGTCAGGGTACAAATCACGGAATTCAACCCTGATTTTATCAGTTCTGTTATGGTTGATGAGTTGTAACCTTCTTTTATTGGCCTTTGTAGAATAGGATAGGCCCGAATGAGGTGTTTTCTTGTTGATTTCCAGACATCTTTTCCTACCGATTCCATTATCATTTATCCTGATATCAAGTATTTCGTTGGATTTGTCCAAGCTGAAACTGATATTCAGTTTTTTATTGTGCTTCTTATGCAGCAGGCCATGCTTGAATGCATTTTCCACATAGGGTTGGATGAAAAGAGGAGGAATCATGATATCATATCTTCGGAGATTAGGATCTATGTTGATTTCGATTTCAATATCCTCGAACCTCAATTGTTCTAATTTGAGATATAACTCCAATACCTCTATCTCTTCCTGCAATTCTATCATAGGATGTTCGGAATGTCGGAGATAGATTCTGATCAGATTCGAAAAGATACCCAGATATTCATTGGCTCCTTCCTTATCCATTCGGATGATGAAATCCTGTATGGAATTGAGGGCATTGAAAATGAAATGGGGATTCATTCTGGATTGTAGGGCAGATAACTGATTGGAACGAATTTCCTGTTCGAGCTGATTTTCCTTTTCCAATCTTTTAATGGTATTCCTATAGTAGGCAAATAAGGAAAGCCCGATAATGGATAATATGCCCAGAATAAACCACCACCTAAGCCAGAAAGGGGATTGGATACTGAAATTAAATGAGGAAATGGGCCCCTCGAGGCCATCCTCATTAATGGTTTTGATACTGAAGTTATAGCTACCCGCTGATAGGTTCAGTTGCCGTATGCTTTGTGTATTACCGGAAACCTCGACCCAAGTCGTATAATCGTTGAGTCGGTATAGATGCTTACTGTGTTGGCCTCCTTTGAATGATGGCGCATCAAATTGTACCTCTATATCTGATTGGTAAGGGAATGATACGGATGATGTGGGAATAGCCTGCATTTTTCCGTTCACGATGAGGTGGTTTAGGAAAGTTTTGGGCGGATGTTTGTTATCCTTGATACTAGGGATATGCGCTTTGATGAGCTTGTTCTGAAAAGTGAGGAAGACATGGTCATCCATGATGTCAAAATCATTGATTTTGGCACCGAATACACCATCTGTACGGTCCAGGGTAATCTGCTCATTGGTGATGAGGTTGTATATGAGGAATCCCTGATTGCTCAGGCAAAAAACTTGGTTATCCCTATAGATGGCTTTTCTGATGGTACCCAGGGTTTTGAGTTGGGTGGATTTGTATTGCTGGATTTCGTGGTTCCTATTGATTTTCAGAAAACCATCATCATCCAAGAATATATACACATTCCCTGATGGGTCACTCTCTATCCGGTTGCCACGAATGGATTTGTCATTGTACTTGAATTCCCTGATACTATCTGATTCACTTATTAGGACTTGATTAGCCAATACCAACCAGAATGTATTGTTTACCGAATCATAATATCCATCCTTTATAGCTGAGGTAAGTACTCCAAACTCAATGCAATACTGTGTTTTGACCCTACTCCAATGATGATTCAGTAAACTGTCATAATCCGAAGTAAGGGTATCACTCCTCACTACACAGATGTTACTCTTATACACTCGGATAAATGAGTCATCAGAAAAATACCCCAGTCTTAGTCCATTGTACCAGGATTTAATATTGGGAGGTAAGAAGCTGTTGAATTGACCATCCTCATATCTTATCATGGTCGTGGATCCATCATTAACAATGATTCTTTCATTCAGGGTATCTGAAAATAAGAATTTGACATTGGGATAATTGAGAGGGTATGATTGTAGTTCTTCCGGATGCTCTACATGGAGGGACTTGAGGAATTGGGTATTGTCTGAAACGAACAGATGATTTTTCATATGTGTGATACGATCCAGTTCCGTATCCATTTCCAACCAAATGCCAATTTCCATATTGGGAATTAGGAATAAACCGAATTCATGGGTAGATACCCAATAATTTCCTTCCATGTCCTTGATGACCTTAGTCGTACCATATGAACTCATGATACGTCTTTTATCCTGTAATCTGATTGACCCGTCAGTTGTATTGATCCAGTGTTCATGCTCACTGATACCGTTGCAAGTGAGTATCCTATCATTAGGAAACCAATCATTGGTATCGTATTTCACATTCGTTGAGTCATCTGATATTTGGACCAGGGAATTATTCCATTTGAAGGTTTTTCCGTGACTGAAGAATGCTCCGTCAAACCCATATTCACGATTCAGGAAAGTATCTTTTTTGATGTTGTCAGTAAGGAGGTGGTAATGGAGATTGATTACTTTCTGACCTTTGATGATTTGATAGAAAATCTCATTCCCATCAGTACTGAAAGGTACGATAAGGTCACGACTACGGACATTAATGATTTGGGTCTCGTATAGTTCTTTGACGGATACCCTGAAAGGATTCACGGATAGGATTCTATTGCTATTCTTCACAATCAGGGTACTATCATTGGCCTGTGCCATTTCAAAGTACTTGAAATCATTCAGATAAGGATTGAAAATATCAAGGACATGGATAGAGTCATCAATGATTCTAACCACTTGGTTACCAAAGGTGACAGCCCATATGCTTCCATCTTTCAGTTCGTGTAGATAGCTGATTTCATTATTAATGAGATGGTCATCATTCAGGGTTTTGAATGTCTTTCCATTGAATTTACAAATACCATTTTCTGTTCCCGCCCAAATGTATCCGTTCTTGTCTTGGATAATGTCGTAGACCGTATTGGAGGGGAGGCCATCCTCGGTAGAGAATTGGACGTGCAAGGGGTCTGTTTGTGAATGCAGCAATGAAACACCACAGATTAGGAGAATAATGGGATAGATGATATTTCTAATCAGATTCTTCATACTGTATCCGGGACAAGGATGGTCACTTTGGTACCGGATGCCTTTCCATTCTCATTCAAATCGGTGAACTCAACACTAATTTTCTGGATTCTGTTATGGTTGAGTAGTTCCAGTCGGGTCTGATTGGCCTTGGTTGAGAATGACAATCCTTTGACATTCGAACGTTGCTTTATCCTAAGGGATTCTTCCTGCCCGATACCATTATCCGTAATTTCGATGAGTAGGGTTTTATCATTTTCAAGATATCTGAAAATGATTTCCAGTTTCTTATCTCCCTCTCTCTTATGTAGCAATCCATGTTTGAATGCATTCTCGATATAGGGTTGTATGAACAATGGCGGAATGAACAAGTCCATTTGTTCCAACTTTGGATCTATATGGAAATGGGTTTCTATATCACCAAAACGGAGTTCCTCTAATTTGAGATACAGTTCCAATGCTTCTATTTCCTCATGGAGTTCTACCCGATTCAGTTCTGAGTGGCGGAGGTAAATCCTCATCAAATCCGAAAAGATACCCAAGTATTCATTGGCTCCCAGCTTATCCATCTTAATGATGAAATCCTGTATGGAATTCAGGGAATTAAAAATGAAATGGGGATTCATCCTAGATCGCAGTGCAGAGAGCTTATTTGAGCGGATTTCTTGCTCATATTGGTTCTCCTTTTCAATGGCACTCAGCCTGCGCTTGTAGAAAATGAACAATACCAAGGCCAATAGGAAACAGGCACCGAGTATGAACCACCATCTCTGCCATATGGGAGGACGAATGTAGAATGCATAAGATGTGGGTTCCCCAATGATTCCTTCCTCATTGATGGTTCTGACTTGAAAATTGTACGAACCGGGAGAGAGATTGGGTAAATTGATAGAGTTATTAGAAACAGGTTTCCATGCCTCATTTTCATTCATTCTGAATTGTATCCTTGAATTCTTTCGGCCTTTCATACCCGTATGGTTGAATGAAATTTCCACATTCGAACCATTTTTGAATGAATGGGATTCGGATACGACTTCCCCATTCATGCGGATTTCATTGATATAGGTTTTACTGGCCGTCTCATTATCAGAAAAGAGTTTGAGATCGATCTT
The DNA here is from genome assembly GCA_020631355.1 of Saprospiraceae bacterium. Taxonomy (GTDB): domain Bacteria; phylum Bacteroidota; class Bacteroidia; order Chitinophagales; family Saprospiraceae; genus JAHDCE01. The sequence continues at coordinate 21,752 of JAHDHL010000022.1, read as the reverse complement.
GTATAAACCTTGGGTCGTAGCGGCGAAAAGATAATGATTCCAGATAGCGAAATCATTAACAATGGAAGCATCCAAACCATCGGATTCGTCAATGGTCTTCAGTATTTTGCCATTCCTATCCATGATTAGCATTCCGAATCGGGTCAAACCTACGATATAATCATTCTTGTATTTAATTTTATCTATCCTACCAAATCTGTTGATATCCGGATTTTGAATGGGTTTGTGTGCCTTGTAATCAACAATGAAACTCAGACCGTAATCATGGTTACTGATGACTACAGAATCATCTGACATTTGACATGCATCGAGACCAATGAGATTTTTACCTTGATAAAGAATGGAATCCAATCCGAATTCTTTTTTAACAAGAATCTTATCATTCATTAAAAACCAGATATTATTGTCAGTATGCGCTAATATATTTTCGGTGTTATAAATGATTTCTTTGTTATTGAATGAGAAGGATTCAGAAATATTCTTTTTCCATTCTTCGCTTATTGTGGAAGATGGATTGCCGGGTTCATCGAAAAAATGAACTAAGATTACGACATTATTCAAGTCCAGTAGAAAATTTTGATTGGAGGATAGACCCAGCGTTGCACTACTAGTCAGGGGTAGTTTACTTATTTTCTTATCACGGATATCATATTGGAATGTATGGCGGTTATTAATGAAAATCCTCTGTAGGTGAGGATTGTAATTCATATCCTTGATATCCTTGAAGTTCTCCATGTTTAGTTGCTTGACTATACTATCATGGGTCGGGTCGTAATGGACGAGTTGGCCATCAGACATGCCTAGGAACAGGAATTGGTCAGAACTTACGATTCTATTGATGGCTTGGCTGAATTCCTTGTGTTGTACCAAATGGAAATTGGGAATGTGAAAGATACCTGAATTGTATGTACTGACCCAATGGCTACCCTCGAAATCCTTTATGACCTTGGTACTTGTTTTTTTGCTGAGTATTCTTTGACGGTCACTCAAACGAATGCTGCCCTTAAAGGTATTGACCCAAATATCCTCATCAATATCACTGAGGTTGAGCAGGCGATCTGTGGCATCCATTTCAGGAATACGATCCCAAAGGGCAGATTGTCCATCCTGAATCATATTTATCCCCATTTTAATACCCATCAAGAGCGTTTGGTCTTGATGTTGGTAAACATTAGTTACCAAAGCTGGGAGTTTAACATCAATAATTCCCAATGTGCCAGAGTCAATGTCATAGGTATGGATTATACTTTTTTTTCTCTTATCTGCCCCTTTTGAATGAACTAGGATGATAACAGAATCCTGATTGTGTGTAATATGATTGATGAAACCAGGTTTAACAATGTGGGGAATAGGATGAATATCCTCTGTCAATAAATTATATTTGATCAGATTGTCCTTGGATTTCACGAATAGGAGAGAGTCCCTAGGATGTATCATTGAGAAATATTTCCGATCATTGTGAAAGGGTTCGAATGCCTTTACAATATGTATGGAATCATTCTCAATCCTGATGATACGATTCCCGAACGTAACGGCCCAGATACTGCCGTCCGGTACTTCGTACAGATAGCTGATTTCATTTACATCCAAATGTTGGTCGTTCAGGGTTTCGAATTCCCTTCCATCGAATTTTGCTATCCCATTTTCCGTTCCTATCCAGATATAACCCCTGCTGTCCTGTATGATATCATAGACGGTATTGGAGGGGAGGCCATCCTTGATATTGAATTCGAAAGAAACGGGTTCCCAGACATCTTGTCCCCAAGAGGAAAAAGCTACTGTAAGTATGGTTAGGATTATGATATATTGCCTGATTAGGGTCATCTTTCTATCAAATGGATGTATTAGTCGAATACTAAAGGTACAAGTTACATCCCTTTTGCCATAATCGCTATATTGGGAAAAAATCAACCAATATGCTCCATCTACTGATTCTGGAATGGAAAAAATTGACTTCCAATAGGACATTCATCGTAATGTCCATCCTATATGTGGTTTTTCTGCCATCCATTTTCTTCCTAGGAAAGTTCCTACCGAATCTGGATGGGGAATCTTCAGGGATGAATGCCACGGCCATGGCGACCTTGTTGGAAGATCCGTATATCTTTCCGCACATATGGAAAGCACTGAGTTATTTGGGGAATTGGTTCAACTATTATTTTCTCGGTCTCATCGGTATCCTAATCATCACGAATGAATATGACTATAAGACCCTACGCCAAAGCATCATCAATGGTCTTACCCGTAGGGAATTTTTCGTAGGTAAGATACTCATCGTATTTGCAGTGAGTTGCGGATTCGCCTTGTACTACATGTTATTGGGATTACTTATCGGTTATTTCAATACGGATTACATTGTTTGGGCTAAAGTGACCCAGCATGCTGATATCATACCCAAATATGCCCTGCAAATCATGGGATATATGTCCTTGGCCGTATTCTTCGGGTGGGTATTCAGACGCTTCGCGCTTTCCCTGATATTCTACTTGTTCTATCCGATTATCGAATACATTTTCCTGAGCATGATGTTGTATTATTTCAAGCTGACATATGTGCCAATGATGTATTTGCCGATTAGTGCCATGAAGAATCTGGTACCCGTCTATACACCATCCCCGATGATTAATGCCGGCTTGGTACAATTGGCTACGGAATATGAGACCCAGGTAGGAATACCGTATTATCTCCCTGCAACGGATGCGACGATTGTAAGTGCGGTTTTTATTATAATTTTCATTGGATTGAGTTATCTTAGATTTATGAAATCAGACTTGTAAAGTCTGAACTTTTTGAAAAACATGACGTTCCATCTTCTATGCAAACGATACAATTAGAGAAAGAAATAATGAATGAGATGATTGCCAATAATGGCAAGAGCCTCCTTCAACTTTCCAGTGAACAACCAGTGATGCTGGTTTTTCTAAGGCACTTTGGTTGTACGTTCTGTAGGGCTGCTTTGGCTGAGATTTCGGCCAGAAAGGATGAATTCGAATCCACAGGTACATCCATTGTATTCGTACACATGTCAGATGAATCCACTGCCGGGAAATATTTCAATAGATACAAACTGAGCCATCCCATTCATATCGCAGATCCCGAATGCAGATTTTATGAAGCATTCGGTTTGGTCAAGGGATCATTCAACCAATTATTCGGACTCAATGTCTGGATTAAGGGATTCCAGGAAGGTGTGGTGCAGGGTCATGGCATCGGAATCAAACAATTGGGTGACGGCTTCCAAATGCCCGGCGTCTTCCTGATTATGGATGGCGAGGTAAGGGAGCAATATATCCATAAATCCGCATCGGACAAACCGGATTATGCCAAGCTCATCAATTGTTGTGGCGTAGGATAATGGATAACATTCAATAGAAATAAATAAACCGCTTATTCCTCTTTGGAATAAGCGGTTTTCTCTTTGGGATACACTAGGGTCATACCGCGTAAATCTTTCCGTATTTCTCCTGTGCATACTCCATGAAGTACTTGAAATTCAAGCCCTCACCTGTGATTCTCTTACATAATTCTTCAGCAGGATAGGTACTGCCATACTGATGTATATTTTCCCGTAGCCAAGCAAGGAGTTCGGTAGTGTCTCCTTTTTCCATCTTGCTCAACAAATCAGGAATATCCTTTTTGGCTTGTGCAAAGAATTGCGCTGCATAGAAACTTCCCAGCGAATAAGTGGGGAAATATCCGATACTACCATAGGCCCAGTGGATGTCCTGGAGAATGCCCTCCTTATCATTCGGAACATCTATACCTAGGTATTCCTTATACTTCGCATTCCACACTTCATTCAGATGATCTATATCGTAATTCCCCTCCAACAATCCCTTTTCGATTTCATAGCGAATCAGGATATGGAAATGGTAATATAATTCATCGGATTCTACACGAATCAGACTCGGTACTACCTTATTGATGGCCTTGAAGAATGCATTGGAATCAACATCACCCAATTGCTCAGGGAAATATTCCTTGGCGAGACCCATATGTGCATTCCAGAACGGTAAACTACGGCCCACATTGTTTTCCCATAAGCGGGATTGGGATTCATGGATACCCAAGGAAACAGCATTACCTGATGGCAATCCATATTCGGATGACGGAAGTCCTTGTTCGTACAGGGCATGTCCTCCCTCATGGATACAACTCCAGGTCATACTCCCAAAATTCTGTTCGTCGATTCTAGTCGTTACCCTAACATCAGTAGGAGCAAAATTAGTGGTGAAAGGATGTGGGGATATATCCTGACGACCGGAATCAAAGTCATATCCCATGACCTTAAGGATGTCCAAGCCAAAATCCCATTGCTTATCCTTATCAAAATGTTTCACCAAGAATGAATCATCTACCTGTTGGCTATCAGCTATTTTTCTACAAAATGCCACCATCTGGTTGCGGACATCACTGAATAGGGTATCCAAATCAGCTACCTTTGCGCCGGGTTCGTATTCATCGAGGAGGGCTTCATAAGGGTGGTCTGTATATCCGACCAACTCACATTCCTCTTTCTTTATATCCACCAACTTACGAAGGGCTTCCTTGAATAAGCCATAATCATTGGCTTCCCTGGCCTTGAGCCATGCATGGTAACCCTCTGAGGTAATCTTGGATTTTTTCATCACGAACTCCGTAGTAAAACATGCGGCCCTATCCCATTTTTTCTTCGTGATTTCTATATTCCTGCGGGATTTAATGTCCATGTCTTCCCTGACCTCATACAAGGCATCCAAATTTTCCTTGAAAGCAGGTGCTGTAAAGGTTTCATGGGCCATTCCGGATAGGGTGGCAACCTGTTGGGTTCGGAAAGCTGCTCCATTGGGAGGCATATTGACTTCCTTGTCCCAACTCAATAATGAAATGGCATGTGAAATATCCGCAATCTTTCTCATGGTAGCAACATAGGCATTAAAGTCTCCTTTCATTTTTTTTCGATTTAAGGTCGGTTTGTTAATTGCTTAAGTGATGGAGTTGTTGGTTTTTCCTTTCCAGATTCCTAGGAAAAGAGTAGCCCAACCAGCCATGTAGAACAATCCTCCAATGGGTGTGGCTGGACCCAGTATCTTAATCGGAATGAATACATATTCCCTTACCGCCAACAAATATAATGAACCAGAGAATAAAATGATTCCTATGAAGAAAAGTAGCGCTGCTAACCTTTTCCACTTATCTTCCGCAAAGGGAATCACCATGGCGCAAAACATGGCAAATGTATGGTAGAAATGGTAGGATACACCCGTTTTGAAAATATCGATTCGTTCGGGAGGAAGCCCCTCGCTCTGGATAAAGCCTTTCAGGCCATGGGCACCATAGGCTCCGATGCCCACTGCAAGAAAACCCATTATACAAGCCAACAAGAGCCATCTTTTATCTGTTGGAAACATAGCTTAATTTTGATATCCAAAAGTATTGACTCAAGATAATATGAAGCAACTATTCCTATCTACTCTTTCTGTCATTTTTCTATGGACTTCCTGTACCCATACGGAACGGAATATGATGGATGCCCTTCCAAGCATAACCATCCAAACACTCAACGATGTCGTTTGGGATGGAGAAAATCATCCCTTGGAAGGGGTATCGGATTTTTTGGAAGAACAGGATATACATCTGAATGCGGATGAACGCATCTGGGCCGAGATGGAGGATGGCGGATTCATCACTTTGGAGAGGATTACATCCGAACAATTCGATAGTCTATTGGCTCATTCGACAGCCAAGGAACTGGAATTCCAACAATGGTCTTTATATGAATTGCAGGATAGTGCTAAGGGAAAGGTCTTTTTTACTTATCAGAATGGTGTATTCATTTCATCGACAAAGGGATTTTACATTGAGGAATCCATTCTCGCATTTCACAATAAGACAGCCGGCGAAACTGACGCTTTGCCCGAACTATTGGGAATGGGACATCAGGAACAGTATTTAGATTTATCTCATTTTAATTGGGGCTTAAGTACTGGATTCTTTGAGAAACTAAATATCAGGAACATCAAGGAATCAAGAGTGATAGGAGAAATTCAGGATGCTGATGACTTTTATTTCAATGGTAGGATATTTCCGGAAAAACGCTACAATACGAATAAGGATACAACCTGGGAATCCATGTTGAAAATGATTCCTGACCAGATTAATTATGCCGGATTCCATAGTTATGAAACGCAGGATATTTTGATGCAATCCGTTATTGGTCAATTCTTACCTCAGCAGCCCTCTTATACTTATGCCACATTCTTAATGCAGAATGAAGTAGCAGAGGATTATTTATTTTGGATAGTGGATGTTCAGTCTGATGCAGGGGAAGTCCTCAAACAAATCGAATCTGAATTTGGTATCGTAAGGGAAGTGGAACATCCTATTTTTCCAATCAAGAGAATTCCGGTAAAGGATTTGTGCGGGGAAAGGGATTTTATTCCTTATGTTCCCAGATTACAACAGCCTTATGTTACCCACGTTAATAATTATTTGATATTCACCTCTCATTCCAATGCTTTGGAATTATATTTTGAACAGTATATTATCAATAATCATATAGGGAATAATGTTGAATTTATTAATCTGCTAAATCGAAGAAAAGAGAGAGAATTAAATGGTAGTTTGCATTATGTCGTTACTGAAAATGAGCAAGGAAATATATTGAGGCACGGTTGGTTGGATATACAGGATAATACAAAATTAGATGTATTATTGGAATCCTATGAAATAAAGGAAGAAACGACCCAGTCCGCATGGATTTATCATGCTGATACGATATTGAATCGCAATGTATTTAAATTGCCTTTTAAAAAATCTGAGGCACTTATATTCCAGGATGCATCCCATAGATTATTCATGGTTGATATGAAAGGGGAATTATTGGAGTATACCCAATTGAATGAATCAATCATTTCTGAAATATTTCATTTTAAGGATATTAAATCCCAACATGACCGTTATTTGTTCAATACCCAAAACCTAATTTACATCCTTGATGGAGCACTGGAACCCATTCATCATTTTCCGATTGAATTGACTTCTCCCGCTAGTGTTGGTATAGGATTGGTGGATATTCCTAATCGCCAATCCCGTTTTGCATTTCTTGCATGTGAGAACGGGAACGTATATGGATATGATGTGAATAAGGGCATGAAACCCATGCCGAGTTGGAATCCTTTGATAGATGTTGGCGCCTTGGATTTTCCCGTAACCATCCTCCAAGGAGAAAATGATTTGCAAATTACTTATTTGAATAAGGATAGGGAATTCATTGCCTTGGATAGGAAAGCGCAAGAAATTTTTGAACCTATATTTATAGACACATTATTTCAGAATGAATTCTTTGTTGATGCTAATGTGATAGGGAAAGAAAGGTATGTTTTCAATCAGAAAAATGGAAGATTGAAAATAATTAATCCCTTGGGAAAAGTATTTCACTTACAAGCATTTGATTCCTTAGTTTCCAAGGAATTCCTATTATTGGATGTGATGGGTGCAGAACAAAAGGAATATGTTTTTTTAAAGGAGGACAGAATTGAGATATATGGATACAAGGAAAATGATTTCTTATTGATCCATTCGATTCAATTGAATGACCGAATGACCAATATATTTCCTGTTGAAATAAACGGACAGTTTTATTTAGGAGGAAATGATGATAAGCATCAGATATATTTATGGAATGAAAAAGGAGAATTATGGAATGATTTCCCTTTACGGGGAGATGGCCCTTTTCTCTTGCATGCATTGGGAAAACGTTTTTTATTGGTCACGCCTTATTCAGATAAGATAATATCCTATACCATTCCTAATCATTCATAAGGTATATTTACGTTAGGCATTAGGACAGGCCTCAATCATGCTTAAATTCAAAAGATGAATGATAACTTATATCCGGCAGCAACCATTATGTTGATTAGGGATAATGATGCAGGACAATTGGAAGTCTTGCTACTCAAGCGAAATCGCGCACTGGCATTTGCAGGTGGACTATGGGTTTTTCCGGGTGGTAAGGTTGAGCCGGAAGAAATCGAAAAATCACAGGATATGGATGAGGCTGCTTGTCTGGCAGCCATCAGGGAGACCATGGAGGAAACACAAATTCAGATGCAGAGGGAGCAATTGATATATTTCAATCATTGGACAACCCCAGCTATCGAACCCAGAAGATTCTCAACATGGTTCTTTATGGGTATCGTAGAAGAAAATTCGACGGAAGTCATCATTGATGATGGTGAAATCAAACAGTACGAATGGTTGGAGCCGGAGGAAGCCCTGATTCTGTTCAAGAAAGGAAAATTGGGAATGATGCCACCTACATTCATGAGCATACAATTGATACGAACCTGTGCCAATGTGAATGAAGCCAAGACCAGATTGTCCCGTCGGATACCCCAGCGTATTCTTCCTGTAACCCAAGCCATAGGGAATACCGTTTACATGCTATACAAGGGGGATGTAGCCTATGAAAGCCAAGATATAACGCAAGATGGACCGAGGCATAGAATGACCATGAATCCGTTCAAAAAAGAAATCAGATTCCATTATACAGACTGCGCGATTCCACCGGTGAGTGGCGGAGACGATTATTTTAATGTATGATAATGTTACCGGAATGGGAAAAGAATTAGTTCAATGCCCAGAAAGCTCCATTGAGTACCGAGGCAAAGGTAACCCAAAGGATATATGGTATCAGAAGATAAGCAGCCCAGTTACTGACACGTTTGAAATTCACATAGGTTAGTATGATGGTGAAAAGCAGCACCAATATCTCAAAAAGAGCAAATCCAAGCATATGCCAATTGAAGAAGATAATGGACCACAAGGAATTCAGAACCAGTTGTATTCCATAGAGAATCAAACCCATCTTCACACCAAAGGTATTCCAGCCTTTCCTCCAGACCATGAAAGCGGAAATTCCCATCAGGGTATAAAGGATGGACCATACCGGACCGAATACCCAATTGGGCGGTTTGAATGATGGAGCATTCAAAGAGGGATACCAAGTTACAACACTATCACCCATACCGAATCCACCGATGGCAGCTGCGGCATATGTGATGAACATGATGGAAATGAGACCGAGTACTTCTTTCGTTTTCATAGCAAAGTAACATGAAATGCGTGCTAGGGTTTATTGAAGCAGCATGATTCAGGTATCAAAATGCGTTATAATCCATTCATATTCATATAAAATCATATATTGAACCTTAATTCATACCTCATACTATATAGAAAACCCTGGAGTTTAAAACTAAATGAATTGAAACGATGAGTGACAATAAGGAAATCATCAGGGAAAAACTGGCTCAGGAAGTATTGACGAAGGGTTCGGTGAGATGTCCCTCTTGTGATGGTTTGATCCTTTGGGATGATGCAGAGCAATTCAATCCTGATGGCTCCAAGGACCGTTATTTCTGGTGTTCGGATACGGAATGCGAATTACATTCCAAGGATGTGGTTAAGGTTTCCATCTCAAAGGGATTCCTACAAACCATCCAACAGAATATATCCAAGATAGGCAGGGGTGTCATCGCAGCAGCATTCGGAGCCATATCCATGTGGGCCTATTCCCATTTCGGAACTCCGGATACGGATAACAGCAAACAACTGGAAGAACTCAAGAAACTGAATGAGGATATTGCCAAGGAGAAAAAAGACCTTTACGATAAGATTGCTTCCTTAGAACATGTCATCACTGATTTAAAGGAAAATCCTGATACGGATACCAACAATGGTGATACCCCTCCACCGATAACGGATAATTCCGATAATGAAGCTTTGGTTGATAGCCTGAGGAAAGTCATTACGGGGAACGAAGCCGATATCAATAATCTCAAGGAACAATTGGGACAGGGGAATCTGAATCCGAAGCAGATGTCCGATTTGGGAATTTATTATTCATCCAATCCCAGCGCCAATTCTAATGTGGCCAAAAAGTACCTTTTTGATGCCCTCGAACATCCGAATGCGAGTTTCAGTGATGCCGAATACAAGAATATCATTGGAGGACTCATGAAATTGAGGCCTTATCTGGAATTGAATGAATTCGAGAAACTAATCGATCAGATAGAACAGCATTACCCCAACAATGAACAGGATGTGGAACAGGCTAGGGTGTACTGGTTTTATGCGGATGCACATGATGATTTTAAGAAATATAAGAAATACAAGCTCATCGCCTTGCAACATTATCTCATGGGAGCCAGTCGTTATTCCCTTCATGGACAAAATGCCAAGGATGCCATTAAGCTGATTGATTTGTACAAGTTGGATATGATTGATCCATCTAATTTCAATGCGATGCTGGATATCAAATCAGCCGTAGAACAAAAAGATAGGCCTACCATCAGAAAATTCCTTGAATATGGAGCCAAAGAATCCATTGGATTATGGTAATGGATTGGAATTCCAACGGGTTTAAAGAAAGTACCTGATTCCTAACAATTATACTACAAGTGAGGTTTTTTGGAAAATTTTCTGATTTTTTTGGAAAATTCTACTCACATTATTGCAATTCCTACTCTATTTGATTGAAAACCCTTTACAATTGGAGCTACCTATCCAATAAGGGTTGATTCCATTTTGTGGAACGAACACTGACAGCTGTCGAGTATATGCACTTGGTCAGCAATCCACCCTTAATGAACGACTATTTACATCAGGGCAGTATCCTCCTTAACCGAGGAGGGGCTGCCAATTTGAAAAACCAAAACCTATCTATTGTTCATCATCTTGATGTTGGATGATATCTAGGTGTGATTAAAGTCAGTGATATGGCAAGAATTTCAAACGACAACTCAGAGCAATTGATTAAACGTTACTTAAACTTCGATCTTAGTCCGGAAGAATTGGAACAGTTCCAATACAAGCTGGAAAATGATACTGCTTTCGGCAGGAAATATCGGCAGCATGAATTAACAGAGCATGTTCTGGATACTTGGATGGTGGGGAATCGGAAAACGGATGGGCAAGCCAACCAGAAAACAGCCATACCTAGATTGAGATGGATGTTGGGAGTTGCCGCAATGGTTCTCTTTGTATTGTTTGCCATGACATTCACCAAGCAGGAGGAACAAATCATACAACAGGAGGAACCAAGGATATTTGCAGCAGTGGATAATTATGCCCGTTTTATGTCTGAGGATATCCTAAGAGGGGAAACGACTAGGGTACTCACCCCTGGAGAGGAGAGACTGAAAGCCATACTCCTACAATTTGATGAACAAACACCCAAAGCAATGGTGCTGACACTCAGTCAGTTCGTGGATAAGGATACGGTTTTGGCGACAAAGGAACTAGCGGAATGGTGGCTGGCCAATGCACATCTAAGGAATGGGGAGATCTTACTCGCCAAGGAAGTTTTGGAAGCAATTTCTGAACAGGAACAGTACAATTCTGCAAGGAAAGCCAATCAGAAGCTGAAGTTATTGGATTCAGATTTCTAGAATCTCTACATCCCTGATTCTTTTTCTAAGGTCATCAGGGATATTTATTTTCTGTTTCGAGTTGTAATCAAAACAAACTACCACACTATCACCTGTAGCTGCAACACCCAGTTTTTCCGAAAAAACGATGTATTCCTGTACCAAGGATGAATTTCCAATCTTGGTGGCTCTTATCCCGATTTGTAATTGATCGGGATAGGTGACGGGAAGCATGAATCTACAAGAGGTATGTGCCAGTATCGGCCCCACAGGATTATCCTGGTCAATTCCCCATAATACTTTTTTGAAATAGGCGATTCTAGCCGATTCGAAATACCTGAAATAAATGGTATTATTGACATGATTGAATGCATCCATATCACCCCATCTTACATCCACTGCTTCCACTACAGTCCAGTCTTCCGGATTGAATTCCATATCAGAATAGTTTTTTGACTGTTTTCAAATCATTGAATATATCCGCTAATACCTGACGGTCAATACGATGCTTTCCATCAAATTCCCTTACTTCGAATTCAAGTCCTGATTCAGCTGCTTTTTCCAATAGTTTCTCCTTGTAGCCATATATCAGGAACTCATCCTCATTACCATATACGAATAAGAGTCGCTTGTTTTGGAAGAAGGATTGTGATGTGGCATAATCCTCATCATGCGCCAATTGTCCGGCCCATAAAACAAGATGATGGAATGGCTTTTTCTGAGAGGAAACCCATCTGCTTGCAGTAGGACATCCTTGTGAAAACCCAAATACAGTCACGATAACATCATCGCTTAGTTGAGGGATAATATAATCATATAACTGATTGAGATAACTCATATTATCGGCAATATCCGTATCCCTGTTCTTACGGGTCATCCAGGAAGCAACAACTTCGCCGGTAAAGTCTTTCCAGTAAAATCGATTGAGCCCCTCTGGACAAACTATGAGTGTTTCCCCGTCATCCATTCCATCAAATTTGCTACTGAATCGGTCTCCGGCCTGACCATAACCATGCAGGGCAAAAACCACCCTTCGGATATGCTTACCTATTTCGCCAATCGTATAATAATGAGCAGTTTTTTGAACTTGAAAATGATGGGATGCCATGAATTGGTATTTTAATCTTTCTAGCACAAAAATAAGAGATATTCAAATACGATGTGTGTAAACCACCATGAGGGAATTGCTGCTGTTATGAATAGGAGGATATGGAAAAAGAAATCCCGGATTTTAGATCAGACTAAAATCCGGGACCATTTTATCCTAAACAATTAAATATCTAGTTCGCTTTCTCAGACATGAATTTGATTCGGACCAATCTCACTTCTTCATAAGTAATATCCTCATCGTCTAATTCCTTTACGGCAACATCGATATCATCCGTTTCAGCTTCACTGAAATAATCGTAAATATCATCTTGTGAATATTCATCCACATTTTCTTCGATATAATAATTGATATTCACCTTGGTTCCTGAATCCACAATCATATCCAATTCATCCAGTAACTCATCCATCTTAAGACTATTCTGTGATGCGATATCATACAAGGGCATCTTCTTATCAATACCCTGAATAATCGCAACCTTGGTCTTGGATTTATTCGCCACTTGCTTCATGACAAAATCCATCGGACGGTCGATATCATTGTTTTCTACATACTCCTCAATCAGACTGATGAAAGGACTTGCGTATCGCATGGCTTTACCCTTGCTCACTCCTGAAATATTAGCCATCTCATCCATTGTGATAGGATAATTGGTAGCCATTTCATTCAATGAATTCTCCTTGAAAATGACATAGGGAGGTAAGTCCAATCTTAAGGCCTCCTTTTGTCTCAGGGCCATTAGCATTTTGAGTAGGGTAGGATCAAGGGCTGCAGATTTTCCGGTAGAGACAGTCGTATCCACGAAATTCTCATAATCATGGTTCAATGCCAATTTGAACGAGGTAGGATGGGTAAGGAATGCACGTCCCTTATCATTGAGCTTAAGCAGTCCATATTTTTCTATATCCTTATCCACAAATCCCTCAAGTAATGCATGCCTGAAGATGGAATTCCAGAAATTCTTATCCTTATCCTTTCCGCTACCCATAAGCGGATGCTTCAGGTGTCCAAACTCCTGATTCTTATCACCCACTATGAAGTCAACCAATACCTTGGATGTATAGTGGGTTTTCAGTTCGTTGATGACATTCAGCGCCCTGAACATCTCATCCTTGACCTCTATCTTTTCCTTGGGATGACGACAGTTGTCGCACATATCATTGCACTTACTATCATCATAGTGCTCACCAAAATAATGTAGGAGGAATCTTCTGCGACAAGAAGTCGTTTCCGCATAAGCGGTGATTTCCTGCATGAGCAAGGAACCCATTTCTCTTTCAGCCAATGGTTTGTCCCTCAGGAATTTTTCCAATTTTAGAATATCCTTCGGAGAATAGAATGCGACACACTTACCCTCAAGTCCGTCACGACCAGCTCGTCCGGTTTCCTGATAGTAATTCTCAATACTCTTAGGAATATTATAATGGATGACGAATCTTACATCAGGTTTGTCTATACCCATTCCGAATGCGATGGTAGCCACAATGACATCCACTCTTTCCATTAGGAAATCATCCTGTGACTTACTTCGGGTTTTGGCATCCAAGCCGGCATGATAGGGAGAAGCCTTGATGCCATTGACATTGAGCAACTGGGCAATTTCTTCCGTAGCCTTACGACTCTGAACGTAAATGATACCTGATTTGCCCTCCATTCCCTTGATGATCTGGACCATCTGACGAATGGTATTCTCCTTCTTACCCTTGGGTCGGATTTCATAATAGAGATTATCCCTATTGAATGAGGAAACGAAAATGTTATCCGTTCCCATACTAAGGTTCTTTAGGATATCCTGCTGCACCTTGGGAGTGGCAGTAGCGGTAAGGGCCATCAGAGGAATGTGCCTTCCGATGATGTTAATCATATCCCTGATTCTTCTGTATTCCGGACGGAAATCGTGCCCCCATTCAGAAATACAGTGTGCCTCATCAATGGCTATCAATGAGACATTGACCTCCTTGAAGAAATTTAGATTTTCTTCCTTGGTCAAGGTTTCAGGCGCAATGTATAATAGCTTGGTCTTTCCCTTGATGATATCCTCCTTGACTTTCTTGGCTTGTCCCTTTGTCAGGGAAGAATTCAGAAAGTGAGCAATCTCATCTCCCTCACTGTAACCACGAATGGCATCCACCTGATTCTTCATCAGTGCAATGAGTGGAGAAATTATGATGGCCGTACCCTCCATCATGAGGGCCGGTAATTGGTAACAAAGTGACTTGCCGCCCCCTGTGGGCATGATTACAAAAGTGTCATTTCCTTCCAGAACACTTTTTATAATTGATTCTTGGTTTCCCTTAAAACTATCGAACCCAAAATAGTGTGAAAGGGCGCTGTGCACATCTTGCGTAACTGCTTCCATTAAGTTATGTTCTTATGAATTAACTTTGTGGTAAATTCGGTTTTCTAAAAATTGTTCTTCACATTCAACTCCTTAACATATCAATCATTCAGGTTGGGTGCATTTGAGAATGATGTTTAGAAGTTTCAACGATTTGGAATTTGTATTAAATTACAAAAAAATCCCATTCGTTTACATCGGCCTAGTACGCTTTATAGTAAAAGCAGCCAAAAATATAAAATATTTGTGATTTCAGACCAACTGATTAAGGATATTGCCCGACAAACCATCTCTATCGAAATGAGGGCCCTCAATGACTTGTTCGGTACATTAGACGGCGATTTTGTGAAAGCGGTACAACTTATTTCAAATTCTTATGGAAGAGTTGTGTTGACAGGTATAGGGAAAAGTGCATTGGTCGCCCAGAAAATTGTAGCAACACTCAATTCCACGGGCACGCCATCCATGTTCATGCATGCAGCCGATGCAGTACATGGTGAC
This sequence comes from Saprospiraceae bacterium, assembly GCA_020631355.1. Lineage (GTDB taxonomy): Bacteria > Bacteroidota > Bacteroidia > Chitinophagales > Saprospiraceae > JAHDCE01. The sequence continues at coordinate 6,397 of JAHDHL010000022.1, read as the reverse complement.
TTGGGAATGATTGGCGAAAAGGACATTTTGATGTGCCTTTCCAAAAGTGGGAATACGGCTGAAATCAAAGTATTGTTACCCTTGGTGAAACAGTTCGGTAATCCGACCATCGGGATTTCCTGCGATGCGGAAAGTTACCTGGCACAGCATGCGGATTATTTCATTCATATTCCAATGGAAAAAGAGGCAGATCCGAATAATCTCGCACCTACGACAAGTACGACCTTACAGATGGTCATCGGTGATGCGATGGCAATGTCATTATTGGCACTGAAAGGATTCAGTCCCAAGGATTTTTCCCGGTTCCATCCGGGTGGATTACTTGGCAAGCAACTGTATTTGCGCATCAAGGATATTTACAAAAACAATAACCAACCTGCGGTTGGAACCAAGGATAATTTAAGAAATATCATTTTATCCATGACTTTCGGACGACTAGGAATTACGGTTGTTGTAGATGAGAATGGTAAAGCCATTGGAGTGATTACAGATGGGGACTTGCGTCGAATGTTGGAGCAGGAAATCAGTTTGGATGATGTGGAAGCACAAGAAATCATGACCCAAGATCCTGTTTTCATTTCCTCAGAAAGTTTGGCAGTGGAAGCCTTGCAATTATTGAGGGAAAAGAGCATTACACAGTTGGTTGTTCAGGATGACGACAAGTATATGGGAGTGATTCATCTTCATGACTTAATTAAGGAAGGAATCATCTAATTGTATCGAATCCATGTATTTGAAACATCCAACATTCCCAGTCAGCCGTATGGGGTTTTTATGGCTCATTTTTATAATGCTTTTCCTTGGTTGTAAAAAAGGAAAACAATCTTCCATCCAATTCTATCATTGGCAATCCTACCTGGATATCACACCGCAGGAATTCAATTATCTCGAACAGCTCCATTCCGAAACATTATACCTGAGGTATTTTGATGTTGGAATTGAAAATGGAGAAAGAGTACCCATGGGAAAAATGGTGAAAAAAATCCAATTACCCGAATCATTGAATATCATTCCTACCATATTCATTACGAATGAAACATTCAGCTCCATATCCGATGATGAACGGAAAACCTTGGCGGGAAGAACAGCGCAGTTGATTCAGAAGATGCATCAGGATGTATCTTCCCAATCCATATCAAGGGTACAATTCGATTGTGATTGGTCGGCAACGACAAGGGAAGCCTATTTCGCTTTCCTAAAGGAAATCAAGGAAAAAACGGATTGGAATATCTCAGTTACCATCAGATTGCATCAGGTGAAATACGATGAAAGAACAGGCATCCCACCTGCGGACCATTTTGTATTGATGTGTTACAACACGGGAAAGGTTGGTGATATGAAAGAGGGGAATTCCATACTGGAAACAGAAGTTGTCAAGCAATATATTCGCAATTCGGATTATCCATATGAATTGGATGTGGCATTACCCCTATTCTCATGGGCAGTGGTGTATAGGGATGGCCAACTCATCAAATTGATTCGTCAGACAGATATGGCTACATTCAAGGATAATCCTAAATATAGCTTAGGAAAGCAGTGGGTGGAAGTTTTGGAAAGTACTTATCTGAATGGTTATTATCTTTATCAGGGAGATCGGTTGAGATTGGAGACAAGTGAGCGAACAGAACTGGATAAGACCGTGAGGTATCTCAATGATTTCCTACATCCTGAAAACATCATTTTTTACCATTTGGATAGTACTGTTATCAAGCAATATGAATATGAATATTTGGAAAGTCTCAGTCAGCATTTTACTCATTACTAGTGCTATCATCTTCTTACCGGTCAAGGTGTCCGTCGGATGTGGTTACGGATGGGAGGAAAGTGACTTCGGATATCATTTCCTCAGTTTTACCCTAGCTGAGCACGAAACGGAATTCTCTCCCTATATCCTGACATTTGAGGAATATCATCTGGATGATATGTCAGCTAGGAATAACCAAAGAATGGCCAATCTTCAGGAATGGTCTGATTACTCTTGTGAGGTGGATGAATTGGAAGACATAGACAAGGTAATCTATACTTCATCTACCAGTGATTTGGAAGCATTGCGTTCAGCAGCCATCAAGGGACGGAATACACCCGCCAAATGGAGGTCCAATGAATTTGCCAAAGGCCTCGTCAATAGCAAGTGTACCGAAACATTTGATTATTTGGTTTATGCCAAGTACTGCGAACCATATGCTGTGGCAGGTTCCAAGTGGGATGCGGAGAGGGAATTTGATTCGGATGTACAGGAGTTGATTGATATGGGAAAAAGGAGGCTACTCAAGACGGATAATCATTTCCTTAGGCTCCGCTACATGTACCAGATTGTAAGATTGGCACATTATGCGGATGATTACGAATACGCACTGGAATTGTATGAGGACCTGGATTATAAGGTGGATGAGGTGCCAAGTATCATCAATTGGTGGTTGTTGGCGCACAAGGCGGGATGCCTCAAGAGATTGGGTAATCATGTGGAAGCGTCCTACCTTTTTTCCAAGGTATTCAGACATTGTCCAAGTAAAAGGGAACAGGTCTACCGGAGTTTCTATATCAAGGATGATGACGAATGGAAAGCTTGTCTGAGAATGTGCCAGTCCGACGATGAAAGAACCACACTGTATGCCCTCCGTGCAATGGATAAGAACAGCAGACTGGTGGAAGAAATGGAGAATATCTATCGTTTGGATCCGGATTCGGAACATCTGACTGCCATGTTGGTCAAGGAAATTGCCAATATTGAGAAAGTATTTGTCGGAGCGGATTTCAGACGGACATCCTATCCCGCCAAGCCTGACCAAGTAGCCAAGAATAGACTGATTCGACTACTGAAATTCGTGACCAATGCCCTGAAACAAAAGAGAATCAAGGACTTGGCAACCTGGACCATCGCCGAGGGATATCTGGAATACCTTTCAAGGGATTTGTATGCTGCGAATAAATCCTACAAAAGGGCAGAACCATTGGTGGAAGGCCACCCATTATTATCCGAACAATTGGAATTGTTCCAATTGGTATTGAAAATCCATGCCTATACCAGAATTACCCCTGAGATTGAAATGGAATTGTATGATATCATTCAGGATAATAAGTTCTACAGTTCGGTGGAAACACTCCCTGATTTCATGTTTGATAAGGTCTCGTCCCTATATGCCCAGCAAGGGGAGGAGGGTAAGGCATTCTTATGTAATTTTCATTTGTCCGACCTGCAACACAATCCTAAGTTCGAGGAAATCAATGACCTTATTTCCTTAGCTGAAATCGAGGATAAGAATCGTTTTGAGGAATATCTTCTGGAGAATAAGATTGGCAAGGATTACAAGTCCGAACTGTATGAGATAAAGGGTACATACCACCTTTCCAGATACGAACTCCCTGAAGCTTCAAGGGCATTCGATAGGGTGAATATCAATCGCCTGAATGAGGAGATGTACTATCCTTATTTCATGTCCATCAATGATTGTATCCATTGCGAATTACCCGTGGATACCAATGACTTGGAAGTCAATAAGTTGGATTTGACCAAACAGCTATTGGATTTGGAATACAATGCCAAGACCGACATCGAAAATGCAGCTCAGCATTATTATAATCTCGGTACGGCCTATTACAATATGTCCTACTACGGCCATGAATATGATGTGCTGGATTATTATAGGACAAGTTATGCCTGGAGAACCTCTCCCGAAGAAATGGAGGTGGAAATCAAAAAGGACAAATCCTGGGGTGGTTTTGGAAACCGGGAATTCACTGATGTGTCCAAGCCTTTGTTCTTCTTTGATAAGGCCAAGGAATTGGCCACCAATGACGAACAGGCAGCCCGTGCTTCATTCATGGCCGCCAAGTGCGAATTGGTGATGTTCTATCAGGATCCCGAAACCAAATACAGAGGCTGGGATGATCAGATTCCCCAACTCCCGGATAAGTACAGGAACTATTACGACCTCCTCATTCTAAAATATAGTGATACCGAATTTTTTGAGGAAGCAGTGGAGGAATGTAAGTTTTTTGGCTTGTATGCAGAAAAGGTGATGGCGGAGTGATTCCATCTTAAAATGCTGTTTGGCTTCATTTGTCTGAAATTTTATTTCAGCAACCGAAACATTATATTCAGCAATCAGGTATAAAACCTTTATAAGCTTTGATTTAACTTCGGACAACTATTGATGATGATTGTACCCTTAATCATTATCCACCCAATGACGTTCCGCAGGAGGAACATACCAAAACCTAAGAAAAAAATGAAAGACACCCTTAATGATCAGGTCCTCGATGAGGATGTAGGAAGAAGTCTGTCCGATTACATCTATTACATCTGTTTGGGAATCATAGTATTCCTACCTTTCATCTCCTTTTGAAAGCAAGCAGGATTGTAAATTGATTTATACTAATTCTCCTTGGAATCTGCTTCCGGGAAACTCAGGTTGGTACTGCTATATGTAGTGCCATAGGTCATTACTGCAAAGAACACCTGCTTGATGGCATCCCGTGCTTGGTCGGCTGTCAGTTCCTTAAGCGGATGGATGTAAACGGCCCACATCACATCCTCTGATACGGCATACTTGACATCCAGTGCCGTATGGAAATTGGCTTCCATGCATTCATACATTTCCTTTTTCGAAACTTCTTCCATGGATTTGATGGGAGAAATGATGCGCATCCTATTATGGGTTTCGTCTGTCAGACAAATCATTAGTGCGCCCTTGACATCCATTTGCCATTGTCCGTTGCTGCCAACGATACTGTCACTCATGGAAGTGAGGATATTTCCCAGTTGGGTATTATCCATATCCTGTGCTTGGGAATAGTAGGGGAGAAGAAAGGACAAGGAAAGGAATATGATGGTCAGTTGTTTCATTCTATGAGTATCTATATCTTCAATAATAATCATTATCCATGGTAAATTACCACCTATTCCTCTCCTTATCAATAGTGTTTTGGGGTTCAATTTAGCATGCTCAGGACATTTGATACTTCAAAATGCCCGCTGTTTGTGGGAGTTCCATCATTAATCTGACCTCATATACATCTCGTTTTAGCCATTCCTCCCACCTGATTCCGAATACACACCTGGAATGCTTGGCCCTTTGCCATGCCTCCGCTACGAGATTCATCAAGGAAGCCAACTCTTGGGGATGCTTGAAGATGTGCTTCAGTATCACACCCACTACGACAAGGTAACTGATGACCATACCCGACTGCGAAGCAAGGAACATATTCAATGCTGCTTCTCCCTTCATACTGGTGTCGTATCCCAATACCACATGAAGAATATCATGGATTTCCCTTCTCCTTTCTCTCATGTATTCGATTTCGCTGAGTTCGCTCTTATCGACATAAGGAAAAAGATCCAGTCCCTCATCTGTCATTTGTTTGTAAAACAGATAACCTACGGATTCCTTGGGATATTGGGATAATTCCTCCATTGGTGGAATTCCGTTGGAATACCTTTCCTCAATCAATTGCAGGGAATCCTCATGTTTTTTCAGATTGTTCAAGGCAATATAATTGGCCTTGGAATGGGTAATCATGGCGCCCAGTTTCAATAAGGCTTCCAATCCGCCATTTTTTTGAAGTAAGGAAAGGATGGCATAATATCCTCCTTTCATCATCATCAACGCAATGCTCAATACTTTTTTCATAACTATTGTGTTTTGTTGAATACAAGCACATGTTATGATGATTATTTGCCGAATGAAAGGCACTAATTCATAGTCAGTGGATTAATTTTTATGATTTATCCTTATTTAATGGACTGATGGGCCAAATCTGCTGCATAAATGAATTTTTTGGAAGCATTTCTAGAAATAGGGTTGCATTATTTGCAAATTGGGCTTCGATTCAATGCCCTGATTCAATCTGATTTTAATCCCTGATATGGATTTTTGCCATTGGAGATGATATCATAGGGGAGAATCCCTTTCCTAGTTTCATTATTTCCAAAGCGTATAACTAACACCTATGCCGCTTCGCGGTTCCCTCCCTTAGATGTCTGCCAGACATCTATTCTGCTATCGCAGAAATCGCTCGCGAATCCTATCTGTAATGGACATTTACCTCCAAGTGGAGGATGCTTTCATTCGAATCTTTTCCCAATTTGCACATTAAATCGTTTAGTGGAGAAAGTGTAGTGAAATCCGTAAAAAACAAAACACTGTTTGAGCAGGAAACAATGTCCATTTAAAGAAATGAACATCAGATAATAACTAAAAATAAACCTGGGAACAATTCGCATAAAGCGAGTTATGTTTTGTTTAGGATTTTCAAGCTTTTGGAACGTTTAAAACGATTTACGGTGCTGATTCCTGCCTGCGCAGGCAGGTTTTGTTACTTTTTCATCAGGAAAAAGTAAGGCAAGCCAAGCCTAGCTTCACCTATGCCGCTTCGCGGTTCTCTCCCTTAGATGTCT
>JAHDHL010000021.1:94866-96129 GCA_020631355.1 Saprospiraceae bacterium | reverse complement strand
GTAAATATTCAGTTACAGTATTTACCTCATTCCACATTCAATAATAATGTAATTCTCTGCGAGGGTGATGTATATGTGATTGGCAATAGTTCGTATTCACTTCCTGGTACATACATTGATACGATTCCTGCTGTGAATGCATGCGATTCTATTGTGACGACGACGATTGTCCTCAATCAGATTAATGCTGTAACAGTGATAGAACCCAACTGTAATGGCAGTGCGGATGGAACCATACAGATAGATAACATAATAGGAATTCCTCCTTACTCATATGTTTGGTCCAATGGTGATAATGATGCCACACTGGATAATGTTCCCTCAGGAACCTACACCGTTACAGTTTCAGACGCCACAGGCTGTGAATTGGTGGAGGAAATTATTATTCCTGAAGTACCGATTCTTGACATTGAGGTAGTTACAGGTACGGATACAATCATCTGTGAGGGGCAGGTAGGAGTTTTGGATGCTGGTTTCAATCCTGACTATACCTATGAATGGGGGAGTAGTACTGGTTTTTCAAGTACTGAGAGTTCAATTGAAGTTACTGATGCAGGCCAATATTGGTTAGAGGTGACGAACTCGGATGGATGCACAGATAATGACACGTTTAATCTGAGTTTTACCAATGAGTTATTCGATGCTGATTTCCTATTACCCTCCGAGGGAGTCATGGATGAACCTATTTTTGCAGTGGATGTATCCTGGCCTTTGGCAGACAGTATAGATTGGGAATATGATGAGGATAGTATTATCCACCAACAATCCTTATATAATCAAGAAATAGTGAGTTTTCCTTATACGGGGACATTTACCATGACAATGATTGGTTACTTCCAAGGTTGTGAAATGGCCATCTCAAAGGATATTGAGATATTCGATGATCCGAATATGCTTACGAATCCGCAGAACCTAGAATTGGGTTATGGATTTATTCTGGAATCGGTATTATTCCCGAATCCGAATGATGGTGAATTTACGATTAGAACAGTCCTGAGTGATGATGTTCCAGTCGAACTCTGGATATTCAATGATGAGGGACAATTAATAGATAAGACAGATTTGGCAGGTTCATATTTGCATGAACAATCCTATTCTTTTGATAATTTGGCAACAGGGGTATACACCCTGATTGTAAGGACAGAATTTGATTGGAAGTATTTCAATTTTGTGGTGAATTCAAATTGATAGGGTATATCCTTGTCAATTTGAATTCAGTTGAATGATTGGGTATTGATCCAATATCGCATCAACTTTTGGTGA
>JAHDHL010000021.1:87210-94766 GCA_020631355.1 Saprospiraceae bacterium | reverse complement strand
AACACGCTCTTTTCAAAATCATTTTCTATCAGATTAGCTTCCTGGATGATGCGTTCCTTTTCATTATTCCATTCTTGGAGTAGTAATTCTTCTTCTTCGGAAAGGATATTTGTTGGCTGCGTTGTACAGCCTAACCAACAAACGAATAGTAATACAATCGATATGAATGAAAATAATTTCATTGCAACTTTTTATATCTTATAACATTTAGGCTCTGATAGATAAAAGTATCATTCATGGAATTGAGTCTGAATCAGAGCATAGAGAAATTCATGGTATTTTTCATGACCACTATTGTTAAAATGATTTCTCGTATGGATTCCATCATAGTCAGTGGATGCATAGTTTTTTGTATCTGGGTAATGCCATTTTACACCCTCAAAAGAGAAACCATATTTTTCTTCTAAATTGACATCGTTGATAGCATCCATGGGGCTTGGTATACCAGCGATAATGAGTTGCTTATTCTTACTGTTACAAATCGCTTGAATTTTTCTTAATTCAATCAGGCTGTATTCATATTGGTTCATTAGAGGATCAGATGCTTCTTCCGCCGATTTATGGGATAAGAAATACAGGCTGGATAATAATGCGCTTTGACCCATGAATCGTTCAATGAGGTTCCGATTTGGCCCTAGTAAGGTCGTATGGTTCAAGAACCAGTCATAGGCTTCTTGTGCATTTTCAAATTTGACCAATTGGTCGCCATCATGTACTTCTGATGGTAGCCAACAACAATTTTTGATAGGGTAAAAATGCGGGATACCTGGATTGGGTTTTCTAGGATGCCTCATCAGATCATTCCCCAAATAGAAGGTAATGACAACTAAATCAGGATTGATGGTATCCAGATAGTTTTCGATAATCAATCGATATTGTAGGGGGTCTGTTCCTCCTATACCAAAGTTATAGACCTTGTGGTTTTCTTTCTGATTTAGTAATGCTGCAAAAGATAACGAATCCACAGGATGGGCACAACATCCACCAGCATAGGAGTCACCGATGAGCATAATAGATATCAGCGAATCGGATTCATATGAATTGGAATCTAGGAAGTCGAAAGAGGATTGAAATCCCTCCTTATTTATATTATAGTTGTCAGGTAAGATTTCAGAATCCCTTATGAATGAAACAATTCCATTAGAGTCACTTTGAAATAAGGGGGTATATACTACTTCATTCACAGGATTGAATTTACCCAAGTAAACCCCGGGTTTATATCCATTAAATCTCATAGCCACCTCAATGATAATTAATAGGAAGATGAGGATAGAGAAATTTAGGAGGATGGTTTTTTTATTTACTTTCATGTCCAATGTCTAGAAGTAGAGAATTCTTGATTAATACTTGGTTTTTATCAATGGCTTATTTTAAGTAATCACCCTTACTGAAATACTTTTCGATTAGACAATATAGTACAATAAAAAGATATCTACTTCCCATTTCCCTGATTCTCAATTTCGATACCCCCTTGACCCTGTTCCTCCATGTATTGGGCATTATCTTATACTTATAACCTCTTATAATGGCTTTCAATGGTAATTCGACTGTTAGATTGAAGTGAGGGGAAAGTAAGGGACCCAATCCCTGAATGGTTCTTTTTCTGTATAGTTTGAAGGCATTGGTACAATCATTATATCTTATTCCAAACAGGAATCGTATGATATTATTGGCTATCCGATTCAAAATGAGCTTGGGTAGGGGATAATCATCTGTTGAACCGTCCTTGATGAACCGACTGCCAAATATACAATCTACTTCCTCCTCATTTTTGAGGACATTATAAAACTCAATTAAATTTGTAGGGGAATCAGAAAGATCTGCCATGAATATGGCCACACAATCCCCTTTGAAAATATCCAGCCCTTTCCTAATAGCATATCCGAAACCATTATGGGGAGGAGGATTGAGTTCGTGTATCAGGGTTGGAATTTCTGTTTGTAATTTTTGTAATACTTCAAGAGTATTATCCTTGGAATTATCATTTATCACAATAATTTCATGAGGAATATCCTTTTTGCTAAGTTCCGTATATAGGGACCTGAGAGTATGGGGTAGGTTCTCAGCCTCATTATAGGCAGGAATAACAACGGAGAGTTCCATGGTTCAGCGTGTTTTTGTGATGCCATAATAAAGATCCAGGAAAATATCCTCCAAAGAGAATTGATATTCCCAATTTGGATAATGTCTCCTGAATTTAGAAATATCTGAGATGTACCATTGGTGATCACCCTTTCTGGTTTCTGGTTGAATCGTATAATTCAGTTTTTTTCCACTAATTTTTTGACACCATTCTATGGCTTCTAACATCGAACAATTAGAATGGCGACTCCCACCAACATTGTAGACTTCTGACCCACCATTAGAGTATTTATAATAATGCCAGAACATATTGACAAGATCCGAGGAGTGGATGTTATCCCTGACTTGTTTGCCCTTATATCCAAATACTGTGTATTCTTTTTCGAGTACCGTACACTTCATTAGATATGAAAGAAAACCATGCATTTGGGTTCCTGCATGTCCAGAACCGGTAAGACAGCCTCCCCTGAAAACAATCGTATCTAACCCAAAATAACGAGCATATTCCTGTACCATTAGGTCAGCAGATAATTTTGATACCCCAAAAAGGGAATGCGTGGATTGATCGACTGACATTGATTCATCGATACCGAATTGATGGAAAGCGTGGGATTCATCCAACTCCCATCGTTTTTCCAATTCCACAAAGGGTAGGTTATTGGGAAGGTCACCATATACCTTATTTGTGGAAGTATAAATGAATTTAGCCTTGGGACAATACTTCCGAAAGGATTCCAGTAGATTCAGAGTCCCATTAGCATTGATAGTGAAATCTATCGTGGGGGCATTGGCAGCCCAATCATGGCTAGGTTGGGCGGCACAGTGTATAATCAATTGAATATCGTCAGAATATTCTGCAAATATGGCATCTAACTTCAGCTCATTTCTAATATCCTCATTGTAGTGTTTATAGTTTGGAGTGGATGCGATAATTCTTTCCCTATTAGGAACAGTGGAGGCATCAGAACCAAAGAATGATTGTCTAGAATTATCGTCTATTCCTATAATCAAATCCAATTTCTTGGCAAAGAATGATACACATTCCCCTCCAATCAGTCCTGAGGACCCAGTAATGATTCCAATGTTCACTCAAATAAGGGTTTTAGCTTTTTTTCATTCTGATACATCCATTCAAAGATATCACTAAATATATTCTGAATGGATTTTTCGATGGTCCATTCAGATAGTTCGTTGAGTAATTTACAGTCGGATATATATATTGGAATATCTCCATTTCTAGTAACTGGAATAGATGAAATGGGGATTCTATTACCAGTGATTTCCTCACATATCCTTGTTAATTCCAATAGTGATGCAGCATTCTTTATGCCTCCTCCAACATTCAAGGTTTTCCCATTATATGGTCTAGGATTTTGGATTTGGTGACTAATCAAAGAGGATAAGTCATTAATATGTAGGATATCCCGTACCTGTTTTCCTTGCCCACCAAAACCGATGTAGGATAGTTCTTTCTTCCAGAAATGTCGGGCCATCCATAATGTAGCAATACCTTGGTCTACTTTCCCCATTTGGCGTGGTCCAGCAATTACACCGCATCTATTAATGATATAATTAATTCCATAATTTATACCAAACTCCTCAACAAATAATTCTGAAGCCAATTTACTACTCCCATAAAATGTCCTTGCCCCCTTAAGGCTATAGGATTCACTTATTCCCCTTACTGAACAGCCTAGTTGGACTTGATTGTCCAATATCTCAAAACGATCATCTAGTTCAGCATATTGGATAGCATTTAGGCTAGTGTATGGATAAACTCTACTCGTAGAAAGGAAGATGAACTTTGACTGGTGTTGAGCAGCAACTTGGAGTGTATTAATAGTACCCTGAAAGTTGGTGTGTATTAGATAATCCTGGGAGTTCTTGTCTGTACCTGCTAAAGCTGAGGGTTCTGCAGCACAATCAATAATCCAATCTAATCGATTCTTGAAATGTAAATCTTCCTTATTTCTAATGTCCCCATGTTTGAAATGGATACCATTGTCCCTTAGATAGGAAAGGTTCAATTCACTTCCTCTCCTTCTCAAGTTATCCAATACGATAATTTCATTATTGGGATACTCGTTTTTTAAGTGTAGTGCTAGATTACTACCAATAAAACCACACCCACCTGTTATTAAAATCCTAAGCGATTCCATTATTTTTGATTGATATCCAATTTCCCAACTGGTCTATAGGATTATTTCTTAATCTGATACAACCCTATCCAATATTGATATTCCTGTCCTTGTGATATATGTACTTTCTCTACGTCAAAATTACCAAATGCCATGAAAGTTTGATTCAAACTGTCTATATCTGATTCAATAAAACTAAGCGCTATACATTTATTTAGATTCGATAGTGATCCCTCAATCTCCGAATCCTTTGGCCATTCCTTTATATCCACTTGTCTGATAGCTGCTATAGCACTAAATAATACCCCTTGTTTGTACTTGATGGGAAAACCATAGAACCCCTCTTTTGGCAGAATGATTTCACTTTCCTGTTTGACCCAAATGTCAGTTTTCATTTCTGGATCAAAAGTACTGAGAATGTTATTTGTCTCTAGATTAGTAATGAAAGCTTGTTTATGATAAAAAACATCCCGCCCCACAAAACTATATGCTTGATAGGTAGTCGTTACAAGTATATTGGTCATTAAATAAATAGCCAGTAGTAGCTTGAGTTTTGGCTTATTCTTATTAGCAAGGTAAATTCCAACCCCTCCTATGGACAATGTTATATAGAACCTGAAACCAGTTATACTAACTAAATGTATAAGGGGTAAGGATAAACATGTGAAAATAATGATTTGGATGGCTAATATCCATATGATGTGTCTTACTTGGATGACCAAATCCTTGAAAATATATAGGTAGGATAACTGGGCTAGGGTCAGAAAGCTAGGTAGGAAAATATTATGTGATAATTTACTGGGTTGTAGGGCTGTATTCCCTTTGATTTGCCAAAAAAGATGAATGAACCAAACAAATATGAGAATCAGAGGATATGGGGTGGTTGAAAAGCTTTTTGAGTATTTGGTTTTAATGATATGAATCACACTCCATATCAAAGTAAGGAATGGAATAATGAGCCAGTAACTTTCAAATATCCATTCTCCTAAAGGTTTGTGCCATTCATCCCTCCCTTTTATGGTTATCATTTCAATGGTATAAATAAGCTGGTTCTTGAGGAATAGGAACTCTCGTCCTAAGATATATCCATTAATACAACCCCAAAATATTAAGGCAATAAGTGATCCAAACATAAGATTAATAATCAGTCTTATCCAATTTTTTTCTTCATTCTGGTAGTGATAAAATATTAAGAGAATGGGTGATAAATTGATTATGAATAAATTAATGAACACACTACTTGCAAACAGGAATCCTGTAAGGAGCCAATGGGAAGAAAGGTATTTTTTTGAAGTAACATTAGGTTTTGAAAGTAAGGAGAGTATGGCACCCAATAGGTATAGATTAACAGCTATATTGTGGTAGTACCAGCCTCCATTATGGTGTAGATAATTGTAGCTAGCATAGAAAATTGTAAAGATGATGGCTACATCCTTATTGGTTGTTTTTTCTATGACTCTATAAAACAGATACAATAACGAAATCAAAAGAGAAAATACCAATGCATAATGAGCTGATAAGCCATCAAAGAGATAGAAGAATGCCGTACCGATAATGAGCCAAGGAACACGGGAAGCTTTGTAGTCGATTAGGAATTCTTCTGATAAATTATCTGCATGTAGGAAATATCCTAAATAATTGGAAGAATCCAATGAATCATGTACATCAAATAACCAAACTTCACTGCTTAATGCCAGAAGCAATAGAAAGAGGATGACCCATAAGAAACCCATTCTTTTATAAAGTATGTCATCTAGTCCCATTCTAGAATGTTTTAATTATACCAATTACTGGTTTCTAAGAGTGGTCTGGTAACAGAGGGCTTGCTAATGTATAAGATTAATCACTAGCATCCTATATCGACCTGAAAAAAGTTGATACGTTATCAATGTATTTATTTGCCTATAATTATCGTTATGTTAAATAAATGATGTATTATCTTATCAGAAGCTTCAATTCATAAGACTACTCCCTCCCTCATAACCTACTCGTGTAATAATCCTGTTAGACAAAGCCCTTGCCCTGCATATCCTACTAGAATTCATTTAATTTAAGATTTCTTATATATAAAATAGTTCAACATATCTTCTTGGTACGATATTTTCTTATGTCTTAGAAATGAATGAATACTTAACCCATTTCATTCAACATCAATTTCTACTTTTTTGACTATTTGATTCCAAATCACAACTGAGTTCTTACACATTTCTGTGGCTGATAACAACTAATTATCGATATATCAATCGAATCATCGAAGAATGAATTTTACGATTTAAACGCTTTTGCAATGAGAAAATTAATGTACTCTAAAGCATTGAACAAAAACAAGAACAAAATCAGACACTCGATTTGGAGTTTGGTTTTACTCCTTCTCTTTTCCATTAATCATCTGGATGCCAAAACCATAGAAACCCAAAAGATGGGCTTCTTTCAACGGTATGCCAAAGGTGTATCCGTAGCTTCGGGTGCATATTTCATGAATGAACCATTTATTACAACATGGCAGACGGATAATCCCGGATTATCCAATTCTACCTCCATCAGACTACCATTGGATTTGGTAGATCCTAATTACGCATTCAGTTTTGATGTGGATTGGGAGAATGATGGAGTCTATGATGTTATTGGCGCCACAGGTGTCCTAACCCATGATTATGGTACAGCAGATACTTACCAAGTTGCTATCAGAGGTACCCTACCCCAGTTCATTTTCAATGACATAGGTGACAAGGATAAAATCATTTCAATTGATCAATGGGGTGACATACAATGGGCTACCATGGAAAATGCATTTGAGGGATGTTCCAACCTGACTTACAATGCCACGGATGCTCCTGACTTGTCAGTATGCCAATCCCTTGAGTCCATGTTCACAAAATGTACTTCATTCTCTGGTGATTTGAGTAATTGGAATACCTCAAACATCAACAATATGAGGAACATGTTCAGTTTCTCTGGTTTCAATGGTGATGTTACAACATGGGACGTATCCAATGTAAATAACATGCGTGAGATGTTTAGAAACAACTCCGTCTTCAATCAGGATATCACGGGTTGGGATGTTACTAGTGTGGTAGACATGAATATCATGTTCTTCTCCGCTTCCGCATTCGACCAAAATCTGGGCGAATGGGATGTGTCTGGTGTCAATAGCTTAATTTCATTCTTATCCTATTCAGGTATGTCAATCACCAATTATGACAATACACTCATTGGATGGGCCAGTCAGGCTGTTAACAACGGAGTCATACTCGATGCATATGAATTGGAGTATTCTTGTGTTGGACAACCAGCGTGGATGGATTTGTCCACCAATCACAATTGGAGTATCAATGG
>JAHDHL010000021.1:0-87110 GCA_020631355.1 Saprospiraceae bacterium | reverse complement strand
ATTTCTGGTGGTACTCCACCTTATTCATATTTATGGTCCGATGGAGCAACAACTGAAGCTATTACCGGTTTGACTGCGGGAACATATACGGCAACCATCACGGATAGCAATGGTTGTACGATTACTTCTTCTGCAACAGTTAATGAGCCAACTGAACTCGTTTCAACAATGAATTTTGATTATGGTGTTTCTTGTAATGGTGGCTCTGATGGAGCAGCATCTGTCACAGCAGATGGTGGTACTCCGGATTATACCTACCTATGGTCAAATGGAGAAACGACAGAGACCGCTTCGAATCTTGCGGCAGGACTACAGTTTGTAACGATTACGGATGCCAATGGTTGTATGCACTTGGATTCAGTCATGATGACTGAACCCGATCTTCTAGTAATTGATAGCATTGCCGTCACTGATTTGTTGTGTTATCAAATTCCAGATGGTACAGCAACAGTTTCAGTTTCTGGAGGAGCAGGATTTTATACCTATAATTGGAGTAATGGAGCAACTACTACAACAGCTTTTTCCTTGATGGCAGGTACATACACCGTTACTGTTACGGATGATAATGGTTGTACCGTTGAGGGTAGTGCTGTTGTCAATGAACCTACTGAACTTATCGCTACTTCACAGGTAGATATGAATGTTTCTTGCTTCGGTCTTGAGGATGGTAGCGCTTCTGCAATGGCTACAGGTGGTACTATGCCATATACATATGACTGGAGCACAGGAGAAACGACCGCTTCAATTTCAGATAAGCCAATCGGAACATACACTGTGACCATCTCAGATGATAATGGTTGTGTATCTTCTTCTCAAATAACAATCACCGAACCTCCTCTTTTAGAATCAACTACAACATTGAACAATGATGTAACTTGTTTTGGAGGAAATGATGGTTCAGCTACAGTGAATCCTACTGGAGGTGTGGCACCATATACATATGTTTGGTCAACCGGCGAAACGAATGCTACGGCCCTGATGCTTGATGAGGGAACCCAGTTTGTAACGATTACGGATAATAATGGTTGTACAACTACTGATTTTGTAATGGTGAATGCTCCTGCTGAACTTATTGCTGGTGCTGTGGTAGATGTACATTTGAGATGTTACCAAGTTCCTGAAGGTGCAGTTACTGCATCTGCAGAAGGAGGAGTAATGCCTTATACTTTCCTATGGAATAATGGAGCAACTACTGCTACAAATGATGAATTGTTAGCTGGTACATATACAGTTACTGTAACGGATGCCAATGGTTGTACCTCTGAAACAGAGGTAACACTGGATGAGCCAGAAGAATTGGTGGTAACAGCCACCACGGATAAGGATGTAACTTGTTATGGATTGTCCAATGGTTCTGCCGTAGCAAGCACTGTCGGAGGTATTGCCCCTTATACCTATGAATGGAGTAATGGACAAACATCTGATACTGCAAATAACTTGACCAGTGGCTTATATGATGTTACCGTTACGGATGCCAACGGTTGTACAGCAGTGGATATTACCATGGTAATGGAACCTGATTCCTTACAGTCAACCGTCGTATTGGATAATGATGTATCCTGTAATGGCGGTAATGATGGAGCAGCAACTGTCTCTCCTATGGGAGGAACCATGCCATACACATTCATCTGGTCTAATGGAGAAACAACTGCTTCAGCTACCGAATTAACAGTAGGTGAACATTATGTTTCTGTCATAGATGATAATGGATGTATCGTTAGTGATACAATTGTTGTTAGTGAGCCTGAACTACTTCTTGTAGAGCTTACTGTGGATAGTAATGTATCTTGCTTCGGTGCTGCTGAGGGTGCGGCAAGCGCGGTAGTTACCGGAGGTGTAATGCCTTATACATACGAATGGTCCAATGGAGCAACTACCGCTTCCATCATGGATGTTCCTGCCGGATTGTATAATGTTACCATAACGGATGCCAATGGTTGTATTGTTGATAGTGAGACCGAAATAACAGAACCAACAGAAGTGATTGTAACCGTTCAGGAAGATGCTGGCGTAACTTGTCCGGGTGGTTCGGATGGAGCTGCTAGTTTCACTGTAATGGGAGGAGTAATGCCTTACACATACCTATGGAGTAATGGAGTAACTTCCACTTCTATTACAGATGTTCCTGCTGGAATTTATGATATCACGGTAACAGATGCGAATGAATGTGTAACGCTTGCTTCAGTTGAAGTTTCTGCACCTGATACGATGATTGCTACAATCAACTTGGATGTTCCTTTGACTTGCTCAGAAGCGGACATAGCTGAAGTCACTGTGAATGTCACAGGAGGTACCGCACCATATAATTATATGTGGACCAATGGTAACACTTCTGAAACAGCAACAGGCCTTACGGCTGGTATTTATGGTGTGGCTATCCAGGATGCGAATTATTGTATCGTTCCTGCCACAATTCTAATTGAGGATGTAAGTACAGGTGCAGAGGGTGACATCTACGTTGATGCTACTGCAACAGGTGCGAATGATGGTTCTTCTTGGGAAGATGCCTACACGGATTTACAGGATGCATTGATGGGTGGTTATTACAGAACCATTCACGTTGCTGAGGGTACTTATTACCCATCAGTTGCTACACAAGATGAATACTTCGAAATCATGCCGGGTATGGTATTGATGGGTGGTTATCCAGCAGGTGGTGGTATGCGTGATGCAGACATGTACACAACTATCCTTTCAGGAGACTTGGACCAGGATGGATCATTCAATAATGGTAATTCTTTCCACGTTGTATTAGCGAATAATATCACCTGTGCGGTTATTGATGGTGTAACCATCAAGCACGGAAATGCCACAGGTTCTACATTTGCTACCAAGAGAGGTGGAGGTTTGTATGTGAATGCTTCCGAACTAACGCTAAGAGATGTGAAATTCAGATGGAACAAGGCTGAAAAAGGTGGTGCATTCTTTGCTTCATCATCATCCGTTGTAAACATTGAGGATTCATCATTCAGAAAGAATAGAGCTGATTACGGAAGTGCCATCTACAGTAGTAATAACTCTGATGTAATGGTCAGAACAACTGAAATCATTGATAATACTGCCGCAGCTCGTTGTGCTGTCGAGCTTCATAATGCGAACACTACCTTATTTGATAATTCAGTCATCGCAGATAACCATTCAGCGAATGCCAATGCAATCAGGGTTTCTGCATTCTACAGGGACCATACATTGGAAATGTATAATTCCACTGTGGTTGGTGAATTAAAGGATAAGGCACTAGTTTCACTACAAGCTTACAGTGGATATACCGTTACTGCAAATTACTATAATAGTATCATTGCACATCAGGATTTATCCTACACCAAAGGACATAAGGAATATGGCCCGGGTGAGGTTGTATTGACAACTGTCAATTGCTATATCCAAGGTGAAAGTATCAATGGTACCGCAACGGGTAATCTGTATTCTGCAACGGCTGGTGATATCATGTTCAATCCTGATTTCTCCTTGGAACCTTGCTCTCCGGCAGTGGATGCTGGTGATGACGCTTATGCTATGCGTTCAGAAGACATCGTAGGTAATCCAAGAATGTATAATACAGTGGATATGGGTGCACACGAAAGTCAATTCGATTGTGAGGAAAATGTAAGGATTGCTGCC
The DNA here is from genome assembly GCA_020631355.1 of Saprospiraceae bacterium. Classification (GTDB taxonomy): domain Bacteria; phylum Bacteroidota; class Bacteroidia; order Chitinophagales; family Saprospiraceae; genus JAHDCE01. The sequence continues at coordinate 83,489 of JAHDHL010000021.1, read as the reverse complement.
GATTTGGATGATGAATCCGAAGCTTCCATTGAGGAAGTTGCCTTGGATATGTCTGTGAGTCCTAATCCTACGACAGGTATGATTAAGGTAAGTTCCGACGTAGAGAATCCTACAATATTCGTATTCAATACGACTGGAACATTACTACAGACTACCACACAAATCGAAGTGGATCTATCATCTTATCCATCAGGATTGTATATGATTGTAGTAGAAAAGGATGGTCAGTTGATCGGTACTGAAAAAGTAATGAAAAGATAACTGGATTTAAATCCTTATTAAAGGTGAAAAGGGCAGGAATGAAATCATTCCTGCCCTTTTTCTATTTCCCAAGTACTAGACTATCAAGAACGGATGCAAGAAAGGAATCTACTGGTTTTCAAAACAGACCTTTCACAATGAGAATCCAACCATTCACCACCAAAACCCTGCAACTGACCAAGAAGTCCGATTCAGAACCTCAATGAGTCCCTATTTTTGAATCATCAGAACAAACACAATCTTGATTTATGGTCTGGGGCTGTGGAAGCACAGCCCCTATTTTACGACCTGATTAGGTATCATTTCAGATTATAATTACCTTAGAAATCAATGTTATGACGAAATATTCATTCTTTATCACAACATCAGTTTCAAAGAAATAAAACGAATACCAACTTAAATCGCACTCCGTGAAAAATACCATATTCATATGCCTATCCATTCTGTTGTTTACAACATCATCTTCAGCCATGAATTTGGATTCCCTAAGGAATGTTTGGAACAATCAATCCCTACCGGATACAGTCAGATTGGAGGCACACATTCTTCTGATTCAGTACGGTTATGCATATACACAACCAGACAGTGCCAAGATTATGGCAAAAGAGAATTATGCCTTAGCCAAAACGACCAATAGCCATAAGGCCAAGGCCAATATATTGAATGCACTGGGAATTCTGCATCATCAGACAGGTGATTGCGAATCTGGTGTGGCATACTACCAAATGGCCAAGGAAGAATTCCGTTTAGATGGAAATAATGGAGGCGTATTGGGTGTAATGGGAAATATAGCTCGTTGCTTGAAAGTCACAGGGCAAAAGCAAGCCGCAGTAGAGGAAGTTAGGGAAATTCTTAGGATAGCCAAGGAGGTCGGAAACCTAAGAAGCCAACAGTATTCCATGTATTTTTTGGGAAGCAACTATTTAGAGGAAGACATGGCTGAACAGGCCATGGATGCCTTTTCTAAGGCAGTGGATTTAGCGGAGGAATTGAATGATAAGGAATTAATGGTCAACCCTTATTTCTCCATGGGAATATTGGAACGGAAAGCCAAGCACTTTGATAAGGCTGAGGAATATTTCAGATACAATGAGAACATAGGAAAGGAATTGGATGACCTGTACACCTTGCTGTATTATCACAATAATATGGGGATTCTCAGATCAGATATGAAAGATTCCGTATCGGCCATTAATCATTTCAATCAGGCCATTCAATTCGCGGATTCCCTAGGGTTTGTGAATGATAAGATAGCAGTCATTGATGAAATGATACAATTCTATAAGAATTGGAACGATGAGGCTTCTGCAAGAACTTACATGGATGACTTCCTCCAATTATCACAGGAACAGAACAATACCCAAGAACTCATGAAAGCCCACTTGTATTTGGGCCAATATGCCATTCTTGAAAAGGATTTCCAGTCGGCTAATAGATATTGTAATATTTCTTATGAAATGGCGATTCAGGATGATTACAATGCAGTTGTCCGGGATGCTTGCGAGTGTTTGTATCAATCCTACAAAGGGTTGGGTGATACCCAACAGGCACTTTGGGCTCTGGAACAGAACATGACCATCAAGGATACACTGTTCAATGAGGAACTCATTCGTTCCTATACCAAACTGACACTGGAAAATGAATTCGAGAAAGAACGGAACGCTGTCAAGATAGCCCATGAGGCAGACCTGGAAAGACAGGCCATGATTCAGAAAGGACTCATTGGTGGAGCAATCCTTTTCGGATTGATTGCTTTCCTGATGTATAGGAGCTATAGGATGAAGAATAGGGCGAATCAGATTCTGGAACAGAAAAATCAAATGATTGAGAATCAAAAAACACAATTGGAATCCCTGAATCATACCAAGGATAGGATATTCGCGGTCTTAGGACACGATATGCGAAAACCAGCATTGGCATTCAGGGGCATTGCCCGCAAGGTCAATTACCTCTTGGAGAAAAAGGACTACAATACCTTGGAGGAACTAGGGGAAAGTATCGAAAGGTCAGCCTTGGGATTGAATACCCTGACGGATAATCTACTGAATTGGGCACTAACCCAAAAGAATGCCCTACCCTACCAACCGGAGGAAATAGAAATGGATGAAGTGATTGAGGAAGTATTTCTCACTTTGGGAAGATTGGCGGAGGATAAGGAAATCCGATTGATTTCCGAAGTAAAGGAAGGAACCTTGGTTTTGGCAGATAGGAACTCATTACTGACCATCATAAGGAACTTGGTCGATAATGCCATCAAATTCACTCCGAATGGCGGGTCTATCCAAGTCAGAACCATACCATCTGGTAGAGGAATCAATGTTGAAATCATAGATTCAGGTGTAGGTATGTCGGATGAAAAAATGAAGACGCTTTTCTTACTTCAGAAGAATAAGAGTACCAAAGGAACTTCAGGAGAAAAGGGCACCGGATTGGGATTACATCTGGTACACGAACTCATTAAAATGAATAAGGGGGATATTTCAGTGGATAGTAAACAAGGAAAGGGAACCACTTTCAGTATCAATCTCAAAGCAGCTTAACCTTAAATCATTACACAAACGAAACAAGCGAACATCATGGCAAACTGTCAATTAAGAATATTAATCGTAGAGGATGACCTCTCATTTGCATTGGAACTGGAAATGCTGGTTCAGGAAATTGGGTATGAACTCGCAGGTAGGGTGGATAACTCATCAGATGCCATGTCTATCATCTATGGGAATCCTCCTGATATCATCCTGATGGATATAGATATCAAAGGAAACTTGACAGGGATACAGTTGGGTGAGTCGATTAAGGATACTGGTATTCCCATCATATTCATCACAAGTTTTGATGATGAACAACATTATGAGGCCGCCAAGAAAACCAATATCGTAGGCTATTTGGTGAAACCCGCGAATAAGTTCTCACTCCGGACCACCATTAACCTGGCCATGAAAAAATTGGCTCAGCATAACCCTGTCGAAACAACCAAGGAAGAAGAAACATCCAGTGTCAAGGATGATGAGAATGTCATTTTCAAGGATGCAATGTTCCTCAAAAAACAAAAGGTTTATTATAGGATAGACATCAAGGATATACAATGTATAGAAGCGGATGGCAACTATTCCAATATCTATGTGGGTGACCAAAAATTCTACTCGAAGTTCAAACTCAGTTACCTTGAAGGTTTGCTTCCTGATGATAAATTCATGAGAACCCATAGAGGCCATATACTGAATCTGGATTTCTTCAAGAGTATCAATATGGAAGAAAATACCCTGAAAACCCAAAATGGCCAGACGGTTCTACTAAGCCGCTCTAAAAGACAGGATTTCTTACAGAGAATGAAATTGGGCTGATGTTAATGAGTCTAGCTTTACTACCTATTTAAGACAGTCACTTCTTGTTTCATGGAAACTTTTCTATTTTACCAACCATACCTGGATGATTGGGGCTCCAATCATCCAGGTATAAGGATACTTGAACATGAAACAAATTCTCAAAATCTTAATTTCATTACTATTCATGGTAGTGGCGTTTACCCATGCCAATGCTCAGGATTTGGTGATGAATGCCATTCACTATGGCACTAAGGATGGATTATCACATCGAGAGGTACACTGTACTTTTGAGGATAGGAATGGTTTGGTTTGGATTGGTTCCCGTTATGGATTGAATATGTTTGATGGAGAATCATTCAAATGGTTCAAACAGCAAGAAAGTGGTTTCAGCTTCAATTATATCAGTAGGATTACACAGGATAATGAGGGATATCTATGGTTATGGAATGACGAGGATGTAGCCTTTTTCCATCCTGAGACAGAAGAACTTCTCAGTGTAGAGGAACGTTTTGGCCCATCCGTACCCTTCGAAAGGAAATTGATAACCAGTGGTAGTTGGAAGTTCTGGGAAGTCAGGGATGTTATCAGGGATGAACAAGGTCGGTTGTACCTGCATAGTCCAGATCATCAGAAAATTATTATCTATGACAAATGGGATAAATTCGAAGAAATAGATTTGTCCGAACTGCAAGCATTCGACCTCAGATATCGTTTGTCCAATGGGGATTTGGTTTTGATTCATGGCAATCAATTAACCGTAATCAATCCCCAGGGTAAAACCCGATTCACTATCGAACCTGATGATGCATACCAAATCAATCAGGTGTTCGAAATCAATGGCAAATTATCCTACAGTTACGAAATAAAAGGCAATGAAGGAGAGTGGAAATACCTTGTATATGATACAACTTCTAGGAAATCCACTCTGATTCCATCACTGAATTCCAGTATCACATATTTCAATCCGATAGAAGATACATTCTGGAGTTTGGAAGATGGTCTATGGAAAACATTCGATTCAAAAGGGACACTGATCAATTCTTATAATGGAAAGGACATATTACCCGACCAGGTATTGAATTACATCAATTACTTTTTTGTGGATGGTAAGGGCAGGGTTTGGCTCAATAGCGATGTGGGGATTTCCATGTTACAATTGAACCCGACCCTATTCAAAAGATATTTTACCCCATCTGATGATTTCCTACTCAATACTTCCGTAAGAGGAATATGGAATGAGGAAGACACCCTATATGCCAACTTGGAAATGGGAGGATTGGTTAGAATGAACCTATCTGATGGAACTTGGGAATTGGTAGACCAAACACTTGAAGACCCTGGAACGGTACTAGGGGATAAACAAGTGGATTATTGGGGCAGACCCATCAAAAAGGATAAGGATGGTAAGTTCTGGGTCGGTGGTAGAAGGACACTTCGTTCCTTAGATATGAAAGAAGATAAGGTGGAATATTACTATCATAAGGTTGAATCCGATGGCCGATATTCCCTCATTGATATATGGTCCATACATCTCAAGGAAGACATCATTTGGTTGGGTACGGGCAATGGACTAGCATTCAAGGACAGAGGAGCACCTACCATTCAGATACTACCCATTGGTGATGAATTCAGAGAATTCAAATCTGCCATCGTATTACAAATCATAGAAGAATCCCCTACTGAATACTGGTTGTGCACGAATCGGGGATTGTACCTATTCAATCCTAAGACAAGGAATATCCAAGCACGATATTGGGCAGGAGGAAATGAAGAACATTTCCTCCCAGAAACGGACATCCAACACATCCATAAGGATCAAAAAGGTACTTACTGGATATCATCCATTTCAGGACTCATTAAATGGAATCGGAATACGAATGAGAGCCAACTGTTTGATAAACGGAATAACTTCCCTGACAACAATGTCTATGGTGTAATGGAAGATAAGGAAGGCTATCTCTGGATGAGTACGGATGCGGGATTGGTTCAGTTTGATAAGGAGAGTTTTGATGTCATGGTACTCACTACGGATGATGGCTTGCCAGATGCAGAATTCAATAGGATATCATTTTTCAATGCCTCAGATGGAGCACTGTTTTTTGGAGGGATGGAGGGAATCGTATCATTCAATCCAAACCAACTTCCCCAAAGGAAAAAACAGGACAATCGTTTGTACATCACAGATATCCAGATATTCAATGATGGAACGAATGAATTGGAAGATATCACCCAATCCGCCCGAAAATCGCAATCCATTAGACTCGGACGGGATAATCCTTACTTCATACTGGATTTTTCATTATTGAATTACGGGTTTCGTAACAATAAGAAATATGCTTATCGCATCAACGGATTCAGTAATAATTGGATTGTTTTGGACGAATCGAAATTGCGTGTCAATAAGATGCCTTTCGGCAAATATACCTTGGAAATCAAAGGATATGACAAGGGCGATTTCAATAATGGGGATACATTGACCTTTGAGGTGGATATTCCCATTCCATTCTATCGGACGACTTGGTTCTATATCCTGATGAGTTTGGGAGTGATAGGTATGGTTGTTCTTTTCTTTCGCTATCGTTCCTTGATTCAGAAAAGACGACAGGAAGAACTCGAACGCCAAATCGAAATTGCGAACAAGGACCTCCAAGAGAAATATGTCCTGATTTCAGAACAAAAGGATGAATTGGAAAAACTCAATTTTACCAAGGATAGGATATTCGCCATCCTCGGACATGATTTGAGAAAACCTGCTATCGCTTTCCGGGGAATGGCTCGTAAGATCAATTTCCTGTTGAAGAAAAAGGATTACGAAAGAATGGAGAAATTCGGTGTATCCATAGAACGGGACGCCTTGGGGCTGAATATCCTAACGGATAATCTGCTCAATTGGGCCATGGCCCAAAATAACTCAATGCCAAGTAAAAAGGAAAAATTGGAATTGGGAGGCATCGTCGAAGAAGTAATTCTAACCTTGGCCCGCTTATCTGATGATAAGGAATTGCATGTAAGGAATGAAATAGAGGATGGGATCTGGATTTATGCCAATAGGAGTTCTCTCCTGACCATCATTCGGAATATCATGGATAATGCTATCAAATATACCAAGAGAGAGGGAGTCATCCTATTGCAATCCCAAACCACTGATAAGGGAATAGAAGTGAAAATCCGAGATTCGGGAGTCGGTATATCATCAGACAAACTCAAGGATATTTTCCAACTATCACGGGAAAAATCCACGGATGGGACTTCAGGAGAAAAAGGTACTGGCTTGGGCTTACACCTCGTATATGAACTGATCAAACAACACGATGGTGATATCAGGATAGAGAGTGAGGTAGGTAAAGGGACGACCTTCTTCCTGTTCTTCCCATTTGAGGGAATACAAAACAATTAAGGATGTAATCCGTTGATACAGAAAAAACAACCATTCGACATGGTTTGCATACCATTCGACATCTTTTGGTAAGGTGATGATTAAGAATCCATAATTTTGTATATCAAAGCCATAAAGGCGACATGAAACAGTCCGAGTTAAACATACTAATTGTAGAGGATAACATCTCTTTCACCCTTGATTTGGAAATGATGCTAGATGAGTTGGGGTATCAGGAAGTAAAGAGTGTGGATAATGCTGCTGATGCACTAGAGTACATCTTCAGCCAATCACCTGACCTCATTCTCATGGATATTGATATCAAAGGGAATATGAACGGGACAGAGATAGGGGCGAAAATATCCCATATGAAAATTCCCATTATCTATCTGACGAGTTTCAATGACCCGATACATTATGAGGCTGCCAAAAAATCCAATATCGCAGGTTATCTCATCAAACCCACCAGTAAATTCACTCTTGCTGCTACCATAGACCAGGCTTTCGGACAAACAACTAAGAACGAAGAACAACCCAAGGGAGATCCTATCGCAAATCCCAATCCCTCTAATGTGGAATTCGATGAATCCATATTCATCAAGAAGAATAAGGTGTATCACAAGATACCCATTAAGGATATACAGCACGTGGAGGCATCCGGGAATTATACCTACCTCTATCAGGGAAAGGAGAAGTTCATCAGTAACCTCAAATTCTCCCAAATAGAAGCAATGCTCCCTACTACCCTTTTCATTAAGGTACACCGCAGTTTCATTATCAATCTGAATTATTTCAATTCTATTAATATAGAGGAGAATACCATCAGAATGGAGGATGGTGCCATTATTTCAGTAAGTAGAAACAACAAACAAAAATTATTAGACCGAATGAAAATAGGCTGATTGAATCAGATTGAATTGGCCCTTATGGTGTTGGAACAGAATGTTCCAACACCATTTTTTTATATATAAAGAGATGTAAGACATAACGATGCGTACACGGATGAGCCGTTTTTCCATTCACAATTGAATTCCTACCATTCACAACCTTTTACCCTCACTTCAGCCAGTTCCAAGATTGAAAACAGTTACTCAGACCTAGTTTTGTCACAGGCAATCGAACAGAATTGCACCACAAAATTTTATCAACAAAACGCTTGAAAATGAAAAATCAAATCAATCTAAGAACAATCTTGAAAAAGGGCATCAACTATTCCATTTGGATGATGGTGCTCCTCACTTTATTCGTATTCAATGAGCTAAGTGCCATGTCCATTGACCACGATTCGAAATCCATCAATATCTTCGAATGGTATACGGAAACAATCAAGACCGTGACGGCACAATCACTGAACACCCCACTCGTTTATGTGGATGTTGATGCCACAGGCAATAATGATGGGACCTCATGGGCCAATGCATATAATAACCTACAAGATGGTATTGATAATGTAAGTATCGGAGGTGAAGTTTGGGTAGCAGAAGGTACCTATCTTCCTACCGCCGACCCCTTGGATGATGGAACCGATCCCAGAAGAAGAGCATTCCATGCCAATTTTGATTTTAAACTTTATGGTGGTTTCGATGGTACTGAAACCAGTATTGGCCAAAGGGATATCATCAATCATCCAACTATCCTAAGTGGTGATTTCAATCAGGATGATGTAGTGAGTGGTTCAGGATACACATTCGTAATCACGAATAATAATGAAAATGCAAAGCACGTCATGGTATGGGTCAACCAATCCAACGCTGCTATCATGGATGGAATTACCATCGCACATGGTTATGCTAGGGAAGCAGGTAATAATGACAACTATAGTTATTCGGGAATAAGCATTTATGATTTATTAGGAGGAGGATTGGCCATCTATTATTCTGATGCCCAATTGGAAAATTGCACATTCCAATTCAATGAGGGATATTATGGTGGAGGTATCACTTCTGCTGGTACTAATCTATCTTTCAGGAATTGTCTTTTTGATCGTAATGTCTCCAATGATTGGGGCGCTGGAGGAATGATGCAGTATTCAATTTATGGAGGATGTAATGATTCGTTTTTGAATTGTGTATTCAGTCAGAATGATGGATATAATCATGGAGCAGGTTACTTGAATGGTGGCGGCGGAAATATTTCTACTTTTAGGAATTGTATCTTCGATTCCAATGATGGTACCGCAATCTATGGTTATGCAAATGGTATCATTAATGTTTATAATTCTACATTCAATAATAACTCCTCTGATTTTTTACTCCAAAGCTATTCCTCTACTGACCCAACCGTACTCAATGCCATCAACTGTGTTATAGGTGGAAACACTGGTGCATCTGGTTCTAATTATACCTACAATGTTACTCATTCATTAATAGCCAATAGTACTGGCTTCGCTGGGAATACAGGAGTAATCAATGAGATGTCTCCTAATTACGTGGATGCGTTCAATCCTAAAGGGGCCGATGGTATCTGGATGACAGCGGATGATGGACTGAGATTAGGGAATTGCTCTCCGGCCCATGATGCAGGGGATGGAATATTCGGAGTATCCGTAATGACAGAAACAATGGACGCTGCCGGCCAGACTCGCTTCTATAATGGTTCCACTGTCGATATGGGAGCCTACGAAAAACAAGAAGATGGAGTAACTTTTACCATTACAGGAACAACCTCTCCCGAAACATGCCCAGGTACAGGAGGGGGAATCACCCTTTCGGTGTCTGATATCTGTTCAACACCCACATATCTTTGGAGTAATGGAAGTACTGACCAAAATTTATCTAATGTAGCCTCAGGAACTTATACCGTAACTGCCACGGATGCCGCAGGAACTTCGGTTACCTATACCAATATAGTCGATCCATACCAAAGTACAGCTGAAGTAGCATTGACATTGGGTAATGGTACTTATACCAGTGGAAATGAGTCACATGGATTCATGCCCTCCGAGTTTTCATATGCCAAGATTCAGTTCTTATTCTTGAATAGTGAACTACAAACTATGGGATTACTTCCGGGTGATGAGATAGTGGGTGTGGAATGGAATGTAGAAGTAGATAATTCGCCAGAACCCAATACATTCGACATATACATCACAGATGATTATCAGAATGACGATTTACCTGCTGATACCACTTTTGTAAATAATCTTACTTCAGTAGCTACTTCGGTAGTGGACGCAGGACAATATACGGGATGGCATAGGGCCGATTTCGGTACGAATTGGGTCTGGGATGGGACAGATAATATCGTTCTCCAAAATTGTAGACAAGATGGAGGACAGGCAGATACAGATGTAATCAGAGAGGATTATTCCTCTAATAGGGTAATGACCACAGGATATGCCCACCCATGTACTGCCACACAAGGATTTTATGTCCGAACCCATAGGCCCCAAGTAAGATTTATTGTAAACCGTCAGGTTGCCAATGTCAGATATGTGGATGTGGATGCTACGGGTAGTAATGATGGCTCCTCTTGGAGCAATGCATACAATAATCTTCAGGATGCATTGGATGCAGCTTGTGAGGGCGGTGAGATTTGGGTGGCCGAGGGTACTTACTACCCTACCTCTGACCCCATTGATAACGGAAATGACTCAAGGGATTTCTCTTTCCATATGGATCACGAACTTAAGGTTTATGGAGGTTTCGACGGAACTGAGACCATGTTGTCAGAAAGGGATGTCATTAACCATCCAACCATCCTGAGTGGTGATTTCAATCAGGATGATACAGTCAGTGGACAAGGCACAGACCTTTTTATCTCTAATAGTTCAGAAAATGCATACCATGTATTTGTTATATCTGGTATCACTGGAAACCCAGTAATAGATGGGTTGGTCATCCAAAATGGAAATGCAGATGCAGGCTCAAACGATAGTTATAGTTGGAATGGTCCTGTATACCGTGATTTAGGAGGAGGACTATACTTATATGATACGGATATACAAATCAGGAATTGTACTTTCCAATACAACTATGCCAGACACGGTGGTGGAGTTTCGTCATCATCTACGAATACAGTAGTGGAGGATTGCATATTCGATAGGAATATCGGAACCTCTGATGGAGGTGGATATTGCATGTATTTTGGATTCAGTGGCGGTCCGGATTCCTACGATACATTCAATAACTGTGTATTCACAGCGAATAAATCCAATTCTGGTGCGTTGGATATCATGGAAGGTAATGTCTCTGATATCAATAATTCGATATTCTATGGGAATCAGGTCTCGGGATTGGAGGTAGTTTCTGATGCTACCTGTAATGTACACAATTCTACATTCTTAGATAATTCAATATCAGTGAAAGCCTATGGTTACAGTTCATCTGGTCCGACCACGATAAATGTTGTCAATTGTATACTGGGTAATCAGGCGATTAATGATAACCAAAATAACACGGTCATATCCGTATCCCATTCCCTACTTATCGAGTCTTCTGACTATGCAGGTATAAATGGGAATATCAACAACCAAAATGCGAACTTCATGGGTGTTTCCAATCCTCAAGGAGCTGATGGTATCTGGATGACAGCGGATGATGGATTGAGATTAGGAAATTGCTCCCCAGCCGAAAATGCAGGTGATGGAACTTCAGGGTCTTCCGTAATGACAAAAACAACCGATATCGCTGGTCAACCCCGTTTTTATAATGGATCCACAGTGGATATGGGTGCATATGAATATCAATCAGCGTCCTCTCCTTACTGTGATATGATTCCATTCGTTACTACATGGAAAACGGATAACCCAGGTACTTCGAATAGTTCATCCATCACCCTGCCATTGGAATTTATAGGTACGGTAAACCCAATCAATTATGATGTGGATTGGGACAATGATGGTATCTATGATGATTTTGGACTCACAGGATTAGTCACTCATGATTATGGTACCCCGGGTACTTACCAAGTAGCCATTAGGGGACAATTCCCACAGATGCAATTTTGGAATACGGGGGATAAGGATAAGATCTTATCCATCGACCAATGGGGAGAAATTGAGTGGCATTCTTTCACTTATGCCTATAATGGTTGTACAAATTTGGTTTGTAATGCAACTGATACACCTGATCTTTCCAACTGTGCATCTTTCTTTGCAGCGTTCTTTAATGCTACTTCCTTTGCTGGCGACTTGAGTGCCTGGGATGTCTCTACTATTGATAATATGAGATATGCCTTTGCGGGTACATCCATGAACAGTGATATCAGTGGTTGGGATGTATCCAATGTAATTGATATGCTTGGGATGTTTCAATATAATAACGTTTTCAATCAAGATATCAGTGGTTGGAATGTATCTAGTTTGCAGTTGGCATTGAGTATGTTTCAAGGTACATCCTCATTCGATCAGAATTTGGGGAATTGGAATATCTCATCAGTCACGAGCATGTATAACATGTTAAGCTATTCGAATCTATCCATCTCCAACTATGATAATACACTGATAGGTTGGGCTAGTCAGAACGTTTCACAGGGATTGGAATTGGGTGCATACGGATTGAAGTATTCTTGTATAGGTGAACCAGCATGGAATGATTTGACAAATAATGATGCTTGGACAATCAATGATGATGGTTTGAATACCATCATTGCCACTACCACTGTGGATGCCAATATATCTTGTAATGGCGCTGCGGATGGCCAAATGACCATCAACGTTACTGATGCTACACCTCCATATACCTACGATTGGGGCAGTGGACCAAGTACGGATGCTATACTGACAGGATTATCCGATGGGAATTATATCATTACAGTTACGGATGCCAATGGCTGTACCGCCACAACTATGGGTACCATCACACAACCCGAAGTATTAACCATTAGTGTCAATTTGGTAAATGATGTTTCTTGTTTCGGTAATTCCGATGGAAGTGCTACCGCTGTAGTGAACGGAGGAACTGCACCCTACACTTTCCTTTGGTCTAATAACGAGACCACAGTTTCTGCCATCAATCTTTCCGTGGGCATCCAAACAGTTCAGGTTACGGATGCTAATGGATGTACCGTAACGGAAAACATAACCATCAGTAGCCCATCCAGATTAGCCGTTTCAACAGATGTAACCAATCATGTATTGTGTTCAGGGAATGCTGATGGTGCTGCATTTTCAGCCGTAACTGGTGGAACTTTCCCTTACAGTTACTTATGGAGTAATGGAGCTGTTACCCCAGGTATTTCTGATGTTCCGGGAGGAGTATATCAACTTACAATTACAGATGCCAATGGTTGTACGGATAATAGTACTGTTGTAATCAATGAACCGAATCCACTATTAGTAACTCACCAGACCAATAATATTACTTGTAATGGTGACTCCGATGGCATGGTGACAACTCAGGTAACTGGCGGAGTGTTGCCATATACCTACAATTGGAGCACAGGAGCAACCACCACTAGTATTGGTGATTTGTCTGGCGGAGCATACACCTTGTCTGTTACGGATGCCAATAATTGCGAAGTAATTATAATGGTGGATGTGGTAGAACCCGATCCTCTTATGGCAACAGTCAATCTTTTGGATGGTCCATCTTGTGTGGGAAGTGGAGATGCCAAGGCTAATGTTTCCGTCACTGGAGGAACGGCACCTTACACTTACCTTTGGACGGATGGAACCACAACTCCAAATATCAAGGATATGGAAGCGGGTGTATATGCCGTTGCAGTAAAGGATGCAAATGGGTGTATCGCCCCGGCTGCATTATTGGTAGAGGAGCCGGCAGAAGCAGGTTCTGATGGCGATATCTATGTAGATGCTTCCGCAACGGGTGCTAATGATGGTTCATCCTGGGAAAATGCATATACGGATTTGCAGGATGCAATGATGGGAGGTTATTACAGAACCATCCATATTGCTGAGGGTACTTATAAGCCATCCTCAACTGACCAGAGTGAATCCTTTGAGTTATTGCCAGGCATGATGCTTCTGGGTGGCTACCCAATGGGAGGCGGAACAAGGGATGCCGATACCTACACTACAATCCTGTCAGGAGACATAGATGGTGATGGGTCATACAATGGTAACGCATTCCATGTGGTCACAGCGGATAATTCGAATTGTGCCATGTTGGATGGATTGACCATCAAACAAGGTAGTGCCATAGATACTCCTACATCCAATGTGAAAGGTGGTGGTATCTATGTGAACAAATCCGATATCACTATCGTGAATGTGAATTTCCGATGGAATAGGGCCGAAAAAGGAGGTGCCATTTTTGCTACTCTGAATTCAGTAGTAACCATTGAATCCTCATCCATTCAGAATTGTAAGGCGGATTATGGTAGTGCCATGTTCAGTATCAATAATTCAAGTCTGATAATTCGTCAAACGGAGATGATGAATAACAATGCAGGAATCAGAAGTGTTATTGAGGCACAAAATGCCAAATTGACCCGTCTAGAGAACTCCATCATAGCTAATAATGCTGCTAGGAATTCCAATGGTATCAGAGTGACAGCCAATTCTAAGGACCATACCCTTGAACTGATGAATTCCACACTTACTGGTGATGTATCTGATCAGGCTCTACTTTCACTCCAAGTAAAGAATGGTGTTGCCCTTACGGCTAATTTCTATAATTCTATCATTTCTCACCAAGACCTCTCTTCCGTGAAGTTGGTAAGGGAATATGGAACAGGTATCATGAACATCCATTCTGAGAATTGCTATATCCAAGGAGATGACTTCACTGGAACCACAGTGGATAATAGTTATTCTGATGTAGTGGGTGATGTCTTATTCAATGCGGACTTTTCATTGAGTCCTTGTTCTCCTGCTGCTAATGGTGGTAATGATACATATGTCGTCGGTACTGAAGACTTTGCAGGAAATCCTAGAATATTTACCGTAGTGGATATGGGGGCATTCGAAAGTCAGGTGGATTGTATTGGTGAAAGAACCATGGAAGAAGACGCATTCATTCCAATAGCAGAAGTAACGAATGAAGCTACTTACGAGATGACGGTGAGTCCTAATCCTACCGTAGGAATGATTGAGGTGAAGACCAATGTTGATGATGCTTCCATCTTCATTTTTGATGCCACAGGTACTTTATTACAACAAACAACTCAAAATGAGGTGGATTTATCTAATTATCCTACTGGACTTTATATGGTAGTAGTGGAATTGGATGGCCAACTCATTGGTACTGAGAAAGTAATGAAGCGATAACACCTGGTTGTTATGGTTATTGCCAGACCGAAAGGTCTGGCAATAACCATCTTCTCAATATTCCTGAAAAACAGTTCACAACAAAAAATCTACCATTCACAACCAAAACCCTGCCGTTCACAACATATCTCTTATCATCGGAGGCCCTTGATTTATCTTTGATATATCACAAACAACAATCTCAGATCACATTAAAATTGATTGAAAAACAGTAAGAAACTGTAAAACTAAACACTCATGAAAATTAAGAATTTTACATTGACCCTTTGTTTCCTTACCCTACTTTTCCTGAATGCCCAAGCTCAGCATAAAGTTAAGGCCATAGATAATGCAGGAGAAAATATATCCTCCAATTCCATATCTGAATTGGTTCAGTTCAATGGAAAATTGCACTTCATCGCCAATAGTCAAACCAATTATAATAGTTATGGTTTGTACGCTTATGATGCAGCAACTGAATCATTGGATACCATTATTCCCCCTACTCCTAATAATGAAATGTCAGAACTGACTTACTATGATAACAGATTGTGTTTTTCAGGTAAGACTCCTGATGGAGATATAGAATTATATGTATATGATGGTACAAACGCACCTGTATTAATGGATCTTTATACTGGCACAACTTCGTCCACTTCATCGGGAGGTTATGGAGTAGGCATTGGTGGGCCAAGCGTGAATTCTTCCAATCCTCGCAATTTCAAAGTGGCCAATGGTGTTTTGTATTTCTCTGCCAATGGTGGCCAAGGACATGAATTTTGGAAATATGATGGTACCACAGCCGTACAAATCATGGATATCTACCCTGGAGAAGATACAAATGGTTTTTTCATAGGAACCACACCACAGAATAGCTCTAATCCCTCAAAGTTTACAGCTTATAATGGTAATATTTATTTCAGTGCCAATGGACCGAGCGGTGTGGAATTATATGAATATGATGGACTTGCTGTCAATCTGGTCATGGATATGAAACCAGGGTTCTACAATGGAGGTTTTTGGGGGTCTGGCCCTCAAGCCAATGGGTCGAATCCTCAGTATCTTACCGTATACAATAATAAGCTATACTTCAATGGTAATGATGGTACCACAGGGAATGAATTGTATTACTATGACGGAACCGGAATCTATCTAGAGGAGGATTTGTATCCTGGCAATAATACTTTCATAAGTTATCCCAATCCGGAACCTTATAACGGAGCTGATCCTAGGGAACTAACAATCATGAATGGCAAGTTATACTTCAATGCCACCAATGATGCCTATGGGCGTGAATTATGGGAATTTGATGGTACGGACTTCAATTTGGTAGCAGATATCAATACCAATACCGATTCCTATGGAGGAGGTGTTATCATTTGGACGCCCCTTAATACCAATACCAGTGATTCTAATCCCTATGGAATAGTCTTGCATGATGGTAAGTTATATTTCAATGCCAATGATGGGAATAATGGCCCTGAGTTATTCATGTATGATGGAATCAATTCTCCTTGTATGATTAAGGATTATATTCCAGGAGAAAGCGGTATAGCACCTGAAATAATTACCTCGTTAGGAGATCAATTGTACTTCAAGGGAAGAAATGAAGATTATGAGACCATGATTTATGGTTTCAGAAGAATATTCGTAGATATCAACGAAACAACGAATGGTGATGGTAAATCATGGGACACCCCTTTCAATAGTCTCCAATCTGCCTTGGATGTCACAACGAATAATGATGAACTTTGGTTGACAGGAGGTACATATACCCCTACTAAGGATCATACTGGAAATGCTAATCCTACGGACAATCGAATGAAGACATTCTACATCAATAAGTCCATTTCCATTTTCGGTGGATTCAACGGAACAGAATGTAGTATGATGGACAGGGATTGGCAAAATAATAAGACCATCTTATCCGCTGATTTGGATAATGATGATACCAAGGATGCGGATGGTTTGGTACAGTCTGCAAATGATATCATCGGAAACAATGCCTATCATGGTATTTGGTTGGATGGCGTATGTAATGAATCCAGTCGATTGGATGGTCTGTATATTACTGGAGGCAAGGCCAATGGAGCCAACTATCCTCACAATGGAGGTGCAGCCATATTGAACTCAGCCATCGGGATGAATGCATTGTCCCAGCCCATATTCAGTGATGTGATTTTGGTTGGTAACCATGCAGGACATGCAGGAGGTGCCATCATGAATTACGCTGATGAGGGAGAAGCGTTACTCGGAATCGATGGTGTTTTATTCCAACAGAATTCAGCCGGATTTGCAGGTGCATTATTAGCTAATGTAGCAGATAACAATGGAACGAGCACCATCAATATATTGAATACCGCATTCTCCGATATTGATGCAGCCCCCAATGGCCCTGTATTGTATTCCTATGCAGCCAATGGAGGAACAAGTACCCCTACATTCATCAATTGTGTCTTTAAGAATAACATGGCTTCAGCCAATGGTGGTGTGGTATATGGAGACAATAATAATGGAACATCTAATCCTACATTCATCAATACCACATTTTATGGTAATTCTGCTGCATCTGGACATGTATTGTACAATGCGAATGGAGCTACGGCTACTTTCACCAATAGTATCATTTGGGAGAATGGCATGACAGGCCCGGTGCTGTTCACGAACGGAACCAATATGACCCTGAACCATACCATCCTGCAAGGAGGTGATGCTGCATTGGATGCAGGAGATTCATTCAGTACCACAGGAACCAATATTCAGGAGGATCCAATGTTTACGGATGCTGCGAATGGTATCTTAACCGTTCAGATTTGTTCTCCGGCCATCAATGGAGGAAAAGGGAACGTCAATAACGAAGACTTCGATATCCAAGGAAATATCAGGCTCTATAATTATGGCAATATTGATTTGGGAGCATTCGAATTCCAAGGAGTGCCTAATAATAATATAGGATTGGCCACAGATTATGCGGCAGTGGAAAGGGTCTTTCCCGAATATGGGGATGCACACTTCGTAGATGATTGTACATCCTTACTGGCATCCTTATTTCCCACAGGTGTATCTCCTGTATATGGAACAGTGAAAACAGAGGTTTGGATCGAATCCGCCGTACCTACCATCTTAGGCAATCCCTTTGTGGCACGTCACTACCAGATAACTCCGGAATTGAATGCATCTACCGCAGAGGGATACCTGACCCTATATTTTACCCAAGCTGAATTCGATGCTTTCAATAATCATCCAATGAGTGTGGATGACCTGCCTACGGACCCAAGTGATGCAACAGGAATAGCAAACCTAAGAATAGCCAAGAGAAGCGGTTCTTCTGCGGATGGTTCTGGTTTACCCAATACTTACTCAGGAGATGAGGTTGTCATTGATCCTAATGATAATGATATCATCTGGAATGCTAGTGAGAACAGATGGGAAATTACCATACTTGTTGGTGGATTCTCTGGGTTTTTTGTAAATACAGGTGCTTCTGTACTTCCTGTTGAATTGACTTACTTCAATGCCGAGAAAGATGGTCGTAATGCACTCCTGACCTGGGGAACAGCCAGTGAGGAAAATAACATGGGATTCCATGTCGAAAGAAGTAGTAATGGTTTCGATTTCGAAAGAATCGGATGGGTAGATGGAATGGGAACAACTGCTGAAATCCAGGAATATGAATATACGGATGAAAAACCATTGGCTGGTATCAATTACTATAGGCTGACCCAAGAGGATTTTGATGGGACAACGGATATGACCGATATCAGATTCGTAGAATTCGATGCATGGACGGATGTACAAGTATTCCCTAATCCTGCTGTAAAGGGAGAAACCACTACCGTCAAATTCCACATGCTCCAGTCACAGAATGTCCAAATCCAAATCATGGACGCTACAGGTAGAAGTGTATGGGCATCTGAGGTGAATCTCGAAGAAGGAACACAAACCATTGATATCCCAACACACATGCTTTCTAAAGGAATTTATATGATTCATCTTAATGATGGTCAAGCCAATTCCAGTCTGAAACTTAGTGTTGTGGAATGATAAAGAATATTTTAATTAAGTGAGTGAGTTTTATGGGGACGCCCAAAAGAGGGCGTTCCTTTTTGTAAAGGTCAAATGAAAAACCATGATGGTCTATCTTCCTTTCGGGTGTGGATAGATCATTTTTTATAAATTTTTATGCCCCCAAAAAGTATTAATCCTTTTACTTTTTGTAATTTAAACTAGCCTTAACAAGAGAAAATAGGAGATGTTACATCTCCACAAAATAATTCTGATGTCTATCAAAAAAATACATTTTGTATTGATATTCTTGATATTGGTTTTTAGCTCTTGCCTAGATTCCAATAGTAATACGGCCAACAAGTCCAATCAATCATTTAGATTGTTAACAGAAGATGAAACGAATATCAGTTTCTCCAATGACATTAACGAAACAAATGAAATTAATTATTTCACATTCATGCACTTGTATGCAGGAGCAGGAGTAGCTGTAGGTGATATTAATAATGATGGATGGGTTGATATCTATTTCAATAGCAATCTCGGTTCTAATAAACTTTACCTCAATAAGGGAGGATTTCAATTCGAGGATATCACTGAGTCCGCGGGTGTCCAGGGTTCTTTGGGATTCAAGACAGGAGTCGCCATGGCAGATGTTAATGGGGATGGATTCCAGGATATATACGTCTGTCGCTCTGGATGGGAACCTGACCAAAAAGCCAACCTACTCTATGTGAATAATGGGGACATGACCTTTACAGAAAAAGGACTGGAATTAGGATTGGCCGATGCTTTCAATTCTACCAATTGTAGCTTTTTCGATTATGATAGGGATGGTGATTTGGATGTGTATGTCATGAATACACCAGTTGATTTTTCCCTGACGAGTTTAATATATGACCTTGAGGTTGTCTACGCTGACGAAATGGGTACAAAGTACCAAGCAAGGGATCACCTGTATGAAAACCAGAATGGGACATTCGTTAACGTAACGGATAAGGCGGGAATTAGGAATGACCTTGGTTTCGGTCTGGGATTGGTTACAGCGGATCTGGATGGGGACGGTTGGACGGATATTTTTGTAGGGAATGATTTCAATTCTCCTGATTATGCCTACAAGAATAATAGGGATGGAACCTTTTCTGAGGCGACCTCCGAATGGTTTTCCCATACCACATTTTATAGTATGGGAGTTGATGTGGCAGATATCAATAATGATGGTCAGTCAGATATGATGATACTGGATATGGCTCCCGATGACCACAAGAGGAGTAAGATTACCATGGCCATGATTGATGCCAAGAAATTCGATGCCATGAATAATATGGGATACAATTTCCAATACATGCATAATATGGTCCAGCTCAATAATGGAAGGGGTAAGTTCTCCGAAGTATCCCAGATGTGTAACTTGGATAAGACGGATTGGAGTTGGGCTTGCCTCATGGCTGATTTGGATAATGATGGTTGGAAAGATGTATATGTAACCAATGGTATCAAGTACGATGTTACGAATAGGGATTATAAGGATAAGTTGGAATTGAAAAGTCAGGAACTGGGTCGCAGGCTGACTTTGGAAGAAACCATGTCAGTCATTCCATCCGTTCCCATTCCGAATTATTGTTTTAGGAATAAGGGGAATCTGGAATTCGAGGATGTATCTAGTAAATGGGGCTTAGCTACAGATGGCTTTTCCAATGGTGCCGCCATGGCGGATTTAGACAATGATGGGGATTGGGATATCATCACCCATAATCAGGATTCGAAACCATTTATTTATGAAAATCAATCCACCAATCATCATATCAAACTCAAACTGGAAGGATACTTGCCCCAGAATGCTAAGGTAGAGGTACTAGCTAAGGATGGAACGATCCAGTTTACTGAAATCTTACATACTAGGGGTTATTTCTCCGGAAGTAGTATGACCCCAATCATAGGTATTGGTAATGCAGATGGGGTCGAAAGTATTAAGGTGACTTGGAGTGATGGAAAGTATAATATTTTTGAGGATATCAAGGCGAACCAAACCCTGAAAGTAGATTATCGAACATCCAAGGAACCTACATTATCCACACAATCATCCCAGACACTTTTTACAAATGCTAATGGGTTATTACAACCTAATTTCAAACATGTGGAAAACGTCAGTGAGGATTATAAGGTACAGGTATTATTACCCCATAAACAATCACATAATGGTCCTTTCGTCTCAAAGGGTGATGCCAATGGCGATGGATTGGAAGACTTTTATGTAGGAGGTGCCGCAGGACAAGCGGGTAAGTTATACTTCCAGAATACGGATGGTACTTTCTCTGTCTCTGACCAACCCCAATTGGAGAAAGATGCCGTATATGAAGATTTGGGTTCTGTCTTTTTTGATGCTGATGGAGATGGAGACTTGGATTTGTTCATTACAAGCGGTGGTGCTGCATTTATCCCCAAAGCCGGGAATTATCAGGATAGATTATATGAGAATGATGGTGCTGGACAGTTTACCCTAGCATCAAGTGCCCTGCCCTCCATGTTGTCTTCCTGCCAACATGTTTCTGCTAATGATTTTGATAAGGATGGTGATATTGACCTATTCGTAGGTGGACGTATCTTTCCTGACCACTACCCTTATCCTACTCCAAGTTATTTGTTATTGAATAATAATGGTAATTTTCAGGATGCAGCTTTCAGCCAACAACAAGGACTTACCTTAGTAGGTATGGTTACCCATTCTTTATGGAATGATATTGATGGTGATAATGATGATGATCTAATCCTCGTGGGAGAATGGATGCCCATTACTATTTTTAGGAATGATAATGGAATATTAGTGAATGCCACAGAGGATTACGGACTGACCCAAACCCGTGGTTGGTGGAATGAAATCATTCCTACGGATTACGACCAGGATGGTGATACTGATTTCATGATTGGGAATGTTGGATTGAATCACAAATTCGAAACATCAATAGATAAACCATTCCATGTTTTTTGTGGCGATTATGATGCCAATGGTTCCTTTGATGTCGTATTGGCCAAAGAATACAAAGAGTCACTTGTCCCTGTTCGAGGAAGGGAATGTTCATCAGAACAAATGCCTTTCATCAAGGATAAGTTTCCTACATTCGAGGAATTCGCCAATTCGGATTTGAATACCATATTGGGAGAGGGAATGAATGACAAGTTACACTATGAGGCCCACCTGTTCGAAAGCATCATCTTGGAACGGGATGGAAATTCATTCCATATCAAAATCCTACCCAGAGCGGCACAGATGGCTCCCGTGAATGCCATTTTGGAAAAAGATGTGAATAAGGATGGAATACCCGATTATATCCTAGGAGGCAATATGTACCAGACAGAGGTGGAAACCTCACGTGCGGATGCTTCCATTGGTTGTATTCTCTTGGGTACACCTGACCACGAATTTGAGGTCATGGATGTAGCAGAGAGTGGCTTCTATATCCCAAATGATGTAAAGGATATGGTCAGTCTGAAAACACCTGATAAGGAATTGGTCATTGTCACGAATAACAATGACCAATTGCAAGTGTTTTCTTGGTAGGGAATTCTACTTATTCAATTCTTTCAGTGCATTGAGAATATCCTCCGGCTCTGCCCTGTTGCGGTAATCAGCATCAAGGAAAGCATATTGTATGATACCATCTGTATCTATGACGTAGGTAGCTGCAAGAGGTAATTCATTGCTTTCGTCACCATTGTATTCATGCATTCCGAATCCTGATTGGTAACGATCCGCTACGCCCTGCATGAGTTTATAAACCACACCATATTTACGGGCTACTTGATGTCCGACATCACTCAGAACCTCGAACTCCAATTCGTTCTTTTCTTTTGTGTTCAAGGATTTATCCGGTAATTCTGGAGTTAATGCCACAAGTTGTGCCCCGAATTCCTTGAATCGGGGAAGTTCCTCCTGATAACGGGCCAGGGTAAGATTACAATAAGGACACCAACCTCCCCTATACCAAGTGAGGACCACAGGGCCATCCTTTAATAATTCACTCAGTTGTATGTCCTCTCCTTTCGCATTCTTCAATGTGAAATCGTGTGCCTTATCTCCTTTTTGTTCGGCATCATCCGTAATGCCACTAGATGCTACTTCCTCTATTCCCTGGGCATATAGTTTTTTGACATCCTCATCAGCTCTTTCATTGAAAGCTGCCTTTTTCTCATCTAGGATACTTTTCAAACTGGGAGTGCTGACCTCAGTTGACTCATTGGATTTAGATTCTTCCATTTCAGGATTTTCTTTTGGTGATTGACAGCTCAATAAAAGAATGCTGCCGAATAATATAAAGTTGATGATTCTCATTCTAGAACTACAAATTTTATGATTCATAATAATGTAGGCGAAACCTACATTTCTACAACAAGATACATTCATCTTGGTTAAATGAATGATTGTCCGTACTGATACAATTCGTCAAGATATCAGGATGATTCTACATAGTTGGACGAGAATCATCAGGAATTCATCCGATTTTACCATCATTATTGATGGTTTACTTAGTATATTCCAAAGAATTGCAAGAAAACCACACCATACACATGAAATTCATCACCAATTGCATTATACTGATTCTGGTATGTATGTCCTCTATCTTATCCGCTCAACAGGATCGTATACTTGATTATGATGTTATCCTTATCATTAAAGAGGACCGTTCTATAGAAATCAGGGAATTCATTAAGGTGGATGTTACAGGAAACGGACTCATCAAAAGAGGGATAACCCGCTCGATTCCAACTAAACGAGAACTCAAAACGGGCACTATTAATATGAGGTACGATATCTTGGAAATTACTCGTGATGACCAAGAGGAACCTTATAATATCATAGGTAAAGGGAAAGACCAAATCATTCGGATTGGCGATGCTGATGTGTTTCTTGAAAAGGGAGTGCATACTTACATGATTCACTATCAGATACCCAATCAGATAGAATCCGCAGATACATATGACTTCTTGATATGGGATGTCATCAGGACAGATATTCCATTTTTTATAGATGATTCATCTGTTAAGTTATTCTTGCCTAATGATGCTCCCCTATCTGAACAAACAGTGTATGTAGGTGCAATGGGGGCTACCAATGAAACCTACACCATGACAGATGTAGGGAATAATTATACGCTCAATCTAAAAAGGTTATTATCTCCTAATGAAGGAATGACCATTGATATTTCCTTTGAAAAAGGAGTGGTGGACCCACCGAGTTGGTTATCCCAATACGGAACGATATTATGTATTCTTTTGGGAATGATTGTACTGGTACCATATTATGTATATACTTGGTGGAAATACGGACAAGACCCAAAAGTACCACCATCAGGAATGATTTATGAATCTCCGAATGACTTGTCGCCCGCTTCTGTCAGTTATATCCATACCAGTAGTAAGGATATAACTCGAAGCTACACCGCTTCTATCATTTCCTTGGCTACCAAAGGTTACCTGAAGATTCAAAATGTTGAGGGAGAAGAAAAGGAATTCAAATTGGTTGAAACCCAAAAGGCAGATGCCCATTTACCGGACGAGGAATATCAATTGCATTCTAAATTGTTCGAGAACAGTAATGAAATCGTTATTAATGGTAAGTACAATTCTGATGTGAAATTAGCATTGGCGGCATTCAAAAAATCCCTCTCTAATCAATACAATGATTTCATCATGGAGGGACATAATCTCAAATTCGTCTGGGCACCCATGCTGATTTCATTGTTTGCTGTGATAGCAGCCATGATAGCTATGGAGAATAGTACTTATACGAATGGGTTGAATATCATTGCAATAGTAGGATTCATCATTGTTTCACTCGTTGGCCTATTCCTATATATCTATCTCATTCAGCAACCGACTGTCGAAAGACTGGAACTCAAATCAAGGATTAAGGGATTCAAGAATTATTTGGGATTGGTTGGAAAATTTGATGATGATGGTCGAAGACCAGAAAGAACGACGGCACATTTCGAATCATTTTTGCCTTATGCCTATGCATTAGGAGTATCCGAATTATGGTCCAACCAATTCAGGGATGTTTTGGAAAAGTCAACCTATGATATGGAATGGGCCAATGGAGTGGATATGAATTCCATATTGTATACCCAAATATTCTTCAACGATTTTTCACGTCAGTATGCTTACTCCGCCGTTTCTCCGTCTGATACAGGAGCTGCTGGTGGTGGTTTTGCTGGAGGAGGTGGATTTTCTGGTGGTTCTGGTGGCGGCGGTGTTGGTGGTTGGTAATCCATTCAAAACAAGCTTGGCTTATAATGGTTACATTTGCACCAATTATAAGTTATGGCAAAAAAAGATAACTTCCAGTTTCCGGAATACCAACCTAGTTTCTTGTTCAGAAGTGGTCACCTGAATACGGTTTTTACTACCCTATTCAGGCAGACTTATGATGTCCCTTATCAAAGAGAAAGGATTTCTACCCTTGATAATGATTTTCTTGATGTGGACCGCTTGCGGAATGGTCATCAAAGGGTGGCTGTGTTGTGCCATGGTTTGGAGGGTAGTGCGCATGCTAAATATATCCTGGCCTTGGCACATCATCTTTTCCAGAATGGTTGGGATGTAGCTGCAATGAATTACAGGACATGCAGCGGGGAAATGAACCGCCAAATAAGGGTCTACCACAGTGGAGCTACTGATGATTTGGAAACCGTTGTCCAGCATGTTGAAAAGGATTATGATGAAATGGCCATTTTGGGTTTTTCATTGGGGGGTAATCTGTCCCTTGTATATGGAGGACAGAAAGGAGAACGGATTTTGGATAAAATCCGTTCTATCGCAGTGTTTTCCGTACCTACACACCTGTCTTCCTGTTCACAAAAAATCAAGCATTATTCTAACTTCATTTATGAGTTCCGTTTCCTACATTCACTAAGGAAGAAAGTGAAATTAAAAGCCGAACAGTTCCCTGATATTTATACGGATGAGAAATTGGAAAGAGTCAAGACCCTTTACGATTTTGATGATGTATTCACAGGCCCGATTGGAGGATTCAAGGACGCCGAGGATTATTACACCCAATGTAGTAGCGCACAATTCATACCTGATATTCGAGTACCTACCCTATTGGTGAATGCTTTGGATGATCCATTCCTTTCCGATTTATGCTATCCGCATGAGGAAGTCAATCAGAATGAATTCGTTCAGATGATGACCCCCAAGTATGGAGGTCATGTAGGATTCGTACAGCCATCCAAGGGGACATATTGGTCGGAGGAAATCGGACTTGCATTCATTAATTCCCATTCAAAATACTGACCGATGACAAGTACCCATTTTCGTAAGTTGGAACGAATGTACCATGAATCCAAAGTCAATAAACTGATGTATCCAAGTATTCAATTGGAGGTTGGAGAGGGTAAGGCAACCATCTCCTACCAAACGGATTCGAATTATTTCCATGCCTTGAATGCCCTACATGGCTCCGTGTATTTTAAGTTGTTGGATGATGTGGCTTTCTTTGCAGCCAACTCAGTCGTTGAGGAAGTGTTCGTACTGACCTCCTCATTCAATATCCACTTTCTTAGACCTGTTACATCCGGCCAGTTGATTGCTACGGGCCAATTGAAATTCCAATCCAAGAACCTATGGTTGGCAGAGGCTACCATCGTCAATGAGAAAGGAAAAGAAGTAGGATTTGGCTCAGGTTCCTTTATGAAAAGCCAAATTGCCTTAACAGCAGATATCGGATATTATTAGTAATTTGAAAGGAAATATAATACAATGAAATACAACTTAGTCTTTCTTTTATGTTGGATACTGGGATTTGCTTCTGCGCAAACAGAGGAGTGTGCTATTGTATATTATCCATTTGATGGGAATGCCCTTGATGTCAGTGGTAATGAAAACAATGGTATTGCACATGGTGACATCCAACTGACCTCAGATCGATTCGGAAATCCCGATAGCGCCTATGAATTTGATGGGATTGATGATTTTATAGAGAGCTCCAGTGATGATTTCAACTTGGGTTTATCCGATTTTACAGTCTCATTTTGGTACAAGCAATACAGTTATGGCAACTACCAATTCTTTGGAAAAGAAAGGTGGGGAGATACTTCAATGCGCTATGGGGCACAAATCTTTGGTAATGCTCAGGTAAGTTCTAATTCTAACAGGTTCTATTACAGGGATGCCTTTGGGAGTAATGATGAAATGTGGAGTTATCAAACAGGACAACAGTTCATATCCTCATTCGTTTCCGAACTTGGGGAATGGTATCATATCGTCATTGTCAGGTCCGATTTGGAATATAGTATGTATGTCAATGGCGTATTGGAAACTACCATTCATAAGGATAACAAGCATGATTTGGTCAATGAGTATAATTTTAGAATCGGCGCCAGATATTTGAATAATGGAACGAATGATTCCTCTGATCACTTTCATGGGGCGATGGATGAATTCAGGATGTATGATTGTGGGTTAAGTGCCAAGAGAATTCTTGAACTTTATGATAATACTGAAAGAAGCACAACCTTAGTCAATCAACTGAAAGATGAGGATATTCAGATATTCCCGAATCCGAATGATGGACGATTTTCCATAAGAAACCAATCTGATAATCATTTGAAGAATCTTGTACTTTATAATTCAATCGGAGAACAAATTATCCGATTTGATTTGAATGCTAATGAAACCAAGGAAATCAATCTGAATGATATTCCATCCGGAATCTATCTCGTTCAGATTGATGATATCACTAAAAGAGTTGTCATTGTTCAACCCAAGGCATAAAAAAGCGCATTGGGATTTAAAGTCCCAATGCGCACGTTTTGGTTTTCTCCTTACATGAGGACTTGCGGCAAAGCCGCAAGTCCTCATGTGTTTTATTTATCATATTCATATAGTTTGTATTTCTGGATTGTAGCAATCAACTTCTTATCATATCGCTTATCTGTGGCATACCCTGCCTGCTTGAGTCCTTTGGCCCATTTCTTATAGTCCCTACCGTGCTTTTTCAACTTCTTATAACGATCCTTTTGTAGGATTTTGGAATGGTCACGGAAAGATTCCCAAACGGAATCGTACTTACGGAAGAAATCCTTGTGGTTATCATCAAAGTGATTCGTACAATGCCCCTTTCCACATTTCTTACTGAAACATTTGATACCGAAATGATTGTTGTTTTGTACAGCTAACTTACTGTTTCCTGCCCTACTCTCAACGAGTCCTTGAGCCAGTGTGATACTGGCTGGAATACCGAATTTTTTCATTTCCGAAATGGCTACGCCCTTGAATCTGTTGATGTATTCCTTTGGTGAATATCTATCTTCCAATTGTTTGACATTGACAGGAGCATAGTCACTGGGTTGGCTGAGACTGGTTCCCACTGCTTTGGGGACATCGTCGTCGTCTTCTATCATACTGAGTCCGTCCTCCTTATTCAGGTCGAATATTTCCGTTTCGGATGATTGGGTTATCATACTTCCCGAATTACTCATATTGACTGAAAATGAGATGTCTTTCTGGGAAAAAAGGAAGAATCCAATACCAATAACCAAGAGCCTGAATACGGGAATCCTACTGTTCTCCACTTTCTTGAATGGCTTCAGGAAAATCCGATAGAGTTTCGCCCTCAAAGCTGTTAGGGGCTTCATGAAGATAAGGAACATCTGACGGATCAGATCAGCCAATTCAGGATTGTATTGGCGGGTATATTCGTATCCCTTATTCATTCCTTTGTGTAATACAGGAAATGCTTTGTTCACCTCGTTATGGATGTTAGTATGATTCATTCTCTTGGACATTAATAGATTTTAAATAGTATGTATATGTTGTAGTCCCACATTACAAATATACAACAATTTGATTAATGAAACAAATTGTTTAATACAAAATGTTTTGTTTTGTTGCAATTTTTTGGTGCTTATCCATTGGTTGTTGATACACAATGGTTGCTATCTGGCTGATAAGCCAGATAGTGTATTCAGAATTAACTAGCTAGTTGAAAAACAATCAGAAAATGTCAGATGGGAAGTTGTTTGGGTTGTATACTATCAAAACCGAACCATATGGTTTACAGTTCCTGAAATGAATGGTTTTTATCAATAAATTACTAACTATCAATACTTTGCGAACAAAGTGATGACTTGGCATACAAAAAGTGATAGAAACTTTAGTTTCTATCACTTTTTGTATCAATTGGGGTGTACGAATGTTTCCAATCATCATTTTATGAACAATCAGGAATGATGAGTCTTTGCATTTCGACTTCTTCAAGAACATCATCATAATAATCCTTGAAAAACCATTTGTTGCCTTTCTGCTCTAGGAATTGTGGTATCTCATGTTCAAGAAAGTCATCCTCATCATCATAATAGAAAGCATTCTCATGAATGCCAAATGAAAACAATTCCTCCCATCGATTCCCACATAGGGAATATATCTGGCAACTATTCACAGAACTGTAATCACAATAATCCACCACCAATGCGATTTCCTCCTGTCCGTCTCCATTCAAATCCCCAAGGTTATTCAGATAATTCAAGCCCAATCCGATGCCCAATTTGAGGGTATCCGTTCCTTTTTCTCCCAGAAGTGTTAGGGTCACATTAGAGGATTGTTGGTTGAAGAACTCATAAATCAAATCAATATCATGTTCATGATGTGAAGGGAAACTATCAATGGATATTCCTTTACCATCAATGTTGTCCTGATAGAGAATGTCCTCATTGCCGTCACCATTGAAATCGCCCCTTATTTTGAATTGGCTGGTTGGTAGATAGGAGGAATAATCAGCAGCAGGATGTTGCTGGCAAGCCATGATACAGATGATAAGAATCAAATAAATATTTCTCACTTAAATGGTTCTAATTCGATAAAAGATTGAATTGTAATGTTATATCAGAACAATGGAAAAGGGGTAATTAATTCCTGAAAGGGCTACATGAAATTAATGATAATCCCGTCCAAAGCAAAATGGCATTCGATGAAGTCGAATGCCATTTTGAAACCATTGTATCATTCCATAAATGATACTTAAGCTGCATTAGAACTCTTGAGTTCTGTTTCCAACCACTGGGAGCAAGCTGCAAAATCCTTAAAGCAGTATTTTTCATCCACTAATTCCGGAATTATTTTGAATGTCTCTAGCATATCCTTTGGTTGTCCGTGTACATCCGTGAACACTACCTTGATTCCCTGACCTTGTAAATACATCACAGCATCCTCCATGGCATATAAACCGGATTGGTCCACATAAGGTACACGGTCCATTCGTATGATAACAATTTTCAAATTGGGTAATGCCTTAATCATATCCTGGAAACGAGATGCAAAACCAAAGAATAATGGTCCATCCAAGTGTTTGATGTATACTTTCTTTCCAAACTTGGCCATGGTATCCCCCTCATCAGACCAAGGAATTTCTAAGGAGAATTCCTCAAGGGGTGCAGTCTTGGTTCTATGGTCAATGAAATCTGCAATCTTCTTCATGAATAGAATCGATGCCAGTACCATACCGATAGCTACAGCCGCAATCAAATCATAAAATACGGTAATCAAAAGAACAATGAGCATGACGGCTACCTCACTCATCGGCAATTGTCTGATGTGCTTGAGTCCTTTATAATCCATTACACCTATACCGACAGTAATCAGGATTCCGGCAAGGACAGCTGCGGGAATCAAGGATGCCAAAGGTCCCAATACCAATAGGATGACCAATAATAGTAAACCCGCAATCATTCCAGATAATTTGGTTTTACCTCCCGAATCAATGTTCACTACGGTTCTGATGGTTGCTCCTGCACCCGGGATACCCCCGAATATTGCCGCAATGGTATTTCCGATACCCTGTCCGATTAATTCCTTATTCGGATTGTGTTTGGTCTTGGTCATATTATCCGCAACAATGGAGGTCAATAGTGAATCTATGGCACCCAATGCAGCAAGGGACAATGCCATGAATATATAGGGTATTACCTGCATAAAACTAAAACTGGTAAAGATTTCCATTTTAGGCATTGGAAGTCCACTGGGGATGTCTCCGATGGTTCGATATCCCGGAGCCAGAAAATAGGCCCCAAGTGTTACCAATAATAGGGCAACCAATGTACTCGGAATGGTCTTGGTAATCCGTTTGAATCCATATATGATGAATATGGTGATGAGACAGAGAATCAATGCAGTCTTATCTGTGTTTTTGATAGCTCGGCCCATTACTCTCAAGGAACCATTAACTCCTGCGGAAGCCCCTCCTGCCAATGACTTGGCTTCCCTCATGATATCCTCCTCAGATATTTTTTCAGCTCTTACGACTGTTTCCTCGAATGATTCCAAAACCAATATGCCTTCTTTGGCTTCCTCTTTCAGAATACGGTCAAGGATGATTTCTTCTGCTTGTGGCTTAAATTCGGCCACAAAATCAGTATCCTCCTTTGGGTAATAACCTACCATGGGAAGGAATTGTGTGATAATGATGATGACACCAATTCCTGTCATAAAACCTGATACCACAGGATAGGGGATATATCGTATGTACTGACCCAATCGGAGTATTCCGAATAGGATTTGGAACAAACCTGCTAGTATGAATACCATCAGAATAGCAGGAATGGCTTTTTCAAGGCTACCCTCATTTGCAGCTATGATACCTGCGATTACCAGCATACTGACTGCTGTCATCGGAGCAGTAGGACCAGAAATCTGGGTATTGGTACCACCGAATAATGCAGCAAAGAAACTAATGAAAATAGCACCGTACAAACCTGCGTCCGCTCCCATACCTGACTGCAAACCGAAAGCAAGGGCGAGTGGCAATGCTACGATACCTGCCGTAAGACCTCCAAGTAAATCGCCTTGGATATTAGAAAAATCCAGTCCTAATAATTTTTTCATAATAGTAAGTTAAAAGCGTTATATCATTATCAATCACCATCTACTGATACCTGATTTGTTGTCTTCTTTTCTTTCCTTTTGGACAACTTGTTATTCGCCAAAGGATATCAATGATTTTGATATCCATATACAATACCAATAAGAGTCAATTCTTGTTGGTATGTTTGGGTAGTATAACATTGATATTACTCTACGTTAATGGAATAGGGGTATGTTTTATTTTGTTCAAAAAAGAGACTAAGAATATCGTATGACTCGTAATTTATAAAAAATGTTTACAACGCTAATCAATATGATTTGTAAATTTTTCTTTTTGGGAATCCACTGTTAGGTAATATTAGTCTGAAACAATAAATCAGGATGTTGTTTTATTGCTTACTTTTTGATTCTTACGTTATTTTAGCATTTTTAGTAAGGTTATTCCTAACCATTTTCCATCTCATTATACAATAAATCATTATGACAGTAGAGGAAGTAATCGAAAGACTCAAGGCAGGAAATGCCAGATTCGTGAAAGACCATCTAGATGGTAAATTACAGGATAGTAGTAGGAGAGAATCCCTTGTTGGAGGACAAGCGCCTTATGCTATCATTTTAAGTTGTGCTGACAGTCGTGTGGTGCCTGAATTGGCATTCGATACAGGATTGGGTGAGTTGTTTGTGGTTCGTGTAGCCGGTAATGTAGCCAATAGTTCTTCTATCGGAAGTATTGAATATGCTGTGGCTCATTGCGGAACAAAAGCTATCGTAGTATTGGGTCACCAGAGTTGTGGTGCCGTTACTGCTGCAATCAATGGTGGTGACAACGGTTATAATATCAATCATTTACTATCGCATATCACCCCAGCCATTTCTGCTTGTGGCTCAGGTGCGGAAGTGAATGATGTAGTAAGAAAGAATGCACAGATGACAGCCGATGATTTAATGAATAGATCAGCTATCATCAAAAATGGTGTTGAGTCTGGTGGAGTGAAAATCTTCCCTGCTTACTACAACCTTGACACTGGTAAGGTGGATTTCCTTTAATTGGAAATATTCCCATATTGCATTACAAAGGCGGCTCTTTTAGAGCCGCCTTTGTTGTTTATCAGAATCCAATAATCCCATTACGGCTTATACGTTGGGCTGAATCGATGTTGGGTCTTTTGTTCGTAACAATATGCAATCTGAATCAATTCTGCTTCTGTCCAGGCCCTACCGAATATGGATACATTCACGGGTAAACCATCCATCTGTCCCATCGGGAGTGTAATACTCGGATAACCTGAAATGGCAGCAGGTGAAGAACTGAATATACCACCGAAGTTGTCTCCATTCGTAAGGTCTGTTTTCCAGGCCGGACTTCCGGTAGGAGTAATGATGGCATCCAGATTATGTTCATTCATTACTTTATCAATACCCTCTTTTCGGCTTTTATTCATAATAAATGCCAATGCTTCCTGATATTCCTTATCATTCAAATCTCCCTTGGATTGCGAAATCTTTAGTAATTCATGGTCGAAATACTGCATTTCCGTATCATCTGAAAAGGTTTGTTCTATCAGATCTTCCAAACTCTTTACTGCTCCATTTTCGCCAAGTGATTCAAAATATTTATTCAGACCATCCTTGAATTCATATAATAACACCTCATATGACTTGTTCCCTACATCATCATCCATGATATGGTCAATCTCAATAATGGTTGCGCCCAGTGCTTCAAAATCCTTGACTGTTTGGTCCATGATTTGGGTCATTCTCACATTCCCGTTCAGTGGCTTTTTGAAATATCCTATCCTTTTTCCACTCAGGTCCTTCACAGCAGGGTTCGGGGTGTAGTCCTTTTGTGGTTTCCTACCCTCTTGTGTAGTCTTGGTATCGTTAGGGTCTTCTTGGGTCAATGTACCCAAACAGATAGCTGCATCCGTGACTGTTCTACTCATGGGGCCGCCGGTATCCTGGGTGAATGATATGGGTATGATACCACTTCGACTGATAAGTCCTACCGTTGGTTTGATTCCTACAATACCATTGTTATTGGATGGACAGACAATGGAACCATTGGTTTCTGTTCCAATGGCTATGACACAAAGATTCGCTGATACAGCAACTCCTGAGCCTGCAGAGGAACCACAAGGATTCCGGCTTAACTCGTATGGATTATTCGTTTGTCCTCCCAAACCACTCCAACCACTGGATGAGAAACTAGAATGGAAATTGGCCCATTCACTGAGATTGGTTTTGCCTAATATGACAGCTCCTGCATCCCTTAGTTGTGAAGCCAAGGGGCTGTCTTTTAGAGGGAATGAATTTTTCATGGGAATCGCTCCTGCAGTACAGGGCATCTTATCATGGGTGTCAATGTTATCCTTGAGTAGCACTGGAATGCCGTGTAGTGGTCCTCTTATTTGTCCTTGTTCCATTTCTTCATCCAATTGTTGGGCAATGGTCATCGCATCAGGATTAATGGTGAGTACCGCATTCAATTTTGGGCCATTCTTGTCTATGGCCTCAATTCTATTGAGGTAGAACTGGGTCAATTGACTAATGGAATATTCCTTGTTTTCCAAGGATGTCCTTATTTCGTCAATAGTAATTTCAGGATGGATGTTGATGGAATCTTTCATTGCTGGTGAATCATGGTCAGAAGTACTCTGGCAAGCGATTAGAGATATAATAATGATATAAAAGTATGGAACGGATAATGTCTTCATTGGAATCGGATTTCCTTATAAAATTAATATACGAACAAGAGGGGAATCATAGTGTTGTCAAAAGATTCCATAATCTGCATGTACCCTTTCCAGTGTCTGCTTTCCTACTTGATGATATTCTGGTCTGTTGCCTAATCCGACTTCTAGGAATATGGCTCCAAAGACAATGGCCCAGCCCAAAGCCCTTTTGATGGTAGCTTTGTCCGTTGTATAGTAATCGAAGAATCTTTTCCTATCCTCTTGTTGTTCGAACAGCATCCAGACACATGATAAGTCGGTTGCTACATCACCTGCATTCAGGTCTCCCCAATCTATCAGGGCATTGATTCTTCCCTGATGAACCAATACATTCCTAGGATGCAAATCTCCATGCATCCATTTTCTCTCTTTCGGAACTTTCGTATTGACAGCCTCATTCCAAATCTTAGTGACGTTCGGAGTGATGAGATTCGATGATTTTTTGAGGAGATCCAATTGTTGTGAGTATGATGCTTCCCGTTCTTTTAATGGAATACCCCTTACCTCGCTTTGCGGTACATCGGGCGGAGCGGGTTGGTGTAGTTGTTGGAGGAAATCGGCAAGAGGTTCGATCTGGTTCGACAGTGGAGCCGATTGGAAAGCCATCTTTCCTTCTTGCCATTTGAGGATGGTCCAGGGCCATGGGAATATGTCACTGGGTTGCCCATTGGATATTGGGACAGGCATATTGATTCGGGAATCAATTCGGGAGCGCAATAAAGGGAGGTATCTTTGTTCATTCTCAATGAGTTCAACGGCTATGAATCTTCTTGGAATCCTGACCATTAATTCATTCCCTACCCTATACATATCATTGTCCCAGCCAGCGCTTAGGTACCAAATATCTTTCTCAGCATGTTCAGGGAATTGCTCCCTCAGAAGTTGTTGGATGAGTGCAGGTGAGATATCCACTTCTGCTGGTGGAATCCCCCGTAATTCACCTTGATGATGATGAGACATGACTAAGGTTTGATGATTTTATAATTCTTATATGAAAAGTCCATTCCCAGGTAATGTTTTAGGAATGATTTGGCTTTTTCCTTGATGGGTGTACGTTCAAATGAGAGATCAGATTCGAATTGCCAATTTTTCTGTTGGATTCTATCTTTCATGACCAATGGATGTGTCCCTTTGAACTTATCCATTTTATGAACTACACTTCCATAATCAAAGGCGTCAATGGGAACCATGTTTTTTTCTATCCATTCATCATCATACCAATACTTACTGAAGTTCTCCCTCTTTTTTTGCATGGTTCTGGGGTCCTTTACCCAACCATAATGATAAATATGTGCAGGAATGGGTACTACATTCAATTTTTCATCAGTTCCTTTTCTGAATCCTTGTGCATCACCGTATGAATATATGGTCTTGTCATTCCTAATGATTCTGATTTCATGCGGATACCAATTAGATGAGATGCCTACATAATCATAGGAGCCGAAAAAATGGTGGTATTGGAACAAGAGACCATCTACTCTTGTATTTTCAAGATGATGTTGCATCCCTTTTCGGATGGTATCCCAATCCGACTCATGAACGACTTCATCTCCTTGGATATAAAAAATCCAATCACTATCAGGACTCACATGTTGCAGGGCCTTATCTGTTTCCACCGCTAGGACCTTACCTCCTTTTCTTAATGATTCATCCCAGATTGTGGGAATGATTTTGATTTTGGGATGTTCAATGGATTGGATGAGTTCCATAGTCTTGTCGGATGACGCTCCGACAGTTATAATGAATTCATCACAAAGTGGAAGAATGGATTGTATGGCTTCAAGGATGGGATAGTCGTACAGGATTGCATCCTTAATGAATGAACAACCACTTACTTTCATATTCCTCCCTTTACTACCCATTTGCCATTTTCCTTTCTCACAAGGAATAGGAACATATCATCCCATATATACATGGAGCTTGACTCTACTCTCCTTTTGCTTCCACTGAATAGGAAATCCGATGGGTCAGCTGAGTAGTAGTCAGGCATTTTCATATTATACTTGTTCTCAAGGGTTGGAATGTCGATTACTTCTAATTCAAAATCCTTGATGTAATCAGTGAAGTTTTTCTCATTATCCCTGATTGCTTTTTCGACATTGCTGCAATAACGGTCTGCAAGGGATTCCTTACTGATGAGCCCGTCGCCATCCAATGCAAACAATTCTGGGCTCAGCATTCCATAGTATGTATCACAATCCTTATCAAAATATGTTTGTACAACACTTTTTGAGAATGCCAATGCTTCCTTGTCCAGTTCTACGGGGTGGTTAATCTGTTGGGGCTTACAAGCCCACAATTGGATGACCAAGAAGAAGATTGTAGAACAAATAAAAGATAATTGTAGTCCTTTTGTACCAAACATGGTTTTGAGATGAATTTATGATTGTCACGATAATTCGTCAAATTACAAATATTGGAATGATAATCGTATAAAATCATAAATAATAGGAACAAAGCGTCTATATTTCCGTAATTAATAAAAAAGTCAATCAAGCTATGTATTGTGAAGCACACCAATTAGAAGACATAGTAGGTGACGTTAAAACCCTCAACCCCCAAAAAAATGATGCTATTTTCCTCGCATTTGGCGAGGAAACGACCATTGACTACCCATCATTGGTCAAAGCCTTGGATGAATTGGACATTCACTTTTTCGGAGGTGTTTTTCCGAGTATCATCCATGAGATGAATACCTACAAGACAGGTTGCATCATCAAGAAAATACCAACCTTGTTTCCTCCTGTTCTCATGAAGCATGTCAGTAGTGGACAATTCAATCTGCCGGATGTCCTGAGTACATTTGATAGGAATGTGAAACCAGCTGCATTTTTATTCGTGGATGGTTTGACAACCAATATCTCTGGTTGTTTGGAGTACCTACACAACCATTTCGGTAATGATCTTGGTTTCATAGGTGGGGGCGCAGGAAGCCTCAGCTTAAAACAGCAACCCTGTTTATTCAATAATGAGGGTTTCTTCGAAGATGCTGCTATCATCTGTATCACGAATATGAGTGCAGGTTTAGGTGTTAAACACGGATGGCAAAAAATTGCGGGTCCTTTTGTTGCGACGAAAACAGATCAGAACACCATTTTTGAGTTGAATTGGCAAAATGCCTTTGAGGTGTATAAGGAATACATCAAAGAGGATTCTGGTCAAGAAATCAATGATGATAA
Organism: Saprospiraceae bacterium; assembly: GCA_020631355.1. Taxonomy (GTDB): domain Bacteria; phylum Bacteroidota; class Bacteroidia; order Chitinophagales; family Saprospiraceae; genus JAHDCE01. The sequence goes on along the minus strand of JAHDHL010000021.1, from coordinate 45,606 downwards.
CTTTTTTGATATAGCCAAGGGATATCCTTTTGGAATGTTCAAGGAAGGGCAGGAAGAAGTGGTTCGGGACCCTCTCTTTAAGGGAGAGAACGGTGAACTGATTTGTGTGGGTGATGTTCCGGAGAATACTGTTCTCTATATCATGAAAGGTGTGAATGAGCATCTCGTTTCTGCAGCACATTCTGCAGTTGAACAGGCAACAGAGCACAATCCAGGAACACTGACTGAAGCATTGGTCGTCGATTGTATTTCAAGGACATTGTTCTTGGAAGACAATTTTACGGATGAGCTAGGAGCCATCAGGGAAACATTGGATCATTCCAATAAGGGAATCGTTTCAGAGGGTGTATTGAGCCTAGGTGAAATATCCTCGTATGGGAATGACTATCTGGTCTTTTTCAATAAGACATTGGTTGTCGGTGTTTTCAATAATATACCCGGATAAATACGGGTGCATAAACAAAATGAATCGAAGCTTATTTAAGTAGTAGTATGCTTGATAAGAGTAAAATCATTCAGGACATCTCTCTCTTGTATGAGTTGTCCCTAGCCGTAGGGTCTTCCTTGGATTTACATGAGAATTGTGAGAAATTCCTCACCTTGCTCATGGCAAGGAAACGAGTGGCCGTAGCTTCCGTGTGGGTCAATGACCCCTCGGATAATACCTGTGGTTTAGCCTTTGCATCTCCAAGCGCCAGGGTCTACAAGAAAGATGTATTACATGATACAGACTATATACTGGGGCGTTTGGTGAATAAGCCTTTCTTCAAAATGGATGCCTCCGAAGCGGATTATCCCAAGATTGTTCAGGAAAAGGATGTGGAGGGAGCAGCTTATGTGATATATCGTCTCAAAGAATTCGGATTTCTTAAGATGACTACATTCAAGGAAGGAGGCTTTTCCGATATGGAATTGAACCAATTGTTGAATGTGGTAAAGAAATTTGCTGTTTCCATTGAGGGGGCCATGTCCCATAGGGAATTGTTTCTGGAAACAGAAAGGCGAATTCGGGCGCAGGAAGCGGAGAAACAGTTCTTGGCTACCATGAGTCATGAGATTAGGAATCCTATGCATGCCGTCATCGGAACCATTCAGGTGTTATCCAATACGGATTTGAATCCTGTACAAGAGGAACACCTCACTTCACTTACATATTCCTCCAATCTCCTTTTGAATTTATTGGATAATATCCTTGATTTGTCAAAAATCGAAGCTGGTGAACTTACATTCGAGGAGAAGAAATTCGATTTGAAATATTTGGTTTCCAGTGTTCTCCGGATTTATGAGAATAAGATTAGGGATAAGGACATTCGCTTGTTGGTGGATGATTCTGATGCTTTTCCGAATTATGTGATTGGCGACCCTACCCGTCTGAATCAGGTGCTAATTAATCTGATGAGTAATGCCGTCAAGTTTACCAAGCATGGTGAGGTGGGTGTAGGCGTTAGGGTAATGCGTCGTGATGATGACGTGTTGTATTGTGCTTTTACCGTTCGGGATACAGGCTTGGGGATTGCGCCAGAGAAGATTGATGTGATTTTTGATAAGTTCAAACAAGCCGAATCAGGTATGAATCGTCGATTTGGTGGTACGGGACTCGGTTTGGCTATTGTCAAGGAATTGGTAGGACTGATGGGTGGAGAAATCCATGTGAAATCAGAAGTAGGGAAAGGTACAGAGGTAGTTTTCCAACTTCCTCTGAAAGATTCAGGTGAGTCCATTTCTAATATCCAATTTTCGAATACCGCCGAATCCCGTAAGGATTTGAATGGAATGAAGGTTTTGGTGGTTGAGGATGATGAATTCAATCAACGTATCATTTCTATCATGCTGAAGAATTGGGGATGTGTTTTTGATATTGCAGGGAATGGTAAGATTGGCTTGGAGCTTTCTAGGGATAATCAGTATGATTTGGTATTGATGGATATCCATATGCCAGTGATGAACGGAATAGAATCCACGCACGGTATTCGAACGGAGTCTCAGAATCCGAATCGTTCCATACCTATCATTGCAATGACGGCATCTGCTTTGCAAGAAGAAAGGCGTAGGGCTTTTGAGGCGGGGATGAATGCTTATGTTACCAAACCATTTACTTCTGATAAACTCAAGGCTGAAGTCCAATTGATTTTGGATGAGGTGGCTGGATAGTTGTTGTTGGGCATAAAAAAAGCGTGTGTCACAGAGATGTGAGCACACGCAAAAAAATATAACCCCAAAAAACAACTACTATTATAACGAGTTGTTCTTCGAAAAAGTTTTAAGGTTGGCCCGAAAAATTTAATTTTTTTTGGACATATTACTCATTCGTAATTTTCTTGGAAGAAAATAAAATATGAGTAGATTGCTAATTTTCGTTTTCCAGCACATAGTGTGTACTACTAACCTAATAATTGATCTTGGCGATCTGATAATCTTTTAATAGCATTATTCTTTGTAAGAATTTTCCGGAAATCCTTTGCCGCTTCGGTCAGGAGTTCGAAACGTTGGGCCTGATCACAATCCCATTTGATAAGACGAGAATTGAGGGCTTCCAAGTTGGCCAGAATCAATAAGTCAACCGTACTTGCATGATCACGCAAATTTCCTTTCTTATCACTGTTATCCAACTTGAATTGCTTGGAAGTAATTCCAAAAACAATATTATTCAATAAATCAGCTTCAGAGGCGAAATAGATACCTTCCTTTCCAGAGCTGATTAATTCGTCCGGAATAAGATTATTCTTGATAGATTCTGTAAGTAGGGCGTAATTAGCCTTGGCCAGTTCACGCCGGATAGTCCAGACACTACCCAATCGCATGGCTTCATCCTTTTTCAACCGTTGATAATCCCTGATGATCATCAGTTTGAATTTAGGAGAAATGGCAGAACAAAATTCGAATGCAATATCCTTATGGGCATAGGTTCCTCCATATCGCCCTCTTTTGGAATAAATGCCAATCGCATTCGTTCGATTCACCCATTGTGTCGGAGTCATACCAAAAGCAGGTGTCCCCGCCTTAATTCTAATCCCATCGAATTCGATGTGATTAAAATCATCATTGTACATGGATTCCCATTCCTTCAAAAAATCAAGCGTGGAGGCATTACGCATCCAATTCTGAATAGGATTCTCAGGACGATCCGGATTCGCATACTTGGAAATATCAGTGATACATATGAAATCATCACCAGAATCATTCTTATTGACCCTGATCTTAGTTTCGATTTCCTTAATGAAGATGGTAGTGTTCTTCTTGGCCATGAATCCCTCTCATTTTTCTAAACACATCGGATTCGATGTGTTTAGATTTTACTTTTGTTTTAGATAATATTGTTCACAATGGGAAGCAATGCTGTCTGTCAGCATTTTCCTTACCCGCCCATTATTCAGAAAGTCCTTATAATCCTTCATGAATGCCTGTGTGCGTTCCTCCTCTATCTGAGCATAAATACTAGGATACTTTTTCTTGAATGCCTCCAATCTGAATGGTGGCTTCCCTACCCTACTCATCTGGTGGTCCGGACTCTGGATATTCAGTGGGCGTTTCCCTTTGGGTTGCCCCAATTTCTGACCTCTGATGAACTCCCTGAATTCCTCTACGGTCATATTCTTAGCAGATTCCCTATTCTCCAATACACCCGGAGGTAAGGTTTTCTTCTTATGCTGAACAGCCTCTATCATCTTGGCATGCAAACTATCCTCTGTCAAGCGTCCTCTTTTCCACCAGGTTACGAATGCTCCCGCAAGATTCTTGGATTTTGTCTTTTTGAGAAAGAATTTCCAAACCAGGTCAAAATAGATATCCTCATACCCAACCAATGGTTCATACTGTAATTTGGGATGAGGGAACATCTTATCCACTATGAACGCCTTATTCACATCCTTCTCCGCCAGATAATCGTAGGCTAATTTTTGGGAACGGGTCAATTGTCCCAACTTCTCCTTATGATTACCTCCAAACAAGCTTCGCTTTGCGGCTGCCAAGGCACCTCCAATCCTAAATATATGATAGTGGATTTCGGTTATCTTCTTCGTTCCTGTTCGTGTTGCTCTGCCCTCAAAGGTAAAGGCAATATCCCCACTTTTCTTCGAATCCTCGGATGCTACTTTCAATACCCTACGCTCCAATTCGTAGAATCTGTCATAGGTTTTGATTTTATCCAATCCGAATCTACGCCTGAATTCCAAAACACTTTCCTTTCCCCTTATTTCATCATTACCTGCATAGAGTTTACTTTTCATGTATAGAAAAATGGGAATCGAATGTTTTCCATCAAAATCCATTGTACTGGCAGCCAACATTTGTAGGAAGTCCTTTTGGAGTCCCATCAGGAATGGCTTGATTAGGGAAGTAATCACAAAAACCAGTTCATCCGTCTTCTTATCCCGATAAACAGCCTGGAACCATTTCAGACTTCCCTCACTATCTGTATTATTGAATGTAAGGTCACGATTATTCAGGGACAATGCAGCATCCAGGGCCCGTTTGGCTACCCCTCCTCTGGCAGTTCTGCCATCAGAGAAGTACTTGGCATATTCCTTGAAAGGTATTCTGAATGTATTCTGTTTTGTAATGAACAGTTCCAAATAACGCATTTGCTCATTAGGATCCGTAATACCCAAGTCATCTATCTCCTGCTTGATATCATCCAAAGAGAAAACAGGTTTCTCCATACTATCAATACAGGAAACAAGAATAAGCAAAGCCTGATACTCCACTTTTTTAAGTTGAGTAGGCGGATTCTTTGCTAAGTCATTTGAGAGTGTTACAATTCTTTGCAACTCAGCCATTGATGGCTTCATAAGGAAAGATTTTCTTTAACTATTGCGTCAGTTGCGTTTATGGACGCAATATCATAATTAAATCGATATTTATCATCGTATATTATGATACTATTTAGACGCTTTAGGTATCACGATAACAAGCTAGTTACAATATGTATGCTGAACCTAAAGCGTCTGGACTCTTGATTTGTACTATTCTGACGTTATAGGCTGAATTCAATGGGCGACAAACAATGACATTGCGTCAAAATAGTAAGTGATAAGGGTATCAAACAGATACTATTCAGACGCAATAGCTATCCAGATGTAATATTAAGCCCCAAAATGTTAAAATTTAGTACTATTCAGACGCAATAGGCATCATAAGGGGAAAATCCAATGAAAACTATTGCGTCAAATTAGTAAAAACCACCCCAAAATCACATCCGCAGACGCAATAGACACAAAAAATGGAATAATCACGGATAATTGATACCATTCAGACGCAATAGAAAAGAAGAAGTATACCCTATTACCTGCAATTCTGTAACAAACCGACGCAATAGGCTAGCCAACAAAGAGATATGAAAATTCATGACGCTTTAGGAACAAAGCGTGACGCAATGGAAAAGGAAAATGATACTTTCCTGACGTTATTATATGGATCTGGAGTACTGTTCTGACGCAAGAAATCGCTGAATCCTATATGAATAGTAGGCTCACGGAGAGAGAAGAAAGTACTTTATGTATAAGAAATACTTATCATGTAGAAAAAAACAAACCTAATAGCTCAGGTGATTTGATAAATCTATATGATTTTTATTCCTTATATGACCTAAAAGAAAAGTTTTTATTAGTTGCGCGGATACGATTTAGACGCAATAGACTATTTCAGGTTTTTCCTGAGTAGCGAGACCACATGATTCCTTATCGTCACTTCATTCATGACTGCGTATATCTTCAGTTTCTTATGCAGGTCCTTGGGCAGGTCAATGGTAATCCTGACGATTTCCTCCTTATCGGTAGTTAGTTTGGACGCTTTCCTCGGACTTCTGGTTTTCTTCTTGGCAGGCTCTGGAGCCTGGGGTGCAGCAACTTCTTCCTTATGGATGGCTTCAACCTTTTCCTTAACCTCCTCTAAGTTCTTCGTACTCTTTCTTAATTCAACCTTTTTGGGAAGCTCAGTTTCCTGATTCTTATTCATGGTTGACCTTAGGTTTAATCTTTTCTTTGCCATAATCTAATCCTTTATGCGTTCTCTTGAAGTAACTTTAGAACTTCTTCTGTTAGGTCCCTGATTTCCTTTTTTGCTTTCTTATCCTGATATTCATAAACACCCTCTCCCACTACAATTGCTTCCTTATAGGACACCCTGGATTTTAAAGTAGTTTCCAAAGTGGGTATTTCTAAATCCTTTAATGCTTCTTTTGTTTCCTTACTTAGATTTAGTGTTGGATCATATTCATTGAGCACAAAAAATGCTTTTACATCCTTCAAAGTCTTGGCTTGTTCGTACTTTTCTAGGAACTGTTCGGTAGCCCAAATGTCCAATCCTGATGGCTTCAATGGGATGAGAACAACATCCCCCAACATGATAATGGTACTTACCAATTTCGAGATGGTCGGTTTTCCGTCAATTATGACCAATTCATAATCGTCCTGTAGCTTCTTGACGTTCTTTCGTAAGGCATCGCTATCTGTGATGCCAAAAACGGCCACAGAAGGCTTCTCATCGCCTCGTAGACCCGACCAGTGCACAGAACTCATGTTCGTATCCGTATCAACGATGGCAACTTTGTATCCCATGTGGGCAAAACAGACGGCTAAATTGGTTGATAATGTAGACTTCCCTACCCCTCCTTTGAGACTTGTAACTGAAACAATCATGAAATACTTATTTGATGGTTTACTCTTTTATGTATTTACTTAAAACAGTATTTAAATTTTAGCGTAAAAACTGATTTAAGCATGAGCGTATTTAATTGTTACCATAAATACTGAAACAAATATAAAAGTTTTTAATCAAAAAAGTATAAGCATAAAACATTATTTACTAATTAAATTAAAAAAGTAATAAAGTGAATACTGTTATCAGTATTTAAAATTAAAAAGTATTGCAGTAAATACTTGTTTCAATTTATAATTAAATGCGTATTTGTGTGTTTGATTTTATACTTAAACACACGGAACCTTATTTAAGGTTTTACTTGTATCAGTAATTGCGAGGATTCGCGACCAATTTAGTTGAATATTATGGCATCAGGTTTTTAGAAAATCGAATATATACAACGGCTTTCTTTTTTATTGGTATCAAGTACTTTTTCATGCATGGGGATTTCTAGGAAGAATGGTGAAACAATGGGAGTTACCAATTTGACGCAATAGGGGTTGTTCAGAACTGCCCTAATTGCTAATGAAAAAGTATCCTATAAACTAAAAATGGATGGTTTTAATAAATTTGACGCAATAGGGTAGGGGAGAACCAATCATAATATACACTAAAGGCCCTTTGTCTGACAGACAAAGGGCCTTTAGTCATGGAATTAGGGAGAAATCTATTTAAGATGCATTGCAAAGAATCCCATCATCGACTTATATAGTTCAATTCTGTTTTCCTCATGTCCGAAACCATGTCCCTCGTCATATTTGACCATGTAGGGAACATCGACACCCCTTTCCCTTAAATTGGATACAACTTGGTCGGATTCATCAATGTTTACCCTCGGATCATTAGCTCCTTGTACTACAAACAAGGGTTTGGTAATCTTATCCACGTTCAATGCAGGGGAAACCTCTTTCATTATTTTCTTATCTTCCTCACTTTCAGGGTTATACCATTGTTCATAAACCTGTCCAAGGAATGGTTTCCAGTAAGGAGGGAAAGAATTGAAGAAAGTAAACAGATTGGAAACGCCAACATAATCAACACCACAGACATAGAGGTCCGGGGTTTTGACCAAACTACCCAGGGTAGCCAAACCACCATAGCTGGCTCCATAGATAGCAACCTTATCCTCACTTATGAATCCTAAGGATTTTGCATATGCTACGCCATCTTCTAGGTCATCCAACATTCTACGACCAATCTGCTTATTACCTGCCATGGAGAATTCCTTACCATATCCACCACTCCCTCTATAATTGATTTGTAGTGTGGCATATCCACGACTGGCAAACAACTGTGTTTCAGGATTGAATCCCCAAGAATCCCTGGGGCCATAAGGGCCACCATGAGGATTGACTATCATCGGAACGGGCTTATCCTTACTCGCTCCATTAGGTATTGTAATGTAACCGTATAGGTCAAGTCCATCCCTACTCTTGAATTTGATGGGACGCATCTCTGCCATATCCTCCTCTGCCAGTTGTGGCATAAGATTCAGTAACTTCTTGAAGTTATCCTTTCTTACATCGTAGAGATAGTACATGCCATACACCTTATCACTACTGACATAAATCAGGTACTTATCCTCATTGTCGGTATAATCGGAAATCGAAAAATCCATATTACCGAATTGTTTCCTGAATTTGGAATGCAGATTCTTGTAATAATCACTTACTGGCTCGATGTGGGATTTTTCGCCATTATAGTAGAAGTAATCAATCTCATAATTCCTTTTTCTAGAACGAGCCATTCCTCCAACATCAAAAGTAGGGTTGCTGTATACCTTCCTAATCGTACTTTTCTTCTGAAAGTCATAGAGGAGGACTTCATTGGTATTACTTTCCAGATTGGACATCACATAAGCATCATGAGGATTCTTGGTACTGTGGTCAAATCCCATGATATAGAAATTGTCTTTCCATGTGGTCTTAACGACAGGTTCGAATTCCCCATCTTTTTCAACCCTATAGTAAAGTACATACTCTGTTCCATTCTGTTGTTTGGTGAAAGCCCTCAGATTACCACTTTTATCAAAATCATATCCAGCGATAGGGGAGGCTACATCATTGTTCTCATACAATTGTTCCAAATCCCCAGTATTGATATTGATTTTATATGGTTCGAATATTTGAGGATTATTCTTATTCATAGAAACGATCATGTAGTCGGGTTGCTCTTTCAGACTATTGATGATACCTACCCTTACACCATCAAATGGTGTGAGTGCCTTGGGGTTCTTACCATCCAAATCCACAGCAAAGAGCTGATAGTTCTCATCACCGCCCTTGTCACTGATATAGATTAGACGGTTGTCATTGGCCCAGCCATATCCCCTGACCAATTCTTCTGTTTCCTCTATAGCCTTGAATACCTCATCGGTACGGGTATTCTTTACATATACATGGTTCTTCTTATTATCATCCTTTTCCCTATATGAAAAATAATTTCCATTAGGTGAGAACTGGAACGATGACTGTTTGGGTTTCTGGAAATAGTCTTCGACAGAATACCTGTATGTTCCTTGGTCCTTGGCTGCTAATTGGGCTAAGTCGTCCTTTGAGGATGGTAGACTCGTATTGCCAGGAAGTTCCTTTTTTTCTTGAGCTGTTAAGTTTGTAATCATAAATAGTGTGAGTAGAAATAAAATAGGTCTTTTCATGATTCTGGTTTTGTTAATCAATAAGATAGGTCAAAAGACCTACTGGTTGAATGACAATAACAGAATGACCTAGGTTGTACGAATTTTTTTAACCTTAGATGAGTATCAGTAGTTTAATGATGAATGTTATAATTTATCAGATGAGTTAATAAGTTTGGTGTATTGATAATTATTTTACGTTGAATGATACGGAACCCAGACGTTCTACCTCTGCCTGAACCATTATTCCTTCCTTGATATAAGTTGCGGGTGTGGCTGCTCCAGCCATAATGTAAGCTCCTTTTTTTATGGATTCACCGTATTTGATTGCTAATCGACTGGCATCGAGTAATGATTGCCAAGGATTTCCCAAAATGGCATCCGAATTCCCCTCTTGTTGCAGTTTCCCATCAAATGATAAATTCATGCTAAGATTGGAAAGAGGAGTATCAATAGGATGCCATTCCCCAACCACGAAGCCTGTAGAAGAACAATTGTCTGCAATGACATCCTCTAATGAGAATTTGAAGTTCTGATAACGAGAATCTATGATTTCGATAGCTGCCGCAATTCCATCCACATATTCAGGAATATCATCCATGGTCAGTTGCTTATCTACATCCTTACTGATTCTGAAGCAGATTTCTGGCTCTGCCCTAGGATGTATCATTGTATCCAATGATATGGTTTCACCATTCTGGATTAGCATTTGGTCAGTCAATCTACCCCATATCATATCATGGACACCCATCTGTTCCATTTTGGCATATGAAGTGAAGCCCATCTTGAGCCCTACCAGTTGTTCCCCCCTTTGGATGCGCCTTTGGATTGAGGCAGCCTGAATATCATAGGCTGTTGTTTCATCAAAAGGATGATCAATGCTCAATTGTGGAATGGCTATGGCATTCTTTGCGGCATCATCTATGATTTGTGCCAAATGTTGGATATCCATAAATATTACATTTCGATTGGATGACTAAGGTACGATTTAAATGATTACCAAAGTGTCCAATATGTAATAGCCAATATAGCGACAACGATCATAGCAGAGGTATTGAATACCAAATCTGTTTTGAATAGACTATTGTCTGTTTGTATTGCTTTGGGATCATCCTCATTCTTTTCCATAAGAATCATTGCGAATACCACTGCTGATAAGGCGAGGATAAGATAACCCATCCAGGCTGGCGTGTCAGATGGTTGGTCCAATACGAACTTGAATCCTGATGGTACTGAAATAAGGATAAGAGCTACAAGAACAATCATTCTCAAAGCGAAATCAGAAGGTCCCTCCTTTGGTTTATTATTGAAGAATAGGGAGAATCCAACCATCATTGTCGTAAGTATGAGGAAAGACAAACCCATTCTATCAAGGAAAGGCATGGGTAGAATAGCTTGCGCATCTAGGAATTTTAGTATGAATGATAATGGAATGGATGAAATCACCACAATCAGTGCTGCATTGGCATTTGCTCTTTTCCAGAACATACCCAGAATGAATACGACCAGAACACCCGGACTCAGGAATCCGGTGAATTCCTGAATGAACTGGATGACTTGTTCCAAGCTCCCAAGGAAAGGTGCTACTAGGATTCCAATGACCAAACAAGCCGTCGCAACAATCTTACCCACGGTAACAAGGTGTTTGTCATTTTCGAATGCCTCATCATTCCCTTTATAAAATAAAGGTCTGTAAATATCAAGGGTAAACATGGTAGATACACTATTGACCATCGAACTGATAGAAGAACCGATTGCTGCCACCAAGGCTGCAAATACCAATCCTTTCAAGCCATCCTGAACAAAGTTGTTCAGAACCCAAGGAAATGCTTCATCCGCCTTGTTGATACCTGTTCCCTCAAAACCATAGGCAGCAGGGTCTTGTAGTATGACAAAGGCCGCGATACCTGGAATAGCTACGATGAGTGGCATCAGCATTTTCAGTGCTGCAGCAAAAGCTACACCTCTTTGTGCTTCTTTTATGGATTTGGAAGCCAATGCTCTTTGTATGATGTATTGGTTGTTTCCCCAATAGTAAAGATTGGCAATCCACATTCCTCCGATAAGTACGGAAATACCCGGAAGGTGCTTGTAGGCTGATTCTTCTTCTCCTGTTTGAATATTAATGTATGTTGTGGTTTTTTCAAAAATCATATCGAATTTCTCAGGTGCTTCGGCAAATAACTGTTTCAGGCCTGCGATATAACCTCCGCCTCCAACGAAAGAAACCACCATATAACTCGCTACCAATCCCCCAATAACCAATACGACTACCTGAGCCACATCTGTCCAAACTACTGCTTTCAAACCACCGAAAATGGAGAAAGCTGCTGAATAAAGCGCCAATCCAATGATTCCATAGATCAATGGCCAACCTGTAATGTTTTCGATGGCCAATCCTCCCAGATAAAAGATAGAGGTAATGTTAACGAATATAATGAGGGCTACCCAGATGAACGCCATGATTGAGCGTACTGTACCATTGTATCTTTGTTCAAGGAATTGGGGCATGGTATAAATGCCCTCCTTAATGAAAACAGGTAAGAAGTATTTGGCCACCAGAATCAAGGTAATGGCAGCCATGAGTTCATATGCTGATATGGCCAGCCCAATAGCAAAGGCTGAGCCATTCATGCCTAATATTTGTTCCGTTGAAATGTTGGAAGCAATAAGGGAGCCACCTACAGCCCACCAAGGAAGTGACTTACTGGCAAGGAAGTAATCCTTTGATGTTTGATTGCCCTTATCCTTATTGGAAATCCAGATTCCAAAGCCAACCATGATACAAATGTATCCAATGAAAAATATGATATCAGGAGTAGATAAACCCATAGTGATGTAAGGATTGGTTGAATAATAAGTGTTTAAATTACACTAAATTGCGAGAAATTCGGAATGGATAAACAAAAATTAGGATAACGGGAGCAAGTGCCAATGAATAATTGGTGTTCGGATTGGGTGGGTAGGGCTTGTTTGAATTAATAATTCATAAAGAACTCGGTCAGATTCTCAGAACTATCCAGATCAATCTTTTTCCTTAACCTGTACCTACTGGCCTCCACACCCCTGACACTCACGTTCATTAGGGATGCAATTTCCTTTGTATTCAGGTTCATTCTAAGGTAACCACAGAGTTTGAGGTCCTTAGGAGTCAAGCTAGGATACTGTTTTTTGAGTCTCTTAAGGAAATCACCATGTAATTCATTGAAGTGCAACATGAATTGTTCCCAACCCTCATCCAATATCTCGTTTTGTTGGAGTTTGTGGATGAGTTTATTGATTTTGGGTTTGAGTTTTGAATTAATTGTTTCTTTTTTCAAATGGGATAATTCATCCTTGATTTCAGCCAAGGTTTCATTTTTCTTGACCAATAGGAGTGTGGAGGATACAAGCGCCCTTTTCTTGTGCTCAAGTTCCAGTTCCATCTTCTCACTTTTCAGTTTGTTGATTTCTTCCTGTGTTTGTTGTAGGATTTTTTCGTGGTCTTCCTCAAGATCCTGATAACGTTTGTTGAGGAACTTGGTCAGTAGATAAACCAAAGCCAAGAGTAGTAAGCCATAAAGAATAAAGGCCCAAGTACTAAGATACCAAGGAGGGGCAACAGTGAAAACATATACATATACAGGGGTCTCAATGCCTTGGTAATCCTTGGCTTGGACCATGAAGACATACTGGCCGGGTGATAAATTCGTGTACTCCTTGTCTCGTTGTGATGACCAATCAGACCATTCATCATGATATCCTTGTAATTGATATCTGAATTTTAGATACTCTTGGTGCTCAAAACTGGTAGCGGAATAATGGAATGATAATGCATTATTGGAGTAGGGGAGATAACCATTGGCATCAATGACGGATTGAACCCATTCTCCCTTCCAATAATTTCCGTGGAATATGGGGATTCTAGTGGGCTGGGTGATAGCAATCTCATGCATGATGATTTCAAAGAAACTATCAGTTGCTACACTTTTCTTGGGTTGGAAGTGGATGAATCCTTTCTCAGCTCCGATGAATACATTTTTCTCATTATATGGATACATACTTTCGAATCCTCCAATGAGCAAGTCCTGTAACTCAGGATAAACAACCTTATTGATTTTCTTGTCTACACCAAGGTCATCAATGTTGAGAAACCCCACTTCTTTATCCGTAATGAACCAGATGTTTCCATTTTCCGTTTCTGAAAGTCTTCTGATTTTGGTCTGTTCCCCAAAAATTTCATTAAAGGAAGTATTGGGTATGAATTTTCGTTGTTGTGGGTCATAGTTATATGTTCCGTATTCGCCACAAAAAATAATCTCATCCCCGATTTTGAATAAGTGGTTATGTAAATTGGATGGAAGACCATCGGCCTGACCCAATAATGTAACTACTCCTGTACTGATTCCTTTAGAGGTACTAATCCTATAGATTCCTTTGTAAGGATGGGCAACCCATATATTACCGTCACGATCTTCCTCGACAAAACGAGAAGACTCATTGAATCCTTTAAAATCCATGATGAGTGACGGGGCATTGTTCCCCTTATTGTAGAAAGAGATCCCCTCGTAGGTTCCTGCGACAATGGGATGTTCCGTATGTTCCAATTCATTGAATAACCAATAACCATAAGAATTGACCAGTGGCCGAGAAGTATACTCCTCAATAATGGAGGCTCCGTCGCTATGGGAAAGAATCAACTGATCATTAACGATATCCAATCCCCATGTTTGGTTCTTGGTTCCGGATACGAGTCGGAACCGTGTTGAATAATTGAACTGATTCGTATTCTTTTCTAATGGTGTGGCATACAAACCATTATTGGTGCCAAGGTAAAGAATTCCTTTGTGAACCTTGGCTGTATATCCGGCACCCTCCAATGAACCATCCGGAAATATTCTAGTGAATTCTGAATTGACCTGCAAATAGGCAATACCCTTGTCCAGTCCAATCCAAAGATTATTGTCCTTGTCAATATACTGACTTAGGATACTATTGCTCGGAAGTCCGTCCTCCTTGTCGATGTGCTGTAGTACCTCACCTTCCTTATTGACAATTAATAAACCCCCATATATGGTACCTATTCCATATTGTTCATTGGGTAATTGGGCAATGGATTCTATCTTGTTTTCTTTCAGATAGGTTTGGATGGTAGGATTCCAAGGTCTTTTCTCTCCATTATAAATGTAGAAGATACCCTTTTCCTTAGTTGGTACGATGTATCCTCCATCCATTGGGATGACACCCTCCACTTCATTACCAATTAAATGTTGGCCAATAGGACTATCCACATATTCTCCGTTCCTAAGGAAATAAGTGCCTTCCTGTACATCATGTACACATATTTCATTACCGACCTTACCAATAAATTGTACGTCCAGTTGTTCTGTTACATCGAAGGTATCGTTCTCATATTTAAAAACTTTACCTGAAGACCTGAAGAATATGGCGTCATTAAGGAATATGATATCCCAAACATCCTCGAATTCCCTGTGTTGTTCAGGAATTTTCTCTTTAAGGGAATGGAAAATCCACAATCCATTGTCATTGGGTTTGAAATAACCTATCTCATTCTGTGCTCCACCATAGATGATGCCATTGGGTGCAATGACCAATGAACGGAAAGTCGTTCTGTTCGGAATGGAATAGGTGTTCCAGAATCGACCATCATGAACCAATAGTCCGGCATCATTAGCAAAGTACATGATACCTCTCTTATCTTGTCCGATTTCCCAATTGTGAAGTCCGGAGGCATAATCGTCCTTACTGTATGATTGTATGAATGGTGTACCCAGATAAGATTCTTGTCCAAAAACCACTGTTTTGAACAAGAAAGAAAAAAGTAATATGAGTAGGTGCTTTTTAATAATCCATATATGTATGTGTAGTATGAAATTATGATAATTTTGGGACTTGAGTAGTAATAACGTAGTGTTTAGGTGCTTATTTTGCAAAATATATGATGTAGTTGTGTAGTGAGTATTTTTGTAGTATATAGTAATGGTGAGAAATCATTTGTTGTAAAGTAGCTTTGAACGACGCTATTTATTTGTTCAGTTCGTTCTTTTTAGAATTTAATTTGGTCGGCTGAAATTTAATTGCAGAAAATCATACTTTTGGTAACATCACTATTAAGATAACAATCAAATCAATTTTTATGAGGTATGTAGTACTTATGTGTTTATTATTAACAAGCACCTACCTGTTCTCTCAGGACAGAACTGTCACAGGTATGGTAACCTCCTCGGAAGATGGACAGGGAATCATTGGTGCTACAGTTAGTGTAAAGGACAACCCCAATCAGGGTACGGCCACAGATGAAGAAGGATATTTTTCCTTGACGGTTTCCAGTAACAATGATATACTGGTTTTCTCATATGTGGGAATGACAACACAAGAAATCGAAGTAGGTAACCAAACCGAAATCAATCTTGTGATGAGTCCTGAAGCATCATTGATTAATGAAATTGTGGTGATCGGTTATGGTACAGAAAAAAGGAGTAAGGTAAATGCTGCTGTTTCTGTAATCACCTCGGATGAAATTACCCAAACACCTGTACTAAGGGTAGAGCAAGCCTTACAAGGTCGTTCTGCCGGTGTGACGGTTACACAGAACTCAGGTTCTCCAGGTAGTACATTGAGTGTACGAATCAGGGGTGCAGGTAGTTTGAGTGCAAGTGATCCACTTTATGTTGTGGATGGAATCCCAGTGGAGGGATTGGATTTTTTGAATGCTAATGATATTGAATCCATCAGTATCCTGAAAGATGCTGCAGCTTCAGCCATCTATGGTTCCAGAGGTGCGAACGGAGTTGTATTGATTACAACAAAGTCAGGTGACTTCGAAAAGGAGGGTGAGATAACCTATGATGGATATTATGGTATCCAAAGTCCTTGGAAAAAAATGAACCTATTGAATGCAAGAGAGTATGCCATCATCCAGAATGAGGCATTTATCAATGCAGGACAAATTCCAAGGCCAGAATTTCAGAACCCTGATGTATTGGGTGTGGGTACGGATTGGCAAGATGCCATTTTCGAGAATGCTCCGATATCAAGTCATAACATCAGAATGTCTGGTGGTGGTAAGAAATCAAACTTTACCGTTTCTGGTGGATACTTCCAACAGGATGGTATCGTTGGTGGTGAGAAAGCAAGATTCAACAGATACACCGCAAGATTGAATGCTGATTTCAAAGTAAAGGATTGGTTGACTGTCGGAACAAATGTTGGTTTCACCAACTTACAGAGAAGTGCTATTCCTGAAAATAATGAGTTTGCTACACCTTTAGTAAGAGCGTTGAATATCGACCCAACGACACCAGTATACAAGGCTGATGGAACTTATGCATATTCTCGTTATGCTGATACGGATATCGCTAACCCAGTAAATCAGATAGACCTTACATATGATACTTGGACAAGTAACCGTGTAGTAGGTTCCATTTTTGGAAAATTTGATTTCACTAAGGACATTTCATTGAGATCCACATATAGTGTGGATGCGACTTTCGCTACGCAGGATATCTTCCTACCTCGTTTCAATTTGAGTAATGACCCTGACCTAAGGGATGCTCCTGCTCATGAAATCAGGGATGTGAATGTTGTTATTCTGAACAACAACACTTGGACAGCTAACCAGTTTGAGAATGTCCTATCCTATAATAAGACATTCAATGATGTACATAAGTTATCAGTGGATTTGGGTAACACCGTATTGTCAAGAACGTATCGTGGAAGCGGTGGCTCCAATACGAACCTGCCCTCTAACGACCCTGAGGATGCATTCATTTCCAACACAATCGACCCTCTTGAATCACAAGGTGCATTTGAAGTAGGTGAGGAGGAGACACTATTGAGTTACTTCGGTAGGGTGAACTATGGTTATGATGGTAAGTATATTTTGACTGCTATTATGAGAACAGACGGTTCTTCCAAATTCGGTCCTGACAACAGATTCGGATATTTTCCATCATTCTCATTCGGATGGCTTGCTTCCGAGGAAAATTGGGATTTGGGTATCGTTACTTTCCTGAAGTTGAGAACTGGATGGGGTAGGAATGGTAATGACCGTATCCCTAATTATGGATACTATACTGTTGTGAATTCAGGTCAGAACTATTCTTTCGGTAACAATGAGACCATCACGAATGGTAGTGTGCCTTTGACGATTGCCAATCCTGAACTACAATGGGAAACCATCGAACAGTTCAATGTAGGTGTAGATATGGAATTATGGAATGGTAAGGTGACAGTAACATCGGATTATTTCATTAAGAATACCAAGGATATGCTTTATAATCCTCCGATTCCTGCAACTGTTGGTGCTGCGGCTCCTTTCAGAAATGTGGCATCCATGAGGAACAATGGTATCGAATTGGCTGTTACTTATAGAGATAAAATCGGAGATTTCTCTTATGATATTGGTGGTAACATCACGAAAATCAGTAACGAAGTTACAGCATTGGGTTCAGGTGCAGAACCAGCTACTGCTGGTAATGTAACGTTCCATGGTGGTAACGTAACGTACACGGATGTAGGTTTGCCTTTGGGTTCTTTCTTTGGATATGTGACTGATGGAATTTTCCAGAATGGAGAAGAAGTGGCAGCACATGCATTCCAGGCAGCAGCTACGGCACCGGGTGATATTCGTTTCAAGGATTTGAATGATGATGGCGTCATTGATCAGAATGACAGAACCGTAATCGGTAATCCTAATCCTGATTTCTCCTATGCATTCACAACCAATTTCAAGTACAAGGATTTTGATTTGAATATTTTCTTCCAAGGTGTGTCAGGGAATGACATCTATAATGCATCCGTAAGATATGACTTGGCATTCTCTAACAGGCCGAATTCAATCTTGGATAGATGGACTGGAGAGGGTACTTCCAACTCTGAGCCAAGGGTAAGTTTGAGTGATCCGAACTTCAACTCCAGAGCTTCTGATCGTTTTGTCGAGGATGGTTCTTACTTGAGATTGAAGAATATCCAGTTAGGATATACACTACCTGAATCAGTAATGCAGAGAATGAAAATCAAGAATCTTAGATTCTATGTTTCATCCAATAATTTATTCACATTCACCAAGTACTCAGGATTCGACCCAGAAATCGGTGCTTATGGCGGCGTACTAGCTGCAGGTATCGATAGAGGATTCTATCCTCAGGCTAGATCATTCATTGGTGGATTACAACTCACATTTTAATTGAAAATCATGAAGAAGAAACTTAATATCATACTACTAACCTCCATGTTTTTCCTAATGGGATGTGGAGATGATTTCCTGGATAAGTCTCCAATCATAGGTGATACATCTGAGAATTTTTATCAATCAGAAGAAGATGCAAGGGCAGCAGTGAATGCAGCTTATGCAAGTCTACAATACGAATTGACACCAGCAGGGCACTTTAGATGGTTCTGGGGTGATGTCATGTCTGATGATTCCCAAAAGGGTGGTTCAGGTGACAATGATGCATTTGGTCTATTGTTATTGGAAACATTCCAAGGTCAAGCCAATGACGAGCATATTGCATCCGAATGGACTGCAAGTTTCGAAGGTATTTATAGAGCGAATGTCGTTTTGGAAAATATCCCGAATATCGATATGGATGAAACCATCAAGAGTCAGGTACTCGGAGAAGCTCGCTTCATCCGTAGTTACTTTTTCTTTAATCTGGTAACCATGTTTGGTGATGTTCCTAAGGCAGATCATGTATTGGCTCCAAGTGAATATTCCATGCCAAGAAGTCCTGCTAGTGAAATCTGGGATATCATCATTGATGATTTGACACAAGCTATCGATGTGCTTCCTTTGAGAAGTGAATTGTCTTCCAATGAGATTGGAAGAATCACAAAAGGTGCAGCACGTGGATTATTAACCAAGGCTTACTTGTGGAATCGTAATTACCTCATGGCAGAGCAGACCGCTAATGATATCATCATTTCAGGTGAATACATGTTGGCTGATGACTATGCATCCATCTTTACGACTGCTGGAGAGAATGGCCCGGGTTCTGTTTTCGAAGTACAATATATGAATGCTTCAGGTGGTAACTGGGGGTACAATGCACAGAATGAGGGAACATTCACGAATGTTTTCCAAAGAGCAAGAGGACAGTTCAATGGATATGGTTTCAACCTTCCTACACAGGATTTAGTGGATGAGTTCTTTGCTGAGAATCCGAATGTTGAGGATCCAAGACTTTCCGCAACACTGTTCAGAGTAGGAGACGAAATGGGTGATCGTGGTGTATTCACTAAGGAAGCTACTGGTGGATTTCCACATGATTACTATCCAAAGAAATATTTTGATAATCAAAGTGAAACGGCTCCTTTCGGTGATCCTAATCCGAATGGTGGTTCCAATGACCGTGTCATCAGATATGCTGATGTTTTATTGATGCATGCTGAAGCAGCCTATCATAATAACAATGAGGGACCTGCCAGAACATCATTGAACCTTGTGCGTGAAAGAGCCAGAGGAGGTAATGCCAGTATCCTTCCTGATGTAACAGCTTCAGGTCAGGCTTTGTTGGATGCAATTTACCACGAAAGGAGAGTAGAGCTTGCCATGGAGGGACATCGTTTCTTTGACTTGGTGAGAACAGGTAGAGCTGCCACAGTTTTAGGCCCTTTGGGATATCAGGATGGAGTACATAATTTATTCCCAATTCCTGAATCTCAAATTTTGGTAACTAACGGTGCAATCACACAGAACCCAGGTTACTAATTATTCATACCAGAAGATTGGGTGCGGATATTAATACCTGCACCCAAACAAATTACTGGTAAGTACAAAATCATTCAAATTATGAAATTTAGTTATAAATCAATTTTCTTCTTTTTCGCAGTACTGGCCATCGTTGCTTGTGATCCTCGTGAAGAAGAAGGTATAGTTTTGGGCAGCCTACCAGAACCGACATCATTCACCATGAGTGTCGACCCTGATAATGCCAATAAGATCATTATCACTAATACTTCCGAAGGGTTCTCCGAAATCATTTGGGATATCACGGGGGGGATTGGAACATCGGGAACTCCCAACCAATCCACTTTGGAACATGATACGGTATTTTACCCAAGTATGGGAACCTATGACATCACATTACATGGTATTAAAGCGGGTGGTAACGGAACATCTTTCTCAACCCAAACAGTGAATATTGCTGAGGATGCTACCATCGAATGTGATGATAGTTACAGTAATCTGACCAATGGTTGTACCAACAGATGTTGGAGACTTTCATCTGCTGCTGGTTCTATCCAAGTTGGACCAACCGAATTGTCAGGTGAATGGTACTCATCACCTGCGGATGGTTTGGACCCATCCCAAGAAAATGATTCTTGGTGCTTTGGATTCGATGATTTAGGATGGACCTATGTAAACAATGGAGATACATTCTCTGCTTGCTCAGGATTCATTCCATTAACGGATTACCCAGTGCCAACAGGAGTGAACTATGCATTGGTTCCTAGCGGAACTTCATTCTCTGATTTCCAGATCAATCTACCTGATGGCGTTTGGATGGGTGTTGAGGATTCAGGACCTACTTACCAGATTGTAAGTATCAGTGATACTGAAATGGTATTGCTAGCACCAATTGATCCTTGTGATGGTAGTGCTTCCAATGGTTGGTTCACCCTTACTTTTATTCCTGCTTAATCAGTACTAATGACTAATAATTATTTTTTATTTCTATTATTTTTCGGCATCATCTCCATTCAGGCTTGTAAGGATGGAGGTGGTGAAACCGAAACACCAAAACCTGTACTCAGTATATCTGATGCACAGTTTCAAGAGGGTAATTCCAATAATACCGTACAAGTGGTTGTCACCGTGACCGGTGAGAACCCTGGTAATGCCATTGTTAGTTATGCAACAATAGATGGAACCGCTGTAGGTGGTTCCGATTTCAATGGAACATCGGATGGAGAATTGGTCATTCCCGCAAATGCGACTCAGGCAACCATCAATATAACATTGAGGGGAGATGAATTCACAGAGGAGGATGAGGAATTCGAAATCCTACTCTTGAATCCTACAAACGCAACCTTGGGTAATGAAAGAGCGACGATTACCATTTTGAATGATGATATACCTAGTGGTGAAATCATACCTACGGAGGGATATGTTACGCCTACATCATATCCAGGTAGAAACTTGGTTTGGGCTGACGAGTTTCAGGCAGACCAATTGGATAATACCAGTTGGACACATGAAATTGGTAATGGTTCCAGTGGATGGGGTAACAATGAACTGCAATATTACAAAGCAGAGAATACGTCCATTTATGACAATGAATACCTTGTGATTGAAGCAAGGGAAGAACCGTTTGCGGGATTCAACTATACTTCTTCCAGACTGGTAACGATGGACAAGAGGGAATTCCAATACGGTAGGGTGGACATTCGCGCTGCACTTCCTGAGGGGCAAGGTCTATGGCCTGCACTTTGGATGTTGGGTGAGGATTTCACAACTACGGGTTGGCCAGCTTGTGGAGAGATTGATATCATGGAGTTGGTAGGGCATACACCCAATCGTGTGCATGGTACTGTCCATTATGGTTCCTCTGTGGCTCAACACCAGTTCAATGGTGGTTCAAAGTTCACATCGGATGGTAGCAAATATTCTGAAAAGTTCCATGTATTCTCTATCATCTGGGAGGAGGATTTAATCCAATTCTATGTGGATGATGTACTGTATTATGATGTGGATCCAACAGAAATGAATGCCGGACAATCTTATCCGTTCAATAACGGTCCGTTCTTCTTCATCTTCAATGTTGCAGTAGGAGGGGATTGGCCAGGGAGTCCAGATGCATCCACCATTTTCCCACAACGTATGATTGTGGATTATATAAGAGTATTCCAATAAAAAACCGACCAATCTTACTTAAAGATGAATTTTAGAAATTGTTTAATGCTATGTTGGATAGCACTACTTGCCTTTTCTTGTGATTCAAGTAGCACAGGTGGTAGTTCTTCTTCCAGTAGTAAAGCGAATTTAGATCCCGATGTAGAATCAAGGATTGATGGTATCATGTCCAAAATGACCTTGGATGACAAGGTGGGGGAGATGACGCAATTGTCCATTGATGCATTATCATACGGTGAGCCTTATCAATTGGATGAACCACATAAACTACATCTTGATAAGATGCAGGAGGTCTTGGTAGATTATAAGGTAGGATCCATTCTGAATGTCGGAGGTCATGCATATACCAAGGAGCATTGGGAAGAAATCATCACCACTATCCAAGATTATGCAGTGAATAAGAAAGCGTCTGGGATTCCTGTTTTGTACGGAATTGACGCAATACATGGTACCAATTATACTGTGGATGCTACATTGTTTCCACAACAATTGGCTCAGGCTGCCACATGGAATCCTGAGTTGTCCAAAATTGCAGGTCGGGTTACAGCTTATGAAACCAGAGCTTCAGGTATTCCTTGGACATTCTCACCTGTTTTGGATTTGGGTAAGGACCCAAGATGGCCAAGACTGTGGGAAACATTCGGAGAGGATGTACACCTTTCTTCCAAGATGGGTGAGGCATTGGTCAAGGGATATGAAGGTGATAATAACGAAATCGGTGATAAGGAACAGATTGCTTCTTGTATGAAACACTTCTTGGGTTACAGTGTGACCATGTCAGGAAAGGATAGGACCGAAGCTTGGGTTCCAGAACGCATGTTAAGGGAATATTTTGTACCTGGATTCAAGAAAGCTATTGATGCAGGTTCCCATACCATTATGATTTGTTCCGGAGAAATGAATGGAATTCCTGTTCATACCGATAAGAAAATCCTAACGGATCTTCTAAAGAATGAATTGGGTTTCGATGGTATCGTATTGACTGACTGGGAAGATATCAAGTACCTCTACTCTAGACATAGAGTAGCTGAAAATGATTATGACGCCATTAAATTGGCCATCAATGCAGGAATTGATATGAGTATGGTACCAATGGATCTTTCCTTTACCAAAACATTGAAGAAATTGGTTGAGGATGGAGAGGTATCAATGTCAAGAATTGACGATGCAGTAAGGAGAATCCTAAGGGTGAAAATCAAATTGGGATTATTCGAAACTCCGGTAACATCCTATAAGGATTATCCAAAATTTGGTGGTGAGGAACATGCCGAGGCTTCCTATAAGGCAGCCCAGGAGGTTATCACACTATTGAAGAATGAGGATGGTGTACTTCCGTTATCCAAGTCAGGTAAGTATTTGGTGACAGGCCCTACGGCCAATTCTATGAATTACCTGAATGGAGGGTGGACCAATACATGGCAAGGAGATAAGACTGACTGGAATACAGAAGGCAAGAAAACGATTCTGGATGCAGTTAAGGATAAGGTAGGTGATGGAAACGTAACCTATGTCGAGGGTACTACGATTAATGAAGCCAAGAATATCTCTGCTGCTGCAAGTGCAGCTAGAGGTAAGACTGCTGCTATCGTTTGTTTAGGAGAACATACCTATACCGAGTTTGTCGGTAACCTTGAGGATTTGGCACTGCCTAAGGCCCAGTTGGACTTAGTGAATGCCATAGCCAAGACAGGTACACCTATCGTATTGGTCTTTGCAGAGGGACGTCCTAGGGTGTTCAGTGCTGTAGAACCTAAGGTAAAAGGTGTAATTATGGCTTTCCTTCCCGGAAATGAAGGAGGGCGTGCCACTGCTGATGTACTATTTGGCGATGTGAATCCGTCAGGCCGATTACCAATATCATATCCTAGACATGTGAATTCATTGGTTCCTTACGATCATAAGAGAACCGCTATGGTACACACCGATTTCTCTATGGAAGCTGTAAATCCACAGTATCCTTTCGGATATGGATTAAGCTATACGACATATGAATATTCCAACTTGAAACTGAATACTGAAAAATGGGATGGAAAGAGCCCATTGGAAGTTTCCGTTGATGTTGCGAATACAGGTGATAGGGATGGAAAGGAAGTTGTCCAATTATATACAACAGACTATGTGGCAAGTATCACACCATCCAATAGAAGACTTCGAGCCTTTGATAAGATTGACCTGAAAGCCGGCGAAAAGAAAACTGTAAAGTTGACTTTGGATGCTAGGGATTTGGCTTTTGTAGGTCGAGATTTACGCTGGGTGACAGAATCTGGCAAATTTGCTGTCATGGTAGACAAACTTACTCAGGATTTCGAGCTAATAGCCAATGATAATTTGTATTTTGAGGAATAATTATCATACCTATTTGGAAAACAGTATTATTTTGAGAAATCAGCAATGATGGATCACCTCCCTTAATTGCAGATTTTGTTTTACTTAAATCAAAATTCTTTATCATGAAAAAGATTTTACTACTTGTTCCTTTATTCATGTTATGCTTTGCTGCACAATCAGTAGCACAAAACAACGTAACACTATCTGTGGATATGCAGGAGTACACTGGTACTTACACTACAGTATATGTTAATGGTGGTTTCAATGGTTGGGATGGAACATCCAACCCAATGGACGATACAGATGGAGATGGCGTTTGGACCACTACCTTGTCACTTCCTGCTGGATCAGTAGAGTACAAGTTTACAGTGGATGGTTGGACTGACCAAGAAAATTTCCTAGGAGGGGAGGATTGTACCTTAACTACAGGAAATTATACCAATCGTGTACTAGATGTCCAAGGTGATGTGGATATGGGTGTTGTTTGTTGGAATTCATGTGCTGCTTGTGGTGCTACAGGAGGTCCTGCAGATGGTGATGTTACTTTCCAAGTGGATATGTCCGAATACACTGGTACTTTCACATCAGTCAACCTGAACGGAAACTTCAACGGCTGGTGTGGTGGCTGTAACGAAATGACTGATGCTGATATGGATGGTGTATACGAAATCACATTGAATGTTCCTGGAGGAAATATTGAATATAAGTTTACAGTAGATGCTTGGAATGACCAAGAGCAGTTTCTAGGAGGAGAGGATTGTACCTTAACTACAGGAAATTATACCAATCGTGTATACGCTGTGGATGGAAATGCTACACTAGATGTCGTTTGTTGGAATTCTTGTAACGCTTGTGGATTTACAGGAGGTCCTGCAGATGGTGATATTACTTTCCAAGTGGATATGTCCCAGTATATGGGAACATTCACAACAGTTAACCTGAATGGAAACTTCAATGGCTGGTGTGGTGGCTGTAATGAAATGACTGACGGTGACGGTGATGGTGTATATGAAGTCACATTGAATGTTCCTGGAGGAAACATTGAATATAAGTTTACAGTAGATGGTTGGACTGACCAAGAAAATTTTGCAGGAGGTGAGGAATGTACCTTAACTACTGGAGAATTTACCAATCGTGTATACGCTGTGGATGGAAATGCTACACTAGATGTCGTTTGTTGGAATTCTTGTGAGGCTTGTGCACCTATGTGTTCCGCTCCTGAAAATATCCAACACCAATTATTACCTCCCTCTGCATTGAGAATCAATTGGAATGACCATCCTAACGCAACTCGTTATGATGTGATTTATCGTCCATTGAATTCTACAGGTTGGATGAGAAGAGGTGTATATAACAGTGAGGTAACACTTCGTTACCTACAACCTAACACTGTATATGTATACAGAGTTAGATCATATTGTGGTTCTTGGAATTTCGAGAATGCATCTGATTTCATCTACTTCAATACTGGAAATATGCCAGAACAAAGAATGGCTGGTTCTAATGTAGAAGCTGCTGGTTCTGTTGATATGTTGGATGTATATCCAAATCCGGCTACGGATAACATGACTGTAGAATTCAATGTTGACCAACGTTCTGATGTACAGTTGACCGTAGTGGACCTAATGGGTAGAACCATCAGTAACCAAGTGATTTCCAATGCGGAAGGTCATATGATTGAAACAATGGATGTTTCTAATATGAACCAAGGATATTACATGTTAATCATGCAATCCGGTGATGAGAGAATAGTGAAGAAGTTTGCGAAAGTAAACTAAGGCCTGCCTGTTTTTCATAAGCTTAGGATGGGAATTCCATGAAAGGGTTCCCATCCTAAACTTAGATTTATTTGAATGTTTTCCTGACCAATTTGATGCTATTGATGCCCAAAAGCATCCTAGGTGTTTTTTGCCCAAACAAAATAAAATATGTTCGTTTCTGGGATTTGATTGCCATTTAACGTCTTGAACATTTTTTACCTACCAACCAAATTAATGTTGATTTTGAATGATATTCTGACTGAATACAATCAGTGTATTCAGTGGAATTATAGTTTTAATTAATCAAATCGTTACAATGAAAAAAATATCTACAATTATCATTTTGGTATTGGTAGCCATTACTTCAAATGCACAGTTTGAAGGTACATGGAAACTAGCGCCACAAGCAGGTGCTCTTGGTGTAGGACCCGGTCAGGGTGATGGCTCATGGTGGTCTAATTCCATGACAGACTTGGATACCAGAGCTTGCCTATTCGATGATCAATTCGTTTTCAATGAAGATGGTTCTTTCCAAAATATACAAGATGGAGAAACATGGTTGGAAACCTGGCAGGGAGTTGCTGCAGAAGAATGTGGTGCACCTGTCGCTCCACATGATGGCTCCAATGCTGCTACTTGGGCTTGGGATGCAAGTACGAATACCCTAACATTGGATGGTATTGGTGCCCACTTGGGTTTGACTAAGGTAATCAATGGGAGTGAATTGACTGCTCCTGGAGATGCACCAGCTTCAATAGATTATGAAGTTGCATTTTCTGCTGATAATAATACAATGACCGTTGATATCAATGTTGGTGCAGGTTGGTGGAGATTTGTCCTTGCAAGGGATTTGCCTGATGCGGCTCCTGTTGTTGGAAACTGGAAATTAGCCCAACAAGCTGGTGCACTAGCAGTCGGACCTGCTCAGGGAGATGGTTCCTGGTGGTCCAATTCTATGGGCGACTTGGACACAAGAGCTTGTTTGTTTGATGACGAATTCGTTATCAATGCTGATGGTTCTTTCCAGAACATCCAGGATGGTTCCACATGGTTGGAAACCTGGCAAGGTGTTGCCGCAGAGGAATGTGGTACACCCGTAGCACCGCACGATGGTTCCAATGCCGCTACTTGGTCCTATGATGAAACTGCTGGTACATTGACTGTAGATGGTATTGGTGCACATTTGGGCTTGGCTAAAGTATATAATGGAGGAGAATTAGCAGCTCCTGGAGATGCTCCTGCTTCCATTACATACGAAGTTGAAATGTCTGCTGATAATAATATCATGACTGTTGATATCAATGTAGGTGCAGGATGGTGGAGATTCATCTTCCAAAAGGAATCCGTACAGGTGGATATATCCGTTGAGGGAACATGGAGATTGGCTCCACAAGCAGGTGCATTGGCAGTGGGTCCTGGACAAGGAAATGGTTCTTGGTGGTCCAATGCGGCTAGTGATGTAACTACGAGAGACTGTTTATTTGATGACCAATTCGTATTCAATGCTGATGGTTCTTTCCAGAACATTCAGGATGGTAGTACATGGGTTGAACCTTGGCAAGGAGTAACTGATGAGGGATGTAGTGTTCCTGTTGCTCCGCATGATGGCTCCAACGCCGCTACATGGGTATGGGATGAAATGGCAGGTACACTGACCCTTACGGGAACGGGTGCCCACCTTGGTTTGGCAAAGGCAGTGAATGGTGCAGAGTTGACATCTCCTACAGATGCTCCTGCTTCAGTTACTTATCTGATATCTTTCTCTGCTGATGGGCAAACTATGTTTGCAGATGTAGCTATCAATGGGGAAGGCTGGTGGAGATTCACCCTGACCAAGTCCAATGTGGTAGTACCTCCGGTTACTTACGATGTAACTTTCAAGGTGGATATGAATGAATATACCGGTGACCTTTCAAATGGAGTATTCCTTAATGGTTCATTTAATTCATGGTGTGGTTCCTGTAATCCGATGGATGATACAGATGGAGATTTGATATATGAGCTTACCATTCCGATTTCTGAGGGTACCGTAGAGTACAAATTCACAGTTGACGGATGGACGGATGAGGAACAATTCGGAATTGGAGCAGACTGTACGGTTACTACTGATGATGGAATGGGTAATATCTTCATCAACAGGGTATTGGAAGTAGAGGCTGATACTGATTTGGATGTTGTTTGTTGGAATTCTTGTGAGGCTTGTTTGATAATCAGTGTGGATGACCAAATAGGTATCGATGTATTTGAAGTACAACCGAATCCTGCTCAGGATGTGGTGAATGTACACTTGGAAATGGAACAATCCATCGATGCTGTTATCAGTATAATGGATGTCTCTGGTAGGGTTCTACAAAGTGAGCGTGTACTTGCTGACAGAACTGACTTGGATGTATCCCAATTATCTAATGGATTATACTTCATAGTGGTATCCACTGATAGAGGTACAGCTACAGAAAAATTATTGATTCAAAAATAATATCTAAGTTCATGACTCGGATGTCTATACGTCCGAGTCGTGAATGTTGATAATCCCCTAACAACGTATTATTCTTAAATCAAACACTTTATTATGAAAAAGATTACTTCTTTATTACCTCTGATGCTTTTGGTATGCTTTGCATACGCACAACCAGATGGCACATGGGTCTTGAATCCTCAGCCAGGTGCTTTGGCTGTAGGTCCTGCACAAGGTGACGGTTCTTGGTGGTCCAGTGATGGAGGTACTGTGACGCAAAGAGCTTGTTTATTTGACGATCAATTCGTATTTGATGCTTCTGGTTCATTTATGAATGTTCAGCAGAATGATACTTGGTTGGAAACCTGGCAGGGTGCTGATCCTGAGCAGTGTGGTATGCCTGTGGCACCACATGACGGTTCTGCAAATGGTACTGCTACTTGGGCATATGATGCTGGTATGGGTACATTGACCATCAATGGTACAGGTGCTCACGTTGGTTTGGCTAAGGCTGTGAATGGAGCTGAATTGACGGATCCTGCCAATGCTCCCACATCTGTTACTTATTTAGTCTCTTTCCCTGATGGAAACACAATGATTACTGACATTGAGACTGCCGCTGGTGTATGGTGGAGATTTGTATTCACAAGATACACGCCACCAGTACAGTTTGTATTGGAAGGAACTTGGGAGTTGGCACCTGCTACTGGTTCATTGGCTGTAGGCCCATCACAAGGAAGTAGTGCTTGGTGGTCTAACAGTATGGCTGATGTTACAACAAGAGATTGTCACTTCGATGATAAGATTGTATTCAATAGTGGTGGATCATTCGAAAATATCATGTCTGGTGCTACTTGGATAGAAGGATGGCAAGGTGGTGCTGATGCCTGTGGTGCTCCTGTGGCTCCACATGATGGTTCAGGAAATAGTACTGCAACTTGGGCTTATGACGCAGCTATGGGTACATTGACACTGAATGGTGTGGGTGCCCACGCTGGTTTAGCTAAGGCGGTGAATGGAGCTGAGTTGGCAGATCCAGCTACTGCTCCTGCTTCAATCACTTATTTGATATCCCATACTCCTGATGCTCAGACCATGTTCTTGGACATTGAAGTAGGAGGAGGTGCTTGGTGGAGATTCGTTTACAACAAGGTAGCCGAGGATTGTATGGCTCCTCAGAATGTACAACATGGAACTTTCCTTCCTGGAGGTTGTCTAATCGTATGGGATGAGGATCCGAATGCTACTAAGTATGATGTTCTTTACAGAGAAAAGGGTACAACTGCTTGGAATAGAGCTACAACTGCTAACAACAGCAGAACATTGAATTTCCTTGACCCAACTAAGGTATACCAATACAGGGTAAGATCTTACTGTGGATATTGGGGAGTGTCCAATGCAACAGGAATCAGAGAGTTCAACATGAATAATGCTCCAACATTGGCTCAGACAAGATTGATGCAATTGGATAACAGTAGTGAGTACATGGAAATGTATCCGAATCCTGTAAGCAGCGAGTTGACTGTTGAGTTCGGAACAATTGTTCCATCTGATGTTCAATTCACAGTAGTGGATATGACAGGTAGAATGATCATGAACCAAACCATCTCTGAGGTTGAGGGACAAAGAATCGAAACATTCGATGTTTCTAATTTGAACCAAGGTTACTACATGTTAATCATGCAGTCTGGAGAGGATAAGGTAGTGAAGAAATTCGCTAAGTTATAATCCTTTAGGTTAGATTAATCAGACCAATTAGAGTCGGAATGGGGCAACCCATTCCGACTTTTTTTTTATTTTGTATAAAAATTATAAACTCAACAACAAGATACCCATGAACAAGATTGTACCCCTACTATTATTTTCATTTTTTTCCATATTTCAGCTTCATGCCCAAAACAACATCACTTTCAAGGTGGATATGAATAACTACACAGGTACTTATACCCAAGTATATGTTAGCGGTTCTTTCAATGCCTGGAGTGGTACAGCGAATCCCATGTCCGATACGGACGGAGATGGAATATATGAATTGACCATAGGTATATCCGATCCGGAAATACATTACCTCTTTACTGTGGATGACCTGACAGACCAGGAAAGTTTTGCAGGAGGGGAATACTGCACACAGTTCAATACCGGACAATACAGGCGGCACCTCGTAATAGCATCCGATAGCATACTGACAGAAGCCTGCTGGAATGACTGTTACGAGTGTAATGCACCACCACCACCCATGGTGGATGTGACTTTTCAGATAGATATGACGGAATATCCATATACATTTGAGGAACTGATAGTCGTAGGGGACTTTAACGATTGGAATTATTTTAGTGGAGATAATCTCCTGTATGATTTTACGGGTACTGGTGTTTATTCTATTACAATGGCCCTACCTGCTGGTAGTACTGAATATCGGTTTCATATAGGATTCCCTGAAACGAATATACCTAATGATGAAATATTCACGACAGATGCTTCCTGCATTCTTCAGAATGGGAATGAACTAAACCATTATCTTTCTTACCCTACAGATACCTCCAATGATTTATTTTGTTGGAATACCTGCGAATCCTGTAATGATGTTTCTGAGGGGAATATTACTTTCCAGTTAGATATGAGTCAGTTTTCCCATCCATTTTACAGTGAAACAGATAATATTAATATTCAGGTTATTGGCGATTTCTACGGGGGATATCCTATTGCGCCAAGTAATTATATGAGTGATTCCGATGGCGACGGTATCTATACGTTCACGACTCCAACCATCAACCCAGGAATGTTCAGGTATGGTTATATTATTAACTCAGGTGAAGTTGATGAGAGCACAGCCAATATGGGTGAGTGTATAGTGATGGGTCCAGATTTTTATGGTTCGAGAACGCATTACATGACAGGGACGATAACCTTGGATCCTGTTTGTTGGGAATCTTGCGCAGCATGCATCCCACAATGCGGTCCTCCCCAAAATGTACAACATCAATTATCGTATCCATCAAAACTGAATATCACTTGGGATGAACAGCCAGGAGCAGAGCGGTATGATGTCCTTTACCGTCCCGTCAGCAGCACGGATTGGACAAGGGTAGGAGCCCTGAATAATTACAAGACCCTCCATTACCTACAACCCAATACCCAGTATGTATATAGGGTGAGGTCCTATTGTAATGATAGTTGGGATTTTGCCAATGCAACTGGATTCAGGCATTTCAATACGAGTAACATACCTCCCATGCGACAGGCTGGTGAAACCAATACGGATGCGCATGGTCTGGAGGTCTATGATATATATCCGAATCCTGTCTCAGACTACCTGACCTTGGAATTATCTACAAGCAAGATAACTGATGTACAGGTTTCCATCATAGATATGACTGGTAAGACATTAGGTAACGAGATATTGTCTTCCTTGGATGGTGATCGTTTGGAAACCATAGATGTCTCGCACTTGGCCAAGGGATACTATATGATGGTTATCCAGTCAGGTGAGGATAGGGTAGTGAAGAAGTTCGCCAAGATGAGTGGGAATTGATTTTCAGATACTGAACTTGTAGACGCCAGATGTTGTAATATTGAATCCGTACATCTAGCGTCTGCAAGTCTAACATCTAAGCCTGATAACTACAAGTCTTACTATAATGTTCCCCTCAGTTCCTGCTCACGCTCTATGGCCTCGAATAAGGCCTTGAAATTGCCTTTCCCGAATGAAGTGGCACCTTTCCTTTGGATGATCTCGAAAAACATCGTAGGACGCGCCTGAACGGTTTTGGTGAAGATTTGTAAAAGGTAACCCTCATCATCCCTGTCAACCAAGATACCTAACTCCTTAAGTGGCTCGATATCCTCATCAATCTTGCCTACTCTTTCTTCCAATACATCATAATAAGTCGTAGGAACCCTTAGAAACTCGACTCCTCTGTCCCTCAACTCTGTGACGGTTTGGATGATATTATCCGTTGCGACAGCAATATGTTGTACTCCCTCATCCTCATAGAAATCGAGGTACTCGTCTACTTGGGATTTCTTCAGACCTGCGGCAGGCTCATTGATGGGGAATTTGATTCTACCATTCCCATTACTCATCACCTTACTCATCAGGGCCGTATATTCGGTTGAAATGTCCTTGTCGTCAAAGGACATGATTTGTTTGAAACCAAGTACATCCTCATAGAATTTCACCCAGTGGTTCATTCTTCCCAAGTGTACATTTCCAACCATGTGGTCTACGAATTTCAAACCTACTGAAGCTGGATTGTAATGGGTGTCCCATGCCTTGAATCCAGGTAGGAATATGCCATTGTAATCTTTTCTTTCCACAAAAATGTGAACTACCTCACCATAGGTGTGGATACCTGAACGTACCACTTTGCCGTTTTTATCCTCCTCCACTGTGGGTTCCATGTACGATTCTGCACCACGTTTCATGGCTTCATTGTATGCGTAGGTAGCATCATCTACCCAAAGGGCCGTTACCTTGACACCATCACCATGTTTGTCGATGTGTCTTCCGATATCAGTACCACTATTCAGCGGTGAGGTCAGGACCAATCTGATTTTATCCTGTACCACAACATAGGATTCAGAAATCCTATTTCCTGTTTCCAATCCTGAATATGCCAAGGACTTGAATCCGAATGCGGATTTGTAATAATGTGCTGCTTGCTTGGCATTGCTCACATATAATTCTACATAATCAGTACCATTGATAGGCATGAAGTCCTTATCTGTATTCTGGGTACTTGGAGACGTGGTAATCAAAGACATATTCCATATATTTTAGAAACCAAAATTAGTTGCTATGGCAAATATATGGCTTTTTGTACGGAATAGGTAGTCTATTGGGGAATGTCAATCAAATTATTCTGAATTACTCCTCGAAATTGGAGAATACTCGGTTGATGATACGAAGGAAATGGTCATAATCCTCATCTGTGAGTCCCTCCCAGCCCTTTTTACGAAGTTCGACTACACGGGGTAGGGCTGTGGTATAAACTTTCTTTCCTGAAGCCGTAAGGTAGATGTGGTATCGCCGTCTGTCTTCTTCGGAAGCCACCCTTTTGGTGTATCCTTTCTTACAGAGTAGGTCTATGATACGTGAAACGGTTGGTGCATTCTTGAACGAACCATTGGCAATCTCATTCTGGGAGAGGCCATCTTTTTTATAGAGTGAATCCAATACCACCCATTGTTCCGTTGTGATATCCAATTGTAGTTCCTTGAATGTACGGGTATAATTATGTCTGATAATCTTGATTGTCCTATCAATGTAGGTACCAAAGATTTTAGTATCATCAACTCTTTCCATGGTGCAAAAATAAGAATGTTTTATAACATGCAATTCCTATGAAAATTTTGTTGTGAATTGGGTATGTCCAATGTCTAATTGATATTTTGCATTGAATTTCAGAGGAATGATAAGAATAACATACTTTTGGTCAATTTGTTTTTTGTGTATTTGCTCCTGTTCGACATCTGTGGATATGGATAATATGATATGGGTCAATCAATTGGGGCTGCATGTAGATGAATATGAGGTTTCAGTGGGGGAATTCAGAAGATTTGCGGATTTGAATCCTGATTATATTACTACGGCTGATTCCATAGGATGGTCCGGGGTTTTTGATACCCAAAAAGGACAGTGGGGAATGAGGGAAAAGGCCAATTGGCAAAAACAGGATGGCCATCGCGTTACTCCTGATAATCATCCTGTGACCCAAGTAAGTTACATGGATGCATGTGCATATTGTAATTGGAAGAATGGTCGCCTGCCTACTGCGAATGAATGGGATATACTGGCTGGTAAGGAGGTCATTAAGGGTAATGTATGGGAGGGCCCTTTTCCCTATCAGGATGAGGGAAAGGATGGATACTCCAAAAAGATTGCACCTATTGGTCAGTTCCAACCTAATGCCATCGGAATTCATGATTTATTCGGGAATGTTTGGGAATGGACGAGTACAGAGAAATCCAAGGATGAATTCATTATCAAAGGAGGGAGTTTTCTGTGTGATATCAGCTATTGTTCAGGGTATATTCCCTCTAAGTATCAGACTACTGCACGGGATAGTGGCCTCAATCATCTGGGATTCAGATGTGTATATGAGGATGAGTAATGATGTTTTCCATCCTCATTGAGGATAGTCCCATTTGGAAGCCTCATGGGATTGAATGATTCGAATAGGTATTTATGAGGATGCTCCGAATGTCACTTCGGTCATACCCAATCCACCAATCTCTGTTCTGATGGTATCACCTTGTTCTACATTACACATTGGTCCCAGAGCTCCGGATAAAATGATATCACCTTTGGAAAGTGGCTGATTCAACTGTGCCATCTGGCGAGCCAACCAAAGCGTAGCATTCAATGGAGACCCCATACAATCCTTTCCTCGTCCTTGCGAAACGAGTTCGTTATTCTTGTACATTCTCATTTCACACTCAATCAAATCCAGTTTGAATAGTTTCATCGGACGATGACCCAAGACGAAGTGACTGGCAGAAGCATTATCAGCGATGGTATCCGTGATTTTTACATCCCAGTTGTGTATCCGACTACCTACCACCTCTATGGAAACCAAGGCATAATCAATGGCATGGATGATATCTACGATACCCAATTGGTCCGTATTGATATCTTCCTTTAGTACGAATGCGATTTCCGCTTCAGCCTTGGGCTGCATGAGCTGGTCCCAAGGAATTGTTGCTCCCGTCAATACTTCCATATCATGGAATAATGTACCGTAGTCAGGTTGGTCCACACCCAGTTGTTTTTGCACGGCAAAGGAAGTAAGGCCTATTTTCCGACCTACGATTCTTCCTCCTTTTTCCACCCTTTGTCTAGTGATTTCTTCTTGGATTTGGTAGGCCAATCCGATTGGGTCGATACCAATGATATCCCGGATGGGAGCACAGGTCTGATTGGTCTGAATGGCTTTTTGGATGCGTTGGACCGCCTCTTGGATTTGGTGTTCCTTTGACATGGATGAAGATGTTTTGAAATGAAGTCGCAAAATAAGTAACATTTTGCAATGAATGACATTATGTATGTGTGAATGCCAGTTGTCATAACCTATATAAAGGTTGTTATGAATTGGTGTACTATGGCATCTTAATTGTTGCTATGCTTACTTTCGTTCTACCCCATCAATTTTCATTTAAACCTTACATGATTATTCTTTATGAAAAGACACGTACTTTTAGCACTTATCATTTTCCTATCATTACAATCATCATTTGCTCAGGATACTTCCATGAATATGTCCAAATTAGGACAGTGGAATGATTCTAGTGTCGTTCCCAGAGGCGGACTATCCTATAATGAATGTTGGTATTATGTAGATGGATCCGGTAATGAATACGGTATCATTGGTTCACCCGCTGAAATCCATGTAGTAGATGTGACCGACCCAACCACACCGATCCTCAAGCAGGATTTCCAAGGAACATTCAGTTCCATTTGGAGGGACTTCAAATCTCATGACAACTTCGTTTATGGAGTCCATGATTATGGTGCTGGTACCATGGAGGGATTGACCATATTGGACATGAGTGCCTTACCCAATGGAAACATTGTCAAGACAACACTGAATACTGATTTTGGTCGGGCACACAATATATTCATAGATGAACCCCAGGATAGATTGTATGTGGCAGGTTCTGATACAGAAAGCCAGGGACTAATCGTTTACGATATTTCTAATCCTGGAAATCCGAGTTTACTGGCATCCATCAATTTGGGTGCCTATGGTGGTTATGTCCATGATTTATATGTTCGTAATAATATTGCCTATTGCAACAGCGCTAGTGGCGAGAATGGAGGAATGTGGGCATATGATTTGGGAAACTTGAATAGTATTGCTGTTTTTGCCCAAGAGAATACAGGTGGTTATAATCACAGTTCATGGATGACAGATGATGGGAATCATGTGGTGTATGCTACTGAGACGAGTAATTTCCCATTATACATTGTAAATGTTTCCGATGTGGAAAATGGAAATATTACCAACTCAGTTTCATTCAAACAACCGAATGATGCACCGACCCACACAAATAACATTGCACATAATCCACTCATAATCGGAGATATCTGTTATATCTCTTATTACGAGGATGGTGTACAGCTTTGGGATATCAGTAATCCTTCTACTCCAACTTTGGTGGGGTATTATGATATGGTACAGAATACAGGATATAATGGTACAACAGGTGTATGGGGAGTGAATCCATTTTTACCATCAGGTAATATTCTTGCTTCTGAGGAAGATGGCGGGCTTTATATATTAAGGTATGATGGTCCATCAGATATCTATGTGGATATGGCTGCTAATGGCGCCAATAATGGAAATTCCTGGAATGATGCTTTTACTGATTTGCAGGATGCCTTAGCAATCGGTGCAGGAAAAACGATTCATATTGCAGAGGGAACATATTATCCCACATCATCCACATCAAGGGGAGCAACCTTTGATATTCCATCTGATGTAAGTATCATCGGTGGATATGAAAGTGGAGGCGGTACCAATGATCCTGAATTATACGAAACCATTTTATCAGGAGATATTGATAATGATGGAACATTATCTGGCAATTCATTCCACGTCGTTCGAATCAAGGATGCTACCGATGTTTCTATATCAGGACTATCCGTCAAGGATGGTAATGCGGATAATGCCAATTCGTTCGGTAGGTCAAGAGGAGGAGGATTATATGTCGTTAATTCCACAGCTACCTTGATGAATCTACGCATCGAGGAGAATAATGCGATTTATGGAGGTGGTCTTTTTGCAACGACTTCGCCCGTTCTCAATATTAATTTTTGTGATGTTAATAATAATGTGGCCGAATTCGGTAGTGCATTGTATCATAGCAACACGACCAATATGTACATCAGTGGCTCAAGGATTGTGGATAATAATTCATTGACCCGTTGTGCTATTGAAATCAATAATTCTAATTACACCCTGATTGAGAATTCCATTATTGCCAATAATGCGTCCAAGAATGCCAATGCCATAGGTTTCATTGCAACGAATAGGAACCAAACCGCAGAGATTTACAATACGACGATTCTTGGGGAAACCAAAAATAAGAACCTTGTAACCATGCAGGTGGGTAACAATGATGAACTTACAGTTGATTTCTACAATAGTATCATCGCTCATCAGGATATCAATTTTGATAAGGCCATTGTTGCATTCAATAATAATCTGTTGAATCTGACCACAGACCATTGTTATATTCAAGGTTCGTCAGTGATTGGGAATAGTATTAGTAACCTATACTCATTCGTGGATGGGGATTTGATGTTCAATCCGGATTATTCCTTAGACCCTTGTTCACCTGCTGTGAATACCGGCGATGATGCCAATGCATCCCAATTGACTAAGGACATCGCAGGTAATAATCGTTTTGTCGGAACGGTGGATATGGGGGCCTATGAATCACAAAGCCCTTGCGCATTGAGACAGTCCCAGTCTGTGGTCGAAGTAGAGGCAAAGGTGTATCCCAATCCGGTACATGATGTATTGAACATCCAGACGGAAGTGGAGCAACCAAGATTTGAGATTTATGATGTCTTTGGCCGTTTGATAATGGTAGGCAATGATACATCCATGAATGTGGAACCCCTTCCCAATGGCATGTACCAGCTCGTTATCTTTGATGCTGACCGTTTGGTGCAGACAGAAAAGATAATCAAGAAATAGACATACAAAATAATAAAGCCAGAATGAAGTCATTCTGGCTTTATTATCCATTCAGGATATTCCCATCAAATCAGGCCAAATGTGAATCATCACAAAAAGGTCCTTTTTGGGTCAGTTTGCAATTACACAACCGAACCTTACCCGTTCGCTTGGCTTCAAAGAGTAAGGGTTTGTGTTTGGTACCATGATGTGCACTATCACAAAATGGTTGGTTCTTACTCATGCCACATTGGCACCAAAGATATTTTTCACCCTTGACCAATTCCACTGTTGTGGGTTCCATTGTTGTTGTATCCGTTTTTTTATATCCTCTGGAAATCTCACTCTCAGGGTTGTCGGATGCTAGGATAGGGTAGAGGTAGGAAGCAGACCAATGCTCTTTGGGGTCATTCTCTAACCCATATGCTTCAGGGAATTTTCTGGTAAAGGTCGCCGTACCGAAAATTTGATCCCAAAGAGAAAACATGTTACCAAAATTACCATTCGGATCACTGATGCCATCGCGTTTCGTTTTTCCATGATGTGCATGATGGAATGCAGGTGTGATGAATATCCTTTCCCAAATGAAAGCCACAGGACGTAGAAAGGAATACTTGTATAATATCTTATCATAAGATAGAGTGCTGTGCGAACTCACGATAATCAATTGTTTCAGTACCAATCCCAAGGCCACGGCTTTGGCTCCTCCCATGAATGTAATGAATCCGACCCACCAGATATTTGGCATTATGATATAATACAAAAAGGCATTGCGGTAAGAAACAAAGAAACCCATCTCCTCTGCCTGATGGTGCGGGCGGTGTAGCTTCCATAAGAATTCGTATTCGTGGGCAGACCGGTGATACCAGTATTGTAATAAATCATCCAATAGAAGGTAGAGGAGTAGATTCAACCAGATGCTGTTTCCGGATAATGGAGCTGTTTCGAATGATGTTAATGCATTTCCCACCAGGAGAACGGTCATCACTATCGCAGGCTTAATCAAGGTACCCAATACAAGATATCCGCCAAATTCCTGTATCCAATCACTAAAGGTTCTTTCAGAACGGTTCCAATATCCACCAATGATTTCGATAATCACGAAAAACATCAGAATACTGATAACTAAGTAAAAATCTATGTTAGGAATTCCAAAAAACTGCTCGACCATAACTATTGATTTGCTGATTCATAAAGTTAGTCATTCTATTCCATATAACTATAATATCCTTTTTGAATAATGTCTAAATTATTGAAAATGAGTTGTTTATTGTGTGCCTGATTTGTTCATGTAATGCAATCCGGAATATAACGGATTATTGACATAGTGTGACATGGAATAAAACTTTTTAATATATATGAAAATATTTTATATGTGATGGTCTTTTGGCGCAGTAGTTGTATTAGTACAGGTTGGTGAGGTCTATCTAGTCGTTTCCGGCTGTTTTCCGACCCAATATTAAGACATAGATTTTGATCAATTATGGAATTACTTTCTACCAACTTGTACCCAACTGCACCAAATGTCTCTTATCGTTTCAAGCAATTAGCACTCCCCATGCTATTTTCTCTATCATTCTTACTGTGTGCTTTCCAATCTAATGGACAGCAAGAACATGGTGTTTATGATTACGAGAATTTTGATGGAGGTCACGCAGAAAATGCAATCATTGTCAATAGGGTCAATGCAAAGAATGAAACCAAGGCTGGAGCCAATGATGGAGCACTAATCATCATACTGGCTAATCAGGTATCCTCCGATACACCATTCCAAGTGGAATTCAAGGTGAATGGTAAGACCCAAAGTCTTTCCTGTCTGAACAAGAACAACATCATTGTCGCAACAGGCCTGCCTTCTGGTACTTATTCTGACATCACGGTACATTCCTCTTTCGGTACATCTTCCCTGACATGGAGGAATAATGTCACTCTTTTCTCTGGTGTTCAGGAAGGAACAATCGAGGGAGGGACAGATGAGTATCCGTTCGCACATGAATATGTACCCAACAGATACCATCTAATTAGATATGGTACAATGGAAAGGTCATTGGTCTTCAGAAGACATGCCATCATGTTTAATGATGATAATAATCCGGAAGCTAATTTCAAGTTGGATGTGGCGAATAACGATGCAAGTTCCCAACTGCGAGTTTTGAACAAGATCAACGAATCCGATGAACCTATCACATTGGAACCCATGGCAAGAGCATTGGGCGTAAATACGATGACTGTCACAAAATATCAGTTTCTGCAATATAACAATGCCTACAATGGTATTGATTTGACTGTGGAGGGTAAATCCCCCAATTCGATTAAGCTGACATACGAGATAAGAACAAACGGAAATATGAACGACGTAGTATTCAGAGCCGACGGTATGGTACGGTTCGAAGCGAATCTCATCAATGAGAAAGAGTTCATTCTGAATAACAATACTTCTATTGCCTTACAAAAGGTTTTCCAAGACTCCAACGGGAAAACTAAGGAAATCTCCAAATACGGATTCAAGGTAGGCGACGAAACGGGTATCAGCCTCAATGTGGATGATACCCAAATTGATGATTCATCATCAGTATTCGTCGAAATGATTGTCACTACCAAATAATCCCAATGATGAATCCAATCAATTCAAGAACACGTTCAGTAGCTATTAACTACATTACTATGAATTCCAGATTTTTACAAGTACAATCCCTCCTCTTAGTCACTATATTGTGCATATCACTATCTGTATCTGCTCAGAACGGTACATATAATAACTTCAACATGTCTTATGATGGAGGGAATTATACTGTATTCTGTGCAGACATTAATCTTGCAACAGGTGGTAACTTGTTATATAGTCTATCCAACAACAGTACGAACAATAGTGTCTCCGACTGTCTGGCAGGGATACCATATTATAATACGAATGATATTCAGGCGGCCGTATGGTACTTCTCGAATGGGACTTCACCATCAAGCTCAGGTGCTTGGGATATTATAAATAATGTGAATAGTGGGTACTATAATTATACTGGTTCCTATTGGAATCCTGTACAACCTCAGTACCAACCCCGGATCGGTGAAAGATTACCAACTCCAACTCCACCACCACCGGTACCTTGTAGTGGAGGAAATACTTGGTCTTGGAATCTGAATGCATCCATGTCTGGAGATGGTTGTGATTTGAATGCGTACAACTATAGATTATTAGCGAATAATAATAATGCAAGTCCATTCATCAGCTTGCCTTCATCTTTCCATAGTGCATACCTTAATATAACTGTTCAAAATTATATCAGTTGGGATGGATACTGTGGTCGTGAAAATACAAATAATCAATATGACGAATCTTGGTATGTAGAGTATTGGAGAAATGGTTCCTTGGTCGGTCAATCCCCTGGCTGTACAGCGGATATCCAAGATGGAGTGATTTCCTCATATACTTCTGGTTCACTAGGAACAACCTTATTAACAAACGGAGCTGATCAGATCAGATTCCGTCATTGTGATAATACAGGCCCTGAGTCAGTAGTTCCCTCTGGAGTTTGTCTAAGATTCGAATCTGCATGCGATGCATCAGGATTCAATCCTGGGCAGGTACATTCATGGTCGCTGAATTGTGCACCTTTTGATCCTCCTGCTTGGAACAATCAGACACCTGCATCTGGTTGCTTTGGTGGTACCATCCAATATCAATGGCAGGAGAAAAACGCTTCAACAAATTGGAACTGGGTGGATGTTGCAGGAGCTACAAGTGCTACATTTAACCCACCTTATACGACTTCTTCTAATTGGTAT
Source organism: Saprospiraceae bacterium (assembly GCA_020631355.1). GTDB lineage: Bacteria > Bacteroidota > Bacteroidia > Chitinophagales > Saprospiraceae > JAHDCE01. The sequence goes on along the minus strand of JAHDHL010000021.1, from coordinate 3,470 downwards.
AGGAGAGGAGCAAGATGTTATCCTTGTGGTAATTGGCAGTATACCTCTGATAGGGATGTCCACATCGTTGGGGACTTGAATCCGGGTTCTATCGGATACACCCAAAATGTATGTGCTCCATTCAATGGTTACACCATCCAAAATGTCCAGTCTCCTAGTTCATCCTATACCAGTTATGATTGGGGGGATTGGGATGTGCATCGCTGGCAAAAAAGCTGTAATGGAGGTGCTTCATGGAGTACCATTCCCGGAGCCACAGGTTATACCTATAATGTACCCGCCTCTGATGCAAACTGTTGCTTCAGAAGACAATCAAAAACAGTGGGTCCCGAAACAGGGAATCCAGCTTACTTCTGTACCAGTTGGACGACTACCAATACGGTATGTATTAATGTAACGGATGATTCGGGTTTCAATCCGGGTACCATCCAGGGATACAATATATATTGTAATGGTGGTGACCCCCCAACATGGGTCGAAGCACCCGCCACAGGATGTGTGAATGGTAATATCCAATATCAATGGCAGGAAAAGAATGCTGCCAATGGTTGGGTTTGGACCAATATCGCAGGTGCTACAAGTAAGGATATTAACCTACCTTATACTACTGTATCGAATTGGATTAGGAGAGGGGCAAGATGTGCACCTTGTAATACATGGTACTATAGTAATATCAGGGATGTTCATATCTCAAACAATTATACCAATCCAGGAACCCTTTCCTCTGATGAGGAAGGGTGTACGCCTTTTAATCCCTCTGTGATAACAGCAACCAATCCTTCTGGTGGTGTGCACAGTTATCCTGAATTGAAAGATTCCAAATGGCAGTCAAGACCAGTTGGTTCTACAACATGGACGGATATCCCGGGTTATGTGGATGATTCCGATGGTACAGATATCTTGTATACAAGTTATGATCCTCCAACAATCACCCAATCCATGCAGTATCGAAGGGCTGTCAGAATTCAACCCTGTGGTTGGATTTATTCCAATATAGTTACTAAGACAGTTACGAATAATTACACGAATCCTGGTTCCATATCTGGCGATCAGGAAGTTTGTGGTTCTTATAATCCGAGTGTTATTGCGAATAGTGCTTCTCCATCAGGAGGTGCTAATGGTACGGCAACCTACCAATGGCAACAACGTTCTAGCAATTGTGGTGGCGCTTGGTCTGCTTGGACAACCATCTCTGGTTCCAATAGTCCAACATATGATCCGGGTACCATCCCTGAAGGAACCCAATATCAATACAGAAGACAATCCAGAAGAAGTCCATGTGCACCATGGCTCACTTCTAATGTGGTGACGAAAACTTCTGTTAGGAATTATAACAATCCGGGTTCCATTTCAGGAGACCAATCGGTTTGTAATGCATTCGATCCAAGTAATATCGTAAGTACCGCTCCTCCTACAGGGTCTTGTTATGGTACGAATGAATACAGGTGGCAAAGAAGAACAGGAGACCATTGTTCCAATACTTGGGGAGGATGGACAACCATCTCAGGTGCCACTGGTGCATCCTATGATCCAGGTACCATCTCTGCTACTACTCAATATCGTCGTCAATCAAGGAGGCTTCCTTGTACATCATGGTTGACTTCGAATGTAGTCACCAAAATAGTGGATGATGAGAATCCTGTAGTTACTTGTAATCCTCAGAACGAAACGCATGAATGTAATGGATTAGCAGGAAATCAGGCTGCTGCCAATGCATGGAACAATGCCAATATTGCATTGCTTCAAGGTTGTTCTTCTGATGCTTGTTCGGGTGTAACCGTAACAAGCAATTACAATTATAATAACCTATCTAATGGTTGTGGTCTAACAGGAGCCATGACTGTAACATATACCATCAGAGATAACTGTAATAACACAGTTACTAGAACAGCTACATTCACAGTGGTGGATAATAATGGTCCAGCTCCATTGGTTTGTAGGAATATTACAGTTCAGTTGGATGATAATGGGAATGCTTCTATTACTCCTTCTGATGTATTTGATAGTAGTTCTGATGTTTGTAATACAGGACCTGTTGAATTGGTTAGTGTAGTTCCTAGCACATTCTCCAGAAATCAGTGTGGTACAGTTGTACCTGTTACACTTACTGTAAGGGATGAATGTGGAAACACATCTACTTGTGTAGCACAAGTGAATGTACAGTGTTTCGATTTGGCAATTAGGAAAGTCGTTTCCAATCCAGCGAATGGTATCATCACTCCAAATCAATTGGTAACCTTTACAGTTACAGTGTTTAACCAAGGTTCATTGAATGCTTCAAATATTCAAATCACGGATTATATTCCAGCAGGTTTAACATTGGAAGACAGTAACTGGAGTGCTCCTTCTGGCGGAAAAACAACCCGTACAATTAGTTCTTTGAATGCAGGCCAATCGACTTCCGTAACCATCACATTCAGAGCTAATTATCCTTTAGCAAATAATCAAGTTATTACCAATAGGGTGGAAATATCCAATGCTAATGCCCCAAGTGGATTTACTCCTACGGATGTGGATTCTGATAGGGACCAAAATCCTAATAATGATACAGAAGTAGATAATGAAATCAATAATGGTGGAGGTGATGAGGATGATGCGGATCCCGCTTCTGTAACTGTTGATGTAAATTACGATTTAGCATTGATTAAGACTCGTCAGGGACCTTTGACCGTGACACCTGGTACGAATGTAACTTTCACAATTACAGTGAAAAACCAAGGTGATGTACCATCAATGGGATATGTTATTAGGGATAGGATTCCCGCAGGTCTGACTTTCGTTTCTGCTTCTAATGGTGGCTCTCATTCAGGTGGTAATGTAACTTGGAATATGCCAGACCTTCTTCCTGGTCAAACCATTACTCGTACAGTAACAGTAAATGTAGAAGACGAAAGATTACGACAGTATAGAAACTGGGCTGAAATCATTAGTGATGGCTCAGGTAATTATAATACTACAGATGAGGATTCTACTCCCGATACGAATATCGGTAACGATAATGCACAGGGCTTCGGTGTAGGACCGAACGATCAGGTAACGAATCATAATAACATAGACGCGGATAATCCTGCGGGCGATGAGGATGATAATGATTATGAAGATTTAGAAGTTGATGTTGACTACGATTTGGCATTGATCAAGACCCGTCAAGGTCCTTTAGTCATCCAGGCGAATGGTCAGGTGACCTTCGATATCACGGTGAAGAACCAGGGAGATGTACCATCCTATGACTATACCATTCAGGATAGGATTCCCGCAGGGATGGTCTTCGTATCTGCTACGAACGGAGGAACCCATGCAGGTGGTTTGGTGACCTGGGCGAACCGTCCAAACCTGAATCCGGGTCAGACGGCAACGGTATCCATCACACTGGAAGTGGTTGACGAAACATTACGTCACTTCCGAAACTGGGCGGAAATCACGGATGATTCCTCAGAGGATTACGGTTTCGGCGAGACGGATGAGGATTC
>JAHDHL010000058.1 GCA_020631355.1 Saprospiraceae bacterium | reverse complement strand
ATTCGAAGCAGGGATTTGGGAGTATTTGGGGAATGAGGAATGAGGAATGAGGAATAATGAATAATGAATAATGAATAATGAATAATGAATAATGAATAATGAATAATGAGGAATTAAAAATTACTTTTTAATTCCTCATTTTTAACTATATATAGTCTAGGATTGGTTGGGGACCAAGGGGGCTTTTGAAAAAACCATTACCTGAATCAGGTTCAATATATTTTACTGAAAGGTCTTTTAGGGTATACACCTATATTTAAAAAATAAATAATAGCTGATATCAGAATTACTGCAGAAGTTCCGAATTGGAAAATAGATATTACGGATGCTAATTGAGTCTGATCCATAAAAATCAAATCCGTATATATCACGATAGAAATAAAGAACATCGAGCCTGCACCCAATACAAATAACGGATGGGTCAACTTCGCTAATAAAATTCCATTCCTATTATTATCAAAGATTATTAATCCTAGGAAAAACAGCAAGAATAATACACATCCAGCAGTATGGTAACCGGACACGCCCATAATCCTATCCATATCTGAAACTGATGCATTGGCATTCAAAAAATCAAAGGACAAAGTGGCTGTTTTCCACATTACTTCATTAATGAGAAATAATACATAACAAGAAAAAATAATTCCTGTAAAAAAGGACTTACTCTTTGATGTGAATATCTTAGGCTCATTTACCTTGTCATATTCAGCCGACAGGAATGCTTGGGAACCTATCCGTTTGGTAGCTATGATGAATGCTTCTTCCTCATTGAGACCTGTGGTTTTCAAATGGTCCATTTCATCCAACAGATGGCTCTCCAATTCCTCTACTTGGTCTTCGGACATATTTGTTTGTGTCAAAAAACCCTGCTTCCAATCTGTCAGTACGTGGTCTAAATTAAATTGGGTTCTGTATTCCATAACTTCGTCATTATTTGGTTAATAAAATTCCAGTTGATTTTTTCCTGATCCAATACTTCCTTGCCAGCGTCCTTGAGGCTGTAGTATTTTCTCTTTCGACCGGATTCCGATACTTTCCAATCGGAAACGATATATCCCCTTTTTTCCAATTTGTGTAAAACCGGATAAAGCGAACCCTCTACCCAGACCAATTCATTGTCGGAAATTTCCTTTACTTTTTGGATAATTTCATATCCATAGGATTCTTTTTGGGAAAGAATGGAAAGGATAATCGGAATGGAAGAAGCACCAACCAGCTCTTTTGATAAGTGTTTCATAAACGATATATTTTAATACAAAATCAATATACATAGAACTTCTAAGTATGTCAAGTTTTTTTATCCCATTTCATTAACTTTGTAATAAATAATCAACCATGAAACAATCATTCTATACCATCCTATTCCTTTTCTTCCATATTGCCATCTTTGGTCAGGTTCGTGTGATAGACATAGGCTTTGGTGCTTGGAATAGGGTGAATTCCGCAGCAGCCATATTCGACCAAATCGAAGCAGGAAACACCGCTAATGCATTCGCATATCTCGATATCGAAAGCCAAATGGATTTTGACGAATTGGATGCACAACACCAGTATCTTGGGATTTTTTATAAGTATTCCGAATTCGGCAAACCTCCCAGTGTCATCAAGGAAGATATTGATAATGAGTACTATTTCTATGAGCGACATTATTATCTCCTGGAGCATGGTACCGTCATTTACTTGGGCCAACTCATTGCCACCATCAATAAATCAACGGAAACCAGTGATAATATCCTGAAAGTGGAACTGAGAAAAGGAGACAATGCCATTGATAGGGATATGGAAATCCTTTCCATCGAAGACCATAGTTGGAGTGAAAAACTGGAATCTTTCAAAACGCCTGATGAAAAATCAGATAAGGTACGAGTGGATTTTGATGTGAATGATTATTCCAGAAAACTGGAAACAACCTATGTCAATACGGAATATAATTTCGGTTTCGATTATGATTCTACCCTATGGAAATTGGATGTTCCTTTCAGGATTGTTTCTGAACTAAGACTGAAGCGAAGCCCATTCATCGAGTGGGACTTACTCAGGAAAGCAGATGGGGACCAACCATATCCGGCCATTATGATTGGGACTTCCGTGTTACAGCAGAAATTGTATTATCTATCCACCATCAAGGACGAATGTGAGGCCATATCCTTTGATGATGACATCAATGAGATATACAGTCAATTGGAGACCTTGGGCGAAATGGAATTAGCGCTGGACCTGGACAGAAACATGCTCATCAGCAAACGAAAGGGCGTGCACAAGGAAACAAAACTTCACATCATTGATGTCATGCTGAAGGATGAATTGAGATTATACCATCTCACGCTGCTATCAGAAACATTCGAAAAGGATGAATTGGAGATATTCGTTGATATTGTGAAAACGGCATTATACCAGTAAGGATAATAACCCCCACCATGCTACATCTTATGCCATTTTGCTGTGGATATCCTATCCCCATTCGTATCCAAGAAAGAAATAAGATAGGTGCCATTGGCCCAATGTGCTACTCGGATACTGGATGCGGACAAATCCGTTTGCGAATGGATTTTCCTACCTCCCATATCATGCACAACAACCCTTGTTGGAATTTCGTCACATTCGAATCTAAAGTGAATTTCATCCGTAGCAGGATTGGGAAATACATGAATTGGACTTTCGAATGATGTATTCGGTGTGGGTTCCAAGGTATGGTTCTCTACCCATTTCAAATCTCCGAAATAACTGCCTAGGACAAAATCATTATCACCATCACAGTCCATATCCGCTATACCCCATCCAGCACAGTCATAACAGACAATCTCACTCTCATCAAACACCTCCTCTCCGTTATTCCTATGCAGATATAGAAAAATCCCCTCCACAACCACACCGATTATGATATCCAAATCCCCATCCAAATCCACATCATCCACCTCTATATGTTCTACGAAATCAGGAATATGATTCTCTAAGAGCATGTGTTCACTATAATTACCGTCAATACCTCCTTGTAGCCATGTCAAATCATGATTGCTATTCGTCAGGAAGTCCATGATTCCGTCCTCATCCAAATCCACGGCCAGTAAGATATCATCATCAAATGTGATTAACGGGGAAGCGGTGAATTGTCCTTGTCCATCATTCAAAAGCCAATATGCAGCTCCTTGCTGACTCATGAGTATATCCATATCTCCATCACCATCCATATCAATGACGGTCTTGCAAAGAAAATCCCCATCAGCCAGTATGTTGGGTTCGGAAAATACTTCCTGACCATTGTTCCTGAGCCAGCTTCCTACTGTAATGATATCCAGATGTCCATCACCATCCATATCCACGACATCCACCAATCCTCGGGACAGGGTAATCGGTTGTATGGGTTGATAATTAACATGACCTGTATTTTCCATCCAGCCTATATTCCAATCCAATGTTGTGTTGTCCTGATATGCTGTGATGATATCCCAATCATTATCCTGATCGAGGTCCCTGACCAATTGGCTTTCAATTGCACGTCCGACATTACTTACATGCTCTAATTCGCCAAAATCCCCTCCTCCTTCATTGTCATACCATTTGAACATCGGAATACAACGGGAACTGGTCAGGATATCCAAATCCCCATCATTATTAAGGTCAGCAATGGACATGAGTCTTGAAAACAGAATATTCTCAATCTTATTCAGTGAGGATGTATGCTCGAATACAAAATCATCCAGATTCTTGTATACCAAGAAATTCAGATTCATATGTACGATGTAATCCATGAGGCCGTCGTTATCCAAATCAACCGTTTCCACGCCTGTCAGTGTATGACAAAAACTGAATTCATAATGCAATTCGAAATCCAAACCTCCTCCAAGATTCTCAAAATGGATGAGACCACTACTGAAATGATTCATGATGACATCCATATCTCCATCATTATCCATATCCGATATAGTTACGGTTGAGAATGGGGTTACCCCTAACCCCATAACGACGAAATCATTGAATGCTCCGAAGCCATCATTCCTATACCATCTTATTTCCCCACTTTCCGTATGATTCGCAATGATATCCATATCACCATCCGCATCCATATCCGTAGGAAATATTCGATTCGTATTCCCCAAGGAGAATAATAATTCTGGTGGATTGAATGAGCCCTGTCCTGTATTCACCAGTATGTATACCCCATTGTTCGCACTGATGAGGATATCCGTATTCCCATCATTATTGATATCAGACAATTCGGTCCTTGCATTGGATATTTCCAAATTGGTAGGAATAGGTAATTCGGCCGTAAATGTTCCATTTCCATCATTCAACCACCATTGGATTTCATCATCGCTCCCATTCACTATCATCAAGTCGGGGTGTCCATCCTCATTGATATCGTGGTCCTTAAAACTACTGGCACCATGCCCTAGTGTCAACAATGGACTAGCAGGAGCAAAATGTCCTTTCCCTGTATTATCTGACAAATAAAGTATATGCTCATTCACAGGATTAGCCACATATGCTAAAAAGATGATGTCCCCATCACCATCTGAATCCGCATCAAGCAGACGTGCATACTCAATGTATATTTCCTGCTCGGTTATATCCTCTATCACATGAACCCCAGAAAAAGCTACACCATCTAATTGCTCGAACCAGCCCAAACGCTTGTTTGAATTGCTGAACAAATCCAAAAGGCCATCTTCGTTGATATCCCATAACTGGGTGTTATTCGGGTGGCGAATCCCAAACATCTCCTCATCCGTAATGATATGTTCCTCTCCCCAAGGTTCTTGGGCATCTAATATATTCGTGAATGATAGGGTGATGAATAAAATGTAAAATATCTGTTTCATTGGATTATATTTTAAATGAATGGCTCTGTTATAAACAATCCCATCACAACGCTATTTGCTGCATGGATAGTGGATTCTTTGGCAAATCCTAAGCCCTGCTTAGGATTGCGGCATCATTCCTATTGTCAATCAACTAGCAGAATATCATTCCCTTGACCTCATTCCAAACAGTCATTATTCCCTATCTTACACACTGAAGAAATCAGACAAACCAGAATCATGAGACATATCGCCCTCTTGTTGTTGCTCAGCCTCCCTTTTATGGGCCATGCCCAGATTGGTTGGGTAAATGGTTTTATCGTCACCAATTCGGGTGATACCCTCAGTGGAAAAATCCAATACAACACGCCCGGCCAACGATCTGCCAGATGTGTCTTCAAGGAAGATGGCTACAATGACAAGGTCAAGTACAAGCCTTTCACCATCAGGGGTTACATCATCAAGGATAGTTATTATATTTCAAGGATTTATGATATACACCCATCCCTTTCCTATGGTTTGGGAACATTCATGGAGTGGATCAACTATAAGGAAGAAGGCCCCTTGATGTTACTCAAATACAGGAATACCGATTTTGAATACGGATTCTACCAGACCTTTCTCGTCAAGAAAGGTAATCCATCCTATGAAATCAATTTCATGAAATTCAGAAAATCATGTGCTGCATTCTTCTCGGACTTTCCCGAATTACAGGATGATATCACCAACAAAAAGTACAAGAAGAAGGATTTACCCGAGATTGTTAAGCGGTATAATAATTGGTACATGAAGAACAGGGAATGATGAGTAGGAGGACAGTAAAACATCTTTTGGGTGTACCTTAAAATCCGCAAAACGGTATTTTCGAAGGAAATATAAAAATCCGGGCCTACTCTACATCATATTTCAAAAGCATCTTATTAAGAACCTTAATATATTTGTGCTTTCTGATCCCTACCCAATGACTATTGGGTTCACATAAATTAAACTCATACAGTATTGTCCAATATAGCATTTCAATATCCTGTTTGGTTTGTCGCCCTTTGTATCCTTGCAGGTATCATCTATGCCACGGCGCTCTACTTCAGAAGTAAGACATTCAAGAATCAGTCGAAATGGCTCAACACCATTCTGGGTATCCTAAGGTTCCTAGCGGTCACCATTATTTGCTTGCTTCTACTTTCTCCCTTATTGAAGTCACTCGTCACTGAAGCCAAAAAACCTGTTGTGATACTGGCACAGGACCATTCGGAATCCATCCTCAATGACATGACGGATGAGGATTCCCTGGCATTCGTTGAGAAAATGAAAGCGCTTGAGGCGCAATTGGGTGAGGCATACGAATTGCAAACCTTTTCATTCGGAGAAGAAATCAAGGAGGGATTGGATTATCAATTCGATGATAAGGTGACCAATATCTCAGAATTATTCACTGAAATATATGATAGGTATACGGGACAGAATCTGGGCGCTGTCATTCTGGCTACCGATGGTGTATACAATGAGGGAAGCAATCCGATTTACTCCGGTGCCAAACTCGCTGCACCGGTATTCCCTATTGCCTTGGGTGATACTGTTCCGGATAAGGATCTGATTCTAAAAAGGGTTTTCCACAATAAGATTGCCTATCTAGATGACCGCTTCAGTTTGCAGATAGATATAGATGCAAGGAATTGTACCAATGCACCAACCAATCTGGTGGTTTCCAAAATCGAAGGAGGGAAAGCTACCAAACTGAAAACAGAGCCCGTCACCATTGACAAGAATCCTTTCTTTACCACAAAGGAAATCATACTGGATGCGGATAAGCCGGGAGTACAACGTTATAGGGTTTCCCTTACGTCAATCCAAGGAGAGGTATCCACTATCAATAATACCAAGGATATCTTTATTGAGGTATTGGATGCAAGGCAAAAAATCCTCATTTTGGCCAATGCTCCACACCCGGACATTTCAGCCATCAAAACCAGTATTCTCAAGAATAAGAATTACCAAGTGGATGTGGCCTTTGCTAATCAGACCATAGGCGTAGCAGCATATGACTTTGTTATCCTACACCAACTTCCTAGTAAAACCAATGCACTCGAGGGGACCTTACAAACCCTGTATGATAAGAATATACCAAGGCTTTACATCATTGGTGCGCAATCCGATGTGAATCGTGCCAGCAAGGTGCAACCACTCATCAAGGCCAAGGCAGGGAATGCATCCACGAATAGTGTCCAGGCAGTCGTTGATCCCGGATTCAATCTTTTCAAACTGAACCCCAGTATGGTCAGCGAACTTCCCAAATTCAATCCATTGGTCTCCCCTTTTGCGGAATATTCGGCTACTCCTGAAGCTGATGTATTATTATACCAACAAATTGGTTCGGTAGAGACGAAGTATCCCCTACTGGCTTTTGGGGAAGTCAATAAAATCAAGATAGGTGTATTGACAGCAGAGGGGTTGTGGAGGTGGAAATTATTTGATTTCCTACAGCACCAGAATCATGACATCTTCGATGAATTGATTTCGAAGTCGGTTACATACCTTACCCTCAAGGAGGATAAAAGGAAATTCAGGGTATCATTAGCTAAGAATATATTCGATGAGAATGAACCCATTCTGATTGATGCCGAACTCTACAATGATAGTTATGAGCTCATCAATGAACCGGATGCGGCATTAACCATCACGAACGAGGATGGCAAGGACTTCAATTATACTTTCAATAAGGTGAATGTTTCCTACTCTTTGAATGCGGGATATTTCCCTCCCGGAAATTACAGATACAAGGGGACAGTCAACCATAATGGTGTACAACTGAACAGTGAGGGACGATTCTCTGTCAGACCTGTGCAGTTGGAAAAATTCGAGTCCACTGCAGACCATGGTATGTTACGCATCCTAGCCAATCAATTCGGTGGAGAGATGGTACTGCCTAGCCAGCTGGATTCCCTACCCAGCATCATTGCCGGAAAGGATGAAGTCAAACCTGTGCTGTATTCTAATCTGAAAACCCGTTCTGTCATCAATCTGAAATGGATATTCTGGTTGATTCTTGGATTATTATCCATAGAATGGTTTACTAGGAGGTATAATGGTAGTTATTAAAGTTGTTTAAAATCCCAAAAAATGTCTCATGTACTTTTCGAAACACCTTATGTAGGAAAGCCTCATACAATAGGTACTTCAGAAGCAATTTACCAGAACCATCTCCTAGTAGGCGAAACGATTCATTATGAATTCAAGGGTATCAGGGATGGGTGTATCATAACGGATAAAAGACTGATGGTTATCTCTGTCCAAGGATTGACTGGTAGAAAAAAGGCCCTTATATCTATTCCTTGGAAATCCATCACTGCATTTTCTATTGAAAGTTCAGGAACATTGGACTTGGATTCAGAATTAAAACTAAGTGGTATGGGATATGGTGTAGTCAAGCTTTCATTTGCGAAAGGAACCGACCTCAATCCTATTATCCAATTCATCACGAGTAAGGTGTTGTAGATTCGTTCTGTAAGCAATATTCATTCACGGATACAACTCATTATTCTCAGTACCCTATCCTCTCGCCAAGGCGCTGCAACCACCTGAACTGAAACAGGTAATCCTGCACTTTTCAGCTCAGTTTTCCGAGCCATATTATTCGCTATTTCGAGCGTCCTTTTCCTAGGAATGATTTGATCTTTCCTTGCCGTAGAAACAGGTACGACTCCCGCGGGATAACCCGTTACATTATGAATCAGGGTATAAGTCCCACCACTACCTAAATTTGCGGATTGACCATGTAGGTACGCATGCATGGAATTAACGGGGGTAATCAACATATTGATATCCTGATCTTTCATCCAAGCTTGGTAAGAGTTGAGAAAAGCCCTGTATTGTTGTTGGAGTTGTGCTTCAGTCCACTTGGGATTACCAAAACTCTTACCCAATCGAGCTGCGGATTCCTGCCCCAACCATCCCAGTATCCGTGCAATCATCAGGACAAGACTCGACGGCATCCGCATCAACATCACCAAAAGTCGCAATTGCTTGGCGGGCTTATCTTTTTGGAGATTCCCTAAGAATAGCTTAGCCCCATCCATAGAATTGATAGCGGTATGTAAGGCTTCCGCTTCCTCATGACCAAAGGGTTTGACGGGTTTACAGGAGATTCCCATTCCTTTTAGTTTTTGAATGGTTTCCCGTACCCCACGCTTAATCTCGGATGTCGTATCGAATAGTCCATCATAATCATAATACCCAATGCTGATTTCGGATAGGTCTACATCCTTATAATCAGGAAAAGATTGGATTTTCTCATTGAAAGGATTCGGAATGGAGCCGATGATTTCGCTCATCAATGCAATATCCTCCACGTATTGACCAAGGACTCCTGTTACGGAGCAAATCATTTTCCATTTGACATCATCAATAATCCTTGAAAAGTCATAATTGCGATGCATCGTGGATTTCAAGGCAGAAATACCACAAAAAGCAGCCGGAATCCTAACGCTTCCTCCTAAGTCTGTCCCTAAACCTACCAATGAACCTCCTGCCTTGATGATGGCTCCCTCTCCCCCACTACTTCCTCCACAGGTAAATTCGGGTCGAATCGGATTATTAGTCTTTCCATACAATGGATTATCCGACTCTATGAATGCTAATAATTGGGAAACATTGGTCTTGCCTAGAATGATGGCTCCCTCATTAAGAAGTACCTGGACATATGGGTCATTTTGTTCGGGATAATCATCCTTTCTTCGAATGAGGCCGAATGTGGATGGTGTCCCGACCCAATCCAAACATTCCTTAATGGTAATGGGCACACCATGCAATCTGCCCAAAATAGCCCCGGAGTTAACTTTTTCGTCTGCCAATCGGGCTTGTTCCAGTGCTTCATCGAACCGTTCTACTACGACTGCATTGAGTCCGGGATTCACCGTTCTTATCCGGTTGATGAATGTAGTAATGACCTCATGGCTGGTCCATGTACCGTTCCGAATCCCTTGGGCAAGATGAACGAGAGATGATGTGAGGATTTCGTCTTTCATTGGATTCGGAATGAATGCATTAAAAATTACAATAGCTATCCCGAATCGGAATAGCTATTGCAAATGATACAGTTTGGAATGATGATTAGTTCAAATCATAACTGACCAAATCCGTTGGTGCTGTCACACCATCAGAAGTCTGATAGCGGATCACACCTACTCCGTCCGCATAATAGATATCCGTGGAAACCAATCCTCCAATCAGGTTATCGAATTGTTGGTTGACATGAATGACATTCGTGAACACTTCAGCCCCTACGGTCAAAGTCATTTCCTTTTCCACGATTGTGAATGTATAAGGAACCGTAATGGGTGGCGTATTGATTTCTGGAAGCAAGGGTAATGTCGGTGTATAGCTGTAGACATATTCCAATGCTCCTTGCCATGATGTTCCTTCTTCCACATCATCCTTAAGGATGGTATAACTGATTGGGTTGGCCAATCCATCATATCCCGGAATCTGGATCACATCCAAGGTTGCTATGATGTTGTAATCACCATCTACCTTGGCCACCTTGATATTATTGACGGTCAAATCTTCCGCAATGCTCAATGAAATACCTGAAATAGGACCAAAATTCGTAATCGTCCAGTATTTGTCATTTCCTACATCCTCATTATCTGTCATTTCGACGGTAGCATCATCATCGTATTCCCATGTGTTGCCTGTTGCCCTTGGGAGGTAATCCTCGTCAGTTACCTGACCACCACCATTTCCGCCGCCAGTACCACCACCGGTACCTCCTCCTGTTCCGCCTCCTGTGCCACTGCCACTACCGCTGCCTGTATCGTCCTTACAGGAACTTACGGCCAAGGCCAAAATCATCATCATGAATATGGTGAATTGCAATGCGTTTCGTTTCATCGTTATAGTTATTGGTTGAAAATTCAATTAGCTCCTAAAGATACACAAGTAGTTCGGTCAAAAGAAAAAGCACATACAGAAATACATCTATATGTGCCGGGGTTGTTCATTTGGATTTGGTGCAAGGGGTATTAATTTTCCTTGAAAATATTGGTGGACATGAGGATTTCGAAGACATACCATTCACCATTGATTTCCTTTATGGTCAGTGGGATGGCTTCCTCCTTTCCCTTGTAATCAAACGTGATACTCATGGCCAAGGGCATGCTTTCATTATTCCCTTCCACTGTTTCGATGTAGAATTTCTTGTATTGAATCTTGGACACATCGATGCTTTCTTCCTTGATTTCCGACTGGACGTTATCCACATTGGCCTGGAATCGTTGTTGTAAGGGAATAAGTAATTGGTTTTTGATATCATCATCCGACATCTTTTCTTTTATCTCAGGCACCATCTCTTTCACCACTTCCGTGGTCGGTTGGTGTTTTTCAATTGATGCAACATCATTATTAATAATGGCCAGCATCAGTTTTTCTGCGAATGCATCGTCCTGCGCTTGCATGGATACGGGTAGTATTCCTATGAGGAATAGTATGGATAATAATCGGATTGTCATATTCATATTTAATTAAAGGTGTTGAATTCCAAAATGTTGTGCTTCTTCCATCCTAACCAATGTGGAATAAGCTCCCATGACATTGTCATCGGGATAGAAGAATGTGTAGGACAGGTGGTTCTTGTCCACTTTCGTTATGACGAGTTTACCGCCGTTGAAACACCTGTTAGTTCCTACTTCGATGATTTCCTTGAAAACGGCCCTATGGTCATTCGCTTCGAATAAATCCCATTTACCACTGCATTCCAGGGAGGGATAGGCCACAGTATATTTGCCCGATTTGGCATCCATTTCCAATTCGATGGCCCATGTACTATTGTTAAGTGCATCCAATTGGTAACCTTTGCCAATCCATGAACCATCCAACCAATTCGGATTGGAGGATTTGGATACATTCACATCCTTTGTGGATGTACAGGCGCTGCAAAATAATATCAAGATGAAGCCAATGGCTCCGACTAATTTTTTCATCATCAATTCATTTTTTGGTTAGAGGTGCTTTTGCTTTTTCAGTTCATCCTTGTATTTCCTTAGGGTTTCCAGGGCCTTATTGACATATTCATCGGAAAGGTCTTGCTTTCCCATTTTCCCATACAAGATGGAAATGCTATTCTCAATGGTTGCACGTCTTCTGATACCATTCACTCCACTATCAACCGTGTATTCCAACCCCTTATTGAATAGTTCGAGTGCCTTATCGTACTTCTTCAATCCCAGATAGGCCATTCCATAATTGCGATAAACCAATGCCACTACAGGAGAAACATCCTCATCATTCTTTTCGAATGATCGGGTCAATGGTTCTACGGACTCCATGATTCTGATACTCTCTTTGAAATATTTCTTTTCATTCTGGAGATTACAAAAATCACTGTAATCATTGCCCACAATGACTATTCCTACAGGTTCTTCCGCTTCCAAAAACCAATTAAAGGATGTACGAAAGGCTTTCTCAGCATCCTCATTCATCTTTATACCCACATTTAGTTTGGCGTTCTTATAATCCAACCATGCCGATGGTTTTTCCAAACCAAAATGATGGGCTATGTGTTTGGCTTGTTCAATACCGTCCTTGGCTCCATCCCAATTCTCATTATCCAATAAACTACCAATCTCAGATGTGACATCATCCAAGATTTTCTCCATGACATGCTCATTCATTCCTTTGAAATATCTGATGATATCATTCGGTTTATAAGGAAAATCCAAAGTGAACTCTACCCATTCTTTATATGGTGTCTTTGCTCCGGCCATCATCCAAGTGGCAAAAATCTCACTGAACTTCCAGTCATACCCCTGATACTTATAAGGATGCTCAATCATAAACGCAATAAAGTGTTCCACATCCCACTTATCCGCATATTCCATGGCACTGAATAAATCCATTCCGACAAATCGGCCCTCCTCCACCATTGGGGATTCCATTTCGTCCCTCATTAGCTGAGCCACCAACTTGGATTCCTTAGCCATCTGGGTATAGGCTTTCCTATCGGTCAATAAGCTTACATCATTGATGGAACCATCCCTGACTCTGAAATCCACATTTTGTTCCAAGTCCCAGATACCGATTCCCAGTCGATGCAATTTCAACATATTCGTTTCTTTGTCTGCTTTAGTATATCGGGCAGTCAATGCTATCAAACACTCATTATTCCTGAGCATTTGTTGGTTATCATCCACATTGGGTAGAAGCACTTTCAAAGTGGCCTTATCCGAGTCCATTTTCATGATATCCACCTTACCTACAAAGGTTTTTTCGTTCTTTTTCGCGGATATGTGTATTGGGAAAACCCGACCTTGTTCTTGCTTCAACTCCACGTCATCCAACGGTATCTCAATCGTACCTATCAGTTGTTTGGTATCGGATTTAAGATCGATGACTTGGTAATTGAAATAATGAGGTTGATATGCCGTTTGTGCATAAGTATTGATATTCAGCCATAGCAAGGCAATGGCTATCCATAGATTTTTCATGGTAATAAAGATAATAATGGTAATTGCAAAATGATTGGAGGGAGGACATATCTCCCCCAAGGAGGAGGTATGTCCGTACTACCCCTTAAAATTCCTACATAATAAGGGCAGTATTCAAAATCAATGATTCAGAGGAAGAATGCCGCCTTTGCGATAAGCATCGACTTCGAATATCCTGTATCGTATGTCTGTCTTATTGAAGCTATTCATATTGGCAGTATAGTTTGCATTGCCTACTTCCAAGGCTTTAAGAAAAGCAACGAATGAGCTACGATGATTCGTCAGAATCTCAGAACTTACAATATTATTACCAAAATCTACGGTATCGTCACTAAGTGTCTTTACATCCACGTCGGTACCCAGTATTGTTGTTTCCAGAAAATAGAGGTCCCTACCTCCGGCACTCCCATCGGGATTGGCATAAAACCCAAGATAAGCATGCCCCGGCACCAAAACGATAAGCGGTTCTATCCCCATCTTGTAAAGGATGGAAGCCATGAGAACCGTACCATCTATACAATTGGCATGGGAAGAACGTAGGCTCTGATCCACGGTTCTGACATGTTGGTGGTATACTGTATTCGAGGAACTACCACCTGCAATATTACTGTATTTGATGCCTCTGTTCCGAAGTACATCCCATACTCCGAATACCTGTCTCAGAACCTCAATAGCTCCATTTCTTGGGCCTTGGCTATAATTTATATAACCTGTGATTTCATCTACTATTCCTGTATTCGTAATAGCGGGCAGTATCTCATCATTGATCTTAGGATGATTTTCATTCACATAGGCTGCAAACATGAAATCCTGATTCAATAACACACCGCTCCTATGCCTGAAAGCATACGGACATTCATAAATGGATTGTAGTGTGATTTTCTTGACCTTGGTATCTATCAATTCATCATTCACATACAAAGAATACTTCAACATGACGGGTTTGGGCTGATGATTATTATTCAATACATTGAATCGATAATCAATCTCGGGGAATATTTCCACGATATCATCATTCTGGAATATCTTGACTTCCAACTCTGTGGACCTCATCATATCAGGAGCCTCAATACGAAGTTTCACTTTGGAGTAATCATTGGAATAATTCCGGAATCTGATGCCGATTTGGCCCTCGCTGTCTCCAAAGTACAATGGATTGTACTCATCGGTATCCAGATAATTACAAACACTGGTAGCCCAGACATAGGACGGATAAATCTTATCGTCCATTTCGACGATAGGCTCCCAGAAAATGAGTGGTTTAAGTTCTACTTTTTGGGTATTGGATGTCTTATTCAATTTTAATAAGGGTGCAATGTCCTTATTATTCTGGCCGAACCCTACAAGGGATAGGCACAACAGGGTGATTACTGATAGTGTTTTCATTGATTTCTTTGATTTTGATGCTCGGGAATCAGTAGGCAATTCCTAGAATGAAGTGAGACTGATTACCCGTTGTAAAATGAATAAAATGTAGGCGTATATTCATATCAACTCTTTATGAGGGTAAAGATGCGTTGTTAATGCTCCCGATTGCATCGGGCAATTGACGTAAATCCCTACGTCTTTTCACTTAGATTAATTAAATTAGCCCTTGTTACATGCTCATTCGGGGCATAGACCCAACCCCAATGCTAGATACCATAATGAAAATCATCCATGAAGCCACACATCTTCATCATACTTGCCGTGCTCCTGTATTCAGGTATTTCGTCCGGACAGACCTCGCCATCCAATTCTCATTCACTCATCTTATCGAAACTCGATGAGAAAGGCCAGATTGAATATATCAATCAACAAGTACAATCCTTAACCGGTAAGAACAAACATAGCATTCTGGATATCGGGATTCCCTTGGCGATGGAAAAAGGATGGACCAACGAAGCCATCGACTGGTATCGTCAGAGAGGCGTTCAGACCTATTATGACGGGGATTATCCCAAGGCATTGGAAGCATACCAAACCTCATTGAAATTAGCTAAGGAGTTGGGTAGTGATTCCCAAATCGGCCGAACCTATAATGAGCTAGGGGTTTTCAGTATGAAGCAGATGGATATTGAAAAATCCAAGGAATATCTGGGAAATGCATACAAGGCTTGTGAAAAAGCCAAGGATTCCCTAGGAATGAGTACTTCATTGGATAACCAAGGAATGCTTTATGCCAAAATCAACGAATTAGAGAAAGCCAAGGCGTTTTTCTTACAAACACTCGATATCCGAGTCAAAATCAGGGATTCCATCGGTCTAGGTTATGTATATAATAATTTGGCTGATATCGCATCCAGACAGGGCAGGCATCAGGAGGCCCTCCAATTATTGGAGAATTCCACGAACATCAGACAGGAACTCGGCGATACAATGGGAGTTGCCATCAACATCTGCAATATGGGTGAACTGGCTTTCGCCAAGGGAGATTATGAGAATGCCATTACCTACTTTGAAAAAAGTCTCAGGAAAGCTGAGGAAACCGAGTTCATAGACCTAATGCAATGGATTCTCAATCAATCATCCAAAGTATATATAGAACTTGGTGAGGCTGAAAAAGCCCACCAGTACCTTTCCAGAAGTTTTGAACTCAAGGATAGTTTACTCGGTGTGGAAAAACTCGCCCAGATTACGGAGATGGAAACCAAGTACGAAACCGCTGAGAAAGAAAAGGTCATTGAACAACAAAAAAGGCAATTCCAAACTACGGTCATTGCCTCCATCGCACTATTCATCATTGGATTGTTGGGATTCTTATCCTATCGTTCCAGACAAAAGGCACAGCTAGCGGAGGAACAAAGAAGCTATCAGGAAAAATTACTTGAAAATACCCTTGAAACCCAAGAGAAGGAACGGAAAAGAATTGCCAAGGATTTGCATGATGGTGTAGGCCAACAATTGTCAGGCCTAAAGATGGGCCTACAGCAATTAACCGATAGGATTGGGGATGACCAACAAGCGGGAACCCTGAAGCAACTTACTTCCATTCTGGATGATGCCACTACGGATGTAAGGAATCTATCACATCAGATGATGCCTAGGACCCTACAGGAATATGGTTTGAAGGTAGCCTTGGAGGATATGGTTGAAAAATCATTGGGAAATAGCGGACTCGATTACGATTTCAGTGCCTTTAGGGTAGATGAACGTTATGATGAGGGGATTGAGATTGGAATGTATAGGGTTTGTCAGGAATTACTCCATAACATCCAAAAGCATGCGAATGCCAAGGAAGTAAGTATTCAACTGATGAAAAGCAAGGGACGATTGGTGCTGACAGTCGAGGATGATGGTAAGGGTTTTGACATGCAGCAGCTCCGACACAAAGGACATGGCCTGATGAACATCCAATCCAGGGTACAGGCCATGGGTGGAACCGTGGACTTTGAGAGTACACCCGGAAAAGGAACGGTAGTTAGGGTGAGGGTTTTGAATGCAGAATAGAAAATCATGGAAAAGTATAGCATCATATTAGTGGATGACCATCAGATTGTCTTGGATGGAATTGCTTCCGTATTGGAGGGCGTTGAAAACTACGAATTGGTCGGAATGGCCAATAATGGCAGGGATGCCATACAAACCGCAAGGGTCACAATGCCGCATTTGGTATTAATGGACATCGACATGCCCATCATGAATGGTATCACTGCCGCTACACAGCTGAAAAGGGACTTTCCTGAAATCAAGATTATCATCCTATCCCTGCACAATGAGAAAGCCATCATTCAGAATCTTATTCAAATCGGAGTGGATGGTTATTTGTTGAAGAATTCCGATAAGGATGAAATGTTGAAAGCCATTGATACGGTCTTGCAAGGAGGAAGATATTTTTCCACTGATGTTACGTTATCCCTTTCGGGAATGGCTCCTAGCCAATCCGTACAATTAAAAAATACAGACCCGGGAAATGCCGAAAAACTCAGTTCACTCACAGAAAGGGAATTGGAGGTACTCAAGGGAATCGCAGAGGGACTGACCAACAAGGAAATCGGTCAGCAATTATTCATCAGCCAGCGGACAGTCGATACCCACAGACAAAATATCATGAAGAAACTGGACGTAAAAAAGGTGGTAGGATTGATTAAATTTGCCATTAAGAATGGATTAGTGGAATAAGTACATTTCCGAATCCCTAAATTAATTCCTTACATGGACATCAATCTTTTATTCCTCATAGAACTGGATAACGCATTACAATCCGAGTCGGATATTTCCATTCAATCCTTTTTCGATTCATTCAGAAAAAAACATCCCCATTTCGAAATTTTCAATCCTCGTTTTATTTCCATGTTGTTATTCGCCCAAATTGTCATGCCTTGGGAATCCCTAAAACATCGTTTACCCAAAAAGATAATGTTATCCGATTTGGATTTTGAACAATGGGGTTATTTCAAGGTATTGAATCATAATCCCAAACATTCCATTCACAAACTCGACCTAAGATTTTTCATCAGGAAACTCAGGAATTCCATTAGTCATAATAATTTCAGAATCAATAAGGACAAGTCCGTTACTTTCCGAGATAAGGATAATACCAAAATCAAATATGAATGGGAGGAATTAATTCGATTATTCTCACAATTGAATTCCCTATAAATTAATTAAATTTATTTATTTCTCATTACAAATAAATAAAAATCCAATACGGATAATAAAACAAATATACCGAATAATCCATCGGGCAAAAATCATGGTAAGAGCGAAGTAATTTGCAGATATTAATATCTCACATTTTCATTTAAATATTCTACCATGAACAGAATCATTACTTTCTGCATGGCCGTTATTGGCCTAGGCATTTTCCTGTCTGCATGTTCCAACCAACAACATCATAAGGAAACACAAGTCCACCGTAATTTACTACAAAACGTAAGGCTTGGAGATGGTATCCCCCTTGACCTCAATGTAACATTAAGATGGACGCCCGGACTCATGACTGACATTACAGTAAAGCGATATCATCCCGACTCTTTCAACCAACAGATTATCATTCCTCGCTCCTTGGAATTAACCAAACAAGTATCCAATAAATTCCCCAGTGTCGATTCTGTTTTTTCGGTTCACCGGGACCTATACATCGAAGCCATCAAGGATATTCTAGCAGAGGGTCTGACCGAAAATGGAATTGACGTAAAGGATGTCATCATTGCTGACATCGGCTTCCCTCCATCCTATATCAGCGCTAAGGAAACAGTCGGATTAAAAGATCAGGAATTAGAAAAAATCAGGCAACAGAACATCATTAAAATCGAGGAAGCCAAAGCCATGAGAGAACAAGCTGACGCAGATGGAAAAGTAAAGATCGCACAAGCAGAAGCGGATAGTAAAGTTCAGGAAATCAAGGCCAAAACCGAAAAGAATCGCAGAAAGGCAGAGGTCGCAGTTGCCGAGACGGAAGCCCAGGTAGAACGCATGAAAGCCAAGGCTGAAGCAGACAAGAATCGGGCTTTGGCGGATGCCGAAGTAGAAAAAGCCAGAAAACTCAAAAACATCGAAGTGGAAAAGAAAAAGGAACTCGAACAAATAGCTGTTGATAAGGTCTCACAACTGGATCGTGTAGAGTTTGAAAGACAAATCCAATTGGCTAAATTATGTCAGGAAAACCCAACCTATGCCACATTCCTTGTCAATAAGGAATTAGCTTCCAAAGTGGATATTGCTGTCTTACCCACTGGCGGAGAAAAAAGTGTTTTTGATAATATCATTAATCAGAATATGCCCGGAAATTAAGAGCGTGTTCAGAAATCAAATCCGAACACGCCCTTCATAATAATCAGACATTAGATTGATAATACATCATAATTCTAGTGTCTGATTATTTATTTTTTAGATATTATTAATCATTTACTCAAATCCCAAAACACACCAACGGTGTATGCAGGTGCAGCCGCAATAATCTCACCTCTGAATGCAGAACCAAATCCAGCAGAAATTCCGAATTGCTTGGTAACATAATAAGCTCCCTCCAAAGAATAACTCACGAATTCAGAATTATTCGCAAAAATACTGGCACTCGTGGTCGTCTCTGCTGTTGCTCCATTCTTAAATGATTCAATGGCATTTAATTTGGCAGCCAACCAAAATTTATTTTTCATGAATCCCGCACCAAATTCCAAACCGTATCTAAATTCTTCCGAAAATTCCTTGGTCCTATTATTAAAACCGATATAGGCACTCGAATATCCATTCACTTTCTTACCCAATCTAAAACTCGTTCCTGCATCAATCTGAATCATTTGGTTGAACTCACCATCTCCCGTTTGCAGATTCCCCAAATCTCCCCTACCCGTTCTTCCTGTAGGTATACCCAACAATAAGGTTGCGGAAACAGGTACCTTAGCGCCTGGCTTTGTTAATCCATATTTAATGGCAATATCAATATCACCCATTGAATTCAATGCCTCTCCGGGTGTGATGACCTCATTCGTTGTTGCGGATACAATATTATTCGTTGTATTTCTTGTGAACAATGGCGCATAAATAATCCCGGTCAGCCTATCGGTAAATCCATATTCACCATAAAAGGAAAGATTATAAATACCCGTGGTCACATTGGGATCCAATAATCCCCTATCGGTATAATGTTGGTCGAACTTAACCCACCACCCTGATATTTTGATATATCCTTTTTTCTTTGGTTGTGGCCAAGGGCCGCCCGCTATTGCCATTTGTTGCAATGCAAATAAAAATACAAGGATGAAGCTGATTTTTTTCATGTCATTTAGATATTGAAGTGGATGTATATATTTAGAATGAGAAGCATTAGTCGATATCACCGTGGCCGACCTTTACATTAAAGGGCTTGCAGAAATAGACCACATAATTGTAATCATTGATACCTGTATTGGGAATCGTATAGGAATGTGCACCTGAGAATGTCTGGACGGCTCCAATCTCATAAGCACTGGCAATGGAATTCGGATTATTCGACAAGTAAACATACAATCCCGGTAAAGCCGTGGATGCCTGATAATTGGCTGCGATATCCAACTTAACACCATTCCCTTCCTCTGACAGGGTGAAATCGCCCGTAAGCACATAGGAACTGGTCGTATTGATAGTTCCTGTTCTTTGTACGGGTGTAACGACGGTCATATCCCCTACCTCCACGATGGCATCATCCTGAAAGATATTCGTTCCATCATCATACTGCACACGAATGGAGGTCGTCCCCTCGGAAAGGGCTTCTGCCATTCCGTCGCTATCAATCGAAATGATGTCAGGATTCAGGCTGGACCATTCCAAATCCACCATTTCTTCCACTCCTACATTATTCAGATACATCGCTTCGAAAGTATAGGTATCATTCAGAGCCAACACATCGGGAGCGTTGGTGATTCGGAGTTCGGGGTCGAGTGTATCGAATAGAATATCATCACCGATACAACCTGTTCCCATTAAAATCATGCTAACAAATAAGAAAGTAAGTCTCTTCATTTTTCCGTTATTATGGTTTGATTGATTGTACAACGAGGAAAATGCAGTTTTTTGTTGTAGACAAAATATCGTGGAGCGGACGGTTGGGTAATTCTCAGCTTTTTATTGCGATTTAATTGTCTTGGACAATACATCCACACACCGATTCTAACCGAATGGATAACCTATGGCAAGATTGAAATTGATATTTCTTAAGACCCCCACATCAGGGTCGGAATAATCCAACCAGTACTTATTCCTCTGATTGAGATAATTATTCCTAAGTGGATATCCCAAATCGAAACGCATAATAAAATAGGAAAAATCCAGTCTGAAACCGAATCCTGTACCTACTGCGAATTGCTTCCAAAAATCCTTACTGAATCCTGAACCGGGGCGGTCCATATCCTCTCGCAAGGTCCAAACATTACCGATATCCATGAATAGCGCACCCTCTATCACCCAGAACATATCGAATCGGTATTCCATATTCATCTCCATCTTGACATCACCTGTCTGATAAAATGGCGAGGTATTCCCGGGTTCACTGGAAGCCTCATCAAAATAACCGCCCGGACCTACCTCACGGATACTCCAGGCTCGAATACTATTCGGACCACCAACGAAAAATTGCTTGACATATGGTACGGCATCCGAAAATCGGCCATATGGAAATGCCACACCCGCATTAACCCTGAAAGCGAATGCACGAGTAGGTGAAATGGTTTTGAGTATGGTTTGTTCGACATCGAATTTCATAAAGCTCGAATATTCGATTTCATCGAATAGTCGCCATTCTCCGCTAGGGGAAAAAGCACGATTAAGTGCATACACCTCTATTCCCGATACCTCGCCCGCCATTCTTATTGACCAGTTCAAATCAGGCTTATTGGGTTTTGCTACATAAGTCGCAGATGCATCCCTTGCCAGAAGTCCCGTAAACAACTGACGTCCGAAACTATTGGAAAGGAATTGGTTATCCACAAGGATGGAATCGAATGCTGCTTCCGTATTGGGATTGAAGTAGGTCAATCCTGTTTGGGTATAGTTAATCCTCCATTTTTCCGTGGGCTGAATATTATATCCAAAGGAAGCCTCCATTGAATGATAATCATAAAAATCGACCAGATTCAGGTAATTGTAACCTAACTTAATCCTGGTATTGGCCGTTTCCTTGAGCTTGGTATAACTACGGGTGGGTAGGATTTTCAACTTATTCAATAAGGTATAGAAACCTGCATAATCCACGAATTTGGGAATACTCAATTCGGTTGCGGCTGTTACATCCACAGAATTGAACAAACGGCTATTATCACTTATCGCAAATTCCAATCCTCCCTGCAAATCAGCAGTCAGTACCTCTGCCCCGTGGAAAAGATTCTTGTTCCTATAATTCAGACTAAGAGCCGTACCGATGGATGTATTCTTCAGTGTCGTATTATTGGCCGTATTGATTTCCACATCCGCTCCCAAATCCATTCGTTTCTTGGAGGGAAGATAAATCCTGAAATCAACAACACCTCGTTCCCCTTCCCGTTTGATGGTTTTGATGGAAACAAACTTATACAGCCCCAAGGATGCCAGACGCCGTTTGGTTATTTCCTCGTTATTCAGTCGGTACAAATCCCCTGAACGCAGTTTGATATTCCGATCCAGCGTCTTATACTTCACGGACGGATTGCCTATACTCATATAGGATACTCCCTTAAGTACTTCCTCCTCCCTGTATAAATCCCTGAAGTCAGGGTCATAATTCGGATAGATATAAACCTTACCAATCTTATAGGTTTGGTGTCCGAGGCTATCTTCGGGCATCAGTACGGTCAAGGTGGCATTGACCTTGTAATTCATTGTATCCACTGCCAAGGGGGAAACAAAATTCTTCGTAAAATCCAAATAACCCAGATTCCTCATTTGCCGGACCAATCGATTCACATCCTTATCATAAGCTTCCACATCCACGGGGTTCCCTCCTTTCAGGAAACTCTCACCCTTGGTATCATTGAGTACCTTTTGTATATAATCATCATTTGATACGAACTTGATAGTATCGAAATAATACTGGTTATTCGGATAGACCTTATACAGGTTATAGGCCAGATGCTTATTCGAATCAACTTCTATCTCATATTCTACCTTGGCATCAAAATATCCTTTGTGTTTCATGTAACCCTCCATGGCCTGGGCAGTCCCCTTAGTCAACTGCTTCTTAAGAATAACTGGAGGTTCGGCTACGATACGCTTCACCCAATTATCCCACTTGGTAGTATCCGCAGGGGATTGGTTCTTATGATAAAACCAAAGTCGGGTACGGAACATTCCCAAGAATTTGCCATTCGGCTTTTGCTTGTAATAGGTGGACAAGTCGTAGGCAAGGCTGCTCTTATTTTTGATGGGAGTATCAGAAATGATTTCGACCTTATTCTTGTTGACTAGGATGATATCCTCTTTTTTCAGATATTTGGTCGTATTACAGCTTGAGGCCATCAGAATCAGTATCCCGATAACTATGAAAAATATATTATGCTGCCAATGAAACAATTGATTTGGTCTTTTGCTTTAGTCAAACATAACTGAAAGGCGATGTTGAAATGTTGGTATTGGGGGTTTTGTGAGTCCTCCTAACTGGATTCTCTTTCCAATATATAGGTTTCCTTTCCCCATCATTCAACATTCCATATCCCTTTATCTAAATAACAATCCATGCTTTCCAAGGCTAAGATAAAATATATCCGTTCCCTGCATAGGAAGAAATCTCGCCAAAGGTATAATAAATTCATCGCTGAGGGCAGTAAAATTGCCAAGGAAATCCTCAACCATCCCGAGATGGAAGTGGAAATGCTTGTTGCTACCCGTCCTTGGCTGGACTCCCTTCCTAGTATCAACGAAAACATCCTTTGTATCGAGGCCTCCCAACAAGAGCTCAAGGACATCTCTACCCTTTCTACTCCGAATGAGGTACTAATGGTTGCTTCGCCCCTTGATTCTAACATTCCCGTAACAGATATCAGCCAACAAGTTTCCCTTTTCCTTGACGGAATACAAGACCCCGGGAACCTGGGTACGATTCTACGGATTGCGGATTGGTTCGGGATTGAATATGTTTTTATGGGACATGGCACTGTGGATGCCTACAACCCAAAAGTCGTCCAATCCTCCATGGGTGCATTCTTAAGAATCAAAGCCGTTCCTATTACGGGAGACGAACTTTTCCAGGCATTTCCCAATACCCGTATCATGGGTGCCGACATGCAGGGAAAGAGCATCTATGATTTGTCTTCTGATGAAAGGAAAGGTATTATCGTCATCGGAAATGAGGGGAATGGCATTTCAGATATAATGAGGGAAAAAATCGAACACTGGATTACGATTCCGTCAAGAGGTGGTGCCGAATCCCTGAATGCGGGCGTAGCTTGTGGGATTATTTGTGCGGAGATGTTGAGATGTTAGGTTTGGTGATGCTAGATGTTAGATTTAGAGATACTAGAATCGTTAGGGTCATCATTCTAATCCTCTAACGTCTAGTTGTCCTGCATCTATAAGTCTAACATCTAGTTGTCTAGTGTCTCAAAATCTAACTATCTTACCAATAAAAAACATGTCTGAACTAGCACTGAAATTAATACAAGAAGC
>JAHDHL010000020.1:41195-102021 GCA_020631355.1 Saprospiraceae bacterium | reverse complement strand
TTTATCTTGTTTAAAGTTGGTTTTTCGTTTTGTTTTGATGCGTCCGTCTCGCTAATCGCGGGGCGGGCGTTTTTTATTCCATATCTCTCACTTTAATAATCCATTATACATACGAATATCTACTTGTTTGGGATAGATTATTCAATTATATTTGCATTAGCGAAAATTCGCTGAATATTAGAATTTTATAGATTATGGAAGATACATTGGTAAAGAACGTACTAAAAGGAGGGGAATTCATCATTAAGGATTCCACACCAGAAGATATATTCATTCCTGAACAATGGGATGAGGAACAATTGATGATCAAGCAGACCGTAGTGGATTATGTGGGACAGGTAGAAGGCAAAAGTGGAAAGATCGAACACCAAGTTGAATTACTATCCCTTGCCGGCGAACTAGGCTTCCTAGGCTGCCATATTCCCGATGAATATGGAGGTATGCTACTCGACACCAATACCGTAACCCTTATATGTGACCATTTAGGTGCCATCGGAGGAGGATGGACTACATCTTTTGCTGCACATACGGGTATCGGAATGCTTCCTATCCTTTATTATGGTTCGGAAGCCATCAAACAAAAGTATCTTCCAGAATTAGCTGCAGGAACAAAGTATGCTGCATATTGTCTTACGGAACCGAGTTCGGGTTCGGATGCGCTAGCAGCCAAAACTAGGGCTGACCTTTCAGAAGATGGAACCAACTACATCATCAATGGCCAGAAGATGTGGATTTCTAATGCAGGATTTGCTAATGTATTTATCGTCTTTGCCCAAGTGGATGGTGACAAGTTCACAGGCTTTGTCGTTGATGCGGACAGTCAAGGTATCAGTTTAGGTGCTGAAGAAGACAAAATGGGTATCAAGGGTTCTTCCACTAGGCAGGTATTCTTCGAAAACGTGGCAGTGCCTGTGGAGAATATGCTTGGCGAATTAGGAAAAGGCCATCTTATTGCATTCAATGTCCTGAATGTAGGTCGTTTCAAGCTAGGTGCCTTGGCAGTAGGTGGTTCGAAAAAGTCTACTGACATTGCCATCAAATATGCCAATGAAAGAAAACAATTCAAGCAGTCCATCTCAAACTTCGGAGCAATACAGTTCAAATTAGCTGAAATGGCAATCCGTAGCTTCACCTTGGAATCATCCATCTATCGTGTATCGGACATGCTGAAAGATGCAAAGGATGACCTAGTAAGCAAAGGGCACTCCTATTCCGATGCACTATTACAAGCTGCGGAAGAATATGCGGTAGAATGTGCGCTAATGAAAGTCTATGGTTCGGAAGTAGCCGACTATGTCGTGGATGAAACCGTACAGGTTCATGGTGGTTATGGGTTTTCAGAGGAATATCCTGCTGCAAGAGCTTATCGTGATGCAAGAATCAATAGAATTTATGAGGGAACCAACGAAATCAATAGAATCCTATCAGTAAGTATGCTACTGAAAAAAGCCATGAAAGGCCAGATTGATATCGTAGGCCCCGCATGGAACGTACAAAAGGAATTGGCATCCATGCCGAGTATGAATCAGCCAGAGGGTGAATATGGTCTGGAGGAAAATGCCATCAAGGATTTCAAGAAAATGGTATTGATGGTTGCGGGTGCTGCCGCCAAACAACAAATGGACGGACAACTCAATCTGAAAGAGGAGCAGGAAATCCTTATGAATGTATCCGACATGATGAATGATTGCTTTAATGCCGAGTCCCTCATTCTTAGGGTAAAGAAACTCAAAGGCATGGACAAGGAAGTCAGCCAGGAAGTATATGACGCAATGCTTAAGGTTTTCATCCATGATGCAACATCAAGAATGCAAAAATCCGCTACTGATGCACTGGCATCATTCGCCGAGGGTGATTTATTGGCAGTCATGCTAAGAGGTGTAAAGCGATTCTGCAAGTACCCTCCACAAAATGTCAGGTCATTGAGGAGAGTCGTTGCTAAGACATTGATTGATGCCAATGCATATTGCCTATAATACGAATCTGTCACATTATAGCAGCAAAAGCCGCCTAATTGGAATTCCAGTTAGGCGGCTTTCTTTTAAATGGTAAATCCTTTCCTAAGTTTAGGAAAGGATTTAAATAGTAATTTGTGTGTAAGAGACCCTTAAAGGTGATTATCTAACGTATAAATAATCAATATTGCTTGTCACAAATATATGTTTTTATTTGTTAACAAGCAAAGGTCATCAACTTCCACGAAAACAACTAGAGATTATGTTTTAAGAATTTAAAACCAATAAAATACCACTATCAACTGATAATCAAAAAGTTAAAAACCAATCAACATAATTTTAAATACACACCCAACTAGGTACAAATATGTAAGAATGCAGGAGGAATGTTAAGCGGGACAAACTTGATATCAATCTTATTAAAATATTTCTCGTACAAACGCTTTGTTAATGTAGAATAATGCAACTGGACCATCGTACCGCCTTGTCTTAGGAATTTCCTCAGTTCCCCTACGATACAATCGGCCAATTCATCAGGCAAGACTACAAATGGAATACCTGATATAATATCATGTGCCTTGTCATACCCCATCTCCTTGAGGTACTTTCCTATATGTTCGGCAGAATCATTGATAACCGTCATCCTGTCATCGTTTATCTGCTCTATTTCCTTACAAAACACCTCAGAAATTTCGAATACCAACAACTTGGTATCCGGTTTCATGGATTTGAGGATATACTTTGTGATTACACCATCACCTGCACCAACCTCCACTATCACATCAGCATTCTCAAAATCAATATAACTGACCATCTCCCTACAAATGAACCTAGAACTACGAGTAATCGTACCCATGGATTTCATATTCCTCACACTCTGTACAAAAAAGGACAATCTGCTCATTTGAGAATACTTACTTTAAGGATTCGTGTATCTTTCACAAGCACAAACATACCAAAAAGATTTTGCGTAACTTTGCAATCCTTTATTAGGTCATGTAAAAATGTTTTTCCCATAATGGCAAGACAAGTTTTAGAGCCAGAACAGAAAGCACTGGAAATCAACCTCAACAATGAGATTTATGGTGCATTTGCAGAGATTGGTGCAGGACAGGAAGTTGCTCGCTTTTTCTTTAAGGTAGGAGCTGCGGCAGGAACCATTGCCAAAACCATGTCTGCGTATGACAAGGTCGTTTCTGATAGCATCTATGGACCTGAAAATTCTGGCAGGTATGTTTGTGAATCCAGACTCTACAAAATGCTGGATCACGAGTATGACCTCATGATCAATAGATTAAGGGAAGAAAGACCCAATTCCAAATTATTCGCATTCGCAGATACCGTTTCTGCAATCAACTACTCTAGGACAATCAAGGGAAATGGTTGGGTAGGAATCCGATTCCAACTCGAACCCGATGGTGCTTATAATGATGTCGTTCTTCATGTAAAAATGCAGGACAAGAACAACACACTACAACAACAAGCTGTCGGTATTCTTGGTGTTAATCTGATTTATGCCTGCTACCATTATCATGATGACCCGGAAACATTCATCATATCCCTTATGGATCAACTCCATGAGCGGGTCAGGATAGATATGATTAGAATGGACGGCCCTAGCTTTTCCTCCATTGACCATAGATTACTCAGCCTTTATCTGGTTAAGAATAACCTATGTGATGTGGCCATGTTCAATGCTGATAAGAAAAACATACACTCATCCGAATTCCTTTACAAAAGTCAAATCATGATTGTCCGTGGTAGTTTCAGACCCGTCACTCATGTCAATCTGGATATGCTCACAAGAAGCTATGAGCAATTCAAATCCGAGGATGATGTAGAATCGAGAAAGGCCTACCTCCTTACAGAAATCACCATAGATAATCTTAAGGCAGATGGCAGTATAGATGAAAAGGATTTTCTGGACCGTACGGAATTATTATGCGATTTGGGCATGACCGTAATGGTAACCAATTGTACGGAAAGGCATAAGCTCATCCATTATCTATCTGACTATAAGATTCAGAAATTCGGTCTGGTCGTGGGTGCAAGAGAGCTGCTTAACCTTATCAATGAGAAATATTATAAGAATAAGGATGGACGATTGCTTGCTGCATTCGGCGAATTATTCTCACATAATGTCAAGCTGTATGTCTACCCATCCTTACAAGAGGGAAGTTCAGAGCTGATGGACTCACAAAACCTACCCATACCAGAGGGAATCCGTTTCCTATACAAGCATTTACAAGAAAGGGGGCAATTGGAGAATGTCAAGGATGTCAGTCCTGATATTCTACACATTTTCTCCAAGGAAGTACTCCATATGCTCCAGACGGATGAAGCAGGATGGGAAAAGATGGTTCCGGCTAGAGTGGCCAAACTCATCAGGGAGGAATGTCTATTCAATTTCCCTTGTCAGAGAATGGAATTCGAATACTAAAGTCTAAGTTTACCGATATATTAATTTTAATACCAGAATATATTTAAATACCATAATGAGTTTAAAGAAGTTTGTAGTAATCAGTGGCATGTCCGGCGTACATAAGATGCTAGGCAACAGAAGCAACGGCTTGATCGTAGAGGATTTTGATACGGGAAAGAGAAAATTCATTTCCGCAAGAAAACACCAGTTCACTCCCTTGGATTCCATATCCATTTATACGAATGATGGTGATACGGTTCCATTGGAAGACGTATTCAAAAGCATGCAGGACAAGAAAGAAGAATGTCCTCCTCCCCATTCAAAAGCTGAAAAGGGCGAGGCTTTCGATTATTTGGAAAAGGTCCTACCCAATTATGACCCTGACCAAGTTTACCTGAGTGATGTAAAGAAACTTATCAAATGGTTCTCTTTCCTAGATAGTAGGAATCTGCTTGATTTCACTCCGGAGGAGGAAGAAGCAGAAACTGAAGAATAATGAGAAAAGCATTCTTCAGCTTCCTTCTTTTCCTTACCGTTGCATCTACCGGTATGGCACAAGACAACTACATCAATGCCATCGGAATCAGAGGCGGCAACCCTACCGGGGTCACCTACAAGCATTTCATAGGTAGATATGCGGTTATTGAGGGGATAGGAGGAATCAGCTTCTCATATAATGACCCTAAGAAACTAGGGTTTTCCATCACAGGTCTTTATGAATATCATTTCTACCTGACAGAGGGACTGAATCTCTTTGCAGGTGGGGGAATATCCGTAGGTGGTGGTAAGAATTTGGTCATTCTGAATGCTGATGTAATTGGCGGATTGGAATATACATTCTATAATTTCCCACTCAATCTTTCCATTGACTACAAACCCTACTACAGTCCCCTTAACAGGGATATAGGAATCAAGGGGTTCGGACTCAATGAATTCGGAGTTTCCATACGTTATGTGATTCAATAAATATGAAAAGACTGGTTATCATCATATGCGCGTTCCTTGTGCTTTTACTTGGCTCTCCGACCACGACGGAGGGACAGGATGGTGGTTCCCAGTCCAATCCTTTCGATTTATTGTACCGACTGGATGATGATGCGAGGAAAGCAGCACTTACTCCAGCTACCAACCCTTTCGATATCTCATCCCCTGCCGAAGCATTAAAAAAACAACAGGAAGAAGAAGCCAAATATCAAACTGATTTCCTGATAGAAATCAGTCGTTATGAGGGAGACCAGGCTGTACCTAGGAATTGGCTACTCTTTGTCATTGTCCCTTTGATTCTTTTCCTAACAGTGGTATCATCCCTTTTCAGGGATAAGATAAGTACGATATATAAGGCTTGCACCAATGGCAACTACCTGAGCCTTTCGTATAGAGAATCCATGGGTAGGACCAATTTCCATACTTTCTTCTTCTACATCCTTAGCATCTTATCATTTGCTGCATTCGGATTGATATTGGCTGTTAATGAATTCATCAACAACGAGAATTTCTGGCAGGCCATGATGGTTGCTATTGGGTTATCCACAGCCTACATCCTATCCAAATCATTTGGAATTGCCTTTGTAAGATCCGTTTTTCCGAATAAGAAAACCATGGATTATTACCTATTCATGTTCGGGCAGTACAATTTCCTACTAGGTCTGGTATTGATTCCATTCTCCATTTTCATAGCATTTTCACCAGGTACAGCGCAACAAATCATTACTTATATAGCATTAATAATTATAGGTATCTGGTGGATAATGAGAATATTCAGGGGATTACAAATTGGTAGTAGATTTTTATCTGGTAATATTTTCCGTTTTTTTATTTACCTTTGCACCGTCGAAATCGCACCTATAATCATTTTGTTCACAATTCTCAAACTTATTCTAAACGTTTGAGGTATAACAAAAAGCGTTCTTAATGCCGTCGAACAGTACTGTTGAGACCTATAAGAAGGTAAAGTCCATTCTTATTTCGCAACCCAAGCCTGTGAGGTCACCTTATTATGACCTCGAGCAAAAGTGGGGACTGCAAATTGACTTCAGACAGTTCATCCAAGTAGAACCTGTAACAGTCAAGGAGTTTAGAAAGGCTCGCGTCAAACCTGACGAATTCACTGCCATCATATTCACGTCTAAGACTTCCGTAGACCATTTTTTCCGTTTGTGTGAGGGAATGAGAATCACCATGCCCGGTGACACCAGATACTTCTGTCTTACAGAAGCCATTGCCAATTACTTACAGAAATTCATTGTTTACAGAAAAAGGAAAGTAACCGTTGGTAAGAGAACCATAGAAGATCTCAAGACCGGGCTTATCAAACATAAGAAAGAAAAATTCTTATTACCTTGTTCCAATCTTGGAGCGAAGAAAGCTTCTTCATTTCTGGATGATAATGGTTTTGACTGGCAGGAAGCTGTTATGCACAGGACTGTTCCCAGTGACTTGTCTGATCTGAGTGATGTGACTTATGATATTCTTGTTTTCTTTAGTCCTTTGGGTATTCATTCTCTTTATGAGAATTTCCCTGACTTCAAGCAAAACGAGACCCGATTGGCCATATGGGGTAGTTCCACTAAGAAAGCTGTGGAAGAACACGGATTGCATATCAATATATATGCCCCGTCTCCTGAGTTCAAGTCAATGACCATGGCCATTGAGGCCTATCTTCAAAAATCAAATATAGAAGAATAGCATACAGAGTGATTGTACCTCATTCTGCCATAGATAAGATCCAAATCAGTTTACTAATTACCCATTTATTTTAGGATCAATCGAAACGAAAAAACGGTCACGCTTCTCAGCGTGACCGTTCCCTTTTATATTAAATTGAATCATAGTGATTACTTGACACCGTGCATCCATTTTCTTAGGATAAATGACAACAAGAACAACAATACACCTGCTCCTATCGCAAATATTCCCAACTGGTTGAATACACCCATACTGATATTCAAGGATTCCTCAGCTGGTGTTCCCTCTGGTACGGCTGTGAATTTCGCAATCCAACCTCCCACCAAGTGGGCCAAGGAAGAAGTCATCAACCAGAATCCCATAATCAATCCCACAACCTTAGCCGGGGATAATTTGGTTACCAATGACAAACCTACCGGAGACAATGCTAATTCACCCATCGTATGTAGGAAGTAAAGTGCAACCATGAACAACCATGAAATCTTAGCTCCCTCACTCATTCCAACACCTAGGTTCAATACCAAATAACCCAAACCTAAGAGTACCAAACCAATGGCAAACTTGACCGGAGCATTCGGTTCCATATTCTTTTGGGATAGTTTTACCCACATCCAAGAGAATACCGGAGCAAATAACATGATGAACAATGGATTAACAGACTGGAAAGAAGCAGCAGTCAACCATGATGGCATCTCTACATTCTTAGCGGTGAATATTGTCAGGGCACTACCTGCAAGTTCGAAGAATGTCCAGAATATCACAGGGAAGAAGAACATGATGAGAATAACCCTAAGACGGTCTCCCTCCACTTTTTCCTGGAAGAATGAATAAACGAATAATCCCAACCATGCTGCACCAATCAATACTGGTAATGAATAATCCAATATTTCATTATGATTGATTAGGAAGAATAACAATGGAATACATAGGAATGTGGAGCCGAAAATAATGATATCAGTCATATTCAGTCCCGGTGTAGCCACAGGTTCTCCTACATCCAAGGTCTCACTTCCTTCTTGGGTAGTAGCCAATTGGGAATCAATAAGATGATCATCCTCGAAGACATTCGGCATGCCATCCTTATCAGCTGCATCCTCATTCGGTAGTGTACCCGGAGGAAGTCCCTTATCTCCCAAGACGCCACTTCTGGCAGCAATCCAGAATATAATCAGACCGATAA
This sequence comes from Saprospiraceae bacterium, assembly GCA_020631355.1. Taxonomy (GTDB): domain Bacteria; phylum Bacteroidota; class Bacteroidia; order Chitinophagales; family Saprospiraceae; genus JAHDCE01. The sequence goes on along the minus strand of JAHDHL010000020.1, from coordinate 93,779 downwards.
CCATACCTACACCTGCAATACCAAAACCGACATGCCATCCATATGTGGAACCAAGATAACCACAAGTAAGTGGCGTCAGGAATGCTCCAATATTGATGCCCATATAGAATATGGTAAAGGCTCCATCCCTTCTAGGGTCCTTGAGGCCATAATATTTACCAATCAAACTGGATATGTTGGGTTTGAAGAAACCATTACCCAATATCAATAAGGCAAGGGCCATGAGGAATATCATCTGGTTTTCGAAAGCCATGGCAAAGTGACCGAGCGCCATCAGGACGGCTCCCCACATAATAGCCTTTCGATAACCTAGGAATTTTTCTGCCAGATATCCACCTATAAGTGGTGTGGCATATACCATTGCACCATAGGATGCGTAAATTCCATAAGCTTTTTCCTCGGCAAATCCGAAACCGCCATCGGCAATCTCAGCAACCATATACAGCACTAACAAGGCTCTCATTCCATAATAAGAGAAACGCTCCCAAAGCTCTACGAAGAATAGGTAGAATAATGCCTTAGGATGTACTTTCCTCTGAGTCATAATGACGAAGCCCGACCAAGCTATACAAAAAACCCAAGCGAGGATCATGACGGTTAAACCACTCATAATAAGACTTGATTTTAATTTATATTAAATGATTTTCTAACTAGAATAGCCAAAATAGCATTTTTATTTCAAACCATGGCCAATTCATTCCCCGTAAAGGAATTCCCTGCCCTTTTGAGTCAATCGGATAGTCATTCGATTTCAGAATTTTTGCTTTCATACCTGAGCAGTTTTCATCAAAAATTTGCCATTTCATAGGAAATAGTGGTTAAAATTAAGGTATAGGCACTTATCGGATTTTTTACACTAAGTCTTTTTTTGTATATTCGTCGCACATTAATCAGAAGTGTAATGAAGAATGAATCCACAATCCTAGGCATCGACATAGGAGGCACAGGAACCAAATTTGCTTTGGTAGACACCTATAAGGGTGAAATGATTACGGAGCGTTTCAAGCAAGCGACTCCCAAACCTGCTACTCCCGAAGCAGTATCCGAGGTGATTGCGAATTGGATGAACAAACTGGATTGGTCCGGGCCAATAGGTTGTGGTCTTCCCTCCATCGTCCAAAGAGGCATTGCCAAAAGTGCCGCCAATATTGACAGCTCTTGGATTGACCTCAATGTAGAGGACTATTTTTCCAATAAGCTTTCCTGTGACGTAACTGTGGTTAATGATGCCGATGCAGCGGGAATTGCAGAAATGGAATTTGGTGCAGGCAAAGGCAACAATGGACTAGTACTGATGATAACCGTAGGTACGGGTATCGGTTCAGCTCTTTTCTGGAATGGCAACCTTGTACCCAATACAGAATTGGGCCACCTTAAATTCAAGGGAGACATAGCTGAAAAATATGCATCCAATTCTGCTAGGAAGAAAAATAAGCTTTCCTGGAAGGAATGGGGGAATCGATTCAATGAATTACTTCTTCATTACGAAAGGCTCTTTTCACCGGATTTATTCATCCTTGGTGGAGGATTGAGTAAGAATTTCGAAATCTACAAGGACTGTTTCAAAATCAGTGCTGATATCGTTCCTGCACAACGCCAGAATGCAGCAGGTGTTGTTGGTGCAGCCATGGCTGTAAAGCATGTAGGACTAACAGTATAAATCAGAATGGTTAAGCACCAACTGATTCGGCTCCGTCCTTACGAGAGAGGCTTCCATATCATCACCGAAGCTATCACGGAACAGTTGCAATTACCAGAACAAGGTATATTGCAACTATTCATACAGCACACGTCCGCAGGACTCACCATCAATGAAAATGCAGACCCGGATGTCAGGGTGGATTTTGAGCAAATCTTCAATCGTATGGTTCCTGAAAACCTCCCTTTCCTTACCCATACGATGGAAGGGCCCGATGATATGCCTGCACATATCAAGGCCTCATTGGTTGGTGCATCTATTTCCATTCCTATCGTAAATGGACAATTGGATCTTGGAACCTGGCAGGGAATCTATCTATGTGAATTCAGGAATAGAGGAGGAAGCCGGAAAATCAGGGCAACAATGATATACTAAAAAGGATGGTAGACAATTGCCTACCATCCCATTACTATTATCGTATCATTATACTTTCGAAAATTCTTTGGACTAGGATTCTTCTTCCTTTACCAACAATTGGAATCCATTACCATGGATATTCACAATTTCAATATTCTCGTCTCGTTTCAGGTACTTCCGCAGCTTCGTAACGAAAACATCCATACTTCTTGCAGTAAAGTAATTATCCTCTCCCCATATTTTGGTCAGGGCTTCGGATCTGGGTAGGATATCATTCATGTGTTGGCAGAACATCTTCAACAACTGGGCTTCCTTGGGTGACAACTTATCAGTTTCTTCCCCTTTGAAAGATAATATCCTCAATGGGAAGTTGAAGTGGAAGTGGGAACCAATATTGAATTCTTTTTGGTCATCTTCTTTTTTGACCAGATTCTGGCTTCTTTTCAATACAGCCTGTATCCTATACAAAAGTTCTTCAGAATTGAAGGGCTTGGTAATATAATCATCCGCTCCAATCTTGAAGCCCTGAAGAACATCATCCTTTAATGTCTTGGCTGTCAGGAAGATGATAGGCATCTCCCGATCTTGTTCACGAATCTCTTTGGCTAGTGTAAAACCATCCTTTTTGGGCATCATCACATCGAAGATGCATAAATCGAACTCCCCTTTTCTATAGCTATCCAAACCTGCTACACCATCCGTGGCTAGGGTGACATCAAAATCATGCATTTCAAGATATGATCGCAAAACATCCCCAAAATTCTGGTCATCTTCACAAAGGAGGATTCGAGGATTAGTTACATTCGTCATATTGCTTTGAGTATTTACTTTTATAATGGTTGAACCCAAATCAACAGCTCAATGCTGCCTATGAGTTCGAGATGAATGGGAAAAACAAGGTGAATTCACTCCCCTTTCCCAAATCACTCTTAACGGAAATGTGTCCCTTATGGGCATCCAAAATGGCTTTCACATAACTCAATCCCAGACCAAAGCCTTTGACATCGTGAAGATTTCCCGTATGAACCCTAAAGAACTTATCAAAGATATGTTTCAGGTCGTCCTTTGACATCCCTATACCATTATCCTTGACCTTTATATTGATTCCGTTTGACTTGTTTTCAGTTGTGACTATGATTTCCGGATTATCCGGTGAATATTTATACGCATTATCCAATAAGTTGTTCACCACATTAGAAAAATGTGTTAAATCTACTTCTATGAACGAATTAGATGCCCCTAGGATTGCCTCAGCCTTGCCTCCTTTGCTCTCAGCCCTCAAATTTATGTTATTCACAGCCTGTCTAATCACTTCATGAGCATCAACCTTGGTCAATTTCAACTGGAAATCATTCTTATCCAGCAGGGCCATTTGGAGTACTTTCTCCACTTGCTTATTCATTCGCCTGTTCTCCTGCTTGATGATATTCGCAAAACGCTGGACCTTTTCAGGATTACCCGAAATCATCGGACTGGTAATGGAATCGGAGGCCAAGGAGATCGTAGCTATCGGTGTCTTGAACTCATGGGTCATATTATTGATGAAATCAGATTTAATCTTCGATAATTTCTTCTGAGTAAATATGACCTGTATCGTATATATGAAGCAAAACAGTATGATACCCGTAAATAGAATGGCTGCAATCACCGTTGACATCACAGTACCCCAAACATATCCTGCCATACCCGGGAAATGAATCACCAAATAACCGGGCGGAGCTTCCAGTGTGGAGGAATGATGGAATAACTGAACAAAATATTTCGAATTGGATAATTCCTTATTATCCTTGGGCAAATCATCAATATTGGGAATCGAAACAGCTTGTGAACCAAAGTCATCATCCCCGGGAACATAATTGTACTTACCATCCCGAATCACGAATGCCTTTTTTCCATGGGAATAGACCCCATAGGAATACTCAAGATTCACATTCATATTCAATAACTCCTGCTTGAAATATGAATCCAATAATTCTACCCTGATTCTTTCTTCTATGGGATCTGGATCAATCAGTTGTTTGGTCAGCCATTGTTCATGCATCCAAGCACTGGTTTCGAATCGTTCCTTTCTACATACCATACAATTGCACTCCAATGTATTGGTGTGATTAGAACCGTATCCCAATGTATCAAACCTGTGGCGCCTTGAGAAGAAATCCAAGCCAACCCCGATATCGGCAGAAGATTGGGAGCCAATGGATTCCGAGGGATGCAAAAGCCCACCTGTGAGATTCTCCACATTCCAAATCATCTGGGTCGTTCGCTTTTCCTCATCCTTTTCGAGCTTTTCAGCCACCCGATTCAAGACAGAAAATACCAGATTGTCAAAGTGGGTCTTCTCCAACCTCAAACGTTCATTAATCCAATATGCCTGTAAAGCAATGATACCAATCAATGCAATACTCATGAGTCCAATAATTCCCCAAATGGCATTTTTATTCATACGTGGGCTTAAATAAGTTGTGTAGGAAGGGTTGTATGCATAAAAGTCAAAACTAATATTACATACAAATTTTAACATTTACAAAAATATACTAACTAAGCAACCTCTGCTTATGTTTAACTGTCTGTTAACTTTTAGAAGCATTTATGGGTCTCTACCACCTATCTTTCAGTGCTTTATACTATTTTTGAATTTTAATTTTGGACAAATTTATAGACTGATGAAAAAGTTATTGTTATCTGTATTTTTTATAGTCTTTGCAATTTCATTCTCCTCCATTCATGCACAAACCGAAAAGACCATTATCATCAAAAAGAAGATTGTGGACTCTGATGGAAATGAAACTGTGGAAGAAATCATCCTAACGGGAGAAGATGCAGAAAATGCTGATTTAGACGCCATTATCAATGAAAATATTGACGGCAACGAAATTGACATCGATGTGGATGTGGAAGAAATTATCGGAGGTAGTGGAACAAATATGAAAACTGATGGTAATCATGTCAAGATTCTCAAGTTCAAGAGTGATGGTGACGAGGACATACAAATCATCAGGGATGGACAAATAGAGAAGAAGATCATTATTAAGGGAGATAATATTAATCAGGAGGATTTGGATGTAATCATCAACGAAAGTATCGAGGACGGACAAGTAAGGATCAAGGTTGATGTACAACAAATGGATGATGAGAATATCAAGATCATCAAGGATGGTCAAGTCAAGAAGAAAATCATCATTATGTCCGATGGTGAAGAAACCATGGAAGAAATCATCATTGAGGATTTGGATGAGATTCTGGATAATGGTGATTTTGAATGGAATGATGATAATAATCATTCTTTCCAGTTCAAGATGTTGGATGAGGAAAATGGCGACCCAAAGGCATTCCTAGGTGTATGGCCAGGAGAGGATTCCAATGAGAATGGTGTTGTATTGGGAGGTATAGTAGAATCTTCAGCAGCTGAAAAAGCAGGACTTCAGGAAGGTGATATCATTACGACAATTGGTGGAAAACCAGCGAGAACATTCTCTGAACTAGCTGCCATTATCAAGGATTACCAACCGAATGAAAATGTGGTTATCCAATATATCAGAAATGGAGAAAACCGTTCGGCCAATGTTACCCTAGGAGAAAAGAAAGCTGAAAACAACGTCTTCTTCGAGGATGTCGATATTGAAATTGACACCGAGAATCTTGATATGGAAAATTGGTCCAAGGAGGATTATTTCATGAGGGGAATGAAAATGGGATGTTGCGAAGCCAAGGAAGTAGAGAAAGCCTATATCGGAATCATGATTGAGAATGATGACAAAGGCATCAGGATAGTTGATGTGAACAGGGATGATAATATTCTTTCGGAGAATGATATCATTACGAAATTCGGACGTGAGGATGTAGAAAACATTAATGAACTCATCCAATCGGTAGAGGGATACGAACCTGGCGACAAGGTAAAAGTCAAGTACATCAGAGACGGTAAGGTCAAAAAGTCAAAGGTGAAGTTACTAGGAAGAACCGTCAAGGAATGCTGCAATAATAGTTGTTGCACACCAAAGGAAAAGAAGAAGAAAAAGACAGAAATCATCATCAAGAAAAGGATTGAAAAGGAAATCAAATCCGATGCAGGCAATAGCTTACTTGAATTGGAAGAAGTGAACCTATTCCCCAATCCGACTGATGGTTCTTTCAAATTGGAATTCACATCAGAAGATATTTCTCCGGTAAGCATTACCATTAATGATTCCAATGGAAAGGAAATTATCAAGGATGAGATCAAGGATTTCAATGGAAATTATTCCGGTGACTTTAATCTGAAAGGAAATGCACCAGGTCTTTACTTGGTCAATATCAGTCAGAATGGTAAGGTACTGACCCAAAAAATCATCGTAAAATAATCGGGCCTCAGCCTAAAAGAAAAGCCGTTCCTTACCGGAACGGCTTTTTTTATGCGCAATAATGAAACTATTCCACCATAAAAAGGATTAATTTTGTAGGATATGCCCCTCCAATCAATCATCCAATATAGATTATGGCAAAGCAAGCAAGCAAAAGGCAACGTCAGGTTGCTGAAATGATAAGAAGAAATCTTAGTACTGTTCTCATGCAAGAAGGTACTTATATATATGAGGATGCTTTGGTTACCGTAACCAATGTCATCGTCACTCCTGATTTACTCCAAGCCAAGGTATACCTCAGCATTTACAATACGGAAAACAAACAGGCGGTCATTCTCCTAATGGAGGAAAACCAAAGGAGATTACAACAAGCACTCTCCCAAAGATTGGCCAAGCAAATCAGAAGAACACCACAAATCGCTTTCTATGAAGATGACACACTGGACGAAATGTACAGAGTGGATAAGCTCTTCAAGAAACTGGAAGATGAAAACCAAATGGGTAAAGATAGAGTCGACGATTAGGCCAAGGATTACATCTATCTTTGGAATTAATGCTATATTTCCAGCATGAACCTTCCTTTCAATATTGCAAGGCGATACATTTTCGGAAAAAAGTCAACCAATGCCATCAATATCATTACGATGATATCTGTATTGGGTATTGCTGTCGGTACAGCAGCCCTTTTATTGGTGCTTTCCGTTTTCAATGGTTTTGAAGATCTTATCAAGTCCCTTTACAGTTCCTTTCAGCCCGATATTATCATTGTTCCTGATGAGGGGAAAGTATTTACGGTAGATTCCACAACCTATACGGGGCTCACAGACGTAGCAGGCGTGGAATTCGTAGCCAAAAGCCTGGAGGAAACTGCTTTTTTCGAATATGAAAGCAGTCAAGGATTCGGTGTCATCAAGGGTGTGGATGAAGAATGGCTCAATGTCAGCAGACTCGACTCCGTTGTTTACGAGGGAGAATACAAACTAAAGGAGGGTGAAAGAAATTATGCCGTGGTCGGATATGAAATCCGTAATAATCTGGGTATAGGTGTAGAAGCTTATCTTTCCCAATTATCCGTGTACATGTTGAAGAACAAAACCGTGGGTAATTTCGAAAAGCCTTTCAAGAAACAATACCTCCAACCTGCGGGCGTATTCAGCATCCAACAACAATTCGATGCCAAATATGTCATTGCGGACCTGGCTTTCACCCAGAAACTAAGGGGGTACAAGAATGAGGAAATTTCCCAGATAGAAATCAAAATCAATGAGAACACCAACGAACACAAGGCCGTAAAAGACATTCTCGAAGTAATGGGCCCTGGTTATAAGGCCCTGAACAGATACGAACAGAATGCCGCTTTCTTCAAACTCATGAAAGTGGAAAAATGGATGGGATTTGCCATTACCCTACTCACCATGATGTTGGTTGCTATCAATATGATCGGTTGTATGCTCATGTTGGTACATGAAAAGAAAAAAGATATTGCCATACTCAAGTCCATGGGTGCCAATGACCGTTTCATTAGAAATATTTTTATTGGCGTTGGGTCATGGATGACGGGTATCGGAATGTTTCTGGGATTCTCAATAGGCACCTTGTTATATGTAGCACATAAATTATTCAACTTGGTTCCAATGAATGGATTCATAGTTGATGCCTATCCTGCAAGCATGCGATTCTGGGATTTTGTCATTATTTTCCTTTTCGTTCTTGCTTTTGGAATCATTTCCTCACTCTATCCCGCTTTCTTCGCCTCAAGGATCAAATCACTTGTCCGTAACGATTAAAACTAAACTACCATGAGATATTTCCTATTATTCCCAATGCTGTTTTTCTTGGCCTCAACTTGTAATTCCACAAAGGAAACCCAGCAGGATGAACAGGAAAAAACCAATGAGGAAACATCTACCCCATCATATGTCTTCCCCTATTCTACGAACCAGCCCGATGAATCAAGGGAACTACCAGAAACACTCACGGAAATATCAGGTTTGTCCATGGCCGAGGATGGAACCATTTACGCAGTACAGGATGAAAATGGGTCTATTTTCACCATTAAGGGAGAGGAAATTACAGAAACTAATTTCAGAAAAGATGGGGATTACGAAGGTATCGAGGCTGTCGGTGAATACATTTATGTGGTAAAGAGTTCAGGAACGGTATATAAGGTGAGCCATTTGGGAACTGACCAACAGATGAGGGAGGATTTCAACGACTTCCTGGATGACGGACACGATGTTGAAGGACTTTGTTACCAAGCCGCTACCAACAGCTTGCTACTGGCTTGTAAAAGTTACGGAAAAACAGAAAATGGTATCAGAGCCATCTATCAATTTGACCTCAACACCAATAAGGTTCTTGAGACGCCACTTGCTGAAATCAGTATTGAATCCATTAAGGAAACCATTCATAAGAATGCTACGGAACACAACAATGAGGCTTTCGCCCAATTGATTGAAGATAAGGGAGACAAGATTACATTTGCTCCATCTGCTATTGCTCCCCACCCCATCACAGGAAACTATTACCTGACATCTTCCAAGGGCAAATTACTGATGGTCGTGAATAATGAATTCCAATTGCTCCATCTCGAAAAACTCGACAAGAATATCCACGAACAACCAGAAGGGCTGACATTTGATAAGGATGGAAATCTTTACATATCCAATGAAGGGAAGAAAAAATCAGGCATGCTTTATAAGTTCAATTATAGGAAATAAACCTATTTCCCTAGAATAGCATGACCAATCTTGCAATTCAAGCATTTTTGCTTATCGCAATACTGGTGTTTCAAATGCAATAATGCCTGAGTCTGGAATGCATTATCTGCTTCCACACCCAATTCATTCCACATGGAAATAATCCTATTCCTTTCTGCAGGGGTATACTCAAGTAGCTTTAGTCCCCGGTCAACAAAAGCTTGTTCTTTTTTCTCTTTTCCATATTGGAAAAGGAAAGGTGCCAAGGTATTAATGGTAATCAGTTGAATGGCAGACATCCCCAAATTCTTCTCCCTCTTTTTAGAAAATTTGTCAAAGACGTAATGGGTTTTCCAATATTCGGATACTCCTACCCTGAATAAATCTTCCAATTGCTTGGCATCATTCACCCAAAGTAACCTTCCAAAAATACGTTGTGTCTTATGAATCAACTGTGCAAACTGAGCAATACGAACCGTTGGGAAATTCGCTGGTCTCATTCTTAGGAATTTCCATTCTACTGAATGTATGGGATTGAGACCAAACTTCTTTCTAAGGAAAGTATATTCTTTTTTCAACGAATTGGGATACTCATCCTCAAAGTCCCTTTCCAATAATCCGGATTGTCCGAATAGTAAGGCCTCTACTTGAAATAAGTTTCCCCTATGTTTTGATAGGACTTTTAAGGGAAGCGATCGGGCCAAATGCTCAAATGGCTCCTTATTGGTTTTCATTCCGAAACTACGAGCAAGAAAACGATAAAATACTTCTTCCCGATCATTATTGGTTCGCTCCAGCTCCTGTTCAATCGGGATGATTTTTTCTTCCAATCGCTCAATCGCGAGTCTTTCGAGCCATAACCTCCATGTAAAGCGGGCTACGGAACTCGTAGCCCCTTCACATGGAATCCGTTTTTCATTATGGATAAAAAAGAGGTATTGGGTTTGTAACCTAGGGTCAATCTTATTTTTTAATTCCAAACATGGAATTTTCTCATCCTTGTTTCTATAAATGGGCTCGTCTTCCTCAAATACCACATGTAGAATAACATTCTTATACGCAGCATCCTTATCGTGTCCATGCCTATTCCAATCCGAGGATTTCAAGTGCATTTCCACATTTCCAGCCCATTCTGTTCCTGATATACTGATTCTTGCATTCAAGAAATCAGGCCCTCCATCTGTATTCAGTGTACCAAAACGATGTATGATAACAGGCTCACCTGAAGTAGTCCTAAGTTCAGTCAGATCAAACTTCTTCAATCGCCAAACGTAATGAAGTAAGTCTTCTTTCATGTCAGATTCGCTGGTATCTAAACATAAGAGTCAAAAAAGACTTAAATTCCATAAAACTTCAGCCAAAAAATCAAGTGTATTATGTTCGAGCCCGATCCGATTATCCAACAACTAGAGGAAAACAACGAACTTTTCCAATCCTTACTCTCCCAAGTCAAGGTAGAAGAAGCCTTTTGGAAACCATCAAGGGAGAAATGGTCCCTATATGAAATAGCCCAACATCTTCTTTATGAGGAAACCGAGGATTTTAAGGCCAGAGTCAACTTTGCCCTTGACGATTCCAAGATAGATTTCCTACCCATAGATCCTGAGGGACACATCAGAAATCTTCCTAGGAATGAACCTGACATCAACGCATACAGAAGTATCCTCTACCAATTCAAGAAAGCCCGGAACGAATCCATTACCTACCTCAGGTTCATGAAATCCAAACCATCCAATTGGGATAATGCAATGGCACATCCCGAACTAGGGAACCTTAGTGCCAAGATGCTACTGACCAACTGGCTGGTTCATGACCATCTTCACATCAAACAAATCATTACCATGAAGAATAGATTCATCAGTCAAAAAACAGGCATTGATACCCGTTATGCAGGGGGATTCTAAAAAAATTTAATTTTTTTTCGGGGTGCTGTAACTTTTCGAAACCCTCAGCCGTCTTACGACCGAAATGACAAGCGAACAATACAATATATGCGTCCGACAGTTTGCAGATCGAGTTTTCCGATTTGTAATCAAGAACATTCGCAATGAAGCGGATGCAAGGGATATTGTGCAGCAGTCTTTCGAAAAACTTTGGGTGAAACATGAGACAGTAGAATTTGAAAAGGCCAAGTCCTATTTATTCACTACTGCTTATCACACACTGATTGATTGGACGCGTAAGAACTCCAGAATGGATGTGGTGGAGCAGACACCCGAAGTTGTCATGGGAAGCAATCATTATAATCGTTTCGAACTAAAGGATTCGCTCAATAGTGCTTTGCAACAATTGAGTAATATCCAGAAAGAAGTAATCCTATTAAGGGACTACGAGGGGTATTCCTATAAGGAAATCGCAGGTATTACAGGTATTTCAGAGTCACAGGTGAAAGTATATATTTTCAGGGCCCGAAAAAATATGCATAAGATTCTGACTCAAATGGAAAAGACAGGATGATTATGAGTATCAATAAAATCAATTACGAGCAGTTTGCCATGGATTATCTGGAAGGTAATCTGAATGGTCAGCAACTCAGGGACATGGAACAATTCCTTGAGCGCCATCCTGATATCAAGAAAGAACTGGAGGAGATGGAGCTTTTCTATCTGGAAGCTGATGAGGATATTGTCTTTGACCAAAAAGAGTCCCTGATCAAGGAAACCGAACCTGAAGCCATCATCGTATCAGGATATAGAAAATGGTGGTTAATGAGCAGTATAGCTGTTTTCCTGATTTTTGCAATCACCTTATTCATGCTGAATATGGATGTAGACAAGGTTCACAGTTCGGATGAGACAATGGTAGAACAAAAAACCATCACCTCAGAGAAGCAACAACCTAGCGTTACAATCGATAACAATGAGGCGATAACCAACAATGATGAAATAAATACTCCAGAGGAGGGAAGCAATCGGGAGATTATCATTGAGAAGAATCAGGAAAAAGTAGTTGAAATCAAGGAGGATGTTAATAATGATAATTTCATTCCTAACAGCAATCCCATACAAAAGGAACAGCCTGTAGCCAGACAAGCTCCTCAGTCCGTTCCGACTGAAATAAACCCCCAAACACCTACACCCGAACAATCCAAGAAGAATGAGGAACCCGTCATCTTTGCAGGTACGGATACATCATCTCGGACTACCGAATCTGAAAATAACGCAAATCCAAAGGTGAAGCACAAAACAGAATCGACACCTATTGCAAGCGTAGAACTAGAACCCATATTCTCAGAAACTTCCATTACCAAACCGATGGAGGATATGCAACTGGAAGTAGATGAACAATTCGAAATCGTAAAGGTCAAGGAAACCAGATTACAAAAACTGGGTTTATTCCCAGAGGGAAAAAGAATAATCAATCGCAGCACGCTCAAAAGCGTACTGATACCAGAAAGTTTTGCCTCAAAGGACTAACTGAATTTCTAATACAAGCAGGCATTAATACTTGCTGAGGGGAATGGCCATTCCTCGGCATATGACAGGACTGCCCATTACAAAACCGATAAAATTTGAATGACAATGAAAAAGCTATCAATAATCTTAAGTATACTCTGTATAACCCTCACCACATTCGCACAATCAGATTCCACATCGGTATCAACCGATACCATCCCCCAAAAGGAGGACGGCAGGAAGATAACCATCAAACTCGGTGGAGGGAATGATGACGATTCCACTAAGGTGAAAACCCGGGTACTGATGCTGGATTATGGTACGAGTTCCTATCTACACAAAGGAAGCCTGAATATGCCCGTAGCATTGGAGGCAATGGACCAGAACCTTTTCGGTTCTGCCAATTGGACCTTGCATATGATTAGGCAAAGGATCAATCTGACCAAGAAAGGAAGTGTGAACATATCATACGGATTGGCTTTTGATTTCAACAGGTATAAGTTCACAAACGATTACACCCTGCAAGCCGAGCAGAATACCGTCACCTTTGTGGATAATCCGGGAGTGGATTTCAAAAAGAACACATTGAGCGCTACTTATCTGACTGCACCGGTATTGCTAGGCTTCAAAATCAAGCCAAGGAAAAGTAAGAAATCTTTCAACATTAAAGTAGGAGGATACGGTGGAATCCTATTGGCGAGTAAGACCAAGCAAAAGATAGAGGGTGAGAAAAGAGTGAGGGTCAGAGATGATTTCAATCTCAATCGAGTACGATATGGCCTTACGGCAAGGGCCGGGTACGGGTGGTTCAATGTCTATGTCAACTATGGGCTGAATTCTATGTTCAAGAAAGAGGAACAAGGCATCTACGACCTACAACCCATCAATTTCGGAATTTCAATCATACCGTTTTAATATACCATTTTTCAGAAATCACTGAAACGAACCAGCCAAGTTGACACTTGGCTGGTTTTTATTTTACAAATGAACTATCCATTCTTATTTTTGTCTCAAGAATATTACTAACATTTCAACATCAACGAACATGTCATTGAATAAAGGAGACAAAGCCCCCGATTTTACTTTGAATAATGATGAGACTCAATCCGTTTCATTATCCGATTATAAGGGAAAGAATGTTGTACTACTTTTCTTCCCATTGGCCTTTACGGGCGTTTGTACCAAGGAATTGTGCAATACCCGAGACGATATCGCATTCTATCAAGGCCTTGATGCAGAGGTATTGGCCATATCCGTGGATTCTCCATTTACCCTAGCCAAATTCAAGGCTGAGCAAAAACTCAATTTCCCACTATTATCCGATTTCAATGCCGAGGTTTCTACGGCTTATGGTTCATTGTACCAGGATTTCGTATTGGGAATGAAAAATGTTTCCAAGCGTTCAGCTTTTGTAATTGATAAGGAAGGAACCATCCAATATGCAGAGGTTTTAGAAAACGCTGGCGAACTACCTAATTTTGATGAGGTAAAAGGAACTTTGTCTAGCTTGAAATAGTTATATTTATGGTTGTAATGTAATACGATACATTCCAAATACTAATTCCCATAATCATGCTTTATTCTATTCAAGAACAAGAAGATGTACTCGTAGCCGAAGCTACCGACACTGGTAACAAGGCTTATATTATAGTCTACAATGATGATTTCAACACCTTTGATTGGGTAGTGAAATGCTTTACTGAAATCCTCGGACATACGGACCAACAAGCCGAACAGCTTTCCATATTCATACACTTCCGTGGCAAGGCTACGGTAAAGACAGGTGTACTCGAAGCACTCCGTCCGATGAAGGATGCCTTACTTGACCGGGGACTATCAGCTGTGATTGAGGAAGAAAAGATTGAGTTCTAGGACATTAATTCATTATAATCATACCTGACAGCCATCTATGTTAGTACATAGATGGCTGTCTTTTGTTACATTTGTAAGAATCGGCCTCATTAACCATGACCTTTTTTGTTCCTAGTCCTAACGCTGTTCCAAATAAAAATTGCCACCATGCCCATATTCTGGCTGACAGACGAACTGACTTTCCCCGACCCTCGCTTGACCAGCAAGGAGGGTATCTTGGCAGTTGGTGGCGACTTGAGTGTCGAACGACTCATCATCGCATATAAAATCGGATTATTCCCTTGGTTCAATCCAGAGGACCCTATTCTTTGGTGGTGCCCTGATCCTCGGTTCGTCATTTTCCCTGACGAGATTAAGGTCAGTAAAAGCATGCGTCCTTATTTCAATCAGAAAAAATTCAGGGTATCATTTGATACCGCTTTTGAGGAAGTCATCAAAGGTTGCCAACAAACACCAAGAAAAGGACAAAGTGGGGACACCTGGCTAACAGACGAAATGATGCAATCCTATCTCTCCCTCCATGAATTGGGAATTTGTCATTCTGTGGAAGTCTGGAAAGGAGACCAACTCGTGGGAGGACTTTATGGAATATCGCTAGGGAAATGTTTCTTTGGCGAATCCATGTTTGCCCGTGAAAGAAATGCCTCCAAAATGGGTTTCATTACATTGGTCAAGGAATTGGAAAAGCGGGATTTCTGGCTAGTGGATTGCCAACAGGGAACAGACCACCTGATAAGTATGGGAGCCAGGGGTATCGATAGAGATATGTTCCTGGACTATATGCTCCGAAATCAGGAAGAACCGACTACAAAAGGCCCTTGGACAGAATGGATATCCAACTAATCCGATAAGGTGTCCAAAGCGTAATTCGGTTTCCGAACCAGTACAATGGTATCTTTCGTCAAATCCTTATCCCATATGCTCAGACGCTGGCTACTGAAAGACAATATCAGACTCCGGGTAGTCCGTTCAGAGAATTGAATTTCCAAGGTATCCTTTCTCAACTCATAAGGATATCCTCTCACCAAGCCCGGAAAATACATCGAATCGCCCCTCACAACAAAAGCCTCCGTATCGTATCCATACTTATACCACATTCCTTGGAATGCCCCCATCCTTTTCCTTTCCCTACAGGAATGGAAAAAAATGATGATTATAATGAATATATAAAAGGATGTCTTTCGCATTGATTATGGTGCATTCAATCCAAATGTAAGAAACAAGCTCCATATGATTCATGCTATTGTATTAAAACTTTTAACATTCATGCAGCCCTCATTTTCCATTTGACGAAATCTACAAGCAGTAATCGAGTAAATCCAAGTATTTATCGAAGTTGGCAGGAAATCATGTAACATTAGAGCTTAACATTACGTTAAATTATTATATAACAACAAAAACAATCACCCCTTATCGTTTTGTTATTGACAGACACATGCAAAAGCACCCCAACTATGGAACGTGCTACCCCGAAAGACTTCCACTCCAGTAGGCATTATGCCTGTTGGGGTCCCTGGAAGTAACAATTACCTCATTCAACGAAATAAAAAAGCACAGCCTTGGCTGTGCTTTTTGCTTTTATATCTTTCCGAATGTATGCTTAATATGTTCGTTCCAATACATACCAACTGAATGCACGCAGATTGAGCTTAACCATTGAGTCCCTAACCAAGGGGTCCAATTTCTTCCAGGCCCTATCCATGATTCTCTTAGCTTCTTTCTCACAATTCTCAATAACCTGCTCCCTTTTCAGTAAGGCCATAGCTTCGGTAAGTAATGCCAAATCATCTGTTTTCATTTGTACGATTTCCCATAATCGGGCTCTATCCTCCTTGGATAATGCTGCCATTCCCTTTGCTATCGGATAGGTAATCTTACCTGCTGTAATGTCTTCGGCCTTTGTTTTCAAGTCATCATCGAATCCTTTCAGATTCAAGGTATCATCAATGATTTGGAATGCAATCCCAAGTGCCTCGAAGTAATCAGCCAAGCCATTGACTTGTTCCTCATTACCATCTCCCAACAATGCTCCGATACGAGCAAGATAACTTGCCGGAGCTGCGGATTTCAGTCTATGGGTACCCAGTACTCGCTTCACCAACAACTTCGCCTTACTATCTTCTTCCATTACATCATCCATCATATAATCCAAGCCAGCGATATCCAAAGCCTGTCCGGTATGTGCAGCACGCAATGCTTCGAAATACAGATTGTATACCTTCAGTTTCTTCGCATCCGTAATATCCGCTTCATTGATACAAATCTGTCCAAGGAAGTAGCATGCAGAACCGGCATTAATGGCAATGGGTTCACCATAGATATGATGGCAAGCAGGGCCTCCCCTCCTTACATCGGACTTATCTTCCACATCATCCACGATGAGGGATCCTACATGCATCATTTCCGGCAGAGCCAACCAATCCTTTGCCTTTTGGGAGTTACCCCCAACGATATCACAACACGCAACCGTAGCATACGAACGCCATGATTTACCTCCCCTATCCGTTATTTCCCTAATCGGGCGAATCATATGATCCACATATTGCTTCTTATCCAAGCCCTTGGTGTAGCCCGTATTTCCTCTCGCTGAAACCAATTCCTCGAACTTATCCTGTTTCATTTGGGTAGGAATAATCTTGGCAATGGACTTGAGGGTTTCCCGACTCACAACCTTGAAGAAATCCTTGAGGGTCTCAGTCTTATAAAACCCACTCCTTTCAATATACCCCGGGCCAGCGACAGCTTGACCGTTCATGGTTCCCTGGATTTCCATTCTTCCCTCCCAAAAAGCGGGTTTTGAAATAACGGTAGCAAATTCCTGTTGGGCGAAAGCTGCCTTGGCCTCCAGTTTCAAACCGAAATCAGGAATATCAAGGGTCCATTCCAAAGGATAATCATTGAACGTTCTGGTACTTGTAAAATAATCTCCAACAGGTTGCAACTTGAAATGCTCGGAGTGATGTCTATTCCCTTGTTCATCTATAAGAATGGCAAAGGAACCACAATCTTCACCTGTATTATTATCTATGAGGTCATAGGCAGTTAATTCGCAGCCATTATCCATTTGGAATGCAATCCAATTCCACGCGACATCCTTTTTGATATCCGTCTGCTTTTCCTCATCCGTATGTCTACCAAATTCGTGGTCATACCATCCTGTAGCGGATTCGATCTCGTATACCTCATCACCGATTCTGATTTGTCCCTCCACTTCACACTTAGGAATGAAATAATAGAACATATCCTCAGCAGAAACACCTCTTACCACTCCATTATCACCATGTCTTGTCGGTGGTTTTTTAGGAATGAATCTCAAGTCCGCCCCTGCCTTGGTTTCATCATCATGATCCAATTTGAGATAATATGTATTATCATCCAATTTCTCGAATGAGTTAGAATCATATTTCAGATACAAACGGTCCAATGAACAGATAGGATCTTCCTTGAATAGCTCATCAGGATAAGGAACAACTCCCTTTTTTAGCATTTCGATGGCTGCCTTTCTGATATATGGGTCCTTGGTCAGTTCGCCTTTTTTGAGTCGCTTCAGCCCTATTTCAGGCGCGGCCTTATCCACCAAGGAAACAGTATGGTATTCCTTTTCATCCAAATCAGAAATGGCCCATGTGATTGAATAGGCATAAACTGGTTTATTTTCTTTCTTGTCATAAGAAATCAACTTCCTGAAGAAAGATGCGAACATACTGAAATGCTTCCCTCCCTTAGCTGTGATATGGCTATGCATATACCACCATTCCGTGGATGAGGATGCATGTGGCAAATCATGGATACTTAGATCAATCGGACCATCCTTGGGCCAATCCTTAGGAGGGGTGAATGAGTCGTTTTTCTGGAGTTTTGCTTCTGTTAACATGGACATAGTTTGTATCTCAAATTCTTCGATTCGTCACAAAGGTAAGGCTATGTAATCAGGTGAGCCTATCATACAGCGTGTCCCTATCTGATATGAGGGACTCCTCCATGACTTTTTGTTCTATAAGAAAGTAAGGTTGGTTGGTAATGAAACGCAAATGTACGGATAAGTCATATTGAATAAATGAGGAATAAATATGAAAAAGCGGATTCGTCCAGTTTTATACAATCGTAAGATGCTGTATTGTCCGATTCAGATAGTAGGCTACCTTAGCCTTTCATATTCCACCCAAAGGAATTCGTCAAAGTCACTCTCTCCTATTCCATTCCAATCGTAAATCTTGACTTCTGTTCGGTCATCCTCATTATCCCATCCACAGAAATAAGTGGGAGCACCATCAACACCTGATGCGCAGAATGTTTCTCCTAATGCTTCCAAAAACTTACCGTATAATTCCCATATGACATCCTCTTTGGACTTATCTATCATAATGAGAACATTCGAAATTTTTTGTTCTTCATCAAACTGTACTTCTATGGAATGAATGGGAATACCTGATATGGACTTATATTTCTTCTTGAGTTTCACCTGATAGGCGCATAAATAGCATTCCTCCTCTGGATCTGGTTCATAGTAATCATCCTCTCGGATGAAATAGGATTCCATTTTTTTCTTTCCCAATAATTTTTTCACCTTGCTAAAAGGTGTTCCTATTCTCAAATCATGAAAGCCATTGATTTCGATATCCTGAGCTTGGATACATAGGGGGAAGAACAAACAACATATCAACAATCTCATACTATTACTCACAATCATTATTCACTGTATTCAATTGATAAGCCTTTCTTGATTCGAATTGAACTTCATAATCCGTCCATTCCTCACTATTCGGGTGTCTGGGGTCCGCACGGTAATAATCCGTAGAAATCATCTGGGCTCCACTAGCAAAAGCAGCATCCCTTCTGGATGTGTCTCCTGTTCGGGCTTCAGTAGTCCCTGCATCAGCTCTTGTCCTTACAAAATACCCGCTTTCAACCAAGGTTCTGATATCACTTGCATTGGGATCATCCCTTTTTATGAATGCCGTTTCAGGATTCCCCTCATTCGAAAACACAAACATGGAGGCCCCCTCCAAGTTCGGGTGAGCTGCCAGATAATGGGATTCTCCCTCATCATTCACATCCAAGATATAAAATACATGCCCTCTGGCTTCAGCTAATTTTGGCCAACTCCCATTCAGTGCAGCCTCTTTGACCGTGGCATAATCACCTCTCAACATATCGGGAGTATAAACGCCATCCAAATCATTCCCATAGACTTCCCTTACCTCATTCTCCAAATCCTGCATTGCCTGAGCATCATAAGGTAGTGCGGTCACGAAACCCAATCCTGGTGCCAAATCCCCACCTGCTTGGTCCTTAAGTTCCAACATGACAAAGATGGGTTCATGATTCGGATTCTGGGCTGACCAATCCCTAAGTGTTCGCATTGCATCCTTGAAAGTATAATGATGGGTATTATAATCCAAATCAGGTATATGGATGACCTTGTATCCGGGTTCAAGGAGTTCAGGTATACCCGATTCAGCAGATTCGCCAACAAACACATTTCCTTGTCTGTTATAGAATCTTCCACCCTCGGGATCATGATAAATATCGATTTCAAAACTCCTGACATTATATGCCTCTATCTGCTCAATCAAACCAACATGGTCGTAATCCCATTCATTAGGATCCAAATCCGCAGGAATCACTCCTGTATTCGACAAGGTAATAACCAAGTCAAAAATAGGTTGATAAGTCTTTATCCGATACGAATTATGGCTACCTATGTATTGGAGTTGGTTAACGGGTTGCAGGTCTGCCGCACAGGCACCATCCTTATCTTTTTTACAAGAGGAAACGAGAAACAAAACAGATAAAAGTAATATTGAAATCCTAGACATGAATCGAGATTTTTGTAATCCTCTTGAAAGTACAAGTTTATCCTCTAATTTTATGTCAACCAGATTTAAAAACATGAACAAACGAATCGCATTCATCTGCATCACTATCCTATTCTACATACTTTCATGTAATGATGTAAAAAACCAATCCGTCCCTAAGGACAGCGAACTGACACTACTTATGCGGCAGATGTATGACGAATCAGAACAAATCAAAGCCCAGATTCTAAAGGGTGAAAAACCACAAATCCTAGACCAGGCAGAAGCCTTGCTCCATTCCCACTCCACAGATCCATCTGTTGCGGAATCAGAAGCATTCAAACTATTTGCGGAATCCTATCTTGCTGCAATAGATGCTTTAAAAAATGCAGATGCTGCTCATATACAAACATCCTATGAGATTATGGTTACCAGTTGTATGAATTGCCACAGGCAGTTGTGTCCGGGTCCGATGATGAAAATAAAGAAGCTTTATCTGGAATAGAAGTATGAATTCTTTATTTCAAACTTATCGAGAATCATTTCCCTAAACTTAGTTCTGCCTTGGGGGTTAATTTTGTCTCAATCACACCACCATGCATGTATTGATTCATTTTTTAATTAACCATTCATGAAAAAGTATAGTATTATCATTGTTGCCTTATCGTTCGTTCTTGCATGTAAGCCAACAGCCAACACAAACAATTCAGCCCCATCATTAGATATTGATTTTGGGAGTACACCTCCAGGTACCCTTAATTGGTCTGCTAATGCAGGATGGGATGCTAATGGAACCTTTGACCAATGGACCATCACATCCTTTGATGCGAAAGGAGGGGATTACTCAAAGATAGAAGCAGAAATTGCAGTTAATATCAGTTCGGTCAATCATGATGACAAAGGTCTGGAAAACCATCTGAGGCAAAACGATTATCTCGGAGCAAAGAAACATCCTGTAGGATTGATATCCATAAAGGGTGCGAACTATAATGAGGATAAGGACGAATACAACACAGAAGCTACCGTATCCATAAAAGGTTCCACACGGACTGTACCACTTAAGTTTAGTGTAACGAAAGGAAATCCGGATATCATCAAGGGCAGCGGAAACCTATTGCGTCAGGATTACAATGTGGGTGATGACGAGGGTGTAAGGAATGACGTGGGTATTTCTTTCGAGTTCAATGCGCCCAAGTAAACCATTTTGGTTTTCAGATGTATATTTGCCATTATTCATATAAAAAAGAAGTGATGAAAAAATACTTGTTTCTATTATTGATTCCTTTCAGCATTCTTGCTTGTAAACCTGTTGTAAGTTCTAGTGGAAATACAGGAACAACACCTGATGCCTCATTCGACAATCCTCCGGGAAAGATATATTTCACGGGTTCAGGTGGAATGATGAATAAGGATTTCAAGGGGACATTCGATAAGTGGAAAATCAACAAGTATAATGTACCAGGTGGTGATTATTCTAAGATTGAAGCAGAAATTGAAGTGGATATTGCTTCTGTGAATGTAAATCCAGATGGTTTGGAAAACCACCTGAGAGCTGATGATTATTTGGATGCCGTTGGTTTTCCTTCTGCTATCATTAAAATCAAAGGAGCCCAACAACCCAGAGGTAAGGACACATGGTCCGCTAATGCCACTGTATCCATCAAGGGAATGCTCAATGAGAATGTTGCGATTGATTTCGAGGTATTGGAGTCAAAGCCAACCATCATCAAAGGTGCTACAAGCCTTTTCAGAAAGGACTACAAGGTAGGCGATATGGAAAGCGAGAAAGTAAAGAATAAGGTTCCCATCGAATTCGAATTCACTGCTCCGATGTAAGCATCGGAAATATGAAACGAAACGGGTTGTCTCTTGAAAGAGACAACCCGTTTTCATTACAATATATATCGTATGCTACTATAACAATGATTTGAAGTACGTCTCGAACTCGTCGATACTCATTACTCCAACATCACCTTCTCCTTGCTTTCTCACTGCTACCTTATCCTCTTGGGCTTCCTTTTCTCCCACAATCAGCATCAGGGGTACTTTCTTTACTTCCGCATCCCTAATTTTCCTACCGATTTTCTCATTTCTTTCATCCACGAATCCACGGATATCCTTAGCGGCCAATTCATTCAGAAGATTCTGGGCATAATCATTGAATTTTTCGCTAATGGGTAGGATAGCAAATTGTTCTGGTTGCAACCATAATGGGAACTTACCACCACAATGCTCCGTCAATACCCCAATGAAACGTTCCATAGAGCCAAATGGTGCACGGTGAATCATAACCGGACGATGTGGCATATTATCCTTACCTATATATTCCAATTCGAATCGTTCCGGTAGATTGTAGTCTACCTGAATGGTTCCCAATTGCCAAGAACGTCCCAATGCATCCTTAATCATGAAATCCAATTTAGGACCATAGAATGCGGCCTCTCCCAATTCCGTTGTAGTCTCAAGGCCGGCTTCCTTGGTTGCTTCGATGATTGCACTTTCAGCTTGCTCCCAAATTTCATCGGAACCGATATATTTTTCCTTATTCTCTGGGTCCCTAAGAGAAATTTGAGCGGTATACTCCGTAAAACCTAACTTTTCAAGTACGAATGTCGTCAGGTCCAATACCCCTAGGAATTCTTCCTTGAGTTGGTCTGGCATACAGAACAAGTGGGCATCATCCTGAGTAAATCCACGTACTCTGGTCAACCCATGCAACTCACCCGTTTGTTCGTAACGATAAACCGTTCCGAACTCCGCAATTCTAAGAGGCAATTCCTTGTATGACCTTGGTTTGTGTCCATATATTTCACAATGGTGTGGACAGTTCATTGGTTTCAACAAGAATAATTCACCCTCCCTTGGCGTATTGATGGGTTGGAAACTATCCTCACCATACTTATGCCAGTGACCAGAAGTCTCATATAGTTCTTTCTTACCAATATGTGGAGTAATAACGGGCTTATAACCTCTCTTTACCTGCTCGTCTTTCAAGAAATTCTCCAATCTCGACCTTAATGCCGTTCCTTTGGGTAACCAAATCGGAAGTCCGGAACCTACCTTTTCTGAAAACATGAATAATTCCAGTTCCTTACCCAACTTCCTGTGGTCCCTTTTCTTTGCTTCTTCCAATAATTCAAGATACTCCTTGAGTTCTTTTTGCTTGGGGAATGTTACACCATACACCCTCGTCAATTGCTGACGATTCTCATCGCCTTTCCAGTAAGCCCCTGCGACATTCATTAATTTGACTGCCTTGATAACTCCGGTATTCGGAATGTGGGGCCCCCTACACAAATCAGTAAAATTACCTTGTGTATAGAAAGTGATTTCGCCATCATTCAAATCCTCAATGGTTTCCAACTTGTACTCATCCCCTTTTTCTGTAAAGTACTTAATCGCATCTGACTTGGAAACTTCTTTCCTGATGTAATCACTCTTATTGCGGGCCAGCTCCAATATCTTCTTCTCAATCTTTGGGAATTCATCAGAGGACAACGTCCTGTCGCCCAAATCTATGTCATAGAAGAATCCATTCTCGGTAGCAGGTCCATAAGCGAATTTCACTCCTGGATACAATGCTTCTAATGCCTCCGCCATCAAGTGTGCGGAAGAATGCCAGAATGTTGACTTACCATCCTTATCCCTCCATGTAAGAAGCTGGACACTTGCGTCCTCATTAATAGAACGGGTCGCATCCCATACGACATCATTCACCTTGGCTGCGATTACATTCCTCGCTAATCCCTCACTAATGGATTTGGCAATATCAAGAGAAGATACACCTGGTTCATATTGTCTCACTGAACCGTCAGGTAGGGTAATGTTGATCATCATTACTCATTTTGAGGGCAATTTGTAGTTTATGCCTTGCCCTTGTTATCAAATACCACTGCAATACGAGAGCAGCGGTTATTACTGTCCGCAAATATGAGGTTTTTCAGGGTAAAATATAGAATGTATTGTTTTCTATCCTATTGGAATCAAAAAAGGGTTGACGTATTTAGAACGTCAACCCTTTTCCTACAAGAATGATTCCTGTTTACAATTATCTATTCTTTCTTTTCTTCTTGAAATCACCATTCTTCCATGCTTTGAAGAAATCCCGCCACGCAAGAGGATTGAATATATTCATCGGGGCTGTTTGCCCATAACTATAATACGACTTTGCCTGTTGGCGAAGATAGTAATCACTATTCTCATTACCATCCATGTTCACCTTATTTACCATGGAAGCCAATGCACGCTCAGCAAGATTTTCCTCTGCTTTTGAAGCCAAATCATTATCCACTTCCATTGCTAGGAATTCCAATTTGAAATGTTCTCGGCTCGGCCAAGGGAAAACGACTGTTTCAGGTAGATTAATCGTATCCGTGGTCAACAACTGCACCAGGGAGTACCTACTGTCCGTAAGGGTATCAGGGATTATGAATGTCGAGGTCTTATAACCAACAGCCGAAAAAACGACCTCCTCTCCCTTTTCAACAACCAAGGAAAAGAAACCTTTCCAATCCGTATATACTCCACGACTTTCTCCTTCTATCGAAACAGTAACAAATGGAATCGGCTCCAACTCGTCTCCCGTACCATCAAGTACAAGTCCTGAAAACTGAATCAAGTCCGTGGAATCTGCTTCCTCGACTGACACTTCCTGCGCAAACATATTCGAACCCAAGAATAGTAACAGGACAGGTATGATAATGTATCTCAACTTTTCCAATAGGAATGAATTTTATGATTTTAATAAATCAAAATTAGAAATAAGCACAATCTAATACAACCACATAGTACCTTTGCTAGTCCAAATGGTTGTCTTTAAGACCCTATTTATCATAATCTTAACTGAAAAACCAGCCAAATTACATGGATAAAGGTTATAAAGATCAGTTTATTTTCGGGAAACACCCCGTAGTTGAAGCCATACAATCCGGCCAATACCTTGAAAAGGTATGGTTACAGATCGGAATGAAAGGAGAATTTGTCAGCGAAATCAGAAGTCTTTGTAAGAAGCACGGCATTCCCAATCAAATGGTTCCAAAAGAGAAATTGAACAAAGTTACTCGTAATAATCATCAAGGTATCATTGCATTCGTATCATTGATACCTTATTACAAACTGGAAGATATTCTTCCTCAGATTTATGAAAAAGATGAGTTACCGCTCATTCTCGTATTGGATGCTGTGACGGATGTTAGAAACTTTGGCGCTATTGCCAGATCCGCTGAGGTTTTTGGAGCACATGCTATCGTAATCGGTAAGAAAAATGCGGCTAGAATCAACTCTGAAGCCATGAAGACCTCTGCAGGAGCACTGTCCAAGATTCCGGTTTGTAGGGAATCGAGTCCTATGGCTGCATTGGAATATCTTAAACTAAGTGGAGTCACTATTGCGTCAAGCGACCTAAAAGCCACCCAATCAATAGAAGCAATTGACTTTACTTCACCAATTGCCATCCTGGTTGGGTCCGAGGGAAGGGGAGTTCACTATACACTCTCGGAGATGGCTGACGAACAATTTATTATTCCGCAAAAGGGCACTACGGATTCACTGAATGTCTCCGTAGCTACGGGTATTATCCTCTATGAAGCTTCCAAACAGCGAGGATAAAACAAAAGATGTCCAAGTAATATCTTAACATTAGACATAATTTGTAAATTCGCTAATGCGTTAGAAGGCTACTAAATAAATTACTTCCAAGCATTGAGACATTTAATTCCTCACTTCATCACGAATAAGGTCAAGGAGAATGAACAACAAGGTTCATTCTTGGCGTACGCTATGTTTCTGGATATGTCCGGATTCACTAACCTAACCGAGCACCTTTTCAAGGAAGATGAGCATGAGGGAGCGGAACTCATGTCAAGGATACTGAATGATATATTCGGGCCCTTGGTCAGCACCGTTTATGAGAAAGGTGGATTCATACCCTATTTTGCAGGAGATGCCTTTACTGCTATTTTCCAAATCAATGATGATAGCATCGTAGCAGAGGAATTGGCCGATACCGCACTGAGGATACAAGAATCATTCGCCAAAAAAAATGAGATTTATCACGGCAAGGAATTCCCTATCAGGCTAAAGATCGGGCTCTCCTATGGTAATATCGAATGGGGCATCATTGGAAAAGGACATAAGGGGTATTACTTCAAGGGGCAAGCCATTGATAGTTGTGCAGCCAGTGAGCATCGTGCCCAAGTAGGTGATGTAATCGTGGACCAATTATTCATAGAGCAATGTAATGACCCCAATTCTCATTTTACTTGTAAGAAAGTAGATGAGGGATATTACAAGGTCTTGGAATCCACACCTAATCCGGAAATCAAGACTTTCCCTCCTATTCCTGAACCTACGAACGAAGACCTTTACCCATTTTTACCCAATAGTATCATTGACTATGGGGACTCGGGGGAATTCCGTGATGTAGTATCCATTTTCATTGCCTTTGATGATATTGAGAATGATACCATTTTCAATGAATTCTCTAACATCGTCCGTTCACAATTCTCCAATTTTTCTGGTTATTTCAAGGAAATAGATTTTGGGGATAAAGGAGGCGTTATCGTTGGCTTTTTTGGTGCACCAGTCACCTATGGTGATAATATCGAACGAGCACTCAAATGTATTTCGTCCCTAAAGGATGAATTGGCTTCGTTACAAAAGAAATCCACATTGACATTCAAGGTCGGTATTACCTCAGGAATGGTCTTTACCGGTATCATTGGAGGAAAAGAGCGATGCCAGTATGCTGCTGTTGGTAATACGGTCAACCTTGCTGCCCGACTCATGGTGTATGCGGATTGGGGTGAGGTGCTAGTGGATGAGAATGTGAACAAGGCCAAAGGATTTGGTTTTGAACACAAGGGAGATATCATATATAAGGGATTCGAGGGACCTATAGCCACATATAGACTTGCTGGAGTTGAAGAACAAAAGGCCTTTTATTCCGGCGTTATGATTGGCAGGGACAATGAACTCCAGAAACTGGTAGGGTTTGCAAGTCCTATCTTTGATAATACTTTTGCTGGTGTAGCTGTGGTATATGGAGAAGCAGGAATAGGTAAGAGTAGATTGGCTTATGAAACCAGGGCTGCATTACAGGAAAAAGGTTCTGTGAATTGGTATACTTGCCAAGCAGATCAAATTCTCCAAAAGCCATTCAATCCTTTTGTATATCTATTCAGGAATTTCTTCCATCAGTCTCCCGAACAAAATTACGACATCAACAAATCCATTTTTGAGGAACGTTTCAGACAATTGATTCGCCAATGCGAAATCCGATTGGAAGACCATCCCGAACTGGAAGATATCATAAGGGAATTGACAAGGACCAAAACAGTAATAGCTGCACGTTTGGGCCTCTATTATCCCGATTCCCTTTGGACCCAACTGGATGCCAAGGGTCGGTATCAGAATACAATATCATCTTTCATCAATATCCTTAAGGCCGAAGCCATTATTACTCCTTTCGTATTGGAAGTAGAGGATGGACATTGGTTTGATGATAGTACCAAGGCATTACTCAGTGAATTGGTAACTGCCATGAGGCATTACCCATCCTGTCTTATCATTACGTCAAGGTATAATGAGGATGATGGTTCCAAACCCAATTTCTTTACGGATGAATTACCCAAGGAAATGCCTTGGGTCGAATTGGATTTGAATATCCTTTCTCCTGAATCCATAGAGGAATTCGCACTCAAGAAATTAGGTGGGAAAATCAGTGCCTCGCTTAAGAAACTACTGGTCAGAACCACCAATGGTAATCCTTTCTACACCGAACAGGTATTGGAATACTTCATTGAAAGTGACTTATTGAAACAAAAGGGAGAGGTTTGGTTTGTAAAGGATGAGAATGTAAAATTATCAGGCTCCATCAATGCAGTATTGATGGCTAGGATAGACCGACTGTCAGGATTGGTTAAGGAGACTGTCAAGGCTGCGGCGGTCATTGGTCGGGAATTCGAGGTCCAGGTACTCAGCGAAGTCATGAAGACCCAAAGGGAATTCCTCCGAAGAAATGGAGATACCAAACATTTACTACAAGAACAAATCGAAGTAGCCGAAAAAGGACAGATTTGGAAAGCAGTCAATGAGATTCGCTATATATTCAAGCATTCCCTATTGCGTGAGGCTGTCTATGATATGCAAATTCGTACTCGTTTACGAGAATTGCACAAATTGATTGCGGAAGCAATCGAAAGGGTTTACACCGAACAAATAGACAGCAGGTATGCTGATTTGGCATTCCATTACGAACAAGCCAACATCAAATCCAAGATGAATGAATACTTGGAAAAAGCCGGTGATTACGCAAAGGATAACTTCAACAATACAAGAGCTATTGTCTACTACGACAAGCTAGCCAATAATTTGGACCACATCAAACAACAAAAACCATATGTCAAGACCCTATTGAAGAAAGCGGGCATCCTTAACCTGATGGGAGATTGGACCGAATCGGAAAGGGTACTACAGAATGCATTGGCATTAGCCAGTTCATCCAGTGACAAGTTACTTCTGGGTAGGGCCAACAATGACTTAGGGAACCTATTGATGCTCAAGGGTGAATATGCAGAAGCTTCAAGAT
The DNA here is from genome assembly GCA_020631355.1 of Saprospiraceae bacterium. GTDB lineage: Bacteria > Bacteroidota > Bacteroidia > Chitinophagales > Saprospiraceae > JAHDCE01. The sequence continues at coordinate 65,032 of JAHDHL010000020.1, read as the reverse complement.
ATCTCCAGAGTGCAGCTGCATTCTTTGAGGAAATTGAGGATAGTATCGGCATGTCAAAGGTGTATGGTAATCTGGGTGATGTATTCTTCAGACAAGGTGAATACGAAAAGGCCAAGGACTACTTCAGTGAAAGTTTGAGAATCAGTCAGGATACCAATCGTTCGGGTAATAACTTTGGTATCGTATCCAATATGGGACTCGCGTTGATGAACCAAGGGAAGTACGAGGAAGCCATTTCCAATATGAAACCCTACCTCGAGCAATGCGAAAGGAATGGAAACAAACTCGGAGTCGCCAATATCAGTATCTATCTCGGAATTGTATACTTCGAAAAGGGGGACAATGACGAAGCAATGGAATGCTACCAAAAAGGACTCAAACAATGTGAGGATTTGGGCAACAAGTTCCTAACTGCCATTGCTCTTGGTTGTATGGGTAAACTATTGGTCAAGAAAGGACATTTCGAAACGGCCTTGGAGTTATACGAAAGGGACCTCACACTTTGTAGGGAACTGGGAGATAAACAAGGGACATCCATCACTTACGGGTTATTGGGTGACCTGCATCTTGAGAAAGGTGAATCCGATTTGGCTATTGATAACCTGAGTGAGCAACTTTCATTATCCAGGGAACTCAACTACCAGAAGGGAATAGCCAGTGCATTGGGTTCTTTGGGAGATGCACATTCCCAGAAAAGGGATTACCAAAAAGCAAAGGAAAATTACAATCAGGGTATCCATATTTGCGAAGAAATTGATAATAAGAGGCTACTTGTAATGATTTTGCTCCGAATGGTGGAATTGTCATTGTATACCCATGCAAATCCTAAAGAGACCAAGAAATTTTCTAAAAAGGCGGATGAAATTGCCGATGAAATCGGTAATGAGGAATTGATTTTCCTTAGTTCGGTCAAACGGGCACAAGTGGAACTGGAACATGGAGATCAGGAAATGGCGACCATTACCCTTGAACATTTATTGAAAAGTGCATCCACACAACAAGAAAAGGGTGAGGTCCTCTATGTATTAGGAACCAGTAAAAACATGGATGATACACTCCGCTATAAACAGGAGGGATATCAGCTTTATGACGAATTATATCAGCAGTATCCCAAGTACGATTTCAAAGTCAAGCGGGACCAACTTCAATAAGTTTATTGATTTTTTAACACCATTCTCCCTCTTATCTCGTCACATTTAAGGAAAAATCGTGATAAATTTATACCACGAACATTCATTTCATTTAAAAGAATACATCATGAAAGTTTTATATACCATACTAATGGTTGCATTTGCCATCTCCTTTACCCAAGCACAAATAGAGGAGGGCGTTCGTTCGATGAGCCAAGGTTCACACAATTCATTAAGCATAGATATTCCAGAAGCTGATTCAAAGACAGCCAAGAAAGTCTGGATGAAGTACATCAAGTCCACTACCAAGAAAGGCAAGACCAAATCAGAAAAGAAAACCAATATGATTTTCACAGATGATGCCGAATTGCGTACCATTGGCGGAGCCAATACAGTGGACATCTACCTAAACCTTACAGATGTGGGGTCTAATGTGAATGCTACGGTATGGTTTGACCTAGGTGGTGCATATCTGAATTCTGAAATGCATGGTGACAAGTACAATGAGGGTGAAAAATTCCTGATGCGCTTTGCCATTGAGGTGGCCATAGAAATGACCAAGCAAGAACTCAAGGCTGAGGAGAAAAAAGGAAAGGAACTGGCCAAGGAATTGGCAAGTTTGCAAAAGAAAAAAGAAGGATACCACAAGGATATCGAAGATGCAGAGAATAAAATCAGGGAAGCAAAATCCAATATTGAACAAAATGTCAAGGAACAAGAAGCTACCAATGATGCCATCAAGGATCAGGATTCTGTCATTCAGGCTGTCAAGGATAGACTGAAGGAATTGGAAAACTAAGATTTGTTTCTAATGGAATAGAAAAGCGATTCGGACATACCCGAATCGCTTTTTTTCTTTGAGGAATCTCAATATAACCAGCTGTAAATTCCACTCTCCTTATTCAGAGCAATCATTGTAAGCTGCGACAGCATCATCTAGGGCCGCCCCATATTCCAAGCTAGCTAATTGGTGGCAATATTCCCTGTCAAACTCCCAAAAGGTTGAACCAAGTGCTCTACAGCCTTTTAAGGCTGAAGCATATTCAAGTTCAGCCTGTGCTACGGAATTATTAAATTCACCAATACAAGCAATTGAGATTACCATTGTGACACATAGCACTAGGGGTGTTAATAATAACTTTTTCATTCTTCAATATTGTTTTTGGCACGTTCACTAATAATTGTTGCAAGATCAAGTTGGATAACTCCGTGGATGGATTTACAAATCACATCAATTCTATCTAGGTCATTCTCAGAGAACGTTCTCATTTCTGGGTATCTATTCAGGTATTCCTGAAGTAGATTGAAAGATTCACACTGAATGGACTGATATAGTTCGCCACCTTTTACTGCAGTAAAATCGGATGTCGGAATTTCACAAATGGAATTTACTCGTCCACGGTTCATCTCCAAGACCTCACCAATAGCCACCATGTCGTATTTATGGAAAGCTACATTGGCTTTTTGGGTTTGGAAATTCTGGTATCGCTTGACATAAGCAGGGTCATTCGCAATAGTTTTGAGTAAGGCCTCATGATCCATTGTCACATGGGATTCGTCATTGCTACAAGAAGCCAGCGTAAGGGCCATCATGAGCATACCCAAGGCATAAAACGTCAGTTGTTTCATAACGGAAATATTTTCCCTACAATGCATCAGCAATGTAGGATATGATGAAATAAGATTAACAAGAAAGTGTTTTGAATAGTGCTGATATGAGTTCATTGATTGCTCAATAAGGGTCCAAGCATTATAATGGAATGACACTGAACCCCAACTACATCATGTCTTCATTCATTAAAGAGTACAGCAAGTAAAAAAGTGAGTGGATAACACTGATTTTTTATCATTTTACAGGTAATATTCCATGGCTTATTCGCTTTTAGGGTACAATATTCTCATGGCTAGTTCGCCCCAGAGAACTAATTTCCCACCGATAGACTTATTATATCAACAAAGGTTCCATACCTTTGCACCCAGTTCTCATTTTTTGAATCTAACACTGCTATCATTCATGGCACAAGAAATATTCGACAAGGTCAATGCAATACTTGAAGACATCAAGAATGCAACTCCTAGTACTCCGGATGAAGTGGAACAATTCCGTATCCAATACCTCGGTTCCAAGAATATCCTGAAACCTCTTTTCGGTGAAATCAGGAATATTCCGAATGAAAGAAAAAAGGAATTCGGACAATTGGTGAATTCGGTCAAGCAAAGTGCAGAAGCCAAATTCCAAGAATTGAAACAAAAGGCCGATGATGCATCCGAAGCAGAAGAAGCCGGCTCATTGGACCTTACCGCTCCGGGAGAACCATTGGCAATGGGTTCCAGACACCCCATCTCCATTGTGAATAACCGAATCATCGAAACATTCAGTAGAATTGGATTCACCGTAGCAGAGAATAGGGAAATTGAGGATGACTGGCATAATTTCACAGCCTTGAATACGCCTGAGGATCATCCGGCCCGTGATATGCAGGATACCTACTATCTCCTACATGATACCGAACGATTATTGAGAACACATACGTCTTCTGTCCAAATCAGAACGATGGAGAGCCAAAAACCACCCATCAGGGCTATTTTCCCCGGACGGGTTTATAGGAATGAAACCATTTCCGCACGGGCCCACTGCCAATTCCATCAGGTGGAGGGTTTATATATAGATGAGAATGTCTCATTTGCAGACCTAAAGCAAACCATTGAATATTTTGCAAAGGAAATGTTCGGACACAATACCAAAATCAGGCTTCGTCCATCATTCTTCCCATTTACCGAACCCAGTGCAGAAGTAGATATTTCCTGCTTCATCTGCGGCGGTGATGGTTGCAATGTTTGTAAGTACACATCATGGGTAGAAATCGGAGGTTGTGGAATGGTTGACCCGAATGTATTGGAGAATTGTGGTATCGATTCGCAGAAATATACCGGTTTTGCATTTGGTATGGGAGTGGAGAGAATTGCCATGTTGAAATATCGAATCAATGATATCCGTCTATTATTCGAGAATGATGTGAGATTCCTGAATCAATTCAAATCCGCATTATAGGATAACATTCAATAACAAAAAAACGCCTCATTGGAATCCAATGAGGCGTTTTTTTGTCTATCAGCATCATGCTACCTGCATTTTTCATAGCGATATTGCTTATCAGTGGCCGCTCGGGGAAATCCGAAATCATAGTGGATAATACTATCCCTTTCCTGAATGAATTCGGGTGTGACAGGCATCGTTTTTCCAAAAACGAACTTGTATGCTTCCCAATTCATTCCATCATATCTGATGATATGATTCCCTGACTGATGGGTCTGTAGGATATTCAACCCAATCAATAAGGGAAATATCAATACGAACAGGTATCTCCAATATTTATGGTGAATCCATACATGTATGGTGGCTGCCAGTGTAAGACTCAATAATGCGGATGTCTCCACCAAGGCCCTCATTCCGAAACTACCTCCATACCACCAGCACCACCAAGAAGAAATGACATACAGGTTGATGATGAAAAATGATAATAAGGGCCAGAATGCATCCTTACAGAATTTTCGGATGAAGAAGAATCCTATCAATCCCATTCCCATCAATGGGGAATAAATCAGCCAGCCATTCCTAAAACTGAATAGGACACGATGAGGCAAGGGCTGATCGAACCAGAATCTGGACTGCGGATATGAATCCACAAAGAAACGCCCCACTTTCATTTTGTAATAAATCATCTGGGGTGCATAGCCCAAGACACACAAAGCCAAAGCTCCAATAATCCAGAATTTTTGGGACCAGAGCAATTCGAATCGATTTCGGATATCATCCTTTCCCTTTATACCCCACAATAGGGGAATCAACCCAACCACAAGATTCGGTAGTCGGGTACATGCTATCAATCCCATTACCAGTCCTATCCACAACAAGGCCAGTTTCTTATTATCATCAATCCATTTTACGGTCAACCACAATAAGGTCGAATACAAAAAGAATGAATAGGCATGGCTCATCATTCCCTCAATGGTCGTATAATACAAGAGATTACTTCCTACTCCCAAACTAAGAATCGACAGTGCTACAACAATATCCTTATAGTATCTCAAAAGAATGGATCTGAGGAAACATAGTCCCAAAGTCACATAAAAAATGCAGCCTATCAGGATACTTTTCTTGTAAATGGGAGAAAAACCATGCGCAGGATGGTCCTCGGTGGCTTTCGCTATCTCATGACCAATGATAAAAAAAGGCATATTCAGTACAGCGGGACCTATGGCATAGCGATTGACTTTCTGTCCATCCTCCTGTGCTATCATGATGGAATTCGTATCGAATCCGAATTGTTTGAAAAATTCGAATTCCAAGTCCTCATATATCCAAAAGGCGGGCATGTAACCATAATAACCGCCTTGATCATACATTACCAATGAATGCCACCTATCGTAGGTCCCCTCTGTGTTAATGGTTGTATTGGCAGATATGGCAAATGCCAGAATGGCCAGTGCTGAAAGCCATTGTTTCGGTATGATACGTTTAAGCCACTCCATTCCTTATGCGATGGAATTGGGGTTAAAGGTATTCTATTGGACGAATTTTATTATCCTTAACGGGAAAGACACTGGGATATTCAGCCCTAAGTATGTGCTTGATTCGCTCGGTTTCCAACTTCGTTCTGAAAGCTCCCACCCTTAGCTTATAATTCGGAGCCTCATATGTCCATACCGGAATGAGATCAGGGAATTTCCTAGTGAAATCAGCTTTCATATTCTCCATCTTTCTTCTATCAGCAGTGGATAATATCTGCACCCTATATCCCAAGGTATAGGTAGTGGAGCGATTCTGGGAAACATACTGTGCCATCAAGGATGATACGGCACCATCCTCAACATATGTTACCTGACCTGATGCCTGATTCCAGTTCATTGCAAATACACAACAGATGATAATAGCCCAAATTCTCATAATCCTTTATTTATAATATTAGCTTCCCTTAACGATGGCAACACTCTTAGAGCAACCTAATCTGTCAGCTCCTGCCGCAATCAATTCCAATGCTTCTTCTTGGGTACGAATACCTCCGGAAGCCTTGATTTTGATTCCCTTGGGTAAATAGTCCCTCAAAAAAGAAATAACTCCGGGTTGGTTCCCCTTACCATTGATGCCAGTGGCAGTCTTGACAAAGTCCACTTCCGATTCGATACAAATATCGCAAAGTTTCCTGGCTTCGTCCTCATTTAGCAAATCTACTTCAAAGATTACCTTAATGACCTTATCCCTCATACTACACATCCGAGCCATTGTATCTATATCATTCTGGATATAATTCCAATCCTCGCTCTTAATGGCATTGATATTCACCACAGCGTCAATCTCATCAGCACCATCAATGAATGCCCTTTTGATTTCTTCCACTTTGGAAGATGTGAATGCATACCCCATCGGAAAACCCACCACAGTGGAAACCTTTACCTGCGTTCCATCCAGGAATCGCTTGGCATACTTTACGAAATACGGTGACACACAAACAGAATAAAATCCGTTTTCCATGGCCTCCGTACACAGAATCCTAATTTCCTCAACGGAACTATCAGGTTTCAGAATCGTATGATCGATAAATTGGGCCAGAGGTTTATCCATTGATAGATTGGGTTGATTGATTGATTCCAAATGGTGATTCATATGCTTTTACTTGTTGGGGAGTTAACGTTTTTGTGTTTGTAAATATTCTTATCGCCTCGTATGAACGTAGCAATCCTTGTAAATCTGATTCTTACTTTTCAGTTGCTTCACTGCTTCCCTTGCAGAAGCCTCACTGTTGTACCTAGCAGCAACAACGGTGTAGAACTTTGAATGGTCAAACTTTACGACCTCCGCATTATTATATCCTACTTTTCCTAGTGGTGCCAACTGGCTATTCGCATTCGTTTCAGAAGAATAAGAACCCACCACTACTAAATACTTGGCAGAATTATCCACGGATTTAGCAGGTTTTTGTGCTGGTGCCGAAGTTGTTGTTGAACCGGATTTTTCTGTGAACACATCATCATCGTCAGAAGAAGTCGAAGAAGCACTGCCTGAACCAGCAGTTTCATTATTATCATCAGCAGTAGTGGCTGCCTCTGGTTCGTTCTCATCATCTTCCATGATACTTGCGATTCCATCATTGTATTCCTCCGGAATTTCCTCCGTAGCAGGAACATCCTCATTGTAATGGTCATCGTCCTCCGTATCGTAGGTATCATCCACTCCATCATCTGCAAAAAGGTCGTCCTCATCTGTTGCTTCTATTTCCACATCTCCGCTATTACCTCCTCCTGCAAGAGCATTACTTACGAATTTGAATGCAAAATATCCAATGACTAATACAGCCAGGATGAATATTACCGTAACGATTTTATCTATGAATCTTTCCACTGTAAATGATTTTTACTCAAAAATACAACAAGTATCCCATTGTAGAACAACCTGAACCCATTGTGATTCCATAGAAATGAAGATTTAAGTTGTCATTAACAAAAGTGGCACACATGTTGATATAAAGACATATGTAAGAATTGTAATATAACACAAGACTTGCATTATATCCAAATATGACACGACAACAAAGAATGATTTGATTTCAATAAAGGGGGGAATCAAATTCAGCTGGCAGCCGCTAAATGTAGTGGTTGCCTTTTTTATTTTTGCATTCTCATGACCAATCCAACCGTATCCATACAAGAAATTCGTAATCGCATCACCTCTGATGCGGGTGTCCATCTATCCTTATTGAGGGAAGATCAGAATCATGTCTCCATCCAAGGGAATAAGTATTGGAAATTATTTTACAATATCAAGGAAGCCATCGCGCAACAAGCATCCTGCGTCATTACTTTCGGAGGTGCTTTCTCCAATCACATCCATGCTACCGCAGCAGCCACTAAGGCCTCTGGGATTCCATCCATTGGTATTATCAGAGGGGAAAGACCTGAGCCCTTGAATCCTACACTCAATTTTGCGGAGCAACAAGGTATGCAACTCGAATTTGTATCCAGAAATACATACAGGAACAAACATGAGCCCGAATACATCCAATCCTTAAGGGACACTTACCCCGGTTGTTATATCATCCCGGAAGGAGGCACTAATCCACTCGCGATTAAGGGATGTAAGGAATGGGCAAAAAAAAGAGTCCCAACAAATGATTATGACATCATATGCATTCCGGTAGGAACAGGAGGAAGTATCACAGGTTGGATATTGACCCATCCTCATATCAGAATCATCGGCTATTCCAGTCTCAAAGGAAATTTCCTCCAAAAGGACGTTGCGAATCTCATTCAACAAAACCAATCAAAAAACACCGATTACCATCAATGGGAAATCAACAATGAATATCATTTTGGAGGATATGCAAGGCATAAGCCCAAGCTCATCCAATTCATCAATGATTTCAAACGAACATCGGATATTCAACTGGACCCCATCTACACCGGTAAAATGATGTATGGCATCATGAATCAGATTCAGAACAATCATTTCCCCAAAGGCTCTCGAATACTGGCTATACACACGGGAGGATTACAGGGATTGGAGGGATTCAACCAACGATTCAATGGTATCTTGAACTCGTAGCATTCCCATTCAATTTATCCGAATAATCCATTATCCTATGTCACAAGTGGCAAGTACACTTCATGCCAATCGTAACGATTGGCATTGAATTCGTTATGTTGTTGTTATAATTAAATTTTTGAATGATGAATTGGCATACATTTCTTTCCGACCTACCAGATAGGATTGCATCAGGACAGCAGGACAATGATGCACCCAAAAACGACTAAATCCTCCCCTCTTTAGCTTTTCCTTATCAGATTTTACCATTAGGATAACACAAGCTTCCTTTTGAATTCACGTTATTGTGCATTAATAACGCACTATACCCCACTTTCAGCTCCGCTGGATTTGGGCACACTATTCGGTGAATCAATAGGTTGTATTAACTTGATAGTTGGGTCCAAGTCCAGCAAATGATATCAGAAAGTCATATCTTAGAGATGGTCTATAATCCAAAAAGGACAATTCCAATCCTTTTTTATCCCACCATTTTTAATATTGACCTTATCAGATGTCTATTGTGGTTTTTCTTTACGCACCACATCAATTAAATTTGGCATCTATATTCTTGAATCAAACGATCAATCACCATGAAGAGGAATTATCTTTTATTATCAATCATGATGGTTCTCTTGGTTTGGGCCTGTACGCCTAAGACAGCTAAGGAAACCGTAGTTAAGGAGGAAACACCCAAAGTAGAAACACCACCCAAACCCGAACCAGAAAAGGAGAGCAAGTGCCCTACATTCGATGATGCTCCTGACAAGGACAAGGCCATAGAGAATTATGTCTTGTGTAAGGATGAAATCAAACGTAAGAATTATGATGCTGCACTTCCCCTTTGGGAAAAGGTGTATGCCACATCACCTGCTGCTGATGGCCGTAGGAACCTTGTTTTCATGTGGGGTGTCGAAATTTATAATGACAAATTCCAAAAGGCGACCACAGAGGCCGAAAAGAAGCAACATGTGGATCGTGTCATGACATTATATGATGAACTAGCGGAATGCTACCCTAAGGAAAAGGGATTCGTCATCGGAAGAAAAGCATTCGATATGTATTATAACTATCCTGATTTTGCTACACAGGATGAGAAATATAATATGTTCAAGTCATCCATTGATATGGAGGGAATGAAATCCCAACCTTTCGTCCTGAATCCTTTCACAGCACTACTTAGGGATCAGTTTGATGCCAAGGCCATCAGTATGGAAGAAGCCCAGAAATACAGTAAGATGGTAATGGATATCCTTAATAATGGATTGAGTAATGCTAAGGGTAGAACATTGGAGGATTTCAAAATTGTGGAAAGTTATGCACCATTCAGAATGGAGGAGTTCGAGTCTGTAAAAGGATTTTATGACTGTGCCTACTACAAGGATAAATACCTGAGCGAATACGAGGAGAACAAGACTGATTGTGATATCATGATTGATATTTACTCCACCTTGAGATGGGGAGGATGTCCGGAGGCCGATGCCAAACTAAAGGAAATCATCTCTACTTATGATAATGCTTGTAGGGAAGAAGTAGTAGTCTCACCTACGGAAACTACTCCCTCCGGACCTAGTTGTAGTGAACTACTTCGATCAGGTGATTACCAAGGAGCCATCGACTGTATGAAAGAGCGTTACGAGCAGACTACGGACCAAGACAGAAAAGGCCGTTATGCTTATTCTATCGCTTCCATATACTATTCCAAATTCAAGCAATTCAGTACGGCTCGCTCTTGGGCAGAAAAGGCCATCAACCATAAACCAGGTTGGGGTAAGCCATACTTATTGATTGGTGACATGTACGCATCCAGTGGACCATTGTGCGGACCAGGTAGAGGATGGGACAGTCAGGTTGTCATCTGGCCGGCATACGATATGTGGTACAAGGCCAAGTCCGATCCAGAAACGGCAGGAAAAGCCCAAAAGCAAATCAATAGATACGCACAATACCTACCAGAAAAATCTGATGGATTCATGAGGAGTCTTAAGGAGGGAGATCCATACAGGGTGAATTGTTGGATACAACGCAATACGACTTGTAGATTTAAGAAGTAGCCATTGTTTCTAGGATTTTTCAGTATTCGAAAAACGTTCATGGAATCTATCCATGAACGTTTTTTTAATATTCCTGAATCAGGATATCATTCTCATTCAATACCTGAATATCGTATTTTTTATTCTTCCAATATTTGGATGGAATCAGGACGGAATTCCCTTTGTCTGAATAATTCACTTTTCCATTCTTCTTCTTTTTCACTATGACTTCGAGAGGCCCCAAATCCTTATGACTCTGAATTCGGATATCCTTGGATGCTGTAACAGTGAGGGTTGGAAGTACGCTTTCCTTGGCATTACCCCCGATTCCCATTAGCCATTCGAATGCAGATGGAAATTGGTCGGCCCAAAATTTTTCCTGGTGTTGTCCTTTTTCATCAACTTTATAAAAAATCTCATCTTCTTCAAATCCCACATTTTTCAGGACATGGTACATTGCTGACATTCCATGAACGTATCGTTTCCCTTCCAATCTGCCAATAAGTAGGAAGATTTTGGCATCCATCCGTTTAGTTTGTTCCAAGACATGTTGGTAACATTCATCAGAAAACCAAAAAGCTGGAGAAAAGACACCCAATTTGCTGAATACCTCAGGATACTCCAATCCTGCATACAAGGAGATGATTCCTCCCATTGAACTCCCCATGATACCTGTATGTTCCCTATCGGGAATTGTCCTATAATTCGAATCGATATGAGGCTTGAGCGTCTCTACAATGAACCGAACATATTCCTTTCCCTGACCGCCACCATAAGTGGGATTTTTCCAAGGAGAATATTCGTCTTGCCGAAATTCTTGCCCGTTATCCACTGCCACAATAATGCATCCGCCCCCATCTTTATACAACCGATCCAATGCCTCATCCACCTCCCATTCTCCTGCATAACTGGTCTTCACATCGAATACATTCTGACCATCATGCATATACATGACCGGATACTTTTGGCTAGAGGTATGATAGTTAGGAGGAAGATAAATCCATACCCGCCGCTTCCGATTCAATTGTGGTATGAAGAACTCATCTGAAAGGATGGATACATTATCTGAGTAAGAATGCTCAACGGGTTGGCCATCGAGGTCTTCCCAACTCTCAATCACCACGTCATACACAATCGGGCTCCCCTCATAAACTATTGCCCGATTCGAAATAGCAGCTCCGTTCTCTCCTGCCTCGACAGCTGCCCATGTTCCTCTGGTACATTTGAACTCAATGACATCCTCTACCTTAGGCGTAAAGGACAAAACGTATTGTCCATCTTCTTTTTTGAATTCGAAACCCTTTGCATCAGGAGACCATTGATTGATATTGGATGCAAAATAGATAGCAGCATCTTCAGGAGTGTGCTCAGGTAATGAAGTAATATTGATGGTAATCTGCCCTATGACCGAATTGGCGATGATGCAACAAAGTAGTATCAGATATCCTCTTGTATTCATCTTCGAAATATTTAGAATTTTTCAGAATTGGCCAATTGCCAATCCTTTTCCCAATCTGTCGGAACTGTAGCCTCATCCAATAAGCATCCTAATGGGATTTCTGGGAATATCTCATCATATCTTCTAGTCTCAACCATACTGATTCTTCTACAAACCGAAGACCGGTTGATATCCTTCAAATCACTGACACCCGTTGCTGCCATCAGTTCTACAAACCCCTCTACCGTTTCATGGTGATAATTGGCAACTCGTTGTTTCTTATCACTCACAACCAATCCTGCCACGAGTTCAGGATTCTGTGTCGCCACACCTGTAGGGCAGGAATTCTTATTACATTCCAATGCCTGAATACAACCCAGTGCCAACATCATGGCCCTAGCACTTGTACAGGCATCAGCACCTAGGGACAATGCCCTGTAAATATGAAAACCAGTCATGATTTTTCCACTGGCAATAATCCTAATCCTATCCCTCAATCCAAATCCCAACAAGGCATCATGAGCAAAGGTCACCCCATCCTTGAATGGCATCCCTACTGAATTCGAAAATTCCAACGGAGCAGCTCCCGTACCTCCTTCTCCACCATCCACGGAAATAAAATCGGGTAGTATATTGGTTTCGACCATAGCCTTACAAATGGATAAGAATTCACTTTTCTTTCCAATACATAACTTAAAACCCACTGGTCGGCCACCAGAGAGTTGTCTCATTTGCTGAATCAATTCCAACAATCCTTTCGGGGTATTGAATGCTTTGTGATAAGGAGGGGATAATACATCCGTACCTTGTTTGATACCCCTTATCTTGGAAATTTCCTCTGTATTCTTTTTTGCTGGCAATATACCTCCATGTCCGGGTTTGGCTCCTTGGGATAATTTTAGTTCTATCATCTTGACAGATGGTGTCCTATCCATCAGGGCCTTGAATTTCTCAGGTGAAAAATTCCCATCCTCTGCTCTTGCACCAAAATACCCTGTTCCCAATTGGAATATCAAATCTCCCTCGAACTGCGTATGATAAGGACTGATTCCTCCCTCACCGGTATTATGTGCAAATTGTCCGATTCTGGCTCCACCATTCAAAGCCATTACAGCATTCTTACTCAATGACCCAAAACTCATGGCTGATACATTCAGCACACTCAAGTCATAAGGTTGGGTGCATTCATCTCCACCGACCCTCACACGAGGATGTTGTTCCAAATCATGCGCATCCAAGGCTCCAATAGAATGGTTAATCCATTCATATCCTTCCTCATAGACATCCAATTGGGTTCCGAAAGGTACCGTATCTAACTCCTTCTTGGCTCTTTGGTAAACTACAGAGCGAAAAACACGATTCAGGGGCCGACCATTCGTGTCTGATTCAATGAAGTACTGATACAATTTAGGTCTTAGGAACTCCATTACATACCGCCCTCTACCCAGTAAGGGAAAAGTTCTCATGATGGCATGCTTCGATTGGAACATATCATATACCCCTAGTAGGATGATCGGTCCGACAAGGATAAAAGACCACCACACGACCGGCCATTTGAAGAATGCCAACAATGAAATGGCTAGGATGGTAATTATTGAGATGACAACAAATTCATTACGCATGGTAAGGCATGATTTTAAAGAAATGATATAAGAATCCAAACAAGAACTATCGCAAAGCCTCCTTGAGTCGTTTCAGGCTTTCTTGATTCTCATCATTATAATATGCATTGATAATATCAATTTTTTCTCTTTCCGTGAGGTGTAAGCTCATTGATGCAGGATTGGAATCTTCTCCCTCCTTATATGTGAAGGGAATAAAGTCAACGAATTCCTCTCCGAAAATATCCAATGTATAGCTCAGTAGATTATCCTGTTCAAAATCCTGTATATCCACAATCCTCCTCATAATCCTGACTGGATTCACAGCTGATTCCACAAAACCCTGACGTTCTGAAATGGGCTTATCCTGTGGTGCGGAGCCACGTATCACCACAAAAACGACCCCACTTGTGTTTTCCTTGATCCAATCCTGAAACACATGGATGAAACGATGTCCTGAATTCAGTCCCATATTATCCATAAAACCTGCATCAGCCAGTTCTATTCTGGGTTCTGTGGGCATTGCCACATTCGGTAGGATATAAGGAAACGAAGCATTGGCTCTTATTGCCGTTGTGAATCTTAGGCTATCGGGGTCATTCCCTTCCATTAATTTTCTGAAATCAATGGCATCACTTCCTATTTCCATCAGATTAGGGCCATGAGGAGGAGTAGCCATGTAGGATACTCCTATCGGAGAAATCAATAGTTTCCGACCATCATTCACAATAGCTGGTGCAAGGAACATCATGGGTATCTCCGCATTCAGTTCGGGTTCCCTGTATTCCCCTAGCTTCTTATTCATGACATGATCCGTGTTATGATTCAGTTGCCATTCGAAGATATAGCCCCTATCCTTGGGGTATTTCTGCCCATTTTCCTCAAATCGGCCCCAAGGCATGAAAAGGTCATTGGTCACAACAGTAAAAATTACTGCATTCAACAAGTCATCTCCTGATTTCTTCAAGTAGCTCTGGTCATACAAGTCAATATCACTACCTCGTCGTTTCCTGAGCAACAATTCCCTATAATAACCTGCACTAATCATACCTCCCGAGGCTCCCGTAATCAGTGCGGTATGATCCATGAACCTACCTCCAGTTGCCTTATCGGTCTGTTGCAGCACCTGCATGGTCCAGAGTGAGGCCCTTAGTCCACCCCCACTCGTTCCGATAATCACCAATTTAGGTTTCTTCTTCAATTTACTTTTCCTGAAACGGGACTTCCATTTATCAAGTATCCCCAGGGTTTCTTCCTTATCTTTTTCGATGTTTTCCTGAGAATGAATCTCTTTCATCTTATCATAGTTATATTCTACCTGATGACGGTCATAAGCCAAGCCAAAAGCCTTATTCTTAGGGTCGATGACTTCGTGCTTGGTCAAGGTATTCACAAACAGGATAAGGAGTAATGTTACGATAGTAGTCCATTTGTGCAGCCAGTAACTCAAGACCCCGGCAATAGATGCTATAATGGAAAGGAATATGAAATAACTGGCCCCGGCAGGTATTCTGAAGTATGGATTCTCAATCATGTATCCCATGATAATCAGAAGCATGATACTCACTGTCTGTACAACTATGGCATTGGCGTGGTTCTGTCTGAATACCTTAATGAGATATTTCTCCTCATAATGCGAAACAATACGAGTAGGTCTCCATTTGAAGGATTCATTCAGATAGGAACGTACTTGTGAATAATTCGGGCTCTTGACCGACTCCAATGTCGTGGCCCGATTTCCGGGGAGAATCGGTTTGGTCAGATTAGGTGGTTTCTTTTTTTCATCCGGTTGGATAAAACTGAAGATATCCTTGTTAGTGAATTGGAAATAGATAATTGTGAATATCAAAGTAGTGAATACACCAAAGACAAAACCCAAAACATTATAGAAAATCGTCCAACTATCCCAACATTCATAATGCCATTGAAAGTCTATGAGTTTCCAAAGGAAAAGGATGATGAATGTCAACGGAACCAAGGCATTGTTCATGAAAAACTTGGTAAAGGGACGTTGCAATGAAGCTAGAAAGGGAAATTGCGGGGAGTGTAGGATATAGGTGGTAATATTCCAGGTCACCATAAAGCCTGCGAATGTCATTCCTAACAAGGTAAAGCTCCAGAATCCCACTTCACCTAAGTATTCCGGTGTAAGGAAAAGATATATCCATCCTTTCTTCATTCCTACCTCACCCCAAGCGAACAAAAGCGTGACAATCCAAAGAAAAAGCAGAAATAGATTACTCTTCAAATGGAGTACAACCAGTTGAATTGGAAAAGTATAGTACCAATCTAGTATCCTTTGCTTCATATTTGCTGATGATAATTCTAGGTATTATCAGTACTCGTATCTATTTGAATGGGTTCCCATTCTTCATTTATTTCTCATCATTATCACGTTTCAAGACAAAAACGCGTATGGTTTCGATTTTGGTTTCACTCATCATTTCCAGAATGAATTTATATCCATCCATTTCCAATGATTGCTTTTCCTCCGGAATAGTCCCTGTTGTCATAACGATATAACCTGACAGAGTGGAGTATTCCCCTTCGGGGAAATTGATAAAATCGTACTTCTCATTCAGATGGGCTATTTCCAATCTACCGGAGAACCGATACTCAAAATCACTGATTTGTTCCTCAAGGTACTCCTCGCTCATATCATGTTCGTCCTCTATCTCTCCAAAAATCTCCTCAAGGATATCCTCCAGGGTAATGATGCCCGAGGTACCTCCGAATTCATCCACTACACATGCGATACTGATGCGTTCCCTAATGAATAGATTCATCAGATTCTGGATTCTCATTGCTTCTGGAATGATTGGAATCTTACGCATTACCGAACGAATATTCTTCGGTTTTTCCAATAAGTGTTGGTGATGGACATAACCAATTACATCATCTATCGAATCCTTATAAACAATAATCTTGGACAAATTGGTTTCTATGAATAGTTCCAATAAATCCTCGACACTATCATTGATTTCGGCAGCTTCGATTTCTGTACGAGGAATCATACAGTTCCTTACACGGGTCTGTTTCATATCCAGTACATTACTGAACATTTCTGTATCCAGAATGACTTCGGACTTATCCCCGGAGCTGGTAGATTCGACGAATTTGGCCAAATCCAAACGAGTAAACACATCTTCTGCTTCTTCAAGGGGAACCTTGAAGAACAATTTCAACAAGCGTTCGGATAGACTCACCATCAACCATGAGATTGGTGTGAGGATGAATTTGAAGAAAGCAACCGGATAGACCAAAAAGAAAAGAATCTTATCCGCAAACAACCGAAAGAAAATCTTAGGTAGGAATTCTCCGAAAATCAATACGATAATCGTTGTAATCAGTGTTAGTGGAATAACAGTCACAAAGTCTTCGGGGACATTCGGGAACCATTTCTTAAAAAAAGGTTCTAAGGTAGGATTCAACAGCAATCCCAAGAGAGAAGAAAATACAACCAAGGAAATATTATTCCCTACCAACATCGTACTCAGGAAATCATTGGGATTATCAAAAAAGTTAGCAATGATGCTACCTCGTTTCGACCCTGTGTTCTTTTGGATTTCCACATTGAGCTTACCTGCGGAAATAAATGCAATCTCCATCCCAGAAAACACTGCGGAGAGTATCAAAGTTGTAATAATACCAACAATAATCCAAGTCATACCTGGGAGGGATTCTTTTTGAAAGTGAAGCTCAATCCTAAGAAATTGTTCTGATTGTTATCCAAATACAATCTTTGAACACGCTTTAAATGTATTACAAAATTACATATTAATCCAGTCAAAAAATCAGTATGGGTCCACATCCACTATGATTCTTACGGTAGTGAACCCTTTTGTTTTTTGCAAGGCGTTCTGAATTTGGTGAATCTGTTCCTTGGCATGCCGCAACAATTGTGATTTTTTATCCAATTTCAACATGATATCCTGAATATATAATGACCGAACCCTAGGAATACCTGGTTCGGCAGGCCCGACCACCTGTGTCTTGAATTTCATCCTCAGTTCATTCGCAAAATACTCTGCTGCTTGCTGGACCGTACCTCGTTTTTTATGTTTGAGGCTGATCTTAATCATACTTTGGAATGGGGGATATCTGAAATCCCTTCTTTCGGTCATTTCCCTTTTGAGAAAAGACCTGAAATTATTCGTAAGTACTTCCTTGATTAAAGGATGGTCTTTTTGGTAGGTTTGTATGATGACCTTACCTTGTTTGTGTTTCCTACCAGCCCGACCACTGACTTGTAACATCAACTGGAATGCTCTTTCACTGGCTCTGAAATCAGGGAAGTGAATCAGGTGGTCCGCACTGAGAATACCTACGACACCCACATTATCAAAATCCAATCCCTTGGTCACCATTTGGGTTCCAACAAGAATATCAATCCGTTTTTCCTCGAAATCGTTGATTAGCTTTGACAGGGCATGCTTCCCCTTTACCGTATCCCAATCCATTCTTGCAATCTGTGTTCCCTCAGGCATATAAATTTGGAGTTCGTCCGCTATCTTTTCCGTACCAAAGCCTTTCAAATCCATATGTACATTCCCACAAGCAGGACAGGATTCCGGAACATGTGCCATATATCCACAATAGTGGCATCTAAGATGATCGGAATATTTATGGTATGTCAAACTCACATCACAATGGACACATTCCGATTTCCATCCACAAGTCTTGCACATTACCGTAGGGGAATACCCTCTCCTATTCTGGAATAGAATAGCCTGTTCTCCTCTGGACAAGGCTCCTTTCAGTTCTTCTATCAAGGTATTCGTAAAATGGGATTGCATTTGGCGATTCTTGGATTCTTCTTTCATATCCGCCAATACGACCTCCGGTAATGATACACCTCCGAATCGTTCTTCCATTTTCACCAAACCGTATTTGGATGCCAATACATTCCTGTAGGTTTCCAATGAGGGAGTGGCCGTTCCCAAAACGACCTTGGCATCGTAGATACTTGACATGTATACGGCAGTATCCCTTGCATTATATCTTGGAGCAGGTTCGTTTTGCTTGAATGAGGGGTCATGTTCCTCATCCACGATAATAAGTTTCAAATTCTTGAAAGGTAGGAACAGACTGGATCTCGCTCCTAGAAGAATAGGATGTCCCTTATTGGCTGATTTCCATAATTCCACCCTTTCGTTGTTATTCATCCGACTATGATAAACAAGGATTTGCTCACCAAAAATCTTTTGCAGCCTGGATACGATTTGTGTGGTCAAAGCAATCTCGGGTAGTAAGTACAATACCTGTTCGCCACGTTCCAGAGCTTGTTTTATCAATTCTATGTAAACCCTGGTCTTACCACTTCCAGTAACTCCATGTAATAAAAGAATATTCTTTTCCTGATGATAAGAATCAATTTCTTCCAGCGCACGAATTTGTTGTTCTGATAAGGTACTGATATCCGTTATTTCCTCATCATAACCTCCGAGTCGGCTTACTTCTCTTTTATATATTTCAAAAATACCTTTCTTTTCCAAGGCTTTGACAACTGCGGCATCCACTCCTGCAAGGGAATATATTTCTTGTCTCCTTACAAAATCCTGTTTCTTACTCAATTGAATATAGGCCAGTAGAGCTTCTTGTTGCTTGATGGACCGTTTGGCTTTTTCAAAAGCCTCCTTGATGGTATCAGAATCAGAGGCATACGGTTCTTGGAACCTAACACATGATATGGTTTTGGCCTTGAATTTTTCCTGTAATTCTTCGTAGAGATAAATCACTTTCTTATCCAATAAGCTCTTGATAATCGGATAAATCGTTTTTTTATTCAGGATTTTCTTTACGTCAGAAATGCGAAGTTCGTTTTGCAGTGTCAATGCCTCTGCAATAATGAATTCACTGTCCGTAAGGATTTCGCTATCTAGGAATTCATCATAGAATGGTCCCAGAACAATCCGTGTTTCACTTGCCAATTTCAATCCAGAGGGCAATGATGCATTCATGACCTCACCTAGGGTACAACAATAGTAATTGGCCATCCATTGCCATAGTTTTAATTGTTCCTTGGTAATGACTGGTTCCTCATCTATAACGGATATGATTTGTTTGGTCTTATATCCGGGAGATTCCTTACTAATCGCCTGTACAATGCCAGCATATAACTTATTCTTACCAAAGGAAACTTCTACCCTAACTCCAAACTTGATTAAATGAACCATATCTGATGGAACAGCATAGGTATATGTTTTCTTAACGGCTATGGGCAATATGACCGTAGCGAAGTATTCGGGATTTGTTTCTGGTATGAAAAGTTCAGGATTCAAATTATTATTGGATGATTTTCTTTGAAATAAGGAAACTGGCCCCACCCCACACAAGTGTACCTATTATGAATAACAAAATTAGGGACCAACTGATTCCTTCTTCTATAAAAATATGCTTGCTCATTCCTATTGCATTGGAAAAAGGAAACAAAACAATACTGTAAGATATATTTTCCCAATTGGATAATAATACGGATGTTGCCAGTAGAATTACCAAAAAGCAACTCATGACAAAGAAAGATATTCCAAAAGCACCTACAGGAGTCTTGGCCTTATGATTTAATGTATTCAGTATACCTATTGCAAAAAATTGGGTGAGGAATAATATCCATGTCAGGTTCAGCATTCCTCCCATAGAAAATATTTTCTTCATTATTCCCACAAGGAAAGATGGATGTCCATTCGAAAACCAAATCGAACACCACATTCCCAAAATAAAGAATAATGCTCCCATAACTCCGAATAATGAAATAGCTAAGAATTGGGAGATATAAGATGCTTCACCGATTCTATTCTTTTTCCTCACGGAAGAATATAAAATCATACTTGGCCAGACCAAACTCAACAAACCTATAACAAACACCAATAAAGGTGTATAATTCCCCACATTCTGATTGATTTCCTTGATAAAATCCTGGGTGTTTGTCTCCTTAACCACTACCGGGTTCACATAATTCATGCTTAGGTTAAAACTATCCAGTCTTGTCCTTATCACCTTGGTTTCAAATCTGGAAATAGATGAAGAAAGATCATTGATATCAGAGGTATTATTCCTATGGTACAATTGTAATTCCACCTGTTTTCCCTCAGCAATTTTCTTATTGAAATCCTGGGGAATAATCAATCCCAAATCCAATTCTTTTTTTCTGACTTTTTCCCTGACAATCTGCTCGTCCAATCCTTCCTCCAAAATGATGTCCTTACGATTCTTAATGAATTGTATCAATTCATTGTCTGCCTCCAGATTTACCAGACCCAGACTGAATGTAGTGTCAAAATAATTAAGTCGATGAGAAATATTCTTACCTAATAAGGTCAGAAAAAGAAAGCCCAATAGAATGGGAATAATAATATTACCAATCACAACCCTCTTATAGGAAAACAGTGAAAGAATTGTTTTCATAATGTAAAGATGAAGTATTTGTATAAACATCCCAAGCATTCGTCGGAATGACATATCTTTTTGTAGCTTAGACTTGTACTATAGTTATCAATATTAGAGCTTTAATGTTAACGAATCATTGTTAGCTTGGTTCTTGTAAAATGGAAATACAATTCCATTCCCTACAATTCCATCCTAATGATGCAACAAAAGGAGAATACTAACTGAATTAAATATGTCGAATCGTAACAACCAACGCAGGGAAATAAATCTCGAGGATTTTGATATTAAGAAATTTATGAAAAAATGGCTCGGTAGGACGGTCTTATTCACTGTTCTATTCGTAGTCATCTTCTATTTTGTCGATCCTAGTTTCGTTAATGGCTTCTTCTTCAATTTCCTACTGGAGGGCTTACCTTATCTGTTACTTGGAGCATTCTTCATATTTTTCATTTACAGGGCATTATTGGCCTACTCCAAGAAAAACCAGGTATCAGGCATCGTTTATGGTTCCATTGCCATGGCTATATTCATATTCGGGACCATGCTATTCACTAAGGTTTCCGAATATTATATGTATAAAAAATTCGCCAGTGATGTAGAAGAATTGGATGCCTACGTTCCCATCAACAAGGATGTATTCAGGTTCACACCAAGGATTGTAGCCTACAACCAAATGGAAAGTACCGTAAGGGCAAGGACTGAAAAAGTGGATTGGGCCCATACTCGCCCTTATTTGGAAAAGGACGGATTCGGATATGTAGCACCAATTACACCTGATGGGCTCAGACCCCAATACTTCAAGAAAAATCCGGGATTCGTCAAGTACGATGATGGATTCCAAACAGATACCGTCATCCAAAGGGTGAATCAGCCTTTCGAAATCGGAGAGGAGATGTTATACACGGATAATATCAAGCGTCAATTGTACTTCAATGATTTCTTTGCCAAGTATCCTAAGATTCATTATATGACCTTGGGAGAGGAAAATAAATTCTATGCAGTTGCTCCTAAGATAAAGTACAAGTACGGATTTCCTTTCTTTTTCATTCCATACTGGTCTGGTACAGCCATTATTGATGAAGCGGGAAATATCGAGAATTACTCCAGGGAAGAAATTAAGGCAGACCCCAGATTCAAAGGAAAGTGGATGGCTCCATTGGCCCTATTCAATGACTATGTGGATGTGCAGGACTATGCCGTAGGATTCTGGAATACATTTACTTCAGTGGATGGTATGCTTTCCATTCCGAATCTTCCGGATAATGAATATCCATTGGTTATCTACACTGAAAGTGGCGATACATACCTTGTCATAGATACCGAACCCCAGGGAGCTGGTCGAGGATTATTCAGGGTATATTATCAGAATGCCCAAACAGGGGAAATATCCATGTACGAACCTCCTACAACGGAGCCCATTATCGGTCCAAGAGGAGCAATGTCCAAGGTTTATTCGCTTAAAGGTTACCACTGGTATGATGGCTCATCCGGAACAATGGTCGCCCTAGAACCATGTTACCTCACCAAGAAAGTCAAGAACAAGGAAGTACTTTATTGGAAATTCTCCATTACTTCATTGGACAGGACCAGGGTATCGGCAACTGTGGTTGTGGAAGCAACTGAGGGAGGAGAAATGATCGAATTCCCTAATCGGAAAGATTTTGAGAGTTGGCTACATAATAAGGAGGTAACCGTAACGGATGTTAATCCTAGCAATACCGCTACCAGTGATTCAGTTATCACAGATGGCAATGGAGACCGTTTGCAAAAAGTCGAATTGTTGCTACAAGAAGCGCTTAAGGAATTAGAAGCACTAAAAATGGAGCAACGAGATACCACAGACCAATAGTCCTTCTCATCGAATCATCCCGAATTAGAATCAATTTCAGCATTCGGGATGATTCAGTTTTTTTGCCCCTGACATAAGAAATCAACTATTCCCACCGTTCTTAGAACATCAATAAAATCAAGTCGGTATGTCTAAGCAAATATTATTGCTATTCCTCATGGGAATAGCCAGCCAATCATATATCCAAGCACAAGGGAAAGCTATTTCATTCACGGATGTGGAACAAGTTTCCCAAAATGTTTCTGCTAAGGTATTATTCCAACGAGCCAAGGATTGGTATGAACAAAAAGCTGCGGATGGGGATATGGAATTACTTGTCAATTCCAAGGGGCAGCTCGTAGGAGAAATGTATTTTGATTACAATGCCAAGGACATTTCGGGTGGCAAGATGGTCAAGGGAAAAATCAAGTGTACGGTAGTCGTTATGATCAAGGACGGACGCTACAAATATACCATGCAGGATTTCGAACACATCCCTAATGGCCCTATTCGGAAAAAATATAGTTTCGGTATCCTTACTCAACAATCCTATTGCCCTGAGGATGTAAAAGTACCCCTAACCAAAGAAGAATGGAGGGATGATGTATGGAAAGACCTGAAATCGAAAGCCAAGAAAAATGCCAGACAGTTGGCCAATAACTTAAAACAGGCCATGAATCATGATGCTACCGAAGAAGCCTTATCTAATGATGATTGGTAAAATCATTCATATGGATGCGAATTCTTAGTACCAAGCTATCCTTTTGATTATCTTTCGGACTCCATCATAAAAGAAATCAAGGGTCATGCTACGATTAACACAAAAGTATTCTGAAAAAAGG
>JAHDHL010000020.1:0-41095 GCA_020631355.1 Saprospiraceae bacterium | reverse complement strand
ATAAAAGAAATCAAGGGTCATGCTACGATTAACACAAAAGTATTCTGAAAAAAGGGCATTCATTACCGGTGCTGCCATGGGATTGGGAAAATCATTCTGTATCCATTTAGCCAAGGAGGGTTGGACCATCGGAATGTCTGATGTGAATATCGAGCAACTGGAAGCCGCAGCGGCTGAAGTCAGACAATTGGGCGGAGAACCCATTATCTTCTCCCTTGATGTATCCGATAGGAAGCGTTATGAAGAAGTTGCCAATATGTTTCTGGAACAACAAGGAGGAATCGACTTGTTGGTTAATAATGCCGGTGTTGGAGATGGTGGTGCATTCCACGAATATCCCCTAAAGGATTGGGATTGGATGATTGGAATCAATCAGATGGGTGTATTGTATGGATGCAAGCTGTTTGTTCCTGCATTTAGGAAACAGGGGTTTGGAACCATCATAAATATCGCCAGTGCAGCTGGTTTTGCCAATGCACCGAGGATGGCTCCCTATAATATGACCAAGGCTGCGGTTATTTCCTTATCGGAAACATTATATTATGAATTAAAACCGCTTGGAATCAGTGTATCCGTAGTGATGCCTACATTCATTAGAACAGGCATCATGGATAGCGCAAGGGGTACAAAGGATGCTTTGGCGGCAGGAAAAAAACTGGTATCGGAGGCCAAACTCATGCCGGATGATGCTGTTTTGGAAATGCTTCAGAAAGCAGGAAAGGAAAAATTGCATATCATTCTTCCGAGACAAGCCCGTTTTACATTCCTACTCAAACGTTTTCTCCCTGGTCTGTTCAGAAGTCAACTCATGAAAATTTCGGAAAAACACATTGCCAGAGATAAGAGATTGGCCAAGTAATGAAATGATTCATCAGAAATCACAAGTAGCACCATTCTCTTTCAACCACTTTTCATGATCCTTGTATTCAGGCATGGCTTGTTCTACCAATAACCAGAACTTAGCGGAATGATTCATTTCTATCCGATGGGCCAGTTCGTGTATGATGACATAATCCACAACTTCTTCAGGTGCGAAAAGTAATTTGGTAGAAAAATTCAGATTGCCTTTAGATGAACAACTTCCCCACCGGGATGAGGTGTATTTCAATTTCACCTGATCTACCGGCACCTGAAAATGAAGGTGATTCAACTCCTTGACTTTCCTTTCTATCTCCGCCTGATAATCCTTGGCTACGATTCTGGACAGAAGTGTCTTGATGGCTTTGTGATGATTCTGTTGGGATGTATTGATTCTCAATTGGATAATTCCATTCTTTAGTTGTCCCGAATGGGATTTATTATCACTATGCTCGATATCCAATATGTACGTCCTGCTGCCAACCACCAGTTCATCTCCTGATTCGTAGGTTTTGACTTCGAATTGTTCTCTTAGATATTCCCTTTGTTTCTTAATCCAATTCTCGAACCAATCCAGGTATTTTTTTCTTTCAGTCGCAGTAAGATAATAAGGCATCCTCAGGTTGACCGCTTTCTTACCTATTGATGTCCTTACGTTTTTTCGATTTTCATAATAGATATGGACGGGAAACTTAATTCCATCCAAATCATACATCGTCTTTTCTGTTCTTTTCTTATTGAATAATCCTGGCATCATACTATTTATCCTATACCTGCTGCTTGTTTGACCAAACTCCAATACCCTCCTGACAATACACCTTTTTCATAAAATCCCTTTTTAAGGAGCATTTGGTGCATTCTTGGATAATGGTAAGCAGGAACGCCCATCAACAAATGATGTTCTACATGGTAATTAACATTCAAAGGAGCAAAAAGGATGCGTTCAATAAAATTAGCATAAGTGGTACGAGTATTCAGGTATGGATCTGACAAATCCGGAGTCATACTATGCTCAGCCATCGAACGAATTCTGAGGGAGAAGTTGTATGTGGTCAGTTGTGCGACCCACCAAGTGAGGAATAGCCACCAATACCCGATGGACCAAACAATCAGAAAAAAAGAAATATGGAAGCACAACGGCCCTCTCATATTTTTCCAAGCCATAAGGAATTTCTCCTTGGAGGAAAAAGTATCCTTGATGATTTCCGCCTTGCCTCCTAGACTATAAGAAAGATAACCCATATGCATTGCAAAGGTGGCCAAGGTACCCTTGATTCCATTCAGACCTGAAATATCCCTAAGGAACTTACGAATGAATGAAGCGAGATAGGTGGGAAAATTCATTGCTAATTTCAAATCCGGATCATCTTCTGTCCCGGCATGTCTGTGGTGTTTCAGATGATAGGGCCTATATTGTTGGACATTGTGAAGAATGGGCCATGCCCCAAGAAGATTCCCCAGATTACGGTTCAATGCTTGACTCCTGAACAGTGAATAATGGGAAGCATCATGCATGATAATGGCGCATCCTAGTTGTTTGCCCCCCAGGATGAATAAGGCCAGAATGAATGTAATGGGATTCGGAAATAGGGCCAATACGACCAATGTTCCAATAATCCAGAGCCAAATCTTAGCAATCTCCCAAATCCCCAACCAATCGGAACGTTGTATAAGGGATTGGATTTCTTCCTTGGTGAAAATCTCCTCGGGAGGAATCATATTGATTTTAGCCATACCACAAAGATGTTGAATAGATTCAGAATATACTACAAAGGATAATGTCTGTTCTTGTGTTCAAGATAATTGTCTTATTGAATGAATGTATGGATGGGATTCAAATAATTCTATCCACACCATATAACAAACGCCATAATGCATTGCATTATGGCGTTTGTTGATAGTATATCAATACAATCCCTATGACTCTACGGATTGGCTAAGCCGCCATTTCGCCAAGGGTCCAACACACCACATCCATCAAAATTCTTATCCAGAATCACATGTGTGCTGCTGATGGTTTCGGATACCCACTTCACCATGCTCTTGGCTTTCTTTTCCTCCAGGGCAGCCATTTTAATCTTGCTATAATCCGTTTCCAGATTAGCCTTATGGGGCTCTGTCATGGAAACCAATCTTACCAATACATAACTCACCTCGTTCCTCGGCGAAATCACTTCGATGGGTGAGCTCACTTGTCCCACTTCCATCGTATCAATCGTAAAGTAGATATCCACATCCAACTCTGACGTTTCAAAGAAACTTGTTCCGTTAGCGGGATTGGTCATCAGACCATCATTATGATAACTCTGTACCTTATCGGATGAGTATTTCTTTACGGCTCTTGAGAAAGTAATGGAATCCGTTTGGATTTGTCTGGCTACCTTTTCCATTTCTTTCTTGGCCTTTTCCAAATCCGCAGCCTTGATTCTGGGTTGGATAAGGATATGTCTGGTATGGATTCTATTACCCAATCGTTCTAATAACTGAATGATATGGAATCCGAATTCCGTTTCCACAACCTCGGAAATCTCTCCTTTTTCAAGTGTATATGCTGCTGCTTCGAATTCAGGAACAAACTGGCCTCTTTGTTGCCACCCCAAATCACCACCCAATCTAGCAGATCCGGGATCATCCGAGTACTTGGATGCCAACTCGGAGAAATTGATTCCATCATTGACTACCTGACTTCTCAAATCCTGTGCAAGGGTCTTGGCTCTTTCTGATTCCTCCTCACTAGGTTCCGGATAGAATACGATTTCGCCTACCTCCACCTCTGAATTGAAGTAAGGAAGACTATCTGTGGGAATACTATTGAAGAAATTAATCACTTCGGATGGTGTAATTTCCATGTCCGCTACCACTTGTTGCTGTAGTCTTTGTGCCAACATCTGATCCTTCATGTCTACCCGAAGCTTTTCCCTTGCTTCAGAAATGGTCATACCATAGAAATCCAGGAATTGTTTGGGGTCATTATTCATCAGGTTCAGAATCTGATCAAAACGAGCATCCATTTGTATCTCGACTTCCTCATCAGCAACCAATACACTATCCAATCGAGCTTGGTTGACCAATAACTTCTGGGTCAGGAGTTGGTTCAAGAAGATGCACTCTGCATTATCAGGTAGTACACCACTCTGCTCCTTGGCCAAGGCGAGATTCTCCTCCAATTCTGACTTCAGTAGGATTTCACCGCCTACGATGGCGATAATCTTATCCAATACTTCCCCCTCTTGGGCATTCACAGGTTGCAAAAAGAGACCTATGAGTCCCAGTGCAATCATTATTTTCTGCATATCAATTATAATATTTGACGTGTCCTTTCCTTTCGGCATTCTGAAATAACTCCTCTTTGCGTTGTTCTACGATTTCCAATTTCCTATTATGTAGGATAAAATTGGTCGCGTGGGTTCTGATATAACTCATTGGAGGGTCACTATTCTTCGATTGCACTTCTGCCACATCAACAAAATAGATAAAGTCTCCCTCTGTGATATCGAATGATTTTCCTTCTTTCATGGAAGAAATCACTGATTTCGGAAAATTCTTTTCCAGTTCCACCTCTGTCACCCAAAGGCTATCTTCCAGCTGATAAACTGTTGCATTTTCTTCGCAATAAACCTCCAAGGCTTTCTGGTCATTCCTATTGTCACTATCCCACCATTTCTCTGCTTTCTTCAGATTATCGGCATCCTTAGGTAGCTTCATGAATTTACATCTCCTAAGACTTGTTTCCAATTGGAAATGGGTCTTATAATTATCGTAATAGGTCTGAAGTTCAGTATCCGTAATCGTTGAATCCAGTAATGTTTCGGCAATATGCTTCTCATAACTATTCAGAATCAATGATGCTCGGTAATCCCTTACCAACTTATCAATATTCAAATCCTTGGGTACGTTGCGTTCTGCTTCGTACAACATGAGATTTTCCTTAACCCATCGGTCTACGAATGCATTCACGATGAGTGTGCTATCCGTTGGAGTTGCAGTCCTTGGAATCATCCCATCCAATTCCGATAGATAGAGCGGTTTGTTGTACACCTTAGCCAGTAGTACATCGCCCTCTCCTCCCTCCTCATCCGGTGGCACACAAGAAGGTATTCCCAGAATAAAGGATAGTAATACGAATAGTATCAAACGTTGAATCATCATGCTTTGGATTGGTTTTTATTTCACCAAACTATTCAGTACTTCCTTATTGATAACGACAGGATACTCATCCCTCAGTTCATCAATCCATTCCTTTTCCAACTGGTCCTGATAATCCGCAATCACATATCCCCTAGCATCCTTAAGGGCTTTCTTTTCCCTTGGCAATACCTTTTCTATCTTGACGAAAGAAACCGTATTGTCATTATTGATGTTATTGGGAGTCATTGCGCCCTTGGTCCAATTCATATCATCAATCCCCGGAAATGCTTTCTTATCCTTTTCCGCCTTGCCTGATGCTACAGTCAATAGATTACCACTCTTATTGATCTTTTTCAATACGGCATCACTACTTTTCTTCTTAGCCAGCTTTCTGGCTTTCTGTAATATCTTTTCACTTTGGGACTTTAATGTATAGGTACTGATTTCAGCCCTTTCTCCCCAAAGGTAATTGTCTTGGTTCTTATCATAGAATGCTTTCAAACCTGAAGTATCCTTGGAAGCCTTATCCCATACCAACATCTTGGTTACTTCGAATAAGATGATGCCCTCCTCATATTCCCTCATTAATGAGCGGAAATCAGGATATTTCTTTGAAAGTTGGGATTTCTCATATTCCAGAGCCATTTCATTGGAATATTCATCCAACATCATTCTGACTACCTCACTCTGCTTCTTGCCTCTACTATAATTGATGCGTTGCTTTGCAGCCCTAAGGAGATAATCCGTAAAGTCTCCCATTGCGTAATCATTCCCTCCTAGGGTAAACAAGACCTCATCAGATTTTTTAGGAGCCCTCCACTTCGTTGTGGAAAAATCCTTACCCAATGTACCTACGAATGCATCCAAAACCTTGTCATTGATGGAAAATCCTCCATCTTTCTTGATATTTTCTATCATGGCGATTCTGGCCTCCTTGAAACGAGAATCCCTTTCCACTTTGGCCTGAAGTCTATTTCTTTCCACTTCGAATGCTCCGAACTCCGGCTTACTGATTCTCTTGATGATATGCCATCCTGTAGAAGTTCTGACAGGCTGGGTAAAATCACCATTGGCAGCCAATCCAAAAGCGGCATCCTCAAAATCCTTTTCATACACTCCGATTCCGAAAAATCCAAGATATCCACCCTTTGCAGCGCTTTTCTTATCATCAGAAACCGATCTCGCTAATTGTTCAAAATCATCTCCGGCCTTAAGCTTTGCATAAGTATCATCAATAATAGCTTTGGCGTCCTTACTTGGATCTTTCTTAGTCTTTCCATCAAATACCACAATATGAGCCAATTCTATATTACCTCTAGCAGGACGTTCATCATTCACCTGAATGATATGATATCCCATGTTGGTTCTGATAGGTCTGGAATACCCTCCTATTGGTGTATCATAGGCTGCATTTTCCATTTCATAGAAACCATTCGGTAGAATGGCAGTCACCCAACCAATCATTCCTTCTTTCTTGTTGGAGTATTGATCCTCTGAATTTTCAGCCACGACAGATTTGAAAGCTGCTCCACCCTCTAATTCCTTATGGATAGCCATTATTTTATTATAGGCTTCCAAAGTATCTTTTGGTTGCTTACGCCCCTTGATATTTATCATGATGTGACTGATATTCCTATCTTTCTTTTGTCTTTCGTAAGCCTCCTTAAGTAATCTTTCCTTGACAGTCTTATCCATCAGATAAGAATTGGAAAGTTGCTTGCGATATCCATCCAATTCCCTGTTCAAGGACGGGATAGTATCAATTTTCATATCCTTGGCCTTCTTGACCTTTAATTTGAATTTCACATACAAATCCAAGTATTCCTCTAGGGATTGCTTGGAAAAATCCGCCTTGTCCCCATTGGTTTTGGAGTAAATGTAATTGAACTCAGAAACATGGACAGGGGTACCATCCACTGTGAATAAAACAGGGTCATCCTGTGCATTCAGGGAGGATAAAAATCCCAGAATAACTAAGCTGATACAGAATATTCTATTGAGCATGAAAATAGTGTTTAGATTTAAAAGCTTTAGGGTCAATTGAAAGTGACGCAAAATTAGTAACTGACGACCTAAATAAAAACATACATGCGTTAAACCGCCTTAACAATTGACATATTATGTCCATAAACGTTCAAAATTGTACAATATGGGCTTACTTGGGCTTACATCTATCTCAAAAGATGCGATTTGAATATTGAGAATATAATTCCCATCCTTAATGGAATCGGGTACATAAATCAATTCCGTAATGGTTTTATGGCTTTGGACATCATCAGGATATCCCCAAAACGCATGATGGGAAAGTAACTTTCCTCCATCTTCTTCCCTATCGACAGATGGGAGATCTATCAACAGGTGTTCGATACCCAAACCATTCAAATAATTGATGGCATCATGATGAACATAAGTGGGATTCGTTCCGGAATGATGCATTCTTTTCTTATCCTGATGATTGGGCAAGGTACGGATGACAATAGCCCTCGCCCCTAATCTATTCTTAGGAAAGACATCCTTGATCCTTTCCAAGGTAATGACTCTATCCCCATCCATTCTTTCGGGGAATACCGAAATCAATTCAGCCATAAACCAATATTCGCCAAGGCACTTATTGATACTGTAGGGTTCCTTTGCAATATGGCCCACACATTCGGTGTGTGTTCCATTTCCATGAGGATTGAGCCTTACATTCAAAAAATTAACGGGACCTCCTTTCTGAGTGGAACCGATGAAGTCCCCTGCCACTACAGGCGAGGTGGACATATAGGGTGCATAAAAACAATTCACGGTATTGATTCCTTCCTCCAAAGGAATGGAAATATCCAGAGGCTTTGACAAATCGGATTGAAATGTTGAATTATTATGTTCAAATTGTATTCGCATTACCTTTAAGCATTAAAATTGCAGTTAGAAAGGCTTCCGCCTAATTCTTCCTAAGTAAAATTAATATTATGCATGCAAGATATTATTTAATCCTGTTGTCTCTATTTTTCTTTTCATGTGCAGGGGAAAGTGAACAACTGCCCAATGATCCCGAACAGGTAACGACCCAATGGATCGAATGGTTGGATAACAACCAATTCGGCAAATTGAAAAAAATCAGTTTGGGAGGAACCCTTGCATACATCAATGATATGGAAGCATTCCACAAAGGACTAACGGAAGATGAAATGGAAAATGAAACC
This sequence comes from Saprospiraceae bacterium, assembly GCA_020631355.1. Classification (GTDB taxonomy): domain Bacteria; phylum Bacteroidota; class Bacteroidia; order Chitinophagales; family Saprospiraceae; genus JAHDCE01. The sequence continues at coordinate 32,924 of JAHDHL010000020.1, read as the reverse complement.
ACTGTCGTTGAAAGAATCAACTGCAAGGACAGTGATAATGGTGAAAAATCCTGTACCTATTGTTGCAAGGATGGAGAGGAAGAAACATTCATACTAATAGAAGATAATGGACAATGGAAAGTCAAGGATATCATCATTGATATTAGTGATCTGGATGAGGAAACACTCCAACAAGAAAAAGTCATGGAGGATATGCTGAATAAAAAATTGGAAAACCAATAAATCTGTATTGTGAAAAAAATTGGATTATTCTTCGGGTCTTTCAACCCTGTTCATGTTGGGCATATGATCATTGCCGAATTCATGGCCCAACATGCCGATGTGGACAAGGTATGGATGATTGTCAGTCCCCAAAATCCGCACAAGAAAAAAAGCAGTCTGGCTAAGGATTACGATAGGCTGCACATGGTCAAAATGGCCATAGGGGAAAATCATCTTTTAGAGGCATCAGATATTGAGTTCAATTTGCCACAGCCCTCTTACACTATTGATACGCTGACCTACCTTAAGGAAAAGTATCCGGACAAAATATTTTCCCTTATCATGGGAGGGGATAATCTGGCCACACTCCACAAATGGAAAAATTACGAATTGATTCTTGAGCATCATCAAATCCTAGTTTACAAGAGGCCATCATACGAATTGGGAACGTTACAACACCATCCTAACGTCCAGATGTTCGAAGCGCCTTTACTCAGTATTTCAGCCAGTTATATCAGGAAGCAACTACTACAAAAACAATCCATACGATATTTGGTCCCAGAGCCCGTGAGGGAAGCCATAGAAACAGGTAATATTTACAGAAAATTACTTCAGGGATAATGCTGGATTCCAATTATTCCAATCTACATCTCAATGGTCAATATTATTCTACGGAGGAGTTAAGGTCATTGGTACAATCCTTTCCCCACCAACCGAAGTCAGAATCATGGGAGAAAGAGATGTGGTCATTCATTGGCCAGTGGATTAATGATGAACCCTATATCATTGCCCATACTTCAGGATCCACAGGCCACCCCAAGCCCATCCGTATACACAAACAAAGAATGGTGCATTCGGCATTGGCTACAGGTATTCATTTCAACCTTAAAAAAGGACAGTCAGCGCTCCTTTGTCTTCCTTGCCATTATATAGCAGGAATGATGATGGTAGTCCGTTCTTTCGTACTCGGATTAGAACTCAGAACCATTCCTCCGAATGACCTTTCCGATCTCCCTAAGTATGAAATTGATTTTGCAGCAATGGTGCCCATGCAGGTTTCCAAAGCCCTGAAAATAGGAAGCAATCATTTGGATTCCATAGAACAACTCATCATTGGCGGAGCGCCTGTGTCCGGGGAATTACTCCAAGAATTGCAAGTTATCAAAACACATTGCTATGCCACATATGGCATGACTGAAACGATTACCCATATTGCGACCAAACCACTCAACGGGCCACAATCCAGTTCTCACTTTACAGTCCTTGATGGTGTTTCCATTTCTCAGGATTCCAGAGAATGCCTTGTGATTGATGCTCCTAAGGTTGCTGAGGAAATCATTGTCACCAATGATATTGTAACCCTCTTGAATCCGTATACATTCACATGGAATGGCCGCCTCGATAATGTCATCAATTCAGGAGGGGTAAAAATTCATCCTGAACAAGTCGAAGAAAAACTGAATGGGCAAATCCCATACAGATTCTTCATTGCTTCAATACCTCACGAATTACTTGGGGAACAGGTCATCATGGTCATAGAATCCGATGTCATCAATGATGGCATCATATCTACAATCCAACAAACCAATAAAGCATTCCTAACAACTTTCGAATTACCCAAGCAAATATTACATACTCCATCATTCCTTGAAACACCGTCTTCCAAAATCAAAAGAAAAGCAACCCTGGCACAAATCCTACGGTGATAATCCATCCGATTCTCAATATATGAAACAAGTCCAAACCAATTACAGAATGGATACTCACGACAACATCACTTCCTATGAATTCAACTTGTCACATAGGATTAATACGCTTATTTCTTAATTTTATCCCTACCTAGGTCGGATGTAGTTATTCATATGGATTTGAATTATCAATTTCTTAATTGCAAGTCGTACTTCCATCCCTCCTGCTACCCCATTCATCTACCCTTACAAGTTATCAACATTCAATACAACCTAATGGTATGAGATATATTCTATTCATCAGTTTTTGGATAACCATACACACCACAGCGTTTTCACAAACTGTGGTAAAGGGAATCGTCACGGATGGAACAACAGGCGAAGGACTCATTGGAGTAAATATCGGCTTCGATGATCAGGGAACCACTTCCGATTATGACGGGAGCTATTCCTTAGAGTTGGATAATGGATCCTATGAAATCAGTTATTCCTACCTCGGTTATAAAACTGAAAAACGGCAAATCAACATCAATGGTGAAAAGGAAATCTCTCTGGATATCCAAATGTCAGAAGAATCCGAAATGCTGGTCATTACAACTGTTACAAGCAGTCGATATGAGAGGAATATTACCAAGGAAGCCGTTTCTATTGAAGTCATCAAGCCAGAATTCATCGAAAGGAATGCCAATACCGATTTAGCCCAGGTTATTGAACGAGTACCGGGAGTTCAGGTAGTCGATGGTCAAGCTAACATCAGAAGTGGTAGTGGATTTGCTTATGGTGCAGGTAGTAGGGTTGCCGTTGTGGTGGATGAACAACCCTTACTGTCTGCTGAATTAAGTGATGTTAAATGGAATTTCATTCCGATTGAAAACGCATCACAGATTGAAATCATCAAAGGGGCTGCATCCGTTCTTTATGGATCTGGTGGACTGAATGGAGTCATCAATGTTCGTTCTGCTTATCCGACATCTGAGCCCTACACTAAGTTGACTACCTATGCGGGAGTATACAATATCAGTAATAAGAATGGTCGAAGATGGTACAATCGGGACAGTACAGGTATGCGACCTTTTTTCTCTGGATTATATTTTGCTCATCGCCAAAAAATCAAGGAAAATTTTGACTTGGTTATTGGTTCCAACATCCACTATGACCGAAATTTCCTGAGAACCACAGACGAACAACGATACAGATTCAATGTCAATACCAGGTACAGGCTTCCCAAAAATGAGAAAATATCAATTGGCATCAATGCCAATTTCATGAGGCATGTCAGAGGTGATTTCTTCATTTGGGAGAATGGTGATGTGAATGCCTATGAACATATTACAGGAGATGTCGATGAGTTCAAATATTACACACTCAACCTAGACCCTTACATCACGGCCTTTGATGCGCAAGAAAATAAGCACAGCCTAAAACTTAGATATTTCACCATTGGAAAAAGAACCTCCAATGGTAATTCACCGACAGGGGTACTTTCATCGGAATATCAATTCCAGAAGAATTTCAAGGAAAAGGATTTGGTATTGACCACCGGATTATCCTACCAACATTTTTATGCCAAGAGTAATCTTTTCCAAGATAGTATTGCCATCGTTGGTAATGATACCATTACGACATTCAGTACGGAACGCATCAATATTGCCTCGGCCTATATTCAAGTGGATAAGGGATTTTTCGACAATAGACTAAATGTAACACTAGGAGGTAGAGTCGAGAATTATAGTATATCCAATGATGCATCATCCACCATACCTGTCTTCAGGGGAGGCATCAACTATAGTCTCACCCCAAAGGATTTCCTGCGTGCATCCTATGGACAAGGTTACAGGGTTCCTAGTTTGGCAGAACGTTATCTGGATGATCAATTAACCGATGAGATCAGTGTGATACCCAATCCCAACCTCAAGGCCGAATTCGGTTCCAGTGTGGAAATCGGTTACAAAAGGGCATTTGGAGGAAAGAATGACAATTGGAAAGGATTCGTGGATGCAGCCATATTCTGGATGGATTACGATGATATGACGGAATTCAGATTTGGACTCTATTTTCCTGACTCCCTCATTGCCGGAGGGCTTACCTATTCGGATTCTATCATTGCTATCATCAATAATGATTATCTAGGTTTTAGAGCGACCAATGTCAATAGAGCCAGAATCGCTGGTTTTGAAGTATCCGCTTTCGGTGAGGGTAAACTTTGGGGTATGCCCACTAGATTCTGGACGGGTTACACATATTCTTATCCCGGAGACTTGACCGAGGACCCCTCCCAAAAGAAATTCGGAACTTACATGAAGAATTTCTTCCGGGGAATCGCACTTAAGCATGACGACCCCTTGGTCAATAGTATCCTTAATTTCAGGGCGCTCCATGTAGCTCGTTTTGACATGGAAATGGATATACAGCGATTCACGATTGGAATGGCTGCCAATTACAATGGCTATATGTATGATGTGGATGACTTTTTCAAAGGAGAGGGTGCTGTAGAGGAAATTGTCGCATTTTATAGTGAGGATGTGAAAAACATCGTTGAAAGCTTGGCAGCATTCCGTTCTAATCGGACAAAAGGTGATTGGGTAATAGACCTGAGGACCTCCTACAGATTCAAGAATGAGGATAAATTGGATTTCATTATTAATAATATTAATAACAGGCAATATGCACTTCGTCCACTGAAGATGAGTGCCCCTATGACCATCAACTTTAGGTATTCCAGGAAATTCTAATCGGAATTCCACGGACAACCCAGCCCGTTTTCCCTGAACGGGCCAATTTCATTCGGATAGTGTGAGATGATTGTTATATTTGTAAGTATTTGTATCTAAATAACATATCCAATATTAAAATATATTTTCCAAGTGGGTGCATTCTTCAAGATGATCATTCTATCAACCCTTTTTCTTGTTCCATCATGGACTTCCGGGCAAACGGACTCCTTACAACAGGGAACATTGAATGATATATTCGAAAACTTATCTGAAGAAGACCAAGCCTCTCTCTTGGAATATGCACAATTCCTCCTCTTGAAAGCCAAGGAAACAGATGAGGAAAGGGAAGAAAGGATACACTTGGCAGATGATGTCATGCCTACGGAGGAAACGAGCAATAAAATCATGGAGTTTTCCCGTTATATGATGACCCAACAAAAGACAACAGAAGACCTGTTGAAAGCCGATGATTTAGTTGTCACAACCATTTCCTTTGATGATAATGAATTTGATTTCGGTACAGCAAAGGAGGGCGATATCCTAGAACATCGTTATCAATTCACCAATACAGGAAAAGAAGCCCTGACTATTTACGATGTTAAGGTTTCCTGTGGATGTACGGTTCCGCAATGGAGCAAGGAGCCCATCCCTCCGGGTGAACAAGGAGAAATCCAATTGGTATTCAACACAAAAATGAAACAGGGTAAGCAGCTAAAGGTAATCAGGGTGATAGCCAACACATCCCCCTCATCAACCACGCTATTTATCAAGGGAAATGTTGAATAATAGTGATGAATTCCTAACGTAAGGCACAATATTTGCAATTTTAGGAAATATTCACTCTTTTATATTGTTACATAATGGTAGGATGACGTTAGGAGGAAAACGGAGTATACGTCATCAAAACTAAGAGTACAGTGATATTTTTGGTGGCCAAAAACAAAAACATAATGCAGAAATCCTTATACTTCTTGGCAACATGGGGAATTGTCTTGATGGGGATACTAAAGTCAGATGGTCAAGTTTCGGACTATCCTCAACACAACAGGACTTATACCAGTACAGGAGAAGCCCAACAAACTTCTGTCCCTTATGCTTCTTATCCAGAGGTTTACCCTTCTTTCAATAATGAAACGATAAAGCAGAGACTTTCTGCCATGACGAATAATGCCGTCACTCCTAGATTTTCTTCAGGAGTAAGGGGGTTCATCAATACCTATGCCATCAAGAGACATGAGTCCACTGAGGAGATGCTAGGAAAACGAACCATTTACTTCCCTATTTTCGAGGATTATCTTAGAAAACATGGCCTCCCCTCAGACCTCAAGCATCTTCCCATCTTGGAATCGGCACTCAAGCCACATGCCGTATCAAGAGCAGGAGCTGTAGGATTATGGCAATTCATGCCAGCAACGGGTAAGGCTTATGGACTCAGAATCAATTCCAGTGTGGATGAAAGGAAAGATCCCCATCGTTCTTCTGAAGCAGCTGCCAAGTTCCTTAAGGATTTGTATAGAAGATATGGCGATTGGGCCTTGGCCCTAGCAGCCTACAATGCCGGTCCGGGCAGGGTCAATAGAGCCATGAAAAAAGCAAGGAGTAAGAATTTCTGGAGAATCCAGAAATATCTACCAAGGGAAACCAGAAGCTATGTTCCCGGCTTCATTGCAGCTACATACATTGCACATTATCATTATGAGCATGGACTGGACCCCGTAGCACCTCCCTACGAATTACAAGTAACGGAAACCACCAAGGTATACAATTCCATTTCATTCAATGAAATCTCCAATATCACAGGGGTATCCTATGATGTCATCAAGCAATTGAATCCGTCTTATAATAATGGTGTGGTCCCCTCATCCCAAGAGGGTAATTACTTGATTCTACCCTATCATGGCATTGGTGCCTTTATCAGATATATACATCCTGAGTACAGAGAGGGGAATCTGAATTATCCACAAGGTCAGGAAAACATCCAAGGTGTTAATTACAGGGTTGTTGAAACACAGTACACTGTATTCCAAGGAGATGATTTGGAATTGATTGCCAGTATCTTCAAGTGCAAACCAGCACATATCCGAGCGTGGAATAACCTCAGTTCATCTCAAGTACAGCCTGGACAAGTACTCAAGATTCTCGAGCGGGTTCCTTATTTCGAAAAGCCACGGAAACTGGTAGAACTGAAAGCTATTGATTTCAAGAGAGCCATTAATGTAGTTGAGAGAACTACACCTAGGAAACAGATTACCAAGATAGACCTTACGAACACCAAGCATCGTAAGCCATCCAATCCTGATGATGATAAGAATGCAGAGAATTACATGTATTATTCTATTAGACGAGGAGAATCCGTAAAGGACATTGCAGATAAGTTCCCCGGGGTTTCCATAGATGATATCCTTAGTGATAACAATATTAAATCGGCTAGGCAAGTTAAGTCAGGTAAGGTGCTTTTGATTCGTACCCAATAGTGACGATGGCTCCTAAGTCATCAAAATGCCTGTGAAATCAATTGATTTCACAGGCATTTTGTTTTTTTACATACAACAAAGCAACAAAAATTACGATTTTAGCATCATTGAAATTAGAAAAGCTTCCGTAAACCAGAATGCCCTTCAACATGCTTGGTAATAATATATATCTAAACCTTGTCAAGGGAATTACTCCCTTTTTTCTTGCGGTCATCATCCTCAGTGGTTGTAGTTCCGCTTCAATTGCACCATCCAACCAATCCATTGGTAGTTTGAATAGGATCATGGTTGTAGCAGACCAAGAACTATGGGATGGTCCTATTGGCGATTCATTGAGATTTTATCTCGCCGGAGCCTATCCTGTGCTTCCCCAACCAGAACCTTTGTTTGACTTACAGCATTTCACCCAAGATGAAATTGATGCAAACTTGGATAGGTTGAGATTTAGGAATATCATTTATCTGGCCAATATGGAAGACGAACTTTCTCCGTCTTCTATGGAAGTGGAAAAAATTATCGGTGATGAGAATGTCAGTGAAATCCGAACAGCTCCAGAAAAAGCAGGAATCAAAATCAGTAAGGGACGATGGGCTGTTGACCAATACTCATTTTTCCTCTATGCCCTAGGTGAGGAGGCATCCATAAACAACATCAAGAAAAACAGCAGTTCTATTGCCAAAATGGTAAGGGAACACGACGAGGAGGTCATGACTAATAGACTCTACTTCCAAGGACAGAATGTAGGTTTGGGCAACCAAATCAATGAGAAGTTCGGTTTCAACATTGATATCCCAGGAGATTACACACTTGCCTTGGATGATAACGATAACAATTTCATGTGGATCAGAAAATTGGAAAAGGCCAGCCATATACACCACAACATTCTCATTCACAAAGTGCCTTATACTGACGTAGAGCAATTAAAGCCCCAGAATGCCAAGACACTCAGGGATTCATTAGGGAAGAAATATATCGAATCAGGTATGATTGACGGTTCTTACATGAGGGTCAATGACATCGACCTTCCACTCTATCAGCAACCCAAAACAGTTGATGGAAAATTCACCTTGGAACTAAAGGGTATTTGGGAAATGAGTGATGACAGAGACATGATGGGAGGTCCATTTGTCAGCTATGTCATTCATGATGCAGCTATGAATGAACTCATTTTCATTGATGGCTTTGTGTTTGCTCCCGGAAAGAAAAAGAGGGATAAAATGCAAGGACTCGAAATCATTTTCTCGACCATTACTTTCTAAAAAGTATCATTTTATCCTAGCATAGGTGTCAGATTTAGGCTGTTTTACTATCTTACATTATATATGTTATTTTAATACGACCAAAATCTAATTTCCCCAACAACTATTAAATTTAGGATATCAATGATTCCTATGAGGAAGAAAAGACAGGATCTCGAGAGCATTCCAGACGATGAATTAATCAAGATATACGTATCCACCAAGAGCAAGGAAAGCTTTGGTGAGATTTATCGGCGTTATTCATCATTGGTATATGGTACTTGCCTCAAGTACCTTAAAAGCAAGGACGAATCATATGATACTGCCATGGATGTATTCGAGTCGTTGATGCATAAATTACCCCAACAAACCAATATCCGATCTTTCAATACCTGGATTTATCATGTGACTCGAAATGAGTGTTTTTCCAGGATACGAAATGCAAAGAAAGTAAGTGTGGAAAGTATTGATCAGAATTTTTTTGAAGAAAATTCCGATCATTTTATGGAAAATGAAGGGTTTCTGACTCTTTATAGTGAACAAGGCCATGAACAGAGACAAAACGCCGTTAACCAAGCATTGAATAGCCTTAAACCCGAACAACAGGCGTGTATTAGGGCTTTTTATTTGGATAAGTTGAGCTACAAGCAAATCGAAGACCAATTGGGGTATCCGTTTGCCAAGGTGAAAAGCTATATCCAAAATGGTAAAAGAAACTTGAAGGTGATTTTGCAAAAATCTCAAATCAGGACTTGAAAATATGGACTTACTAAATAAAATATTCGGACCAAAGAAAAGACCTTCAGGCAAAGACATCAATAGTTATTTGTCAGGGAAACTAAACGATGAAGGTTGCAGGGAAATAGAAGAATCTATTTCTCACGACCCTTTTGTAGGAGATGCTATAGAAGGATTCAAGTCTATGGAATCCAATATGGATGATGTTCCAAGCCTTGATGCATTCTATGCCAGTAGATCCGGTAATCAACCTCAGGCTGTGACCCGTAGTATCCGACCCAAAATCAACAGCATGGCTGCCATGTTGCTGGGGGCAATGGTAATGGGAGGCATTTACCTATATTGGGGAGATACTTCCAGAAGTTCATATAACGATGTGTATGCCAGCAATTTTGGTGAATTCTACGAAACAGATTCCTATGCTGTAAGAGGTGGGAATGATACTACAGAAACGCTGCATCCTACCAAAGAAAAAGCCCTTTTACTTTTCGGGAAGAAACAATATGAAGCATCCATTCCTTTCTGGGAACAATATCTCAGTGATGTGGATAATAACGATGTACAATCACACTTGCATATTGGGTATTCCCTAATGAAGCTCAATCGGGAAGAAGAAGCAATCCAACACCTCTCCCCCCTTACGGAGATGGATTCCAAGTACAAGGATGAAATCCACTGGTATCTTTCATTGGCCTATATCAAACTGGAAGACAAGTCATCTGCTGAACAACATTTAGATATCCTAGTTGAAAGTGGACACGAATACTATCAAAAGAAAGCCAGGCAGATTCTAGAAACCCTTTAATTCTTCTTCAGCCCTGTTGATTTCATTAGTAAAATCAACAGGCAATTCGTCCATCAGATTTCTTGCTTTGGAAATTTGTCCTACTAGGAATTTCTTATGTTCATTCGTTCCTTCATGGAGGATTCTGTGCTGAAACCCACTCACTACTTTCATCACCCTCTCATATTGTATTCGGGTTTGATTTCCAAAATGGGTATCCATGAATCTTGTCCAGATATATTCAATCGCTGATTCGGAGGGATGCACAAGGTCTTTTCCATAAAAACGATAATCCCTCAATTCATCCATCATGATTTCATATGATGGGAAATAATGAACTTGTTCCTTTTCACACAACTGATTACAGGCTAATAACAAAGTGGATTTACTTCTCTGGTTTTCTACCACCCCATCCCTGATGTGCCTTACGGGACTTACGGTAAGAATAACTTGTATTTTAGGATATTTTTTTTGGATTTGTTCTAGGGAAGTTCCCAATTGACTTACAATTTCTTCTACCCCCAACATTCGTTTACGAAACTGGGAAGCAGGTATCTTATGGCAATTCGCTACAATGTCCCCAGAATCATTTTTCTCATACACAAAAGCAGAGCCTAATGTTATAATCAGAAAACGAGCAGAGTTCAATATTTTTCTGGATGTATCTAGTGCCCTGTTCATTTTATCAAGAGCAACATACTTATCCACATCAGAAAACGCCCCATGATGCATCCAACTATGCCAAAGTTCCTTGTGCGAGAAAATGTCCTGTTCTTTAAAAAGAGAGCCATTATCCAAGTGGTCCAGTGCATTTTTGATGGAAATCGGATTATAAATAACTCCAAATGGATTAAGTCCTACACTAAACTTTCCATTTTCAAGTTGTTTGGCCATGTGTACTGCAAAACAAGAACCTATACACAATGTGGAAGTAGCATAATCCAAGGATGGCCCCTTGGGGATATCAAAGGAGATGGAGAATTTCATATCATCGAAATTTCCTTAAACATAAAGGTTTGCAAACCATTGTGCGTACTCATTTCCAATCTTCCATCAGGAAGTACCCGTTCTATTTCTCCCTGAAATACATCTCCGCTTGCTAATTGATACTTCCTAGGGATTCCTTTCATGTATAAAAATTGATGGTATACACTTTCTATTTCATCGTACTTCCCTTGCTTCAACTTCATATACCATTTCTCAATACAGGAACACAAACACGCTAAGACGACTTTTATATCCAATACATTTTTTCCATTCTCCAAATAAACCGAGGTAGGCTGACCAATTCCCTCTGGGAATTCCCCTTGATTCACATTTATACCAACCCCTACAATGCTATGTCCTATCTGTCTACGCTGTATCGAGTTCTGAATCAGTATTCCTGCTATTTTCTTTCCTCCCACATAGATATCATTCGGCCACTTGACCCAAACATCCTCCAGCCAATAAGCTATACAATCCCTTACTCCAAGAGCAATCGCTTGGTTCAGGTAGAATTGCTGTTTTGGAAAATCAATTTTAGGATAAAGAATAATACTTGTCGTTAGGTTTGTATACGACTCGCTGAACCACGAATTCCCCATTTGTCCCCTGCCAGAAAACTGGTCATAAGCCAAGATGGCAGTGCCATCAGCAAGTTTCCTTTCTTTCAATAATCGTTCAGCTTGACTATTAGTGGAGTCTAAACGATCATACTCTAAAAGAACTTTTCCAATGAATAGTGTGTTAAACCGAGTATCCAAGAATATATTTCCTTATTTTTAATAATGAAATTAATAACATTTCATCATTAGCCCATATGCGGATGCATAAAGTTGTAAATTTGTACAAAGGAATAAATTCAATAGGTAAATACCTACAATAGAATTACTAAATATTAGTTTTTTGAATACAGAAGAAAGAAAGGAGTACCTAAGCACAGAAGCTATCAATGACCTCATTATAGACAGCATTCAGGACATTAAAGGTAAACGTATCGTCAAGCTGGACCTTAGGGAATTGGACGAGGCCCCTACAGATTTCTTTATTATCTGTGAGGGAGAATCCACCACACAAGTTAAGGCCATTGCTGACAATGTGAGTTTCCGTCTCAAAAAAGAGGCAGGTATACCTGCTTCCCATGTTGAGGGAACCAACCATTCCAAATGGGTACTTGTCGATTACTTTATCACAGTCCTTCATGTCTTCTATCCTGAAGCCAGGGAGTTTTATCAGTTGGAGGAACTATGGAGTGATGCCAAAGTCACTAAATATGAGGATATCGCCTGATTTAGGCTCTATTTTCATAACCTCTTGAACTTTTCACACGTTACATGGTAGTAAGGTTAGTAATATACATTTTCTAGAATGGAAAAAGATAAAAAGGATAACAACATAAATGGCAAAAAGCCAGGCATGAATTTCAGCCCATATTGGATTTATGCCATCATCGCTGTTGTAGTCTTATTGTTGAATTTTTATACAATGAGCTACCAAGGTGATAATATTATCACCGTTGAGCGATTCGAAGAAATGGCCAGAGCCGGGGATGTCGATAAGCTGATCGTCATCAAGAATAATGAGTATGCCAAGGTATATCTCAGAAAGGATAGTTTGGAGAAAAAGAAGGAATTGTATGAGAATGCAGCCACCCGAAAATTCGGAGAGGTTCCTCATTACACATTCCAAACACCTCCAATGGAAGTATTCCCGGACCAAGTCAGGGATATGAAAGTCAAATTGGCTGCGGATAAGATATTCGAGGTCAAATACGACAAGGATTCCAATTGGATGAGCGGTGTATTGGGCTGGCTTTTACCTTTTGGATTACTCATCCTACTTTGGATTTATATCATGCGTAGAGTGAGTTCTGGTGGCGGAGGTCCTGGTTCGCAGATTTTCAATATTGGAAAATCCAAGGCTACTTTACACAATGGCGCAAAGGTTAATGTCAATTTCGGAGATGTGGCAGGCCTTGACGAAGCTAAGGAAGAAGTAATGGAAGTCGTGGATTTCCTGAAGAATAAGGACAAATACATCGCACTTGGTGGTAAGATTCCTAAGGGAGTATTGCTTGTAGGCCCTCCGGGTACAGGTAAGACCCTTTTGGCTAAGGCTGTTGCTGGTGAAGCGGAAGTTCCGTTCTTCTCCATATCAGGTTCTGATTTCGTTGAAATGTTTGTGGGTGTCGGTGCCTCAAGGGTAAGGGACCTATTCAAGCAGGCTAGGGAAAAAGCGCCTTGTATCATCTTTATTGATGAGATTGATGCTATTGGTCGTGCAAGGGGCCGCTCCAATTTCAACGGAAATGACGAAAGGGAAAATACCCTGAATCAACTTCTGGTAGAAATGGATGGTTTCGGAACCGACAAGGGTGTTATCCTAATGGCTGCAACCAACAGAGCTGATGTTCTGGATAATGCATTGCTTAGACCCGGACGTTTCGATAGACAAATCGGAATTGGCCGACCAGACCTTAAGGGGCGTGAAGCGATTTTCAAGGTACACCTTAAGAACATCAAAATAGACAAAGAGGATGTCCAGCCAGACCAATTGGCAGAGATGACACCTGGTTTCGCAGGAGCAGATATCGCTAATGTTTGTAACGAAGCTGCACTCGTAGCAGCCCGTAGAAACAAGAAAGCTGTGGAAATGGATGATTTCAATTATGCCCTTGACCGTGTCATTGGTGGATTGGAAAAGAAATCCAAGGTCATCCTACCAGAAGAAAAGAAAGTCATCGCCTACCACGAAGCAGGTCACGCTATTTGTGGTTGGTTCTTGGAGCATGCTTCTCCATTGGTAAAGGTAACCATCGTTCCTAGGGGAATCGGGACATTGGGTTATGCCCAGTATCTTCCCAAGGAACAATACCTGACCACTACAGAACAGCTTCAGGATAGAATGTGTATGACCCTTGGAGGTCGTGCGGCAGAAGAAGTTTTCTTTGGTAAGATTTCAACAGGAGCCCAGAATGACCTTGACCAAGTTACCAAAATGGCCTACGGAATGGTAGCCGTTTATGGTATGAACGAAAAGGTGGGTAACGTTTCTTTCTATGATTTACAAAATCAGAATCAATTCGAAAAGCCTTATTCGGATGATACGGCCAGAATGATTGACGAAGAAGTTCGTAAGATGATTGATGATCAGTACGAACGTGCCAAGCAATTGTTAAGGGATAGGAAAAACGAAGTTGTAAAGCTTGCCGAGGAGTTGCTGGACAAGGAAGTAGTCCTTAAGTCAGATTTGATTAAGCTCATCGGATTACGTCCTTTTGATGTAACCAAAGCTGACGAACAAAAGAAAGAAGCAGAAGAAAAATTCAATCAGTTATTGGATGATGATTCCAATGAGGAGAATACTGCTGATAACAAGGAATAATCAAAACTTATTTCTTGGATATGAAAAAGCCATTGGGAGTTTCCCAATGGCTTTTTTAATTGATAATCCATTCGATAATTGAGTAACTTTGTTTGTTCAAACTTTTAGGCCTATTCTAGGTTAATAAATAGTGTACATTCATTCTCTCAAATACGATTCTCAAATCGGAAAGTAATGGCGAAAAAGAATCCATCCAATGTTGTTGTCAGTGAGGTAGAAGAAGATTTCATTCCTGAGAATACCATATATATCAAAGGAGCCAAGGCCAATAACCTCAAGGATGTCAGTATTGCCATACCCAAAGACCAATTGGTGGTCGTTACGGGTGTATCGGGTTCGGGCAAATCGTCCATAACAATGGATACGCTTTATGCCGAGGGCCAACGAAGATATGTGGAAAGCCTATCTTCATACGCCAGACAATTCTTGATGAGAATGAAAAAGCCCGAGGTGGATTACATCAAGGGAATCTGCCCGGCTATTGCTATAGAACAGAAAGTTACGACCAAGAATGCCCGCTCCACAGTTGGATCGCTGACAGAAGCCTATGATTACCTCCGCATCCTGTTTGCAAGAGTAGGACATACCTATTCTCCCATATCAGGTAAGGAAGTAAAGAAACACGAAGTATCCGATGCCGTAGATTACATCCAATCCCTAGAGGAGGGAACTCGTATCCAATTATTCATTCCTATTCAAAAAAAATATGAACGTAGCCTCAAGCAGGAATTGAATCTGCTTTTACAAAAAGGATATACTCGGATTTTTGATGGAAAAAAACTCCAACGCATTGAGGATGTACTGGAAAACAAACGGTATAAACTCGATAAGAAAACCCAGGATTCCAAATGGCTTATCCTCATTGATCGGATTGCCGTAAGGAAAGATGACGAGGAAAATGTAAAACGAATTGCCGATTCTATTCTTACTGCTTTCCAAGAAAGCGAAGGAGATTGCATCGTGAATGTTGAGGGAGAAAAAAATATTCCTTTTAATAATCGTTTTGAATTGGATGGAATGTCTTTTGACGAACCCAGTATCCATCTATTCAATTATAATAATCCATACGGTGCTTGCAAGACCTGCGAGGGCTATGGCAAAGTCATGGGAATCAGTGAAGACAAGGTCATTCCCAATAAAAGTCTTTCCGTCTATGATAATTGTGTAGCATGTTGGAAAGGAGAAAAGGGACAGAAATGGAAGGATGCCCTCATTAGAAATGCCCATAAATTCGACTTTCCTGTACATACGGCTTACAAGGACCTTACGGATGATGAAAAGGACTTACTCTGGGATGGAAACCAATACTTCGATGGTATCAATATCTATTTTGATGAACTAGAGGAGAAAACCTATAAAATACAAAACAGGGTCATACTTGCTCGTTATAGAGGAAAGACCTCTTGTCATACTTGTAAGGGTGGAAGACTTCGGACAGAGGCCACCTATGTCAAGATTGATAAAAAGGATATCACCCAACTTGTCAATCTTCCCATTGATGAGCTTTTGGATTATTTTAATAATATCCAATTGAGTGACCATGATGCTCAAATTGCCAAGAGACTTATTCTTGAGATTACCAATAGACTAAGTTTCATGAATCAAGTGGGTTTAGGCTACTTGACATTGAATAGAATATCATCCACCTTATCAGGTGGTGAAACCCAAAGGATTAATCTTACAAGAACCTTGGGTTCCAATCTCACCAGCTCGCTTTATATATTGGACGAACCAAGTATCGGGCTTCATCCAAGAGATACGGACCGACTGGTTAAGGTCCTGAAAGACCTTAGGGATTTGGGCAATACCGTAGTTGTTGTCGAACACGAGGAGGACATTATCAAAAATGCGGATTACTTGATTGACATGGGGCCTTTTGCAGGGATTCATGGTGGAGAAGTAGTATTTGCAGGACATTACGACTTGATACATGATGAGGCAGCAGAGAGTCTTACTGCCAAATACATGAGTGGTAGAATGGAAATCCCTGTCCCCACAATAAGAAGGAAATTCACCAAATCCATTGAAATCCAAGAAGCTGCAGAACACAATCTTAAGGATATTACTACCCAAATCCCCTTGAATGCCATGACGGTTGTCACGGGTGTATCAGGGTCAGGAAAGACGACTCTTGTCAAAAGTATTCTTTTCCCTGCCCTTAAGGAATATTTGGGTGAAGCACATCCAACTTCTCCTGGCATCCACCTTGGATTAAAGGGTGACTTAAAGACCATTACCCAAATAGAAATGGTAAGTCAGAGTCCTATCGGACGTTCTTCCCGTTCTAACCCGGTAACCTATGTTAAGGCATATGATGCCATCCGAAAATTGTTCTGTAATCAACAACTCGCAAAAATTAGAGGATTCAAACCCAAACATTTCTCTTTTAATGTAGAGGGCGGCCGCTGTGAAACATGTAAGGGAGAGGGAGAGGTTGTCATTGAGATGCAATTCTTGGCTGATGTTCGATTGACTTGCGAAGAATGCAATGGACACCGTTTCAAGCAGGAAGTGCTAGATGTACAATACAACGGTAAGAATATTTTTGAGGTGTTGGATATGAGTATTGATGAGGGGCTTGAATTCTTTCAGGCAGAAAGAGAAGTAGTCAACAAACTGAAACCCTTATCCGATGTCGGATTAGGCTATATCAAACTCGGCCAATCCTCTAGCACCTTATCAGGAGGAGAAGCACAACGGGTCAAATTAGCCTCTTTCCTCGGAAAAGAGAGAGTCAAAGAACATATTTTCTTCATTTTTGACGAACCAACCAC
The DNA here is from genome assembly GCA_020631355.1 of Saprospiraceae bacterium. GTDB lineage: Bacteria > Bacteroidota > Bacteroidia > Chitinophagales > Saprospiraceae > JAHDCE01. The sequence continues at coordinate 15,948 of JAHDHL010000020.1, read as the reverse complement.
TGGTCTTCATTTCCATGATATTCGCAAATTACTGGATGCATTGAATGCACTTGTTGAAAAGGGTCATACCGTACTTGTAGTGGAACATAATATGGAAATCATCAAATCCGCAGATTGGATTATTGACTTGGGACCAGGTGGAGGCAAGAATGGTGGACATTTGGTTTTCCAAGGAACTCCAGAGGAATTAGTGAAAGTCAAGAAGTCTTATACGGGCCAATTCCTCAAGGAAAAATTATAATAACATTCCTTCAAAGGCCGCATCATATTGTTTGATGATATGAGTCCAATCATATTGCTTCACGCGATTTCTGAATGATGGTAATGCATGCCTGGGTTGCAAAAGAAGCTGTTTGAGTTTGGTGTATAATTCCTCATCATTCTCATACAAGTATTCCTTATTATCCAAATGTTCTGGATAAGCCAAGCGATTGGGCAATAGTGGGCAAACTCCACAATACATCGCTTCGACTATGGACCCGCCAAAGAAATCCTGATTGGACGTAACAGGTAATATATCTGCCAAATGAACGGACTTCATGTAATCTTCCAATGATTCCAAATAGCCAAAAGACAACATCTCATTATCATTGAATCTTGTTCGGGCCTCATCGAAAATCTGGGGATATTTCTTGTATTTCTCCCCAATCACAATCAATTCGAATCCTATTCCCTCATCTTTCAACCTGAATAAGGTTCTGAAGAACGACTCTGGATTCTTATCATATTCCCATCTATGATTCCAAAGGATAATTTTCAGTTGGTCTACTGAGACATACTTATCCACAGTATCGAATCTCTTGAGATTCATTCCTAAATGAAGAACCTCACTCTTTTTTTCTATGAATGCTATTTGCTCCAGATTTCGTTCATCGGGAAACTGGCGTAGGAATGCAGGCAATGCATTCAAAAATGATTTCTTGTGATAATCAGAATTAAAAAATACCTTATCCGCTGCAAGAGCTGAAGTGAAATTGATGAATGCATATTCATTATTCCTCCCCAATCTCACATCCTTATCCGTAGGAGACCACGGATAAGTCAATTGGTTTTCATGAAAATAAACCGCTACGGGAATCGAAGCTGTAATATCCTTGGTCAATCCTACGAATGTGGATACATCCAACATATCCGTAGTCAAAATCAAATCCGTTTTCTTGATTTGATTCCTGAATTTTTGGGCCATACTTACTGCACCTCCAAACATCCTCCATTTCCAATGACGGCCTTTCATGGACAAAATTTCCACTTTGTGTTGGCTATGTTCCTGCAGTCCTTCCGCCCATTGCTTATGGCTACCCGTAAAAAATGGTTCTATTAATGTGATATGCATCCACTAAAGGTATATTTTTACATTCAAATGGGAAAACACCAAAATAGTCCTACCGCAAAAGCCTGGATTAGGCTCAAGAAAAACAAACCCGCTATTGCTGGTTTGTGCTGGATTATATTGGTCATCGTTATAGCCATATCGGGTTATTCCATTGCTCCTGATGGCACACCGGATTGTGATAACCAAATGGTACGAATCAAACTGCAACCGCCGGGTTTCAAAACGGATGTAGCCCTCATCCATAATGACCTCAACATCCCCAAAAGAAATATCATCTCAAGGATGTTTTTCGGGCAGGCTTCCCAATACAAATCCATTCCTATCAAACATCATGAGTTCGTCAATGGTACCCTTCAATTACAAACATTCGATGATGATGCCTTGACTTATGAAGGAATAACAGCGGATAAGTTCAAGATTACACAACAACGTTTTCTATTGGGAACGGATAATTTTGGACGGGATGTCCTCAGTCGATTGATATTAGGAGCCAGAATATCATTAATCGTGGGATTCATAGCTGTCTTCATTTCCCTTATCATCGGTATCACATTGGGATCCTTAGCTGGTTATTTAGGAGGAAAAGTAGATGATGCCATCATGTTTTTAGTCAATACCGTGTGGTCCATTCCTACGCTACTCTTAGTCTTTGCCATCGTACTTGCCTTTGGCAGAGGTGTCGGAATCATATTTTTGGCCGTAGGCCTGACCATGTGGGTTGATGTAGCCAGAATTGTTCGGGGACAGGTGTTATCCGTTAAGGAAATGCAATATATCGAAGCGGCGCAAGCTTTCGGGTTCAGTGCTTTCAGGATATTATTCAAACACATACTCCCTAATATCCTAGGGCCTGTCATGGTCATAGCGGCAGCCAATTTTGCAACAGCCATTCTTTTGGAAGCAGGATTGAGTTATCTGGGTTTTGGGGTCCAACCTCCCACCCCGTCATGGGGAACCATGCTGAATGAAAACTATGGATACGCCATTAGTGGCAAACCATTACTCGCCTTGATTCCCGCCTTAGCCGTCATGTTGCTTGTACTTTCCTTTAATCTCCTAGGCAATGGACTCAGGGATGCACTTGATGTAAAAATCAAGTCTGCTTCCTAATCTTATTAAAAAACAATATCATTCGTAGAGTGTCTCATTGGGACAGTTTAGGGATCAAATCATTCTATGTCCCATCTCCCCTAGAATCCAAAAGGCTTAAATCTTTCTTAATTATCCAAATATCATTGATACATATACATCTTTTTTCATTAAGTTTATAGTTGTAAATGCCTGTTGAAATCCCCTTCAATTGATACCCATAATTTCATGGCAGACTTTTCTGAAATAAAAAAGAATCTTTCCAACTTCGAGATGTTAGAGCGTGACCTCACGCTAAAGCAGTTACAGATTAATCGTTTGCTGAATATTACGCAAGCGATTAATGACAATCTGCCTGCACAAGTACTTTTCGGAATGTATAATTCATTCCTGAGTTGGGAAATGGGTATCAAAAAAATGGCCCTTTACATCAAGGAAGAAACCGGGCATTGGTGTTGTGCTACTTCCATTGGGATATCTGATGAATTATTAAAATTGGACATCCATGATAAGTTAACTGCATATACCCGTTTACTGAATATCACTGATGAGGAACATCCGCTCATCAGCCAATTCGATGTGGTTGTTCCTGTCCGACATAAGGATACCCCCATTGCCTATACATTTATTGGTGGCTTTGAGGCCAATGAGGACATGTATGACAAGGTATCGTTCATTACTACGATTACCAACATCATTGCGGTAGCCATTGAGAATAAGCGATTATTCAAAAAACAATTGGAGCAAGAATCCCTGAAAAAGGAAATGGAATTGGCAGGAGCTATGCAGAAGATGCTCATTCCGAATCAATTGCCCAAGAATCGCAGGTATGAACTAGCCAGTATCTACCAACCTCACTCGACTATTGGAGGTGATTATTTTGATTTCATAGATTACGATGACCCCCGTTTTGCATTCTGTATTGCGGATGTGTCAGGAAAGGGAGCTGCTGCTGCACTTCTCATGTCCAATATCCAAGCTACTGTCCGTTATCTGATTAATAAGAGAATCAAGGCGGAAGTTTTCATTCATAAACTGAATGAAAGTATCATGAATTCAGCCAAGGGAGAAAAATTCATTACGTTCTTCATTGCAGAGTACAATACTGAAACCAACGAGTTGATTTATGTGAATGCAGGACATAATATTCCTGTTCTTTACACCAAAGGAGAGCTGATTCCATTGGATAAGGGCTGTACCATTTTGGGTGCATTTGATGAAATCGTCGAACTTGAGGTAGGAACCATTATTCTGGATGATGATGCCCTCATCATTCTCTATACAGATGGCCTGACTGATATCCAAAACGATGATGGATTATTCTTTGATGAACAAGAATTACATCCTTTCGTACAGGAAAACTGGTCATTAACCGCAGAAGCATTCAATGACCAGCTCAGAACCAGAATCAATGAATTCAAGGGAGATAAGCCTTATCCTGATGATGTGTCCGTGCTTACTTGTAGGATACATAAGGGAGGTGCTTTCGTGACCAAAGCTCAAACCAGCATATAGCGTTTACCGGGTAAACTCCTTATTATACCCTTAAACTCCATTTCCAATAGTATCATTGCCAATTGGCTGTGTTTGAATTGTGTCGTATGACTTAATTCGTCTATGCTCTCATTTTCTTTTCCTTGTAATACATCTACGATTACCTGTTCATTTTCATTCAAATCCACAAAGAGTTGTTGTTGAATCACCTTGGTTTTCTCCTCTTTGTCCCATCCCATGATATAGACTAAATCCGAAGCAGATTCCAGCAAATGGGCCTTATGCTTCTTGATAAGCGCATTACAACCTTGTGAGTATGCATCCCGCACCCGTCCTGGGACGGCAAAAACATCCTTATTGTACTGATTGGCAATTTCAGCCGTTATCATAGAGCCTCCCTTGTTGGCCGTTTCCACTACGACCAATGCATCGCTCATTCCTGCAATAATCCTATTTCGCATTGGAAAATGAGGACCATCGGGTTTTTCCTCTGATGTGAATTCCGTAATGAGCCCTCCTTTCCCTGTTTTCATTTCCTTGGCCTGTTTGCGATGAGCTGCAGGATATACCATATGGAGTCCATGCCCAAGACAGGCCAAGGTAGGAATTCCCAACTCCAAGGCTTTCTTATGTGCATGAATATCTATGCCATATGCCAATCCACTAATGATAGCCACATCATAATCCAGCAAGCCCTCTATGATTTCATTACAAATTATTTTACCTGGTTCAGTGGGTTTTCTGGTTCCTACAATGCCTACCGTCCTCGTATGATTCAGGTTCATATTCCCTTGATAGTACAATAACAAAGGAGCATCATGATAATGTATCAGTCGTTGAGGAAAATCAGCATCGAGATAAAAACAGACCTTGATATTATTAGAATGAATGAATTCCAATTCTCTCTCAGCTGTCAACAATATTTGCTTATCACTGATGTGCTGAACCATTTTCCTACCTATTCCCGGAATCTTTAATAATTCCCTTGGTGATGCCTCGAAAATCTGACGAGGGCCACCACACCAAGCAATCAATTGCCTGGTCAGTACGGGGCCGGCCTTAGGAATTCTGGTTGCTGCAATTTGGTATAGGATATCAGACACGGAACAATGGCAATATTGAAATTGGGATTAATGTTATATTTTTATACCAAGTCTAAAGTTAGAATGGATAGAATCCCTATCTATTCTGCAACAGGAATTGAACTACATTACAATTCATTGTTGTTATAGAATTGATGGACCAGGATTTGTCTCCTAATACACCAATGCACGTCTTATATATAGAGAGTCTTTTTTTGTAAAATGTGCTAGTATAGGAATTAAAACATACTAGATTGTAATCATACCCTTATGTCAGAACAGAAGAAAACCCGTACCAGAAAGAAGAAAAAAACCGGACTGGCTGATTCTTTTAAATCATTCAGTCAATTTGAGGTCCTATTTGTAATTGTTCTTTTTTTAGGATTTATTGCATGGGGATTTTCCAAGTGCAGTAACAGTATGCGCCCCAGTAATACGAATCCGCCACCTGCTCCTTTGAGTGACGAACAAACGGATGATGAGAATTTCTCTCCTGCGGCCTCAAACAATCCTAATTCTCCTACATATGACTTGGGCGAAACCAATGAGAGTAATACACCTGCTCCCACCACATCAGTACCTTCATCAGGGAATGTGGAAGTTGTGGGTCGGAACAATGAACCCTCAACCAGCAGACGGGGTTACACACCTCTTTATGTCACCTTGCAGGATTTGAAAGTAAGGCGTGGCCCTAGTAGGGATTCATCCATCATTGCCGTATTGAATCTTAATGAGGAAGTCATGTTCATGGAGAAGCGGACCAATTTTAGTGAAAAGATCAATATTGGAAACCAGACTACGGATGAACCCTGGATTTATATCCAAACCCAAAAAGGGCAGAAAGGCTGGGTTTATGGTGCTGGTGTTCATTATTTCAAGTGGGATAGGCTTAAAGACCCCATTCGTTCCATCGGCTTGGAAGATGAGGAGAGCGATGAAATAGAATAACCAGAATCCATTTGATATGGCGGATATTTTCAATGAGGAACAACGCAGTTATGTCATGAGTCGTATTCGAAGTAAGGATACGAAGCCTGAGTTGTTGGTTAGAAAATATCTGCATGGAATGGGATTCAGGTATTCATTGCACAATGAACGATTACCCGGCAAGCCTGATATGGTATTGAAAAAATACAAGACCTGCATTTTCGTCAATGGTTGTTTTTGGCATGGACACAAGCATTGCAAGGCAGGGACCAGATTACCAGAGACCCGTCCAGAATGGTGGAAAGAGAAATTGACTAAGAATCGCAAGAGAGACCTTAGAAAAATCACCGAATTACTTTCCTTGAATTGGAATGTCATTACCATCTGGGAATGCGAACTGAAACCCAAGAAAAGAGAGGCTACCTTGGAAAAGGTCATGAAACAACTGCTAAAAAATGGCGGAATCGAATAACCACCCCTAATCGACCAACATGATATAGTTATTCGAATTCCTATACTTCAAAATGTATTGCCCCTTAGGTAAATCTTTCAAGGAAATGGAAATCGTATTCTCATTATCATTCCATTCTACATTCCTTACCATTTTCCCTAGGGTATTGAATATCTGAATTGTTTCATTGGTATTGGCATCACTTCTCTGGAGATAGACCTCATCCTTTGTCGGGTTAGGATATACCTGGAATGCGTCTTCCGATTTACGTTCCAGAATGATGGTATTACTCCAAGAATATGTCCCATCCCAATCCTGTTGTTTCAAGCGATAGTAATTGGATCCCAAATGTGTTTCCCTATCCAAATACTCATAGGATTTCAACTCAGCTGAATTGCCATTACCTGGAATTTCATGGATATTCTTCCAATTCATACCATCAGGACTTCTTTGCAGGATGAATTTCTCATGGTTTGTTTCGCTCAGTGTTGTCCATGTAATCCTTGCTGTGGTTTCGGTCATCCATTCTCCATTAAAAGCAGATAATTCTACTGGCAAGGTCACGGGAGATGGACCATCATTCACATTATTCAAATTCGTTGCACTAAGAAATGCCAAAATAGCACTCTCATCAGATGGGGCGTTGCTTCCCCATGATGGCACATTCGAAATGGGAATAGCCATTCCATCCGCTGTTCCGGAAGTGGCCTTGTGCTTTCCGACCACGACGATTCCATTCTGTACTTTCCAGATGCCATGAAGTTCCGTATTATTACCACCTGCACCCGAACTCGTATCCCAGTCACCTGTTATCAAGGAACTATACTTGGGAAGACTCAGGTCATTGTCATATACCCTTGCAAATTGGTTCCAGGTACCAGAAAGTCCGGTAGACGGAATAGGCATTTGCTGATAGGCATTAGTGGTGGTGATGGTCCGTCTTCCTAATCCTGTTACACAAACACTACCATCCGCACTCACCTTGAGTCGGTTTCTTGACAATCTGGTTGTGGTCAAATCAGGCCATCCTCCATTGGGATTAGGCCAATTATCCATATTAGCATCAGGATGGGCAGCGCCATAATTATTAGTTCCTTCTACATATTCCGCTACATAGGTGCTGTGGTTCAATGTACCATTATCAACAGTCAATTTACCCAGCCAACTGATATGAATATTACCTTGGGTACCTGTGAATCGATTCTGGAATCCTGCTGCTGAAGTATTGGAAGCGACGGTATTTCCCTCCCAGAGGTTTTCCACATTATTTCCATGACAACGGGCATTCACCACCAATTCCGAAGTAGCCAAGGGTAAGGAATAATCAATCGCCAAACCATCAATGTATTGGTCGGGTTCGGAAATGCGATAGGTTCCATCCGCAAGAATCTCATGGTATAACCTACTCCACCATCTCAAATCCCCCGTATTATCAAAGGCCAGTACTGCTGGTTCGAAATCAGGAAGATTAGCCGGTGTAATGGATTTGATATTCATTCCCAAATAAAAATGATTATTTCTCCTATCCACAACAATGGATTGGGGGCCGTAAATAGTCGTACCACCATGTTTATATCCAGTATAGCCTGTTCCTGTGGATGGTCCTGTTCCTGGAACACATTCACTATTAAAAAATGCATCCAAAGGCCATTTTCCTTTTTTCGTTCCACCATTACCATCGGGAGTAATCAAGTTATAATCGGCAGGAGTCCAAGAACGAAAAGAACAACGGTTTCCTTTCTTGAAAATCATACCACTAAAATTCACTGCCGCTGCTCCACCCCCCGGAACAGACGAAGCCGAACCATAATGTTCCCCTCCTGCTGTCTTCCATTGTACCCTAAAATTCTCCACTACTTCCCTATTTCCAGTTATATCCAATCTATGCATGGATGCCCAGTCATAACCATGACTTTGTCCTCTCACATAGATGACCTTGCCATCATTTCCTACATCCCAGGGGTGATTCTCCTTGACATATCCCTCAGCCCAAACAGGAAAGGTATAATCCAATGCAGAAGGGATTCCATTCACAAAATTATTATTAAGCCTTGCGATATAATAACCACCATCATTGGCCCTTGTATCTTCCGTATCACCTGATATATAAATATCGCCTGTCGTACTCCCCGGAACATTGGTCGTCTTGATGTATCTCACGTTCTCCACAGCTCCTTGTGGAAAATGTACTACCTGCAGCATATTCAATAAGTTTTGGTCGAACTGTATGATTACTGCGTAATGGTTATTTCCATTTCCATTATTCACCCCAGAAATTGCAATTTCTGAAATGGGAACAGACGGATCTATCCAAGTAAGATTTTCGGTATAACCTCCCACTAAGAAAGTCCCATCCGAAAGTTGGATAACATCATAAAAGCCTTCTTTTCCTGCATCGCCTGCATAGGTTACCAAATTATTCTGCGCGGGTAGGTTGTGTACAATGCTACATAGAAGTGTGCATAACAATAGTGTGATTGTCGGTTTCATTTATCCCTTTTGGTGAGTTGATTGAATGTTTCCTGATTGAATGGGAAACGAAAGGGAGCGAGAAAAGTTTAAGATAATGGACAAATGACTTCCTGAATTCTTATGCACACCTCGACTCAGGAAGTCCTAGCCTAGTGAACCTGAATCTCATCCACAAATAGCCAAGCATCAGCACCTGATGCAGGATGCCATTCGGGCATTGTTCCGAAATTCTTAGCCTTAACTTTCAGGTATCTTATTTCCTTTTGGGGAAATTGAATATCAAATTCATGAAAAAACTGTCCCTCTTTTTTTGGGGAAATATCATGTGTTCCCTTTCCAAGGAATTCATATTGCTCACCATCAACGGAACCTTGTACTTCTACCCAAAGTGGCAACATGATCCATGAAAGGTTATATTGATAGGCTCCCAACTTCACTTGTTGGATTGTAGTTGGTTCTTCCAAATCCATTGATACCTCCATATCATCACCAAAGAATCCCTGCCAGAATCCATCCCTGAATTTTGATGTTCCCTTGAGTCCGTCTGTCAGTGCCATCTCTCCTGAACTGGGATAATTCTCATGAAAAATATCTGTATAAGTGACCTTTTTTCCAGTGGATAAGGATTGATAGACGGTTTGTTGGTATTCGCCGTAAGGCTTATTATTCTTTGTGCCCACAGCAGTGATTCGAGTGGTCTTATCCAATTGCAAAGCTTTGGTATAACGTTCATATCCCTTACCATCCAAACTGTACTTGATATGCACATCCGGGATAGTGGAAACCAACTCATAATTGAATATTCCGTCCTTGAAAGTAACATTCGAAGAAATCGGAACGGCCTCAAAACCGTAGTTTACCCCAAGGGCATCCAAACGGGTATAATGATTTTGTACTCGTTGATAAAAGTGATCGTAATCCTGTAAGTCCTTATTGGTCCAAAAGATTTCGGATATAGCTAGGATTCTTGGAAAAACCTTGGAATCCACTAATTCCCGAGGTGCTCTTTCCGACCACATATTACACTCTCCGCCTAGGATAAACTGGGCTTGTTCTGCTGTAAGTTCCTCTGGAATCGGGTCAAAAGCATAAACCTTTCTCATATCAATGGCATCCAAGTCATAATCAAAATAACAGTGGGATGTGGGGGACATGATGGCATAGTGTCCTGTTTGGGCTGCATGGATTCCTCCATCCATACCCCGCCAGGATTGCACGATGGCTGACGGTGCCAGTCCTCCCTCAAGAATCTCATCCCAACCAATGAGTTGGCGATTGTGGTCATTGAGGTATTTCTCTATTCTCTTGATGAAGTAACTCTGGAGTTCGTGTTCATCCTCTAGGCCCTCTCTTTTTTTGAGTGCTTGGCATATATCCGATTGTTCCCAACGGAATTTGGGTACTTCATCTCCTCCGATATGGATATAGGGAGAGGGAAACAATTCCATCACCTCATCCAAAACATTTTCCAAGAATACAAAAACGGTATCCTTTCCCACGCAGTAAATATCCTTGAATACTCCCCAATCCGTTTCCACTTCGAAGGGACCATCCGTACAAGCCAATTCAGGATAAGCAGCCAATGCCGCAGTGCAGTGACCGGGCATCTCAATCTCAGGAACGATATTGATGTGTCGTTCTTGCGCATAGGCTACAATCTCCCTGATATCTTCCTGTGAATAATATCCTCCATATCGGGAGCCATCCTTGAGGGTGCGCCAAGCACCTACCTCAGTGAGTTTGGGATACTGTTTGATTTCTATACGCCATCCTTGGTCATCTGTAATGTGCCAGTGTAAGGTATTCATTTTGTGTAATGCCAATAAGTCTATGTATCGCTTTACAAATTCCTTTTCCATAAAATGGCGACTACAATCCAATAACATACCCCGCCAAGGAAATCGAGGTGAATCATGTATGGCCAAGGTTGGGAGAATTACATTTTGAATCGGATTGGCTTCAAAATTTGGTGGAAGGATTTGTCTTAGGGTTTGGATGGCCCGCATTGCTCCTTGGGGATAGGTAGCTTTTATGATGATTCCATTTTCATTGATTGATAAATCAAACTCCTCATCGGAATAATCACTTACTTTCTCAATTTGAATTTCGCCATCATTATCCGATTTGGAAATGGATAAAATCCGGCTTAAATAATCCAGTTCATTTTCAAATATTTCATCACCTGAAACAAATATATCCTGACTTAGATTAAATTCTTTTTCATTTAATTCTAATTTATTAGGCAATGGAATTAAATGAATTTCCTCGACCTTATTTTCTTGATTACAGGAAAATAAAATACAGGATAAAAATAAAATGAATATTAAATTAATATTTTTCATGAATCTGATTCATTGTATTGATTTGCAATTGAATTTCTCCCCTAGCATCCGTTGTGATAAATATTGTTTTTTCCTTATTGGGTAATAAGGAAAAATAATTATCGGAATATTTACCATCCACCCCGTAGATATACACATCTTTCATTAGGTATTCGGATTTCAATTTCACTTCCAAGCCCAATTCATTGGCTGTAACATTAACGGTTATTTCACCTTTTGGTAAATTCAGGTTCTTAGTCTTTTCAAAGAAATGAATCGATTTTATATTTTTCTTCTTTAATTCACATTGGATAAAAGTTGACTGTGGATCAAAATTCTGCAATGCTTTCCAATCCAACCTGAACACTTTCTTACTTGAATGATCTCGGACTTCAATATCCTTTGTCTCATGCCATATTTCATTGCCTGAAAAATCCATTATCGTAAGATGCATTTCATCCGAAATATCCTCAATCTTATCCGAAATAACATATATATCCAATCCCAAACTATCCTTATCCAAGGAAAAGGCAATGGGAGCAAAAACATCCCTTGCCGCATAATGTAATGCCTTCCAATTTCCATAATAATCACGGCTACTCCACGAAGCGACAGGCCAACAATCATTCAACTGCCAATATAGGGTTCCCATGCAATAAGGTTGGTTCCTGCGTTGTGCAGAAAGGCCGAATGCCATACCATCGGCCTGAAGAACCTGACTCACATAAACAAAATCCTCAAAATCCGAGGGCACCTTATAATCCCTTTCCATATATTCCTTAATGAGTTTATTGCCTCTCGGATGCTTTTGGTGGCCATTCATCACATCACTTTCAAGGGACCAATCCTTTTCTTCGGCAAAGGTCATAATGGTAGACATCTGAGGAAAGGATTGGAAACCGAATTCACTCATAAATCTCGGTACTTTCTCTGCCAATACCTCAAAGGGTTCCGCATCATGCCAAACACCCCAATAATGTGCATCCCCCTCAAACTGATGCCTGGGATTTCCACGACCGAATTGGGGCGAGGATTCCCAATAAGGTAGTTGGGTGTGTTCTTCAACAAGTCTTGGAAGTAACTTCTTGAAATTATTTTTGTATGCTTTCCAGACTTTTTTCTTTTCTTTCCTATTGAATGCATCCTGCCAGCCCCATCTGTGCCAGCCCTCGGAATTCTCATTATTCCCACACCATAAAACAATACTCGGATGATTTCGAAGTCGCTTGATATTATCCACAGCTTCTTGTCTCACATTCTCCAAATAATCCTTATCACCCGGATACATAGCGCAGGCAAACATAAAATCCTGCCAGACAAGAATCCCCATTGAATCACACAATTCATAGAAACGGTCTTCCTCATAAATTCCTCCTCCCCAAACCCGGATCATATTCATATTGGCATCAACGACATCCTGCAACAAACGCTTATAGTGCGACTCCGTAACCCGATTCTGTAGATTGTCCTGAGGAATATAATTGGCTCCTTTCATAAAGAGTGCCTGGCCATTAATTTTAAAATAAAATTGTTTTCCAAGCTTATCCTTATCCGTTACCAACTCAACGGTGCGCAAACCAACCTTTTCCTTGGATTGATATAACAAATCCTGTCCTTGGCTAATGACTTCAATTGGGATTTCATACAAATAGGGTGTTCCTTGGCCTACAGGCCACCAAAGTTTGGGGTTATTAATTTCGAATGGTACGATAACCTTTCCATTTTTCCCATTCATGAATTGAGTATGACTTATACCGTTGACTATAAATTCACAGAAAGGATTAATTACAGTTGTTTCATATTCTATATGAGCTTGCAAAAAAGCCTTATCCTTTTCAATCTTCAACTGTTCGATATAAACATCCTTTATTTGGAATCCATCATGACCTATTAATTCCACATTTCGCCATATTCCTGCTGTCGTCAGGGTTATCCCCCAATCCCATCCATAATGAAATCCGGCCTTACGGGTCATTGTCCTTGTTCCTCCAGGTAATTCATAACCTTGTTTTTTTATTTTTTTATTTTCAATAGGAATTGGAGGTAAGAATCGAATATTTAATTTATTATTTCTTTCTTTCAGAATATCTGTCACATCAATTTCCCAAATCCTGAATTGATTATTAGCATCTAATATTTTTTTATTATTCAGAAATACTTCTGCATAGGTATCCAATCCATGAAAAATAAATTCCTTTTTCTTTTTATTCCATAAATCAATATCCGTATCGAATACTAATTCATATTCCCATATTTCATTTTTCACCCATTGTACTTCTCCCTCATTCGTCCCTACAAATGGATTCGGTATTTTTTCATGGCGGATTAAATCAGAATAATTATTTCCCGGTACTTCTGCATCCAACCATTTCCCCTTGAAGTTAAATTTCCAATTTTCATTCAATGATTGATAAATATTTTCTTTTTGTGAGAAAAGAGACAAACAGATGAGTAAGAAAAAGAATGTGGTTAAAATTCTCATTTTGAAAATGATTGTACGGTATCAACTAATCTCTGTATCAGGTTCAAATCAGAAAAAGTCTGTTCCTGATGAAAGGATTGTAAAACGGGGTTACCAGAGGGAAAAACTATATTTTTACCAGTGGAACAACTGGCATGAAAATGTCTTATTCCTATATCGAATAAGGACCGAACATTGGAAGAATTCACTCCTGAACCTGCCATAATCTGAATATTACCATCAGCTTTTTGAACGAGGGATTGAAGCATATCCTTTCCATCAATAGCTTTCATGGATAATCCTGAGGTAAGGATTCGCTTATACCCTAAATTCCTGATTTGCTCTAAGGCTAACATTGGATTATCCACACCATCAAATGCCCTGTGGAAAGTCACATCCATATCCGAAGCCATATCGATGGCAACTTTCGCAAGTTCCACATCCACATTATGATATTCATCCAAAAAACCGATGACGACTCCCGAACATCCCATTTCCCTACAGTACCGGATATCAGATAATATTACATCGAATTCCTCATCTGAATACACAAAAGCCCCTGCTCTGGGACGTATCAGAACATGGGTTTCGATTCCAAGGGATAATACTTGTTCAATAAGTCCATGTGAGGGAGTCGTACCTCCTATTTGGAGGTTGGCACACAACTCAATTCTATCCGCTCCACCTATCTTTGCATGCTGGGCAGACAACAGGGAATTGGCACATATTTCTACTTGGCAGGGACTCATTGCCACCAAAAATAGGAAATCCCTACCCAATTTGGGCAGGGACTCCTATATCAAACCCTCCTTATTTAGATTTTTATAATTCTATTGTATTGATTTCATTGACCAATGCATTTCGGTCTGTCTCCAACAAGGCCATCAAATCAAATACCTTATCACTGAATCCAGCCAAGGCAAAGACCTTATCCTCGGGAAACTGTAGGCTCCCGTATCCACTCAAATCGAAAGAGTAGATGTACGGATTGGCTCCCGAACGCTTCTTGTATTCCTTGAAAGCATCCTTTGGGGCATTGTAACCCATCCACCCTTGCATATCGGACAAGATGATTATCCTATCGTAATCTTTTCTTGCCTTTTCGAAAATGGCGTGGAAGTTGGTTCCTGCAGCCTTGGCATTCTGAATCAAACCATTGGCTATGGTCATGGCAGCATCTCCGAAGTAAGGCTTTATGAATGAGGCATCATCAGAGAATCGCATCATATCCGCTTCATTACTCTTGTATAGCATAGCTGCGAAGATGGCACCGATTTCTATAGGGGATTTCTGCTTACCCCGCTTACCTGTCATGGAGCCTGAATCATCCAATACCACCAAGGTGTTCCCCTTGAATTCCGGAACATTAGCCAAGGCTATCTCCACGGCATCATTCAAGGCTTTCTGAATCTTACGCCTGGCATGCGTATCCAAATTCGCTTCATTAATGGCATCCAATGCAGATAGGAATCGGAATGGCAACACCTTACTTTTCCTGATGCGATTGGTATCCACTAGGCTAAGCAATACCTTATCCAAGACATCAGGTGATTGCTCGGCAATATTCCTCAAATTCCTCAACAAGGCGAAGTATCCCAACTTATTGGTTTCTACCAATTTTCTCCAAGCAGCAGCCTTATTCTCAGCCTTTTCCTCCTTGGTTTGGGATGTCTTACCTGCTTCTGTCAACTTGGCTTCCCAAGTATCCGTATTCTTCAGTGTACCATTCACCAAATCCTGCAAAGCCTTGGCATTCCTTTGGGTCGGAACCGGGTGTACCAAATTGACCAAATCAATCAACTTGACTGTTTTGTTCTCCCCTCGGTATTTTGCCAATTGGTATCCATCAAACTGGTCGAATGCAGCAGCAAATCCTTTCTTCATTGCATTAGGCATCGTCTTATTTCCTTTGCCGAAGTAGTAGGCAGCAATCTCCAACATATCATCCGGACGAACAATCAATTGTTCATAAAAGGCCTTGGCCCATGATTGGCCAGAAGTATGCTTCGCTAGCTCGGCTCCCATCACATGGGTAATGGAACGCATATGGAATTGCTTTCTGGCATAGATGGCTGCCTTTGCAGCGAATGATGCATCTACCTTAGCCAATAATTCTTTCAATTCCTTGAATGTATCATTTGATTTACGGTAAAATTGATCCTGGGCAAAATTGGTCAACATAATAGAGGCCAATTGCATTTCTGGTGTTTGCTTGTATGCTTCTCCACCTGCTCGGTTACGAGTCTTGGTTGTTTTATTGATATTGAATTTTGACATGGGATTTTATTGGGAATGAATAATGAATAATGAATAATGAA
>JAHDHL010000019.1 GCA_020631355.1 Saprospiraceae bacterium | reverse complement strand
AACAGTATGAAACTGAACATGCATAAACATATAATGTGAATAAGGACTAGTTCCTACTACATTTAAGTACTTGGGTAAAAGTAATCGTATAATGGAAACGAAGTCATTTTGAAGTTAGTCAAGGCAGAAAATCCAATGATAGCAAGCTATCTGCGGATGTTTTAACGTAGAATAACTTTAAAAGGGCGAGTTTGGATATACGAGAAATTTTGGACAGGTACCTAAGTGATAGAGGTATGGTTGTTTATGAACCATACCTCTCTTATTTTTGGAATATGAAGCACTCCATCAAGATACAACAGATTCAACCCACCCAAGAAAAACCCAGCTGGTTCAGTAGGATAATGGAAGAAGCCGATTTCGAGGGCTGTTTCATTGTCCTTGCAGTTTTTTATTATCTCGTCAAAGGATTAAGATATATTCTTGGTTATAGGAATAAGAATGTATTGGAATTAGATGCCCAAACCCTAACAATTAGGAATGGTGAGAATGTGGCCGTATTCAATTTGGATGATATACAAGGCCTAAGGATAGATTATAATACGGCATCATTCATCAAGGACAGTGATTATAGGAAATACTCAAAAATGACATTCAGCTACCAAGGAGTAACGCACGAATATTATTACAAATGTTCGAGGATGAAGATCATGAAATTATTCAGGGGATGGTATGATGCCCGGATTCGTTTTAAGGAATTCCATAATGAAAAAAGAATGTTTTTAGGGAAGAAACCTGAATACAAGGAAATACAAGAAATCAAATCCAAGTATGGAGTAGATTGGTAGTATATCTGTCAAAATGGGATGAACAGAGTAGGGAGTCTGCTGTTTAAGGTTTGATACTGATGTCATTATGAAATAATACAACCATTATGAAACCTATTTTTACCTTTATTACCCTTTACTTTCTCCTGATTCAGTTGAATGCGCAGAGCATTACGCTTTATGGCCTCAAAGGGGTAGGAGATTTCTCCAATCCAAGTACGATCTCCATGGATTTGGTACAGATTGATCCTTATACGGCAGCCATCACTCCCTTATTCAATATCCAGAATTCTTTTGCAGTAGCTGCGGGTTCTTCCACTTTCGACCATGTGAATGGGAGATTCATTTATTGGGGCCCGGATAGTCAGAATGATTACCGACTGTTCTCAGTGGATGTGGATGATGAGGCAACACTATTATCACCCCTGACAGTGGAGCGGGTCATCGAATTGGAATTTGACTTGGAGACCGGAACCACCTATGGCGTAATTTATGACGATACGGCCGATGCGGCCTATTTCGGTACAGTGGATATGGATAATGGATTGAGCCAAAGTCTGATTTCCATTCCCAATTTATTAGGCGTCTCCATTGGTTCGTCCACTTTTGATTCTAATAATAAGCGATATATCTTCTTGGGAGTGGACAACAACCAAAAATCAAGATTATATACACTGGATATCCAGAATGCAACGGTGGAGAGTTCCCCTATCATCAATGATACGAATGAACCCATCATTAATTTCTTTGAATATGATAATGTGAGTGACCAACTATTAGGCTTATATAGTGAGGTGGATACCAGTATTGTGGATACCATAACGGGATTCCAACAGTATCGTAAGAATTACCTAGCGCAGATAGATTTGGCTACAGGCGATGCTACAATCATCGGTACCGATCCTGTTCTGGAGGGATTTACGACCGGGGTTGCAGTCGGTGGTGTGGCGTTTGACCAAGGAACAGGTACACTCATCATGAGGACAGCGGATGATTCCGGATTCCAATTGAAACTCATCAATTCCAATACGGGAGCAGTTATCAATTCTGTTCCGTCGAATGATGTATTCGGTGAAATACAAGTGGATAATCTGGGATTCGCCACCGCTTTCTATCTATCATCATCCAATGACGAAATCGAGGCATTCAGGAATGTGGAGGTATATCCCAATCCTACGGATGGCATCGTTCATGTCTCTATTCCCAATCATTCCACTGTTGTGGATATTTCGGTCAGGGATGTCTTGGGAAGGTTGGTTTATGAATCACAATTGCCCCAAGGAGAATTTGTCGATGTGATTGATACGGATCAATGGCAAACAGGACATTATTTCATACATCTCGGATTGGAGGATGGACAAGGAGAAAGTCATAAAATCTTTAAACGGTAAGCCCAATTCCGTATCTTTCCTACCTGTGGCCTTATTCAAAGATTAATAAGGCCACAGGTATTATTGAACATAGTTTCATATCATGATGAAGAAAGTAACAGGAATTGGAGGTATCTTTTTCAAATGTCAGGACCCTGAAAAAATGAGAGAATGGTATGCCAACAACCTAGGATTGGTCACCAATGAATACGGCTCTGTATTTGAATTCAGGAATGCGGATGAACCAGACAAAAGAAATTATCTCAATTGGAGTCCGATGAAGGAAAGTACCACATATTTCCAGCCTTCGGAAAAACAATTCATGATTAATTACAGGGTGGAGAATATTGAGGAATTGGTTGCGGAACTCAAGGCATCAGGAGTAGAGGTCTGTGATGAGATAGAAGCTTTCGAATATGGTAAGTTTGTCCATATTATGGACCCTGAGGGGAATAAGATAGAATTATGGGAACCCGTGGATCGGGTATTTACAGGATGGTATGATGGAAAAACAACCAAGTAGGAAGTTCCTAGTTTCCTAGTAAATCGGACAATATATCTTCCAATTGATGATTGGATGGCATGACCATACCTTTGTATTCCCGAACTTCCTCAAGTGCTCGTGCTAAATTGATATTGTCTTGTGATTGCATCAGAAAAATTCCTTGTTCATGAAAATGTCGGGCGAGGATTTCCTGCTCGGTTTGACCAGGAGTGGGTATCAGGATAGCTTTGCTTCCCAATACGGATAAGTCCATGAGCGTACTATATCCCGAACGGGAAATGATGACTTCGGAAGCACAGATTGCTTCATTGAGTTCCTTGGAGGTGAGGTAGGAAATGGTTTCCAAATTCCCCCTTTTTTCATGGGTGTATGCTTCGGTTTTTCCTTTGACCAAAAGGATATTGCCCTTGATTCCTTGGGCTTGTTCCGAAAGGATTTTCTCCAAATAAGTGCGTTGTGGTTCAGGGCCTGAAAGTATGATGGTGGCTAAGTACCGCTTAGGAATCGTTTGTTTCTTCATCCTCGTCAAGGGGCCGATATACCGGACATTACCAAATGGTGCGGGGTGGGAGAGTACGCCCGAAATATTCGGTGAACCCTCAAAATCAGGTACCCAGCATTCATGATATCTCCGAATCCAAAAACGATTGGCTTGATTGCCTAGGAAACTGGCAAGTCGTTGCTCGATTTGTAATTGGAGTTGGTGCGTCATGAAAAAGGATGGAACCTTTGGATGGAAGCATCCGAACCTATTATCAGAAATGATATAATCTACTTGATATTCCCTGACCCATTTTCGAATGCTAAGGTGTTCCGCAAATGCAGCATAGGTGATACGGGGAAGTTGGAATGCCATATTAATGACCATATTGGAAGAACCATAACGGATATTATAAGAGGGTAATTCCAAATGGATTTCATCCGGGAATTCTTTCCGCAGCAAGGCCAAGGACCTACCATCCGAACCGATGACAATCTGGTGCCCTAGATGAAGTATGGCCTTAATGATGGGAATGGAACGAGTAGCATGGCCCAATCCCCAATCCAGTACGGTAACTAATATGCGTTTTTGTTTTGCGATAGGATAATGATTTTCCGTAAATTGCGTTTGAAAAGTATAAAGTTAGTTGAAATGAAAAAGACTTATCAATATTTGGCCTTGGTTCTTGTACTGGCTTTTGTGGTTGCTACAACTTCTAGCTGTAACCGAGGATGTGGCTGTCCCAAATTCCAAATGGAACAATCACAACCATTACAATAAGAAAAAGGAAGAAACCGAGGTTTCTTCCTTTTTCATTTCAACTGGAATAGATGGTTCATCTAATCGTTTCCTCTATCCTGTCGCATACCGTTTCCACGTCCGCGTTCTCTCATTTTTTCCTTTCGGTCTTTCATTCTTCTCATAACTTCCATCCTGAAGCCTTTTTCTGCTCTCTCCAGTCGAATGATTTTTCGAGCGGGAATAGCCGTTTTCATTTTATCGAAATATTCCTTTTTTAAATCCAGGATTTTTTGCTCAATCATGAGTTTTTTCTCGATTAATGCTTCTGCTTCCTCATCTGTCAGCTCGGAAAATTTCTTCCTTTTGGGCTTGTTGGCCTTGAGGAATGCCTTTTCCTCTTTCTTATATGCATCGTAAATGGGCCAGAATTGTTCCGATTCAGAATCTGTGAGGTCGAGTTTGTCCGTGATGTAGGCTTTTCTCAGTGCCTCGATTTTTTCCTTGGCCTTTTCTTTCATTTCTTCTTTCTGCCCCATTGCGGCAAACCCAAGGGAAAGGAAGAAAAGACATATGATCCATTGATGTTTCATGTTCGATAATTTCTTTGGTGAATTAGGTTAGCCATTCAGGTCGTCTTCCAAAATGGTATTGATATACAAATCCTCATCCTCATCGGTGAGTTGGGATACATCATTAAAGTCAACATCCAGTTCGTTAATGATTCCACTTTCGACCAAATCGCTCAGTTCTATATCTTCCATTTGGTCCAGATAACTCAGTACCTCCTGTTCGGAAAAACCCGATAAACGTTCCGCTTCCGCAAGGGATTCCGATGCAGAATTGAAATTGAGCAACCAGAAACCAGCAACGACCAATAACATAACGGAAGCTGCCACGGCTAACCATCGTCTCGGATTCCTCTTGTTGACAGAGGGTATGGTCGTTTGGCTATCCAGACCCAAGACCTTAGCATCCGATTCCTTGACATTCTCCATGACTCGATCAGTAAGAGCATCGAGATAGCCCTCCGGCATTTTGAATCCCCCCTTGCTTTTCTTGAGGTGTTCATTCAAGAAAGGTGAGATATCATTAATTTCGTTTTCTGTGTGTTTGTCTTTTTTCATATGATGAGACTTTCACTATAATTATGACCACAGTTGTACACAAAGGTTTAATCCCCTTTGATATACGACTCAATTTTTTTCAATGCATGATGATAAGATGCTTTCAATGCTCCGATGGAGGTACCTAATAATGCCGACATATCCTTGTAGCTCATTTCATCATAATACCTGAGATTGAAAACTTCCCGTTGTTTGTCCGGGAGGGTATAAAGTGCTTTCTGTAATATGACTTCAGCCTCATTCCCATCAAAGTAACGATCTGCTTTCAACTGATTGGCCAGACCCAGGTCGGGATGGTCAATGGAAGCCGTCATCTGTTTTTTCTTCTTATTCAGGAATGTGATGGATTCATTGATGGCAATTCGGTGTAGCCAGGTGTATAATTTGGAATTTCCCTTGAAATTCTTGATGCTCTTATAGACCTTGACGAATGCATTCTGTAACACATCGTCCGCATCATCATGGCTCAGTACCATCTTCCGAATCTGCCAATACATCCTTTCGGAATAAGTGGTTACCAAAAGGCGGAACCCTTTTTCATAAGTAACCGAATCAGCCAATAAGGCTAATATCTCGTCATCCTGATGTTGTTGATTCATTGAAATGGCTTCCAAATTGTCGTCGGTTTATATCTGAGACTCGAATGGAAGGTAAAGGTTTAAAACGAGAATCAGAATAAATCAAATGTTGGATTATTGGAGGAATTCCTTAAACCAAAGTCCGGAATCCTTGATGATTCGTTCCTGTGTATCAAAATTGACATGCACCAATCCGAATCTGGGACGATATCCCTCTTGCCATTCGAAATTATCCATCAGGGTCCATACATAATAACCTCGGATATCAATTCCCTCATTCTTGGCCCTCAATACCTGACTCAGGTAATCCTTGAAGAATTGGGTTCTCCTTGGGTCATGTACACGTCCGTTCTCGACCTTGTCAGGGAATGCACATCCATTTTCGGTAACGATGATGGGAGGTAAGTTCTCATAGGCATTGAATTGTTTCAGTACCTTATAGATTCCCTCGGGATATACTTCCCAGCCCATATCTGTGGTGGCTTCTTCTGGAATCCCCCTTTTTTCCGGAGCTACTTCGAATGCCCATACGAACGGCAGTAGCGAATGCTTCGAAATATGACGGGTGTAATTTTGTACTCCAATGAAATCGAAGTCGAATTTTAATTTTTCGATATCCCCATCCTTGATGTGTCTTTTTATCTTGGAAATATATTTCCATCCCTCAGTAGGATACCCCATTCCCAATGCCGGCTCAATGAAAAGTCTGTTCAATAGGATATTCATTCGATGCGCAGCTCGGACATTCCTTGGTTTATCATTCTTCGGCGTAACATGGGATGCTGAGAATGTAGTGCCAATATTGGCATCCTTGACATTCCTACGGATAATCCTGCCTCCCTCGGCTTGGCACATCGTGGTATGGTGTACGGTAGCTAGGAATTTTCTAGGAGCAATCTTGTTGGGAGCATGGATTCCTGCCAGATGTCCCAGCGCAGTGGAAGCCGCAGGCTCATTGAGGACCATCCAATTCTTGACCTTGTCCCCATAGGTACGGGTGACCAAATCGGCATATTCTGCAAACCAATCCACAACATCCCGATTCCACCATCCACCCTTTTCTTGTAGGGCTTGGGGCAAATCCCAATGATAGAGTGTAATCCAGGGCTCTATACCTTGTTCCAGACATTCATCAATGACACGATGATAAAAATCCAATCCTTTGGGATTCGCTTTTCCTGTTCCTAGGGGAAGTACCCTTGACCATGACGTTGAAAAACGGAATACGTCAAAATTCATGGCCTTGATATTTCCAATATCCTCCTTGTACCGATGATAAAAATCACAAGCAACATTTCCATTGCTTCCATCCTTTATTTTTCCTTTTTTGTTGGAATAGACATCCCATATATTCAGGCCTTTCCCATCTTCATTATAAGCACCCTCGATTTGATAGGATGCGGTGGCTACGCCCCATTTGAAGTCTTTTCCGAATGCGGATTTGGTTAGTGGGTCATTCATAAGGGATGTAAATGGTAGTGATGGTAATAATGCTGTTCCCGTTCCGAGGACAGACATGAGTTCAAGGAATTTTCTTCTTTGCATATCAGTTGGTTTGTCTGTATACAAAGTAAACAAAAAAGGATGATGCGAAGCATCATCCTTTTTTAAGATTTATTTCTAGATTACGATTGAGTCTTATAACTCTCCCGATTCACCTGCCTGACCGAAATCAAACAACAAGGAGAATCTAAGTGTATTGTCCAGAGGATTCCTTTGGTTGGAAGTAGGTACAAGATAACTGAAGTTCAATCCGAAGATACTGTACTTCACACCCAAACCTACGGTAAAGAATTGACGGTTACCCTTTGTAGGATGTTCCCAATAATAACCTGTTCTTACTGCGAATTGCTCATCATACCAGTATTCGGCTCCTGCCGAGAATGAGAACTCTCTCATTTCTTCACCGAAACCATTCGGAGCATCACCAAATGAACTGAACATAGCTCCGATAAGACCTTGTTGCTTGTAATCTGGCTGGCCATCAGCTGGATCTAAATCCACAGGGTCAATTGGTGGGGTAGGAACCATCAACTTATTCAAATCCAAGGCGAATGTAAGGGAGTTGAATTCATCCAAGTCCAATTCAAGAGCTGTACCCAATCCCAGATTGGTAGGGATGTAATCCTTGTTGATGGAATTGGTGTAGGTAATCTTAGGACCAATATTGGTAATAGCCAATCCTGTAGTGGTACGTCCTTTCATTCCACCCATTTTCAGCGGTTTTGTGAAAGTGAATGAAATATCAGCTGCACCAGTGATACCAGGCTTGATTTCTATACCACCCACTACTTGGTCAGCAGCAAGATTGGAATAAATGAACTTAGCTGCAATTCCTACAGAGAAATTGTCAGATAATTGACGAGCATAAGTACCACTCAATTCGAATTCATTTGGACGCCCCGTTCCTTGAGGATCACCATTGTCATTGGTGAAATTGATTTGTCCAAGGGAAAAATATCTAAGTCCGACACCTGCGGCTTGTTCGCCACGGTCACCAAATTTTCCATAAGCTGATAGGTAGGCCATATAGACATCTGTCAAACCCAAGGCCCTCAACCAAGGGGTATATGTGGCGGAAACACCGAAATCACTGTCCGCAAATGGTAATTTGGAAGTGTTGAAGTGCATGGCATTCGGATCAGCAGATGTAGCAATACCTACATCTCCCATAGCACCTGAACGAGCATCAGGGGTGATTCTTAGAAATGGTACAGCAGTTATAATGGTGTTGATACATGGTCCACCTGTACTGGGGTTGATATATTCACCGGTCTGTACATTGAATTCGCAATCGAATTGAGCTAATAACTCATTGCTTTGTGTTAATAGTAGGGTAGTAAAAAATACCCAAAGAATTTTTTTCATAACTCAATTGTTATTTAAAGTCTGCAAATATACGATTTATAAAAACTTGGGTAAATTTTAGTTCATATAAGTGATTTCATTAAGAATCTTTTTCTCAAGTTGTCCGCCAAAAATAATTATTTATTTAAGAATGACTAATTTTTGGAATTCGCTGCTTGTAGATTGGTTAATATTCTCCTCATTGAAATTACCAACTGTAACTTTATAGAGGTAAACACCCCGACCAATCTTGTCACCGTAATCATCTGTTCCATCCCATTGGATGCCTGTGATTCTGTTTCCATCTGCAAAGACATCCTCGAAAATGGTTTTGACGAGATTACCGGCAACAGTGAAAATTTGTATTTCCACCCGTAGCATTTGTCCTGCGAGATTATGTTCAAACTGGAATTCTGTATTTGTCGTAAAAGGATTGGGGTAATTCAGAACATGGTCCAAGGCAATATTTGCATCCTCGGCTACCACGAATTCCGTATAACCCTCACCAGAATTATTAGCGATATCCCATCCCTTAACCCTGATGGTGTGTCTTCCGGGTTTGATGTCATTCAAAGGATAGCGGGCTTCGCCTTTTTTGAAATCATTGACTTCTGCTTCATAGAAATCATTCAGGACAATGATATCCTGATTGTTGTCATCTAAAACGGCAGTGAGGTCATGACCTATACCTGTCCCTGCAACATTAATTCCAAAATCATCGGATAACTTCACATATAGGATGGGATTGGTGTTCGTTAGGCCTCCGAATACGAATTCCTCATCATTCATGAATACTTCCACCAATGGTGGATTATCATCTTCGATTGGGTCCGTGGATGTTCCTCCTATAACCAATCTTTCATATGAACCCGCAGCATCATCAGTCGCTCCGTCGCTGGCGTAATAACTGATTCTACCCAAACCATACTCATAATTGATATCCTTTGGTACAATGAAACTGAATGTGAATTCGCCATTGGATACACTAGCAGCTCCTTTGAAGATGATATTTTTTTGTAAACCGAATTGCCTGACACTACTACCGGGGTCATTCGCTAGCGTGGAAATCTCCTGACTCTTGTCATAGACCGTTGGATAAATCACACCATTGAAATTATCCAATTTATTACCATTGCCATCAGCAACGAAGCCTGATATGGATACTTGTTCCAATGCCGAAATGGTATCCAAGGCAGATAGTGGTTGACCATTGATGGCAGTCGTTACAACATCGTGCTTCGGGATAGCCAAATGCAGGGTCGGGTCGCCAATCAATGTGAATTTCCTTGCATTGGTATCTGTGGTATCGGCAGAATTACTGTTTTTGGCAATTCTTAGGATTTCACCCAAGGGAGGATATTCACCATCCACCCTTTCGAATAAGTTCTCAAAGGTTTCCCTTGTCAATCTTTCATTTGAGGAAGAATATACGGCTCTTGTAGTGGTGAATAATCCGATAGCTCCTCCATTTTCCTTGATGAATACTTTCTCTCCTGCACTGACTCTCAACGGATCATCGTAGGATGTAAACGAACAAGTTGCAGTTACGAACAATGGTAGTTTGGTCTTATTCTGCCAACTGTTGATATCGGATTCTTGTAAAACCCGTTCTTGTGCCCAACTAGTTGGGCCTCCATGTCCTAGATAGTTGACAATGAGTTGTCCCTTGAAAATGGAACTATTGATGGAAGCTTTTGCATCGGGATAGGAATTTCCTCCTGATGAGGATACCTGCTGGAATGCATCAAAGTATATCTTATTGATATTGAAGTCATGATAGGTCGTATCAATGATGGTCGCAATCCTATCAGCTTGATTGATGTGGGTATTGGAATCCTCATCATCAGCAACATATGTGATACGAGTCCGCCAGTCTCCTAGGGATTCGGGGTCTTTATCGTACTGTATGATTTTTTGTACTGCATTATTTGCTTCCAAGCTACTGGCTACGGGAATTCTTCCCACCGCGATATCCAAGGCACCCCTCAGGTCATCCCCCTCGTCAGGGCTTAACAAGGCAAAGTAATCATCACTTGGGAATGCTTGTATAGGTGCAAGTGATTCTGCTGTCTCATATACGGGAATGAAATTGGGATTGAATTCGATTTCTTCATAGTAGTCCTTATAGTCGAAGGAACCGTCTCCGAATAGGATGAGATACTTGAAATTATCCGAACGTTCGAATAGCATCCTTGCCATATCCCTGATGGCTAGTGGGTCCTTGGAGCCCGAAGCGAATTCATTATAGACCTGACTGATTTCAGCCAAGGCAACACTAATACCTGAATGTTCTTCCCTGTGGGCAGCCAATTCATTGGCTGCAGCTTCGAAATCACGATGATAAATCAAAAGCGCATCCGCATTATCAATACCGTGCAGATTCTGGTTCTCAATCTGACCAATAGCAGTGGGGGTCTTGAAGCCAGTGGTGTTATCGAATGCAATGAATTCCTTTAGGGTATTCGTAGTAGCATTGAATGTTAGGTTACTACCTGAAAGATCCGTGCTTTGTCTTATGGGGTTCAAAGGATTTGTTACATCCCAAACTTCCATATTACCATTGGATTGTCCAATTTGGAACTGGGTAATGGATTGTCCGACGGAATTGATATCCCTGAATGTAAGCTGTTCATTGTTGAACCTTAAGGCCCTTCTGCAATTAAGTAGGATGTAATCCAACCATCCTTCTGCTCCCGGATAATCGTAACGGATGGTTACGCTGATATTTTCTCCATTAGGAGTGATACTACCTGTAGCATATCCCTCATTGGCATGTCTGGCTTCCACATTACTCATGTTCGTGGCATTCATGCCGGAACTTTGGAACTGTTCACCATTGATACTAGCAAAGAAATAAGAATCGTCTGCATTGATATACTGGCTACCATTCTTTCTGCCAATCATTCCGATATCGAATTGTAATGGCGAACCATTATCAATATTGGGGAAATTAAAATTGTAAGTTCGCTCATTCACCAAGTCGAACTTGTCGCCATACCACTGGCTACCTGAACCTGATGCATGCAGGTATTCATGGAGAACATTGTATGTTTCCTGTTCCAGTTTCTGATAAGCATTGAATGAAGAACTATTGTAGGTTGCCGAGCCGGGATTGTTCCCATTGCTGATTCTCAATCCATTTTCCGAACCGATTTTGATGAAATAATAATTATTGTCATCGTATTTATTCTTTTCAATGTCAAATACAGCATCATCCTCATCAAAGGTTCTTTTATCTGCTCCCTCTGCATAGAATAGAATGTAGTCACCATTATCGAATGAACCATCATTCTCACCACTTATGAAAATGGCATTTTCTTGTAGGTCATCATATCTGAAATCACTATTCTTAGCGGGAAGTTCACCTCCTCCGTTTCCAAGGATTTGGATATTCTGAGGATTAATGGAACCGGGAGACATGCCCAAGGATTCTAAAAACGCAAAATCTAGTTTATGGATACCATACTCACTGACGGAGAATTTATAGATGTCTCCATCTGATAAGGCTGAAGTATAGGTATTGTCTCTTGTGTTGGGGCTATTGGTCGGTGCTATTGGTGAAAAATCAATTGATATTTCGAATGAGGTTAATTTTTCAAGCCCGTTATTACCGTCCCGAAGCGGGATGAATGAAATTCTTCCGAATGCATTCTTCCTATCCCATTCTACCCTTGATTCTATTTTGATATAATCCAGGATTTGGTTGGATGTGATATCTGTTTCTGCTTCCTCAAAATCGGCGCTGATGATTCTGGCAGAGACAGTACCGTTTCCCGGAACGGGGAATCGGTACATATACACCGGTAGCCGCTCTGCGTCATTGGTTGTAAAAGCCCCCTCAAAAGAGATTTGTTCCTCAGTTATGGATTGCCAATTCAATTCATCCGTTATGGAATAGGTCTCTTGGGCTGATAATGACGTTAAGCAGACGCTAACAAGGATAAGTAGAATCAATTTCTTCATATATTGCATCTCTGTCTGAATATTTGTGCGTTATAATCCTAAATGGATGTACAAACTAACCGCAAGTGTTATAGAAACGTTAAATAAAATGCTGTATTGTTCATTTAGGATACAATAAGAAACTTTTATCCTGTTATTTTCTTCCAACACTTGTAGTTGTGGAATAACGGCTAAGCCGACTAATATAAAACAATACCTAATATAGGCTACTATACCTTTATTTATGAGTAGAAGTTTACATATCGCTGTCACCTCCTTGTTAATAATCTGCTTTATGTCAATTGGAGGACGCTTGTTGGCGCAGGATCCTGTGTTGAGCCAATTCTATTCTGCTCCCTTGCAATTGAATCCTGCCTTTGCCGGTACAACGAACTCTCCCCGGATTGCATTGAATTATAGAAACCAGTGGTCCTCTATATTCAACGCATATACAACCTATAGTGCTTCCTATGACCAATATTTTGAGGGATTGAGAAGTGGAATAGGATTTTCCATATTGTATGATCAGGCAGGAGATGGTATTTATAATACCGGAAGTTTCAATCTGACTTACGCATATAGATTACCAATTACGGATGAATTGTTCGTAAAGGGAGGAATCCAGGCAGGTTTGTACCAAACGAGCTTGGATTGGGATAAGTTGGTATTTTTGGACCAACTAAATCCATTTGATGGACAGGTTTCCATCAGTGAGGAACAAAGACCGGAACAATTATCCAAAAGTTATCTGGATATGTCAGCAGGTCTTATGATTTACAGCAAAATGTTTTATGGAGGTGTATCATTACACCATATCAATACACCCAACGAAAGTATACTCGAAATCAATGAGAATCTGATAGATGGACTGCCAATGCGCTTCGGTTTGCATGGTGGTGCACAGATTTCTTTGTCAAGGGACAATAAGAGTAAATTTTCCACGTTCATATCACCGAACATCATGTATACCAAGCAACGTAACTTCCAACAAGTGAATCTTGGTACTTATGTGGGTGTAGGCCCGATTTTTGGTGGAGCTTGGTACAGACATACCTTTTCTAATGCGGATGCAGCCATATTCCTAATTGGATTCAACCAGAGCATCTTTAAGATTGGATATAGTTATGACTTTACCATATCCAGATTGGGCTCAGAGTCGAATGGCTCCCATGAAATTAGCATTTTACTCAATTTTGATAACGGGCGAAAGAGGCCTATTGACTACAATGATTGCCTCCAATTGTTCCGTTAGATTGAAAAAATGAGCTAACTCGGATTTTTTGCCGGTAATAACTTTACCGGGAATGGTTTTTGATTATATTTGTTCGTCTATTTTCTCAGGAAAAGAAAACCTAAGCTTGCAATGAAGAATCTTTTTGGTTTTGGATTAGTATTATTAGTACTAGTTGTAGCATCTTCTAGTTGTGGTAAAAAAGAACGTTCCTCCACAACAGGTTGGAAATACAATGACACCGAATGGGGTGGTTTCGAAAAGCGTGACTATGAAGGTCAGGCTACAGGCCCTAACCTTGTTTTGGTTGAAGGTGGTACGTTTATGATGGGTGTAACTGAACAGGATGTTACATTCGAATGGAATAACATTCCTAGAAGGGTAACCGTTTCATCATTCTACATGGATGAGACTGAGGTTGCCAATATTGATTACAAGGAATATTTATACTGGTTGGGTAGAGTGTTCGGAGAATCCTATCCAGAAGTAAAGGTCAATGCACTTCCTGATACACTTGTATGGAGGGAAGAATTGGCATACAACGAGCCTTTCGTTGAAACTTACTTCCGTCACCCAGCATATGATATGTATCCTGTAGTGGGTGTGAGTTGGCTACAAGCCAATGAATATGCTAAGTGGAGAACTGACCGTGTGAACGAGATGATTCTTATCGAGCGTGGTATTCTGGATCCGAATTCCGACCAAAAGGATGAGGATAACTTCAATACTGAGGCATATCTGGCAGGTCAATATGAGGGATCTGTTCGTAAGAACCTTCCTGATTTGAGAACTGGTGGAGAAAGAAAAGTTCAATTCGAGGATGGTATCATGCTTCCATCTTACAGACTTCCTACGGAAGCTGAGTGGGAATATGCAGCATTGGCACTACAAGGAAACCAAACTTCCGTTAAGGATGAAAGGATTTCTGACCGTCGTCTTTATCCTTGGAATGGAAACACTGTAAGAGAACAAACTCGTAACAGATACCAAGGCCAAATCCTTGCTAACTTCAAGAGAGGACGTGGTGACTATATGGGTATGGCTGGAAAATTGAATGATAACGCACACATTACAGCTCCTGTAAGAGCTTATATGCCAAATGATTTTGGTTTGTATAACATGGCAGGTAACGTAAGTGAGTGGACTATGGACCTTTATCGTCCTTTGACTTCGACTTCCTTGAGGGATGTTGAGAATCATGATTTGAACTCTTATCGTGGTGGTATCTTCAAAACCAAGGAATTGGATGAGAATGGTGCTCCTGTCCAGAAAGATAGTATCGGACGTCTTCGTTACCGTTATGTAGAAGATGATGAGGTTGCTGAGCGTGAGAACTATAAGAAAGGTAAGGTGTATGATTATTTGGATGGTGATAAGGAATCAGAAGTAGCTTATGACTATGGAAAGTCTACACTTATCAATGATAAGGCACGTGTTGTAAAAGGTGGTTCATGGGCTGATAGGGCATATTGGATGGCACCGGGCGCACGTCGTTTCAAGCAAGAAGATAAATCTGATCGTACGATTGGTTTCCGTTGTGCAATGACCAGAACTGGTAGCCCAGGTGGTAATGAAATCAAGGGTGGTAACTCTTTCGGAAAGAAGAGTATCAGAAAAACCAAGCGTAAGTACAAATAATAACCTATCCTGATAGGAAATATGAAAGCCTTCATGCATATTGCATGAAGGCTTTTTTATTGAAATAATATTAATAATGGAATTGACGAATTTGTATGAGGCTTACCTTTCCTCTACAGGAGTGACTACGGATACCCGGAATATTAAGGATGGGAGTATATTCTTTGCACTCAAAGGAGAAAGATTCAATGGGAATCAGTTCGCAGATACAGCTTTGGAAAAAGGTGCACGCTTTGCCGTAGTGGATGAAGAAGCACACTATAAGGATGATGGTACTTATTTCCTAGTGGAAAATGTGCTTCAGACCCTACAGGAATTGGCCCATTATCATAGGAAGCAATTCAATATTCCGGTTATAGGGATTACAGGTTCTAATGGTAAGACAACGACCAAGGAACTGATTCGCGAAGTCCTTTCTTCTGCCTATAATGTGCATTGTACGGTAGGGAATTTCAATAATCATATTGGGGTTCCCCTCACTTTATTGGCCATGCCACTGGATACGGAAATAGCCATCATAGAAATGGGGGCCAATCATCAGAAAGAAATCGAATTCTTATGTAGGATAGCCCATCCGAATCATGGTTTGGTCACCAATGTAGGAAAGGCCCATTTGGAGGGCTTCGGAGGATTTGAGGGGGTTATCAAGGGAAAAGGAGAAATGTATGTCCATCTTGCCACGCATAATGGAATCGCATTCGTGAATCGGGAAGAAGCGCATCTTTCAGAAATGGCTTCGGGATGCAGGGAAATCATTGGTTATGGTAGCACGATAGGCTTGGGAGTCAAAAATATGGGAGCGCATCCTTTCTTGGAAGTTACTTTTGGATCCGATTCTGGGGTACTTGACATACAGAGTCAATTAATAGGTGCATATAATTTCCCGAATTTACTTACAGCCATCACATTGGGTAGGTATTTTAATGTCTCCGGGGATAAAATCAAACAATCCATAGAACAATACGAACCAAAGAATAACAGGTCCCAGCTGATAAGAAAGGGAACCAACAGAATCATTATGGATGCCTATAATGCCAATCCGACAAGTATGTCAGCGGCCATTAGGAACTTCAATAAGATGAATGCCGCAAAAAAGATTTTGGTCATTGGGGATATGTTGGAACTGGGAGCGGGTAGCGAAAAAGAACATGAATCCATTCTACAATTAACCAAAGGATTGGATTTTAATGCGGTCTATACGGTGGGGAATGAATTCACCCAAGTAGATGATTCACCTAATTCGTACAAGAATATCAACGATCTGAAAGAAGTCTGGGACTGGACGACTCATAATGATACCGCTTTCCTAATCAAAGGTTCAAGAGGGATACGACTGGAAAAACTAATCAGCTAAAACGATCAAGTGCAAGGAGAAGACGTTCCGGGAGTTCACCTGAACACGAAAGTTTGTAATCCTGATAAGAACAGGGAATCAATCTATGTCTGTTTAACCCTTTCAGGTTCTTGACCGGAATCTGCATCCACCATCGACCACTTCGATTGCTTTTCCAAAAGGTTATCTGATAGTCAATGTCCTTGAAATCCACTACGTATTCAGTCATTCCTGTATTGGTGACGGGATAATCCTTTTTTCTATTCACATATCCATCCATGAAATACCAGACCATTTGGGCAATCAACTGTGCAGATTGGAAACCAATATCTGTTTTGGGATAGTAACCAGAAATACTGATTGATCCTAACTTATCACTCATTCCGGCATATCTGGAAAGCTGGCAAGCCTTTTCCGCAGGTAATCCGTTAGGAGTCGGAGAAATGATACCCGGACAATCCGAATGCTTCAGCGCATCCAGTTGGAATATCAGCATGTCCGCATCCCTGATGACAGGTTCTGCTTCCTCAATATTGGACTTCACCTTACCTAGTCTCAGTCCATCAAACCGATTCTCATCAATCCATTTTCCAATATGGGGAGAGCAGAAATGATTCTGGAATCCGAGAAAACTGATGTTGAATATGGAAGATTTGTATTTGTCAATCAATTCTTTCAGATAGAATTTCTCATTGGATGTCTTTTCCAGATATGGAATGAATTCACTGATAAGGGCAATGTTGCTATATGGCCTTACACCTTTGTGTGCAAGGAATTGTGGAATGGCCTTGACATGGTTGCCACCAATAATAATCGGTGTGATTCCCCCATCAATCAACTCTGTGAGGGCCTGTGTGATGAAGTGGTCATTCTTATTCCTGATATTCCCTAAGTCAGCACATTTCAGTGATTTGAAGTGCCAGGATAACTGATACAGGAAACGCCTGATGTGATTGGCATGGTCATCCAGTCCTATGATAGCTACCTGAGTATCTTTCAATGAGGGGAAGTGATGGCCAGAATGTACATCTATATGATGTAAAAGAGCATATTCTTGCAACTCATTCTGAGCAACAATATCCGTAGGATTGATGGGATGTAACCAGTTATCAAGCATAAGTGGGAAAATATGAAAAATTACTTCAAGTTTTCATAAAATTAATCTGAATTAAGTAGAACAGGTATGGCTTATTCGTACTTTTGCACCCAATCTTAACCAAGTAGCATGGAAAAATTATTAGAAAAATACAGGAGTAAGAAGCCTGAGGTTGTCTTCGAATGGAATGATGAGGAAACAGGAGCATCTGGATGGGTTGTGATTAACTCGTTGAGGAATGGTGCAGCTGGAGGTGGTACCAGAATGAGACTTGGTCTCAATAAGGAAGAAGTCATATCATTGGCCAAGGTAATGGAAATCAAGTTTTCTGTATGTGGCCCCTCGATAGGTGGAGCGAAATCTGGGATTAATTTTGATCCACGTGATCCTAGGCGGGAATTGGTTCTTGAGAAATGGTACAAGGCCGTTTACCCTATCTTGAAGAATTATTATGGTACTGGTGGCGATATGAATGTGGATGAGATCAAGGATGTGATTCCGATTACGGAAGAATTGGGACTCTGGCATCCGCAGGAGGGGATAGTGAATGGTCATTTCCATTTGAGGGAAGGAGACAAGATTAAGGTAATTGGCCAGTTGAGACAAGGGTGTGCGAAAATTGTGGAGGATCCGCTTTATGTCCCTGATGGTAACAGGGAATATGCGGTGGCGGATAAGATTACCGGCTATGGAGTTGCGGAATCAGTGAAACATTTCTACGATATATATAAGGGCACGACTATTGCAGGTAAAAAAGTTATAATACAAGGCTGGGGAAATGTAGCCTCGGCTGCCGGAGTGTATCTGGCACTTGCGGGTGCTAATGTCGTAGGTATTGTTGATAAGGATGGAGGAATCATAAGGAAAGATGGAATGTCTTTCGATGAGGTGAAATCATTGTTTATCAATAAGAAAGGAAACAAACTCAATTCGCCGGATATGATCTCCTTTAAGGAGGCTAATGATCAGATTTGGGATTTGGGAGCGGATATCTTCATTCCGGGTGCAGCATCAAAACTCGTGACGAGAGGTCAGGTAGATAGAATGATCCAAGGAAATTTGGAGGTCATGGCAGCAGGTGCCAATGTTCCATTCGTTGATGATGAGGTATTCTTCGGCCCAACAGCCCGATTCGCAGATACCCAATTCAGTATTATTCCTGATTTTATTGCCAATTGTGGAATGGCTAGGGTTTTTGCTTATTTGATGCAACCAGATGTGTCCATGACAGATAAAGCCATCTTCGGTGATGTGTCGCAAACCATCAGGGAAGCCATCCTGGAAATCCATAAAGAGAACCCTGCTTTGGTCAACATTTCAACGAAAGCTCTGGAGATGGCTTTGAAAAAGTTAGTTTAGTCACAAAAATATCTCTCAATATGCTTTGACTTGGGGGTATTCGTGGCAAAAAAACGATTCAAATGTTTGTATCAAAGAAAAAAAACAATAGATTTGTACTTCAATTGATAACTATATTTAGAAACACCTTATTTTTTAATCATCAAAGTAAAACCCTATGACGAAGAGAATTTACGCTTTGTTGGTTTTGCTGTTTTGCGTTACATTCGCTTTTGCGCAAAGTAGTTTAGACGTACCATCTTACGAAGGATCAACATCTTTCCAAGATGAAGAGAAAACCGATTTGTCGGATAATTATTTTCCGCCAAAACCTAAGCACGGTACCGAAATTGGTTTAAGCTTAGGACATCATTTCATCCACGGTGACGTTTACACTCGTCCTGGTTTTGGAGTTGGTCTTCACGTTAGAAGAGCATTCAACTACACCATGTCTTGGAGGGTACAGGGTGTCTATGGAAGAAATACTGGTTTGGATACAAGAATTTCCAATTTCGGACAGTCTGGTATTCAGATCAACAGACCTGTATGGCAGGGATTCGGTTATAACAACGAGTCTACTCTTTACAGAAACTATCAAACAACCACTGGTTGGGTTTCCGGTCACTTCATTGCTAATGTTTCCAACATTCTTTTCCACAAGAAAAGCAATAAGTGGAATCTTTATGCATTCGCTGGTCCATCTTTGTTGTACTACAAGGGTAAGACTAACGTAAGAAACAATGACGGGGGAGCTTACCAAGATGGAGGTAATCCTGGAATGCAAGCTGTATTGAATATCAATGAAACTTCAGGTATCGGAGGTTGGTTCAATTCAACTAAATTGGATGCAATCAAGGATATCTTGGATGATTCGTACGAAACAGAGTTTGTCTACTCAAATGGACAAGGTTCTGCTGCAAATGTTCAGACAGCTACAAACCTTAACTTGTTGAGAAGCGCAACTGCTTCACTAATGCCATCTGTTGATGTTGGTCTTGGTTTCTCTTACAAGTTTAGTGAGAAGTTGAACATCGCTCTTGAGCACCAAGCATTGGTATCATTGAATGATAACCTTGATGGTCACGATAGAGGACGTAACGTTGATGTTCCTCACTTCACAAACTTGAAGATTAACTTCAATTTGAATCCTAAGGAAGGAGTTGAGCCATTGTATTGGGTTAACCCACTAAGGGCTCCAATGGAGGATATCGCTCAGTTGAAGAGAGACAAGGTTGAATTGAAAGATACAGACGGTGACGGTGTATTGGATAACTTCGATGAAGAGCCAGATACTCCAGAAGGTGCTGCTGTTGACACTAAGGGTCGTCGTTTGGATAGCGATGGTGACGGTGTATTCGACGATGAGGACGAAGAGCCTTACACTCCTTACAACTTGATTTCTGGTGTGGACAGCAAAGGTGTTGCTCCAGCTCCTGAAATGCCTGAGCCAGGTTTGACAAGAGAGCAAATCATCGCTTTGGGTAAGGACCAGAAGTGGGATGTTCAAGGTGGTGGAACTACTGTAATCGAGAAAGGTTGTGGAGATTGGTTCTTGCCAATGATTCACTTCGATCTTGACAAGTCAAACTTGAAGTCCGAAGCTAAGGCTTCACTTCACCACATTGCTCAGGTAATGAAGAAGTGTCCTGAAATTTGTGTAGTAGCAATCGGACACACTGATAGATTGAATTCTAACAATTACAACCAAACTCTTTCTTACAATCGTGCAAAGAATGCTGTTGATTACCTAGTACAGGTATACGGTATCTCTCCATCACGTTTGAAAGTGAACTATGGTGGTGAGGAGACTCCAATCGTTGATACTAACGGTTCTTCTTACATCAACCGTCGTGTTGAGTTCAGAGTATGTAATGGTGAAACTGACATGGGTGCTCCAGATGGTGCGGCTGGATCTTCTTCTAGCAGTGGATTCGGAACTAGCGGTTCTGCTCCTGTAAAGTACTAATTAGATATAC
This sequence comes from Saprospiraceae bacterium, assembly GCA_020631355.1. Taxonomy (GTDB): domain Bacteria; phylum Bacteroidota; class Bacteroidia; order Chitinophagales; family Saprospiraceae; genus JAHDCE01. The sequence goes on along the minus strand of JAHDHL010000019.1, from coordinate 84,495 downwards.
TATCTAAATATGAAAAGCCTTGATGCATTCGCATCAAGGCTTTTTTCTTTTCAGTCTATCAATAATGAATCGGATTTAAAAAGGTAGTACTTTGTTTTCTCCTGTCTTTTCGAAATGTATGAGTGCCTTAGCAGCAGCTTTGATGGTATTCTCAAACATTATGTACTCCATTCCCATTTCTTGAACTGATTTCCTGTTCTCATAGATGAATGTTAAGGATGAGGTCATAGCTGTATCCTTTGTAATGGTAGGGTGTACTCCCTTGATCATAGCAACTAATTTCGCAATTCTCCAAGTCAGTGGTATGAATAATTTCCCAACTCTAATGCTAGGTGCCTCAGTGTCCAGATGTGAGGCCATTGTTTTAAAAAGGGCATAATAACTCATATTATGGCCATTGATAATGAAGCGATGCCCATTGTGCTTATCACTTTCAAGAAGAATGACGAGAGATTTGGCCACATCTCTTACATCTACTACTCCTGTTGCACCGATAGGATAGAATTTAAGCCCTTTCCTAATGGTTTTGAATAGCTTTACACTACCTGAATCCCAATCACCTGCACCAAGTATGACTGACGGATTTATTATACTGACATTAAGCCCGGATTCGTATCCTTTCCAAACTTCTTGTTCTGCTAGATATTTACTCTTGGCATAGTCAGTATTGTAAGGGCTGTCTATCCAGGTGTTGTCCTCTGTAACGATTTTGTTTTCCATTGTACGACCAATAGCCGCAATGGAACTAACAAATAGAAGTTTTTTGATTCCAGAACTCTGTGCCGCAGAGACTACATTGGAAGTCCCTTGAACATTGACATTATACATTTTTTCCTTATCATCCTTGGAGAAAGAGACCACTGCAGCACAATGAATGACAGCATCCGCATCCTTAAGAATCTCTTGAAGATAGGATGGGTCCATGATGTCCCCGACAGACCATTCTATATCATGTTCCGCCCCATCAAGTAATCGCATGCTACTATGAGGTCTCTTACATGCCATTACATGATAGCCTTTGAGTAGTAGTAATCTGGAGAGGTAGGAGCCCACCAAACCGGTAGCGCCTGTTATGAAGACTTTCATCAGATGAATTTTCTAGTACCTTGATAAATAGCCCCACCGATGGAATCCATGGAAGCTCCTGTAATGGTTTTGAAGCAGTTGGGGGTGTTTTCTATTCTCAATAGGCCAAGTAAAGCCATTAATAACGCTTCTTTGAATGCTATGACTTCGTCATTAATTGGATGAATGAGATGCTGTTCGTACAAATGCCTTTGGATACATTCAATAAGGAAATGATTGTATGCACCACCGCCGCTTATCATTATGGAAGAATGGATGCCTTTGGAAAGCAGATTGACGTTCCTTGCAATTTCTTCACCAAATACTACACAACAGGTATGTAACTTGTCTTCTATGTTTCCATCGAACGCGAGTACCTTAGGAGTAAACTGCTTCTTGATATTACTATTGTCCAATGATTTTGGAAATCCTTTTTTGTAAAATGGGTAGGTCTTGAGTTTGTCATATAGTGCTTGGATAACCTTGCCATTTCTTGCGTATTTGCCATCGGGGTCGAAAGGCATGCCAAGTTCATTGGATAAGGCATTCAGTACTTGGTTACAAGGGCTGATATCGAAAGCAACCCTTTCTCCTTGTCCTTGATGGGTAAGATTAGCGATGCCTCCAAGATTGATGAGGAAGTCATAATCAGAAAATAGATAGTGGTCTACCGTAGGTGCAAGTGGGGTACCTTCTCCGCCTAATGCAACATCATGAGTTCTGAAATCCGATATGACAGGAAGACCCGTAATGGCTGCCAAGGTTGCTCCATCCCCGATTTGTGCTGTCATCGATTGGTTGGGGTAATGGAAAATGGTATGTCCGTGTGATGCGATGCAATCTGGTGATTCGTCGAATTGCTCAAGGAATCCGTTGACCAGCGTACCCATATAATGCCCGAAATACGTGTGGGTTTTGGCATAAATGAGCGCATTTTGTTCTGGTAGTTGAGCCAGTCGGTTCTGCCATTGGTCAGAGTAGGGAATCGTTTGCGCAGATTTGATGCTCCATTGACTGACCTTGTTGTCTTCCCAATGGAATTCGCACCACGCTACATCCAAACCATCCAGTGAACTTCCGGACATTAATCCTATAATCTGATAGACTTTCCTATTCATGAATTGTCATTGATAATAAGAATGAAAGATACCAAATAAGCATAAGTAGTATGTCCCTATTTTCCATATTCATATGGAAAGCATTCTTTTTCATTGGTACACCTATTCTGAGGGTATGATTTACACTGTTTCCCTCACCACTTTTGGGTCTCAATAGGATGAATGTGAATATTCGTAAATCGAATTTTGGGAAAGTCCCGAATACACATTGAAGGCGAAGTGTTAAAGTCGGGAAAACTTAGGAAACTTTAGAACTTTGTATAGTTTCCTTGGTTTTATTATTGTAATTTTGCACTCCGAAATGAGTATGGATACAAAGATATGGACCAAGGCTAAGGAGCTCTTTATGAAATATGGCATAAAGAGTGTTTCAATGGATGATCTTTCCAGACAATTGGGTATTTCTAAGAAGACATTGTACCAATTCGTGGATAACAAGAATGGCTTGATACGAAAAGTCATTCGTATGCATTTGGAAAGTGAGAAAAAGGAAATAGATGCTATTTCAAAGGAATCCAAGGATGCCATCCATGAAATGCTAATGATTGCCCGCCATACATCCATTAAATTAAGGGAAGCCAATCCCTCTACGATGTATGACTTACAAAAATACTATCCCGATTCTTGGTTGGAATTCCAATCCTTGCATGAGGAATACGTGTTTGAAGTCATCAAGAACAATATCATAAAGGGTATTGATTCTGGAATTTATAGGGATAATATCCAACCAGATATCATTGCCAAATTCTATGTAGGGAAGTCATTCATTCTTGTGGATGATAAGGTATTCCCTAGTTCGACTTATAGGGTCGAGGAATTATTCAATGAATTCTTTTCCTATCATATTCATGGAATCGCATCCCAAAAGGGATTGGAATTATTAGAAAAACATTTGAAAGAAAAAGAGGTCCTATGAAACAGATCTTTATCCTTTTGCTGACACTAACCTTTTGTTCTACAAGTATATGGAGCCAAAAGAATGATGTTAGAAGCTTTTCACTCGTAGAAGCGGCTTCATATGCAGTGAATAACAACATTGATGTGAAAAATGCCTTGGTGGATATAGCTGATGCGGATGCTAGGGTAGTGGAAGCCAAATCCTTTGGAATACCGCAAGCCAATTTTAAGATGGATTATTCCAGATTCATCAAACTTCCGGTGACCGTACTTCCGGAGGAGTTTGGTTTGGACCCTGCCACAGGCATGCCGAATCCGAATTTTGATAATGAAGTGGCATTTGGTGTGAAGAATAGTTTCAATGCCAAGTTGGAAGTAAGTTCCTTGTTATTCGATGGGAGTTACCTTGTAGGATTACAAGCGGCGAAATTGTATACCAACCAATCCAAATTACAACTAGAACAAGTCAAGGATGAAGTCATGAGTAGTGTTCGTGATGCTTATCTCCCAGCTCTTGTTGTTGAGGAAAACAAGAAAATTCTGAATAAGAATTTGGAGTCCATCGAACAATTATTATTTGAGACCAAGGAATTATACAAGGCAGGTTTTGCCGAGCAATTGGACATAGACAGGCTGGAACTCACTAAGGCGAATCTTATGGCTGAGGTAGAAAATTTGGATGACCAATATCAATTGGCTACCAATTATCTCAAATTCCAAATGGGGTATCCCGTACATCAGGAAATCAGATTGAGCGATGATTTGAATGCGCTGCTCAAGATACCCTCTGATAATGATTTGAATGGTCCCGTTAATTATGGGGAGCGTTCGGATTATACGGTAGTACAGTCAGCTGTCACACTTAATGAGTTGAACGTTAAGCGTTTCAAAGCTGGTTATTTGCCCCAGTTATTAGCATTTGGTTCTTATGGTGTATTGAGACAAGGTAATAGAATTAGTGAAGGAGCTTGGTCTGATAATGCGGTTGTGGGTCTTCAGTTGAATGTCCCCATTTTTGATGGATTTGATAAGAAAGCCAAGGTTCAAAGAGCCAGTTTGCAATTGGAAATGGTCAAGAATAGAAAGACCCAATTGGAACAGGCAATCGAACTTCAGGTAAAGACCGCAAGAACACAGTATCTGAATGCCATGAATAGACTGGAAGACCGATCCAAGAATCTCACATTGGCAGAAAAGATTTACAATACAACAAGGATAAAATATAAGGAGGGTGTAGGTTCCAGTTTGGAAATCTCCCAAGCAGAACAATCCCTTTATCAATCACAATCCAATTATATCAATGCTAAGTATGATGTACTTGTAGCCAAGATTAATCTGGACAAGGCCCTAGGAAAATAAGACAGAAAAATCATTCCCATAAACGGATAAAAGGAATATAACAATGAAAAAGTGGTTATTCTTATTAATGGTAGTCAGTATCGTTGCTTGTCAGGAACCTGTGGATAAGACCCAGCTGGTAGTTACCTTGCCTGAAGAGTTACCAACGGATTTGGAGAGTATGAGGAAATTACTCTCAGAGGGAAAACAATCCCAAAAACGATTGGAAGAATTGGTTGAACGACTCGAGACGAGAGTTGGTGAATTGGATACGACTGTAGTCAAGCGCGTTTCTGTTACAGCAATCAAAGTCAAAAAAGAGGATTTTAATCATTACGCAGAAATTCAGGCTGCTGTGAAAGGGGAAGATCCCATTATGGCAAGTAGTGAAACAGGAGGTAGATTGATACACATGCCTTGGAGAGAGGGACAGTCCATTAGGAAAGGAGATGTCGTTGCTAAATTGGATATGGAGTCCGTGAATAAGCAAATTGCTGAATTGGAGACTCGCCTTGAATTAGCCAGAACGGTTTACGAAAGACAAAAAAGGCTCTGGGACCAGAATATTGGTTCAGAAATGCAATATCTCCAAGCCAAGAATAATATGGAAAGCATCCAAAAGTCCATAGAAACTGTCAGGTTCCAAACGACTAAGGCAACAGTTTATTCACCTGTGTCTGGTGTGATAGATATGGTCATGTTGCAACAGGGCGAAATGTCCGGGCCAGGTTCTCCGATTCTGATGATAATGAATACGAGTCAGGTGAAAGTTGTTGCGGGTTTGCCTGAAAAGTATCTCAAGGAAATCAAGAGAGGACAAAAGGTCACTGTCAAATTCCCATCCTTGGATGAGGAACGCACTGCTAGGGTGAGTATGATTGGTCGTTCTGTCAATCCTGCTAATAGAACATTTGATGTGGAAGTAACCCTCAATAACCCAGGAGGTATCCTCAAGCCTAATCTATTGGCAATGATGATGGTCAATGATGAAACCATCAAGGATGCAGTCATGGTACCAGAGGAACTCATTCGTCAGGATATTGGAGGAAATGAATATGTATTTGTGGTATCGGATAATGGTGATGGAGAAGAAGTCAAGAAGAAACTCGTTTCAACCAGCTCATCTTCTGAGGGATTTGTAGTAGTGGATGGAGGTCTTGATGGTGAGGAACTCATTATATCAAAAGGAGGTAGAGGTCTTACAGAGGGACAAAAAATCGAGGTAGAGATTACTCCAACTGAAGAAGAAAACAGTAATGGCTAAGAAGAACGATAAGAATAAGGATAAGAATCCTAAGGAGGAGAACAAGAATCTCCAACCGCCTAAGAAAGAGCAACCTCCTAAGGATACACCTAAGAAGAAAGAGCAAAAGGAGGAACCCAAGGCTCCTAGCAATGAGCCGAAGAAAGTGACCAAGAAGCCAGTTGCTCCTGTAACTCAACCTCCGGTAGCCAAGTCACCTGTCGAGGAACCTGTGGCAAAACAAGAAACGAATCAGGACGAACATGGAATCAGGGAGTTTGGCCTGACCAGTTGGGCGGTGGATAATACATTGACGATTTTCCTCCTTACGTTCATGATCCTGTTATTTGGTGTTCTGGCATTCGATAATATTCCAAAGGAAACCTATCCTGAGATTTCGATGCCGACGATTTTCGTCAATACGCCTTATCCTGGTAACTCAGCTGTGGATATCGAAAATCTGGTTACACGTCCGATAGAGAAAGAACTGAAATCCTTAGATGGGGTTAAGACTTTCAATTCGACTTCCATGCAGGATTTTTCAATCATCGAAGTGGAATTCAACTCGGATATCCTGATTGATGATGCCTTATTGGATGTCAAGGATGCGATTGATAAGGCCAAGCCGGATTTGCCTGATGATTTGCCAAGGGATCCGATTGTTCAGGATGTGAATTTTTCTGAACTTCCCATCGTAACCATTAATCTCTCAGGAAACTATTCCGTGGATGAATTGCGCTACTATGCAGAATACATTCAGGATGAGATTGAGAAGATGAAAGAAATCTCGGAAGTCCAGATTAAGGGTTCCGTAGAAAAGGAAATGAAAATTCTTCTCGACCTGAATGCCATGCAGGCCAGGGCTATTTCCTATTACGACATCAAAGAGGCCATCGAACAAGAAAACGTAACGATGTCCGCAGGAGAGATTGTTAGTAATGGTTTCAGGAGTGCAGTCAGGGTTGTCGGACTATTCGAATCCTCAAGGGAGATAGAGAATATTGTAATCAAAAATGAAAGAGGAAATCCGGTATATATCAGGGATGTGGGGAATGTGGTATTCGGTTATGAAGACCGAACCAGTTATGCCCGTTCCTATGCATTGCCTGTTGTATCATGTGATGTAATTAAGCGTTCAGGCGCGAATCTCTTGTCTGTCTCTGACCAGATCAAGGAGGTGATTAAGGATGCCGAAGCCAATATATTGCCTTCCGATTTGCAGGTATCCTTATTTAACGACCAATCCATTCAAACTCGGGATCAGGTATCCAATCTACAGAATTCCATCATTTCGGGTGTGATTCTGGTAGTATTGGTATTGTTATTCTTCCTTGGAATTAGAAACGCGACTTTCGTAGGAATTGCTATTCCATTATCCATGTTGATGGGTATTCTCATTCTGAATACAATGGGTGTGACCATGAATATGGTGGTGTTATTTTCCTTGATTCTGGCATTGGGTATGCTTGTGGATAACGGGATTGTGGTTGTGGAAAATATCTACCGTTACATGCAGAACGGTTATGCTCCGATGGTAGCAGCCAAAAGAGGTGCAGGTGAGGTAGCTTGGCCCATAATTGCTTCAACAGCTACGACATTGGCAGCATTTGTTCCCTTGGCATTCTGGCCGGGATTGATGGGGAGTTTTATGAAGTATTTGCCAATTACACTCATTATCGTATTGTCATCATCATTGTTTGTGGCATTGGTGATTAATCCGGTTTTGACTTCCGTATTCATGACGGTTGACGAGAGGGCAGAGAGCAAGGCTGTAAGGAGAAGAAAACTCCTTAATGGTCTGGTCATGGTACTGGCTTTGGTAGTAGTAGCTGTTTTGGCAGGATTGGCTGGCGTGAATTGGTTGAGGAATCTACTTGGAATAGCGGCCATCATTACCTTGGCTAATGTCGTTTTCCTAAGACCTGCTTCCTTTTTCTTCCAAGGAAAGGTACTGCCCGTTTTGGAGAAAGGATATGACCGATTCATACGTTTTACCCTGAAAGGCCGTATCATGCCTTTGTTGATATTCTTTTCAACATTGGTATTGTTCATGGCTTCGATATCCCTTTTGGGAACATACCCTCCCAAGCAGATTTTCTTCCCTCAAGCCGATCCATTGTATGTCAATGCATTCGTGGAAATGGACGTGGGAACGGATATAGAGGAAACCAATGCGGTAATGAAGGATATGGAAACCAAGGTGACGGCTGCAATGGAAGAATATCAGCCTATCATAGAGTCTATCCTAACACAAATTGGTGAGGGTACGGCTGATCCGAATGGCCCGCCGGATCCGGGGTCTTCCCCGAACAAGGCACGTCTGACCGTACAGTTCGTACCATCTGCCGAAAGGGGTGATTTATCATCAAAGGATGCAATGGAAACCATTCGCGAAACTGTTCTAGGAAAATATCCGGGTGTGAATGTGGCTGTGGAACAGAATGCTGATGGCCCTCCGACAGGAAAACCGATTAATATCGAATTATCAAGTGAGGATTTGGAGGGACTGATGGTTGAATCACAAAAAATCATCAAGTACCTGAACGAGTTGAATATTCCCGGTATAGAGGGGTTGAAAGCGGATGTGAAATTGGCAAAACCTGAACAAACCGTCAAGATTGATCGTCAGTCTGCTCGTTTGTTCGGAATCAATACCAGGGATATCGCAATGGCTATCCGTACAGCCCAATATGGCTGGGAGGTATCCAAATTCAAGAAAGGAGAGGATGAATATCCTATTAACCTACGTTCCAATGAGAATTACAGGAATAATAAAGAGGCATTAATCAAGCAGAAAATTACTTTCCGTGACAGGGGAGACGGCCGAGTGAAGCAAGTGCCAATTGAGAGTGTGGCCAATATAGAAAGGGGTGAAACCTATACGGCCATTAAGCGGAAGGATATGGATAGGTTGGTTACGGTTTCTTCTAATATCCTTGAGGGATATAATGCCAATGAGATTGTAGCAAGCTTGGAGGAACACATGTCTTCCTACGATATGCCTCGAGGAATGTCTTACGAATTCACCGGAGAGCAAAAGGAAATGGCCGAGAATATGGCATTTCTTATTACGGCATTCGGTGTTGCCTTGTTCATGATATTCATCATACTTGTTACACAATTCAATTCCTTTACCTCACCCATCATTATTCTATTGTCAGTCGTCTTGAGTACCATTGGGGTATTCCTAGGGCTATTGATAACAGGAGATGACTTGGTCATCATCATGACCGGGGTAGGAATTATTTCCTTGGCAGGAATCGTTGTGAACAATGCAATTGTACTAATTGACTATATCAACTTACTCATCAAACGGAAAAGAGAGGAGCTGGCCCTGACGGATAAGCAGGAACTATCCACTCGTTTGATTAAGGAAGCTATCATAAATGGAGGTGCTACACGTCTCAGACCTGTACTTTTAACGGCAATTACCACAGTGTTAGGATTGATACCTTTGGCTATTGGATTTAATTTCAACTTTTTTACGTTAGTTAAAAACCTTGACCCTCAGGTGTTTATAGGTGGAGATAACGTAGCAATGTGGGGTCCGATGGCTTGGACTGTAATTTATGGCCTGGTATTTGCAACTGTATTGACGTTGGTGGTTGTGCCAGTCATGTATTGGTTGGCTTACAAAGGAACCATCGTCCTAAAGAATGTTTTAGGCTACAGAAAAGAAATCGTGGATTAATCCACATTCAAAGATATAGTTCTTGAGTTTTAGTTGGTTATAGAAGGGGAAGACAATGGTCTTCCCTTTTTCTTTTCCCCTCCCGCCATTCCACCCTGTATTTCCCTCATTATCGTGACTACAATAAAACCACTCACAAGGTGAACGGATGAGAATGATAAGCTCGCTCATGGGATAATTTGTTAATTTTGTGGAAACCAAAAGCCATGAGGACACAACAACTAACCATATGTGTATTGTTATGCGGTATGATGTTCATGCTCATGAACTGTAAATCCCGCAGAGGACCCGTGATTTCTTCCGAAGATGAAACTGCCCAAGTAGATTCTGTAATGGTCTATCCACTAGAACAGTTATTACAAGGACTTAGACCCTTGACTAATAAGGAATTGAATGGTAGAATGGTCATCATTGATGGTCAGGCCCTCCCTGTGTATGATACCTCGGGCAAGGCTTTGAAAGGAAATGATATCATTCCTCTAACAAAGAACGATAGCATCATTTTTGAAATTTTTGGAGATGATAGCTTGGAACCGAAAGCCGTTTTGGCCCGCTATATGACCAAGGAAGAATGGGCCAGGAAACAGGCAGCATTGGAACCACCGCAACCTCCCATGGAAACAATGTTGGAGTACGCGCCCTCATTCATCGCCAAGGACATGGAGGGCAATGAGGTTGATTTGGAAGAATTGAAAGGAAAAGTAGTGGTATTGAATTTTTGGTTCATTGCCTGTAAGCCTTGCGTGGAAGAAATGCCGGACCTGAATCGATTGGTTGCCAAGTACAAGGATAACGAGGATGTGGTCTTTTTGGCTATGACTTATGATAAACATGAAAAGGTGGCCGCATTCCTAAAAAAGAATCCATTTGATTTTACGATTATTCCTGATGCACAAAAAATTGTGAATGAATATATCGTTATGGGTTTTCCTACCAATCTGGTCATTGATCCATTAGGCGATATCCAATATCATTCAGTAGGATTCAGGCATCAGGTGCACAAAATTTTGGATAAGGAAATTAGAAAGTCCCTTAGGGAAAAGGAATAACCAATTGTGATATTTATATGGAACATATCGAGTTGGCATATATTATCGTCCTTGGTTTTGCTTGGTACTTGAGATGGAAAGGAGAAGTGCCTCAATCCATGTTATCCTTACGGATAATGAATTGTATCTTATCTATAGTTGGACTCCTGTTACTCATTTATTATCTCGTTTTATACATTCAAATTTCCACTGGATATTGGTTTGAGACAATGTCGTATTACAGTAAGGTGCAAGGTTTTGCTTGGCATATTCTAAGAATTATTGTAGAGCTGATTTTATTTCTTATGATTTTAATTCCCAGATACTCAAGCAATATTTTTTTATCCACATTCGTAGCCCTTTTTTTAATTAACCAGTTAGGAACATCTTTTTATAGTGATTATTTAATACGCTATTTTATTAGCTTACCTTTTTTTTCACCTGAAACTGTTCCGGCAGTAGGGTTTTTCTATTCCGAATGGCCTAAATTAATAATGGAGAATACAATTTATCTCATTATTTTTTATTTCCTATTCAGATATTTCAAAAGGAAAATTAATTCAACGGAAAAAGAAATAGATGACCATTTAATTGTATCGTAATATGTCGGAAATTAAGCTTTTTATAAAAGAGAATAATGATTCGATTGAAATAGAATTAGGTATTTTACCTGCATCTATCTGGAAGATGATTTTTGTTTTTTTACTTGCATTTTGTATTGGGATAATGGCCCTTATTATTTTAAATATTGCAATTCAGGATTTACCCGAAATAGAGTATTCCTTATACATAGGAGTGTTCCTGCTTCTTGTTACGGCATTTTATTTCTTTAAATTATTCCTTTGGTATAAGGGAGGGAAAGAAATATATATCATTGAGAGTAATAGATTAATATATCAATCCGATTTTAGTATCCGATTGAATCGGACGAGAATTTATCCATTCGAAACCATTTCGATTATTTATTGGGAACCGAAAAGGAGGGTGAATGAAAACGTACTGGACGACTTATCCGAACAGGGCGGTAAGGCTGCCTTAGGATTCGAATTGAATGGGAAAAAATACATAGATACCACAGTTCACTTACCTAAATATCAACTAAGACGACTCGCAGACGTTGTAAGTAAAAGACACGGGTAATAAAATATGAATCCTACCAGAATAGATAAGGAGGGGGACGTGGTCGTACTTGAGATCAGACCCGAAAATCAGACATTACGGATTGTCGTGAGTATCATTATGGTTGTTGTGCTGATTGCAGGTGTATTGCTTGCCTTTTATACTTATGGTAAATATCAGGAACTATCCACATGGCTCAATCCTAGATTGGCCCTTTTATTAATGGCTTATTTCTTCATCTTTTTCATCTTCATGAGACACTGGATATGGTTCAATAGGGGAAAGGAAGTCGTAGTGATATATCCTGATAAATTACATTACTATCGGGATTTCGTACTTTTTGCCGAGGGCAAGTCAAAGACACCTTACCAGAAATTGGAAGTGATTTATAGAAAGGATGAGAAGGAAGAACAAAAGGAAATGGATGGTAATCTGGTGGATGATATTATTACAGGTGGAAAATCCATGATTGTCGGATTCCGATTGGATGATGATAAGGTCATCGGAACCCATCTACCAATCACACTCAAGGATGTCAGCCAATTAACCCTATTGGTCCAATCCTGATACTTATTGCTGTTCCACAATGTCCGCAATCCTAAGCAGGGCTTGGATTACATTGTTCTTACTGATTTCCAAGGATTCGTGTGGACGCAGTCCATTGTCCTTATCTTTTTCATAGGCACTGAACTTGGCGTCTGCTAGGAAGATGTCATTCCGAATGGATTGATGAATGGGTAATTTCTTCAAATGATTAATAGCCTCCTCCAACTCATCCGCACCTATCTTTTCCCTGATTTTTTCGGCTGTTTCCCTGAAATTCACATTGGAAATCTCCTGGACTAAAAACTGATGCGCAGCCTTGGGCTGGATACCTACGGTCTGGTAGCCCGGAATCACATCACGGATGTATTTTTCAAAACTACTAACGGAAATGGCATAGACTTCCAATCCGTTTTGGGTGATTCCCCAGATAATACCACAAATCGCCTGTGTAATGGGATTGAACAAAGGAGCCCCGCTGAATCCGGGATAAATCTTACCATCCAATACCATCATATTCGCTCCATTTTGGAATATGGAATGCCCCGTATACCGGAGTAGGAATTGCCTACCATATATTTCTTGGGGCTGGAATGCATAACCATATAGGCTATCTCCCAGTTCGCTGGTGGAAGCCAATGGAATAATTTCCTTCGTGTAATAATTCTCACACTTGAGAATGGCAATATCCATATTGGGCCTGAAATCCATAACGAGGGAAAATCGCAATTCCTTGAACTGCATCTGCTCGATTTGTTGTCCACTCAAAGGAGCGCCGGGTGCAAAACCATCCAGAATATGTCCACAGGTAATGACATGGTTCGGAGTAATCCAAAAACCGGTCCCCATATAACCCGTCATTTTATCTTGGATGATAATCGTATTGGTGCGGAGTAATGCTAAATTGGATTTCATGGTTGAGGGATTTGATTCATCTTGTAAAATGGCCTGTAAACATTCGAGTCATACAGGCCATTCTAATTAGGAATATACGGATTTAAAAATTAATCAACGGAACATCGCTGCTCAGTTTGATTTCTTCCTTATCCTCATATTCTATGGGAACCTTGACTTTTACACCTGCTACACTCACTGTTGCGGTTCCCTTAAGTTCATATTCCACGGATTGTTTTTTCAGAATATCCGTCAAATCCAATTTGATGTCCTTGAAAACTTCTTTCATCGGGACATCTATTTCAATAGGTAATTGAAATTCAGTACTACCACCAATGGTAGCTGTTACATTTTGTGTAATATCGGATACCTTTTTTCCATTGATGAATAAATCCAAATCCAAGGCTGTCATCTCAGCACCCACAGGATTGGGATTGTTAAAGACAGCATCTGCCGTCAATACGAAATTCCATTTTCCGATGGATGCGGATTTGAATTTCACGTTCTCTAATTTTTGGAATACGGGTGCCTCAGGGCCACTGCATGAAAATAGGAACGCAAGGGATAAAATAATTGTTGAAAAAATAAATCGTTTCATGTTACGAATTGATTGAGTAAATATTGAGTATTGTATGATAATATTGGAATCCAATAAGAGAACCCCAATTTTATACCACTGATTCGAATATCAGTTATTTAATTAATTTTTCGGAAAAAATAACCTTTCCACCTAATTTGACGGAAATGAAATACATGCCGTCAGAATATGAATCGAAAGGAATAGAAAGGGTTTCACTTAAGGCTATTTCTCTCATTTTCTTTCCGGAAACATGATGTATTTCCAATATCAATGAAAGCCGATCAGGATTTTCCAACCTCAAATATAAGGCATCCTTTACCGGATTGGGATAATATTCTAATCCTAATTGAAAATCCGATAATTGATTAATGGAGACCGTCATGTTATAATCATTGGGACTGGAAGGAATCAATGTGAATGCTCCTGTTCCGTTGGGAATTCTTCCCCATGAAGCATCCGACTCCAATGCATTGAAATCCAAGCCATCAATCAAGGTGAAGTTATTTGCTTCATCATCGAATAGACCGATGAATTCCCCTCCTGAGGATAATTTGAAATTCGTGTGTAGATTGCCTTGTTCCACATCATTATCGGCCCAGAAAACAACGAATTCGTCTGGTTGTAGATAGATGTTGGGCATGCGCCACTTATTGGGGACATTCTGGTTGTCCGAAAGGTATTTGTCACCTAGGAAAATAGGCCCATCCCCATTATTATAAACTTCTATCCAATCCTCGAATTCCCCGTATTCATCCGCAATGGTAGAATTGTTACTCGCCATGATTTCATTGATGACCAATGGACTTTCCGCATCCTCGATATAAATGATATCCGTACCACATATGGGTCGCATGGACGATTGCCCCTCCGCATCGGTAGCAAAAATATTGAATTCAAAAACAGCTGTTTGGTTCAATGCGGGTACGATGACACCATAGATGCCATCACCGGCTTGGCCATCTCCATGCATTCCATCATCAAACATATCCAAACAAGTCATATTGCTACCCAATAATGAGTAACACATCTGAATGTTTACCAATCCATTATCATCCGTCACCAGGGCTTGGATGTGGATATCTTCTGATTCCGCTGGGTAATTGTGTTGGATTTGGGTAATGACAGGGCTGATGTCATTCAGAACCAATTGTGATAAGGCATTGTTCTTCCTAGTGTTGATATAGGATTTGATACCATAATCCTGAACTTGGTAGTAGGGGAGGGCATTGTCAAAACCCGTTTCAAAATCATTCGGAGTGAATCCGTAATCCTTATTGTAGAATGTATCCGCAGACACATATGGTAGTAGATTGTTCCTTAGTTCATCGAGGTAGGGGAATAGGTGCTGTTCATTGAAATACATTTCAATGGCCTCATTCATGTAATAGGAAAAACGATTCCTGTATTCCTGCACCACAATCAGGTGATTGAAAATGGGTCTGGGTTGGCCGGATTGTGCCCAATTATAAATGGGGCGATTCCCCCAATCCCTGTCCAACCAGTCCAAACCTAGTGTATTATCAAGGTCGAATGGGATGTACTCGAATTGCCCGGTATCCTCATTCTTATAGAGGTAGAAATTATTCTTATTATAAATGGGGCCATCCCAATTTCCCGTAAGGACATCAAAGACCATGAATCTGAGATAGGAATCCACATTGAAAATGGGTTCCAGTAGGCAAGGGAGTTGGGAAGTTGGAGTGTTATTCAGAATATCAATGAAGTGAGCGATATCCGAATAATCATCCGTAGCGGTATTGGTCTTGAGTTCATAGGCTCGTCTACCCCAAAATTCTTCCTTGTACAAATCGGGATTGCTGCCCTTGTAATCCAGGTCTGCGGGATAAAGGCATTTGTAAAGATTCCCGTTCTTATTCCCGAATCTGAGGTCGATATATTCCTCGTCCACATGTTCCACATTGATGTATAATCCGAAATAGGCATCATTGATGTAAAGTTCCACATGATTGGAACGGAGGCTTGGAATACCCATGTCTCGGGCGATGTCAGCACATATCTTGGCCCTGGAGACGGTAGGGTCGTTATGCTGACCATTGAGATTCATCTTTTCTATACCGTAGAATTTCCTGCCGGGTTCGAATGCGTTGAAATCAACCTTGAATGATTTCTTATCGGCTTGTCTTGAAGTATTGCCCCGCAGGCGGAAACCCACATTTTCCACAGTATCCAATACGGTTCCATTATTGAAGATAAATGTAGCGGGATGCAACTCGTCACTATACCAATTCTCCTCAAGCAGCATCCATTCCAAATCAGTCGCTGCCACTTCTATATCTACTCTTGGTACAACATCATCCCTGAATAATTCTCCCAAAGGAGGAGCTTGGAACTGTGCCATCAGATAACAAGGAAAACATCCCCACAAGATCAACCCAATGAAATGCTTCATTTTTTTCTTTGAAATTAATACTAATGGGGATGTTTTTCAACATCCTTTGATTATATTAATTTCACTTTTCTAATTAAAAATCTAAACATGAAAAAACTAAGCAAAAAGGACTTGAAAGTCCTTGACAAAATCAAGAAGAAAGCAGTGAAAGGAGGAAAGAATAAGATGGGATGTCCTCCACCATGGGAAGATGAGCCAGAGGAAGAAGGAACACAATCCTAAATTCCCTGAAAACGCTAAGAGCATATAATAATGATTCATAATAAATCTTAACATGCTCCAAGTTGTATCAGCTGAAAAGGGTTTCTATTGTTATAAGATAACAGTATAAACCTTTTTTCTTTTATGACTATTTATGCTCCATGTAATATCGAAGAATTTGGTGTTTTAATGCCTCGAAATCCATTTGTGTGGTAAAGGCATCTGTTTCCAAACCTGTATTTAATACATGAATGAATTCCTCTAGGGTATAATCATCATTTCCTGCCCGATGATTCTGTTCGATGGAATCCAGTTTTGAAATCAGACATACTGCCTGATAGGATGGGTCTATTACCGAAGTCTTATTATTGGGGTGTGCCCTGAAATAATGCTGGTTGGGTGTAAGGGAAATGATATTTTCAGGATAATCCGCAATTTCAGGAAATTCGCTTTCCATAAAAATATGGTGGGCTTGTAATCCGGGGTAATTTTCAAATCGGTGGACTTCGCTATATCCATGCAATTTCCGAACGAGTTTCTTGGCTTTTGTAACCTGGTATCTGAAATAATTCTTATTATCCACTACCTGCTCGAATTGTTCGATGGCTTCCTTTCGAGTTAGGGATTTATCCTTGTTGATATCCCTCCAATTCGGACGGTTATAATATAATTCATCCAAGGAAATGACCGTCTTGGAAATGCGTCCCCTCCTTGTACCGAATTTCTTTTCCTTATAGGATAATGGATTGATGATTTTTGTGAATATTCTGGAAATATCCACAGGGTCATTTTTAGGAGTATGGTCAATGACGAATCGAATGAATTTACTTTTTAATATTTCGTAGCCTTGTTGGTTCTGTTGGATGAAAAATTGTTCGAAAAGATGCATGATGCCACTGTCCGAAATTAATTTTGTTAGGTAGGCATGTACAAAATTCAGGGCATTCCTTTCCCTTGTGGAAATATATTCCAGAAGGTCTTCCTGTACTACGGTGTAGTTGAAAGGTCGTTTGCTAGAATCCTCTTTTAGGATGCCAGCGTAAGCCAGCATTTTGATGGGTTGGGAAAAGAATTTATCATATTCCCTTTCAGCCTTGTTTACTTCAGGTTTGTTGAAAACTTCCCGCACCAATTCGTTGGAATACTCGAATGTCCTGATGTCATTAATCTTGAACGGAGCTTGTTTTTCAGATAAATATTCCACGATGCATTCGGCCACACCCGACACTACATCCGGTGTAACCTTTTGGTCCATGAATGTGCCGATACCCCATTTCCTGATATCCAAATCCTGACTGTCCAAATGTTGTTTGATTAATGCTTTCATGCGATTATTTTGTGTTGAGTAGTCCGAAAAAGAAAACTGAATTATTATCAATATTCAAGGAGCGTGTACCAAAGTTTCTGGCAACCCTGTAGTAGTCCTCGAATTCAGGAGTTCCATAAAAAGCAAGGTCCTTTTGGGTCGGTTTCCGTTTTCCCTTCTTAGTGGTGAGTAAGGCAACCGAACCATCCGTAATCGTATGCTCAGGTAAGAATGCAGCCCTTGGGTAGTAAGTCAGATTTGGAACCATGACAATATTCTTTTGGTCCAGATATTTGGATACGGCTAAGTGTTCCACATCATCCATGTAGCAATCATAATCCTTGAGTTGCAGGATTTCATTATTCCCGACATTCCTGGATTTAAGTACCCTAATCTTTCCTTTATCCTTGGTAATGGCCTTGGTGATTTGTCTGTCCCTGAAAGCATTGAAAATATCCAATTGCATTTTAGCGGCTACCTGATCAAAAGTATCATTTCGGTAAATCAGCCAGTATGGGAAATCATCGGAAAAAATATAATCCTTATTCATTTTTTTATAAATGGAACGGATATAACTTTCAATCGTTATTGCTTCATCATCCGATGCTAAAGTGGAACAGAGAAAACTAACGGTTTCTATTTTTACTCCCTTGAAACCCTTTTCACCATAATCACATATTTTTTGTAAATCATGACTTAGTAATAGGGTTCTTGTTTTATTGAATTCAGGCGCATTCAATAAACTTTTAGGAACGATTAATGAAATATATTTTCCTAATTTTAAACATTTTTCTATGAAAAATGAAAAAATATTATTCGTATCCTTATTGAATGCAACTGATTTGTAGCGACCTAGTAATTCCTTGTTTTTAGTGATTTTTTTATAGGGAGGATTACCTACAACGATATCATATTTTGAAGTATTTTCCCATAATAAAAAATCGGTATGGAATAAGTTGACCGTAAAATTATCGGGAATTTGGATGAGGGATAAAATCGTTTTCAGAATCTCTAATGAATGATTATCAATATCACAAACATCCAGTATGACCTCATCCTTTTTTTTATATTTTTCAAAAAGCATGGGAATGAAATTCCCGACACCAACAGAGGGTTCAAGAATCCTGATTTTTTTCTTCTTTTTTAATTCGGGTAAATCCTTAATGACAGTATAAGCAATATCCTTTCGGGTAAAATAGGCTGCGGTATCCAGTCTGGCAGCATTTGAATGTTCAGCAATCAGGAAAATATTATCAAGTGAATGTTTTTTGAAATGCTTCTTGATATAACGAACCAAATTCGGAGTTTTCTCCAAGGAATGGGATTCCCTGATATCCTTGATTTTGGATAAGGGAATACTTTTGTGTTGATTCACTTCCTTGATATTGGATGCAATACTCGCGAATACACCCGTAGGCACCGCTTCGCCAAGACAATGCCTGATATTGAGTTCTTCCTTTTTCAGAAATTCCCTTTTTTGCTCGTCATCCAAAGCATTGAGTGTATCCGTGGATTGGTCGGACCATTCAAAAGATGCTGGAATGGACATCATTCTCATGATTTCCCGAATAGAAAAAACCCGATTATCTGATGGATGCACCGTATTCTGACTGGCTAGGATGTCGTTTCTGGTATGGATACAAGGGCCCTCCTTATCCCAATACCAACGGGCATACTTATCACCATTCTTACTCTTGTTGTAAACGATTTCCCCATCTATGATGCGATGTGGAATCCGTTTGGGATCGGTGTTCTCGAAAGCTGACTGCCCTTCGGATAGCTTTTCAATCCAGGGTAGCATCCGTTTGTCGAACTTTCTATAGGCATGATAAATATCATCTGAAATCATTCCCATTTCCGTAAGTGAGGGGAGGTCGCCTATCAGTTCCCTGAGTGTCGGTGCTATACGCTGTTTAGGAAAGAGGTCGAAAGGTGAAATATGCTGGATATCCTTTCGGACTCCGATTACAAGTGTACGGGTACGGCTTGAATTCGAACCGTGATGTTTCAGATTGACAATCTGCGATAGGATATTGTAGTGGCCACTCAGATTGGATTGGATGGCTTCACTGATGGGCTTGTCCACTCCATCCACATCTGTACAGATGGTTTTCAGGAATGCCCTTACATTTTCATAAACGAAAAAACGAGGTAGGATTTCCTGTGTTAGTCGTATGGATTCGACCACTAGGGAGTTCCTCGATTTCTCATTGTTTTTCTTGTGATTGGCAACAGACATACCTTGGCAAGGCGGGGTGGCAATTACCACATCAGGTGTCTTGACCTTGTGTTTGCGTTCCCATAATGCCAGCTCATCCAATAGGAGTTGTTTAGTGGCTTCTTGGGTGATATCACCTCCGATGTATCCACTTTCGTATTTGCATTTCTGGTTGTAGGATTGGATTTTGAGTCGTTTGGACAGGAGTTCGTTGGTAGCGATGCATTGGAATCCATTCAACTTGAATCCATAACAGCCCACACCCGCACTGCTGAACAAACTGATATATGTCAAGGGTTTTTTCATTATTCTGATTGGTCTTTGGCTATCTGGAACAAAAAGGAAAACACCAGATACACAAAGCTGATTCTTCTCATATGTGGTAATGATATAGGAGGAAAGGAGTACCTGACAACCCTTATTGATTCTCCTAAGAAAGGATGTAATCACATCCTATACAAATGTATCCATAATTTGCGAATTAAACGCCAAATTGGAGTGAACAGAATTGGAATCTTAGGATAAGATATCAAGCATTGGTTGTGTGTTAGGGCGTTGGCCATTAGAGATACACAGGAATTAGCTTGCGGGGGCCTGATTACTTTCTTAATGTTAGGTTAAACCACTACCGAATGCTTTACAGCAAATAAAGTAAAGAATATATTGTTCGTAAATGAATTAAAATTAAATAGAGAAATTAAGATTGGAGAAAACCAGATTGTAGGAATTATAACTAAATAAAAAAAATCAGTATCAATACATTCGATTCCTAAATAACTTCATACAATAGGATTGTTATCTCATTACTTAGGGGACCCCAATAGGAATCAGATTTTCCCATTCAATGATTTCCCAATTTTGATTTTCTTTTTGAAAGATTCTTTTCCAAGGCAAAGGCTTTGGTATAAGGCACTACATATTTTAGGAAAACAAAAAATACTCAAACATGACAGACACCGTTAGATTTAAATTCGGAGGGAAAAACGGTAATGAAAGACAACTCACCGCTGCCAAGGATTTGGTGGTCATTCGGACCCAAAATGATCAGGTGATAGAAAAATCCGGTTTTGGAAAAAAGCACACGAACATGTTGGATAGCATGGAACTGATGCATAAGTATGAACCCTTGGGTATCTATGTGATGCGCATTCGTGGAAATAAGAAGCGGAAGCAAAGAGACCAAGCCAGAAAGGCATTGGCCAAAGAAAGTAATGTCCGATTTGCAGGTCGGGTATTTTGTCAGGAAGACAAGACACCCGTTTTGTATACTGAGAATATATTCATCAAATTCCATAAGGAAGTGGATAAGACGGAACAAACAGCTTTCCTGACCGACCATAATCTGGATGTCAAGTCGGAATCCCCATTTTCTACTAATGGCTATTTTGTTGGAATGGAGGAAGGAATCGGTTCCGATATTTTTCAAATTTGTATGGATATGTTAGATGATGAAAGGGTAGAATATTGCCATCCCGAACTCATTTTCATCAAGGAGAAAAAATCCATACATCCCAGACAATGGCATTTGAAGCCTACGGTGTTGGATGGCGTACAGGTCAATAGTCATGTCAATGTTGAACAAGCCTGGACGAAGTCCAAGGGAGAGGGAGTTACGATTGCCATTATTGATGATGCCATTGATATCAGGCATCAGGATTTTAGTACGCAAGGTAAGATTGTCCACCCCTATAATGCCTTTTACCCGATAGGTACACCCAATGGACAGAATCCCAGCCCCATTAATTTTGGGGAATCACATGGCACCTGTTGCGCAGGAGTAGCTTGTGCTTCGGGGTTGTTCAATGCTTCAGGTGTAGCGCCCGATGCGAAACTCATGCCCATTAAGTTGCCTCCTGATTTGGGCTCCTACAAGGAATCCGAAGCCATCCAATATGCTGTGGACCACGGAGCTGATATCATCTCGTGTAGCTGGGGTCCTGCGGATGGTGCTTGGGATAATCCGAATGACCCAAGGCATTTTCAGGCTTCAGGTATTCCAGACCATACAAGGGAAGCATTGAGATATGCGGTTGAACAAGGACGGAATGGTAAGGGGTGCCTTATCCTTTGGGCTGCTGGTAATGGCAATGAATCCGTAGAGCTTGACGGTTATGCCAGTAATGAATTCGTATTGGCCATAGCAGCATCCAATATCAGGGACAAGAGAAGTATTTATTCTGATTTTGGCGATAGTATTTTCTGCTGTTTTCCTAGTAATGATTTTACCCGGATGGACAATGGAGGGTATTATCTCGATGGAGGAATATGGGCAACTGATGGTTCTACCTATGGATATAATCCCAGTTGGAATGGTATCGAGCTGAGATATGATTTTTATGATAATTCAGGGAAGTACACTTCCTCGTTCGGAGGGACTTCCAGTGCTACACCCGGTGTTGCGGGTATTATAGCCCTGATGCTTTCCGCTAATCCGGAATTGACCCATAATGATGTCAGGGCATTGCTCAGACAATCCTGTATTCAGATAGATGCAAATAATGGAAATTATGATGGTAATGGCCATAGCCGTTGGTATGGTTATGGAAAACCAGATGCCAATCGAGCAGTGGAACTGGCCTTGTCTTTCTCTCTTTCCGAATCGGATGATGAAAACATATCAACTGAAACCCCATTGGGGAATCCCAACTTGGGGAGTGTGGTGGTGGAAATGCCTGAAATCAGTCCGATATTGCGATTGGGTGATATAGGAGAGGCAGTCAAGATGTTACAGACATCACTGAACGAATTCGCCTATGGATTGGTCGTGGATGGTTTCTTTGGCAGGATGACCCATTCCGCTGTCATCGATTTTCAAAGTGCGAATGTGGATAAGTATGGTGAGCCCTTGGTCGTGGATGGCGTAGTAGGACCTTTGACATGGTGGAGGCTTAGACATCCGAATGAATCCAGGACATCAACGATATATACATCCTTGCCAAGCATGCGTTTTGGTGGTTCTGACCTAGGGCGGAATGCCCTTCAGGTTGCCATAGAGGAATTGAATGCAGGGGCTAGGGAAATTAACGGTAATAATTCAGGGGAGTTTGTTAGGAAGTACTTGGAGCCATCAGGTATCACAACAGCCGAACCTTGGTGCGCAGCCTTTGTGAGTTGGTGTTACTTTCAGGCATCAGGAGGTATCAAGGAGCAAATGCCATTCGATTATAATGTCGGAGCCAAGAGTACTTATAATGCTTTTTATAGGAAAGGTTGGACGTATAATCTTGAAGATGGTATCCAACCAGAACCGGGAGACATTGTGGTTTGGCACAGAGGGGATCCGCAGGGCTGGATGGGACATATTGGATTGGTCCATCATATGGAAGATGGCTTTATTCATACAATTGAAGGGAATCGACTCCCGGAAGTTAAGGGGTTCAAATATGTAGCTTCCAGAATGAAAAAAATCCTTGGTTTCGGAAGGGTGAATCTCAATCAAAATAATAGGAACGAAAGGGAGAAATTCTTTCTTTATTCCTAGGGGATTCGGATTGTCCTATTGATTATTCGGAAACAAGCGTCACTTTGCCTGAATGGCAAGGTGACGCTTGTTTTTTATTAGGAATAATAATTCATTTTTTGGTCAATAGCTCGGTCCACGAAAAGTTAATATAAGTTATTGTGTTACTTAACATAGGTTAAACTAAGGAGTTAGAGGCTTCATTCTTGAATTTTGTGTCGTTCCTTAATTGCAGTCACGAAATATGACCAACTTCCATCCATGATGGTTTTCGAAGCCATTAATCTATTTACCAAAAATCATTTACAATGAAAATTACACATTTTTTTATCCTGTTCCTCATCGTGTCATTTTGTCTCCCCGCCATGGCACAGAAACCTTTGAAAATTACCAAATTCGGAATCGAACTGGGAGTGGATAAGGATATGATTCAAGGCATGAGTAGCCAAAAAATGTTCAGTCGTACCAATTCGGATGTAGGCAATTTAATTGATGCGGAGCTGGGGGATGAATACACTTATAACATGATTTGTGAGAACCCGAATGTCAGGGCAACGATTGTCATGGAACCCGCATTCTTCAAGAATACGGAAATCCAAACTTCATTGAATTTCATTTGGGGACGTTTGGATGCCATCTCTTATTATGAACCCAATAATTGGGACGGGGATTATAACCATTATCATATTGATATGTCAGGAAGCGAGGTGGATTTGGAAGCATCCATCGTAAAGCGATTGGATGTGAAATGGATGAAATTGTATGGAGGAGCAGGGTTCAATGTGGGGTATCACTTCAATAATTGGTTGTGGGTCAATGGGGCCTATTCGGAGGAGATAATGGAAAGGGGTGACCGTTCCATCAGGGAAATATTCAATCCTGCCGGAGATAATTACCATTTTTCTAATTATTCGGATTCATTCCATTATTCCGAGAGGGTAGGTAATGGTACATCCACCAGATTGTTTGCACAGGCTGGTATTGGATTCGTAATTCTTAAGAGAGTTGAACTAGGAATGAATTACCGTTATGGATATGGTCTTAGGACTTACAACAAAGGTGATAATGACTTCACGAATCTCCAGTCTTGGGGATTGAATCTGAAGTATGTTCTGAAATAATTCTGGTAGATATTCATCTCCATGTATAATGGGTTTGCTGTATCAAAAGATTGGTATGGCAAACCCATTTTTATATGATATCCTGATGGTTTTGGGAACTTTGGAGTCCTATTCCTATGTTCTAACCACATGCAGACCAATCTATTTTCCAACGACCCAACATCCCCCAAAAAACCAACCCATTTTGAAGCCATACCCGGACTGAGTTATTGGGAATCATACATCAGTCAGGAAGAAGAAAAGGAATTGGTGTCCATCATCAATCAACAAACTTGGCAGACTACCATCAAGCGTTGGACACAGCACTATGGCTACCAGTACGATTACAAGGCTCGTTCCATTGATTATAGCATGAGATTGGGAACCCTTCCTAAATGGAGTTTAGGATTGGCGAATCAATTAGTAGAGGATGGGATATTCACTGAATTACCCGATCAGCTCTTGATTAATAATTATGAACCCGGACAAGGTATCGCTCCACATACGGATTGTGAACCTTGTTTTGAGGATACCATCGTATCTGTTTCCTTGGGTGGACATGCCATTATCTATTATTCCAAAGGAAAGGAAAAAATTGCTGTTCCCTTGTCTCCAAGGAGTATGGTGGTGATGAAAGGTGAATCCCGCTATTTTTGGAAACATGGAATCCCGGGTAGGAAAAAGGATGTCATCAACGGTTTGGTAATTCCCAGAGTCAGAAGAATATCAATGACATTCAGGAAAGTGATTGAAGTGGAAAAATGATTATTCATCATCCAAGAATCGAATATTCTTTCTCAATCCTTCATAGCCGGTCCTTTTTACAGCTGACTTCCTAAAAATTTCATTAAAAACATCCCGGGTGATTTCCTGCCATTCCCTTTTGTTCATTTCCAATAATTGGGGATGGGGGTCGAACAAAGGTTCCTGATGTTGTTGGCTGAATCGATTCCACGGACAAACTTCTTGGCAGATATCACAACCGAACATCCAATTTTCGAATTGCCCCTTTACCTCATCGGGAATTTGTTCCTTGAGTTCTATCGTAAAGTAAGAAATGCATTTGCTTCCATCCATGAAATATCCGTCCTTGGAGATGGCATCCGTCGGACAGGCATCAATACAGCGGGTACAAGTACCGCAATAATCCTTGATGGGATTATCCGTAGTGAATTCCATATCGATGATTAACTCTGCAAGGAAAAAATAGCTCCCTTTCTTGGGATGGATAAGAAGGGTATTCTTACCTACCCATCCGATACCACTCCGTTTGGCCCAGTCTCGTTCGAGTACCGGTGCCGAATCCACAAAACATCGTCCGTTGACCTCGCCGATTTCATCATTGAGACATTGTAGGAGTTCCTTGAGTTTTTGTTTGATAATATGATGGTAATCCTTACCAAAAGCATATTTGGAAATTTTTGGAGCGTCCTTGTCTGTTTGTTCTTGTTCAGTATAATAATTATAACTCAGGGAAACAACTGTTTTGGCTCCGGGAACCAAAAGGGTAGGGTCGACCCTTTTCTCAAAATGATTGGCCATATAGGACATCTTGCCATTGTAGTCCTTGTTCAGCCACCATTCCAGTTTTCGGGCTTCCTCATCCATGTGTTCTGCCTTGGCAATCCCAACCCTATCGAACCCCAGCCTTTCAGCATGCATTCTTAGGATATTGGCCCGGTGTTGTAATGCTGTCAGACTCGGCATTATTCTAGGAGCTGTGTAATCCAATCGGATTCCTTGATGAGAATGAGAGCGATACCGAAAGCTGCACCCGACACGAATTTAATCCATGATGCATGTTTGACTTTGATGATGTTCAGGAAGATATAACTGATGAGCATGAAGACCATCACAATCATGATTTGCCCGAGTTCCACTCCCAGATTGAATCCAAATAAATCCATGATGAATTGATTATTCTTACCCACAAGCATCGAAAAGTAGTTGGAGAATCCCAAACCATGGACAAGTCCAAAGAGTAGGACCACAACATAGTTCCATGAGATGAATCGTTCCTCTGGGTCCTCTTTCTTAGGAATAACGTTCCATATGGCGGTTAGTAGAATGGTAACGGGAATAAGGAATTCGACAAAGGATTGGTTGATGTTCAATAAATCAAGTGCAGCTAGTGCCAAGGTAAGAGAATGGCCCACAGTGAATGCTGTAACGAGTAGGAGTATCTTTTTCCAATCATTGGGGCGGTACATGACACACATGACAATGATGAAAAGAATATGGTCATAACCATTCCAATCCGCAATATGCTCCAACCCCAATTTGAAGAAAATAGAAAATCCCATATGCCAAATGTAATGCAAATTGGCAATGGGTGGAAGTAGTTAGCAAATAAAAACCCGACCGCACACAGTACAGTCGGGTTTCGTTATGATGGAAATGCTTAATCTTGGTATAATTAGAAGTATCTTGGAGTAACGATTTTCTTGCCTTGGAAATTGAAGTCGTATCCGACCATTACTTCGAAAGAACCTTGTGCAGGTTGTTGTAACTTGGTAAGGGTGTAATCATATGCAGCACCTACTCTCAAACCTTTGGAGAAGTAGTACTGAACCCAGATATCTGCTGAGTCGAAGGAGCTGCTATCTCCCATGAATGCCTCGACAGACGAACGGAAAGAAGCTCCCAACCAGAAAGTCTTGTAGAAGAAGACAGATAGGTCGATATCAAATTCCGTTGGTGCGCCAATGCCATTATATGGACTATCATCCCCTTTGAATCGGCTCAATAAACCGACTGTTTTTACCAAAGCCATCGGGCGGAATACGAAATCCTTGTTCTTATCCAATGGAATGGCTCCTCCCGCAGAGAAATAGTAATGGCGATATTGCTTGGCCCAGAATTCCGTGGTTACATCCATATTATCAGTGGATCTCCTCATGTCATTCTCAATGATGTGCGGAACACCCACACCCACGTAGAATTTATCCTGGACATAATAATAGAGTCCGAGTCCGAAATTAGGTAGCCAATAGCTAGGTGTACCATCCATATAGGCCTCGTCACCCTCCACTTCATAGGATAATTTGTCCCAGTCAGCTCTCCAATTCGTCACTCCTCCTTGTAATCCAACGGAAAGTTTATGGTCTCCTCCCAAACGAATCATATAGGAATAATCCAAATTGGCAGTGATGGCATTGGTAGGGCCGATGTTGTCATTGATGATATTCAGACCTACACCGATATTCCCTTTCATGGGGGTGTGTACCCAAACGGATTGGGAGTGAGGTGCACCCTCTATTCCCCACCACTGGGTTCGGTGTAAGGCACCCATGGACAAGTACCCTCTTGTACCTGCATAGGCTGGATTATAGGACAGCGTATTGAACATGTACTTGGTGAACATGGCATCCTGCTGTGCTTGCGAAACATGGAATGTTGCTAGTAATACGATAATGATAGTTAATAGCTTTCTCATCATTCAGGCGTTTATTTGATTTAAAATATTAGCAATTACTGTACTTAAAGGCATGGGTAGGACAGGGCAATGAAACGCCATTTCATTACCTATAATCTGTTATTAACTATTAGTGGAACCAATGCCATCAAGGCAACTGGTACATCGAACAAACATTTTGACTTTGCGTCCCAAGTATTGAAACATTGCTAATCAAAATTCACTCATCCACATTCATGCGCATGGGTAAAGCGCTTGGAGAATGGGATGACCCAAACCATTTAGTAGTAAATCAATCTGAAGGGCGGGAAAGCGTTTAGGAAGGATTAGTTCCGTTTTGTTTTCCTCATAGTACGTTTAAAATAATAGTGCGTCTTGGATAATCCAATAGTTATGCCAAAGTTTTATCCGAGTCGTTTACATGTCATAAAAAACTATAAATTATTTTATACTTTAACATTTGACCTTTGTGACATTGATAAAATCGCAACTGATTGATTACTAGACATATATGAAATATTTTTAATATCATTGTCGGGTGGGTGATTTAGTGTGGGAATCCTGCTTCTTTAACATTGTATTTCACTATTTTTGCAATTCGAGTTATTTGGAAACCTTGGGGATGATGGATTTCCCCTAAAAAACTATGCTTTTTGACACTTATAAAATCAATTTCAGGAATCAGGGGAACCATAGGTGGTAATGCAGGTGAGAATCTGACACCACAGGATATTGTAGAATGTACTGCTGCATTCGGAACATGGGTATTGGACAGAACATCCATACCTAAGATTGTGGTAGGCAGGGATGCCAGGATTTCTGGAGAAATAGTAAGCCAGTTGGTTTGCAGTACCTTGAGGTCCTTAGGTATAGATGTAGTGGACTTGGGGCTCTCAACCACTCCTACGGTTGAGGTGGCTGTTCCCATGGAGGGTGCCGGTGCCGGAATCATTATTACGGCCAGCCATAATCCCAAACAATGGAATGCACTCAAATTCGTGAACTTCAATGGTGAGTTCATTTCCAAGGAAGATGGAGAGGAAGTATTGTCCCTAATAGATAAAGGTGCCATCAATTATGCATCTGTGGATAAGTTGGGGTCCTACACGGAAAAGAACGATTATATCCAACGCCATATAGATATGATTATGGCCCTGCCTTTGGTCAAGGTGGATGCTGTCAAAGAGAAAAAGTTCAAGGTTGTTATTGATCCGGTGAATTCTACGGGAGCATTGGCCTTACCTCCTTTATTGGAGCAATTGGGTTGTGAGGTGGTGGTATTGAATGGCGAACCGAATGGACAGTTTGCCCATAATCCCGAACCTTTGCCTGAAAACCTAAGGGCATTATCAGAAGCAGTGATATCCAATAATGCGCACTTGGGTATATCTGTGGATCCGGACGTAGACCGTTTGGCATTGGTTTGCGAGGATGGAGAAATGTTTGGCGAGGAATATACGTTAGTGGCTGTTTCTGACTACATTCTGAAATATACCAAGGGGCCAACGGTGTCCAATCTTTCATCTACCGGAGCGTTAAAAGTCGTTACGGAGAAAGCAGGTTGTACCTACCATCCTGCAGCTGTGGGCGAAGTGAATGTCGTTTCCAAAATGAAAGAAGTTAGGGCTGTTATCGGTGGAGAGGGTAATGGAGGCATTATTTATCCTGAGCTTCATTTTGGTAGGGATGCACTTGTGGGTGTGGCTCTGATGCTTTCCCATCTAGCTGAATTCGGTAAGTCACTTTCCTACCTGAGAAGCACTTATCCATCATTCCATATTGCGAAGAATAAAATCCAATTGACTCCCGATATCGACCTGGACGCCTTGTTTGGTGAGCTTCAAAAGAAATATGCCAATCAGGATTTGAATACTATAGATGGTCTTAAGATTGTATTGGAAAATGGTAGTGATTGGATTCATCTTCGACGTTCGAATACAGAGCCTATCATCAGGATTTATACGGAAAGTACCTCACCTGTGATTGCGCAGAATCTCTACAAGAAAATACAGATGGATGTGAATGAAATCCTGAAGTGAACCTAGGTGTGAACAACTTGTTCTTATATCCTAAATAACCATATCAATGAGGATTTATTTTGATAATGCGGCAACTACTCCTTTAGACGAGGAAGTATTGGAAGCGATGCTGCCATACATGAGGGGATATTATGGGAATCCTTCATCCATACATGCTGATGGTAGACAGTCAAGAATGGCCATCGAACGAGCCAGAAGAAAAATCGCATTACAGATTGGTGCATCCATAGGTGAAATCTTCTTCACTTCAGGAGGTACAGAAGCCAATAATATGGCTTTGAAGTGCGCCGTAAGGGATTTGGGCGTGAAGCGCATTATTTCTTCCCCAACGGAGCATCATTGTATTTTGCACACATTGGATACCTTAGAGAAAAGTAGAGGAATCGAAGTGGTTTATCTACCTGTGGACTCCAAGGGTTGTATCAATATGGATGTGCTATCCGAAACGATTGATGCGTCTGATAAAAAGACGATGGTTTCCTTGATGTATGCCAATAATGAGATAGGAACCCTACATGATTTTGAGAGAATTTCCATTTTATGTGACGAAAAAGGAGTGTTATTTCATTCCGATACAGTACAGGCAATAGGCCAATTTCCTATAAATTTGGATGAAACTAAGGTTAGTTTCCTTGCCGGAGCAGCACATAAGTTCCATGGCCCTAAGGGCGTAGGGTTCATTTATGTCAATGGTGATAATATCATTAAGCCATACATAGATGGCGGTTCCCAAGAAAGAAATATGAGGGGCGGGACTGAGAATTTATATGGCATAGTGGGAATGGCAGAGGCGTTGGAACGCTCGTGTAAGGCCATGGAAGAAAGAAAAAACCATGTGGGGGAAATTCGTTCCTACATGAAAGAACAACTGCTTCAACTTATTCCGGGAATCCTTTTCAATGGATGCCAGGAACAATACCTGCATAAGGTACTAAGTGTTTCCATCCCACCGATTGATAATGGTGAAATGCTACTGATGTTATTGGATATGGCAGGAGTGAGTGCTTCCGGAGGTAGTGCATGTAGTTCGGGAGTGGAACATGAATCCCATGTGTTAACAGCAATCCAGGGCCATCCGGATTATAAGACCATCCGATTCTCATTCAGTCATCACAATACCAAGAACGAGGTCGATCAGGTAATAGAAAAATTAAGGGGAATCATAAACTAACCGATTCGTTGGTTTATGACTCCCCTCCATATAGCTGCGGTATAGTCTTTATTCTATTCTTTCAATTCTTCTTCTTCCAGTCTCCTCATTACACGACCTGTGATTCTTAGGAATTCCGTTTCGGTAATGATTCCCATGAGTTCCTTGTCCTTTACGACCGGAAGACTCCCCACACCCTTGTCTTTCATGATTTGAAGTGCGTCGAGTAAAGTAGTATCAGGAGCAACCGTAATCGGATCCTTAATCATGATATCCTTGACCATATTAGCCTTGCGGTTCATGATATCGCCTTTGTTTTGTCTAGTATAATGTCTTAGAAGAATCCTTGAACTAATCAGTCCGACAAGTTCCCCTTTTTCATCCTCGACAGGCATATAACGGATTTTGCGCCAATCCATCATATCTGCTACCATTTCTATAAGGTCGTCGGGTTCGACAGTAAAGAGGTCCCTCTCCATAAATTCTTCTACCCGATGTTTGGATGGTCTATATTTTTTCAAAACTTTCAATTCTGGTAATTCCCATTCATGGACAGGTTTGCCCAAATTTTGATTTTCAATGATGGCTGCTGTTAGTGTGGTCATGGCCTCATTATCCGTAGTGATTTTCTTGAGTCGGGTATATCCCCTTAACATCCAACGCGCACCATTCATATGTAACTCTGCACGTTTATCAATGATGCTGAGGTATCGCTTGATATCCGTCTTTTTGACTTTCATCAGTTTCAGACCTTTTTCAGCCATAGGAATCAACTGTTTCCTGACGAGGTCAACGGCTGTGATTTTTTCATCATTCAACCATGTGAATTTGGTGTCGATACCGTATTTGGCCGCCTTGCGGAAATTGTCCTTGGCATCCGCAAAGGAAATGTGTTGGGTGATATCTTCATAATCATGCTTGAATGCAATCATCATTCCTAACCAAAAGGCAGCATTCGCCATTTCATCCATGATGGTAGGCCCTGAGGCAAGGATTCTGTTTTCAATCCTTAGGTGGGGCTTACCGTTATCACTGATACCATAACATGGTCGATTCCAACGATAGACTGTTGAATTATGGACTTGTAATGCCCGAAGTTTCGGAACTTCACCTTTCTTGATTTTCTTAAAGGAATCTTCTTCCACATCACCACTGATAAGTACCCTGAATCGGGCAATGTCCTCCTTGTAAATATCCAGGATGGAATCCTTAAGCCAATCGTTTCCGAAACTAACCCTAGGACTTCTCTCCCTCATGTGGTCATGCATGGTTCGTGTGTCCAATGATTGTTGGAATAAGGCAATCCGACTCTCATGCCATAGTCTTTTTCCGAAGACAATAGGAGAATTCGCTGCGATTGCCATAACGGGTGCAGTAAGGACTTGTGCAATGTTGTACATCTGTACGAAATCCTTGGGAGCAACCTGAAGGTGGACTTGGAAACTCGTATTACATGCCTCAATCATCGGTGAGTCATGCTGTACCAACAATTCATCCACTCCTTGGAGTCTAACCTCGTAGGTACTCCTATTTTTCAATTGCTTGTTGATGGCTTCCATCAATGCAAAGTAACGTTTGACCGGTGTTAGGTTATCCAAGCTCATGTCAAACTTCTGTAAGGTAGGAAGTATGCCCGTTAGGATAACATTGGCATTCAGTTCACCCACCCTTTCCTTGATGGTCGCAATTTGTTCTGAAATTTGCTTTTCCATCTGGCTGAGACAATCCCCCTCGAATTTGATGGGTGTTGCTCCGGTTTCAAGATTGAATTTGGCCAATTCTGTTTCCACCCAAGGCAAGTCTTCCATTTTGGCGAGTGCTTCAGTAGCTATGCATGCAGGTTTGAGGGTGTCATTATCCACAATACACATTTCCTGTTCTGCTCCAATACGTGTGATGTCACTCTCGAACCAATCGTTCTCCAGCATGTATTCCAATGCCTTGACATCCTTCAGTAGATTCTTGACGAATTTGTGCATTTCCTTCTTGCTAGAAAGCAAGGAAACTTTCTGTTCTCCCATGAAGTCGGGTTTTGATTTGACATTTGACTAAGTCGTATAAATCTAAACAAAATTTTTACCCATCAGAAAATGATTCCATAAAAAATATCCGGCTGTGGGAAAAAAGTAGGATTAACGGGTGAGTACGATATAGTCCCTGATGAGTGTTTTAAGAAAATGAATCTTGTCCTTAGGCGGGTCTACGATATCCAGCTTCAACATCAGGTCCCTGACAAGGTTGTTGACAACTTCCCTATGTGCAGGATTATTATAAAGCCTCTGGCGGGCAATGACACTCTTGATGAGCAACATGTCCTGTTCGGTGAATTGCCTTACATCGGGATGGAGTGGTTCATAATCTGCTAGGGAGTTGATTTTCATGATGTCCTCAAGTCTGAATCTTAGGTTGAACTTGACTTTGATTACTGCTGTATTGGCTGCCAAATCTCCTAGGCGTTGGCTTTTTTCAGAAGAAACGACAAGCAACGAACCTAATATGAACAAACTGGATAGGCTATCGAAAAAATGAAATAGGGCCCTCAGTAGATAATCACTGGCTGAGGCTTCTTTTCCGTTGAGTTTGATGACTTTGATACCCACGGCTTTCTTACCAAGACTTTGTCCGTCCATGATGAGCTCCGAGAAAAAATGATAACTCAGGAAAATGAAAATAGGTAGTAGGACCGTCAATAACATTTGCCCTCTGTTGTTGATTTCCCCATCCATGGTCAATTCATTCCAGAACGCAGCTGAAATAATCAGTATGAAGAATCCACCGAATAGGAGTACAAGCATTGAATCAATGATATTGGCTAGAAAGCGATCCCGCAAACCAGCTAACTCATATTCAATGGTGACTTTCTGAGTGGTGGTAATATCTATGGTC
Source organism: Saprospiraceae bacterium (assembly GCA_020631355.1). GTDB lineage: Bacteria > Bacteroidota > Bacteroidia > Chitinophagales > Saprospiraceae > JAHDCE01. Next base: position 50,794 of record JAHDHL010000019.1, on the reverse strand, counting down.
TTCATGAAGAATCTGTTCTTAGGGTGTACTCTTTAACAGAATTATTACGTCTAAATAAGGTAAGACTATATTAGTTGCTTACAAATTTATATTTTTCACAATCAAAAGGTAGGTTTGGAAAAGGATTTATTTTGATAACCTCACTTTCCTACTCCACTTTTCAATATTAGAACAATTTAACTTGTTCAATTGTAAAATACTAAAAAATTAGACGAATGAGCAGTGGTTATATATTATTCATGGTGATTACAGGTGCAATGTCCTTGTTGGGTATGTTCATCGGTCAGCGACTTCAGGCCAAGGCCAAAAAGTATGGCGCGGTTCCGATGAGAAGCGGATATACAGGTGCACAGATTGCGGATATGATGTTGAAGCATTATAATGTGGATGGAGTGAGGATTACACAAGGAGAGGGATTCCTGACCGACCATTACAATCCTAGGGCCAAGGTAGTGAGTCTGAGCCCTGCCATTTATGGAGGAAGAAGTATCATGTCTGCAGCAGTAGCAGCTCACGAGGTCGGGCATGCCATTCAGCATGATACCGATTATCCGTTCTTGCAAATGCGTTCTGCATTGGTGCCTTTTGTACAGTTTTCTTCCAAGGCACAGCAGTTTGTGTTGATGTTTGCGCTGGGTGGGGTATTCGGTGCCGGTATGAATCCAATAATCCTCCTCATAGCGATTGCCCTATATGGAGTAACAGCGCTTTTCAGTGTGTTGACCTTACCTGTTGAGTTCGATGCGACAAGGAGGGGATTGGAATGGTTGGAAGCCAGTGGGATTTCTTCCGGAGCAGAGTATGAGGGTGCAAAGGATGCATTAAGAGCAGCAGCAATGACTTACGTTGCAGCAGCTTTATCCGCTATCGTAATGGTATTGTTCTTTGTTCTAAAGTATGCAGGTAGCGGTAGAAGATAATATTCTGATTAAGAAATATTATTTTTGTATTGTAAACGAGAATATTTTTCATAAAACTAAACACAAAATGTCAGATAGAGCCATACCATTAGTAGACTTAAATAAATTTGTGAATGGTAATGAGGAGCAACGTAAGGAATTCGTTAAGGAATTAGGAGATGCTTTTCATCATATCGGTTTCGTTGGTGTAGTGAATCATGGTGTGCCAAAGGATTTGGTAGATGGTTTTTACAATAATGCCAAGAAATTCTTTGCTTTGCCTGTTGATAATAAGAGGAAATACGAAGTAGTGGAGTTAGCTGGCCAGAGGGGCTATACATCATTCGGTAGGGAAAAGGCCAAGCAATCCGAAGTAGCGGATTTGAAAGAATTCTACCAGATCGGGCAGGAAGTAGAGGATGGTGATGCCATTAAGAGCGAGTATCCGGATAATATATATGTGAATGAAACACCTGAATTCACTGATTTGGGTAGGGAATTATATCAGGCTTTTGAAAAGTCAGGTTCTGAATTGCTTAAGGCCATTGCCATCTATCTGAATCTAGGTGAGAACTACTTCAATGACAAGATTCATAATGGTAATTCAATATTGAGGGCCATTCATTACCCTCCAATCCTGAAAGAACCCGATTCTGCCATCAGGGCTGAGGAACATGAGGATATCAATCTGATTACCCTTTTGGTGGGTGCTTCTGCCGGTGGACTTCAGGTTTTGAGTAAGGACGGAGAGTGGTTGGATGCACTGCCTGGAGAAAATGAAATCGTAGTCAACGTTGGTGATATGTTACAACGCCTGACCAACGACTATCTCAAGTCCACGACCCACAGGGTTGTGAATCCTCCTAGGGAACTATGGCACACACCAAGATTATCCATTCCTTTCTTCCTACACCCCAGGTCCACAATGGATTTGACTTGTTTGGGGAGCTGTGTTTCTGAAGAAAGACCTTTGGGATACGATCCGATTACAGCAGGTGAATACTTGGATGAAAGATTGAGACAAATTGGTTTGAAGAAGTAATCTTCAGATACGAATCAATAAATTTTCAAGGGGCATTCTGACAGGTTCAGAATGCCCCTTAATCATAGATAATGATTAAACCGTAGATAGAAAATAAAGTCAAAACCGTTAAAAGACCGCTATTGGATTTGTACAGTGAACATCCAACAAAGGTTATTTGTATATTTGTAGTAGAATAAAATTGATAGTTATGGTTAACAATATATTGTTATTCACATTTGGTCCTTGGGAAGTAGTAGTTGTGCTTCTTTTAGCGCTCTTGTTGTTTGGAGGTAAGAAGATTCCCGAATTGGCTAGAGGCCTAGGAAAAGGAATCAGGGAGTTCAATAGTGCTAAGGCTTCTATCGAGCAAGAAATCAAGGATGGAATGAAAGTGGAGCAACCTAAGGAAAAGGTACGTTCCAATAGGGATTAATTTTGCTTTCCAGCATTACTTTTATCTTAATGGGTTATACTTTCATTTGAAAAGTATAACCCATTTTGGCATCAGCCAGTACCTAGAATGAAAAGTATGCAACCTTTGCTCACCTATCCGGCTCATTCTAATGGTATCGCATAGGATTTTAATCGAATAAGAACCGGTATTACTGATTGTCGGGATTTGTCGAAAGGATAATATCCTGATATAGGTAAATATAAAACCACCATAATCATGAAAAAACTTATACCACTTCTGCTATTTTTGCTGCCCATGATGCATTTAGAAGGACAAATCGAAGTCAAATACCAAAAGCCACCCAAGGAAATATTGGATTTAGTGGATGTTTCCCTTGCTCCATTGGTCAGAATGGATTCCAAGGCAGAAAATATGGTCCTGATTTACAGGGACCCCTACAAATCCATCCAGGAATTATCAGAAACCGAACTCCGACTCGGTGGGCTCAGAATCAATCCCGTAACCAACATATCGAGTAGGGCCAGATATTACAAGAGCCTATCCATCCAGAAAACTAAGGAGGGAAAAGAAAAGAAAGTAGAGGGATTGCCGGCCAATGCCCGACTGGCTAACTTTTCTTGGTCTCCCGATGAAACCCAAATGGCCTTTACACACACAACAACAAAGGGTGTGGAATTGTGGATTTTGGATATTCAATCGGGTAAGGTGCGTAAATTGACCGAAGACCGCCTCAATGCCAATATGGGAAGTCCGTTTACTTGGTTCAAGGATAGTAAGGGACTTTTGGTCAAGTACCTCCCCGATGATAGGAAAAAATTGGTTCAGGATAATGTTGTTCCTACCGGCCCTACCGTATCAGAGAATTCTGGAGGTAAGAAAGCACAGAACAGGACATATCAGGATTTATTGAAGAATGTGAATGACGAAGCCAATTTCGAACAATTGGTTCGCTCGCAATTATTCAAGGTGACCTTGGATGGCAAGAAAGAACTCTGGAGGGAAACTTCCATGTATAGGGGAATGTCATTCTCTCCTGATGGGAATTATATCCTCGTGTTGGAAATCCAACGTCCGTTTTCCTATATCGTACCCTATGGTAGATTCCCGTATACGGTTAAGATTATGGATAATGATGGTAAGGAGTTGAAGACCTTATTGGAGGTGCCGTTATTGGAAGACCTACCCAAAGGTTTCATGTCTGTAAGGAAAGGCCCTAGGAATATAGGTTGGAGAGGAGACCATCCCGCTACACTCTATTGGACAGAAGCATTGGATGGCGGGGACCCTCAGAATGAGGTGGAACACCGGGATGAGGTATATCAGTTGCAAGCTCCTTTCAGCGGAAAAAAAGAATTCCTCATCAAAACAGTGGACCGTTTCTATTCCATGGATTGGGGGAATAAGGACATAGCCATAGCTTATGATTACTGGTGGAATTCCAGGACTACCAAAGCTTATCTATTCGACCCATCTGACCCTAAAGTAGCTCCTAAGATGATTTATGATAGGAATTATCAGGATAGGTATAATGATCCGGGGAGTTTCGTTACGGAAAAAAATGAGTTCGGTAGGTCATCCCTGGCTATCGTGGATAATCATGTCTACATGATGGGAGATGGCTTCTCCGATAAGGGCAAACGTCCTTTCGTGGATAAGATGAATCTCAGTGATTTCAAAAAGGAAAGATTGTGGAGAGCTGATTCGGACGAGCATTTGGAGAATATCTCCTCCATGATTGATGTGAAGAAAGGCATCCTACTGACTCGTATAGAATCACCTACCGAGTATCCCAATTATTACTTTAGGAACATCAATTCCAAAAAGGATGACCTCAAGGCGATTACTTCATTCGATAACCCATTTAAGAGTATGGGGGATGTCCACAAGGAATTAATCAAGTATAAGAGAGCAGATGGTGTTGAATTATCCGCCACATTGTACTTGCCTGCGGACTATGACATGGAGAAAAAGGAAAAGCTTCCGATGGTGATGTGGGCCTATCCGAGGGAATATAAGGATAAGGGAAGTGCAGGGCAGGTTACCAATGATCCGAATGAATTTACCTATCCATATTATGGTTCGCCGATTTATTGGGTCATGCGAGGATATGCGGTATTGGATGATGCAGCATTCCCAATCATCGGAGAGGGTGACGAAGAACCCAATGATTCATTCATCACCCAACTTGTGGGTAACGCCAAGGCAGCCATAGATGCTGTGGATGACCTAGGATATATTGACAGGGAAAGAGTTGCCGTGGGAGGCCATTCTTATGGAGCATTCATGACAGCCAACCTGCTATCCCATTCGGATTTGTTTGCGGCGGGAATAGCTCGTAGTGGTGCGTATAATAGAACCCTTACGCCATTCGGTTTCCAGAGTGAGGAAAGGAATTATTGGGAAGCACCCAATATTTATTACGAGATGTCTCCTTTCATGCATGCGGATAAGATGAATGCGCCCCTATTACTCATTCATGGCGAGGCGGATAACAATTCAGGTACCTATCCGATGCAAAGCGAACGCTACTTCAATGCCCTCAAGGGATTGGGAGCGACGGTTCGTTTGGTGATGCTTCCCAAGGAAAGTCATGGATATGCAGCCAAGGAATCCATTCTTCATATTTTATGGGAACAGGATGAATGGTTGGAAAAATATGTGAAGAATAAGCCTAAGAAAACAAAAGGTACAGAATAAGTTATTCTGATTTATTGTAATGTAAATCCCCTTATGAATGAGATGTTAGCATTTGTAAGGGGATTTTTCTGTTGGATAGAGTGACATTGATGTTGTTCATTTTCATGGCAATAGACGATAATAAAGTTGGCAGAATCCTTTAATAAATGACACTGATTCATTAACTTTAGCAGCACGCACTTAGCAACGTGTGTAGCGCGTAAAACAAAACATACTATACCATGAGCAAGACCCAACCGAATGCTCAGTCAAAAAAGCCATTGGGAGGTGGCGAAAAGGCTGAGAGTTCAAGTAATAATCGTATACTCTATGCTGTCCTAGCACTTTTGGTCATTATCTTCGTTTGGAGAATGACCTCACAAGAAGACCAAACACAGGCCATTTCAAAAAAGGATTCTTCTCCGTCGAATCTATATGATGGAATGGACGAGAATACACCGAATGTTGATGTCGAGATTGTGGAAGCTGATTATGGAACCAATGTCCAGCCCAAGAAGCATTCCACATCATCCCAAACGGATAATGGAGCATCATCCGCCAACAATCAGGAGGCTGGGAATAAGAATCCTAGCATAGCATCAACTGTTCAACCATCAGCTTCAATCCAACCATCCAAGAAGAAGAAAAATGTAAGTTCCTCAAATGAGTCACCCGCTAATGTAGAGGACAATTACCAATACATCTACACGGATAAGGTAGATATGCCTTTGGGTACATTCAATGGATTGGATGCGGACGGATTCGCAAGAACCGGAAACAATAGAGTGGATGTCGATGTCGCCGTCAGCCGTTTTGATGGGAAAACAGGTAGGTTGGTTCAGGTACCCGATAGCCAATTGGACCTGAATCTCACACAAAAACCCGAAGTGATTGAGCCGACATTCAATCCTCGTTCAGAACCCATCGTAGCATCCACTCCGAAGCCTCAAAGAGCCAGGGGGAATTCCGATGATTATCCGACTACGGGTATTCCCTACGGTTCGGAAGCTTATCCTCTCAAGGATACCTTGCCTTGGCATCCATATGAGTCATTGGCTTACATTAGGGAAGAAAAGGAAGTTTTCGTAGCCGAGAAAGTCCGCAATATGCCTACTGCTGATGATCTCGAACCTTATATCCCACCGTCCACACTTGGGGATAGGGATACAAGAATGGGCTTTGGTGTGGTAATCAGACCGAATAGATAGTAATATAGTGTTTAGTTAATAGATTAATTCGTATCGGGGGAGTGAAAGAATCTTCCTTACAAGTCTTGGAATCTTAAAGATTTCAAGACTTGTCTATTTTTGTAGGGTAAAATAATTGAATGAATCCAATTTATCTTGTCCATATCTCTTGCAGGGTGATACTTCCCTTGTTCATAGGAGCCATGATTTACAGCCTATGGGGAGATGCTGCTGTCATCTGTGTACAATGGGCGATGGAATTACCCCTGATACCCACATGGAGGGAGAACCTCTCAGGAATCGATTTGCCTGAGAGTATCATCTATAATTTACCCGATGCGCTTTGGTTGTTTGCCTTGCTGCAATTCATGGATATCATCTGGTCGGACGATTCCCAAGGACACTATTGGCTGGCTTTATGCGTTTCCCTAGCGTTGGTGCATGAGGTGGGACAACGCTTCGGTTGGTTTTCGGGAACCTACGATGATTTGGACTTGCTTTCTTATGCCATCGTAACCATTATTTCTATTCTACTAAATAGATATTTGAAGTCATGAAAAACTGGATAAGAACAAGTCTGAGCCTAGTGGTATTGGCGTTATTCGTCTTTTTGAATTGGGCAACTTCAGAAGAAGAAACCTTTGTGGATTTCCAAGCCGAAGCAACATTGGAAAATACCCATATCGTACTCAGGAATTTGGATGATATTCCCATTCAAGAAGGTGTCCTGACTATTTCCACAAGTGTACTTAACGACCAAGAATATATCATCGGGAATTATAACCTTGCCGTGAATGGTGTGGATACCCTGCCACTCCAATCATTCACCCTGACGAGTGACCCTAATTCGATGATGTATCCGGATACTATTCCTCCGGAAATGTTCAGTATCTATTTTGCTATTCCGGAGAATAATGCATTTGCAGGATATCAGGTTAGTTTCTAGGATACTTTATGATATGGAGGGTGATAAAACATATGATGCTGATTCGAGGATTATCCAGAATTGTGAAATTTGTTTTGAAAATGGATATTAGAATTATATTGATTAAAACCATTTAGATAATATGAACCGATGAAAACAACTGCTACAATTCTAATTGTTATCTTTTTATTTGTGGGTCAATGTTTGTGTGCGCAGGAACCAGATCTTAGTGGTCATGCAAGTTACTTTCTCAATCTACTTGAAATAGAATTTCAGCTTGATTCCAACAGCGTATCTGAAGCCAGGATGTATCTCGCTGAACAGCAAAAGGAAATTGATTATTTTTTTCTTGATTTAATAGAGAAGAATATTTCATATTTCGATGGTGACTCGATTCTGATGGTTTCTTCTCTAAGGGAGGCCGCACTTTTATCTGATAAGATTGGTGATAAGGAAAAAAGTCTGTCTTACAATGAAAAATTCATTAAGAAAATAGAAGAAATTGAGAATAATGATATTTCATATTCAGGAAATCTTTCTGAAGATAAAATAGAAGTCTGTTTTGAATTAGCCCATTTGTTTTTTGATAAAAAAGAATATGACAAAGCACTGGAATATATTTTTTTGATTCAAAAAGATATACCTAAGATTACATCTTTCTATCAAAAAAAATCCCTTCAAAGAAAAATTGATTTTTTATATGCTAGGGTACTTGATGCCAAAAAGAAATACTCCGAAGCGGTGGAATTAATTATTCCGTATGTTTTTTCAGAGGGATTCTATAATGATACCATCAAGGAGCAGGAAAGAATAGATTTTACCGTAGCGTTACTTTTGGAGGTCTATGATTCGGAATATTTGATGCAGGAGATGAATAAATCATTCGAGGATATTTTCCTCAAACAAACTAACCCCTATTTTACGAAGAAACATTATTATACAAGGTTCCTGGGACGCGAATGTGAAATTAAGTACATCGAATGGAATGGTAGTACAGGTGATGATAAAGTAGATAATAATTACAATTCCATGTCCAGGGAAGATGTCGAGAATATAATTCGCGAATATTCCTATTTCTATTCCATTCTTTCAAGATAGTACGGAATAAATGATATCATTTTTAGTATAACTTATATTGAACTGAATGCTCTCCTACATCCAAGGACGATTTTCCGATTCGACTTTATACAATGCATAATTCTTGAGTTCCAATGCTTTTTCCAAGGGGAAATATGGAATGGTCAATGTTCCGTTGGCTGTATGTATGGATACATTCGCGAGGTCTTTTCTCCGCTGATAGATGGATTGCTCGATTTCCACTGCTTGTATCTTGTATAATGGGAAAACAGCCCTGGAAGTCCCGAAGAATCCTTTTTTTATCTTGATGAATTGAGTGCCAACATAAACCCTATATTTCTTATGGAATAATAGAAGAAGCAATAATGCGAATACAGGAAATGCAATAGCAATCACAAGGAAATTAATCTTTTCCAAGATAAAATAAAGGGTTAGGAATAAAGCTAGTGGAATCAATCCGAAATAGATGAATCTTCTGATGACAAAGGCGGAATGAATTCGGTGTTCCGAAAAATCCTCATCCGCCAAATCTGGAAAACAGGATTTCAACACTTCATCCACCTGATGTTGGTAACATCCGGGAACTTCAGCTTTTTGCTTATTATTCCGAACAATACCCGAAACGGCCTGCTTGATATCCAAGGTGAAAATCTTGAATATCCGCCTGATCGGATTGTCCGTCCATTGTATGATTTGGACCTTTTCCCTTCTTAGTGCTACCTCCTGACGGGTGAATAAACCCGATGTGACCTTGAACCCCTCATGACTCTTGTAAAACCTGAGATCAAAATGCTTCAGTATCGTTCGGACAAGCGTGATGAAAAAGGAAATGATAAGAAAGAAGACCAAAGGGAAGATATAGGTATTGCCAATGAAATCGGCATTTTCCACGAATAGGTCAAAGAAATTGATTTTGAATATGTCTTCCAGATTTCCGGCAAAACTGAATCCCAGACCGATAATGATGAATGCCGTTCGGATATGATTCTGGCTCACTCCGATTTTCATCAAATCAAGAATGCCGAGATTCAATAGTAATTCATCCGGCTTACGTTCGATGACTTCTGCTTCCTCCACACCCGCAACTTCTTCATCCGTATCGGTATGTTGTAGGGATAACTCCCGTTTTTGTTCGAGTATATAATCCCGTATGGCCTCTGCTTCTGCCTTGGGGAGTGCCTCGACCTTGATTTCATTACCGGCAGAACCCGCAGTATCAATTTGTAGGGTAACGACTCCGAATATCTGATGAATGATTTTTTGTTCGAAGTTGATGTTTTGTATTCTTTCGAAAGGGAGGTTGACTTTCTTCTTACTCAATACACCTTTTTGGATATTGAATGATTGGTCATCAATGAAATAGTAATATTTGAAATAGGAAAGGATGGACATGGTGAGGATAAACACCGCTATCACCAATGCAGCAATTTCCAGATAGGTCATGATACTGGCAGCCTGTTTTCCCACGAATAGGGGAATGAAGACATAGATGGCGATATTGAAGAATTTCCTGATAAAGGAAATAATGAACATCATGATGGCCACAGGAGATTGCCGTTTGGGTTCGTACAGGTCCAGAAGTTGTTCGTTACTCATGGTTAGCAGATTTTGCCATGATGAATGTCTTGATACGTTGTGCATCCTCATTCAATAAACCGGGAATGACCAAGTCGCTGTTGCTTCCTCCTGCTGTGAAGACCTCCAGTTGTGCCAAGTCGAAATTCCTTTCGATTGGGCCTTGGTTGATTTCGCTGTGTTGAACCCTATTATAAGGTAAGGCAATGGTTTTCCTGAATATCAAACCTGATTTGTAGAGAATATCATGTTCCCTCAACGCATAGGCCTTATGCTTGAATCCCAGTATGGATACGATACTGATCAGGACGAATAGTAGGATAATTCCTCCTGATACACCCCAGACGACCCAGTCAGCTTCGATAAGGTCTGTATTCGTTAGGTTGACACCTAGGAAAATACCACAAAGGATGAGTCCGAAAATCCATGTACCTATCAGGCTGATAGGTAGATATTTTTTATTGAGTGGACTCCATGTCACATCCTGTATTTGAGGAAGAGCAGATACATCAATTTGCTGGTTGGTAAAGAGGTTTTCCATATATACCCGAATTTGATTCATTCAAATTAACAAAAACAGTAGTTCAAAAGCCATGTTTTTCTATAATTTGTATTGTTTTTTCGATAAAGAATCCAAAGAGTATTTATTTGAAGGATTCATGTTGATAAAATTTAAATTGTTTTAAAATCAAGCATCTGATTAAAAATTACCTTAAATTACAATTCGAATATAACAACTGAATAAAAATATAACTTAGACAACACCCAATTAGACAACTATTTCCCACCCATTGATTATTCAATAATTTTATTGGTAGAGATAGTAGCTGTAATGCATTCAAGGATACTGTATTATCCTTAATGATATTGTGTTGTTCATGAGTTGAAGAATAATTTAATTTTTTCTCAAAAAGCAACGTTATGAAAACATTATTGTTTAGTGGAATCCTATTCCTAGGAAGTATCTTTTTATTCCATACTTCGGATGAAGTCAATGCGAATAATGATTTTGAATCAACTACCTCGACTGTTAGTGAGTACATCACGAAAAAAGAATTCATCCAACTTTCACCTGATAAGCAGAAAGCCGCGTGGGTCAGTAGATTGGGGCAGGCCCAAAAACTGAAATATACGGCCAAGCAAAAAGAAATCATTAGCCAGTTGGTTCGTTTGATTGAGGGACAACCCAAAGGAGAATTCACTTTTACATCAGACATACAGCAACAATTATTGGATTTGAATGCCATTACACCTGAAGTGGATTTCCTAAGTTTGGTGAATGATTTATCCTCCCCTTTGGTCATTACTGGCAAGGGAAAATCCTGCGATTTCTGTGTGGATAATCTGGAGGGAATTGATTTGAGGAACAATAGCTCCCCTGTGGATGTAATCAGTAATGCACCGGATTGTAATTGTGAGTTTTGTTGGGGAACGCTTCATCCTAATTATGGGGATTGTGCGCAAATCTATACAGCAGAATCATGTAATTCCAGTTCTGAATCTTACGGGGTTGTTCCTTGTTGTAACCGGACTAGAATGGGATGTGGCTTTTTATGGCTATTCTCCTGTAATGCAATCGTAGATCTTTCTGGTTGCTAGTCTGTAGGAATATCATTTGTGTATTTCCCGAAAACCTTAAGATATAATCAAGTAATATCCCATTTTCCAAAAGGATTATATACTCATTAAATATTCTTCTCTTGGATATAATGATTATGCTATTGCCATGTAAATATGGTATGGTATATATGGGTGTTTGCGATTATTAATATTATTCTATTTTTTAATTTTTTTCAAAAAACAACGTTATGAAAACATTATTGTTTAGTGGAATCCTATTCCTAGGAAGCATCTTTTTATTCCATACTTCGGATGAGGTCAATGAGAATAATGATTTTGAATCAACTACCTCGACTGTTAGTGAGTACATCACAAAAAAAGAATACATCAAACTTTCACCTGATAAGCAGAAAGCCGCATGGCTCAGTAGATTGGGGCAGGCCCAAAAATTGAAATATACGGCCAAGCAAAAGGGAATCATCAGCCAATTGGTTCGTTCGATTGAGGGACAATCCAAAGGAAAATTTACATTCACTTCAGACATGCAACAGCAATTATTGGATTTGAATGCCATCACTCCCGAAGTGGATTTCCTGAATTTGGTGAATGATTTGTCCACACCCTTAATCGTTAGGGGAGAGGGTAAGCCTTGCGATTTCTGTGCGGATGATATAGGAGGAGTCGATATAGGAGGTCAGAATCCTCCCACAGAGATAGTCAGTGATGCACCGGATTGTGATTGTGCTATTTGTTGGGGAACACAACATTCCAGTTATTATGATGATTGTGCACAGATATATTTGGCGGCAGCCTGTGAACCAGGTTCTGACATGGCTTCTCCTTGCTGTAATAAAACTAGCTCAGGATGCGGCTGGCTATGGTTGTTTGAGTGTACGGCTATCGTAGATTTATCTGCATGCTAACCTCAGATATATTCCATGTACTTTAATATAAGGTACGACTATACCAATGGTTGTGAGTATTCTCTGCTATATGCTTGGAATACCCGCAACCATTTGTTATTTAATACAGAATGAGATGAAAAAGAAGTTCTTATTGTTCCTGTTTTCAATATCCCTGGTGTTAGGGTGGGGCATTACAATGGTAGCCATAGAAAGAAATGCGTCAACCTGTTTTTTCGGATTGGCATATGCTATTATAGGGACATACATCATACAAAGAGAGCTTGATTTCGAACTGGCTTTTTGGGATAAGATGGTATTGTTGTCCATGCCACTGATTTATTTGTTTTTATCCACTTCAATACAATGGGTTGGTTTTTCTCATTTTTTAATGAATCCTATTTTCATAGGCTTGACTATGTTATCAGTTGGATTAATCCGGTTCAAGAATAAATATCCATTTACTCCGATTTTCTTTTTATTATCCACAGCTATGTTTTATAGTTTTTTTCTTTTTCCATCCTGGGAAAAAATCGAATCAAGAGCAGAAGTCAGACCATTCAGTGCGGTAGAAACCCAAGAGAATAAATTAGATTCGAAAGATGAAAAAGAAATAATATTATCTGATTTTTTATTTGTGAATCATCTTTTGGATACCGTTAATCTTAATCCTAGAAGTAGATATGTACTACTTGAAACATGGAATGAAACATGTATTCCTTGCTTGGAGTCCATTGAGGACTTGGCTGGTTTTTATGATGAAAATGAAAATCAATTTGAGGTATATTTTTTATATGAAAATAGGAAGAAAGAAATTCGAGAAAATTATAAGGAGATTTTTTCCTTTTCCAAGATTGAAACAAAAGATAGGATATTAGTCGATTTGAACCAAGACTTATATCGGGCATTGGGTATCCAGGGTTATCCTTATTTTTTGATATTCAATCCCGAGGGGGAGTTGGTGTATCAGCATTACGGTTATTTATCCTCTAAGAAGAAAGAACTGATTCAGGAAATTTCAGATGTAGTCGGATTGGATTGATTGCCCATACATACGCTTACCTTTTTGTCATTCTGCCAATGATTGCATAATTTCATTTGAAATTATTCATCAGTCCTATGGAAATCAGAAAAATCATTTCAATTTTAGCCCTCCTCATATTCTCATTCTTACTCTGGGCCACATCTAAAAGTCCGCAGGATGGAGAAATGGATGTGCAAGGTAGGTTGGTTGTGGATAGAATCCTGCCAGAATTAGTCGAGGGACGTTATAATGTCGGATTCCTCATCATGGATGGTGTTTACAATACGGAACTTACAGCTCCTTTCGATATTTTCCAACACACGATTTTCAGAGATTCCATCAAGGCGATGAATGTATTCACGGTAGCCAAGGAGAGAGGTCCGGTCAGGACTTTCGAGGGGATGCGCATTATTCCTGATTATTCCTATCAGTATGATGCGATGCCTAGGATAGATATCCTTGTGGTACCCAGTGCGGAACACCATTTGGATACGGATTTGGAGGATTCTCTCATGATTGATTTTGTACAGCGTGTCGATAAGGAAGCCGAATTCGTAACCTCGCATTGTGATGGTGCATTCGTATTGGCCAAGGCGGGTCTCTTGGATGATGTGGCCTCAACTACCTTTCCGGGTGATTTGGATAAGTATGAGGAAATGTTCCCACAATTAGATGTTAAAAGAGATGTGCTTTTTGTTCATGATGGGAAATACATTACTTCCGCAGGTGGAGCCAAATCATTCGAGGCCTCACTTTATTTGGCAGAACATTTATATGGTAAGGAAATAGCCAAACAGCTGGCCGGAGGATTGGTGATTGATTGGGATGTGGATAATGTACCTCATTTTATAGCGGAGTAGGATGGTTTGTTATTACTCGGCAACTTCAGGATTATATTCGTTTTCTCCACCATCAAAAATACTATCGATACTAGACTTTGAAACCACACCATTTTGATCGTACTGGTTGTTTTTTGTGTAAGTCCAGTTGCCATTGGTCCATACTTCACGACTTTTTTCGAGAATTAATGAATCATTGATTATGAAATGGTCTTCGAATCTTGTCTTGCCATAAAAGCGCACTGCTTCTACTTTTTTTGTTTTGGAATTGGGGATAATGTTCGGAGGCATATCACTGGATTTGAGCCTCTTGAATTCATTGTTTTTATTTCTAAGAAATACCTCGTAATACTCATTCGAACCCCGACCTCCGGTGCTGGTAAATAGTCTGATGTCATCCAGTCCGTCAAAATTAAAATCCATTAAATCAATTTCATTTTGGGTGGATTGACTGAATATGGAATCAATGGATTGCATGACTATCCATTCTCCTTTGTTTTGTTGATGAAATTCTATTTTAATGAGATTATTTTCATAATTATAAATTGATTTAAATCCAATTCCGATGGAATCAATAATAATGAGTTCACTTGTGTCTATTTGAAGTACTTGATGATGAATTACTTTGTTTGAATGGGTGGTTGTATTATTTTTTGTTTGTGTATTCGGGGTCACTGATGCTTCCTGAATGGGCTCCGTATTATTTTTTGTATGACAATTAAATATTAAGAGGGTAATAAAAAGAAACGGTAGGATATGTTTATGTTTCATGTGCTGGAAAATCGTTGTGTACCAGTTTGTCTTTTTTGTATTCAATAACCATGAAAATGAACGCAAATAAAACAAGAGGTAATAAGAAATGAGGCACCCGCATTAAGAATTCCGGAATCCATTGTTTCAAGCTGTACCACCCCAGAGAAACACTAAAATTGGCATAAACCCTAGCTAATGCAGTAAGGAATCCCCAAATGATAATGTAGCCCAATCCTAGGCGTAGTATAGGCTTCCAAGGAATGAAGATGGCCAACGCAAGTGCGATATCCAGATAACCCACGATTCTCAATAATAAAATGGATTGGCGCTCCGTAGTACCAAAACCCTTAATCATCATATCCACAAAAAAACCCGGGGTGGGGTGGTATCCCACTGCATATAAACCATGACCAATAAAAGTAAGTGCTGTCGCTATTTTTAATGCCAGAATAAAAGTCGATTGATTCCCTGCGGGATTATTTATTCTTTTATAAAAGAATAATAAAAAGAGAGGACAAAATACCTGTAAACTATGTTCCATTATCATGCCTATCTGGAACCCCTTATCAATGGAATAGCAAAAAGAAAGGAAAAATAATATAACAAAAGAGGAAGTCGTAATTCCGGTAATCACCCAACGATTCAACTTTTTGATAAAGCATAATAAAAAAGCACAAATCCAAAAATAAATACCCCATCCCGTAATGATATCCATATGGAAATTATCCCATGAGGAATCCGTAAGATATGTTTTCCAGTCTACCCGGTAAACATATTCAAGGACAGGCTCCATGAAAATAGGATGGGTTAGGAATGCATTAAAAGGTGTACTCTTGAAAATGAATTGCCACCCTCTCCCTATGAGGAGAAATATCGTTGAAGCTTGTAATAAAAAATACAAATTTCTAGTCGACCCCAGCCAACTAGAAATTTGCATATATATCTTTTTCACAAAAAAGGATTATTTGGAAAGAACGAATTTTTCTACTTGAATCGCACCATCCATTTCGAGGATTATGAAATAAATTCCATTGCTCAAATGGTTCAGTGAGATTTCTTCCTGATTTACACCGGAATTAATCCTGATGTTTTTGGCCAATACTTTTTTACCCTCTGCATTCAGTAGGGTCAATTGCATGTTGGCAAATTCCTCAGCGATGATTTGTGCCACGATGATGCCATCCGTAGGATTAGGGGAAACGGAAAATTGGAACACATCCTTATCCAGTTCCTCCACTCCCGTAGTGAATGTCTCAATCATGATTTCATCACTAGCTGTACAGCCATTATTCGTAACCGTCACTTGATAAGTACCCGGTGCACCGACACTGATGGTCTGACTGGTCGCACCTGTACTCCATAGATAGCTATCATAACCCGAACCCGCATCCAAGGTCGTGGTGGTACCCGCCAGGAATGAAAAATCATTACCCAGATTAACACTGGACGTAGTCGGATTATTCAGTGTCAGGACGCCTCCATTGTAACTGGCCAGACCTGATGGCGCACTTGTTACCGTAGGATTCCAGATGTTAATGTTATTGGGCATGCTGAATTTGGAGTCAGCATCGGTCTTTGGAGTAACATTATCCGCATTGTCCGTATTGACTGTTCGGATTTCAATGCCATTCTGATCAATGAACAACCACTTGAACTGATTGAACGAACCACTGGCCATGGTCCAGTCCTTGGCATCATCCACATCACGTAGCTCGGCGCCCCATCCACCTTCTCCAATATAAACAACACCATTCTCATCATCCCTGATGAATCCTTCGGTATTACCCGCATCATCCGTTCTCCTCAAGGGCTGGGTATATTTGCAAAGGTGGGCATCACTTTCTATCACCAATTGGACACCATGTTGTTCGAATAGGGGAGACCAATGGTCTGCTTGGTCATCCTGTTCGTCCTTGTCACTTTCGTGTGGTCTGGTGGGTCTGTGGTATTGTACTACTTTCCAAGTGGCGCAAGTGTTGGCCAATGTATTATCCAACCACGTCAATTGGTCCCCAAGTCTTGAGATTTCCGAATTCAGGGTAATGGTCTGTAGCAATCCGCCTCCGATTTCTATCGAATAATATATATTCGGATTGGGCACATCAAAGAGGTCGTATATCGAATTATTACCTAATTCATGATTTCCCCTTGCGGGAATTAAAGGTGTAATCCTGCCATCCGTGGCAATGGATAATTGCCAGTCATCAAACCATTCCGGCCATTCATCAATATCCACGGGTGAAGTGGCATCATCAGTTAGGGTCATGTCTCCTCCGAAAAGTACACAATGCGCCCTTAGCTTTGCGACCAATCGGTTTGCATTCTGTCTGCCTATATCATCATCCAATACCGGAATATCCCTTGAGTCACCACCTGCTATGATAGAGAGTCGTTCGCTCGGGTCATTGGGTAGGGTTTCGAAAAAATAGACCGGACTGGTTTCCTGGTCATCCTGAACAATGAAATAATATCTTGTATTCGGACTCAATCCTGTGAGACGAACGAAATTATTATCCATACCCTTGAAATCAATCACACGGTCAGAACCTTGGCTGAATGCATATTGCGAAGCATCGCCCCCATGGGGTGTGGTATCGAAATATAAGGTAGGAGTTCCCTCGTCGTCAAAGGGGTCGAAGAATGTACCGTCATACTGCTCGAATCCAACAGTCATGGTTGTGGATGGATCGGCGGTGATGATACAACGGAATCTTTGGACACTGGCCATGGATGTCTCAATGGTCAATAATACCACTAGGGCCAGTAATGTGGATTTAAGGTTCATGGCTTGTTATTTCTATTGAATCATAAAAATACAAAATGCATCCGATGCCCTATACTATCCATGACCATTCCCGCCAAAATTATGGTGATGTTGATGTTTTTGAATGCTTTCGATGCTTGGGGGGATTACAAAACAAAAAGCCAACCCACAACAGTGGGATGGCTTTTAATAAAAGTGATTCCAATCGAAGCTATAACTCCGAAGCATAATGATTACTCAGCACGCTTCTTCTTTTTCTTTTTTCCTTTGACTTCCTTCTTCTCACCACCTTCGTTACCCTCGGCCAATTCCTTGATTTTTTCCTCAAGTTCGTATTCGTCACCCGGGCTATAGCCAGAATGGGAATAAACGATTTGGCCATTTTGGTCAATTAGGAATGTTTGTGGTACGGTTTGGAAGTTCAATGCTTTCTTCAGATCCTCATTCACATCACTCAATACGATGTAATCCCAACTGAAACCATCCACCATCGGCTTTACCTTACGGACAGCCCTTGAATTGTCAATGGTAACGGCAACAAGTTGCATGTCATAATCTTCCTGCCACTGAGGATAGACATCTGCAATTGTATTCAATTCTTTCTTACATGGGGAACACCATGTCGCCCAAAAACTCAATACGGTAATCTTACCACTATTGGTATAGTCCTGAATGCTAACGGAAGCACCATCCAAGGTTTTTACCTGAATGTCTGGAATGGTTTTCTGGGCGGATGCAGTAACAGCCATGGCTGCAACAAAAAGAAATACTACAAATGTCTTTAATATCTTCATGTTTAGAATAAAATTTTGGTTGTAAGTAATCCAAAGATACCTCAATATATGTATTTGACCATTAGTCCAACAAATGCACTTTTTTCTTTTAACTGTAAATTAGGAAACATTCCTGCATTTTAACATCCTATTGACAAGTCCGGGACTTAGATGAAATCCTATTGGTTGTAAATAGTCATTGTGTACAGTGAAAATATGTTGGGAAGTCATCTACGGATGATGATTTCCTATGGCCGAATTTATGAACCATTCGTCGAGTATTTCAGACATTATATCAGGCTAAACTACTCCTGAGTGCCATTTTGACGCATCTAAATCCCTGTTTTGCGTGTTGGAACAATATATGATTACTTATTTCCAAAGCTTAACCCCATTTCTCCATGCTAATATGGGTCGAATAAGCTATTTTTGGAATCATTTTGAAAAAGGAAAGTCAGACGACTCAGCGAAACGTAAGGATGGAATCGTTTTATCCATCCCTTGTAGTCCATTCTTGCTGCAAGTCCACTGAAAATATCTAGAAAAATTATGCTTAAAGGTTTCACCAAAGTAATAGGCAAAATATTCGGTACGAAGTACGATAGGGATATCAAGGAATATATGCCATATGTAGAGCAAATCAAAAAGGAATATGTCCAACTGGAAGATATCTCCAATGATGAGCTTCGTAACAAAACCTTGGAATTCAGATCCAGAATCAAGGAGCACTTGGCAGGTGTGAATGAGGATATTAATAAACTCAGACAACAAGCAGCCCAAGAGCCTGATTTTGGGGTGAAGGAAGAATTATTCGACCAGGTGGACGAATTGATTACCGAAAGGGATAAGCACTTGGAGGATATCCTCAAGGAAATCCTACCCGAAGCTTTTGCCGTGGTCAAGGAAACAGCCAGAAGATTCGCAGAGAATGAGACACTGACCGTCTCCGCTACGGAACACGATAGGGAATTGGCAGCGAATCCTAAGAAAGATTATCTTTCTATCAATGGGGATGAGTGCGTGTGGAGGAATTCATGGAATGCAGCCGGTGCAGAGATTACATGGAATATGATACACTATGACGTGCAGCTGATTGGTGGTATGGTATTGCATGATGGTAAGATTGCGGAAATGCAGACAGGTGAGGGTAAGACCCTCGTTGCAACGCTTCCTGCATACTTGAATGGATTGGCCGGTTATGGTGTCCATGTTGTAACGGTGAATGACTATCTGGCAAGGAGGGACTGCGAATGGATTGGACCGATTATGGAATTCCTATATCTGACCATTGATTGTATAGACCATTACAGACCGCATTCCGACGGAAGGAAAAAGGCATACAATTGTGATATCACCTATGGTACGAACAATGAGTTCGGTTTTGATTACCTAAGGGATAACATGGTGCGCTCTGAAGAAGAAATGGTTCAGCGTAAGCACCACTATGCAATGGTGGATGAGATTGATTCCATTTTGGTTGATGATGCTCGTACACCACTGATTATTTCTGGTCCTATCCCAAGGGGAGACCAACAAGAATACAATCCTTTGAAGCCAAGGGTGGAACGACTGATTGAAGCCCAGAAAAAATTGGCTACTAAATATCTGGCTGAGGCCAAGGCCCAGTTCAAGGCAGGAAACAATGGATTCGAGGAGGGACAATCAGGTTTGGCATTGTATCGTGCACACAAGGCATTACCCAAATATCGTCCGTTAATCAAGTTCCTGAGCGAACCTGGTGTTAAGGTGGAAATGCAGAAGACTGAGAATTTCTACATGCAGGAGCAGAGTAAGAATATGCACCTGGTGCATGAACCGCTTCTTTTCACCATTGATGAGAAGAATAATTTGGTAGACCTGACTGAAAAGGGTAGCGAATTCTTGGCCAAGGGAGGAGAGGATCCGAACTTCTTTATCTTGGAGGATATCACGGAAACCGTAATGAGTATCGAAGCGGATGAAGTGATGGCTGATGAGGATAAGGAAGTGGCAAAGACCGAGGCAGTAAGGGATTATTCTATTAAGGCGCAACGTCTCCACTCCGTTAGTCAATTACTTAAGGCATACGCACTCTTTGAAAAGGATGTGGATTATGTAGTAATGGATGGGTCTGTGAAAATCGTGGATGAGCAGACGGGTCGTATCATGGAAGGCCGTCGTTATTCTGATGGTTTGCACCAAGCCTTGGAAGCCAAGGAAAATGTGAAGATTGGAGACCTGACCCAAACCTATGCTTCTGTAACATTACAGAATTACTTCAGGATGTACCACAAGTTAGCGGGTATGACAGGTACGGCTGAAACAGAAGCAAGTGAATTCTGGGAAATATACAAATTGGATGTAGTGGTTATCCCAACCAATCGTCCCATCCAAAGGGATGATAAGGATGATTTGGTTTATCGTACCGATAGGGAGAAATTCAATGCCGTTATTGAGGATATCGTAAAGATAAGTGAACAGGGCAGACCGGTACTCGTGGGTACGACCAATGTGGATATTTCAGAAAAATTGAGTAGGATGCTTCAGATGAGAGGTATCAAGCACAATGTACTGAATGCAAAGCAACACCAGAGGGAAGCAGAAATCGTAGCCGAAGCGGGTAAGCCGGGTAATGTGACGATTGCAACCAATATGGCGGGTCGTGGTACTGATATCAAGATATCGGATGCTGTGAAAGCTGCCGGAGGATTGGCCATCATCGGTACGGAAAGACACGATTCAAGAAGGGTCGATAGACAGTTGAGAGGACGTTCGGGGCGTCAGGGTGACCCGGGTTCATCCCAATTCTATGTATCCTTGGATGATAAGCTGATGCGTCTGTTTGGTTCTGAGAAGATAGCCAAACTGATGGATAGGATGGGATATGAGGAAGGAGAGGTTATCCAACACAATATGGTTTCCAAATCCATCGAAAGGGCCCAGAAGAAAGTAGAGGAAAACAACTTTGGTATTCGTAAGCGTCTATTGGAATATGATGATGTGATGAATATCCAAAGGGAAGCCATTTATAAGCGTCGTAAGAATGCATTGAAAGGAGAAAGACTTTCATTGGATTTGAATGCCATGTTCTTGGCTTTGACCGAGGAATTGGTGCTGATACACAAGGAAGGAGGTGATTTCGAATCATTCAGGGAAGAATCCCTTAGGGTAATGGGAGTCGATCCCGTCATGAATCCGGATGATTTCCAAGGAGGATCTGTTCCTGCTGTCATACAGGTCTATCAGGATCAGGTTTTGGATGCATATCAGAAAAAATCTGAACAGGTTACCCAGGTACTCCTACCGATTTGTAAGCGTGTATATGAGAATGAGGGACATCGCTATAAACGGATTTCCATACCATTCACCGACGGTAGGCCACAGGCGCTTCATATTGCTGCTACATTGGAAAGTGCAGTGGAGTCCAATGGTAAGTCTATCATGAATGATATTGAGAAGACGATTACCCTAGCCTTGTTGGATGATGCTTGGAAAGAACACCTTAGGAGCATGGATGAATTGAGGACAACCGTCCAGGCGGCTCAGTTCAAGCAAAAGGACCCATTGGTGGAGTACAAGATCGAGGCATTCAATTTCTTTGAGAGATTCATGAGTGAATTCAATAGGGATGTGGTTTCCTATCTGATGAAAGGAGGCCTACAGTTCCGTTCGGAAGAAAAGAGCCTTGAACAGGCAAAGGAGCAGAAAACGGACCTGAGTAAGATACAGACCAATAAGGCGAACCCTGACGGCGCAACCGAAACCCAAAGGGGAGCCAGGACTGCGGCAGAATCAGTAAGCCAACGCAAGACCGTCGAAACGGTTAAGAGAACTGGTAAGAAAATCGGCCGAAACGACCCTTGTCCTTGTGGAAGTGGCAAAAAGTATAAGCAGTGTCACGGAAAGTTATGATTTAGGACTTTTTGTTATATGATAAAACTAAGGCGTACTTGATAGTGCGCCTTTTTTATTTGTATTTACTTTGTTATTGCCTTGTCACAAAAGTATCTGTTTTTAGATATTAAGTTTTTCAAACATATAGTAAAATTGTTATACCGTATTACCAGTCCCAACAATCCCATGGGAAATTGACCCAACACTTGCTTTGTTCTGATAAACCAAAAAAATTGCACTAATGATAACCGCTATCCCCTTACGAAACCAATCCGAATCAACAACTCAGCAATCCCCGATGGTTCATCAGGAATTCGTTAAGCGACCGATTATCGGTACGCCATTCAGGGTCTACACGCACAAGGAATGCCTGATGAATGGCTTAAGGTCGAAATCCATTCATGAATCCGGAGAGAAAATCCTATTCCTGCCCCATATCTACGAAACCCAGGATATCAGTAAGATCACTTATGTGATGAGTGGTTATTTTCCGAACCTTGTCAATATTCGATTCCTTACGGATCTCACCGGTATTCACGGTGGTACGGTGGAAATCAGGTTCTGCTTCAAGGGCTCGAGTAACTATTACTCAGATGATGAGCATATTGATAGGATGAGAAGAATGATGCCTTTCGATAATTTGGAATTCACCGTGTGTGACGGAGAGAAACCATTGGAGCGGGTACTGGACCACGGGAATGCAGATGTCATGGTCATACCATATATGGATTTGGGGATGTTCGAGATGGATGATATCAGTCTGACTATGATAGAAGATGTAATGGATAGGGCACATATTCCGATAATGATATTCTAGAATCACATACCCTAACCATCACACGATATATCGTCTAATCCAATTCTTCCACATTGTTTTGGAAGTTCAATTGGAATCCTAATCGCTTGTTTGGCTCATCGTCATCGTAATCTTCCCAATTCGTAATTTCCGTAACGAATTCCTCCATATGTCTGGTTAGGAATGGAGATTTAAGTTCCTCCGGCCTATAAATGGCAATCGTTTTGGGAGGAGATGGCTGCCCATAACTCTCTATGTATGGATAATTGATTAGGACAATGATTTTTCCATTGAAAAGTTGTTGGTAAATCAATGCTCCATTATTCTTGATCAAGTGTCTTTTGATACTATCATTCACCATCTGGAACATACCACTCTTGGCATCACCCAGGGAAAGTACGATAGCTTCCAGATTCTCCAATTCACTCTTTACTTCCACTTTGGCATCCAGGTTGGTGTCCTTGGCCATGCGTTCCAGAGCATCTATGATTTCCTGTTTGAGGCTGTCTTTCCAAGTCTGCCTGTAAGCCCTTGTATTCCCTAGGATTTCTTTATATTGATCTACCTTGCGTTGTAGATTGAATAGGTCACTCATTTAATTTGGTTTGATTGAATGGATGATAATGTCAAATTTTCCTTAAAATATTGATACTAAATAACCATTCCAAGTTTGAAAATACATGCCAAATGTAACAATTTAGAGGATAATAAAATCCTTAGACGCATCTTTTGTTATATCAGTGTTAAATTGGATATGACCATTATGAACCCAATGCTGATTTCTGTAATTTTGAATGAGATATAGTGATTCATTATTTTCAAAATCAATAATTTAAGATGAAATTACAGCACCTGGTATTAACATTCTTGATGGCGGCCATAACAACAGTGTCATTTGCTCAAAGTGGATATGTAGGAACTTGGAAAACTGTGGATGATAACACAGGTAAAGCCAAGGCACATGTCAAAATCTATGAGGAAGGAGGCAAATTGTATGGAAAGATCATAAAGGTCTTGGATGAGGAAAGGGCAACCGCAACCTGTATCAAGTGTAAGGGAGACAAGAAAGGCCAAAAAATCGAGGGTTTGACCATCCTTGAGGATTTGAAGAAAAAGGGAGACTATTATGGTGGCGGACTAATCACCGATCCTGAAAACGGAAAGGAGTACAAGTGCTTCATTGAGCTGGAAAGTGCTACTAAGCTGAAAGTGAGAGGTTATATTGGAGTGGCAGCATTAGGCCGTACACAGTATTGGTACAAGCTCTGATAGTCGAAGAAATACGCAGTTTGCTCGAGTTTAACAATGTTCGGGCATAAATTTTACCCCGCATATACAATAATAGTATGTGCGGGGTTGTTTATAATATGAAATTACGAATACGGGAATACACACCGATTCCAAGTTCAATTCTTTATCAATAGATTGCTGCGTATGATCAATAATACTTACACTACTGAAGATTTAATTAGATTTATTTACAAGGAAACTTCCGCTAAGGAATCCATCGAGATAGCTGAATTGCTAAGCTCCGACTGGCGTTTCAGGGAGGAGTATGTAGCTTTGAAGGAAGCCTACATGCAATTACCCAAGGTAAAGTTTTCCCCTAAGAAAGAGACACTGAAAAATATACTTGGCTATAGTTCCACGGCTAAGCTGGAACATTGCTAAGATTTTGATTTCTCAGTTTTACAAACCCGTATCTCCCCTTTTGGATACGGGTTTTTTTATGTCTTAAAACTAAATAGTCCACATGATTTTTATTCTGGTTAATACTAGAATTCATCATCCGAATACCCTTACCTTTGCGCCAAGGCAAAACCTAACCAAGTATGCTAACGATTACCAAATCAAATATCAAGTACAACAGGGATAAGTTCAGTGATGAACAACTCGTCCAACTTTATCACCGATTACTCAAGCCTCGGATGATAGAGGAAAAGATGCTCAAGTTGCTCCGACAAGGGAAAATCAGCAAATGGTTTTCCGGAATCGGTCAGGAAGCCATCTCCGTGGGAGTGACATCCGCCCTAATGAAAGATGAGTACATATTCCCGATGCACCGTAATCTGGGCGTATTCACTACCCGTGAGATTCCGTTGGAACGACTTTTCTGCCAATGGCAGGGTAAGGCCCTTGGATTTACAAAGGGACGTGACCGTTCTTTTCATTTCGGTACGCAGGATTATAATATCGTAGGAATGATTTCCCACTTAGGGCCACAATTGGCGCTCTCTAGTGGTGTGGCACTTGCCCATAAACTAGGAGGTGAGGGAAAAATTTCATTAGCTTTCACTGGAGAAGGAGGGACAAGCGAAGGGGATTTCCATGAGGCACTCAATGTAGCTTCCGTATGGAAGATACCCGTCATATTTGTTATCGAGAACAATGGTTATGGCCTTTCGACACCCACCAGTGAACAGTACAACTGTATGAGATTGGCAGATAGGGGAGTTGGATATGGTATGGAATCCATCGAGATTGATGGTAATAATGTCTTGGAAGTATTCGCTACCATAGAAACATTGGCGGAAGACCTGAGGGAAAATCCTAGGCCGATTCTGGTAGAATGCAAGACTTTCAGAATGAGGGGCCACGAGGAAGCCTCTGGAACCAAATATGTACCCAAGGAACTCATGGATGAATGGGCCATGAAGGACCCACTCCTGAATTTTGAGGCCTACCTCCTTAAGGAGGATGTACTTACCCAGGACAAGATTGATGCGTTCCGGAAAGGGATTACACAAGAAATCAATGATGGCTTGAAGCATGCGGATGCACAGCCAAGAATCTCATCAACACCAGAAAAGGAGTTGCAGGATGTTTATGCACCTTATCATTATATCGGAATTGAACCGAAATCCTCTGCTGTGACTGAAAAACGGTTCATTGATGCCATATCGGATGGATTAAGGTCTGCCATGCAGAAATTTGACCACTTGGTTCTGATGGGTCAGGATATTGCCGATTATGGAGGTGTATTCAAGATAACGGATGGTTTTACCACTGAATTCGGTAAGGAAAGGGTGAGGAATACTCCTTTGTGTGAGAGTGCCATTGTAGGCATAGGATTGGGTTTGAGCATCAAGGGCTGGAAAGCCATGGTGGAAATGCAGTTTGCGGATTTTGTCACTTGCGGTTTCAACCAGATTGTCAATAATCTGGCGAAATCACATTATCGTTGGGGGCAGAATGCGGATGTGGTCGTAAGGATGCCTTGTGGCGGAGGTGTGGCAGCAGGCCCCTATCATTCACAAACGAATGAGGCTTGGTTTACTCATACGCCCGGTTTGAAAGTAGTATATCCCAGCACTCCCTATGATGCGAAAGGCTTATTGCTAGCGGCTTTTGAGGACCCTAATCCGGTCATGTTCTTTGAACATAAGGCCCTGTATAGAAGTATGTCGCAGGAAATTCCTGATGATTATTATACGATAGAAATTGGTAAGGCCCGAATCGCAAGACCGGGACAGGACCTGTCCATCATCACATATGGTGCAAGTGTGCATTGGGCCACGGCTTTGGCTGATGAATTAGGAGTGGATATAGAAGTATTGGATTTGAGGTCGTTACAGCCCTTGGATTACGATGCGATTGCTGCTACGGTCAAGAAGACCAGTAAGGTGATTGTACTCCATGAGGATTGCATGTTCGGCGGAATCGGAGGTGAGATTTCAGCTTACATATCAGAACATCTATTCGAACACTTGGATGGCCCTGTGGTTCGTGTGGCTAGTTTGGATACACCTGTTCCGTTCGCACCGGAATTGGAGAAAGACTTCCAGCCCAAGGAAAGATTAGTGGAAAAGATCAATTGGTTGATGGGGTGGTAAAATCCTGATGAACAACCAAAGTATTTTGATACAATAGAAATGCCGATGGATTCGTAAGAATCCATCGGCATTTTATATGCTGTTCAAGCTATGATTATTCCTTGATACATCTAATGGCTACGCCAAGGTGTATGGAATTTTCGGGATAAGTTACAGTTGATTCATTGAATAGGCCCAATGCAATTCTCGTCTGTGATGTAGAATTGTAATTGGATGTTCCCAGATTAGCAATAAGACCGGGTGCCGTAGGACCACCAAATGTATTGGCATATCCGTTGGCCAAACAATTGAAACCGTAGGAATTCGTACCATTACCACTATTTGCATCCCAACCCGTAGTGGATTTCAATGCCACAGCTTCGTTTCCTGCATCACCATTACTAGCAATGAATGCTACCAATTCCTCGTAATCCGCACGAGTTGGGATTCTCCATCCCTCCGGTGCCAATTTGCCACTCTCGATAGCAAAATGATTATAGATTGCACCATAGAAATCAAATGGGAGCACCACACTGTCATCATAGACATCATGTGGGTCACTCGTGTCTTGCCACTGATAATGGGGGATATTCTCGTTAAGAGAACTCCAGCTTGTTCCGCTGTTATCCCATTCGGTAATGGATGTGCCATCATTAAATGTGGTCGTCTTAAGATTTTCTGCCATCCAGACCTGATCGCCGATTCTTACCGTAGTGTACACATTACCGTCGATATCGGTTACCGTTTCGGTGGTGTCACCACTGTCACCATCATCGGTACATTGCGAGAAAGTAAAGGAAAGAAATAGGATAATGGCCCAAAGACTCATTCTTCTTGAAAAAGTAATCATGTGTATAATCTGATTTGAATTAAAATAACAATGGGTTTAATAGCATTCCAAAGAATCCTAATAAACTCCATCTAAATCATTGATGGGTGAATCGCCCGCAAATATAGGAATTCACAGATGAATTCGATAAGCTTCCATATGAATGTGCAAGGAAGTCACCTCGATGGCATGATCGCTTAGAAGTGTGTTTTACAACAGACCTTATTATCCTTACCAAAAGCAAAACTCAGATAGAATTCGATAGCTCCCATAGTATTCGTCGCCCGAGCAAAGTGAGGTGAGATATTCATGTCATATGTAATTCCCAAAGTGGTATTACTGATGGCATTGCTTTCCCATTGTCCAAGATAGGGCCTCCACTTGATGCCAAGGATGATAGCATCGGGATTGATGCCCCTGCCATCAAGGTTGCTTATTCTACTACCTGCTGCGAGTAGGAATTCATTGGAACGATTGATTTTTGTTGCGAATTCCAATCGGGTATTGAATTGCCATTGCTGACCATCCCTCCCGAAGAATCCTCCATACTTGTAATGAGCGAGTAGGACATTGAGCCTCTTATTCCTATTCAAATCAATTCCTAATTTACCATGTACACGGTATTCCCGAATCAGTTCCCTGTCATTAGAGTTGGCAAGGAATTTCTTCTTGGAATCATTAAGATGAAGAAAGGAAACTCCACCCTCGTAATGGAAGTTTTCCATATTACTGCCGCTGATGAGGAATCCTGCTCCGATATCAACATAATTGATATTGGTGTACAGGAATTCTTCCCCGGAAGCTAGGGCTGGGTTGTAATCATATTGACTACCGCCCACATATCCGAATTGATTGTCAAAAGTTAGATTCCCATCATCAATTCCATAGTTCAGCCATCCTATATTCAAACCGGCAATGAGTGATAGCCTTTGGGATGGTACATAACCGAAAGCAAGGTTGGCCCTCACACTATTATGTTCATAGAATTGTATCGATTCTCCTAATCTTTGGCCTACATGGTCATGGTACATATCGAATCCCAAGCCCAAGTAAACAGCTCCCGAACCGACATCACAAAAAGATAATTTATGATCATAAGCTGCATAGTAGGTTTCATAATCCGCTCGGCCAAGTGCAGCATTCCACTGTTTGCGATGAGCGGTTGTAGCCCTATTCTTATAATTCCCATGAATGGAACCTGTGTAGGCCGGATTCATGATGAATGGCATTTCCTCCCATGCTGAAAAATGAATATCCTGTGCTGATAGAGGTTGGGCAAGTAGAAAGAGTAGTATGATTGAATTGAATATTTTCATGATAGTTTGAATTGAAGTTATTGGAATTATCGCACCAGTTGTATCAGGCCTTTTACTGAGGCTTTCTCACCATCGCAGTAAAGGTATTCTGCCCAATAGGAATACATGCCCGGAGGAGCTTCGATACCATCTATGAATCCTTTCCAACCAACATTCGGTTCGAAGTAGGGATGATGTGCAGGGGCACTGTACATAACATTGCCCCATCTGTCAAGAATGGTGAATTGACTTACTTCGACTAGGAGATACTCTTGGTGTTCGCCTACCCTTATTCTGAACAAATCATTCTCACCATCTCCGTTGGGGGAGAATGTATTAGGGATGTAGAATGTCCTATCTTCCGTAACGAATACATCCGTTTCGTCGGAGGCAGTACATCCATGTGCATCCGTGAGTGTTACTTCGTAGGTAATGTCGATTTCGGGTGAGACGATGACCGAGTCGCAATCCAAACATGAGATATCCACGTCTGGAAACCAACTATATGAAATGTCTTCTGGGCCTCCCGATGCA
Source organism: Saprospiraceae bacterium (assembly GCA_020631355.1). Lineage (GTDB taxonomy): Bacteria > Bacteroidota > Bacteroidia > Chitinophagales > Saprospiraceae > JAHDCE01. Next base: position 21,262 of record JAHDHL010000019.1, on the reverse strand, counting down.
TTCCCTAGTGCTATCAGTCTCAAATCCTGACATCTGAAGATGGAGTCGTCTGCAATGATTTCCACATATGGGTCCTGCCAGTCCGGAACGAAATATTCTTCAGTCACTACACACTGGTTACTATCTATAACCATCAGGGAGTAATTCCCCGGAGGGAGTTGGTTGAATTCCAAATATCCGACTTCTGAAATTAGCGTGTCATTATTCACGCCTGAAAGGAATGCATTGAACACAGGAATACCATTATCAATATTATCAATGATGATACTACCATCCGTATCACCCTCGCAGGTAATACCGGTAACGGTATTGGATAGAACCAATTCATATCCATTCTGTACTTCGTAAGTTGCGGACTGTGTACAGCCATTCTCATCCGTAACCGTTACGATATAAGTACCTCCATCTAGGTTGGATAATAGGTCGGTATCAGAATTGGGATTGGGGATATTCCAATCGTAAGTGTATTCGTTACCTGTATTCGTAGTCCCGCCTTCTGCTACGACATCTATGAAGCCGTTGGTATTGCCGGCGCAGGTAGCATCAGCGAGTTCTTCTAGAATAATATTGATAGGTAAGGGTTCAATAATGATGCTTTCCTCTACTTGGGAGCATCCATTCGCATCCGTTACCGTGAGGGAATAAGTCCCTGCGGACAAGTCAGATATGGATGTATTATTTGTACCGTCGGACCAATTGTATTGGTAGTTGGGTAATCCTCCGGATATGACGGAGTTGATACTTCCTTCTTGGCCTCCATTGCATAGGATATCCGTGGCCAATAACTCGATTTGGACAGAATCGAATACGGTTACTGAAAGGTTGGTCGTATCAGCGCAAAGCGTAATCGAATCGACTACAATAAGTTCAATGTCGAATATTTCTGAGGATTCATCTGTATAGAATGTATGATTAGGCTGGGTATCGAATGATGTTGTGCCATCACTGTAATTCCAGGTATATTCCATATTGTTTCCTTGACTCAGATTGTTGATGCTAGGTGAGAATGGCTCGCATCCTTGGGGTGAGTCCATGCTGAAATCAGCCATAGGAGTCAATGCTGCTTCTATATCTTGCGAGGTAGTATCAAAACAAATCCCGTCGAATGAACTGATAAGGGAAATGGTATATGAACCACTATTATCAAATACATGAATGACGGAGTCCATTGGGTTATTGCCACTTCCGTCACCAAAATCCCAAAGCGAAGTATTTCCATCGGAAGATGTATTAATGAATTCGAAAGTAGCAGGATGGCAGATATCTATAGGATTGTATATGAAACTAGCTGATGGAGTAGGTCTGATATAGACTACGGTATCTGATGTGAATGAACAACCATTCTCATTGGTGACGGTTAAGGCTATGGTATGGACGCCTGTTGTCATAAATATGTGAGAGGCATTACAGGATGTATAGCTTGCACCATCATCCATTGTCCAAAGGCATGAACTGATAATGCCCGGACTGGTGTTCTCAAGTACAACGGCATCACCGAGACACAAAGAATCTGTAAAATTAAAAGTGGGAGTAGGAGGAGGGAGTACCGTAACTGTTGTCATGGTATCAGATGGACAAGCTTCGATCGAACTTCCCGTGAATTGTACATCAAAGATACCGACGGAATCATATAGGTGCTCAGGCGATAAATCCGAAGAATTCGAACCATCACCGAAATCCCAATTGACATTCACAACATCATTATCTACTATTCCTGTAAAGGAAATACTATCCCCAAAACAAACATTTGCTGGAATTATGGCTCCTATATTCGGACTATCTATGATTAGGATAGGAGTTTGCATCGTATCCATTCCTCCACAAATATCAAGTGCATATTGTGTGATGATGTAAGGACCAACCTGCTCATAGGTATAGCAAGTATCATTTGCAAAGAGCAATGTGCCATCCCCCATGTCGTACCAGACCTCTGCCCCTGGAGTGGCTACATTTTGTAAGCAAATAGGTAATCCTGCACAATAGGTTCCGTCTCCTTCCGTAGTAAAACCTGCTACAACCTGAACAGGAATAATCTGGATGGTATCAATTATAGTGTCAATGCCGCATTCATTAGAACTAATGAAAGTAACATAAATCGTATCTGGCTCATCACCTGTCCAATATTGGTGTGTAAGGGTATCATTGGGGTAGTCGTATAGTAAGGGAGAACCATCTCCCAGATCAATGATGGAGTTGTCGGGATTGCCAACGCTGGAGTTGACAAATTGTACTTGCGCACCAGAGCAATATGTCTCGAATTGTGCACCAAAACCACTTACTGGCATTGGTTTTACATATATGGAGTCAAAGCCAATCACTTCTGCTTCCCCACAGGAACTCAATGCAGTCAATGTAATGTAGTAGATGGTATCATCATCGAATGCATCATAATCCATATCCAATGGAGTTTCGTTGATGCTATAGGTCGTATCTGTTTGCCCGTTTCCATAATCCCATAGATAAGTGACATCCGAAACATTGGTATCAACAACGCTCGTATTGATGAAACTGGCAGTCAGTATTTCGCAGGAATCCGTAGCGGATAAGGTCATACTGAAATCAAGGGGTGGCGGTGGGGACGAAACATGTGTCATCCAACTGAAAGTATCCGAACAAATAGTATCCTGAATAATTAGGGTAATGGTATAATCTCCCGTATTGGTATAGGTGACGACAGGTTGTATGGCAGTACTGGTACTTCCATTACCGAAATCCCAAGACCAGCTCGTATAGGATTCGGTTGTATTATTCATAATGGTATCTGCCTCATTGATACAGAATTCATCAGGAATAATGATATCGGGAACAGGTAATCCATCAATGAAAAGGGGAACATCCACCGAGGCTTGACACAAAGCATTGGTAGATGAACTTTCCACCTCGTATTGTAAGGTGTAATTGCCTGGAGTGAAGTCTTGTATGTTCAGTGAGCCATTGAGGTTATTACCATTGTAAGACCATGTACCACCACTTGGATTCCCATCAGGTAATGGAACGTTTCCCTCCGTTTCACAATAAGATAATGAGGGCGCTGTAATTCCATTCAGATTGATAAAAGTAATGACTACATTATCCGTGTCCTCACAACTACTATTCGGGAAAATGGTGTAATTATATGTATAGTCCCCATCCATTGAATTATCTAGGGTGATGGTGCCATCCGGACTGACATTCGTTCCTGACCATGTCCCTCCAGGAGGAGTTGCGGTTAGTGTAATCATATCCCCTGCTGTTACGCACTCGCTGAAATCATCCATGGCTGCAGCTGGTACGAAAGGAGTAATATTAACTGTGATTTCTGTTGTGTCCGAACAGGAATTAGGAGTGTAAACAATGTATTGTAATGTTGAGAATCCCTGACCTGCACAAGCAGGATTGAATATGCCATCAGCAGATACACAAGGGCCTGTCCATTCATCAGAGAAACCAGGGTCTAATGCAAGGCCCAATTCCACATTCAGATCAATATCATTCGGAGATTCACAGAATGATATGGTATCCTGATTCAGAAGCGCAGTAGGCAAGCCCTCTACTGTTGCGATGGTATTGGTAACGGATATACATCCACTGCCATTAGTGAATTCGTAAGTTAGGTTAGATGTATTTCCCGAACCAACGATACTAGGGTCAAAATTCCCATCACTGGATACTCCGTTTCCTGACCATGTTCCTCCTGAAGGTGTCGCTGTTATGGGGACGATACCCGCATCAACACACACGGTCGGATTCGGGTTATCAATGGATAATGCTGTAGTGTCGATCACATTGATATCCATATTCTCGGAACCGCTGCATGCGCCCGAACCATAGGTATAAGTCAGCGTATTGGGGCCTATATTGGCATTGCCGGGAAAAAATCCATCATCACCAACTATTCCTGGCCCGGACCACGTACCTCCACTGGGCATCGCATTCAGGGTGATGGTGTCTGCAGAAAAACATATATCAGCAACAGGAGAGAGTGTAGGGGTGATGAGGTCGTCAATTTGGAATGTGATTGTTTTTGTAATCGTGCTGGTTCCACATCCGTTGATGGAAACAGATATGGTAAAGGTGCCCGACGTATTGTAGCTGACGGTAGGGAATTGTTCAGTGGATGAACTTGGACTCCCGCCCGTGAAAGTCCAGGTAACATCATCAATTTGTCCTATGTACTCAACATAGTCCGCTGCATTGAAAGTGAAATTTTCGCATTGAGGGGAAATATCATCCAAAATGACATTGGAGGAAGGCAATACCTCAATGGTTTCCGTCCAGCTGTCTTCACCGCATACATTACTGGCAGTCAAGGTTATATTGTAGGTGCCATCGTTATTTAGTGGAACCTCCAATGGAGTAGTGGCAGTGGTGGTACTATCTTCAATCACTGAACTGCCTAGGAGTACTTCCCAGTTGTAGGTGTCCCCGGGAACGGAATTATTTTGTAGGTTGATGGTTGCTGGTGCACAAGCACTATTCGGAGCCAAACCACTTAGAGGGTCAAGGGTGTAGGTAGCTTCTGCGTCGGGATAACTAATGACATTGATAGTTTCCTGATGGGTATCACTACCGCAATCATTTGTGGCAGTAAGAGTTATGGTATATGTTCCTGTATTATTGAACGTGTGACTTGGGTTCTGCTCATTGGATGTGTTTCCATCACCAAAATTCCAAGACCACGAATCAGCAAAACAGCTTTCGTCCGAAAAATTGATAAGGTCTCCTTGGCAGATTGTTGATTGGGTGTTGAATTCTGCTCTGGGTTTGTATTTTACAGCGAGTCCTGAACTTTGATAATGGCAGCTTTGTCCATCCCCGCAGGTACTGAATATTTCCAATGATACATCCATTACTTGCGTAGCGCTACTTGGACAATTCTCACCTATGGGGAAATTGTAGGTATGCGCAGGAGGATTAGCATCTGTAAATAATGTATCAATGGTACCATCCCCCCAATACCATATGTACATCTGAATATTCGGAGAATTGGTTAGATTGACAAGTTCCACAGGTGTTCCCTCACAAAAAACAGTTTGCGTTTGGTCGGCGAAACCCCAATTGGCAAGTATGTCCCCACAGGTATTATCAATACAGGATGGAGATTGGGAATAAAGATTAAGATGGAAAAAGAGTATCCCCAATGTGAGGACAAAGGTGATTTTTTTCATTGATTTATTAGTTTGTTCCTAGTGATGAGGAAGCTTGGTTTTGACGTTGCTTGTCCAATTATACAAGCAATCTGTTTTGATTGTAAAACTAATTCAAAATTTATGAATTCTTGTATAGCGAATCGATTTAATGCCTAAGTGGTACTGGGGATGGTACAAGGAGGTGTTTCTTAGGTATGTATGGTTTTTACTCATGAATATTAAGCATAGCTTAAGCCCATCATAACACTTTCATTCCCTCTAATTCGTTTACTTTGTAGAAGTAAATAATCAATTGCACATGAGAATTTGGATGATACTGGTTTTTTGTTCTTTATCTGCCATCATTACCTATGCCCAGGATGAGGAATCCATGAAGTATGAGGATAAGGTATATAAGGATTTTGTGGGAGCAGTCCGGTTCCATGTGAATGGTGCCGACCTGAGTCTTCCTATGATAGACCTGACAGACGGACAACTTTACCTTACGTTTGATGACTTGGATGCAGATGTGAAATATTACTACTACACCATCGTTCATTGCAATAAGGATTGGGAACCTTCCAAGGACTTGAATGACATGGATTATATAGATGGATTCACGGAGGAGGAGATTGATAATTATGAATTCTCAACCAATACATTACAGCCTTACACCAATTATACCCTGGCCATCCCGAATGTGGATATGCGATGGAAAATATCGGGAAATTATGTCCTGAAGATATACACGGATGATGGAGAACAGGATTTGGTACTGACTCGTAGGTTTATCGTAGTGGATTCCAAGGTGAATATCAAGCCACAGGTTACTCGTGCATTCGAGGCCGGGAAGATGAGGACTCACCAAGAGATTGATTTTGCCATAGACCATGAAGGATTCCCCATTGCGAATCCTAAGCAGGAGGTCTCGGTCAGTATCATACAAAATGGGAATTGGAGTAGCATGAAATCCAATGTCCAGCCCCTTTTCGTTAAGAATGAATTGTTGGAATATGATTATCAGGGAAAGATTGTCTTTCCGGGAATGAAAGAATTCAGGTACTTGGATATGAGAACATTCCGGTATCGTACGGATAAGATGAGGGAGATTTTCCAAGGACCGGATGGAACGGATATAGACTTGATAGGGGAGAAATCCCGCACGGATTTACCATATTTGTTCGAGATAGATATGAATGGGAATTTCATCATTGAGCATTTCCATGAGGATGACCCGAATACCGAAGGGGATTATGCACTGGTTAATTTCTACCTGTCAAAGGATTTCCCTTATGAGGGTGGTTCCTTGTATGTGTTTGGTAAATTGACGGACTGGAGTCTACAGAATGCCTATAAAATGGAGTACAATCCGGAAATCAGAGCATATGAGACCTCAGCGTACTTGAAACATGGATTTTATAATTACATGTATGTCTACGTTCCTGACGGAACAACCAATGTGGTATATGAGGAAGTAGAGGGGAATTACTTTGAAACGGAGAATGATTATACCATCATTGTTTATTACAGACCCTTTGGAGGTAGGTACGACCAGGTCATTGCAGCCAATACATTCAATTCCATAAAATAAAAACGCCCTGGACCGAAGGTCCAAGGCATCATTCTATTGACTAAAAGTGTGAATTAGTTCTGTCGGGCAGTACCCTGATATCTTTTATAAATAACTTCTTTCAATTCTTTTCTGGCAAAGAAAATCCTACTCTTTACCGTACCGAGTGGCAGACTCATCTCATCGGCAATCTCCTGATATTTGAATCCCTCGTAATGCATGACGAAAGGAATTCGGATTCCATCCTCAAGATTCTCAATCATATTCCACAGCTCTTTCATCATAATGTTGGATTCCCCTCCATTCCTGATGGTTTGCTTACCTGAATTGATATAGTAATTGTTATCAGTCGAGTCCATGACCGTATTGGCCTTGACTTTCTTGCGATAGTTGTTGATGAAAATATTTTTCATGATGGTAAACAACCAAGCTTTCAGATTGGTACCCGGACTGAATTTCTCCTGATTCGTAATGGCACGGTAGGCTGTTTCTTGATAGAGATCCTTAGCATCCTCTACATTCTTAGTCAAGTTGTATGCGAATGAATGCAATAGGCTAGACATCTGATCTATCTGATAATTGAATTCGGCTTTTGACATGACATTGAAGTTTTGTTGAACCAAATTTATGCATTTGTTAAACAAAACGCAATAAAAGTTAAACAAAATATAACCCCATTATTTAGTATGAATTGATAAATTATTGTTTGTAATTGAATTAAATTACTGATAATCAATTAATTAAAAATTATAATTCTAAAATACTATATTTATGCAATTTTCAATAATTTTTGAATAAATATGAAACTGTAAATAGCGTGACACTGTGTGTTTAATGTTGTAAAAAATGACTTGTTCTAAGAAGATGATTGGCAACTACTCGAAATTACACTTTCTTGAGGTAATCCATAGTATCTTGGAGTCCGGTGATGATAGTGTATTGTGCGTCTGGGTCAGTAACGGATGATGCCACTTGGATTCCCGTAAACAACCACTCTACATCTGGGAATTCATCAGATAACTGCTTCATGTATTCCTGTACGGAAATCTTTTTGAATGGCCTGTTGATCATGGAGAACACAAAATCGGGTTTCTGAATACTGAGTGCCGTATGCAAATCACTCGTACTCACATTCTGCCCGAGATAGATGACCTTGAATCCCCTCGATTTGAAAAGAAAGTGGATGAACAGGATACTCAATTCCTGCATCTCGCCCTCAGGAATGTAAATCATGAAAGTCTTGGACTGCTCGGGAGGAAGTGGAAGTTGGTCTATGGCCACAATCAGCTTTTGCCGGATGATATAGCTTGTAAAGTTCTCCTGTATAGGATGGACAGAACCCGTAAGCCAAAGCACATTGAGTTTATCCAGAAACGGATGTATGACATTGAGCATCGTTTTCTCAAAACCCATCTGATTGATATTCATCGTAATGATGCGGTCGAATTTGTATTCATCCATCTCAATCATGGCAATGGTCAGGGTGTCCAGTTGGGTATCCCTTTCGAAATTGGCTTCCGATAATTTTTTGACCTTGGAGGAAATCTGCATCTTGTCCATGGATGCGATTTCTGAAATCTTATGCCCGTTTTTCTTCAATAACGCCACATTCAATAAGAACCTGAGGTCATCATCCAGATAATAACGAATATTGGTATCCGTTCGTTTGGGCTGCAATAACTCATATCTTGACTCCCATATCCTTATGGTATGAGCCTTGATGCCCGTCAGCTTTTCCAAGTCTTTTATAGAATAAACAGCCAAGTGATAAAAGTTTAAGAAATTTGTGGTTGAATCCTAAGGTTAATTGCCTGATTGACTTGCAAATATAGCATTCATAGGTATAGACTAAACAGTAACATGGCAATTTTGAAAATGTTTAATGAAAGACATTCTCTTTCTTATACATACGTCCTATGGTAGATAATGATGAATTTTAAAGGCCAACATAAATGATTTTTCATTGGATTATTTATCTTTGGTATCCTAGACCCATGTCAATAATCCCAAATTCACAATCTGTTAAAAACGAGTGTAATTGGAGTGTTTTGTTTGGATTCTACCACAAATCAGGTCTGTTTCAATCACAAGAATGAGACCTAAACTCTACTCACTGATAAATATTTATCAAAATAGTTATTCGATATGAAGAAGTTTCTACTATTGACTATCATGGCCCTTTCCATGAATTTCCTCATGGCCCAAACTACCACTACGGCCACCTATAACGCAGGGGATATCCCTACACCCATAGGTGCCTATGACGGTACTTGTAATGGGCCTACTACTCCTCTTGTTGTGACTATCCCCGCAGGGAATTATGTCTTTTCGGTGGATGTATCCTATGATATCACAGCAGGAAGTGGAGCTTGGATGTCTGAGCAGAACTCCCAAATTTTCTGTCAAGATACAGGATTGGACGAAGGTGGATTCATTACAGGTACGGGAGGTAACTCAGGAGGTACCGAATCCTACTCCAGAACAGGATTGGACATTGCTACAGGTGTGGATGCAGATGGTATCCTTACTTTCGAAATGAGAGCATACCGTACCTGGGGTGGTACTTTGTGTGATGTGCAATATCAAGCTATTGATGATGGAACTTGGACCATTTCCGTGGTTCACGGTGATGCCCCATCTTGTATTCCCCCATCATCAGGCACAATATCCAATATTACAGGTTCAACGGCTGATTTCTCTTGGATGGAGGAAGGTACAGCTACTGCTTGGGACTTGGAATATGGTGTGGCAGGATTTGCTCCTACAGGTACACCAACGGCAGGATACAACGATATTACTACCAACCCAGTAACATTGACGGGTTTGTCCGGTGTCACGACATATGATGTCTACTACAGAGCAGATTGTGGTATGGATGATGGAGATGTTTCTATCTGGGTAGGCCCAGTTACATTCACTACGGCATGTACTGAAATTTCTCTTTACCCTGCATGCGAGGACTTCTCCTCTCCGGGATTGCCCAATTGTTGGGGAATGGTCGGAAACAGTGCTTGGGAATTTGGTAATGAAAATGCTGGAGGAGCCGGTTATGGTGCTTCTCTTGCCACTGACCATACACTAGGTGGTGGAACCAATTATGCTTGGATGGATGGTTCTGATACAGGACCGGGTGAGCAAACAGAATTGATTACGCCATTGTATAACATATCTTCCCTGACTAATCCTTATTTGTCTTATTGGGTATTCACGAATAATACGAATAACCCGGGTGACAATAATACACTGAATGTTGAGATGTGGGACGGTGCAGCATGGATTCCTGTTGAAACCATTGCCGGAGATAATCCTAACTGGGTAGAATATGGCGTAGATGTGAATGCAGTGGGAACAGTTACAGGTAACTTGGTTCAATTCAAGTTCATTTTCACTTCTACTGCAGGAACTGATTTCTATAATGATATCCTGATAGATGATGTTTGTATGGATGAGGCACCTTCTTGTCCTACACCTTCATCATTTGCAGTAACCAATGTTTTGGCTACTACTGCTGATGTCAACTTCAACTATTCCGGACCGGGTACTAACTTTACGGTTGAGTATGGTCCAGTTGGCTTCGTACCGGGTACAGGTGCAGGAACAGTAGTGACTTTCACAACTCCTCCTCCATTCACTTTGACTGGACTTACACCTAGTAGTGAACTACAGGTTTTTGTTCAGGAAGATTGTGGCGGTGGATTAAGTGGTTGGGCTGGTCCTGCTACAATTCAGACAGCTTGTGTAGCAATCAATACATTCCCTGCATGTGAGGATTTCGCTGCTGGCAATATACCGAACTGCTGGTCTATGGTCGGAAATGATGATTGGTTATTCTCCACAGGAGCAGGCTATGGTGCGATTCCTGCTGGTGACCACACAATCGGTGGTGGTACCAACTATGCTTGGATGGATGGCTCCGTTGCTGATCCGGGTGACTTGAACGAATTGATAACTCCATTCTATGATGTATCTACATTGGCTAATCCATACCTTTCTTATTGGGTATTCAGTAATAATGTGGATAACCCAGGTGATAATAATACACTTTATGTAGAGGTGAATGATGGAAACTCATGGACTTTGGTAGAAACCATCGTTGGTGATAATCCATCTTGGTTGGAATATGGTATTGATGTGAACTCTGTGGTGACACTTGCAGGAAACCTTGTTCAATTCCGTTTCGTATTCGAATCCACTGCAGGAACTGATTTCTATAATGATATCCTGATAGATGATGTTTGTATGGATGAGGCACCTTCTTGTCCTACGCCTTCATCATTGACTGTGACCAATGTTACAGCAACAACGGCAGATATTGACTTTAACTACTCCGGACCAGGTACGAGCTTCATCGTAGAATTCGGTCCTCTAGGATTTGTTCCGGGTACTGGTGCAGGTACGCAGGTGACAATCAATACACCTCCTCCATTCACATTGACTGGATTGCCACCTAGTAGTGATGTTCAGATTTTCGTATATGAGGAATGTGCACCTGGTGATGATTCCGATTGGGCTGGCCCTGCTACCATCCAGACTTCTTGTGTAGCAATCAGTACATTCCCAGCATGTGAGGACTTTGCTTCTGCAAACTTACCGAACTGTTGGTCCATGAATGGAAATGATGATTGGTTGTTCTCCTTGGGAGCAGGATACGGAGCAATTCCGGCTGGTGACCACACCGCAGGTGGCGGTACGAACTACGCATGGATGGATGGTTCCTTTGCTGATCCGGGTGACTTGAACGAACTGGTAACTCCATTCTATGATGTATCTTCCTTGAATGCTCCTTACTTGTCTTATTGGGTATTCACCAATAATGTGGATAACCCGGGTGATAATAACACATTGTATGTGGAACTTTGGGATGGTGCACAATGGATTTTAGTGGAAACTATCCAAGGAGATAATCCTGATTGGGTTGAATATACTGTTGATGTGAATCAGGTGGCTACCGTTACAGGTGATATCCAATTCCGATTCGTATTCGAATCCACAGCAGGTACGGACTTCTATAATGATATCCTTATTGATGATGTTTGTTTGAAAGAATTACCATTGGATGATATTGGTGTTACTGCCATCACTGCTCCAACTTCAGGTTGTGGTATGGGTGTTGAGGATATAGTAATCGAAGTAACTAACCTTGGTTTCAATACACAAGGTGGATTCTTCACCGGATATTCCGTGAATGGAGTGGTTCAGACAGCAGTTCCTGATGGATTTATTTCCAATAATATCGTATCAGGTGCAATGGAAACTTACACATTCACTACGCAATATGATTTCTCTGCTCCAGGTACTTACACGGTTAAGGCATGGACTTCTCTGAATGGTGATTCTGATGCTACGAATGATACCACAACGGTTATAATTAATAATGTTCCGGTAATCAATACACTTCCTTACTTCGAGGACTTCGAAGTATCTGATGGAGGTTATGTTGCTGAGAATGCCAGTCCGACTGCTTCTGTAGTTTGGGAATGGGGTGCACCTACAGGTGGTGTGATTGATGCTGCTGGTAGTGGTGTGAATTCTTGGGTAACCAATCTAGCAGGTAATTACGAGAATAATACGACAACATATCTGACAGCTCCTTGTATGGATTTCTCATCCTTATCTGTCGATCCTGAATTATCATTTGCATTGAGGACGGATTCAGAAACAGGATTCGATGGTGCATGGGTTGATATCTCATTCGACGGAGGAGCAACTTATACATTGTTAGGTTCGGATGCTGATGTTGATTGGTATAATAATCCTGACCAACAGTTCCAAGGTAATAATGGAGCATGGACTACAGTATCCCATACATTGGACGGTGCTGCCGGTCAAGGAAGTGTAAGGGTTCGTTTCGGATTTGATTCTGACGGTTCTGTTTCAGGATTTGACGGAGCAGGTATTGATGATGTATCCATCATTGATGTTTGTGCTGCAGGATTCGGATTGAGTGCTTCAGCTACAGATGAGGGCGTACAAGGCGTTTCTGCTGATGGTACAGCTACTGTTACACCAACAACGGGAATGGCTCCATATACTTTTGAATGGAACGATCCTGCTGGTCAGACTACGGATACGGCTACTGGCTTGAATGAGGGTGTATATACTGTTACCGTTACGGATGCAATGGGTTGTAAGGATGAAATCCAAGTAACAGTTGGTTCCATTTGTTTGGCCCAGTTCATTGATGGTATTTCATATACTGAAGAATCCCAAAATGGTACGACAAATGATGGTTCCGTAACCATTAACGCTACTTCACCAACTCCACCATATACATTCGATTGGTCTACAGGTGACCAGACTACGGATGCTGCTGGTTCCAGTACACTGACAGGTTTGACTGCCGGAATGTACTATGTGACAGTAACGGATGGTAATGGTTGTTCCGATGTGGATTCCATCGTCGTAACAGCATTCTGCCCAGTAAATCTAGGAGCGGACATCTCTGCTACAGTTGAAACGACAGTCGGTTCTGCTGATGGTACAGCTACTGCTACACCAACAGTCGGTACGGCTCCTTATACTTATGCATGGTCAGATTCACAAACCACACAAACTGCTACTGGTTTATCTACTGGTACATACTCCGTTACGATTACGGATGCTAACGGATGTACGGAAATTGCATCTGTTGATGTGGACTTGACTTGTCCTGCTAGCTTGGGAGCATCTGCCTCAGGTTTCGATGAGACACTACAAGGTGCCAATGACGGTGCTGCTACGGCTACGGCTACGGCAGGTACACCTCCATACCAATATGATTGGTCCAATGGTGCCGTAGGTAATACCGTAACGAATTTGGCTCCGGGTTCTTACTCTGTTACGATTACGGATGCGAATGGATGTACGGAAGAAGCAACTGCTACTGTGAATGCTTCAGGTATCAGTACACCGATTGAGGAAATTGAATCCTTGTCCAGCTTGATTTTGGCTCCTAATCCTACTTCAGGTGAAGCTGTACTTTCTGTACGTTTCTCTGAGAATGTGGATATGGATGTTGAAATCATCAATACAGTCGGACAAGTACTGAATAGATATCAGTACACTTCCACAATCAGTGAAGATGTGAACATCAATTTGAATGGCGCACCTGCAGGTATCTACTTCGTGAGATTGAAAGTAGGCAATGCTATCCATACGGATCGTATTGTCAAGCGATAATAAGGGGAGACCCTAGAACTAAAAAGGCCCTCATCCTTGGATGGGGGCCTTTTTAGTTTCCTTACGGAACGGTTCTATGACTTCTAACCCTTGTAACAGGAAGAAACAAAAAAGCATATACGATATCATCGTATATGCTTTTATAATTTCCTACAACGTAGAATGGGATCAGTTCCGATTATACATCATAGTTGATTTCTAACTCAGCAGTTGTGGGCTTGGCTTGGCAGGTAAGGATATAACCATCAGCAATCTCATCATCATCCAATGCATAGCAAACATCCATCTCAACCTTACCCTTGGTTACCTTGGCCATACAGGTAGAACAAGAACCCGTCGTACAAGAGTAGGGTGGCTCTTTTTTCATGGCAATCAGAGCATCCAAGATTGTTTCTCCTTCTTTGATATCCACATCAAATGTAGACCCATCCAAATGGACGATAGCATTACATCCTCCGTTGCTTCCGGCACTTCCCGTTGATCTTTTTGAGGTACCGTCCCCTGGTTGGTCGGCATTGAACATTTCAAAATGAATATCATTTTTCTTTACTCCCCTGGCCACTAGTACATCCTCCACGGTCTGTATCATATTGCCTGGACCACAGATGAAATATTCAGTGGTAGGATAGGGAGGTATATTCTTTTCAAGGAAATTAGCCGTACTTCTTCTATCTATTCGACCTTTTTCTCCAAGCCAAAGCGTTTTTTTCTTTCCAAACATACCCGCAATTCCCTTGGACTTGATTTGCTTTGGCTGGCTCAATGTATGGGTCACATGTAATTGTCCGGCATACTTTTTTTCCAATTGGTCCAGTGCTGCCTTGAAGATGATTTCTTCCTCATTCCTACTTCCGTATAGCAAGAAAACAGAACTCTGGGGTTCCTTTTCCAGAACAGTCCTTAATATGGACATCAAGGGGGTAACACCGCTACCAGCTCCGAATAGATAGTAGGTTTTTCTATGCTCCTCATTCAATTTCGGAACAAACCTGCCTTGGGGAACCATTACCTCAATCCGGTCTCCCTTATTTACCTTATCGTGGATGTGATTGGATACCAATCCGCCCTTGACTCTCTTGATGGTAACCGTAATATCTTCCTGAATTGGACTACTGGACATGGAATAGGCCCTTCTCGCTTCCGTTCCATTGAAATCGAACTTCAGCGTCAGGTACTGTCCCGCTTCGAATTGGAATGTTTCCTTCAATTCATTCGGAATAGAAAACACAATGGATACGGTATCGGCAGTTTCTTGGATTTTATCCTTTACTGTCAAAGGATGGAATTGTATGCTCATTATTATGAATGTTCTATGAAATCAATCTGATAGCCCTAATATAAGCGAACTTACAGGTCTTTTGTTTAGATGAGTAAAAATAAGGAAGTAGGAAAATTTAGGAAAGGACCTAGGAAGAAAATTCAAGTTTCTCAATAACCTTTTGCCCTACGGCCTGTACTGCATTCACGGCTACGGAATTTCCGAACTGTTTGTAAGCTTGTGCATCGGATACGGCTATCTGGAATCTGTCCGGGAATCCCTGCAATCTGGCCCATTCCCTGGGTGTCATCTTACGGATGCCCTCACGATTCACTTCTCCCTTGATGTTGGTAATGGGAGTGAAATCCGTCAATCTATAATCAAGGACGAGGTTCCTTTCCCTACCCATACCTCCAACAACAACAGCATTGGCGATACTATCATCTGCAATGATTTCATAACCGAAACCATTGCCCCTGTTCTTATGCCTTTCCTTATGTTCTTTAAGACTTTTCAAGTAGGATGTGGAGAGATAATACTTGGCTGAAACAGGCTCGTCTTCCTTAACATCCTTGAAGCTTTTCTTATCCGCTAGAGGCTTGGGATATTCGAACTCCTTGATACCTGTATCATGATGGAATCCTACGATGAATACACGCTCTCTATTCTGGGCCAGACCATAATCCTTGGCATTGAGCACCTTGGGGTCGGGTACAAAATATCCCAGTTCATTCCTCAAGGTATTGACAATCTTCTTGATGGTCTTTCCTTTATTATGACTGATGAGTCCTTTTACATTCTCAAGTACAATGGCTTTGGGTTGTTTTTCCCTGATGATTCTGGCAACTTCGAAGAACATGATTCCACGGTCATCCTCAAAACCACCTCGCCTACCGGCAATGGAAAAAGCCTGGCATGGAAACCCTGCTAGGAGTACATCATGATCCGGAACTTCCTTTTCGTCGACTTTGGTGATATCTCCGAATGGAACCTCTCCAAAATTGAACTCATAGGTTCTTTTAGCATGATAATTAATATCCGAAGAAAATACACATTTCCCTCCCAAACTCTGGAACGAAACCCTGAATCCTCCGATACCACAGAATAGGTCAATGAAAGAAAACTTAGGCCGTGCAGGAGGAGGGAATGGAACATCCCAAGCGACTTGTCTGATTTTCCTGATATCCTTGGGTTGTAGCCCTATTTCAGAAAGATGTTCGAATGCTTGTTTTATGAAATATCTCGAATGCTCTGTTCCCTTACTATGGAGGTAGTGGGTAATGTATGCTTCCCTCGAACTATTACCCTTGTCGGGTAATGTACGCCATTGAATTCTTAATTGAGAATAGGGAACCATAAATTAAAGTCAATCTTCAGATTATCTGTTAAAAAACGAAGCGGCTGATAAGTCATTATCAGCCGCTCCAAATATATGAATATTTCTATTATTAGAAGTTAGGACAGTATACATTCCTTCGTTCAGGACCACATATTTTATATTGTAATGCGAATTCGAATGCACCATTAGCATTTGATGCCGGTCTAAGGCCGGAAACGTTCACATCATAACTGAATCCGAATGTGAAATTATTGTAGTCGAATCTGGTACTTAGGATAGCAGCATCAGACATCAATGCACTCTCAGAACTATTGGACATACGATACCAAGCACCCAATTGGAATGATTGACTGCTTCTTCTGGAATTACCCAGAACGAACTTAAAGGATGTACCAGGAATGATTTCCATGGATGGCCCTTGTAGTCTTCCCAATAGACCCGGTACCAATCCTAATCTGCTATTCAACATGAACTCACCACCGGCATGGATAGTGAACTTGCTATATAATGGTTCTGATGAACCATCTACGAAAGTGATATTGGCTCTGTTCAAGTGATGATAAGCACCACCAATGAAGATGTTTGCATTCTCATTGAAAACAGAGAACCAAAGGATACCTGCAGATACATCCGGATAAAGGAAACTGTTTCTATTCAAGTTATTTTCCAAGCTAAAGCGTGTAGGGTCAAAACCACCCTCACCATCATGTTGCTCTCCGAACTGACTGTTGGTGAAGTCGATTCTTCTCTGACCGAAAGCTGCTTCGACACCAAAGACAAGGTAATGCGACTTCTGTCTGTATCCACCCATTCTCTTACTGTAAGATGCGGATACTTTTCCTTGGTAGGTTCCCAAACCTAAAGAACCAGCCTCATCACCCCAAACGGAAGCACCAATACCAAAGTAATCATAACGACCTACGGCAATCCTTTGGTCATATGATACATTGTATGTGTTGTAAGCGTTGGATTTGATTACACTTGCCCATTGGTTTCTATAGTTAGCGGTAACCCTGATGTTACAATTCATCACACCGGTCATGGCAGGATTGAGATCCATGGGTGCCATGTAGAATTGGGAGAAGTGAATATCTTGCGCAGACAGGGAGGTAGACACTGCTATTAAACAAATTACAAGTAATTTTGCCAGTCTCATAAACATCTTAATCTTAGCTCGTGAAATAAAGTTTATTGTTTGTCGAATAGTAAAGATAAACAGAAAAACGAATTATTCTTGAAAAGATGGTCTAAGTATATGTTAAACAATTGACCAAACTGTCCATATTTAGGAACAATTCACGCGTTTGCGTTCAGCCTTATCGACGAAAGAAGGATTCAGTTTTGATTGACCACATCTATCCTAACTCCCAAATCCATCTTTTTATTTTATGAATAGGGCAAATTTAGTGCCTGAGCCTAAATGTGGCTTAGGAAAGAGCTGTTTTACCTTGTTGGTTTTTAGACTTGAAGGATATGTATGGCAATTGTATACTTCCTTATTCCAAACAACCCATGATGCAGTCTCCTCTTTTGTTGATGAAGAATTCATGACCATCGACTTCCACCTTGGCAGCACCTCCGGAGAAGCCTCCATCAAATGCATCATCAACGAAAGTTGAAACCTTATCATACTGAAAAGGAATAATGAGGTCTCCGACCTCATTGATGAAGCCCCATTGTTCTCCCTTTTTCACAGCAGCTAACTCCTCGTGGAAATTGAAGTTCATATCATATTTGTAGTTCACAACCAATTGGCCATCGGGATTGATGAACCCTCTCCTTCCTGTGATGTCCCTTACTTCGGCATATCCATTCTTAAAAGGAGATGCAAAGGAAAACTGCATTGGGATCTTAATAGAACCATCAGGTGTGAGGAACCCCCAATCACCAAATTCACTGCCTTGTACCGTAGTGAAAGGAGCCATTCCCTCTGAGAATGCACCTGTATATCCGAATTGAGGAGCAATGATTTCCTCACCTTTTGGATTGACGAAACCCCACTTGCCATCCTTTTCGAAAGCCGATAGGCCTTCTGAGAAATTAGTGGCATTATTATACCATTCCGTAAGGATTTTACCATCCTTGTTGGCATAGGCCCGCTGAACAATTTCGGGATTCTCAGCTTGTTTGTCTACCCAATATGTGCCCTCGAACGTTTCACCATAAATCTGGTATTTCCCCTCAAGTATGGTGTCCATCTCAGGATACGACACATAAGTCCAGCCTTCTTCATCCTTAAGCCATACCCTGTTGTCTATGATGGGAGAAACACCTTGGTACTCAGGTTGGATAATGAATGCTCCTTTTGTATCAATGATACCCCAGCCATTTTCATCCTTTACGATGGCGTTTCCATTTTCGAATTCCCCGGCATAATTGAATGATTTGCCGAAAGGATCCTTTCCACTGGTATTGATGTATCCCCACCTCAGACTACCATTCAGTTGTTTGATCATAACAACAGCAAGGCCATTATGGAAATGGTCCATGGAGGATATCTCGACACCTAGCTGTTCCTCTATGTTACTTTGTTGGAGTACATCCGGGAAGTCTCCTTTGGAATTGATGAATGCTTTTTTGCCATTGCGATTCAGGATGGAGAATCCTTCCTCAAAATGCATCGAGCTCATTGGGTCGAAACTACTATCCGGTTTGGAAGGAGGATTGTCGGTCGTCTCGTCTGAATGGTTTACGTTAGGAGTTGTGTTACTATCTGATGAATTACACGCGTAAGTGAGTATTACCAGCAAAAGGATATAAGGTACCCACAGGGAACGAGGATAGGATTTCATGTTGGTTGTAGTTTATATTATGATGGATTCAAAACTATGAAATTAAAAATACAATGAAGAAGTAAAGGAACTTGTTGAATATAAAAACCATTAAGTTTCCATAAATTTGCGGTTTGATTATGGTCTTACAGTATTGTAATACCATTTGTATGAAACCACTTTTGAAGAATTTGGGTTATCATTCCAATACTTTGAAATAATTAGGTAAAGAAAAGTATTCCACAAGAAGAGGTGGAACAGACAATAGCAATAATAGAAAATGGAAGATAGAAAGGAGTCCTTGAATTTTATTGAACAAATAGTAGCAGAGGATTTAGCTACAGGGAAGCATGCCAGTATTATGACTCGTTTCCCTCCTGAACCCAATGGATATTTACACATTGGGCATACCAAGGCGATTTGTATCAATTTTGGCATGACAGAGAAATTCGGTGGTGTAACCAACCTCCGATTTGATGATACCAACCCGGAAACGGAAAGTACCGAGTATGTTGAAGCCATCAAGAAGGATATCCAATGGTTGGGATTCGAATGGGGAGAGAGAGAATATTATGCATCGGACTATTTTGGCCAATTATATGATTTTGCGGTTGATTTGATTAAGAAAGGCCTGGCTTATGTGGATGATTCCACTAGCGAGGAAATGGCAGAGGGGAAAGGAAATATCAACCAACCCGGAACCAACTCTCCTTACAGGGAAAGAAGTATGGAGGAAAACCTTGACTTGTTCGAACGGATGAAGAACGGTGAATTCGAGAATGGTTCCAGGGTACTAAGGGCAAAGATTGATATGTCCCATCCCAATTTGTTGATGAGGGACCCCGTAATCTACAGGGTGAAGAAAGCTCATCATCACAGAACAGGCGATGCATGGAATATCTATCCAATGTATGATTTTGCACATGGACAGTCGGATTCCATTGAGAATATCACACACTCACTTTGTTCCTTGGAATTCGAGAATCACAGACCACTATATAATTGGTTCATCGAACAATTGGGAATCTATCCTTCCAGACAAATCGAATTCTCAAGAATGAATGTCACTTACATGATTACCAGTAAGCGACGTTTGTTGAGGTTGGTGAACGAGGGAGTAGTATCCGGATGGGACGATCCTAGGATGCCTACCGTTTCAGGATTGAGGCGAAAAGGATATTCTCCGGAAGCCATCCGCACATTCTGTGATAAGGCTGGTGTATCCAAGCGCGAACAAACCGTGGATGTGGGGTTGTTAGAGGAATGCCTGAGACAGCACCTGAACAAGACCACAGATAGAATCATGGCTGTATTGAATCCGCTGAAAGTTATCATCACCAACTATCCAGAGGATAAGGTGGAGGATATGAGTATTGTGAATAATCCGGAGGAAGAAAATCCTACATACAGGACGATTCCTTTCTCAAGGGAATTATATATTGAACAGGACGATTTCAAGGAAGTCAAACCCAATAGGAAATATAGGAGATTGGCACCCGGGGAAATTGTTCGTCTTAAAAGTGGATATATCATCAAATGCGATGATTATGTCAAGGATGAGGAGACCGGTGAAATCAAGGAATTACACTGCACCTACTTCGAAAATAGTCGTTCAGGTAGCGATGAGAGCGGACTCAAGCCTAAGGGTACACTAGGTTGGGTATCGGCCAAGCACGCTGTGAAAGCAGAAGCCCGTTTGTATGATCGGTTATTTACAGACCCGAACCCACTAGGGCATGAGGAAGATTTCATGCATTATGTGAATGAGAATTCCCTTGAGGTCTTACCTGAGATTATGGTAGAACCCAGTGTAATGGAAAGGTCCGTAGGTGATAGGCTACAATTCATGAGGATTGGGTACTTCTGTATCGACCCGGATTCGACCAGCGAAAAGTTGATATTCAACAGGGCGGTTACACTTAAGGATACATGGGCCAAGATCCAACGGAAAAGCTAGGATATTAGGCATACTTATCCACAATATGTTGGTTACTTGATTCGTATTCCCTGTAGGAATGCATTATATTTGCGTGTTGAATACTATAAACTACTGAAGAA
>JAHDHL010000018.1:86907-105865 GCA_020631355.1 Saprospiraceae bacterium | reverse complement strand
ATTACGCACATTCCGTTACCATCATTCTCTTTGCCATCCTCTGGATTGGATTCTGCTTGGAATTGAGATTGATACTCAACCTAGCGGGTAAGGGCCAACAATCGGGTAAAAAGCCTAGTCCAAGTACGCAACCGAGTAAAATCAGTCAACCAACTGCCCAACCGAGTAAAACCATGCCTACACAGGGAAAAGTGTAATTCCCTTACCAAAATCACCCATTGGTAAGGGAGGAGCCAATCAAAAACGTAGCAAGAAAGCAAAGACAAAAAGAGAACGGGTACTGGAGGAACGTGAAAGATACTTGAAAGCCAACGGGGAATATCCGAGTAATACGGAATTACAAAGAAGAACGGGTATTACCCGAAAAACCATTGCTAAGTACCTCAATGAAATCTAATGCTTTACGCATACAAATGACTCAGTAAATGATTTACACAACCATCATACACCCTGTTAGGATTGAATTGGATATTACGCCTTATGAGTACATGTTGGCTGATATCATATTCCGATCCCAAGGAAATCCTGCCTACTCGGTCAATGGCTGGTGTACGATCAATTTCAATGTGATTGCCAATTTCATTGGCGTCTCAAAACGAACGATTATGAACGCTGCCAAAAATCTCAAGAAGTTGGACATCCTAAAGATGGAAGGCAACAAAAAACGTGTCACAAAAAAGTGGCATGAGGCATTTACGAAAGTGCAAAAGTTGCACCCAAAAAGTGCAGATATTGCACTTTCCAATACCAATCCAAGTCCTACGGATAGTGCAAGTTTTTCACCCCAAAAAGTGCAAAAGTTGCACTTAAAAGGTGCAAATGTTGCACACATTAATAGAAGAAATAGAATTAAAAGTAATAATACTTCTTCTCCTAAAGTCGAAGAAGCAAGTAAGGAGGAGGAGCATTTTCTTGAATATTCAAATTTCGATGTTACAAATCAGGCGCAGGATGAAAAGAAAAAAGTTGCGCCAAAAAAGAAAAGGCAATTTGCGGAGAGCCATTGGGGAGTGAGTTTGGATTCATTCATGGAAAAGTTCAGCACCATTGCTCCCCAAGCAGATTTCCCATACTACCACAATCGCATCAAGACTTGGAGTGCAGAGAAGCAGGTGAGTCTCACAGATGAGGGATGGATTTCGGTAGTGCAGCGTTTCATCAAATCAGACCAAAGCAAGGGACAGCTCATCAAATCACAGCCTTCAACCGAACAAGTCGCCACCGAGGGAATGCCAAGTCATAACACCAAAATATTCTGAAATGGACACCAAGGAATTCACAAATCTAAGTCTGGAGGAATTGAGGAAAGGAATGCAGGGAAAGATGATTCATTCCCCAACATTCACACCCATTTCCAAATCCTATGCTGATGCCATCAAGAGAAGTCAGCTCCAAAGAGAGGGAAATAATCAAGCCATCATTGCGCAACCTTTGGACTATGCCAAAGCAAGGGCTACGGTTTGGAAGTATTTCCTACTGGATGCCTTGGATGGGCAAAAAGAACGATTCAAGGAATCTGAAAAATTCAATCAGAATGTTCCAGAGCTGATTCGCTACTTCATAGGGGAGGAAAGCATTTTTGATGCGAACAAGGGTATTCTGCTTGTTGGGCCATGTGGAACGGGTAAGACTCAAATCATGTCTGCCATTTCCAATATGTTTTCAGAATTCGGTCACAGGGGTTTCAAAACGATTTACTGTCCTGACTTATGCGATGTGGAAGTTATCCAAAAAGGATTATCTGCTAGGGACATCTGTTTCCAAAAGGAAATATTCTTTGACGACATAGGAGCTGAATTCAATCGGGTATATAATCAGTTTGGAAATAAGGTCAATATCATAGGTAGCATCATCGCTGAACGGTATAGAAGATTCAAGAGGTTCGGACAAAAAACACATGCATCAACCAATCTTAGCCAACAGCAAATGGAGCAATTCTACACCGTCCGAGTGTATGACCGTATGAAAGAGATGTTCAATTTTATTTCACTGGGCGAAAAATCATTGAGGTCATGACAATCAAGAAGCAATTGATACTTGTGGACAAGTTGGAGGAACTAGGTTTCAGAACGTGTGGAAAATCCAAAACCATCTTTGTCCTTTTCAATAGGACATTACAATCCAATGAATCGGAAATGATTCAGCAACTAGCAAAGAATAATTATTCCATCCAATACACATTGGCATAAAATAACTACAGATATGGAGACTATGACATTCAGCCAAGTATTAGACAATCCATTGATTCCAAATAATGAATCCATTGAGGAGGCAACAGGAAACAAGAATCAGAAAATTGATTTTTGGGAAGAGCTGATTGGCTATGTAATCAAGGATGCCAGTGTAAGGAGATACAGACTCACCAAAATGGGTTCTATCATCCTCAGACATCATTCCTTTGGAGATCAAGAATTTGAATTATTCAAGGATGGGAGTATCAGAGGTACTGCCAATTTCCTTAGAATCGTTCATTTCTTCGGAATGGCGAATGTAGTATTTGAAGCTCCACAACTATAAATGATTGCCCTAAAGAGCCATGAACAGCCCTAAAGTCATACCATTACAACCAAGCAGCGATAGCAAACTGACTGAGCAGGAAAAGCTATTTTTAACTAAATTAGCTCGATTGATAGTTATATCACACCTGAAGAAGAATGATGAAGTTTGCAGTACAGTACAGGAGGATCAGCGATAAAGACCAATCTTATCACTCACTTGCCTCACAAAGCACCTACAATTTAGAATTTGCAGAGAAGAATGGATATACCGTTGTCAATGACTTCATTGATGATGGTCGTTCTGCCAAGAACTTCAACCGCCCTGGTTGGAAAGCCTTGGTTCAGTTCTTACGCTCGAATACCCATGTGAAGTTCGTATTGATTTACGACTATTCCCGTTTCTCTAGGAATGCAGGGGAGGCATTGGAGCTGATAGAACGATATGAGCGAGTCCACAACATCCATATCCTTTCCGTTTCCCAACACATTCCATTGAATCCATCCGATCCGATGTACTTCGACTTCAGAGCAAGGATGCTCGTCCATGCTGAAACGGAAAGAAGAATCATATCCGATAGAACGCTCAGAGGCATCAGAGCTGCCAGAGAGGGAGGACGCTTGGGCAGTTTGGCTCCTTATGGTTATATCAATGTAAGGCGTAAAGGAGAGAAGCCCAATATTGAGAAAACGGGTAAGCATGATGAAATCTTTGAGGGCATCTTTACAGATGTGTTTGAGGATCAGTTACCGCTTCAGATTGCTCACCGGAACGCCAAGCTCAACGGATTCAACAGAAAGGGAAAGAGTGCTTTCAGATGGGTACTGGAGAATCCTGCCTATTATGGATTGGTTTACGTTCCGGAGTACCGGGGAAAGAAAAGCTATTATACGGAAGCATCCTTTGAGGGCTATTTTCCCAAGGAATACTTCTACATCGCTCAGGGAATGTTCGGGAGTCAACCCAAAATCATTTTCAATGATGAAGTACCATTGAGGGGCATTCTCAAAGGAATGAAATCCGACAAGGCACTCACAGCAGGGAAGAGCAAGGGCAACACCAAGTATTATTGGTACTACAGGAACGACAAGCAAAAGGAATACTATTCAGCCATTAAGGTTCACAAGATGCTGAAGAACGTACTACAAGCTCTTTCATTCAAAGCCAATCAGCAGCACTTTTTGATTGATGAATGCCTACGCATCTATCAGGAAGAAACAGGGAAACAACAGATCACTATTGATTCCTTGGAAAAGGAAATGGACCAGCTCTACAGGAAGTTGGACAGATTGGAATCCCAATTCATTGAGAAAGGGGAAATAGATGCTGAAACCTACAAGAAATGGAATGCAAGGTTTTATTCAGATATCAGAAGTAAGGAGAGACAAATCAATGCCTTGAAAGAATCCGGAGACATGACCCAAAGCGACTTGCAAAAAGGCTTGGAAAAATTGACGGATATCTACTCGATTTACGAAAATCTGGACGTAATGGAGAAGCAACGCATGATTTTGATGCTTTTTGGCTCAGAGTTCCGTGTATCCTCCGAGGGCTTCGGAACTCTTAAATTAAATCCAATCTTTATGGATAAATACAAGAATATCAAACAATTACGTTACTTACAGGCAACAAAAAAGGGAATGATTTTGACATCATTCCCAGAGGGCGCCCCTTCAAGGACTTGAACCTTGGACCTACGGATTAACAGTCCGGCGCTCTAACCAGCTGAGCTAAAGAGGCATGTTATAATAATATAACGATTTGCTTAAAAGGATAGTTCCACATCTGGAATTATATATTTCCTTAAAGCGATTGCAAATTTATAGTATTTGATATAATTGTGCAATATTTGCAGTCGTAAATTTTAAAAAAATTAAATATTTCTTGGAATGAGCTTAATCGCTGTTGGAACAGTGGCTTTTGATGATATCGAAACGCCTTTCGGAAAAGCTGGAATGATTGTAGGTGGTGCTGCTACATACATCTCATATTCAGCGACTTACTTCACTAAGGATGTAAATATAGTTTCTGTAATCGGAGACGACTTCCCTCAGGACGTATTGGACGACCTGAATTCAAGGGGTGTCAACATGGATGGCCTACAAGTGAAAAATGGTGAAAAATCTTTCTTCTGGGCCGGTAAATACCATACCGACATGAACGGAAGGGATACATTGGATACCCAATTGAACGTTTTGGCTGATTTCGACCCTGTTCTTCCAGAGGCTTATAAGAATCCGGAATATGTCATGCTTGGAAATCTGACTCCACAGGTTCAGATGCGAGTCATCGACCAATTGGATTCCAAACCTAAGTTGATTGCACTCGATACGATGAACTTCTGGATGGATGTGGCATTGGATGACCTTAAGAAGGTATTGAAGAAAATCGATGTCCTTATCATTAATGATGAGGAAGCCAGACAGCTCTCAGGAGAATATTCCTTGGTAACGGCTGCTGCCAAGATTCGAGAAATGGGACCCGGCATCCTTGTCATCAAGAAAGGTGAGCACGGTGCTTTGCTATTCCACGGTGAACATATCTTCTATGCTCCTGCATTGCCATTGGAAGTGGTGTTTGATCCAACAGGTGCCGGTGATACTTTCGCAGGTGGCTTCATGGGTTATATTGCCAAGACGGGCGATACATCATTCGAAGGAATGAAAAAAGCAATCATTGCAGGTTCAGCTATGGCTTCATTCTGTGTGGAGAAATTCGGAACACAAAAACTGACCGAACTCAGCGAGGATATGATCAGAGAAAGAATCAAGCGATTCGAACAATTGGTCCGATTCGATACTGTTTTATAAGATATATAATAAATAGATTCTAAAGGGGTTGCAATGAGAACATTGCAACCCTTTTTGTTTTTCGTATACATATTCACGGGTTGGCACATACCTTACATGTCACCAATTCGTTACATATAGTTAAAAAAGTAATAAAAACGGTATATTTTTAGTTATATTAGATAAAATCGGCTTGTTTATTGTAGGACAATACTTGTCATGAAGAAATCATCTATTCTCATATTATTCGTTTGTTTTTGGGTTGGTACGCTTAGCGCAATTCAAATCGACCAAACTTCTGCCACTGCGCTCAATACAGTAACCCTGTATGGCGATAGTACCTTTATCCAACATTCCGATTACGAATATAAGGAAGGTGCATTCTTCAAAATCATCGGGGAAACCTACTACGAGCATCCGGATGCAGACCAAAAGCAGAAGTTCAAATGGTATAAGGTCGAAACATCGGACAAGCAGATAGGATGGATTTTTGGTGATGGTCTAGCAGTTTATGTCCCTTTCAACGATCTTGACCCTGTACTACAACCCTACCACCGTAAAAAGGTCTCATTGGGTAATGGTTTCGATAATGCAATGACATGGGTCGGCGCTATTCATGGTAGGGACAATTTCCATGCACAGGATTATATGAATCCGTTGTATAATGAATATTACCTCGTCGTAACGAATCATAGGGGAAATTCTGTCCTGATGAAATGTTCCGGTGAAAGCGTCAGAGGTGAAACATTCGTACAGAAAGTGGAAGCCCGCGATATCACCAATGATGGATTCCCCGAATTCATCGTACAACGCAGGACTGCTAATGTGGGTAGTGTCCTGGATGAACGGGAAATCGAGGTATTTTCCATGAAAGCAGGTATTCTTTCTTCTGTTTTCCATGAGCATATGACCCTCAATTATGAACCCGATGTCCCATCCCCTGCCCTATACAAACAGATTGAGATAGAAAACCAATCCATACGGATATCATATGTGGATTATGTATTACCGAATCGTTATAAGCAGGATCACCAACTGGGACATATCTATACTCGTAAGGAACGCTGCATGGAATATGTGACGGCTTATTATACCTGGGACAAACGAACCAAGACATTCAAGAACCTGTATGGGGAATCCAGAATGGCACTGCAGGGTGGATTGTGGTCCGGTAGTTTCAGTATCAAGGAGAAACCCTTGTTCAGTAGTCCTACAGTTGACCAAATCAAGGAGAAGGAAGTCGTGACCATCATCAAGCATTATGAGGAATATGCTGTCGAAGGAGGTCAGAAAGTAATCAATAATTGGTTTTATGTCAAGACCAGTAATGGCAAGTACGGTTATGTCCCCGCTAAGAAATTAGGATTCATCCAGATTGAACACGCGAACCTACTCAATCAGTACTACCTCAATCCGCCTATCGCCAAATCAGAATGGAAGACGGATGGTGACCGCTTCATCATCATTAATATTCCCTAGTTTTCATTGCTTCAGGTTGGAATCCCATTGTATGTTAATCAGCTACGCTCCTTTTTAACAAGCCATTCCCTATCATTTTTACAAATCCAAACGCTTTCATAGAACAGCAATTTTACAATTAATTACATATTAATATTTTTTATATACATAATTAGTCCTATATTGTAACTGTAATCGGGAGGATTATTATTCTTTTACATTTCCATCATAATTGTACAAAAAGCAAAAAACATATGACCATTGGGTAAACCTACCCAACTGGACAAGATTCAGTCCTACCTCCTGATGTATTGAGTTTAGTGTAGCAATATAAAACCAAGTGTATGAAAGCTGACGGGAAAGAAAGGACAAAAACTAAACAAGAACTGTCTCCGAAACTCATAGAGGAGGCCACAATGGAAATCATCAAGGAGTCCATGAAAATCCTAAAGGATTATGGGCTAAAAGGAGTCATCACGGACATCGAGGTGGGACTTTTACCCGTACATGGCAAACGGCCGGGATTCAACTGTCCCAAACGTTATGATTATTCTTATGATGATTTATTCACATTACTGATAGAAAGGCAAAAATGTCCTAATCAACAGGAAGCGGATTAGGGTTATAATACCCTTTCCTCCAAACTGACCTTTTCGCCATAAAAAAGGCGGGTAATCTGTTCGAATGATTGGGTATAATCCGACACATAGAACTGGTGCTCCATCTCTCTCTCATCATTCAACAATTGATGGTGTGTCAGATAGGACTGTACTTTACGAGCTACCACATCGCTGTTGTCGAACACCTTGATTTTCGTGTGGAAAAGCATTTCGATTTCCTTTCGAATCAATGGATAATGCGTACAGCACAACAACATGGCCTCTATATCCCTGAATACATCCCTATTGATGTAATGCTTGATAATGGCGTGGCTAATCCTATTCTCAAAGAAATCTTCCTCAATCATCGGAACGAGCAAGGGCGTAGCCAGGGACCGAACCCTGATATCCGGATGAGTTGATAATTTTTCCTCGT
The DNA here is from genome assembly GCA_020631355.1 of Saprospiraceae bacterium. Taxonomy (GTDB): domain Bacteria; phylum Bacteroidota; class Bacteroidia; order Chitinophagales; family Saprospiraceae; genus JAHDCE01. Next base: position 98,087 of record JAHDHL010000018.1, on the reverse strand, counting down.
AAATCCCCGTCGCAATGGTGGCCTTGGTGGCAATGACACCTATCTCTCGGAATCCTTGTTTGGCCACTTCCTCTACCAGAGGATCAATGACATTGATGATGGGTATCTGCTGGCCGAAGCGTTCCACCAAATAATCATAAGCCGTGGCCGAGGCCGAATTACAGGCAATGACCACCAACTTACATCCCTTATCAATCAGGAATTGGGTAATGCGCTCAGAATACCTGCGGATGGTATCGGGGGACTTGTCCCCGTAGGGCAAATGTGCCGTATCCCCAAAGTAAATGATATCTTCCTTGGGGAGTAAACGAACAACGGCGTTGGCAACTGTTAAGCCGCCAACGCCGGAGTCAAAAATCCCGATGGGATTTTTATATAGTTTGGTTTTGTTCGGCATTACATGCCTAACTTAGCTTTTACCTTGTCGGTAATGTCATCTTCTTCCTTAGCATAAAGGAGTACACCTGTACTTTGGTCGAAAACGTACTGATATCCTTGTTCAGCAGCTACATCATCGATGGCTTGCTGTACGCGCTCAAGAATCGGCTGAATCAATTCAGCTCTCTTATTAGCCAATTGGTTCATCATATCCTGCTCGTACTGAACAATCTTCTTTTCTTCATCAGTCAATACTTTCAATTCATTTTCCAATTGAACCTGGGATACATTTCCATCAGCATAACGCTTTTCCAGATCTTGTCTCTTAGTCTGGTAACGCTGTACCATTTGCTCGCCTTTCTTCTGTAACTGGGACTCCAAATCCTTTAGTTTGGAATCTGCTCTCTTAACGTCAGGCAATTCCAAAAGGATCGCCTGTGAGCTCGTATAACCGAATTTCTGAGCTTGTGCAGTAAAAGCCAAACACAGTGTAAAGGCTAGAACAAAGCTATAACGAATCATCTTAGTCATGTCTAATTCTTGTTTTATAAAATATAGTAGTTTAATTCAATTACTTCGATAATGACTCCCTGATATCGGATGTCTTATCATATTTGGGATTGGTGAACAGCATTCCTGCATTCCCTCCCTTATCGAAAATGAAATCATATCCCTTACGTTCGGCATAGGCTTCGATTGCAGCATATACCTTGTCCTGGATAGGTCTCACCAATTCCTGTCTCTTTTTGAACAATGCGCCATCAGGGCCGAACTTCTGCTTCTGGAATTCACGCATTTCCTGCTCTTTCTTCATGATTTCGTTCTCCCTCTGCAATTTTGCGTCATCACTCAACAATACCAGTTCTGATTGATACTTATTATACAGTCCTCTGATTTCATCACGCTTTTGGTCAATCTGTTGTTTCCACTGAGCCGCCTTGGCATCCAATTCAGTTTGTGCAGCCTTGTATTCATCCAATCCCTCCAGGATGGAAGTGATATCAACACAAGCAATTCTTTGGGCTTGTACTCCAGCTACGGTCAATCCGACGAATGCAAAAACTAGGGCTAATTGTTTCATACTTTCAAGTTTATTGATTCATATTACTACCTCAAAATTACATTTTTCTACCTTGCTTTTCCGCACTTGTACCAATAGTTAAAATCACAAGAGGTAAAAGTATTTTAATGTTTTTAAGATAAGATGATGTAATTAATTGGTTTTCAATTCATATCATCCAACGAGTGAATCCTAGAACCTATTGATTTTAACCAGTATTTAACTAGCCAAAATCCTGTTTTAACGTGAAATTATTCAGGTTCGAATCCAAGAATCAGACTGAACTTACCATATTCGGTCCATTTCGTTCCTGCAGGTAGTACATCGTCCTTATCGAATCCGATACCGTAATCAAATCCGAGCAGACCAAACATCGGTAGGAATACCCTTACACCAACCCCTGCAGAACGCTTCAAGTCAAACGGATTGTAATCCCTGATACTGTCCCAAGCATTTCCTCCATCGAAAAAACTCAGCACATAAATCGTCGAACTGGGATTCAGTGAGATAGGGTATCTCAACTCGACAGAGAGCTTGTTGAATACCGTTGCACCACCATTATTATTCGCAGCAATATTGTTGGTTTCGTATCCTCTCAATGCTAGGATGTCACGACCTGCAATACCGTTGAACTGATTGGAGAGACCATCACCACCCAGTTCATATCTTTCGAACGGCGTCACACCCAATGCTCGGTTATATCCTCCGAGGATACCGAACTTACCTCCTACTTTCAAGGTCAGCTTACCCACAACCTTGGTATACCATTCCAAATCCAATCTCCACTTGTGGTACTCCAACCATCTTAGGTTTTTCTCGGCCCAGGCTCTCCTGTCCTCATCACTATCCAAGGCATCATAATCATCCACTTTCCTAAATAAGGAGTAAGGAGGAGTCAAGGATACGGATAAGGATACCTTGGAACCAGATGTAGGGAACAAAGGATTATCGACGGAATTCCTTGCAATGGTTTGTTGGATAGCCAGATTATTATATCGACCATTCAATACCAATGTTCCATCCTGAAGGGTAAAGCCACCCGTATTGTAGTTTCTCAGCTTATAACTCTGAAGACTCAATGTCGTAGAGGAAATAAAGAAGTCATCCGGTACTTTCAATCTTGTACCCAAACCGGCAGAAGCTCCGATGATAGACAAACTCTGGAATGCATCCGTATCCCTATCCCTACCATTTGTCAACAATGAGTAGAACAAACCAGTCGTAAATGAATTCGGCTTCTTACCTCCCAACCAAGGTTCTGTGAATGAGAAGTTATAGGATTGGTAGAAACGACCATTGGTCTGTGCCCTGATGGACAGTTTCTGACCATCTCCCTGGGGCAATGGTCTCCATGATTCTTTCTTAAGGATATTCTTGAGTGAGAAATTATTAAAAGTAACACCTAGTGTACCTACAACACCTCGACCTCGACCACCCCATCCTGCGGAAAGTTCCAATTGGTCAGATGACTTTTCCTCTACTGTATATTCGATATCCACTGTACCCCTTTGTAGATTCGGTACAGGATTCACACCCAATGCTTCCGGATTGAAGTAACCTAAATTAATGATTTCCCTTTGGGAACGAATGATATCGGAACGACTGAATTTCTTTCCGGGCAGTGTCCTCAATTCCCTACGAATCACATGTTCGTGGGTTCTGTCATTACCTGCAATGATTACGGAGTTGATGGTAGCCTGGGGTCCCTCAAAAATTCTGATTTCCATATCAATGGAATCTCCTATAATAGACCTTTCGATAGGATTCACACTAAAGAAAAGATATCCATTATCCATGTATAGGGAGCTGATATCACGACCATCCTCTGCAAAATTAAGACGAGTATTCAATAATTCCTCATTATATACATCACCCTTATTGATTCCCAATACCTTATTCAGTGTTTCCTCATCATATACGGAATTTCCTTTGAATGCGATGTCCCTGAAGTAGTACTGTTTACCCTCTTTCAGGTCAATCCTAATCATCAGATGGTTTTTCTTACCCTCCCTCCATATGGAGTCACCTGCGATTTGAGCATCTCTGTAACCGATGGTATTATAATAATCAATGATGGCCGCCTTGTCTGCCTTGTATTCTTTCTTGATGAGCTTGGACCCCGCAAAGATTCTTGCCTTTCTGCGCGTCTCTTTCATCTGCTTCCTTAGTTTCTTGGGCTTGGCATTATCATTACCTGTAAATACAATATTCTTAATCTTGACTCTCTTACCCCTATTGACACGGATTTCCAATTTGATACCATTGTCAAGATTCTCATCCTGAAGTTCCTTGATATCAGCCGAAGCGTCCAAATAGCCCTTTTCCACATAGAAATCCTTGATTTCATTGACTACATTCTGCTTTGAAGCTTCCGTAACGATTCCTCCTTTGAGAAAGTGCTTTGCAGCCTTACCTTTCAGGTCATCCAGGTGGCTTTTCTTGGCATCCACAAAATCGTATCGGGTCAATCTCGGACGTTCTGTGACCACAATCTCAAGGATAATCACATCCCCTACTACATCGCCTTTCCTGATTTCCACATCCTCGAACAACTGAAGTTCCCAAAGGGACTTGATAGCCCTTTGTACCTCATGCCCAGGGACACGAATCTTATCTCCTACTCTAAATCCGGATACAGCAATGATAGAATTCTCATCACTGTATTCAGCACCTACGACTCGTACGTTTCCGATTTCATATTCTGTTCCTCCTATAGCACCCTGCTGTGCGGAAGCTGATAGTTGGATGGCCAAGATTCCGATACAGACAAGTACAAAACGAATCATTCTCATGTAAATCTTTATTTTCCGTTGTCCCCTTTTCTCTAGGTTAAAGTCAAATGTGTGTCTCTGATTTGTATTAGGCCGAACATATTCACATACGTTCGAACCGCATACTTTGCTGCTTTGTGTCATTCGGCAAATTGGGAACTACGAATCACGGACTCGACTTTTTCGAATCTTCAATTCGCAATCAACCAATAACAATGGGGTAGTTTAGGACTTATCTCCTTCTATCTGCTCACTGGTCTTACCAAATCTTCTTTCCCTATTCTGGTAATCGATGATGGCCTGGTACAGATGTTCTCTTGTGAATTCTGGCCAGTAGATAGGCAGAAACGCCAATTCAGCATATGCAATCTGCCATAAAAGGAAGTTACTGATACGCTGTTCACCGCTGGTTCTGATCATTAACTCAGGGTGCGGTATCCCTTTAGTGCTCAAAGCATCATCAAAGGTTGCTTCGTCTATGTCCCCAGGTTTGATTTTCCCATCAACTGCCTCTTGGGCGATACCCCTTACCGCCCTCATGATTTCCCATTTGGCACTGTAATTCAGCGCAAGGACAAGGGTCATCCTTGTATTGTCCTTAGTACTTTCGATACCTTCCATCAGTGTTTTATAACTTTTGGATGGCAATGCTTCCAAATCCCCGATGGCCTTGAGGCGGATACCATTCTTATTCATGGTAGCCACTTCCTTTCGGATGGTCTGAACCAAAAGGGTCATCAATGCATTCACTTCAGCTTTCGGCCTACCCCAGTTTTCTGTGGAGAATGCATAAAGGGTTACATATTTAACACCTAGTTCCGCAGCTCCCTCAGTGGTTTCCCGGACAGCTTTCACCCCATTACGATGACCAAAAACACGGGGTTGGCCGTGTTTCTTTGCCCAACGTCCATTCCCATCCATAATAATGGCAATGTGTTGTGGTAAATTATCCAGATTAATCTTGGATTTCAAATCCTCCATTTGGAATCAAAGTTCTAAAGGTTAATCCCTTGAAGCAGAGTAGGAAAACATACTGAATCATCCTATCCATACCCTATGGGAATCAAGGATGTATGTACACTCTTTCCAAAGTGGTGCAAATTTAAGGAAAATGCCCCTTAGATTAGAGCAACTTCCAGTTTTTATGACGATTGTAACGAAAAGAGATGTCCGCTTCGTTACAGGTTAGAGGTTAGTAACAGGTCCAAATCCGTAGTTTTAATCTGGAATCTTTCGCCTAGATATTCATTGGTCAGGCATCCTTTGTAGGCATAAACACCATGCCTCAGTCCGACATTATCGTAAATCAGCTGTTCGATACTACCGGTATGTTCCGCTTGTAACAATATGGGCGTAATGATATTACTCACTGCCATGGATGCTGTTTGGGATACCCTCGATGCGATATTCGGAACACAATAATGAATGACGCCATATTCCCGGAATGTGGGCTTATCGTGGGTTGTGACCCTGGATGTGGCAAAACAACCACCTTGGTCTATACTCACATCTATCACAACTGACCCTGCCTTCATCTTGGCTACCATGTCCTCACTCACTACCACCGGCGCACGTCCTGTAGAAGAATGGATGGCTCCGATGACCACATCAGCATCACTCAATTCCTTGATTAATGCTGCCGAGTTGATGGACGAAGTATACAAACGTCTGCCCAATAAATGTTGCAATCGCATCATCTTATGGATATTATCATCAAAAACCCTTACATCCGCCCCTAATCCCAAAGCAGTCCTACAAGCATATTCAGCAACGACTCCTGCCCCCAGAATAACGACCTTACAAGGAGGCACCCCTGTAATTCCCCCAAGCAGAACTCCTTGTCCACCATTGGTATTACTAAGGATCTCCCCTGCGGTGAGCATGGAACTGATTCCCGCAATTTCACTGATGATTCTAACCAAAGGAAACGACCCAACCTGGTCCTTGATATATTCCCAAGCCAATGCGATGACTCGCTTTTGCTTCAGCTTATTGATATAATCCGGACTGATTGTAGGCAGATGGATGGGGCTGATAATGATTTGGTTCGGTTTAAAGAACTCCATTTCATCCAATGATGGCGGAGCTACCTTAATGATGACATCCGCCTCGAAAACCTTTTCCCGACTATAAGCAATCTCAGCTCCTGCTTCTGAATATTCCTGGTCCGCATAGTTCGATTTACCCCCGGCATCCTTTTCTATCACAATCCTATGGCCGTGTGCTATCAATGTTGCTACGGATGCGGGAACCAAGGCTATCCTATTCTCCTGGAATGAGCTTTCCTTTGGAATTCCAATATATAGTTTTCTCTTTTTGCGCATTACTGCCAATACCTCTTCCTGAGGTTGGAGTTCGCTTTCTGTAAAAATATTGGAAAAGCTATACCGTTTAGCCATATCAGTTAGGAATGTAGTAGTCTAATGTTTGTATAGATTCCTTTCCTCCCCACCCTAGCCTTGTACTTCCTAAGCTATACTTAGGAGAGATGGGTGGGATTGTCAGGTATCAGGCGTAAGGAATATTGGTTTTTTCTGATTGGATTAAAACCATCAACTCACTAACGCACTCTTACAAAAATACGATTTTCCTAGTGGTATTGTCTATATTTTGGATGTGAATCCTGATGACTTCCTCGGGAAGCATGTGTTCGATTATCTCCGGCCATTCAATAAATGTGTAATTCGAATGATAGAGATAATCCTCGATTCCTATATTCAGGGCTTCTTCCTCGTCTTTCAAACGATACAAATCCATATGATAAACATCCTCTCCATTCTTGGAATCATATACATTCACGAGGGAATAAGTGGGACTACTGATATCATCCACTACACCTAATATCTGACAGATGGATGCCACCAATGTGGTTTTGCCTGCACCCAAATCCCCTGTAAGGAGAAATAAACGAATTTCGGGAAAACGTTCCAACAACTCCAAGGCTACCAACTGGATATCACTGAGTGTATATGTGATGGGCTCCTGATTCAAGGTCATCTTAATTTTCTATTTTGGAATGAAGCGATTCAAACTCCATAAGTTTAAACCCCTCTGATAACAAAGATAGTTCAGTGTTCAATTATCTTTACGAAAAATTCAATCCTTATTTTATTGCCATGCAAAAACTATCCTATTTTATATTATTGGTGGCTATCATTGCCAATAGTTCATGTTCTCCTTTGAGGAACCTCATTCTGAGAGGAGGAGCCAACTACGAATTGGACATGGTGTTTCCGGACTTAAGTCCCTCGGAACCCGGCGAACTGCTACATTATGAAAAAGTCCATACACTCAGTAAGGACGAAATCATTTCCAAATTCCCGAAAAAGAAAGGTATCGTCCATGATACTTTCGTGAAATATGATGTGGATTTATACAGGGTTTATTATTCATCCAAGAATCTGGGCAAGGACATGGTATTATCAGGTATGGTGGCCCTACCCCTCCTACCTCGGGGCCAATCCTTATCCCATCACCAGTATCACCACGGAACACTACTACCTGTGGACCTACCTCTCGGACCTGTCGGGAAAGATGCCCCATCCTTATCCGATGTCAAGTCGAGTAGAGGGAAATTCCAGCAAATGGAAATGCGGGTATTTGGTATGTTCACGGCTTCCAATGGATATTTGGTATCCTTACCGGACTATGCGGGCTATTCTATTTCAATGGAAACGGAACATCCATATGGCATTGGGGATGAGTTGGCGACCCAATCCGTACACATGATTCAGGCTACCAGGCAATTAGCAGAAAAAATGAAATGGGGACTGAATGGCCAACTGTATCTATCGGGATGGAGTGAGGGCGCTTATGCTGCAGTTGCTACGCACAAGATGATAGAATCCGAACATCCCGACTGGGATTTGAGGATGACTGCGGCTTTGGCCGGCCCTTATAATTTCATTCGTTTCATGGAATATGTGATTGATAGGAAAAAGACCATTTTCCTACCTCTTTACAACTGGGCATTCTACAGTGCATTCGGATATGCGGACACCTCAACTGACAATGAGGAAGTATGGAAATACAAGGTAAGGAATTCCATAGATGCCATTGCTACTCCATCCAACCGCCCCAAATGGGTATACAAGAAGAAATTCCGTAAGGATTTCACACACAATCCCAATAATGAATTCAGGCAATTCGCCATTACACACCTGAATCTGCATGAGGGTTGGAAGCCAGAGGCTCCCATTCATTTCTTTACCGGTACAGCTGATGAGATTGTTCCCTCATTCAATACCATGGATGCCTATGAGGGATTGAAGAAAGCCGGAGGGGAAGTCTATTATTATCCCTTGGATGATGAGAGCCACCTGACGCCAACACAGGACTTCGTCACTCAGATGTTGGGTATATTCAACCAATAATTTTTTAATGATGATATACGAAGTCTGGGTACGGCACGTTTATTACATCATATTCTAACTTGAAAATTTGCTCATGATGAAACATCTTATTCACTCCTTTGCTTTCCTACTCATATTATCCATTGGTCTTTTTTCCTGTAAGGAGGATACTGACAATGACGGTGGTAATGAAGATGGCCCCAATCTGGTATTCAAATTCAATTTTGATGAAAATCAAGCCCGCTTGAATAATATCGGATTGCCCGCAGAAATTCCTGCCGGGAATGCTGCCCAAACACCGGATTTCAATTCCATGTCCATTCACTACATTGAAATGACGCCGGGTATCCTGACTCAATTGGGGCAGGGTGAAGTTGTCTATTCAGGTGAAAAAACCAATGCTGGAGGTGCCGATGCCGTGGATTTTGACCAGGCAATCGTAGCGGAAGAAGGAACATCATTCTATTCCATCCCCCTTAGCCAAGTCGATGCAGGAACCTATGAATGGATCAGGACATCCGTGACCTATCAGAATTATGACATCGATTTCAATATCGTCAATGCCCCATTTGATACTTCGGTTTGTGGAGGTGATAGCCAAACAGGTACCGTAGCCTCTTTCTTGGGATACAACGTCTACATTTCCAATCATTCTCCTAAGACTAGGAACGTAGCGGTAAATGACGATAAGTTACAAGGATATTGGATGTTCGAAACCGACTTGGGTGGTTTCTGTGGACAATTCAATGATGTGGTTACAGGTGAGGCGCCAGAGGGTGCGACGACTGTTGTGAATCCACTTTTCGGTACATCTGATATTCCTGCCGGCTCCTGTGTGGTAACAGGTGCGCTGACGACACCATTGACCATCACAGGTAACGAAACGGAGGATATCGTCGTGACCCTTTCCTACTCTGTGAATAACAGTTTCGAATGGATAGATAATATCCCAAATGGTGAATTGGACTTGGATATTTCCAATCCTGCCAATTCGGACGTTATCGTAGACATGGGTGTGAGGGGATTGATTCCTAGCTGGGAATAGTACGAAATGCTTTTATGGACGGGTTATGGGTGCCAAAGACCACTCATAACCCGTCCATTTTACTATCGCTTATTTTTCATGAAACCGATATTCCTTTCGAGTTCACTATATGTGAGGGGATAACCGTAGAATTTCTTGTGTTGGTTGCCCTTGAAAAAAAGGGTTCCGGGCAAGGAGCCATTCCAATTCTTATCAATGGCCTCAATCCATTTTTCCTGATCGGGATCCGTAAGGGCTACCACTTCTCCCGAAATCTCATACTTCCTGAGGAATGACGGCACCATTCTTTGCCTGGACGGTTCGTCCAGATTAACAAACAGCACCTTTACATTCTTATTGTTCCTATACTTCTCATCCAATCTAACCATCTCGGGAATTTCCTTTCGGCATTGGGTACACCAAGTGGCCCAAAAATTCACAACATAAACCGTTTCATCGGATGGTCTGGCCGTAAGTCTGGATGCCAATTGATCGTAATCATCATATACCTTAGAAACGGTAAATTTACTTGTTGTAGTAGAACTTTGCTTAGGACTACAGGACAGGATACAAAAAAGGAGTATGCAAAAACCGATAAAATTCCTCATGGGTCTGAATTGTGTTTGCTGATTGGTGAATTCCACCATCATTGATACGCAGTATTAGCCTTTTAGGTACGCTTCCACGACCTCTTTCAATTCCTCATACTCGAATGATTGTTCGTAGAAACCTCTCTTATTCCTATCAAAGACGAGTGTGGCCGGGATACTACCTGTCCATTCAGGGGATACCTTGTCTATCCATGAATTGAAATCCGCATCTGTGATGACAACAACATCTCCCTTGATCTTCCCTGCCTCAATGAATGGTTTCAGTTTGGTATCTATTTGTTTCTTGAAATCAAGACTAACATATAGGAATTTAATTTCCGAATCCTTGTATTCCTCCGCCAATTGCATGAAATAGGGTAATTCTGCTACGCAGGGCTTGCACCAAGTGGCCCAGAAATTTACGATATAGAGCGAATCCGACTGGGTTTGGAACAAGGGAGCCAATTCCTCGAATGAATCGAAGATTCTTAGTTCATCAGAACCGGTATCAGCCGTTTCCTCTGTTTTTGTAGGAGCATCCTGCGTTTCATCGCTCTTTGTTGTGTTGGAAGTTTTGGATTGGCAAGAAACGAGGCCCATTATCAGGAATAGATAAATAATCAATGTCTTATTCATAAATCAGTATTATATAAAAGTGATTTAAATTTATTCTAATGCTATCTAAGGCTAAACCATTATTCACCAAATACTTCAGTTGTTTCGTCTTGAAGAACAATTGTTTCACCTTAAGGTTTGTTGTAGGTGTTTAAGTCATTTTATTGGAGTTACTTGGAAATGGATTATCATAAGCCATCCCAATATATCATTTTCGACATCCATCATTAATATCATAAACCTCAAACATATTAATCAAGGACATCGTTCGATAACATATGGTAATACACATTATGCCTTAAACCGAAAATGAATTTCCCATCATTCCTCAAACATATTGAGATTCACGGATATTCCTGAAAGGAAAAACAGGGAACATTTGGTGGGGGC
>JAHDHL010000018.1:0-86807 GCA_020631355.1 Saprospiraceae bacterium | reverse complement strand
AAAGGGTGCGGGACTTGGTTTGGCTAAAAGCAAAAAGATGGTGGAAAACCATTCGGGTGAGATTCGGGGCCAATCAGAATTAGGCAAGGAACTACCTTTGAAATATTCATACCCTCTCCAAAATCAGAGTTATTTGCTCCAATACCCCTACTTTTTTGTTTTCATACCAATAGTCATATGAATATAGTATCCCTGTTTCGAAACATCCTTACTGACCATCCGTATCACTATTACCTGAACTAGTGTATGAACACACGATAATGTAACTGATGAAGATACCATTCTTATCCCCAATCTTGGAGATACCCAAAAACTATGTGGAGGAATATGAGAGAATTAAGATAACCTATAATCTTAAGGCTGTTCACATCATTTCTGTTGTGATGCTGCTTTTCAACATCGTACTCCTTGTACTGGATTATAATTCCTTTCGTTCGGGTGCCTGGGAAGAATTCCCTGCTTACCTCTACCTTTTCTATGCACATATACTGATTCTCATTTTCCATATTCCATTGGCATACCTATCCCATTCCAAAAGGAATTACAGCCTCTCTACCAGTAATCTCATTGTGTATGGTTCCATTATTCTAAATATGTCGTGGTCCCTATATGTGGCAGGAGTCGGGCAATTCATCCATAATAAAATCATACTGATTATTATCTATGCCTTCATCACATCCACTGTGCTCATTCTGACGGAGAAAGAAAGGAGATGGATTTTTGGTGTTTACTTTATACTGAGCATGTCCATTCTGATGTTTTTGGATTATCCTGTGGAACTCAAGCAGTCGAATGGCATCAATGCATCCATATTCATCATCATATCCTATTTCATATCCTATATCGTCAGTAATAATCATTATAAGAACTTCTCCAATACCAAGTTGATTGAAGAACAAAACCAGAAGTTACAGCAGTATAACGAGGAACTCAAACAGTTTTCATATGTCGTTTCCCATGACCTCAAGGCGCCCTTGAGAAGTATCAGTAGTTTTGTGAGTCTTCTGGATAGGACCATGGAAGCACCATCTGAAAGGCAGACCGAATTCATGGATTTCATCAAGAACGGGGCCATCAGCATGTCAAGGATGATTGATGATTTGCTCACTTTCACATCCTTGGAGAAATCAGAATCGCAGGAACGTGTGGCTCTGAACGATATCCTGCCTTTGGTTAGAAACAATCTGTCCTCGGAAATTTCGGAGAGTCAGGCCCAATTGGAAATCCCCGAAGAAATGCCTAATGTCCATGGTGTAAGGCCCCATTTGATTCTACTATTCCAGAATCTGATTGCCAATGCCATCAAATACAGGGCTGAGACTGTCCCACATATCAAAATTGACTGCGAACGCAACCGATTTGAATACCGTTTCAGTGTCAAGGATAATGGTATCGGAATGAATAAGGATACCATCAATGATATTTTCAATCTCTTTACTAGAGGTCAGAACAACAGTAACAGAACCCAAGGAACGGGTATAGGTCTGGCCATCTGTAAGAAAATCATCCAGAGGATGAATGGCCGTATCTGGGCCATTTCAGAACCAGGGAAAGGATCTACTTTCTTCTTTACGATTCCAATCAAATGAGGTATTACATCCACCTTATTTCTCCTGCCAGATAGGTTACGGCTTTTCCTTTGATTATTACCCTATCCTCCTTGATGGAACACCAAAGGTCCCCTTGTCTGGATGACAATTGTCGGGCCATCAGGTCTGTATTCTGATTCAGTCGTTTGGCCCAGTAAGGGGTCAGGCTTGTATGTGCAGACCCTGTGACCGGATCCTCATCCACTCCTACCCTAGGTGCGAAGAAACGAGAAACGAAATCAGTCTCCTTACCCGGAGCAGATACGATGACACCCCTTGCATCCAACTGTCGGATGGCATTGAAATCAGGATTGATGCGTTCTATTTCCTCCTGCGTTTCAAAGATGAGCAGGTAATCTGTTTTCCCTTTGTACAAATCTTCCGGAATGGCTCCCAAAGCGGGAATCAGGCTTGCGGGAATATCTGTTTCCTCCAATTCATCCGCAGGAAAATCCATAATGTACAAATCACGGTCCCTCGTTACTGTCAGTGTTCCACTGAAACGAGTATGGAAATGAATGGTATCCCTTTCGTATCCCATTTCTCTAAACAGGACATGTGCACTGGCTAATGTGGCATGACCACATAATTCCACCTCAGTGGTCGGAGTAAACCAACGCAATTCAAAATCAGTCCCTTTCGGAATAAAAAATGCCGTTTCCGCCAGATTATTCTCTGCTGCTATATGTTGCATTACCTCATCAGGCAACCATTGCTCCAAGGGACAAACCCCTGCAGGATTTCCCTTGAATAATTGATCCGTAAAGGCATCTATCTGATACATTTTCATAGGCTACTCACTTTCTCCCTCGAAATATTCCATCAGTTCGGGAATCATCTCCTTAACTGAGGAATCACCCTTGGCTTTATATTCACTATAAATCGAATAGAATTTATATGTTTTCTTATTCCCCGGTTGGATACAAACCCCAATGAACGGCTCGTCGGGATAATCCTTACTGATTAATTCGAATACATATTGCAGGTAAGGCTTACCCTCATGTTTGATTTTATTCGTCTGAATCAATTTGGCGGATGCGATATTGTAATCATAATCAAATACATTGATAATGGCTAATCTTGCTGCTACTGCCGAATTCTTATATCGTTTGGGAACCAAGGGATTCTCACTATATCCATAACTATCATCCAGGTTGTCCTCGATAACAAAATGGGCCAGTAGGTTTTCATCCAATTCCCTCCAAATTTCATTATCCATCGGTACACCATTCCTCAATAATGCACTGGCTAGCTGGGACATGAGATACTTTTCCGATTCGTGGATGTGCTCCTTGAAATAAGCTATTGATTTTTCATTTCCATACATCTTTTCCAATAGAAGGATAATGTATTGCATGGTACCTACTTCGTTCCCCTCAAAACTTTTTCCATTGGCCGTCCAATTCTCAAAATAATTGACGAAATCATTTTGCATATCATCCTTGTATGGTTGGTAAATGGGTTCCCAATCCAAGGCTTCATTATTAATGACATTGAATAGTATCTTATATACATCATGGGTATACTGAGGTAATTTTGATAGTTCCATCAACTCATCCATGTAGGAGAGTGCCTTGACATCATCCTCGTAGATGTGTTCCAGAATGGTGTAGGCATCCGCTTCTTCATCATTCCATTCTGTATTCTTGAGCAAATCCCAATACAGCTTCGTATTCTCTCCCTCCAATACTCCGATAAGATTCGTCAATCTCATTTTCTTTTCTATCTCACACTCCTTGAGTAATTCCAAAATTTCAGGAATCATTTCCTTATCGGCTACCTTTTCCAGTTGACTGAGGATGACCCCAGTCAGGGTATAAAAGGGATATAATGTATCCAGTGGTATTTCCTTTTTGAGTGCGGACAGGATAAGGGGAACATCCTTTGGTTCGAATTCATGGTTGTCAATGGCATCCCATAATCCATCGTATACCAAGCTATCCGTAGTCGTGATGGATTCCAAAAGATAGGATGCCTTATCCTCTTGAAGATTGACGGATTGGTATCGGGATGATATTTTAAGGGAATTGAAAAAATCGTCCGTATAGTCCGACTTTACCATTTCCTTGGGAATCAGGGCGGTCATGGCCAACAACTTATTGCCTGCCAGAACCATACGACTGACATTGACCACATTCGAACTATCACTTCTCAGTTCTACTTCGACATATGGATATCCCAGATATTTATCAAAGGAGAAATTCCTCATTTCATAGCCATCACTCTCTAGGTCTGCTGCATGTTTTAACAAGAAGCTATCCACTTCGTTACTAATTTCATAAAAAGAGGAAAACTGGATGGCCTCAAAATTCATGATACTGGATGATGCCCAATCCTTTGAAGAACATGACCAATATCCATTATAGGGATATTCGTTAAAGGGTTCCTCATCTATACTGACTGCCTGAGGTAATGCTATGGAAATACCTAAGCTATCATGGCTCACGACTTGGTTCGGGGAAGTTTCCAAATCCAACCATTCGATGTTCTTTATGAATTCATCAAATTCATCCTTGGCCCGCTTGGCATCATCGGTGACTATAATGACCGAGTAATGTCTGTTGCCTCTGAAGAATTTTCCCAAACGGATGGGATAATCATCCCTTTGCATTGAAATTTCCCAATAATCCACTTTTTCTCCCTTGGCCATTTTCTCCAATTTATACTCCTCCGCCCCCATTGCCAAGTAAGTCTGTTCCAAGGCTTCTATGGATGCATTTTGGTTCATGATGTATTCATCCCCTTGCAGTTCATCCACTCTCAATGAATAGAATATATCGTCCTTACTCACATAGCCCTTGTAGATGTAGGATATATTTTCTTCCTCATCGGGTTCTACTTCCTTGGTCATCTCCATAGGAACGGGTGCTACGAATGCGATTCCCTTATCCTTGATTTCATAGGACCCCTGTATGGTTTCCTTGATTTGTTTCTTGACCTTGAGGGATTCGAAGAATCTCCGGCCATTGACCAATTCATCATTTTCCCTCATGGCATACAGGTAATACACCTTATCTTCCAACAGGAATGCCCGTCCGGCAAAACCTCCGCCTTCTGCAAGGGTCCCGGTTACTTCAAGGCCATTCATTCCATCATATTCGATGGCATTAGGGCCATCAATCTCATCAATCTCTATCTCATCATTATCCTTGAACATGGAATTCAATCCGATGTAAAGTATCGGAGCTCCCTCCCCCTCAGGAATGGCTTCAGGCAATGTCATTCCCAAAAGGAAATAAATTTCTTCGGTATAAATATCCATTGACATGTAGAAGTCGATATCCTTGTAACTCTCGCCATCAATTTTCTCAATTCGTACGGCCCTGACAGGAAAATCCAGTTCACAACCCATACGCTTTGTCAAATCCATGGTTGCCCAAGGTAATTGAACATCATCCAAATTCTTGAATTGACTCTTACCTGTAAAATCAGCCGTTACGGGCCTGACATTGTATCCCATATTGCGGAGTAAGGCAATCACTCCATCCTTGCCGGGAAGATGCGCTGCACCGACTACGTTGAACATGGGCATTTGGCGGCCTAGGAGTTCTATATTCTCCGCCATGACGATATTCCTATCGGTAAGCATCTTCTTCTTGTACTCATCATCCGGCATGACCTGCACCGCACGCCTATCTATTTCATTGATATCACCTGAAATGTATATTCGAGTCAGTTCTTCGAGATCCATTTCTTCTTCGGTATCTTCTTGGAATTCAGGACTAATCAGGTAATCCTCATAGGTTTGGTATTTCAATAGGGACAGATTCAGTTGGTCCTCTATCTTCTCCAATCCGTAGGTTTTCTTGCCTAGTTTCTTGGCATAATTGTATAAATACATATCCAAGAATGATTCGAAATCATCCGCTTTTTCCTCCCTATCCTCATCCAGTAGCATTTCTACAATCCAGGGTTGTTTGTTATCTAGGTCGTCTATTCCCTCTCCTCTTTTTTGGAGTAATTTATTGTTCAATGCATTGTACGCATCAGGACTCAACATCTGTTTCAATACATTGGTGGAATCATCATTGAACATTTGTTCCAATATGAATACGACCATGGAATCCATATTCAACTCACCCGAGAATCCCTCACAATTCTCCAGACATACCAACATGGAATCGGGTAAATCAAAGACACGCTTATCCTCAACGTGCATGGAACCGAACAGATAACTAGGGGATTCGAACCCATTTCCTGTAATTTCCCAAAGGAGTTGGTAGTTGGAGCGATCTATATCTTGGGCAGTCAGATTAAAGGCTAGAAAAAATCCTAGGATAAAGGAAAGAAGAATGGACTTCATTTTTGATTGTTTTATTGGTGTAAGGTAATCATTTTAGGTTTAAATCATGAAGGGTGCTAAAACCAGTCAGTAAGGTAATATCCAAGCCATCCGGCCCATAGGATAGCCCCCACGATTCCTCCGACAAGACCTCCCAACCAGAAATGAAACCTCTCATTCTGAGGCAGGTAATATGTAATCATAAGCAGCTGAATACAACCTATCAGAATATACAATGGGTACATAATGATATATGGAATCTCGAGGAAAGCCCATATTTTGGAAACATCGCATGGAAAAAAGCCTGTGATTCCAAAAAGAACGTTGTAGGCTGCATCCCGAACAATGAATAACCCCAATAATGCAAATATAATTTCCCTACTCCCTAATTGATTCATAAGAAGCATTCTCCTACGGAAGAAATAAAGGGACAAGTAACTGACCAACAAGGTAACGAGCAAGCCCACTCCCTCTATGATGGCATGGTCCCTTTGGTCAATCATCAATAAGGTATCCCATTCTTCTGTCTCCCTGAAGTGTTGTGGATATTCCAGTTTCAGCTCCCTGAATGCCGATTGCATCTCTGGACTGGAAAACACCAACCCCATTCTTTTGGGTACAAAACTGGCTTCATATCCCAAGGCGTCGGCAGTAATTTCCCTACCCCCTTCGGCTAGTGTTGCTCCGATAGTAATCATTGTGATGAATCCAAAAATCCATTTGAGGGTTGTCTTCATAGTCATTGGGGGCAATTGAAATCCTTATGATTCCACGAGATTCAATCGGTACCAAACGGTATATTGGCAAGGAACGGGTTTTCCGTTGTACGTAGCCATTTCAAATTCAAGTCTGGGGATATTCTCCTCGATATCTTCGATACATCTCCCATTAGCACCCACTGCAAAACGAAATGATTCTACGAATCCTGTCTCATCCGTCATGACCCTGTATGTGTAAGTGATATCATAATCATCCGGATAACCCTCGAAAACATCACGAGTAAAAAAGAGCATATCAGCTACTTCCTCTGCGTTTGTTATGGCAGTAGGTTGGTCTACCGTTTTGGGGCCATTGTCTCCCGATACATGTTCGAATCGGTGGGTAATGGTTACCTTGACCTTAGGGTTCTTGAACATGGGATATTTTTGCCCTGAAACTCTATCCCCCTTTTTATATATGGTTTCCTCCTTGAGGTTCCCATTCTTATAGAATGTTTTGGTGGAACCGTGAAGTACACCATCTTCGTACTCCTGGCTTAGGGACAATATTCCGTCCCTGTAGCTTTCCTGGAGGCCGTGTCTCTTTTGATTCCGATATCTATTGGTACGACTTGATGTGACCTTACCCATCCGGATTGTTTCGGTCTGGTGAATGCCTGTACCATCAATTAGTACATGCTCCCTTTCCTTATTCCAAAAATCCTTGATCAAGTATTCCTTGTTAATAAATTCGGCTACAAGCCGTTTGGCACCATCATCATAGAATTCCAACCAATCACCATCTCGTTCATATTCTCCGATATAGTATCCTGAACGGAATAATTGGCCATTCTCATACCATTCCTTATAATCTCCAAACTGCTTGCCATCTTCCGCTTTTTTGGTCGTTAGCTTTTGGGCTTGGCCATTCTCGTAATAGGTTACGAATTCTAGTAAAGTACCATCATCATTGGGTTCCACGCTACTCTTGGGCTTACCATTCTCATAGAAATGGTTTTCAATCCTGGTCTTTACCCCATCTTTGAAAATGGTTTTCTCCTTGACATTACCATTCTCATAATAAGCTACGAATTCGCCAGATAATTGGCCATTCACCATCGGCATGACTTCCTTGGGTTTTCCACTCGGATAGTAGGTTGTCATTGTTTCATCTGCATTCAGAACCAATTCCTTACCATTCTCATCCAAACAGAATTCATTCGGATGCTTACGAGCATATTCCTCAATAATCCTCATTGTGGAATGATGCAGCTCGTAGTATTTATCATCCAATTGGCACATGGCATCCAACTTGTCATACAAGTCAGAACCGAACAAGTCCTCATTCCGGGCCTTATTGAACAATCTTATTTTTTTCAGGTAGATTTGAAAGGCTTTCTTGGCTATCCCTGCCATCTTATCATCTCCCACATATTCCAATCCCTTGATGATGGTGGGCATGTATTGGCCATATCCATTATAAAAGAATTGTACGAAACCACCATTCGTAACCTGGGCATCCAGATACCACCAAAAGTAGAGTGCTTTCTGTCCGTATGACAGCGCCTTGTTCTTTTCGATTTCATCGGATTGATTCCCCACAAAAACAGATAGTGGTTCCAGTATGAACCAACCGAAATCGAACCCATCCTTGGTAAGAAAATCCGATTTGTTCAAATGGGGTTGGTAGTGAATATTTTCATCAAATATCCAATATGGATCCATTTCTTTTTCATCATTCGATTTAAATAAATCAAATAAACCCATAGTCATTCGTTATTTTTCAAAGTCAAAAAATCTATGCATTCAATTTGTATCCAACACCCAAATCCTCCAATCCCTTGACGAATACACTATCAGCCAAAACGGGTTGATTGGGAGCCTTGAGGGAAAGTTTCTGTTTGTTGATGCGGTCAATCAAAAGGAATTTGACCGAGTGTTTTCCCTTGCATTCCAGACAAAGTTTTTGGATACCATCTATTTTTTCCTGCGTCAAATCATCCACATGAATCTTAATGGTAATGGATTCGGTCATTTCCTCTCCTACCATTTCCATTTGGCGTACATCATCCACCACCAAGGAGAATTCTTCCCTACCCCACTTCTGCTTGTACAGTCCTTTGATATAAACGACCTCTCCTTGACGGAGATAGTCCTTGAACTTGAGATAATCCTCATTAAAAAGCATGATTTCTATGGATTCGCTATAATCCATGATTGTGAAACGGCCCCAACCTGTTCCTTTCTTGCTGATACCATGCTTTACGGCAGAAACCAATCCGGCGATGTTCACTTTTTGGTTTTTCATGCGTTCCATATCCCCAAGATGGCAATTGGTAAAGTTTTTTATTTCCAATTTGTAATCATCCAACGGATGGCCTGATATATAGATACCCGCAACTTCTTTTTCCTTTTCCAGTTTTTCAATCAGGGGCCATTCATTACAAACAGGAATCTTGGGTTCAGGTATCATAACATCCTCCGTAGCCCCGAATAAGGATGTAGCCATTGTGGCTTGTTGTCCTTGATGTGCGTTCCCGTATTTCAGTGCATGCTCCAGTAGGGAACCATATTTTTCAGATTGAACAAAATACTGCGCCCGATGGATTTCATCAAAGGAATCGAAACCTCCACCGTAGGCAAGACTTTCGAAACAGCGTTTGTTCACAGTTCTTAAATCCAGTCTTCGTACCATATCGAAGATACCATTGAATGCACCCGCATTATTTCGTTCTCCGATGATGGCTTCGACAGGTCCCTCTCCTACCCCCTTAAGAGCGGATAATCCGAAACGAATCTTACCTTCCTTATTGGGTGAGAAATCAGACTGGGATTCATTGACACAGGGTCCCAATACCTCTATGCCCATTTTCTTACATTCTCTCAGGTATTTGGTCAGGGTCTTGATATCACTCTTGGAGTTCGTCAATACAGCAGACATGAATTCCGCAGGATAATTCGCCTTGAGATATGCTGTCTGGAAAGCTACGAAAGCGTAACAGGTCGAGTGCGACTTATTAAAGGCATAGGAGGCAAATGCTTCCCAATCCTTCCATATCTTATCCAATGTTTCCTTGGGATGGCCATTCTTTTCACCACCATCAATGAATTTCGGATACAACTCATCCAGTAGCTTCTTCTTTTTCTTACCCATGGCCTTACGAAGCATATCTGCTTGGCCCTTGGTGAATCCAGCCAGTTTTTGGGACAACAACATTACTTGCTCCTGATAGACCGTAATACCGTAGGTTTCCTGTAGGTATTCCTCCATTGCATCCAAGTCGTAGGTAATGTCTTCCCGACCATGTTTACGAGCAATGAAACTCGGAATGTATTCCAGCGGCCCCGGTCTATATAATGCATTCATTGCAATCAAGTCCTCAAACTGGGTAGGTTTGAGTGCTTTCATGTGTTTCTGCATCCCAGGGGATTCGTATTGGAATACTCCTGTTGTATATCCTTTCTGGAACAGTTCGTATGTCTTAGGATCATCCAATGGCACTTCTTCAGGATCAATCTCCACTCCATGATTTTCCTTGACCATCCTTACCGCATTCTTGATGATGGTCAGGGTTTTCAACCCTAGGAAATCCATCTTCAATAGTCCGGCATCCTCTGCTACACTATTATCGAACTGGGATACTAACATCCCTGAGTTCTTATCCGTCTTTACAGGTACATATTTCGTAATCTCATCCGGTGTGATTACGACTCCACAAGCATGGATTCCGGTATTCCTTACCGACCCCTCCAACTTTTTTGCGGTGCGGATCATATGACCGATATCATCCTTCCGTTCGGACATCTCACGGAATTTCCTGGCGGCATCCATGTCTTCCGAATTCATTTTCCCTTTCAGCTTCTCATCTACACCTCCATCCTTGAGTACCTTGTTAAGCGTGGCACTCAGGTGTTGGGGGAATGCCTTAGCCACCAAATCCACTTCTGGCAAAGGAATATCCATAACCCTACCTACATCCCTCAGGGAAGATTTGGCAGCCATGGTACCGTAAGTAACGATTTGGGCAACTTGGTTTCGTCCGTATTTGTCTATCACATAATCAATGACCTTTTGACGACCATGATCGTCAAAATCAATATCAATATCGGGCATGGATACCCTTTCAGGATTCAGGAATCGCTCAAACAGAAGATCATACTTGATTGGGTCCACATTCGTAATACCCGTACAGTACGCAACTGCGGAACCCGCAGCCGAACCCCGCCCCGGACCAACAGAAACCCCCATTCGTCTTGCTTCGGAAGTGAAATCCTGAACAATGAGGAAATACCCGGGATAGCCTGAATTGGCGATAACTTGTAATTCGAAATCCAGTCTTTCCTTGATCTCGGGAGTGATGGTACCATATCTCACCTTAGCCCCCTCATAGGTAATATGCCTGAGATACTCATCCTGGGTCTTGAATTGGCCGGGAATCTGATAAGCAGGTAACAATACATCACGGGCCAATTCCAAGGGCTCAATCTTATCATAAATTTCCATTGTATTCGCGATGGATTCGGGAATATCATGGAAAAGTTGATTCATTTCTTGCTGTGACTTGAAATAGAAATCCGAGCTTGGGAACTTGAAACGTTTTTCATTATCCAGAATGGTTCCTGTGTTGACACATAAGAGAATGTCATGCGGGCCTGCATCTTCTTCCTCTATGTAATGCGCATCATTCGTCGCAATGATTTTGATATTGTACTTCCTAGCTAATTTGATGAGTTCCTGATTGATATCCTCTTGGCTGATACCTAATCCATCAATATTCTCAAGGCCCCTGTGTCTTTGTAATTCTATGTAAAAATCCTCACCGAAGATATCCAACCACCAGCGAACCAATTCGTCCGCCTTTTCCATATCTCCTTTCATGATGGCCTGTGGAATCTCGGCACCGATACAACAGGAAGTTGCTACCAAACCCTCTGTATGCTGAAGAAGAATCTCCTTATCAATTCTTGGGAACTTAGAATACAATCCTTCTATGAATCCAATCGAACACAACTTACAGAGATTCTCATATCCCTTTCTATTCTTAGCCAACAACAACTGGTGATGCCTTACATCCTTTTCGCCCTTAGCCCTAGAAAATGTTTTGTGATGACGGTCTGCCACCAAGTAGAATTCACAACCGATGATGGGTTTCACTCCATTCTTATTCGCTTCGGATACGAATTTGAATGCACCGAACATATTACCGTGGTCTGTAAGGGCTACCCCTTTTTGGCCATCGGCAGCGGCTTTTTTCATCATCGTTCCGATTTCGGAAGCTCCATCCAGTAATGAATATTGAGTATGACTATGTAAGTGAACGTATTCTGGCATTGAAGTAAAAAACTTTGGACATTAAGGATTCAATCAACAGACTCAAATGCTGTCCGGCTGATTCAAATTCCTAGTCTTGTTCTTGCTGTATATCATTCCAACAAAGAAGTGTGAATGATGGTTTCCCCTTGAGATGTGAAGATACGGAAAAGGTATGAATAGGACTTCTGTTTGTCAGTAGAACTTACTCACAATCCATCCACGTTCTGGCATTATGCCAATACTTTTAACATGCATTCAACTATCTAGCGAATAAACTGTCATTCAATTGGCATGTGCAAGTGAATAAAAACTGTATATTTGAAATAGCAATTATAATTAAACCAATTACCAAACCAAATTTAATTTTTCAATATGACAACTGAATTAGAAGAAAATTTGGATATAATCCGTCAAAGTGCGAAAGATTTTGCAGAAACACATATCAGACCATATGTGATGGAGTGGGATGAATCCCAACATTTCCCTATGGATATGTTCCATAAAATGGGCGAACACGGCTTCCTTGGTGTCCTTGTACCTGAAGAATATGGTGGTTCTGGCTTGGGATACCAAGAGTACATTACCATCATTGTCGAGATTGCGAAAGTATGTAGTTCAGTTGGATTGAGTACTGCTGCACACAACTCACTTTGCACCAATCATATCCTCATGTTCGGAAATGAGGAACAGAAGAAAAAATACTTACCTAAGCTAGCTTCTGGAGAATGGATCGGTGCTTGGGGACTTACGGAACCCAATACGGGTTCTGATGCTATGAGGATGAAGACTGTTGCTGTGGAAGATGGCGACTACTACGTCCTTAATGGAGCTAAATCCTGGATTACCCACGGTCAGTCGGGGCATGTTGCTGTTGTATTGGCCAGAACTGGTGACCTCTTGGATAGCCATGGAATTACAGCATTCGTTATCGAAAGAGGAACTCCTGGTTTCAATGCAGGCAAAAAAGAGAACAAGCTAGGAATGCGTGCTTCCGAAACCGCGGAAATGATTTTCGATAATTGCCGCATTCACAAAAGCCAAATCCTTGGGCAAGTTGGTGAGGGTTTCATTCAAGCTATGAAAATCCTTGATGGCGGACGTATCTCCATTGCTGCCCTATCATTGGGTATTTGTTATGGTGCTTATGAAGCATCCGTCAAGTATGCCAAGGAAAGAGAACAATTCGGTAAGCCTATCGCCAAATTCCAAGGTATCTCTTTCAAGCTAGCTGACATGAGAACCAAAATCGAAGCAGCTGAATTGCTTACCCGAAATGCGGGTCGCTTGAAGGATGAACATAAGCCCGTAACCCTAGAAGGTGCGATGGCCAAATACTACGCATCAGAGGCATGCGTGGAAATCAGTACAGATGCCATCCAGATACATGGAGGATATGGATACACCAAGGATTTTCCTGTTGAGAAATTCTTCCGTGATTCCAAGCTTTGTACCATTGGTGAGGGAACTTCTGAAATCCAAAAATTAGTAATTTCCAGAAATATCCTAGGCAGGCTCTAAGAACAGACCATTTGAATATTGACAATAAAGGTTTCCCCCTCGGTCTTACTGAGGGGGATTTTTTATTTAGGAGCTAACTCAGAACCGAGCGTAAAATCATGTGGG
Source organism: Saprospiraceae bacterium (assembly GCA_020631355.1). Taxonomy (GTDB): domain Bacteria; phylum Bacteroidota; class Bacteroidia; order Chitinophagales; family Saprospiraceae; genus JAHDCE01. Next base: position 73,301 of record JAHDHL010000018.1, on the reverse strand, counting down.
AATTCAATTCCTTAAAATTATCAACATGATGCTTGTAATAATCCAAGACCCCATCCAAAATTCCACGTCTTTCTTGTTTGGGTATGGCTATCTCATCCATATTAGCTACATCAGCGGATAACAAGTAGTAAAACCAACGGCTCTGACTTGCATTCATATAAAGCAAGTGAGGCTCAAAATCCACAAAGAGTCCCTCTCGGATATCAAAATATGGTGTTTGTTCCGTCCATTCATTCCCTGGACTGAAACCAAGATGTTGTACTAATACAACGGAAAAAACCAAAGGAAAAAGTGCTACTCGTTCAGCTTCATCCAATGCTACGAAACTATTGACGATGAAATCAAAAAGCATGGGGTTTTCCTCGGACTCCTTTACCGTCTTTCCCAATAGTTCGGACATAAAAAGCGCTACGGTTCCCTTGATGACATCAAAAGGGATCGACTTATAAACATAGGCAGGCTTCACTTCCTTTATTCGGTTCACATCCTTGGTATCCCTATGGTACACCACCAAATCCACAAACGAGCCCACAGCTACCACACTCTGTTTGATTTTGGCCTTTTGGGACCTCACGCTATTCACAATATAGGACTGCCTGCCCTTATCGGCAGTATATGCATCCACAATCAAGCTTGTTTCCCCGTACTTGACCGTTCTCAGAATAATACCTTGGGTCTTAAGCAGCATTGGAAGATTGTAGTTGTTTGACTTGATGAGCCAGAGCGGCAATCACCATATTCACATGCCTGATATGGGACGTTTCAACATTGAACATCTTATAGGCCCAATTATATAATTTATTCTTGGGCAGGATATCAATCTCGAAGGAGACAAGGGCCCTATTATGGTCCGATTCGCTGAAAGACCAGACTCCCATTCCCTCATGCATTCCATGATAATAATGGATGATGATTTCCCGACCGGGATCATAGGAATGGAGTTTCCATCCTACATTAATGAATGGATAGGGGCTAATCAATGCCTTATTCCCGATATGGCTATCCTTACTTTCCACGCATTTTACAGGCAAGGATTTGGGCCACCATTCACTGAACTTATCAAAACGCAGCATGATATCAAAGGCGTCATCTGAATCACCCTCGATTATGTCATCTACGGTTACTTGGATTCTTTCCATGCATTTTGTTTAGTATCCTCTTTAGATGAAGGAACTGATTGTTGGTTCTAATTTAATGAAAAGTAAGCAGAAATCCATTCCCAGCCTTTGGGTAAAAAGACAATTGTCCCCACAATGGCCGCAGACAAAGCGGTGAGTAATACGCCACCTGCTGCCACATCCTTGGTTTTACCTGCCAATTCATGATAATCGGGGGATACCAAATCCGTCAGATATTCAATGGAAGAATTGAATGCCTCGGCTGCCAATACCACACCTATCGAAAGGATACAGATGCACCATTCCATGACAGATATATCAAACACAAAACCGCAAATCACCACAGCAATGGCAAAAGCCAGATGTATCCGGGCATTGGGGGTATTGATGAATAGGTCTGCTATCCCCTTGAATGCGTACTTGAAACTATTGAGTCGGTCTTTGATCATGTTTGGAGAAAGCAGGCATGTTTTTCAAATGAAGTTTGACCCTAAGTCCAATCTTGGTTCCCGTCTGGTCATAAAATCCATCAAAATCAACACATTCCATATCCAAGGAATGAAAGATGTGTTCGTAGGTACTCTGAGAAAAAGGATTGATGGACCTGCGGCTGTTCTGAAGATTCAATTCGCCTGTGAAGAACTTCATCTCAGAAGACCATGCTACCGTATTATAGGTTCCGAATGCAATCCTTGCACCATCGGTTTTCCCGACCTTATCTATGATGGATTGGAAATGATCCTTTAATTCCTGATAGAATACATCCGCTCCAAAAGCCGGATTGGTATAGGTACTGATGAATCGGATGGGCTTATCTCCTTTTTGCCTTGGTGCTATCAGGCCCGTCAGATTGGGAATATCATTATAATAGAATGTATCCACACTGTTCAAGGGATACTTGGAGAATACTGCCATACCATTGAAACTGATACTTGCCACCGAACTATAATAAGGGAAAGAATCAATCAATTCATCCTGGAACACCATATCCCAATCGGGGGTTACTTCCTGTATGGAAATCAGATCGGCATCGGATGCCAACAGCAAGTCTGTCAGGTCTTCGTATTCCACTCCCTCATAATTCGTGGTATTCAGGTGTATGACCTCTATATCTTCCTCCACATTGGGGTCTGCATATACCGGAGAGGGATTGGAACTGGATTTCAGGAAGATGCTCAGTATGCCCGCGCATGCAAAAGAGACAAACATGAGCCTATGCCACTGGAGCATTAGGCAGATGATGCCGAAACCAAGGATTCCCAACAAAATCTCCACCGCAGAGTTTGTGAACATCCGATAGGCCGAACCACTGGGCTGGATAATAATGAGTAATGTGACAACGGACAGTACCATTGCCAAAGGATAAAAAATAAATTTGTACGTTGACTTAACGACAGACATCTATTCCAAGTGATTCTAGTTCTCTTTGAGAAGGCAATTTACGCAGACCTCCTCTCCTTACCAAGGCATAAAGATATTGAAAATACCTTATCGTTCATGACCTTGGTCATAAGGATTCAAGAACCTTTTTGTTCTAATGCTGATTGTTCACTCTGGTGCAATACATGATATAGGGGAATGACACGGATTCGTATCCTATCGTTTTCGGGATAGGTATTGGGTATGTATCCTATTCTCAGGATGTTCATCCACCATATACAACCAGAATATGAATCCCCATTCAAAAGGTTTCATGATGATATACATGGCATTGGATATCCATGTGGACTTCACCATTTCATTCAATGGCCTGCCCACTTTGTTGTAACATCCTCTCAGGTAACGATGAAAACGAGGTGTATGCTGTTCAAGCCATTCCTCAAAGGCATTCGAAACCATCAATTGGCGATTCACATCAATGACTTTTCCTCCTCTCCATCCTTTTCTAAGGGGCTGAACCAGAGTCGGGTGACCACGGGATGCGATGGTGCATAAGTAATGTCCGCTACCCGGATTAGGTGGTGGGTCGAATTGTGAAAAGGTATAGGTACAGGTTTCCGCAAAAGCCTTGATGAATGAGTCGGGTCGCTGGCCAAAAAGGATGAGAACGGCTTGTTGGATGGCTACGAATGGGATTAGGAAAAAGAAAAATAAGGGATTCCCGATTCGTTCATCCGTAACGATTCGTTCCGCATTCGAAAGAATCAGGCTATCGTAGGTTTCGTCTTCCTCCTGATTTTGGATTTCAATTTTCTGGAGATACAATTGCTTTCTAATCTCAACAAACAACAGCATTAAAAAAAGCAATGGTGATAACAAGGGAAAAGTAATGATGATGGGAAATAATCCATACAGCATGAAAGGACCGAATTGTACCATCATAATCACACATAGTACGAACCCTTGGGCCATTCCCAATATGGAAAAGGCCTTGAATAGTGGTGGCAAAGCCCCTCCTTTCCAAACAGACATCCAATAAGCAATGGCAGATATGGCATACAAAACAGCAATGGTCAGGATATGGTCATGATTCAATGGCGTGTAGAGAATATCATCATATCGGGTATGGGGGCTTGAATTCATGGAAATGATAAAGCCTCCAATGGGTGCTATCACAGAAACAATCCAAGGCGTAACTTTCCTATTAACATGAGTCAATGGATGGATTCTGTTGGGGCGCCCGTCCTTGGGTGATACCATCGGTTCGTAGGCATGCTTGAAACTACGGACGAACCGAATAACAATACCAACTATAATGATGGCCATGACAATGGCAATGGGCAATCCGACCAAGATGAAATAAATGGTTTCCATATTGTGAATTTAGGCTTTATTGTAATACTATAACCCTTGGGCTGTATTGTGATCAGGAAAATTCCAAGATAGCCATGACTGGTTTTCAATCTTTTTCTTGAATTTATATTTCTTTGCCACTATTCCATCTTCCAAGGTACTCGGAGACCAATTGCCACGGGACTCTATATCATCTGAATATTGTTCCAATACATAGATATTCTTATCCGAAACTTCATTCACAATAAAATCCACATCCAAGAATTCATTGTAATCAGATAGGATATTATATTGGGTTATCCGTACATCCCAATTTATCGTTGATGTCAATAAAAAAACCACATACCACGCCCAAGCATTTTTTTCAAAAAGGAATTGTAACGATTTTTTATGTTTCACTTTAATCAGCATTGTGAATAGTCCAATAAAAGTGAGTATTAAAAAAATAAATACACCTATTCTTTTATATGCCACACCATACTCTTGGATATATTTGACATTCCTAACAACTACGGATATGGCCAAAATAGCATTTTGAATAATCCAGATACAAGTCAATATCCTCAATGTATTATTCTTAGGAAAATAATTAATATTTCCCCGAAAAAAATACACGACTACAGCCATTGCCATTATAATGGAAAATATCAGAACGTATGTTCCCTGATGCACCATTGCTTTTAATTCCGTACTCCTCATTCCGGATACATCCTTAAACCAAATATTCTTCACATCCAATATATTCAGAATGGAAATCAGAATAATCAGCATCACCATGGTAATCATAGCAATCATATATTCATTCTTCAAAGAAATAAAATTCGGAATAAATACAGCGCCCTTATATTTTCCTCTGTTCTTATTTTTCTGAATGATTTCATTACCCTCATAAAACGTAAGGTTCTGATTATTTTTCCACCATGCACCCCCGACAATCATTAATCCAAGAAAGGAAAATATGATTCTCTCAAAAGAAAAGTCCAGTCGAAAAATCAAACTAAATAAATCAATAATCCTATTAAGGAATAATAAAGCAAAATCAATATTCGCAACAGAATAAATCACAAAAAACCCAAAGCCAATGAAAGCAGGAACAATAAACAGCCTCAGCTTTCTCCACAACCCTCCGAGACGGACATTTCCTATGCTCTGCTTAGCCGCAAGGCGTACTCCGGTCACGGGTGAACTGACCATATTCAAGATACCAATGATAAGGCCATAGCCCAAGAAACGTATGCTCCTGCTTTGGGCTATGCCTATCATTAAAATGGATGAAATTGAAAATAATATCTTGGCATACAATGAATGGTTAACGACAACCATTATCGAAAAAAACAAAGTCCCAAGGGCTATAAATTGCATATTCCTCATCCTGAACAATGATGCATCCTGATAATAAATCCCACTTGCCATCAGTAGGGTAAACAGGATGGTATTCACTCCCATTCCCTCATTCCAAAAGAGAATATTAAATAGTACAACTCCTATCACAACCAATATATTCAATACGATTTCCTTTTTCATTTTGAGTATTTTTAAATTCACAATAGGAATTATCCTAATTGATTATCCGCTCTGGAATAAATAGATTGAATGAATAAATAAGAGAATAAAACAAGGACGGTAATCACCAAGGACAAACCTAGTGTATCCATATTCGAAATGGGGTCCTTAATCTGCGAATACACATCCATTAGTAGCATATGGGGCCTTGTAAAAATATCCCATGAATTCCATCTTTGGTATCGTCCTATCCATATTCCAAAACCTATGAGAGGAATAGTTGATACAATAAAAATCTGACTTAGAATGGGATGAATGAATCGGGATATGAATTCCTCCATTTTCAGCATGGACAATAAACCTAACAATAATCCTATACCCGAAAAAAATGACAATACAAGTATATCATACCAAAATGGCAATCCTATATCTTTTTTCAAATGCACAAAATCCGTGATAATATATGGAGCATTCGGAAGAAATAAAATCCATAGGAAAAATAGAACTGAAGTTACCCATTTGGCATTCAATTTTTCATGTAGGGGAGCAATCAACAATGCACAGCAATAAGGTATCCATGCCAGGAATAAATTCCATATCAAAAAAAGCATGCTCCCCCTTGGTATTTGTACATAATTCGGATCATCCCAACTGAATACGGGCATCCCTTCGATCCCCATTAATTCCAGCCTTAGAATAAGTAAGGCCGTACTAAAAAGGGAAGCCATAACTAATAGGATGAATGGCATATTCATTCTTTTCATCACATTTGGATTTTTGCTCCCAATCTATTGGATTGGATATATAACTGAATGGATTGTGCATTAGAATAAAGTAACTGTTCAAAATCCCAATGAACGATGGAGGGGGATGATTTCCCCTTTCGGAATGCGCTCATATACTGTCCCCAAAATTCAGGAAAAACCAGCATTCCAATCAGGCAAGTCCCGATGGTATAGGGTGTCAATTTCTGATTCCCCACCAGCCAATATTGCATCGCAATCTCATCTTCTGCGGTAGTGGTGTATCCTGTCAACAAATGGAACACATCATGATTTTCGGCCCTGGGGATGAAATCAATCTGATGTTCATCCAGAAAATTGGCAATTTCCTTACCCAAGGACCCAGTGGGAAAACTCCTTAGTTCATCCTTGGAATATTTCCATATCGGCTTATGCCTTTTGATGGTATTGAGATACAATTTGGACGTGTGGTTGACCAGCCACTGAAGGAACCTAGCCCTCAGTGCATACATTTTTGGTGTCTTCATATTCTTGATTCTTTACTAGTGAGTCAAATACTGTGTCTTGGATGGGAATCAGGTTTCCCGTTGCTTTACTTCGGCTACTTTTCCATTGGCAAACCTGATTTCGATGATATCAGGGTCAATCCTGAACATTCCGGGTACGAATCCGATATAATAGCTGATGGTATATTCACTGGAACCGATGGAGAAATCCTCACCTAGTACTCCGACAACCTGTTCGAATTCCATTCCGATGAGCATTCTGCTATCAATGATGTCCTTGGACATCTTGAATCGTTCATCCGGCTGCGATAGCCAATCCTCCTGATTGAATGAGGTTCTTTTATAGTAGCCATCACCTATCATAAGTGTCATGACCAACAGGATGTAAATCACCGGAGTCAATACCACGGTACTTCCCAAGGCCAATGCATGTCTCTTAGGTGATGCATTGATTCTATTACTCAATATCCAATTCGAAATCAGGAATAAAGGGTAAGCGATGATGAGTAATCCCATTACCATTCCGTTGGTTACGATGAAACTGATTGCTTCCATAGCTATTATTTTTACAAACTACTTTGCATTACAAAGTAAATATTTAAAAAAATAAGGCTCATGCCTCTCAATGCCTTCCAAACGATTGTGTATCAATCCCTTGAATTCAGGAGTTTTTCCAGTGCATCCAAATGATTCTTGAATGCCTTTTCCCCTAGTTTGGTTACACGATAGGAGGTTTGGGGCTTACGCCCAACAAACATTTTCCTCACCTCGATGTACTCATTCTTTTCAAGGGCCTTGATATGACTGGCCAGATTACCATCCGTGGCATCCAACATTTCTTTCATATTCTTGAATTCCACCCAATCGTTCACCATCAACACAGACATGATTCCGAGCCTCATCCGGCTATCGAAAATCTTGTTCAAATTGTTAATGATATCTTTCATACGCTGCGTACTTTATTGCTTATATCCGTTCGGTCTTGCCTAATGCTTCGAATCACCCTAGAATCAGCGGTCATATTTGAAATACATCCTAAGACCATATACAATGTGCATGACCCCAAATCCGATGGCCCAAAACAATAATCCATAACCAATGAACCAAGTGGCCAACAAACCTAGGAAAAGTTCGACAAATCCAAGGTACCGGATATCATCCAAGGTGTATTTGCTTCCATTGATGAGGGCCAATCCGTAGAATATGAGCATGCTCGGAGCTATAATTCCAAAATATCCATATCTGGCCAACATCAGGCAAAATATACCTCCTGACACCAATGGAATCAGGAAATTGGATAAAAGCTTCATGGATGACGGTGTCACCAATTTCTGTCCTGCCTTCTTTGCTTTTCTCCTTGAAAAGAAGTAGCCGATGGATATGGCCAAACACAACACCAACAATGCATCAAGCATAAAGAATGTCTGATACCCCATGCCCCATTTCTCATAGGTAGCCGCATTATCCACATCGTACCATTTCCTACCCGTAAAGGGGCTGGTTCCCAAGTAGACATAAACTGCTGCTGCTCCCATAAGGGCAACAATTCCCGCAGCCACTCCTGATAATCCGCTCAGGGATATGAATCGGGAGGATTGCTCCATCATCGACCTGATATAGGCCAATTCTTGTACATGGTTATTTCGATTATCATCCATTTCAAAAGTACTTTGCAATTCAAAGTAATGGATAAAAAAGTTTATTTGCAAGATAATTTGTGCTTTTTCTCGAAAGAATTGATTTATTTATGATAATCTTCACAGAATATCCTTTCTGTATTCTTCCCTTATTTTAAAGCAAGTTCTATTATTTTTGTGGCGCAATGATGATTAGAGGCTGGAAGATGGGACTGTTATCCACATGTTTCCAACCATAGGTCATTGATTCCATGTGCTTGCTACTGGCTAGCCATCAACTTTTAATATCTGTCTTGTGAGTAAGAATAAACTGAGGAAATTCAGTGAACTGTTGACCTATTCGAATGTCTACCAATGTTTTGATTGGCATAATCCCGTACTATATGGCAAGGCCATGGAAGAATTCGACCTCAAGGGAAAGTGGAATGAACTCCACTTTAAGAATGACCGACCTATCACGCTGGAATTGGCATGTGGAGGCGGGGAATATACGGTTAACCTTGCAAGAAAATTCCCGGACAGGAACTTCATTGGTTTGGACATCAAAGGAGCAAGGATATGGAAAGGAGCCACCAAGGCCATGAACGAGGAGCTGTCCAATGCTGCATTCCTCAGATGTCGTATCGAACTCATATCCAAGTTTTTTGTAAAAGGTGAGGTCAGTGAGATATGGATTACATTTCCGGACCCATTCCTAAGGGATTCCAAATCCAACCGTAGACTCACAAGTCCTTTTTTCCTCAATGAATATCGCAAGGTACTGAAGCAGGATGGTATTGTCCAATTGAAAACGGATGACCCTACCCTATTCGAGTTTACCCTGGAAACCATTGATGAGGATAAGAAATGTGATTTGATTTATCAGGAGAATGATATTTATTCCAAGGATTTATACATTCCTGAATTGGAATTCAAGACCTACTATGAAAACATGCACCTGGAAGCTGGCAAGAAAATCAAGTATGTACGATACCATATAGGAGAGTAAGTAGACCAATTGTCATACTTTGTTTTCATATCGTCCTGAATAATTAACAATATTATATTCAACTTTTTTGTGATTCATGTCTTTGAATTAACAGAATTCCTATTATTCATTATAAACTTCAATCATGAACGGAAATTTATTATCACTCTTATTCCTAGCACTTTGCTTTGCTACCATTTTCACTTCCTGTGGCAATGCAGATATTGCCACTACCCCTGATGAGGTTCCCACAGAAACTGCTACACCTGTTGTGGAAAAGAAAGAAACTCCTGCTAAGGAGGGTTACCAAATCGGTGATGTGGTAGAGGATTTCTCCTTGGAAAATGTGGATGGCAAAATGGTCTCATTGGCTTCATTGGGAGCAGATGTGAAAGGAGCCACTGTGGTTTTCACATGCAATACTTGTCCATATGCTGTCATGTATGAGGACAGATTGGTGGAATTGAGCAAGAAAGCCCAAGCAGCCGGCTATCCTATTGTTGCCATCATGCCGAATGACCTAACCATCAAGCCGAATGACAGTCTTGAGAAAATGAAGGAAAGATCCGATGAGAAAGGATTCGACTTCCCTTATGTCATTGATGCAGACCAATCCATCTTCCCTAAGTTCGGTGCAACGAAAACTCCTGAGGTATATGTACTGAACAAGACCGACAAAGGTTTTGTAGTAGCTTATCATGGTGCCATTGATGATAACCACGAGGAAGCAGAAGCTGTACAGGTCAAATATGTGGAAAAAGCTTATGATGCTTTGGGTAAGGGCGAAGCCATCGACCCTGCCACGACCAAGGCCATAGGTTGTTCCATCAAGGTACAAAAGGGCTAATATGCATTAAATTGCATATCCAATATGCTAATAAACAGGTACTTGCTAGATGAATTATGGTTTTATCATAGCAAGTACCTCTACCTACCTTAAAATTATATAAAGCAATCCCCCTTAACAACCAATCCGGTAAGCATTATCTTTTTTATAATATGACATTTTGTGTCTTTTAGGCATCCTTTTTGAATTTATGTGTGTAGAAACTAAACACACACTATGAAAGCGATAATTTTCTTTACCTTTCTAATCTTCCCTTATTTCTTCTATTTCGAACCTGGAAGTTTTTCGGGTGATATTCCTTGTAATGTTACATTCTACTCCCAATTAAGTCAGGATAGTAAGGACATTCCATTCACATACGAATCAGAATGTGAACTGACTTATCTGGAAGTGGAGGTTTTCAATCAATGGGGAGAACATATCTACCGAACTGATGATTTGGACTTCAAATGGTATGGCAGTCGTGTACTTATTGATGATAATGGCAATGAGGATGAGGTCATGCTTCCTGAAGGAACCTACTATTTTACTGCTAAGTATAAGATTGGTGATAATGAGGAACTTTTCAAGCAAGGTGGCTCTATCCAGGTAGTGCTCTGATTCTATACTTTATGATATGGGATTGAAACTTTCCTCTACCCATACGGTAAATTGTTCTACAATATCAGTACAACACTGAAATATCAGGATATCACTGTAAGCTGTTTCATTATTCACAAGAACCGTATGCTACGGCTCATCCTGAGCGGGGAACATTATAGGGATTTCCCTGAAAATAAGCATGGTAATAACAGTTGCCATATTTTAGCAAGTTAATGCGGATGAATTCCACACCATATTGCTCCGGGATGATACAGCCTACTTTCCTAACAAATACTGAAGGTAGAAAAAATCATCCCTAATCTTTCCAAAGCTACACCTATGGGTAACATCGTGTTGGTGGAGTAAATGACGATATCTCCCTGCTACAAGGTCGGGATACATATACGATCTATGCTTTGCCATTTTTCATGTTCCTCCTAACCTTTCATTTTCTTGAGTATTTTCCTTAAACGCTTATGTCGTTTCTTCCCCTCTTTCTTTGAGAGATGCTTCATGGTAACTGAATTCTGCTCATTCATGAAACTCACCTTTACCTGATGTGCATCCTTTTTTACTTCCTCGACAGTACCTACCATTGTCGTAGATTTAAGAATTCCCCTCAAATCTTCCTCGAAAGCCTTGATTTCCTCTGCTGTGCTCTCCGCTATCAATTCGGGAGGATGCGCTATGAAGATGACTTCCGTAATGTGCGCTGTATAGGTACAAGTTTCATCCCAAGTCAATTCACCCTTGATACAGGACGTATATCCCTCATTCCATTCATGCTGGATATTCCCATTGCGGTAAATCGTCATTTCCTCTCCTTGGCTGATGTAGGTAAAATAACCCGATTTCACTACAGAACAATCCACTGTATCCTGCGATGAGCATACAGCAGCCGTTCCTAGTAGACATATAAGAAGTATAAGTTGTTTCATGGAATGAAATTAGCTAATTATCCACAATTATCCCTCAATCCAGGAGATGATTTGTTCATCCATTGGTTTGGTCTTGGGCGAACAGAACTTGACCAAAAAACCCTCCTCATCTATCAGGTACTTTTGGAAGTTCCAAGCTACCTTGGAATCCATTACACCATTCTGTTCCTTTTCTGTAAGGAATTGGTAAATGGGATGCTTATCATTTCCTTTTACGGAAATCTTGGACATCATTGGGAATGTTACTCCGAACTTACTTTCGCAGAATGTCTTGATTTTTTCATTGCTCCCCGGTTCCTGAAACATGAAATTATTGGCAGGGAATCCCACAATGACAAAACCACTATCCTTATACTGGTCATATAATGCCTGAAGCCCCTCGTATTGAGGTGTAAGTCCACATTTGGAAGCGGTATTCACTACCATGACTTTCTTACCTTTCAGGGAAGAAAAATCGAATGAATCCCCATTGATATCCTCCACCTTGAAAGTGTGTATACTCTGCTTGGATACAACAACCGTTTCCTCAGCTACTTCCTTGGTGTCTGAGGTACTTGCGGATGATGGTGATTTACACTGATAAGCCAATAATAATATTCCTAGGAAAAGCCAATATCTCATGATAATGAATTTGATGTTTAAGTCATTCTAATCCGAACCTGATGATTGCCAGAGCAAATCAAGTTCAATGTAATCATATAATGGGAATGATGGATATTGGAAAAGGTTCATGGGATAAAAAAATCGGAGGTCATCTTTTCATAGTGACCTCCGATGTGAGTACTTATTCCGTTAGCATATTGTATTGTTCGACTTCGGCATCCGTCATCCAATGGATATCCTCTGCAGGTGCTGCATAAATGGTATAGAAGTAGAATGTCCTTGCTTCTTCCTCCGTCATACCGATGTCCTTGTAATAATTAATGATAAGGTCATGTTCCTCGGAATCCTCAGGATAATCCGTAGCTGAAGAATTCCCGTCCGCCCATGCATGTACGCCAAAGCGGGTGTTTTGTCCTTTTGTCCGGACCCTACCGGCCAAGAACAAATCCACTGCTCCCGAAGCGATATCATAACCATCCTCGATATGCATATCGATTTGTGCCTGATAAACCGCACGACCTATTTCTACATTAGCATCATCATCTGCTGAACCGGGCATATCATGCATGACAATCCGGTCTATATTCGGATATCTTGATATCATATCATTGAAATCATCCAGTGAACGGGTTCGGATTACTCCATCGGCAATGACTGTCGTTTCGTTTTCCTGTACGCTAAAAATACCGAATTGGGTTTTGTTTGGATCGTCGCAACCTGTAACTGCGAAAGCCATAATGGCCAGAATTACCAAGTAATTTTTCATAAGTATTATTTTGATTGAGTCAATGAAATAAGTGTTGGAGCGTGTTGGATATTCCAATCACGAACCATCATACGGGTAAGCATAAAATAATGAGGAGGTTCCTTGTTATACATAGTATTCCATTTAAAATGAATGAATAGAATACTATGGTATGCGAAAGGATTCGCACAAGGTCGGCTATCGTTCTTTCCCCGATTTCTTCCATAGGTTAGGAAAGGATGCACTGGATGACCTGTCTGTTCTAAAAACGACGCAATTTGGGGTTTATTATGTGGATGTCAAATTTCTATATGCCCATCAAAACACCCGACCACCATACATAAATCATGCTTGCCATAGCGATCAGGTTGGAACCTACACCGAATAGTTTCATCTGTTCCAAGGTGTAGGTCCTATTCTTGTAAATGACGAATAAGTCCAACAGGAGCCAGACCAAACCCAGTGCCAGCATTCCCCCAAAAATAAAATCACCATATGCCAACATAAGCAAGAGTACCTCTACCAGGACTATCAGAATGATCAGTAATTTGGTATTCCGTATACCAAGGCGTGTAGCCGTGGTATGGCGATTGGCCTTTCGGTCAGGTTCAATGTCCATGACTTCTCCGATGAGTTGTGATTGTATCGCAAACAACACCAGATAAAAATAGGTCAGCCAAGGAACTTCAGCTGTATCATTGAGCATCATACTGAAAGGAACAATCAGGAGGTATCCGAACTGGGCAAATAACTCCAATGGTGGCGTATTCCTGAATCCCTTACCCGGAAAATTATAGGCCCACATCACCAATACCAATGCTGCGAACAATCCGATGGATTCCCATCCTAGATAATAGATGAAATAACCATAAAACCCAAGTTGGAGGATGGCTAGTAAGGGAGGTAATGTACTGAGTTGTTCCCGATTGCCCTTGGCTCCGAAAAGGAAACTATCCTTTCTGGGATTGAGTTGGTCGGTATCATAATCCACATAATCATTCCATCCGTAGATGATGAAGTTAAGAGGGAATGTAACGAACAATATTCCCAACCAAAAACTGGTATCCTCCCACATCCTCATTCCACTCAGTGGCAGAAAATAGAGCCACAATGCAGGAAACCAAAGCCCGGGACGGGAGACCTTGAGCCAGAATACAAGATTGGAGGGTCGGAAGAATGACATGGATTCGGATTTTCGTAGGGTGGATTCGGGATTAAATATAAAAAATCCCGAATTCTCTGAAGTAGAAAATCCGGGATGTTCCTTATTCCCTTGGGTCTCGGGCTTTTCTTATAGATAATTATTATCCACAATCCACTTACCTAGACGCTTCAGGGTATAGTAATTCCTATCTATTGCGATGACTACATCTATTTTTTCCTTTTGGGGAATACCTACATTGTGTTCACGGTTGTCCTTGAATGTTTCCACTAGGAATGATGTGGCATTATTCCCTCCTGAGAAACTAACCCTGACTGCCAAAACACCATTCGGTGCATAGAATTCGTAGATGTCCTTTCCTTGTACCGTACCCTTGTCCTGATACGTTGCGAAAACGGTACTTGCTTGTGATAGCTCACCCTTTTCTCTTAATTCCACCGGAAAATTCCTTGGGCGGTCAGCCATATCATACTCGGCAACAACGGGAGGAGTCTTACCTTTTTTCTTGATAAGGGTAGCCAGTGCCTTTTCGTTGATTTCCCCATCCTTTATGAGGTTATGCTTACCTACGATATTCCCAATGGATTTCATGGTTCCCAATTTGGAAACACCAAAGTAAGCGGTCTTATCCACAGTCATGAAATCGAATTCGAAATAGAAGATGGTATTATTATTCGGGTCTTCGGGAATCTTATCGGTATAAACTGCAGTGAATAATTCCTTGCCATCCATATTACTCACTGTAAAGTCCTTGACCAGACCCAATGCAGCCTTGCTCCTTTCGCCCTTGATTTTTGCTATTTCGACACCATCAACATAGACGATATCCTTTTTCACCTTAACTTTCTGTGCAGTCAGGCTGAATGTCATTAGGGCTAGAAACAAAATAGTTGATACTCTTTTCATCGCATTTATATATGTTATCAATAATGGATACAAAAATACGATGATAGGAAGACTTATGTATCAGGATGCCTACTTGTGGACCAGTATTTATGAATTAGATCAATAACTTTAACGAATTCTTCAAATATGACGGGTTTTACCATGTAACCGGCCACGTTGAGATTGAATGTTTCGTATCTATCCTGATGTTCTTTCGATGTTGTCAGGACGATGACGGGTATCCTGAGAAAGCGAGGGTCTTTTTTGATGATATTCAAGAATTCTATACCATTCATCCTAGGCATATTGATATCCAGGATGATGATACCGGGCAATGTATGGGCATTTTCTTCCAGGTACTCCAATGCTTCCTCTCCATTGGCAGCCAAATGTAGTGGATTGGTTACTTTGAGTGTCTTGACAGCACGCTTTACGGTCATGATGTCAATCTCGTCATCTTCAACTAACAGTATGGGTTTTTCCTCAATGCTCATTTAATGATTGATATGATAATTCTTAAATAATTCCTAGTGATTCTTAGGTAGGGTAAAGATGAAGCTGCATCCTTTACCTACATCTGATTCTATCCAAATCCTACCATTGGCCTGTTCTACGATTTTCTTGATAATGGATAAACCGATTCCTGTACTTTCAAACTTATCCCTGGCCTGTAATGTTTGGAATATCTTAAATATTTTTTCGTGATAGTTGGGTTTGATGCCAGGGCCATTGTCCTTTACCTCAAACTGCCAATATTCACCTTGCAAATCCTTTGCCGTAATGGTCACAATGCATTTTTCCTTATCATTATACTTGATAGCATTGCTGATAAGGTTCTGAAAAACCTGTCTGGTGCTTGTTTCCGCAAAATGGATATGTGGTAATTTTTCAGGGATGACCAATTCGAAATTATTCTCGGTCAAACCACTCGCTATCGTATCCACAACTTCATCCAAAAGGGTATTCAAGTCCAAATCGACCTTTTCCACATTCCCTCTACCCACTCTGGAATACTGCAGTATTCCTTCGATGAGCTGCTGCATCCGTAATACCCTACGTTTCATCAGGTCCAGAAGGTTATTTCCCTCATCATCCAAAAGATGGCCATAATCCTCCTTGAGCCAATCCGATATAGAACCAATTCCACGGATGGGTGCTTTGAGGTCATGCGAAACGATGTATGCAAAATTCTCGAGTTCCTCATTGACCTTGGTCAGTCTGTCAATCAGGCTTTCCCTTTGCTTTTCTGCTTCCTTTCGCCCTGATATGTCCCTTGCCACGCAAATCACATAT
The DNA here is from genome assembly GCA_020631355.1 of Saprospiraceae bacterium. Taxonomy (GTDB): domain Bacteria; phylum Bacteroidota; class Bacteroidia; order Chitinophagales; family Saprospiraceae; genus JAHDCE01. Next base: position 57,039 of record JAHDHL010000018.1, on the reverse strand, counting down.
TTCCCATCTTCCAAACGGACACGCTTAAGAATGACCTCCACTGGAAATTTACCCTTAGAGTTGGATTGTACCCTCTCCAGGGTAAGTGTCTCACCGAATTCCAATTGACTAATCCGGGCTTTCCAATCTATTCCTGCTTCGAATTTACTATCAAAATCAAGAATATTATTACCATAACTATCCTCGCGATTCACTTCCATCCATCGCATGGCATTATCATTCGCAAATACGAGTCGGCAATTCGAATCCATTACCTGTATCGCATCATTGGACTGGTTGATGAAGTGTTGCACTCTGAAAACCTCGCTCTCCACACGTTTGATGTGCTTGGATTGTATCTCGATGAAATCCAATACTTTCAGGACATCATCCTCATCTGAGATATAATCCGTTGGAGTATCGTTCTCCGCATCCACAGACATTAGGGTGTTCAGGGATTCCTTGAGTCGTTGCAAGATTTCCTTTTGTCTCTTGGCTTCTTCCCTGATTTGCTCATTGGACTCCTCCAGCTCTCGGGAACTGATTTCCATCGACCTTTCCAAGAGCAACCTGTCCTCCTCGTAGTGTTTGTACGAGCGGTCGATGGCTTCCAGGAACGACATCATGGATTCAGGAACATTCTCGATTCCTCCCAGATGGCGCTTGATTTGTCTATTGAGCAGTCTATTCATATTAATTTTCCCCTAAGAGGGTAATCGTCATGGTTTGGTTATGAAGCCTACAACTACTGAAACCTGCAAATGGCGATAATTCGCCGTAAGAGTAGAAACCTGTCGTGGGTACATTATCTCCGATGATTTCAAGTACGCTTTCCACTTCCTCGTCCACTCTCTGGTCCAATACGAGTTTTCTTCCAACACAACTGACCAAAATGGCAATATCGGGCTCCTTGCCTTGTTTATTGATCGTTGCCTTACCTGATTCCGCAGCTTCATAAGCCCCATCTATCAATTTATCAAAATTTGCTTTCATGAGTTGGGCCGTAGCACCCTCGGGGATATCCCCTGCAAAGGTCATACTCTGGGTCTCCTCATCTATGGAAAGAATGGTTCTGACAACAGGCTTACTTTCCTCATCTGTCGTTATGCTCAAAGGAAACAGAAGGGCTGAGCCCGGAAGTTCCTTTGCCTTATCTCCCAAATAGGTCTTATACAATTCCAAGGCAGACTTACCATCCAATTCGTATAGGACATTACTACTTGATTTGGTTACCTTTCTCCTTGCGCCGAAAGTGTCCCATCCACCGACGGAACCATATCCCACCTGTATGCTGTCTCCGTATAATCCGACTGCCACAATCTTACCCGGGCTAGGAATTTCATTATACCCGACCATTGTTTTTTCAAAACGGGCACCATCACCCGCCAATCCTCCGGTAGTCGTTACATTGTCAGGCAGATTCTCATTGAAGGCCTTGGCCAATTCGGTACCATTCACCATACCTCCATCAGAAATTATGAATACATGCTTGAGGTCATCCGAATTCAGTTGTTGGGCCAAGCTCACTCCTGTTTCATAAGTCTTACCAATTTCGGTAATATCAGCCTTGGCAATTTTGTAAGGTGTTTTTTCGAAATGAATGGCCGTAAGGGCGATCGTATCATCATAGACACTGCTTCCTTGTATTTCACCTGATGTTGAATTAAAGATAACATCAGCTTCACTATATGAGGAGAGTATCTCCTTGGTCAGTTCTTCTCTTTCCAGAACAAAGCGATTTCCAAAAGCCAGAACAATCGTATTTTTTCCGGGCAGTGTTTCCCCTTTCAATTCTTCCCAACCATTGTTTTCGGACCATATTTTTTGTTGAATCTTCATATTTAGGATCTTTTACTTAACACTATTTCAACATCTATAAAAATGCCAAAATGTGTGTTTTAACAACGAAAATGAATTTTAATGGGTTGTATAGAAGTTTTATACGAAACTTGTGTAAAAAATGTTAGGTCTTCAACCCAATTATTACAACTTGATTCGTAGTCATTCCCATCATTATTCAATTCGATGCAAACCTTATCGTTTCCCAAAATCATTTTATAAATCCGATGCCTTGATAGCACGTCGTTCAATGGGGACATCAGTATAGTACATAAAGACCTTGTCCTTGAAGCAACCCAACTCTATTTTCTGGTTTCCAGTAATCCAAAGATAGGTCTTGGCTTCAGGATCTTCCTTGTCTGGCACAATGAAATCATAGGGCCCATATTCCTGTTCGAAAATGGGTTTAATCTCATCTACAACTTCCACTACATCCAAAAGACTTGTATCAATTTGTGGTATGCATTCGACCTTGTACAATTCTTCAGTCTTCGCTATCTTATCCTCGAAATAGAATGCTTCGAAAAATGTCCTCAACTTACCTGCTTTCCTTAGTCTCAAATCATAGACATATTCCCTGACTCTCTTTGATTTTTGAATCGGATACATCTTATCCTTTTTTGCAAGGGCTTTCGTATGTCGGTAAACATCCATCTTGGACATTCCAAAAACAAAATCCAATACGATTGTATCCTTTTCTGTCCCCGAAGCCATTTCTTTTTGAATCATGGTCTCTATCTGTTCCTCCAAAGGAATTTCATTTTCCACAGCAGCTTCCTTGGTAATGGCATCATTCCCACAACCTAAAACAAACAGAATGAAGCACATAACTACGACAATTCTCATATTGCATTTTTATCAAAAGTATAAATAAATCACATTAAGTACATCATGTCACAAGTGTTAAGCCTGATACAGCGATGTAATAAGCATATAATAAGAGGAGAACTACTAAAAAATACCAAAATTGAATCTTACTACATACCTTGTATGGTGAAGTACGTTTTCGAGAAACACGTTTTTCAGATTTGATGGATTTCTTAAATGATGATATGAAAAAGTTCAAATTTCCTACTGCACAGACGATTCTCTTACTCATTGCCTTTGTAGCCGCCATAGCCACATGGATTATCCCATCAGGAAAATATGAGCAACTTGCTTATGATGCTGACAGCAATGTTTTCATTCATATGTCAAATGATGGTGACAAAACGTATAAGGGAGAACAATCCACCCTGGATAGTTTTGGCATTCGGATTGCCTATGAGAAATTCAAGGAAGGCAAAATCAGGAAACCTGTCGGAATCCCGGGTACATATAATCAGGTTGAGAGTAGGGAACAAAGTAAGATTGAATTTTTTCTTCCCTTTCTCAAGGATTCGGAAAATGAGGAAGTTACCTATCGACAGAATATCATTGACTTCTTTTATTCTCCCATTGAGGGAATTCAGGATTCCATGGAAATCATATTATTCGTGCTTCTGATTGGAGGACTCATCGGTATTGTCAATGCAACGGGGAGTTTCGATGCGGGAATTGCATGGCTGGCAGGCAGATTGAAAGGAAGGGAAAAGCTATTGATTATTTTCATCACGGCCCTGATTGCATTGGGTGGCACCACATTCGGACTCGCGGAGGAGACCATTGCATTCTATCCGATCCTCATCCCTATCTTCCTTGCCGCAGGTTATGATGCCATGGTGGGTATCGCTGCGATATACATTGGATCAGCGATAGGTACCATGTGTTCCACTACCAATCCGTTCAGTGCCATCGTAGCATCGGATGCTGCGGGTATCAGTTGGCATAGTGGCTTATGGGGCAGGATATTCATGCTTGTCCTATGTACCTTATTCTGTATGTGGTACATCATTAGGTATGCTGAAAAAGTGAGGAAAGACCCCAGCCAATCCATCATTTTCAATCAGAAAGATGAAATAGAACAGATGTTCCTTAAAAACAAGGATGAAAAACCTGTTTTCAATGCAAGGAAAATCAGCGTATTGATTTGTTTTGCTCTTTGTTTTGTGGTAATGATCGCAGGTGTTTCTTCGAAAGGATGGTACTTCCACGAAATGCTCTTGGTATTTGTCATCGGAACCCTAATCACAGCATTGGTATCGGGACTCAGTGAACTGGAAATCATGGAAGAATTCATGAATGGTGCCAAGGATTTGCTTGCTGTTGCACTGATTATTGGACTTGCAAGGGGTATTGGTATCTTATTGGAACACGGATTGGTTAGTGATACGCTCCTTTATTATTCATCCTCCATGGTTGAGGGTATGCCCAAGGGAATATTCGTCAATATCATGATGTTCTTGTATGCTGGCTTATCATTCTTCATACCCTCCTCATCCGGTATGGCCGTATTGACCATGCCCATCATGGCACCCCTGGGGGATGTTGTCGATGTAGGGAGGGAACATGTAGTGAACGCTTACCAATATGGAATGGGATTGATGGCATTTGTTACACCGACAGGCCTGATTCTTGCCTCACTGGCTATGGTCAATGTCACCTATGATAAATGGCTGAAGTTCGTAATGCCTTTGTTGGGTTGGTTGACTTTGATTACGATGATTGTTCTCTCTGTTCTTGTTTACTTATAAGACCAGAACTAACATCACAAAAGCAAATCCATATATAATTAACGCCAACACCAACAAAAACCCAAACAACTGACTAACAAACAATTAAACAGTAAAAACATATTATTACACATAACTAAACACAATATCCATCTATATTTATTGTCACATATTACAACAATAAATATATTTTATTGAATGAATCATTTTGCATTTTATACAGTATCATACTTAGAGACTTCTTAAAACATAAAACCTCTAGAATGAGAACTGTACTGAATACACAAAGTAAAGGTAAGGTTGTTACCTCTGAACAATTACAACCCAAGGATATCATGGACCTCATCGAGGGCCGTATCATTGCGCTTCGCATTCCTTTTTTTGTTGCCGAAGCAACATGTAAGGCCTGGCGGCTTCCTTTGGAAAACTCAACCGAGTTATCAAGGTATTCCAATGCCCATGACGTTTCTGTCAATAGAATTGGAATGACCTTATTCGAGACGGAACACCAAAGGGAAAAACTGGAGCAATATTTTGAATCTGCTTCACACACCTACCCCACCATTGAAAATATCCTACATGGAGACAATCCCATCAGGGAAATCCACAATGCATTCAATCAGGCTTGGGACAACGGATGCCAGATAGAAAATCTTCACGGGCATAAGATGAATCCCGGAATTATTCGTTCATTCGAAGCTGACCCTGAAGGTGGGCTACCTCCACATATGGATACGTTATTCAAGGACATTCCGGAAGTGAGAGGGACGAAAAACATCACAAGTCAGTTGGCTACCAATCTATACATTTCTACTTCTGAAGAAGGTGGAGAACTCGAAATCTGGGATTTTTCACCGACCATAGAGGAATTGGAAATGATGTATTGTGGTGTACACGATTTCATCGACCGGGATAATATTCCTATTAAGCCCGTAGTAATCAAACCTGAAGTGGGAGAGCTGATTATTTTCCGTTCACATTGCATCCATTCTGTACGTCCTAGCAGAGGTGGCATGCGAACTGCAGCATCTTGTTTTATCGGTTATTATGATGAGCAACAGCCTTTGACTGCTTGGGCATAGAACCCATTGGAGTAAAAATATCCTTTACCAAATATTGACTTCAGGGGAAATTCTAACATTGAATTTCTCCTGAACTTTTTTCTGAACCTTTTTGGAGAATTCCAGTATTTCCGCTCCTGTTGCATGGCCATAATTGACCAATACCAATGGCTGTTTTTCATAGCATCCGGTTTCCCCATACCTAACACCCTTGAAACCACATTGGTCAATGAGCCAAGCCGTGGGAACCTTGATTGTTTGTTCATCCATGATATAATGCGGAACTGAGGGAAAAGCTTCCTGCAAATTGGAAAATGTCTCCTTGGACAGTTCTACATTCTTGAAAAACGAGCCTGAATTACCAAGTACCTTGGGGTCTGGTAATTTGGATTGCCGAATAGCTATCACGGCATCACTGATACTCCTGATACTGACCGCTTTCCCAGTCAATTCCTTAGAGATGGCTCCATATGATGTATTAAGTGAATGATTCTGTTTCGTCAATCTGAGGTAGACCCTTGTGATGAATACCTTATTCCTGAGTGCTCTCTTGAATACACTATCCCGGTAACCAAAGCCACATTCTTCCTTGGTGAATACCCATTCCTCGCCTTTTTCCCAATGGAATGCATTCAATCCTTCAAAAACATCCTTGAGTTCCACACCATATGCACCTATATTCTGTATTGGTGCAGCTCCTACCGTTCCGGGAATCAATGACATATTCTCTATTCCTCCATAACCATGCTCCACGGCCCACAATACGAACTCGTGCCAATTCTCGCCACCTCCCACTTCAACCAATACAGTTTCCTCATCCTCCACAATGATTTCAATCCCCTTGATTTCATTCTTCAACAGGTAGCCATCGATATCTTGTGTCAATAATAGATTACTACCTCCTCCTAAAACATGTATGTCCTCATAACCATGGGATTCTACCCAGCGAAACAAGTCCGTTTCGTGTTCGATGACGATAAAATCCCGTGCATTCACATCAATTCCAAATGTATTCAAGTCCTTTAGTGAGTGGTTTTCCAGTTTTCTCATAAGAATGGATAAATTATAAATTTAGGATGGCCCTGAGTTCTGATGGGTGACTAATCAATGGAATGGATTCCTTTTCCAGCTCATTCCTACTATGCGGACGGGCAATAGCGACGACATCAAAACCACCACTTTTTGCAGCCCTGACTCCTGTTATCGTATCCTCAATGACTAAGCACTGCTTAGGACCAAAGCCCATTTCCTTAGCAGCATAAAGGAATATGTCCGGTTCGGGTTTCCATTTTTGAATATCGTAGCAACTGAATATACGGCCCTCAAAATACCTTAGTAGCTGTGTGGTACCTAGATTGAGTCTGATTTTATTCCGAGGACCACTGGAAGCCACACAATAAGGTATTCTGATTTGTGGTAATAATTCGGGTATGCCCTCAACTGGTTGTAGTTCGTTTTGGAATCTTTCGAATGTACGTTGTCTGAATGAGGTTTCGAAATCCTTGGGTATCTCGCCGTCAATCATATCATCAATCATCCGGATACAGGTTGACAATGACTTACCAATGAAGTTGGACAATGCCATTTCCATCGTCATATTGGCACCTAACTCATTGGCCATTTGTACCATAGTGGAGTTAGATATGAATTCGCTATCGACCAGGACGCCATCACAGTCGAATATGATGCATTGGTAGTTCTTAGCCATATTCAAGTGCTTGTCATTCCTTATTGGCCAACTGTCCGCAAGCCGCATCAATATCCTTACCTCTCGATTTCCTAACGGTCACAGCAACCCTATTATCACGAAGGTACTGTGCAAATTCGTCAATCCTATGTGCTTCGGATTTCTTGAAATCCGCTCCATCTATCGGATTATACTCAATGATATTGACCCTGGCGGGTACTTTCCTGCATATTCGAACCAAGTTCTTGGCATCAGCTATGGTATCATTGAATCCTTGGAATGCGATATATTCGAATGTGATTCGATTTTGTGTTTGTTGGTAAAAGTAATCCAATGCCTTAACCAGAACCTCTAGGTTGTTCTGTTCATTAATGGGCATAATCTCGTTTCTTTTCTCATCATCCGCAGCATGGAGGGATAGTGCGAGATTCACCTTGGATTGGTCGTCTGCCAGTTTCCTAATCATCTTGGCGATACCTGCAGTACTGACCGTAATCCTTTTGGGGGACATATCCAATCCTTGCGGGGAAGTCAGGTGTTCTATACTTTTCAAAACGGGTTTGTAAGCCAACAGTGGCTCGCCCATTCCCATATAAACAATATTGGTGAGTGGGTGCCCATAGGTTTCAAGGGATTGTTGGTTGACCTTGACCACCTGGTCATAGATTTCTGCGGCGTCCAGATTCCGTAATCTTTTCATCTGTCCGGTAGCACAGAACTTACAAGTGAGGCTACATCCTACCTGAGAGGATACACAAACGGTGTAACGATTATCCTTCGGAACCGGAATCAATACCGATTCTATCATGTGGCCATCATGAAGACGATACCTGGATTTGATGGTGCCATCCTTACTCCTTTGTACCTTATCCTCCTCAATCGCCAAAATGACAAAATGTTGTTTCAGGTGTTCCCTCAATGATTTGGATAGATTCGTCATTGTATCAAAGGATGTTGCACTTTTCTGCCACAACCATTCATAGACCTGCTTGGCACGAAATGCCTTTTCGCCCATTTCCTCAAAGTACGCCTTTAGCTCCTTGAGATTGAATTTCCTTATATCTATCCTTTGTTCCAATACTTCAATTATTTCCTACTTCTTGCATAAAGGATACCCATTCCAAATAATCCTATCGTAAAGAATCCGATGGAAATCAATTCTGCCTGAGTCAGTCCCATCCAGAAGATATCATTCACCCTGATTTTTTCTATCAACCATCTTTCCACACCATAAATGGACATGTAAAGGAAGAAAAGGAATCCGGGAATCAGAATTTTCTTTCTCATGAACATTAGGAAAGCGAATGTTCCTGTATACATGAAGAATTCGTAAACAGATGTGGGGTATACCTTATAACCTAATTTGAAGTGATATTTACAACCATCACAATCTATGGAAACGGGGTCCGGAGGAATCATACCTTCCTGTACTCCCGTTCGTCCCATATTCACATTCCTTGGGTAATCCATTGACCATAACCAATCGGGAAGGAACCACCAGTCGGGTTGTGCGGCTGCTTGTATCCCCCAGTCTCCATCCCCTGATAGATGGCACCCCAACCTACCGGTTCCCATTGCGAGAATCATGGCCGGAGCTGCTACATCCATGGTATTCAATACTGGCATCTTAATCCTTTTGACATACCAGATGACTACGAATGCACCTACAATCAATCCTCCATAAATTGCCAAACCGCTACCGGATAGTAGTTGGTCCGTAAAATCAGAGAACGTCTTCATTTCCCCAATCGTTTCGAACATGGCGAATATCTTGGCTCCCAAAACGCCACTGACCCCGGAAAGGATAATGATATCCCCTACCCTGTCCGATGGTTTTAGTGTATAGGTATGTGTCTTGGGTTGTGGTAATTTTCGTCTATGCTTATCCCAATAGTATAAGCCACCCAATAATAATGCACCTATGATTCCATACAACCAGTCTCCCTCAGCGGTAAAGAGAATCTTGACAGGGTCCTGTTTGAATTCTTCGAATTGTCCAAGAATATGGAATAGTTTGAATCCGATGATGAATCCCGTCAATGCACCAGGAATAACATCCTTCCATGTCGGTGCGGCTCCGATTATGGTATTCACTTGAGTGAATGCCGCCTTGAATGGGCTATCCTCCTCTTGTTCCAATACCTTGAGTTGTCTATATACAACCCATCCTGCCAAGACAAGGGAAATGGCAAGTAACAAGCCGAAGGTTTTGAAAATGGCTAACCAATTATCATAATCCGTTCCAAGAAGGTCATGGAAAAAATAGGATAAGTCAGGATACATAGGTGTTAATTCAGTTGATGTAATGTCTTAATATCCCAATGATATCCTTGAGGGCATCATTGGGATGGGAAATATCCCACATTTGTGTTTGCAATGCAAAAATAGGCTAAATATCAGTAGCAATGGGATATATGTATGACGAAAAAAGAGAAGCTACTGAATGTAACTTCCCTTTTCCATATTCTTTGTATACCACATCGGATTAAACGGTCATGATATCCTTTTCCTTTTCATCGGCTACCTTATCTGCTTTGGCACCATAGGAATCGGTCAGGTTCTGGACTTTCTTTTCCATATCCTTTCCGCTATCCTCAGGATAACCATCCTTTACAGCCTTTTTGATTTCGTCCATGACTTCACGTCTTGCATTCCTTACACTCACCTTTGCTTCCTCTGCCAATGCACGAACTTTCTTCACCATCTCCCTTCTTCGTTCCTCGGTCAAAGGAGGTACGTTGATACGGATGATTTCACCATCATTCTGTGGATTGAAGCCCAAGTTGGACTTAATAATGGCACCTTCAATGGGTTGTAATGCAGACTTATCCCATGGTTGGATAATAATGGAACGGGCATCCGGTGTGGTAATATTTGCCATTTGGCTCAATGGTGTCAATGTACCATAATACTCAGCCTTTACACCATTGAAAATGGATGGTGAGGCCTTGCCGGTTCTTACCCTACTTAACTCACGAGCTAGGCGTTCCAATGCTTCCTGCATGGATTCTTCAGCTGTTTCAAAATATAAATCTAATTCTTCTTGCATTGTTATTGAATGATTGTCCTTTTCAATTGAGACCCTAAAATAAGAAAACGTAACAAATTTACCTTTTGTTTCTACATCCTATTCCAAATAGGCATCACATTATAGGTGTAACGCTCCTTGTATGGGAAAAAGTTTACTCAACCAAGGTTCCGACATGTTCTCCCTGCATTATTTTCTCCAGGTTTTCCTTTTTATTGATGTCGAACACGATGATTGGCAGATTATTTTCCTGGCACAGGGTGAATGCGGTCATATCCATAACATTCAATCCCATACTGATTACCTTGGCAAAAGAAATCTTATCGAATTTTGTAGCATTAGGGTCCTTTTCCGGATCAGCGGAATAAATTCCATCGACTCGTGTTCCCTTTAGGATGACATCCGCATTGATTTCATTGGCCCTTAATGCAGCGGCAGAATCAGTTGTGAAATAAGGGCTACCTGTTCCCGCGGAAAAGATAACAACCCTACCTTTTTCCAAGTGCCTGATCGCTTTTCTTCTGATATATGGTTCAGCAATCTGTTCCATCTTGATTGCGGTAATCAGGCGGGTAAAAACGCCTAGGCTTTCCAAAGCACTTTGGATGGCCATACCATTGATGACTGTTGCCATCATTCCCATATAATCACCTTGGACCCTTTCGATACCGGAATCCTTGGCTTGCAATCCCCTGAAGATATTACCTCCTCCGATTACAACAGCCACTTCCAATCCTGCATCGGATAATTTCTTGATTTGTTGGGCATAATGTTTCAGCATTCCGGGATCGATACCAAATCCTTGGTCACCCATTAGGGATTCCCCGCTCAATTTCAATAATATTCTCTTATATCGTAAAGCCATTCGTACTAATGATTATTTCCGTGTGCAAATATATGAATGAGATTTGTTTTGGGAAACATCTCTTTGTTAAGGATAATCCAAAAAAAAAGCGAAATCAGTTATGATTTCGCTTTTCAAATATCTAATGGGTATTAACCCAATTTCACATGCTTGAAGGCGGTAACAGTCAAGTCCTTGTTGATTGACTTCAAGTAACTTTCTACAGTTTGCTTACTGTCCTTAACGAAAGTTTGCTTCATCAAGGTACTTTCCTTGAAGAACTTGTTCAAACGACCTTTAGCAATCTTTTCAGCCAAATCAGCAGGCTTACCTTCTTCTATGGCCTTTTCCTTACCGATTCTCAATTCCTTTTCGATTACATCATCACTGACACTGCTTTCGTTCAATGCGATAGGCTTCATAGCTGCTACTTGCATAGCAACATCTTTTCCAGCCTGGATATAATCAGGACCCTCAAGGTTAAGAGCCACCAAAACACCAGCTCTATTACCCATATGGATATAAGGAAGTACCTGTCCTTCTCCTGCTGCAGTTGTAATCTTTCCGTATTCGGCTACTTCAAGTTTCTCACCGATTACACCCGTTTGTTCAGTAATCTTACCTCCAACGGTCAATTCACCCTCGTATGGTAATGCAAGAAGATCCTCCAATGTTTCAGGAAGTTTTTTCAAAGCGATTTCTGCGATAGACTGAGCCAAGGCAACAAAACTGTCTGTCTTAGCAACGAAGTCTGTTTCGCAGCTCAATCTGATTACTGTACCGTTGTTGCGGTTAGCTGAAGTCAATGCGATTACAGCACCTTCCTTAGCTTCACGGTCAGCACGCTTCTCAGACATTTTCTGACCTTTCTTACGAAGATATTCGATAGCTGCATCAAAGTCACCTCCTGATTCGGTAAGTGCTTTCTTACAATCCATCATACCAGCTCCGGTCATATCACGAAGCTTCTTTACATCAGCAGCGGAAATTTTCACGCTCATTTTTCTAATTGATTTAAAATGATTGTTATATAAATTGATAAGGCGGCTTACTTAGCGGCTGCCTCTGCTTTGTTCTTTTGACGCTCGTCCAAACCTTCCTTGATGGCAGCAACCATGTATTCGGTTACCATCTTGATGGATTTGGAAGCATCATCATTCGCAGGAATCGGGAAATCCACCAATCCTGGGTTCGAATTCGTATCCACCATTGCGAACGTACGCAATCCCAACTTACGGGACTCGGCCAATGCCAAGTGTTCGTGAGTGATATCCACGATGAATATGGCTGCTGGCAAACGGTTCAGGTTGGCGATACCACCCATTACCTTTTCGATCTTGTTTCTCTCACGAGTCAAGGTCAAACGCTCTTTCTTAGTGATAGATACATTCGCATCACCCAACATCTTGTCGATGTTGTTCATCTTTTTGATGGACTTACGGATGGTTGCGAAGTTGGTCATCATACCTCCCAACCAACGATCGGTAACGAAAGGCATTCCTACACTTCTTGCTGCTTCAGAAACGATGATCCTAGCTTGCTTCTTAGTAGCTACGAACATGATTTTCCTACCTGAACGAGCAATCTGCTTCATGGCATTGGCAGCTTCCTCCATGCAATCCATTGTTCTGTGTAGGTCTATAATATGGATACCCTTTCTTTCCATGAAGATGTATGGCAACATCTTAGGATTCCACTTCTTCTTCTGGTGTCCGAAGTGTACACCGGCATCCAACAAATCTTGATATTTAGGCTTTTCCATTTATGAAAAGTATTTACTGCTTTTAAACAAATAAGAATGGTGTTGATACAGGTTGTACCATTAACGCTTAGAGAACTGGAAGCTCTTACGTGCCTTAGGCTTACCGTATTTCTTCCTTTCCACAACCCTAGCATCACGAGAAAGGAACTTCCTACTCTTCAATGCAGGACGGAATTCCTCGTTCAACTTCACCAAGGCACGGGACAATCCCATACGGATGGCTTCAGCCTGACCTTTGAATCCTCCACCTTTTACATTAATCTTAAGATTATATAGGTTCTCGACCTCCACAGTCTGAAGTGGCTCAAGGACCTTATTGCGGATGTGGGTCTGTGGGAAGTAAACGTCCAACTCCTTACCATTCACAGTAATGTTTCCTTCTCCCTTTGTTAGATATACACGGGCAATTGATGCCTTTCTCCTACCCGTTGCATTGATCATTTCCATATCGGTGATAATAAATTGTTATTAAAAATTAAATTCCTGAGGCTTCTGTGCTTCATGCGGATGCTCAGCACCTGCATAAACAAAAAGCTTCTTGTACATCGCCCTACCCAAACGGTTCTTAGGCAACATACCTTTTACAGATTTCTCAATGATTGCCGTAGGCTTAGAATCCAAGATCTGCTTGGCAGTCTTGCTCTTTTGTCCACCCGGATATCCTGAGTAACGGATATACTCCTTAGCATTCCACTTATTACCTGTAAGCCTTACTTTCTCTGCATTGATTACGATGATATAATCACCTGTATCCACATGTGGAGTGAAACTTGGCTTGTGCTTGCCCCTCAATACTTGGGCAATCTTACTAGAAAGACGACCTAGTGTAAGGTTGGTAGCATCAACAATGTACCAATCTCTTTCTACATCCTCTTTTCTTATCGATTTCGTCTTATAACTTAGTGTATCCACTTTTAAACGCTTTAAATCGTATGAAATAATACTCCGCTATTAAGCGGCTGCAAAAGTAGGGCTACTTTTACAATAAAACAACAAATTTCAAGCATTTTTTTTAACTCCACCTTTATAACTCACTGAAAAACAGTAAAATTTTCGCACAATTTTAAAAAAGCAACAAGTAAAAGTCCTCAAAATGGATGATATCAGTAAGTTCGAAATCTACGAATCTGAGACCGGCATACTCCTATCGTTCCTCCTCACCTCATATATAAGTTGTAAATAATCTGATTTTGAGGAATCTGAATTTATATAACAAAAAAAACAAATTATCAGGTGGCCAAGAAGCCAGACATATTAATAAACTTATGAATCAGTATAAAAAATATGTATCTACAATGCAAAAAATTATGTCACAAATACGCTATATTTGTTAATGTAGGGTTAAAATGAAAATCCTTATATTTTCATCATGAACTCTTAGAATGTATAGTGTCGTGCAAATGAGTCAATTACACGTATTTTTTTTAAGTATTTAGTTTTTTTCTATTACTATAAATTTTATAAAAACCTAAATACTAACAAGTTATACAATTATTGGCTCGTGTTTTGTGTTTAATGGTCATTATATTCTGATGCGAACAAACATCTCATATTCTGACTATTTCAGCATAATTAAATTATAATGAACGAAGAAACTAACAAGGATAGAAACTACCTCAGAACACTGGCAAACCAGTTTATGGTCATGTCACAAAAGGGAACGGTATGCTTCTATGAGGAAACGGTCGTGGAGGATCTAGTTGACTACTTCATTGCAGATGAAAAAATACCTGTTGCACTCGATTTGATTGAGTGGGGCATCCACTTCCATCCATTCTCATCACAGATGATTTATATCAAGGCAGAATTGCTTTATCTGAATAAAGAGTATGCAGGAGCCTTGTATGAACTTGACAATGCCGTATCCCTAAATCCATCAGATACCAATAGTTTCTTACTCAAGGCCCGTATCCTTATAGAAATGGGCCGGTACGATGCTGCTAAGGAGACCCTCAATAGCATGGGGAAACTGGATGGGAGTGACATGAGTAATGTTCACCTTTGTTTTGCCACCATTTATGAAAATCTGGACAGGCATGACGACATGTTCAATGCATTGTGCAGGGCATTGGAAGCAGATCTGGACAACGAGGATATCCTTGAACGCTTGGGATTGTGTACAGAATTCTGTCTGAAGCATCAGGAACATATTCTTTTCCTAGAAAAATACTTGGACGAACGTCCATATTCGTCGATAGCTTGGTATAACCTGGGACACTCCTACTGGTATACCAAGGATTATGAGAATGCCATTACTTCTTTCGAATATGCATTTGTCATTGATAAATTCTTTTACCAAGCCTATTTGGATTGTGCTGAGGTACTCATCAAGGTAGGGAAATACCAAGTTGCGCTTTCCTATTATGAGGATGCACTTGTCTTCTGGCCAAAAGATGGGGAACTCTATACAGGAAAGGGGCAGTGTCTTTACATCATGAAAGATTACACCAATGCCCTATTATCATTCAACGAAGCGGCCTACTATGCCCCGGACAATCCCGAGAGCTTCTATGGTAAGGGACTTTGTTTCATGGAAATGACTTCTCCGATGCAAGCATTGGAAGCATTCAACAAAGCCAGCAGATTGGATTGCAGACGCGAGGAATATGCCGCAGCCATGGGTGAGGCTTACTATCTGATGGGTGATATCACAGCCGCATCGGATGCATTCAATAAGGCTATAGAGTTGGCTCCTGAAATCAGTGAGTATTGGATTAGGAACATCACATTCCTCATGGATGAGAATCGCTTCGAAGAAGCATTTGATAATATCCAGGCCGCATTTGCCAATACATTCGGTACGGAATTGAAATATTGCCATGCTGCATACTGCTTCAGAACCGGCAACAGGCAAGAGGGATTATCCGTTTTGCAACAAGCCATGGATGAGAATTACAACATGCATTCCTCCCTTTTGGAATTGTGTCCGGATTTAGGCAATGATACAGAGGTGATGGGACTCATAGCAACCTATCGTCCTTTATAATCAGATTATTTTCCTTTTCCCTGATGAGTTCGGTGACCAAATGGCCATTGATTCTCAACCCCTCTATATTACAATCCGTGATTTCCACATGGGATAAATCGGATTTCTTGATTTGACTCTCACTCAAATTGGTTTTGGTAATGATTGATTGGGTACATATCGTATCCTTAATCCTCATTTCGTCCACAATGGAGGATTGCATATCCATTCTTTGGATGAGTCCTTTCTTTATCATTACTTTCCTTACCGTACATTGGACATACTTAAAGGATTCCAGAACATAATTCTTCTTCTTCACCAACATCGTACTATCAGATTTGATGGATGAATAAAATTGGTTATTGAAATATAAGACTAATTTCGAAAGGAGGCTAGGAAAGGAGACTCAATGCTAAGAATTGGGTACCAAACCCAATAAAAAAACCACCATACAAATCCATCGGCTCATGGGCCTCCAATAATAAGCGGGAAGTTCCTACCAATCCACTCAGAATGATGACCAACATCAGGAGCGCGTTCATGCTCATTGAGAATCCTGCAATGGTAAAGGTCCCATAACTGAAATAAATCATAGTGATGACCACCATCCCCAATAATCCGCCCATTCCCAGGGCATGCAAACTGATTTTAGAGAACAAATTAATGAAGAATGCCACACTCAGTGCGATGGAGGAACCTACCATAAAAATGGTACAGGCATTCGGAATCTCCGCATTCCTATAAAACATGTAACTCATCATAAAGTAACAAACCATACAAACGATGAGTGGACCGATGCGTTCCTTTCTATCCTGCATTTCCAAGGACTCTATGAATCCCAGATATTTCATCATGACCGACGTGCATGCCGGAATAAGGAATGTGTAAGCAAATACCATCATGATAAGGGCTACGATACGGGAATTCGTGGGATGGTAAACCCCAAACAAATACGGATTGATCCATGCAATCAGAAGCATGATATAAGTCATCACGAACAAGGGATGGAACACATAGGATATTGCATGCGCAATCACTCTCATGGAATTCGTATTTGGTTGTAGGACAAAGGTAAGCGAATGCTGACTGTTTACAAAAGTTTGGACACGATGCTTATTCTTCGGACAAGTCGAAGAATTCGTTATTCCCATCCATTCCTATCGGAAAAGCCGTCCGATTAATCCATTCGTCTTCCTGAAGTGCAGGAATGGGTTCCATTGTTTTCTTCTGTTCGAAGCTCTCCCTCCCCTTGGCCACAATATCGTCCAAGATGTTAATCCAAGCGGATTGGAACAACGCAACACCCTCCTTGGGTATCTGAATCAGTAGGATTTGGGTCTTGTCCTCCTCCCTAATGATATCCAGAATCTGAAAGTAACTATTCATATTGATGGTATGCATCATCCATTTGGAAACCATCGGATTCAGTTGGTAGAGGGGAATGGCCTTATTAGACGCAATCAGGAAACGGGTATTACTCACCAACTTGCCACCCATTCCGGAAACATCCGTGAATATTCCACTTCGCAGAATTTGTCTTTTCTGATACTTTGAAACGATTTCATCAGGCAAATCCGCATCCCTGTAAAAGAATGTCAAACCAGGAAGCATCTCGTTGATGATTCTAGTAATGTGTTCCTTGTCCATATTTATATTTCATACCCGAACTAGACCGGGCGTCTGATTTATTCGTTAAAGTATTGTAGTGCCAATTCATAACCTTTCATACCCAATCCCACAATCACACCTACGCAATGGACTGAAAAATAGGAATGGTGCCTGAACGCTTCCCTTGCATGAACATTAGAAATATGAACCTCCAATACAGGCGTACTAATCGCTGCGATGGCATCCGCGATGGCTATCGAAGTATGTGTATATGCACCTCCATTCAATATGATTCCATCCATACCGAATCCGATATCATGCAAATAATCCAGGATGGCTCCCTCGTGGTTACTCTGGAAATAATGAATTTCCATTCCAGGGAAACGGGGCCTCAACTCATCCAATACATCATCAAATGACTGATGCCCGTAGATTTCAGGTTCACGTTTTCCCAATAGATTGAGATTGGGACCGTTGATGATAGCTATCTTCTTCAATTATTCCGATTTCTGCTGTTCCAAGAATTTCTTAGCTCTTAATATGGCATTGTTCCGCACATTCACATAAAACAAATTATAATCCCCTACATGATAATTCTTCATCTTAATGAACATACTACCAAAAAACTTAGGTTTCTTCACCCAAAGTACACCATCATGCACTTGGGCATCCACTAATTTTTTCTTTACGCCTTTCTTAAAATTATATAATACCCCACCCTGATTCAAGTCAGCTGATGCATAAGTTGTTTCTATTGTCCAATTTAATGGATTCGTCACTACATAATTATTCCCTTTCTTGTGATTCCTTGGCAGGTAATCCCTTTGCCATGTCCTCCAGCTGCAAAAACATCCGGTATCCTCCGGGCCTAAGCAGGGCTTAATCTCATCAAAATAATCGGCAGGTACCTCTATACCCACGACATAGGCTGCCACCAATTGTTTACCCAAGGGCTTACCATCCAAAAATTCCCGCATCAATGGCCCTGCATGCGTCGTACCTTGGCTATGGGACGCTATGATGAAAGGCCGGCCATTATTATAATGTTCAAGATAATATTCGAATGCAGACCTGACATCCTCGTAGGCCAATGCAAAGGCTTCCTTACTCGCTTCCCTATCCTTTGAAAAGTAGGCATGAAGATGTGCCTGCCTATATCTGGGCGCATATATCTTACCCGCACCATTGAAGATACTCGCCTGATTCAAAATGGCTGTCTCGTCCACACTCTTGTTGAATTCAGGATCATCCACAGGAGCATTCCATTGGTCTTGTCCTTTTTTTCCTGTGTAGATGGTGGGATATATATAAAAGACATCCACAGCCGCAGTTGACTGGTTGTCTTCGAACAGATTCCCCGGGGTTCTATCCGCATTATCTTTCTTATCCGGATGGGCTGCCCAGAATTCAAGCTTATCATAATCGGGAGCAGTGGTCTGGCTCCGCCTTTCGGTTTGGCTCGCAGGCCTGTATACTTTCTTAGAACAGGCACTAACAGCAAAAATAACAACCAACAATAACCACAAGTGATGCTTTTCCAACATATCTGATATATATAATCCGTTTACAAAGGTGGGACTTTAGTCCATTGATAATTCAATTCTGCATTAAAAATCTTAATTTTAATTTCCACGACCATATCCCAATGATATAAATCAAACTGCGATGAAAAAGTTGATATACAATATTCAACTCCTTATCCTTTCCATTACATTCGGATTGAGTGCTACTGCACAATCAAACCATTTCGAATCAGTCGAACCTTTCCTTAGTGGCAACTATACCTTTGGAGACGACCTCCTTTGGGGAGCAGGAGGAATCAGTTTTGTGGATTTCAATCAAGATGGATGGGATGACCTGACACTTGGGACCAGCTCGGGAGAACCACTCATGTTCTTCATCAATAACAACGGAAGTTTGGAACCTGTCAACGCCTTGGTTGATGATACCAGCGATGTTAGACAAATACTCTGGGTGGATTATGATAATGATTCCGACTTGGACTTGTTCATCGGTGTGCTGGTGGGCCAGAACCGTTTATTCAGGAACGATGGCAACCTCACATTTACGGATATAACCGCCAGTTCCGGACTGAATATCGTGGATGACCTTACTTATGGTGCGTCATTCGGTGATATTGATAATGACGGTGATCTGGACTTGTACATTTCCAATCATACCTACATTGCATTAGAGCCCTATTTTACCACTAATTTCCTATATGAGAATGTAGGTGGCACCTTTCAGGATATTACATTCCTCTCAGGAACAGCCGATAGTCTTAAACTCTCATTCTGTACGGCCATCGCCGATTTTGACCAAGACGGATTACAAGATATTTACCTGGCCAACGACCGTACTGTTTATAAGAATGTATTATTCAGGAATTGGGGTGATAACATATTCCTGGACATTGCAGGCAATTCTGATGCGGATATCGCCATCAGTGCCATGAATACGGGTGTGGCCGATTTTGACAATGACAATGACCTTGACATATACATCACCAATACGCCTGATGGAAATGCACTTTTGGTCAATGATGGGAATGCATCCTTTACCAACATGGCCGAGGAATACAATCTACTCCATAATAAGACGAGTTGGGGAGGAAATTTCATGGATATTGATAATGATTTGGATTTGGACTTATTCGTATCCACTGGTTTTATCCAGAATAAAATTACCACAGTAGATACCAGTTTCTATTACATACAAGAGAGTGGGAATTTCACAAAGCATATCGTTCCTTTTGGTGAGTCACCTACGAATCTTTACGGGAATGCCTTTGGTGACTTTAACAATGACGGCTTGCTGGATGTCTTCGTCCAGTCTTCCGACCCATTCCATCACCGACTTTTTGAAAACAAGGTGGCGAATAGTCAGAATTGGCTAAAAGTAGAACTCAAGGGAACCCAGAGTAATTCCATGGGAATCGGAACATGGGTCAGGGTATTTGTAGGAGATGCAGTACTGACCCGTTATCTCCTATGCGGGGAAGCTTTTCTGGCCCAGAATTCCAATCAGCTTCATTTTGGTCTCAGGGACAACAACATGGTTGATTCCATTCAGGTCAGTTGGTTGAGTGGAATAGTGGATAACTATTATGATGTAGGCAGTAACCAAATCGTCAGATTCGAGGAAGGGGAAACGGTATCCGACCCAACATCCACCCATCATCTAACCCAACAAAATATCATGTTGGATATTCTTCCCAATCCTAGTCCTAGCTTAGGATTCAAGGTAACGGGACCTATGGGGCGCTCCCTAGGTTTCCAGATTACGAACATGCATGGCCAATTGGTTACCCAAGGCATCCTACAACATCAAAATACCACAAGTCATCATGAGATAGGGTTATCCCACTTACCTATCGGTATCTATCAAATCAGCTTATTGGATAATGGAACTCAAATCACGACCCGGAAATGGGTAAAATCAAGATGATGCACACCATACATCCATAATGGACTTGGCTGCGACGAAGATGTATTCACGGCCTGCTTTCGTGATGCTTTCTTCTTCCTCATCCATCAGGATATCCTCATAAAATGCAAGGAGATCTTCCTGTGGGGTACGCTCGAAGAAAGGATTGAGTCTTTCCCGGAAATCCTTTGTATTACTATCCACGATTTTCGACCAATTCTTATCTTCTGCTTCCGCCAACTTATCCTCTGTCGGAGATTTGGGGTCGTATCTGTTGGACTTCATATATGCCTTGCGGGTGACCAAAGCCAGATAAAGCAATAGGTTCCTTTCTTCTCCCGTAAGGAGATTCAGATTATCGGAAAAGATATAGGCCAATACGATAGGCTGTTTCTTCTCGAACTCAACCAATAATTTCTCATAGCCCTCCTCTGTCTGGGAACCGATGGATTCTGCAGCGGAATCAATGATTTGTTCTGGTATCATTTCCATATCATCAAGACAATTGGCACTTTAAAGGTATAATGATTTCCTATTTGGCATGTGGATTCAACATAAGGACAATTCCATCTTTGAGGACTAAAATCCTCCCTTTTCCACAAACCAACTCCTCTTTGTAGTATTAAATATTTGTGAATGTAAATTAAAGAAAGTTAATCCGTAAATCATCCATGTATTTGGCATTATCTTAGTACACATTGTAATAATTCCATATAAGAGTGTTCAACAACCAAAATCTCCAATATCAAGAATTATGAAACATTTGAATGTAATTACACTTTTGTCTTTCCTTATCACCATACTAGCTCCAACGCTCGTTTCGGGCCAGACACATCCCGAATTGGATAAGTATCTGAAGAAGAATCATGCTGATGCGCAGAAAGTTGAGGAGGGCATTTTCTATGTAACTGAAAAAGAGGGGAAGGGTAAGAAACCCAAGGCGGGAGATTATGTACTTGTGGATTTTGAGGGTCGAAAATTGGATGGTTCCATTTTTGACCAATCAGAAAAGGACCCATTTGTTTTTCAATTGGGATATAGGCAAGTAATCCGCGGATGGGACAGGGCCTTACAATTGTTCCCTGTAGGAAGTGAAGTCAAATTGTTCCTACACCCTGACTGGGCTTATGGTAAGGCAGGTGCAGGTAGCATGATTCCACCCAATACCCCGGTGTATTTCGATATTAAGATTCTGAAAGTCCTCAATGACAAGGAATATGATGATTATATGGTGGAATTGGAAGCAAAGGAGCGAGAACGATACCACCAAATGATTAAGGAAAGATTCGATGCAGATAAGAAAATCATACATGAGTATTGTCTCAAGAATAAAATCAAGGCCAAGCGTACCCGTTCAGGTGTAAGCTATCAGGTTACCAAGAAAGGGAAAGGTCTTTATCCCCAAAAGGGACAGGAAGTTACGATTCAATATGAGGGATATCTTACGGATGGGACTCTTTTCGAAAAGAACACAGAAAAAGCTCCGTTCAAATTCGAGGTAGGGAATAGAAAAGCCATTTCGGGCCTGGACGAAGCAATTCTTTTCTTCAATAAGGGTTCAGAAGGTTATGTGGTTATTCCATCCAAATTGGCCTATGGCCCAATGCCTATAGATGAGGAAAACATCAAGATTCCTGCACATTCCATATTAGTATTCAAAATCAAGGTGATAGACATTACTGACAAACCCAAGGAAAGTAAATAATACCTTTTCATTAAGGTTTCGTATGACCCCTTGTTGGATTAATTCCCAACAAGGGGCTTTTCTTTTCATAAACATGAAATGTCGTTTATGCGACATAACCAAACTGACAATTGACTTGCCGGCAGCATTTTGACGCTTTCAAAAGTTTTAGCAACAGAACACAAAAACACCATTACATAATCTCTAACCCAATTGTAATATTGGGCTATTCCTATGAACGAATGGCCTGTATTCCTTTCCATTTTATGTAATAAAATCAGGGGCCTATTGGTACCACTCTGCAGATTCTGCACCCCTCTTTTCCAGTGACTTTGTGATTTATTTTGAGTAACAAACAATTTCATCCTTTGGCATGAACAGGATAGCCTGACTCATAGGTGCTATTCTACCCATGATTGCATTCTGCTATGATGCTTAAGCTTCCCTGTATGCCATTGTGATAACACAAAATCATTTTTTCACCGAAAAAACGCTTATCATGAGACAATTCATTCTCTTGTGTTTCCTCATCCCCTTATTCCTATTTTCATGTAAGGATGACAATCCGGGCACAAACAACCCAACCGTAGAAACCATTACCACCTCCCTTAGGGGAATCGTATTGGATGACAATAGAACTCCTGTATTCGGTGCATCCGTCAGTATGGGAGGACAGATGACTACCACTGACGAACAGGGATTTTTCAGATTGGAAAATGCTTCTGTTACGACCAACAGAGCTTTCGTCACGGTCGAATACAGTGGCTATTTCCAAGGCTCCAGATCCTATACTCCCACAAGCAATGAAAGTTTTATAAGGATACAACTCAATCCAAAAACTGCCATAGGGAATGTTTCATCATCCACGGGTGGCGAACTGATTCATTCCTCAGGAGCCAAGGTCGATTTACCTGCCAATGGTATCTCCACTTCCTCTGGTTCAGCTTATTCGGGAAATGTAAATGTTGCAGCCCATTTCCTGGACCCAACCGATCCGGCGATAGACGAGTTCATGCCGGGGGACCTTATTGGGGAGGATGCCACTGGAGAAGAACAAGGGCTTACCACCTTTGGGATGCTCGCAGTGGAACTTACGGACGATTCCGGCAACGAACTCAATATCCTAGCGGGAAATACCGCTACCATTACCATTCCTGTGGATGCATCCCTAATTAGTGATGCACCCAGTACCATACCACTTTGGTCTTTCGATGAAGTAGAAGGGGTATGGAAAGAAGAAGGGGAAGCCACACTCATTGGAAATGAGTATGTAGGACAGGTGAGTCACTTTTCTTTCTGGAATTGTGATGCCCCATTCCCCATCATCAAATTGAGTGGTCAGGTTGTCAATGCCGACGGAAGCCCTGTGGTAGGTGCCGTAATAAAGGCTTGTGCCACAAGTGCTCCCACCTACCAAAGTTGTAGATTGGGCTATACCGATAGTGAAGGGTTCTACTGCGGTAAATTCCCTGTGGGAATGACATTCGACCTACTCGTGATGGACGGTTGGCAAAATTGTACTTCCACATCCCTATCAACAGGGCCATTCTATCAGGACGGAGACGTCATTCCTACCATAACCATGAGTACCCAGGATGTCTATACTGTATCAGGTTCACTGGTTGATTGCGATGGAAATGCCGTAACCAATGGATATATCAAAATCGATAAGGGGAATGGAATACATCAATTCATTGATGTTGATGGCAATGGTGATTTTTCTGCTAGTATCATTGCTTGCAATACTACTGTCATTGACCTGATTGGTTATGATTTGGATAACCTTACCTCAACGGAAATCACCACAGTGGATATGGCTACTACCAGCAACCTAGGAGCATTGGCTGCCTGTGATGATATTGAGGGACACTTTATGTTATTCGAACTGGATGGTGAGAGTTACCTATCGAACCAATTCCTGAATGCGACCTATTCGGATTCATTAGGGCATACTACCATTTGGGCAGAATCGAGTGCTTATTGTTTCCTCCGTTTTATGGGTAATACGACAGGGACATTCCCTCTTGATGCACAATATTTCTCCGTGGGTATACCCACTGGCGAATCTTACTCCACCCAAGACCTCATGTCTTTCATGGGAACGGTCACGATTACAGAATATGGTAATATAGGTGAGGATGTTGAGGGAACATTCAGTGCTGAATTCGAAGATTCAACCATGACATCACATATGATATCGGGATCATTCAGGGTCCCTAGATAAACGTTCATTTTCATACCGTTAGCCAACATTTAGAACACCTGGCTTAATTTTCTACCCTTTCCATCCTGAATCCTCAGGTTCTGGAAAGGGTTTTTGCTATATAATAGCGGATGCGTGCACCTTTCTGGATAACTCCTCTTGTTTGTTACAATCATCCACAGATTAATATTAAATTTGCAACCCATTCCTACAGAATGGCCTAAATCCTAGATTGGATTCAGATTCTAAACTAGACTATACTTATGGCAAAGAAATTGTCCATCATCATGCCCGCCTATAATGAGGAAAGAACCATACACCTCATTCTGGATAAAATCAAGGCAGTAAATCTTGTCGGCGGGATGGAAAAGGAAATCATTATCACGAATGATTGTTCCAAGGATGATACCAAGGGAGCCATCCATCGTTACATGGATGCCAATGCCGATATGGATATCAAGTATTTCGAGCATGATGTGAATAAGGGTAAGGGTGCGGCACTCCACAATGGCATCCAGCATGCCAAGGGTGACTACCTGATTATCCAGGATGCGGACTTGGAATACAATCCGGAGGAATACAATCTTTTACTCCAACCCATCCTTGATGGTTTTGCAGATGTGGTCTATGGTTCTAGATTCAGGGGAGGAAAACCACATGCTATTCTTTTCTTCTGGCACTCCATAGGTAACCAATGGCTTACCATGCTATCCAATATGTTCACCAACCTGAACCTGACGGATATGGAAACCTGTTACAAGCTATTCAAGACAGAGCATATCCAATCCCTTAGTCTTCAGGAGAATCGTTTCGGATTCGAACCGGAGGTAACTGCCAAAATCAGCCGTATCCCTAAAATCAGGATTTACGAAGTAGGAATTTCCTACTATGGAAGATCCTATGAGGAGGGGAAGAAAATTGGCTGGAAAGATGGATTCAGAGCAATTTATTGTATTTTGAAATATAATATCTTCAGTAAATAATGTCAGAAAGATCATTTGATTTCAAGGAACTTGACGAAGATGGAATGGGCTCACTCGAGGCCATCTCGTCCGCACCTCGCTTTAATGAGTGGATGTACCAAACCATTTCCAAAAATCTCAATGGACATATCCTTGAGATCGGTAGCGGAATTGGTAATATTTCCGAACAATTCATCAAGGATGGTAAAAAAATCCACCTGACGGATATCAGAAAAAACTATTGCAACTACCTAAGGCGGGAATTCGGTAAGAATGACAATGTACTAGGAATCGATTTAATGGATATCGTCCATCCCGATTTCGACACATTATTCGCTGACCATATCGGCACATTCGATGGTGTCTTTGCACTGAATGTGGTAGAACACATCAAGGATGACCAGTTGGCCCTTGTCAATTGTAAGAAACTCCTGAAACCCGGTGGCACAATGGTCATTCTGGTACCTGCCTACCAAGCTTTGTACAATCAGTTTGATGTAGCATTGGAACATTATAGGAGGTATAATAGAAAGCAACTGGTAGACCTGTTCAAATCCGCGGAAATGGAAGTTACCCATTCCCAATATTTCAATATGGCAGGAATTGCTGGCTGGTTCGTTTCCGGGAATATCCTCAGAAAAAAGGTGATTCCCACAGGACAAATGAAACTCTATAATGCCCTAGTTCCCATATTTAAGATTGTAGACAAGGTCATAATGAACAACATTGGCCTATCCGTCATCGTTGAAGGAAAGAAGGCGTAGCTTTCAGAACCACAAACGGGTTTTCACTATCTCTCAATCATATTCAAAATTCATCGTGGAATGAGAAAGGTTTCAATACTAATGGTTATCGCTACTATGGTACTCACATTGAATTCCTGTAGGGATGGCAATAGGGGTATTGATATGATTTATACGGATTTCTTCGAAATTCAGTCCGGTGCCAATACCATTGAGACCCATTATTTCCAAAGTGAACTCAGGAGTGCCAACTGGTCTACATTCCTAGGAGAATTGGAACCCGAACAAATCAGTAAGATCCAGCCCTCCTTTGCCAGACTGACCAATACCCAAGGTATCCCGTTTGACTTCATCGACCAAGTTGTCATTGAGATATACCCTGACGAAAATCTGACTGTTACTCCTTGGGAGTTCGCATTCAGGAACAACATCCCTTTCAACGAGGGCACTACGCTTGAAATCATTCCGGGCTTGGCCGACTTCAAGGATGAATTATCTGATGACCAATTCATTTATAGGATAGGGTTACGTTACAGGGATTTTCCTCCTATCACATTCCCTGTGGTACTTGATTTCGGATTCACTGCTGTACCACTCTAGTCCCTAAGTATAATTTAGGGAAGCCCTCTTTTTTGATTCGAATTTCTGTATCTTCGTTACAGGGATTCCACTTCCTCCCTGATATCAACCCATAATCCATTCACCAATAAGAGGATGAGTAATTTTATTGTATCAGCCAGAAAGTACAGACCACTGCGTTTTGACGATGTAGTCGGACAACAACATGTTTCCGTCACATTAAAGAATGCATTGAAAAATGACCACCTGGCACATGCTTTCCTCTTTTGCGGACCAAGGGGTGTCGGTAAGACCACCTGTGCCAGAATCCTGGCCAAGGTACTGAACTGTGAAAATCTGGGAGAGGACCACGAACCATGTAATACCTGTTCGAGTTGTGATGCATTCAACAACAATGCTTCATTCAATATTACAGAGCTCGATGCAGCTTCCAATAACAGTGTAGAACATATCCGTGCACTGATCGAACAGGTACGTTTCCAACCACAACAAGGAAATTACAAGGTATTCATCATAGATGAGGTCCACATGCTTTCCCAACAAGCATTCAATGCTTTCCTTAAAACCTTGGAAGAACCACCATCTTATGCGGTATTCATCCTAGCAACAACAGAAAAGCACAAGATTATTCCTACGATTTTGTCCAGATGCCAAATCTTCGATTTCAAACGGATACAGATATCCGATATGGTAGGACACCTAGAAAAAATCTGTACGGAAGAAAATATCAAGGCCGAAAAGGATGCCTTGCATATCATTGGTCAGAAAGCGGATGGAGCCCTAAGGGATGCCCTTTCCATATTTGATAGGATTGTTAGTTTTTCAGGGGATAAGATTGCATATCAGGATGTCATTTCGAATCTTAATGTTCTGGATTATGACTATTATTTCAAGGTAGTGAATACATTCCTTACATCCGATTCCTCAGAGTTACTACTCATCTTTGATGATATACTCAGGAAAGGGTTTGATGAGGAAGTCTTCATTAATGGGTTAGCGGAACACATCCGCAACCTACTGGTTTGCAAGGATAAAAAAACCCTACAACTCCTGGAAACGGGTGATGCCCTAAAATCCAAGTATCAGGAACAAGCACAGCAATCACCATTGGCCATACTCCTTACTGCATTGGATTTATGTAATCAGTGTGATGTTGATTTTAAGCAGGCAAGGAATAAGCGACTCCATGTTGAAATGGCATTGATTAAGATGTGCTATATCAATCAGAGAATTACAGCCGCCCAACAGGCTGTGGCCATTTCCACGGAAAAAAAAACGCCTGACCTAAGCAACACCACCGTTTCTACCACTCCAACTGAAGCCAAGGAAGATAAAAAGGCAGCTACTCCACCCAAAATGGAGAAGCCTAAGAGCAATGCCAAGTTTGTTCCTGCTTCCCGATTGATTTCGCCTAAGATTACTTCCCTCAAATCCATTCAGGATGAAGTGGATGCCGAAGTAAAAAGTGTGGAGGAAGTCGACCCACCAAGCCTTGATATACTCAATGAAGCATGGGGAAAGTATATTGGAACTGTTACCTCTCCCTCTGCACGATTAGCATTGAAAAATGCCATTCTGAGTAAGAAGAACGAACAGACCTTACTTATTACCATAGGAACGGGTATTGCCGAAAATAATATCAGGCAAGAGAGTAATCTTCCTGACCACCTTAGGGACTATTGTAAATATCCTCACTTGATGATTGAATATCGGGTGAATCCGGATTTAGCTCCTAAGACTGAAAAACCAGAGGTCAAAAAACCAATCAGCCAAAGAGAAATCTGGCAACAAATGGTTCAGCAGAATCCTCTTGTGGATAAACTCAGGGAAACACTTGACCTTAGACCGGACAAGTAGCCATGCTCCGCACTTACTTTTCCTTGGAATAATGCTACGCCCATAATAGGGAAATCAGCATCTCTTTCGCTCCTTTCCAAATCACCCTATTTGCATTTTTTGCAAATATCTATTTGTGGATTAATACTAATCGCGGCCCTTAATCTTGATTTTCGCATATATTGCACAAGTATTGATTTCACAAAAACTCATCATCATGGATTCATTTGATCAAAAAATACTGTTTGAGCAGGTAAAGGAAAAGCTTCCCTCCCACTCCTCATTGGTACACGAACTAGCCGAATTACTGGAAGTAAGCACAGATAGTGCTTATCGCAGACTGAGAGGACAAACCAAAGTCAGCTTGGAAGAAGCCGTTTTCCTAGCACGCAAATTCGGGTTGAGCCTGGATGCAATGTTCCATCATACCAAGAACAGTTTCCCATTCATGTACAGAGGTGTCAATTACAATATTGATAGTTTGGAGAATTATTACCGGAATATCCTCATGGAATTCGAAAAGGCGGATATGATGGGAGAAACCAAGATTTATTATGCGACCAAGGATATCCCGATGTTTCATATTTTCGGTTTCCCTGAATTGGCTGCATTCAGATTGTTCTTTTGGAAGAAGACAATCTATGATATCCAGGATTATAAAGCCAGAACATTCACCTTGGACGAGGCCAATACCCCTCTGATTCAGATTGGTAAGCAAATGATGATGAAATATGTGAAGATTCCATCCATGGAAATATGGTCTGAAGAAATCATGAGTAGTACCCTGAATCCTGTATTGTATTATTATGAATCGGGTGTGATTGAAAAAAGAAGTGTGGCGCTCAGGTTATTGGACCTGATTGACGATTTCCTCAACCACACAAGGAAGCAAGCGGAACTTGGTGGAAAATTCCTTCCCGAGCAGGATGGCCCTACCAATCCGGGTAATTTCGAAATGTATTATAACGAGGTTACGCTGACCAACAACACCATCATCCTCAAATCCGGAGATAGGAAATATGCCTACCTCGTACAAAGCGCCGTTGATTATCTACTAACAGACAATACCATTTTCTGTGATAGGACACAGGCTTGGATTGAGAATCTTACCCGAAAATCGGTTAAGATTAGTACACAGGCAGAAAAATTCAGGCAGAAGTACTTTGCGCAAATGCACCGTCAGGTAGATAGGGTCAGGGATAGAATCAGATAGTGACGACTCAGATTATGGCATAAAAAAACAGGGTAACTACAATTGTAGCACCCTGTATAACCCCAAAAAACCAAATGAAAAACAATCAAACTTTCCTCTTTTGCAAGAGGTAATTCTATATATGGAAACAGCAGAAGCTGTTACATAAACCATTTTGTGATAAAGCCTTTATCCAACCCTCCTTCTTCTTTTATCCTCGACTTCTTAGGCTTGATTTTATTATGAGCAGAATCCACTTTAGGAACTGCTTTCTTGACAGTTGGTTTGCTCTTAGTATTCATGTTTAGTGTTTCTGTACCTTTAGGACGACCTAGTTCTCAATAGGTCACACATTTAAGAAAATTTTCCCTAATTATTTTCTCGTGACTGTGAAAGGTTAATCAAATATACAGCAATTATTCCTTTAATCCAACATGTGTGACATGACATTAACAACTATGAATACATTGATATAGTTTATATTTTTGTCAGAATTACACTCAAAAGTACTTATCCAGATATCATATGGCTAAAATTAAGAAAGTATTCGTCTGCTCGAACTGTGGTGAAAATTCGCCCAAATGGTCGGGGAAATGTCATAATTGCGGGGAATGGAATACTTTCCAGGAGGAAATCATTGCCAAGGGAGATGCCCGCGAAGAAAAGAAAAAAGTCTATCGTTCATCGGGTAAAGCCAAGGAAAGCACTGTCCCGGTTGTACTTCCGGATATCAAGGCGGGAAATACCCAAAGAATTGTAGGACCGGATGAGGAACTCAATCGGGTTTTGGGTGGTGGCGTAGTCCAGGGATCAATCATTCTTTTAGGTGGCCAACCCGGAATAGGTAAATCCACCTTATTACTCCAACTCGCCATCCATTTGCCTATCAGGATTCTTTATGTCTCAGGAGAAGAAAGTGAGGAACAAATCAAGATGAGGGCGGACCGTATTGGTACACCATCCTCCGAATGTTATATCCTTACAGAAACCGGAGTGGACAAAATCATCAATCATGCAGACAAACTGGAACCGGAACTGATTGTGATTGATTCCATACAAACACTGGTTTCCCCATTTATAGAATCTGCTCCCGGAAGTATATCCCAAGTCAGGGAATGCGCCAACGAGCTCCAAAGATATGCCAAGGAGACAGGTATCCCCATATTCCTTATTGGTCATATCAATAAGGACGGAGCCATTGCAGGACCTAAATTACTCGAGCATCTAGTGGATGTAGTACTACAATTCGAGGGAGATAGAAATTACACTTATAGGATATTGAGGACTGTGAAGAATCGTTTTGGTTCCACTAATGAAATAGGAATCTACGAAATGCAAGCTGCCGGTCTCAAGGAAGTCCCGAATCCATCCGAAATTCTGTTATCCCAACATGAGGAAATCCTGAGTGGGTCTGCCGTTTCCGCTACATTGGAAGGTTTACGCCCAATGCTGATTGAAACACAAGCATTGGTCAGTACCGCTGTGTATGGTACTCCCCAAAGGTCTGCTACGGGATTCGACCTTAGGCGACTCAGTATGCTACTAGCCGTATTGGAAAAAAGATGCGGTATCCAATTCGGAGCCAGTGATGTCTTTCTGAATATTGCAGGAGGTATCAAATCCGATGACCCTGCACTTGACCTTTCTGTCGTGGCTGCACTCATTTCTTCCTTGGAGGATATTGCTATCCCCAATACGACCTGCTTTGCCGGAGAGGTAGGACTATCAGGGGAAATCAGGGCCGTTAATCGAATCGAAAAAAGAATCCAAGAAGCTGACAGATTGGGTTTCGAGCAATTTTTCATTTCTAAATACAATACCAAGGGACTGGACTTGGACCGTTATAATATACAAGTGAATACCATCGGGAAAGTAGATGAATTATTCGAAGCCTTATTCGAGGAATAATCCCAATACAGATATCCCGATTTTGCGATTCTCAATTGGTACATTTGCATGCTCATGAAGATACAATCCGTCTTTTTATACCTACTCATCCTACTTTTGGGATATGCGATATTCATCATACCCATGGGGTGTGCGAATCCCTCTACCCGACTTACGGGAGGTCCAAAGGATGAACAGCCTCCGAGGATTGATAGTCTCAAATCCACTCCCAATCCCTCTATCAATTTTGACCAAAAGCTCATTGAACTGACTTTTGACGAGTGGATCAAGTTGGAGGATGCATTCAACCAAGTCGTTGTTTCTCCACCACTGAACCAGCGATTGGATGTCAAACTGAAAGGAAAGACCGTGAGAATTGAAATTGATGAAAAGGACACCTTAAGGGAGAATACCACCTATATCATCAATTTTGGAAATGCAGTCAAGGATTTGACTGAAAACAATATTCCTCCTAATCTGAAATTCGTGTTTTCCACAGGAAATGAGATTGACTCACTGGAAGCATCAGGAAAGATTTTTGATGTGACATCGGGAAAGGGTGAGCCTGATGTATTGGTCATGCTCTACGAAAACTTAGCGGATACCGTAGTACGGACTGAAAAGCCCTACTACTTCGCCAAGACGGATAAGAGTGGGAATTTCAATCTTGAATACCTGAAACCAGGGACTTACAAGGCATTTGCATTGGTGGATAATAATTTCAATTATCTATTTGACCTCCCCAATGAAAAAATCGGCTTCTTGGATGAGCCTATAATCGTGACGGATACCAGCATTACTGATTTCACGATGAAAATCTTCGAGGAAGAACCGCCACTTCTCATCACCGACCAGGAACTCAGGTCACAAGGTGTGATCAAATTGCTTTTCAATAAGTCACCCAAGGAGGTAGAATTGGATTATTCGGATGCGTTCCAAGAAAACATCTATCAGGATATAGTGGATGACACACTCATCATTTGGTATACCGAATTGGATTCTTCATTACAACGAGAA
This sequence comes from Saprospiraceae bacterium, assembly GCA_020631355.1. Lineage (GTDB taxonomy): Bacteria > Bacteroidota > Bacteroidia > Chitinophagales > Saprospiraceae > JAHDCE01. Next base: position 24,146 of record JAHDHL010000018.1, on the reverse strand, counting down.
ATCCGGGTGGCCCTACCACGCGATGAATTCTATGATACCATCCAATTCGAAATTCCGACCAAAAAGAGGAAGTCCGTTACGCTGAATACATTAAAACCCTTGAAAGAACAGGATCTCAGTATCAAGGATTCTTTCGATATCAAATTCAACCTACCCATTGCGGAATGGGATACGTCCCTGATTCAAGTCACAAGGGATTCTCTACCCTATTCCGGGAAATTGGAAATTCGAATACCTGAAAATCCTAGGGATTTACAATTGCATTTTGACAATGAGGAAGATAAGAAATATGAATTCACCTTACTTCCGGGAGCTATCAAGGATATATTCGGCAATACGAATGATACATTGATTCAAAAAATCCATGTATTACCCATGGATGAATTCGGAGACCTCAACCTCACAGTCGTATTCCCTGACTCAAGCATCAATTATATCGTAGAATTAATAACCCGTAATAATGAATCCCTTTTTGAATTCAAGGCTAGCCAACAATCGAGCATCCAACAAACGTTCAAGACACTTCCATCAGGAACGTATAAAATCAAGGTCATTGAAGATGCCAATGGTAATGGTCGTAGGGACTCGGGTAATTATGATGAAAAACGACAACCCGAACGAATATTTGAGAAGACACTGGATGAATTGAGGAAAAATTGGGAATTGGAATTAGAGGTTACCGTTGTGTTCTGATTCAATACCATTCCGCTCTAAATGACCAAAGGCCATCCCTAAGGATGACCTCCGATACTCTCATTAGTTTAGTGTGCCTCGTTATAATTAAGCCCTAGCGTTGGAGTTGGATATATCCAGTTCTTACTCCTAATTCCTCAGGTAATTCTATGCAATAAAAATATGTGCCATCCGGCAATTCTCGTCCGTCCCAGGTTCCGTCCCAAGGACCCTTGCCCTCATCATCCGGAATGTTAGAGTAGCGGTCATCCCTCAATTCATACACGACTGAACCCCACCTATTGAATACCGTTACCGATACCCTATCGTATTGTTCGATTCCTGCAATTTCCAGTACATCATTCACACCATCATCATTTGGAGATATGGCATTATAAACGGTGAATTCCGTACACTCGACATATATATTCACCATAGCCGTATCACAATCTGTCTCATTACAAATCATATAGATGAATGAATCCTGACCACAGAATCCGGCAGAGGGTGTGTAGGTAATGAGCGTATCTCCCATTACTATGGCCGTACCACTACCTGGATTTTCCAAAATGAACAAGGTTTGCATGGTTCCATTCAGGGTGTCGTTGGCTACCACATCAATAGATACCGGAACGCCTTGGAACGTACTATCAGAATCAGCCATTGCTATTGGTAAAATCGGATTGATTACCTCAGAAGTATCCAGTACATGGATATACATATATGCGGTATCACAAACACCCAAATCATCACAGAATACGATACAAGCCGTATCCGTACCTACTTCCAATCCTGTGTAGGTAACACAACCCGATGTTGTATCTATATCGAATACTACACTCTCACCTCCCAGTTCGCTACAATCATTTTCCATTGTGGCAAATATTTCCTGATAATCGAATTCATCCGTACAAACAATCTCGAAATCATCCACATAAATGGTATCTATGATATTATTGAGTTGTTCAGGTTCTATCGTTACTACGATGGTCGTAGTTTCGCAGGCACCCAAATCATCACAGATGGTAATACATGCCGTATCCGTACCGATGGACAAGCCCGTATAGGTGATACAGATCTGATTATCTGTGACCAAAGGATCATCAAACAGGATATTGTTTCCGGATTGTTCAGGACAGATATTCACCACACCTGCAGTATCTACAAGCCCGGGAAGATTGGTAGGAATATCAAAGCAGATGGAATTGGTTTGTTGGATGTCAATAGTATCATAGAGGACTTCATTGACTAGACAAAATACTTCCACCATCACGGTATCATTACAATCATTCAATAGGTCCGTTACGATGATTTCGTGTAGTCCCACACCCAACTCTATGAATGTCCCATTCGAAGTTTCACCGATATTGAAACCGATATCGAAATTGGAATTCGTTAATGGGTGTGTGATTAACATATCACTATAATCCGTACCGCCACTCAGGCCTATGATGAGTTCTGCCGGAGCATCCAATTCCCATTGTCCTCCGGGATTCCAAATATTCATGGAATCGACCAAATCAGATATGGTTTGGAATTCACCTGAAAATGTATTCCCATCCACTGTCCATGAATCCAGGATATAAGGTCCCAATTCACCATTTCCGACCAATGTGAAATAGTTGTAGGAAATAATCGTATCGAAATTACAACCTGCTATACCTGTGGTAACCATTTCACCATTATCAAAAATTTCGTAATTCTGGAATTCACCAAATGGTATCGGGAAACAGAAATCAGCGGTTCCTGCACAATCATCCGCTTCCAGAACCTCATTGTCCATTCCAAGGAAATTATTCGTACATGAAGCTTCGATTTCTATGATAATGGTGGTCGTATCACAATAACCGAATTCATTGCAATGGTATACACAAAGGGTATCCATACCAACGAAATCATCATTAGGATCCAAATTCACACATGCATCATCCTGATTGACGAGGGCTAGCACGGTGATGGCATCATCATGACAAACCACACCACTCGTGATATCACCCGGCAGATCTATCAAATCCGTCAGACAGGTATCGAATGCAAGGGCTTGCGGTGCAATAATCATAATGGTATCATTACAATTCTCATTTCCTGTAATCGTAATGGAGGTAAACACCTCACATCCATTATCCTCATCCGTAACAGTAATTTCATACACGCCAGCAATCAAATCGTCCCTATCCATGTTTGTACTGCCATCATTCCATGTATAAGTGTAATTACCACTACCTCCTGTGGCATTAATGCTGGCATTCCCATTCGCAAAGCCACAATAAGCCTGTGTAATGGATGCATCCACCACCAATGGTGTATCATTGATAATGTCTACATCCACCACGACTTCGCAGTCCGGTTGGCTGAGGTCCGTAACTGTCACACTATAAACCCCTACAGCCAAATCGTTTCTTGTATTCGCTACTGTGCCATCTGGCCATGTATAAGTATAGGTATCAGGCAATAAAGTAGCTTCACCATCCGCAGCAGAACAAGTAGCCACTTCGGTATTTACATCAGTAACGGCAATATTACCCTCACTGACAATAATTTCTGATTCTATGACGGTACAACTCGCATCATCCACATTTGTGATGGTTACTGCATATACCCCTTGTGAAAGTTCTGATAAGGTACTTCCGATTTCTTCCAGAATACCATCGGAATCAGCCCATATGAATGTATAAAGCGCATCATCATCCCCTAGTACCAAATCAATCTGACCATCGGATGCTCCACAATTGGCATTGACAACTGTTACATCCATCAAATCCGCTGGAACGCAAGGAGCAGGCACAATCGTTATGGTTACGAGTGCCGTATCGCAAAGTCCCTCAGGGTCACATATGGCATAGGAAAACTCGTCTGTTCCATCATAACCCGGATTGGGTGTATAAACAAAACTACCAGTTGAGTCCAACTCGACAGTACCATTGGTAGGTAATGTCACTAGCGTTGTATCTGCTTCAATTTCGTCCCCATCAGGGTCAGAATCGTTATTGATTACATTATCATTCACAGGAACATCCACTTCTGTGGTATAGGTATCATCCACAGCAAGCGGAGGATTATTCTGTGCTGGATTCACGATGACGATGGTTACTACTGCCGTATCGCATAATCCCTCTGGGTCACATATTTCGTAGGTGAACTCATCCGTCCCTACATACCCTGTATCAGGTGTGTAAACGAACGTTCCATCCAAGTTCAAGGATGCCGTACCATTGGTTGGCTCTGCAATCAGGGATGGATTCGATTGAATGACATCTCCATCAGGATCAAAATCATTATCCATGGCATTATCATTCACAGGAACATCCACTTCTGTGGTATAATTATCATCTACGGCCAAAGGCGGATTATTTTGTGAGTCATCCGTCACAACAATGGTTACCATAGCAGTATCACATAATCCAGAACCATCACATACCTCATAGGTGAACATATCCGTACCTGAGAATCCCGAATTTGGAGTATATGTAAAATCACCAGTATTGACAATATTCACAGCTCCATTCGTAGGTCCGGACACCAATACGGTACTGACTTGGATAGCATCCCCGTTAGGATCAGAATCATTTTCTGTCACCACTTCGGTAATCGGCATATTCATGGTGGTACTGTATACGTCATCCACTGCGACAGGAGGGTCATTACTAATACAATCAATGGTAGCTTCCACTACTGATTGTGGGCAATCCTCGTCCATAAAAGTAACTTCTATCGTTTGTTGTCCCTCTGGAACACAGATGGCCGTTCCGTTTGCTATTTCCCCCTCATTGAAACCAATTTCGGAAAAAGAGAACTCCGCCGCTAGATTCTGAACCATCATCACACTATATGTAGATGTTTCGACACCTCCAAAAATGATGAAAGTACCAGGTAATTGTTGCCAGTTTCCTTGTGGGTCGATGCTGTTCATCAATGCTGCCAATTCGGCAGGGTCATTAAAAGAGCCAGTATATGAATTGCCATCAATTTCCCAAGAAAGTAAATCATATGGGCCCTCATTTCCCTGTCCCAACAAGGTAAAGTAGGTATATGCAATCACCGTATCAAAATCACAAGCCAACATCTCTCCGAAATAGGGTTCGTCATTTACTGTGATTGTATAATCATCCACATCATCAAAAGGAAGATCCAAGCAAACAAACACACAAGAATCACAACTTTCAGATGTAAAAACCTCCGGAGTGATTCCACAATCAGCCTCAATGGTGATACTGATGGTTGCTTGGTCACATTGGCCTTGGTCATCACATATTTCATAAGTGAATTGGTCATCACCGATATAACCTGCAAAAGGCATATATGTGAATGTTCCATCAGCATTGAAAGTAACTGCTCCATTGGCTGGTTGGGACAATAGGCTCGCAGTCAATGTTGTCATATTTTCATCCGAATCATTATCGATTGAATTGGCCATTACAGGTACATCCTCTACTGTGGTGTAATTATCATCCACAGCTGTTGGTGGAGCATTCGGTGTATCATCCTGAATCGTTATGACTACATCTGCTGTCACACAATTTCCTGCATCATCACATAATTCGTAAGTAAACTGGTCAGTCCCAACGAATACCGGTGATGAAAGATAAGTGAATGTACCATCAGGATTCAATGTAAGAATTCCCATTTGTGGGCCTGAAACAGGAGATGTGGATACGGTCAGGTTATCGTTCTCCGGGTCACTATCATTCGTTATTACATTATCATTCAGCGTTTCTCCCACAATCATTGTATAGGCATCGTCTACGGCTACTGGTGGAGCATTTACCTCTACAACGGTGAAGACCACTGTTGCTTGGTCACATGCTCCTGTAGGATCACATATTTCATATGAGAATAAATCCGTTCCTGTGAATCCATCAGTAGGTGCATAGGTGAATGAGCCGTTCACGTTGAGCATAATCACACCATTATTGGGAATAGTTAGAATGGTTGCCGTCAGGATATCTCCATCAGGGTCACTATCATTAATTTGTACATTGCTAGTGAATACTTCTCCCTCATTTACGGTATAGGCATCATCCACGGCTACTGGCGGATTGTTCATTACGCCCTCCACTGTAATCGTGACCGTAGCTTGGTCACAACCCTCCGCATTACAAACTTCGTAGATAAAACTATCCATCCCTGCAAAACCCGGTTCAGGAGTGTAGATGAAACTACCACTACCATTCATGGTAACCATACCATTGCTTGGATTAGAAATCAGTATTGGATTCACCAACAATGTTCCACCAAGCGGATCAGAATCATTATTGGTAACATTAGCATTCATCGCTACACCCTCATCCGTAAAATATGCATCATCCTCTGCATTCGGTGGTGTGATATTACAATCGATGGTTACTGTTGCCATTTCCTCTGGGCAACTACCATCCAAGGGGTTGAATACCAAGTTATGTTCACCTGATTCAAGGCATACGATTGTACCGTAATCTATGGTTTGTGTATTATATATCAAATTGGTGGTTGAGCCTACGGAACTATTCTCCACTGTCATCGTGCCATAATTACTTGTATTTGAACCTCCCATTACCAATAATTGCGGGCTATTCAGAAACCATCCTCCTGCGGGATCCAATTGATTCATCAGAACAACGAGTTCCTGTGGATTATTGAATGAGCCAGTGTAAACCGTTCCGTCAATATCCCAAGAAAGAATCTCATAGGGTCCCAAATTTCCCTGACCCAATAGGCCGAAGTAAGCATATGCATTAATGGAATTGGAATTACAACCTGTTAATTCACCATAATACGGGCCTCCATTCTGCGTGAGTTCGTAGTTATTTTGCAAATCCAATAAGGCTATATCCAAACAAACCAGTGTGCAGGAATCGCAACTGGTTTCATTGTAGGTTTGTACTGTTGGGGTACAACCGTCAGGCTGTACATAAATGGTTACTGTTCCCATACTGCAATTATCCAAATCATCACATACTCTGTAACCAAATTGGTCTACTCCAGTAAATCCTGGATTAGGAGTATAGCTGAAATCCCCGGATATATTGATGAAGACTGAACCATTACTTGGAGGCGGAAAAGGTGTAATGACCATATTCATTCCATTTCCTTCAGGATTGGAATCATTAGTCAGAAGATTACCTGAAATGGGTACACCCTCACTTGTAGAAAACACATCATCACCTACCACTGGAGCAGCAAGCGAATGATTATCATAGGATGTATTCGTAGCTTTTACTCTCTCTGTTCCTAGTAAAGCTGGGAGGAGGAGCAGCATAGCCAAAGCGGCTTTTAGATAAAAGTTTCTCATACATGTTTAGTTTTAGAAATAGTGTGCTCAATCTTGTCTTGTGCTTTGTGTTTTAATCCAGGCAATAGAATAGTGTCCAGCCAGAAGCATTTGCTCTGTCTAGTTTTTGTTTTTCCAATAAGTACCAAGAATCAAAAAGGGGAAGATTAGTTTCTCATAGCTAAATCTGGATTCTTTAGTTCTCTCAACGGCCTATACTTGGCCAACTATACCGTATTCTCAAAAAACCATGCCAAACATTACTAAAATCTGTCATACATCTTCAATCCGATATGTGCGAATAATGTTTTTATAAAAATCCATACATTAGCTTTATTTCAATTCGTAAAGAATATTTAAACAATTCATTACAAATCTGATTCTAAAAAAAGAGGGGAGATTTCCGACATATGGAAATCTCCCCTCTAAATGGATTTGATGGAATCCTTAACGTATGATGAGTACTTTCTCAGTTTTCAGCAATCTGCCGTCCTGAATGATTCTTCCAATGTAGAATCCCTCATTGGAAATACCTTTCAAATCAATGGTGCAATCAGACTGGCATGTTGTAGAGAGTAGTGTCCTACCAGATACATCCATGAGTTCGAATGTATAATCACCAACAGGTGCTTCAGCCCATTCTATGTAAAGTTGGTCGCTATCCACAGGGTTAGGCATGAATGCAATATGGTTTTCTGCTTCGATATCCTCGATACTCGTAGAGACATTCTCACAATCACCATAATGGTCCATATGACCAGAACCACCAATACTGATATTCTCGTCGCCCGGTTCATAAAAGAGATACGAATAGAAGAAAATCATCATCTCATCTGTTGTATTTTCCCCTAGGAATACAAAGGCTGGCGGATTACTCGGATTATTAGGATTATCCAAGGTATTCTCATATCTCGCATAGCCATGAAGTTCAGTTCCCGCTGGCAGGATGATGGGTTCAGGATAATCATAGAAACCCTGCCAATCAAAGTCCCAATTCGGAATATTCACCATATTGATGGTATCTCCGGCCGGAGTAATGGCAAAGGACCACATTCTTGTACAAATCAAGTGAGCATGCGGTGCTGTTGCCAAGAATGTACGTGTTTCGGGCAAGACATATTTCTCATGGAATGTCTTGGTTTCGAATGGTAATATAATCAGTGGGCCATTCTCGATATCATCAATATGATCCAAGGTCTGGTCCTGATATACTTCCCTGATATTATTCCCCTCTGCAAAATTCATATTGAATGTCAGGAAATCCGTTTCACCCGAGGTTCCTTCGGGATAATGTACCTGTATAACGATATTGGCTCCGCTCGGCACCCTGATTCCTGTACCATCGGGTAGGAATCTCGCCCTTGAGCCTGGTACCCATTCGCCAAATAAGACATTATCACCTCCCTCAAGGCTTCCTCCACATTCGAAGCCTATTGCCGGGTCGTTCAAATCATCCTGAACAGGGTCATCTGTCATATTGAGATAAGCCAATACATGATGTACGATATTCCTATTATTCGGAACGATTTCCAATGCGGATACATATCTATCCTCCGGCCAATCCGTCTGGATAACGAAACATTTGTAAAGGTCATCATTGATAGATGGGACTGTGAATGTTTCTGTAGTGAATACCACATCAGGATCCGTAATTTCCATACTTGTTTCTATCACAGGCGGGTCCGGTGCCAACATCGGGTCTCCCTCCGGAGCACCGGCATTCACCCATTCCTCAAACAAGGCAATCTCCTCATCAGTCAGTGAATTGGCATGTGCCATCTCCCTGTAATCCTGATCCGGTGGCCAAGGTGGCATGATACGATTGGAAATACTATTGTTCATACTATATCTGTGCGTGAATGCATCCTGATAATTCATTAGATTAAAAGGACCTATTCCTACATCATTATGACAAGAACTACAATGTGTATACACGATACAAGCTATATCCTCAGACCATGTAGGCTGGGCATATGCATAACTGAACAATGAAATGGATACAATTAAACTGTAAAGTTTTTTCATTATATGACAATAAAATTTATGATTATTTCAATACAACTATCTTACGAGCATTGGTGATTGGAGTTCCATTTTCCAATATCCTGAATAGATAAACGCCCTCACCCATACTATCCGGTAATGTGATACTGCAATTGGAATCACATGTGAAGTCAGCTACTTTTCTTCCAACCAAATCCGTGAATTCAACCTGATATGAAGCTGTACTCGCAGGTTGGTCTATATCTATGAAAAGTGTCGATTGGCCATGAATCGGATTAGGACTGAAACGAACATCGACCTTTTCTTCCAATTCCAACAATCCTACTGTTGAACTAGGCTCACAATCTTCGTGGTGTCCCCAATGCTCTCCTCCATCAGGATTCAATACCAGATTCTCATCACCCGGCTGATACAACATGAAGGATACATAAAACACCATCATCTCATCAGTAGTGGATTCGCCTGCATAAATTGGTTGTGGCGGATTATTGGGATTGTTAGGATTATTGGATGTATTATCATAGGTAGCATATCCGTGCAGGATGGTTCCTTGTGGTAATATCACCGGTGATTCCAGACTATAGAATCCTTGCCAGTTGAAATCCCATTCTGGGATATCTATCAGATTCACAATATTCCCATTCGGTAATTCTGCTTCCATTCTCATGGAAGTACAAACCAAATGCGCATGGGGAGCCACACTGATTCCTGTAGCACTGACAGGCAATTGGAATTGGGAATGGAATGACTTGACCTGATTGGGTTGGATGAACAGCGGTTCATTGATGGTAGTGAGGTGATTCAGGATGGGAAAATTCAGAATATCCCTTAAGCCCGATTCATCAGAAAATTTCAGATTGATTTTGGTTTGGTCCGTTTCACCTTCCGAACCTTCGGGATAATGAATCTGAACGATGATATTGGCACCATCCGGTAATGGAATAGCCATTCCCGGTGGCAAATCCACAGGTCTGGAACCTGGCACCCATCCGGCCATCAATTCAGCTGACTGTGACCCAGGGTCTCCAAAACAGGTAAACCCTATATCAGGGTCATTCTGGTCCTCGATAACGGATTGGTTAGAGATGTCCTGATACATCAGAATATGGTGTACGATATTTCGGTTGCCCGGAATGATTTCGATATCCGTTATTTTCTTATCCTCTCCCAAATCGGTAGGAATGACAAAACACTTGTACAAATCATCATTGGAAGCCGGGACAGTATAAGATGGTAACTCCACTACATAATCCGGATCCGTAATGACTTCAGGATTATCAAAGACTGGAGGCTCGGGTGCATCCATGGGATTTCCCTCCGGAGCACCGGCATTCACCCATGCACTGATCAGGTCTATTTCATCTTGCGTCAATTCATTGGCATGTGCCATTGCATTAAAATCCTGATTAGGCGGCCAAGGCGGCATGGATTTGTCTGCAACAGCTCCTTGGATGGCATATCTATATGTGAATGCATCCTGATAACTTTCCAAATTGAACGGGGCTATTCCGGTAGCCGTATGACACTCCGTACAATGGGAATAAATGATGCAAGCCACATCATCCGCCCAATTCACTTGGGAGTAAGATATGCGAATCCCTATTACCAAAAAGAAAATAAGGGTAAATGTTCTTTTCATTATCCGTCTTATTATTATGATTCCTCGATAAACATCTACAAGATAAGATTTTAGACCATAAATGTCAGGTTAGTGAAACCAAAGACGAATTGTGGCTGCGTTTTGCAAGCTTCTATCCAAGGTTAGTCGCCAACTGCATGACAAGAAATCATACCAGGCCTCCCTTATCTCAATCACTAGGCTTTTGTAATAACCAATATCCGATGAGCCGTGCGATTTGTATCGTTCATGCGAAGTAGGATTCCGAATGGAGGCAAGACCTTAATGCTTTCTCCAACATTGCCTTATCCAATCCCGGGCCGATGAACACTAATTTGGATTGTCTTTTGTCTGTTCCCCAAGGTTCTCCCGCTTGAAATGCGTGCATATTCCTAACCGACTGGAAAATCATTTTCTCATCCTTGTACATAAAGTTGAGGATACCTTTCATTCTATAGATTTTCTCTCCCTGAATCATCAGAAGGACATTAATCCAATGCCTGAATTTCAATAGGTCAAAAGGTTCATCAATGACAAAACTATGGGAAACCACATCCGAATGATGATGATGGTGTTCATGGTCGTGATGATGGTCGCAATGTTCCCCACAAACATGATCGTGATGATGGTGGTCATGAATCTCGGCAGCTTTCGCTAATCGTTCCTCAACGGTCTCGGTTTCATAGGCATTTAGCGATAATACCTGTTCCCCTACCTTGGCATAATCCGTTTCTTCGATTGAGGCCAGATGGTTCATTTGCTTCAGTTGCTTGCGGATGTCCTCCAAATACTTTGCCTCCACATCACTTTTCTTGTTGATAATGATATGATCTGCAAATGTAACTTGCCTACGGGCTTCTTCCCTTTCAGATAGCATATCCTCTATATGGTTGGCATCAGCCAAACAAACTGTACCATCCAATCTGAAATACTGCTGTACTTCCGGGTCGGCAATAAAGGCTTGGGCCACACCGTCAGGCTCTGCCATTCCTGTTGTCTCAATTATCAGGTGGTCTATATTATGCTTGCTATTGAGCAGTTTTTGAAGCACTTCGATCAGTTCGTCATTCAGCTCGCAACAAATACATCCATTTGATAATTCGAAGATACCATCATCCACTCCGACGACCAATTCACTGTCGATGTCAATTTCTCCGAATTCATTCTCAATGATAGCAAATCGCTTCCCTTGATTTCTTTCATTCAGGTGATTCAATAAGGTAGTCTTACCAGCTCCTAGGAATCCGGTAACAATGGTGACGGGTATTCTATTATCAGACATTATTTTTCAATTTTCATTACAAAAGTAATAACATTTCCCATGATGGGTAAGATTAGTCTTTCCTAAACATAACTTAGGATACAGCCACATTCCCTGGGTTTATATCCGGATAATAGTGGCATTCATCCAAGGGATATCATAATTGGTAGGTTAGGTTGTAATTTGGGTCTTGTTCTGTCAACCAATACAAGCTGCAATACGTTGGTTGTATAGCATTAGAAATCATCCTAAGCAATCTTCACTGATGGATCGTATATTATTCTTCATTCTTTTCGTACTCATACTCATTCTACCTGACCTATACATTTATTTCAGCAAGGTTCACGTTGCTTTTCCAAGTGATCGAGCCAAGCGAATCGGGAAGATTGTTTATTTCAGTACCCTATTCATCCAATATGGTGGGATGCTATTCCTTTACCTGTACATTACACAAGGCGGCGGGGAACGCAACATCTGGACCAATATGCTACAGTCGTTCGTATGGATGATGTTTATTATCAAGTTCATTGTTTTCGTTCCCATCCTATTCATAGGAGATCTTTATAAGTTTATAGAATATTGCATCAAGTGGTCATCAGGTGCCGAATCATTACCCGTAAGGGTGGATAGTCGCAGGACATTCATCAAGCAACTATCCATAATGGTGGCTTCCATCCCATTCTTTACTTTCCTTCATGGGATGACAAGAGGGAAATACAATTACAAGGTTAGGAATGTGCAGTTGTCCTTCAAGGATTTGCCGAAGGCTTTCGACGGATTCAAGATTGCCCAATTCTCAGATTTTCATGCAGGGAGTTTCGATAGTATCTCCGGGGTAAGGAAAGGGCTTCGATTGATGCAGGAACAAGCTGCGGATGTCATTTTATTCACGGGTGATTTGGTAAATCAAATGGCAGAAGAAGTAGATCCTTATGTGGATGAATTCAAAATCCTTGACGCTCCTTATGGACAATATGCCGTAACGGGCAATCATGACTATGGGTATCGGGACCCTGAGAGTCGTTCGCCTGAAAATCGAAAAAGGGTCAAGGAGAAATTCGGGGAATGCAACATGACATTACTCAATAACGATTCGGTCAAGTTGGAAAAAGGAGGGGAACACATCAGGATTATGGGGGTTGAAAATTGGGGTAAGGCCCGATTCTTTCCAAAGAAAGGAGATCTTGATGGTACGCTTGCCGATATTCCTGAAGATGATTTCAAGGTGTTGATGTCACATGATCCCACACATTGGGATGCCCAGGTCAAGGGACATGACAAGAAAGTCCATCTTACCTTGAGTGGCCATACGCATGGTGCCCAAATGGGTGTCGAGTTATTGGGAATGAAATGGAGTCCAGGAAAATATTTTTATAAGAAATGGGCAGGTTTGTATGAAGAAGCTGGTAGGTACTTGTATGTGAATCGAGGATTCGGTATGCTGGAGGGTTTCTCATTCAGGGTGGGTATTTATCCTGAAATCACTGTTTTTGAATTGAAGCGGGGATAATTCCACGAAAAGGCATATTCACCCAATCGGGTGATGTAGCAGAGTTTGAATGTTGGGATATTGCAACTGTTATTGGATAACATTACATTCATATTCAAATCAAAAACAGTTGTTATGAAACACTTAGGAATCATTTTGCCCTTAATGGTATTGTTTGTTTTTATCAGCCCCAACAAAAGCAACGCCCAAATCATCGATTCCCTACCCTATTTCAAGTTACCTGTTCCTGAATTAGTCGGTAAGATTGATTGGAATCTGGACCTGAATTTTTCCAAGAAAGCCCGAAAGAGTCTCGCGCCACCATCTAATCAGATGAAGAAGAAAATTGATTTTCCTGTGGATTCCAAGACCTATCAAATCAAGAGGAAAGTGACTGTCAATACACCGATGGGTGTTTGTTACGAAATTTCTCCGGGCAATGAGGACTGTAAGCAATGTTTCCTATTCTGGAATGACAAGAATGGGGACAAGAAACTTCAACCCAGGGAAGAACTCAGGTGTATTTGTTTCAATTGCGAAGAACCTTGTTCTGTGAAAGGTAAGAAAGTACTTTGTGTCGAGGAGGAAGAATAACGAAAAAAGGGACGATTGAAATTTCAATCGTCCCTTTTCACTTCTTCGTGATATCACCTAATCATTCTCCACATCTATATCATACTTCTCCGTGAATTTCCTTGACAAGGCTTTTTGCTTATTATCCAAATCAATTTGTCCGCCCTCGATATAGGCTTTTTCCAATACACAGGTTCTCATGTCCAGTACATCACCATCCACGATGATTAATGTGGCATCCTTTCCTTCTTCCAATGAGCCTGTATTCTCATCTATACCCAAAGCCTTAGCAGCGCCCAAAGTCAATCCCTCTATGGCCTTTTCATAATCCAACCCGTAAGAGACAGCCTGACCTGCCTGGAAAACCAAGTTCCTTTGTTCCCAAGCGCCGTTCATACTGAAACAGAATGAAACACCTGCATCGCTGAGCATCTTTGCATTCTTATATGCCTGGTCAATGTCATCATCTTCCCTTGACGGAAGTGCCTGTGTATTGCTCAATACGACATTCACATCATGATCCTTTAGAAAATCAGCAATCTGCCATGCATCCTTTCCTCCTACGATAACGGGTGTTATACCCATTTCCTCTGCCCAAAGGACGGCTTCCATTGTAGGTTTGGCAAAACTCACATGGATATAAAGTTTCTTGGAACCATCGAATAGTCCTCTCATTGCCTCGAATTTCAGATTCTTGGTTTCTGTATCCGCCTTTTCCAAATATGCCTTTGCTTCCTTGAAGAACTGGTCTATGGCATCCATTTGTGTACCATAATTATCATTCTTCTTAATCGCGCCGGGTTCTGCCCACCAACCTGTGAATCTGAATGGGGATGGCCAATTGAGATGCTGGCCATCATCCGCTTTGTATTGGGCGTCCTCCCAGTTCCATCCATCCAGTTTCATCACACTGGACTGGCCTGGCATTCTACCGCCTTGGGGTACGACCTGGGCCATCATGACCCCATTCGAACGAATGGTGGGCGTTACCTTGGAATCCGTATTATAAGCAATCAAGGCACGAATGGTAGGATTAAAGAATCCGACTTCCCTATCATCCCTTGTAGCACGTACCGCATCCACTTCCACCAATCCGATTTGGCTATTCATTGCAATGAATCCGGGGTACACATGTTTCCCCGAGGCCATGACTACGGTGTACTTACTTTCATCCACACGGGTGGATCTGGCATCGCCCACAATGGTAATCTTACCATCTTCGAATGCGATGACAGAGTTTTCGATTTTTTCCCCGTTTCCTAAGTGGGCCGTAGCATTCTTAATCAGAATGGGACTGGACTGTGGTTCTGCGGGGACCTGCTGTGCAGCCAATTGGCCAGCAAACAACAGGCATATGATATATGATATATATTTCATGTCAATTTTCATTTTGAATTAATGGTCGTGATGTTGGTGTTCCTCGTGTTGGTGCTGTTGTTCACCCATCTCATCATGGATATGGTCACAATGATAATGATGGTAGTATTTCATGGCTGGTGGTTGCGTATGTGCTCCACCTTCCTTGGCTCCTATCATCTTTTGAATCAGTCGATTTCTTTCCGTGCTGATTTCCTTACGGATTTCCAAATCCCTATTCATATCATAATACATCACACCATCCACGAAAGTATTCTCTGCCTTGGCATAAATGGATAATGGATTATCCGACCAGATAACAATATCCGCATCCTTTCCTACTTTCAGACTTCCCATATGGTCATCCAAATGCAGAAGTATTGCAGGATTCAGGGTTACCATCTTCCAGGCTTCTTCCTCGCTGATTCCCCCGTACATCACAGCCTTGGCTGCTTCCTGATTCAACCTTCTGGACATTTCCGCATCATCTGAATTCAATGCCGTAACGACTCCCATCTTGTTCAGGATGGCAGCATTGAACGGGATGGCATCAATTACCTCATATTTGTAAGCCCACCAATCAGAGAAAGTAGAACCTCCTGCTCCATGTGCTTTCATCTTATCCGCTACCTTGTATCCTTCGAGTATATGCGTAAATGTATTCAGGGTGAAACCATGACGCTCCGCTACTTTCATCAACATATTGATTTCACTCTGCACATAGGAGTGGCAGGTAACAAAACGCTTGCTCTCGACAATCTCGAGTAGGGTTTCCATTTCGAGATCCTTGCGATAAGGCTGTCCGCTCCTTTTCTTAATACCATATTCCTTAGCACGGGTAAAGTGGTCTTCATAAACTGCTTCCACACCCATTCTGGTCTGAGGGAATCGGATGCTATACTCATCACCCCAGTTGGATTGTTTTACATTCTCACCCAATGCAAACTTAATGAAAGGGTCAGCGCCCTGAATCTTCATTTCCTCAGGTGTCAATCCCCATCTGAACTTCACGATTCCTGATTGGCCACCAATCGGATTAGCTGAACCATGAAGCAATTGGGCTGCAACAACACCTCCTGCTAGATTCCTATAAATATTCACATCCTCGGAATTCACCACATCAGCAATACTTACTTCCGCAGATGAATATTGTGTCCCCTCATTCACTCCCCTACTGATTGCGATATGTGAATGTTCATCTATGATTCCACTCGTAACATGTTTTCCCTCGGCATCTATGACTACATCCGCACTGACACTCAAGGATTCCCCTATTTGGGAAATCTTACCATTCACCAATAGGATATCCGCTTTGATGTTCCCCTCTTTTTCATTCGTCCAAAGTGTGGCATTCTTGATTAATGTGGACTTGGCCTTAGGTTGCTCCTCCCAACCATAAGGCAGGAAAGGGTAAGTGACACTACCAATTGCAAGTTCCTCATCCTTGGATGTTTCCGAATCACTGTCCTTGGATTCCTCTCCGTCTTCCTTATCCACCAATGCTCTTGTAGGTGAGATGCTCCAAGTGACCCATTCTCCGTTACCATCATAACCCTGTCCCTTGGCGGAACCATCCTTTACTGTACCTGAAAGTCGAACCTTTTGGTCATCTTCCTTGAAAGACAAGGAAATAATTCCATTATCGAAGCTATACTTCACACCTATTTCAGTGGAATCATTCACTTCAATCACATATTTGGGTTGGTCGTCTTTCCATGTGATTTCAAGTTTATGGGTCTTAGCTCCTACATTAAAATTATAAACCCCATCGCTGATATCTGCTTCTTCGGAAAATCCTTTCAAAACGAATCCCTCACCACCAATCCAATTTTGGTAAATCTTAGCACCATCCTCAAAAACAGGTTTATCGGTAACGATGAAATTGGCCAATTTTCCTGTTTCCAGTGTTCCCACCATATTATCTGCCTTGATCATTCTGGCAGGAACGGTAGTCAATGCTGCCAAAGCAGTTTCCTCTGAAAGACCATGTTTGATGGCTTTCTTGATATTGGACATGAAGTCCCCTGCACTTTCCATACCTTTCATGGTCAAGGCAAATGTAATTCCTGCCTTTTCCAGTTGGCCCGGATTGTAAGGTGCCAATTCCCAATGTTTCATATCAGAAAGACTTACCTGCATGGCATCATACGGATCGGATACATCATAGGCATCAGGGAAATTCAAGGGAACAATCAGGGATGCACCAGTTTTCTTGATGGCATCCAGTCTCATGTACTCATCTCCGCCTCCCTTGATGATATATTGCTTATTGAATTCATCTCCAATCTTATCTGCTCTGAAAATATCCAATCTATCCCTTACAGCGAAAATTTGAGGTAATGATTGTAAGTCATTCCAAGCTTCCAATGAGATATTATATTCATCTTCATTGGCATTGGATGCGTACCATTTCGCATCATAATATGTCTGGCGAATCAAAGCGATACCACCCATCAGGGAACTCGGATAACTTTGTGTCGAACTACCCTTACTGAATGATAAGTGGTGTGCGGTGCGATTCATGAGAATCAATTCATGTTCATTTGCATTCCCTAAACTTACCAATGCCCCTGAACCTCTGGAAATGCCATCATGGACATGTGTGTTGACCACGCCATATCCCATCTTCCTCAGTCCCTTAGCCGCCTTGGGATTACTACTGAACGCTTCATCTGCATTGAATTCAGGTTTCAATGCTTCGTTCCACATGTAAGCTCCTTCCTTGTTAGACAACATTTGTGGCTGTCTCCTTGGGCGTTGTCCCACGGATTTGGGATCCGGCATTCCATAATTGGAAAAAATCTCAATGAATGATGGATAGATATGTTTTCCATCCATATCGTGTATCACGGCATTCTGGGGAACAGTTACTCCTGCTCCTACAGATATGATTTTCCCATCCTTGATCACCATAGTGGCATCTTCCACCATATTATTGGGACTTGTATGAATTGTGGCATTCACAAAGGCATACAATCCCTCCCTGTGGTCATAGACGCCATTGGTAGGAAATGTTTCTTGTCCCCAGATGGTTAGGCTGGACGCCATTAGCATGAGGACCCAAAAAATTTGTAATCTCATTTCTCGAACTATTTGAATGTAGCGAATTTTAATGCGAACGCATTAAAAACAAAAGTAATAAAATGTAAAGTCATTCATGGTGCAACATTGTCATATGTTTGTGAATCTATACTAGTAAGGACTGACATTTCAACATGAGTACGGACTGAATCATGACGGATTGTCAGCATAATCCACCAAGGAACAGGTTTTGATAGGAATATTATATCTAAGTGACACTATAGGGAGTTTTGTAACGATTGGGACATATTTATGAGGATAATCGAACAAAGTGCTTTCATCTAATACTAAAAGGCCCTATATTGCATTATACTTATTTAGACCAATTACAAATAAAGAACACAAAGCTGTCTTTGAACAGACAACATCAGGGAAGTAAGAAGTTGAAGAATAGGGAAAAACGAAGCATCTTACATCCGATTATTTCACGGTTATCCTAGAATTGGATAATCACTCAAAAACCCTTGAGCTATGGTTATTGATATTAGTAAACAGCTTATAGAATACCGTTCGTCGTTGGAGGCTTTCGCCAATAGTCTGACTAGGAACGTAGATGATGCTTCTGACTTATTTCAGGAGACTGCATACAAGATTATAAAGAATAAGGATAAGTATAACGTTGGTACGAATTTCCGTGCATGGAGTTATACCATCATGAGGAACATCTTTATCAACAACTACAGGAAAAAAAAGCGGAGGAATCTTTTGATTGACAGTACGGAGAATGACTTCTACTTGGATTCCAATCAATCTGCTGTGGCCAATTCCGGAGAAAGCCAAATGGCATTTGATGAAATCATGACCTCCGTGAATACCTTATCCGATGATTTCAGGATTCCTTTCCTGATGAGGTATGAGGGATACAAATATGATGAGATTGCAGAGGAGTTGAATCTTCCTTTGGGTACCATTAAGAGCCGTATCCACTTTGCAAGGAAGAAACTGAAAGGTATGTTGGAACATCAAGGTGCATAATACCGATAAAAAATGCCCCGCCATTGGCGGGGCATTTTTTATTACTTAATATCCCAGACCATGGGATTCAGTTTTCTGCCTGCCAAGTCCCCCGGACATCTTGCCATAATATTCCTGAATAGAAATGTATCGCCTATTCCAGCACGTTGTACCAAGGGAAGTGTCGTTTCAGAATAGGCATATCCATCATTCCTAACCGTCTCTATCCTTTTATCAGTAGAAAGTCTGGTCACAGAATACTCTTGTATGATGCACCGCGCATCATAATCAAAATTCTGCAAAACAGCATATATCCCCCTTTTGGATAAGAATTCTCCTTTGGATATAGAACCATCCATCTTCCCCATGGCATCCAGTGATGCAATAGGGTTCGGAAGTCTCTTGACCCGTAATTTCTTGACTATGTAATCACCACCAATGCTAGCCATTATCTTTGCAACACCTGGTGAGGACACCTTAATCACATATGCTCCTGCACGACCAGTCATATTGCAACCAGCCCCGGCACATGATACTCTCATATTTGAGGGATCAGCTCCATTTGTTTCTATTTTAATCGGATTATCCACTCCGATGTAAAGTACATCCATCTTCGAGGGAACTATGGATAACAGATTCTTATAATCAACTTTTTCATCCTCGTTTGCAGTGTTGTGTCCTATTTCCACTTCAGTCACCTGTTTACATCCACAAACCAGTGTCAGTAACATAGCGAATAAAGGCAGTTGTCTTATGCTCATCGTTTATAATTTAAGAAGTTGTTTAAAATGTATTCCGAAAATATTCTTATACAAAATTGTAATCTTCTACCTCAATACAATATCACAATATACTTCCAGGGTTATCTCACTTGCAACCGAATCGCCGGCATTTATCCTAGCCGGTTCCAATTCTGTAAGGGATAGGATGGTTCTTTCCATTTCCTCCCCTAGTCCACTACCAGGGTTCTTTATAATCCTACCATTCTCAATAGCTCCATTCTCATTCAATACGAATTGATACTTCACTTTCCCTTCAATTACGCTATCCAATGCTGGGGATGGGATTTGGAATTCCTCATTGATGTATTGCTCCAATGCCATACGGGTACATTCTGTGAATGCTCCCCGCTTGAATTGTCCATCACATCCTTGCCAACTCGGTAAGGTAATATTACTTAATGCTCCATATGATTGTGAGGAATTGAAAAGGAATTGTACACTGGAATGCTGGGACATTACCGAAAAACGATAGGTTCGTTGTAATGGTTCGGACAACTGGGTCCTACAAGCAGTCATTCCTAAAAATAGAATAACTACCATACCTAAGAGTGTGGATTGATGGTTCATGCGTTTGTTACTGTTTTACAGCATTCTATCAAAAATATTTCCATATTAGACAAAATCCTATACATGTAGGCTTTATTAACAATGAAGTCTTCTCAGAAACTAAATTCAACAAAAAAAGTGACATCCATACAGAATAAAATATCTGATTTTGAAGCATTATAGCCTTTCGATACGTTACTACATCAAATAATATGTTTACCCGAACATTCTGATAGGTTCTAACCCAACCCTACAAATAAAGAAATTCATTCATTCAAATAAACACACCATGAAACGTTTTACACTTTTATTCATTTCATTTTTTTGTTCCAACTATTTATTAGCGAACTGTAACACTGGTGGGGATAACTGTACCAATCCCAAATCAGTCCATATTTGTGCGGCCCAATCCTTTAGTGAGAATTTCACGATAGCATGTAGCAATGATGCCAATTCTTGGGCAGGTCCCAATGGAATTTTCCCTGCTCCTACGAATGATATTTTTTATGAAGTCACCATTACGCAAGACCCGAGTGCCACTAACCCTCCAAGCTCCATCGAGGTGGTAGTTAGTAATATGAGTGTGGGTTATGCAGGAGTTTTCTTTTTGGGTACGTCCTGTAATTCTTCCAATTATTTGGATATGCACCTTTATGATTCATCCAGTGATGGCTGTCAGGATGAATATCATTTCGCCATCCCAGGTGCAGGAACATACTATTTTGCACTAGAGAGCGCAGGAACGGTGGACATCCGATTCGGAGGTGTCACCGGTACCAGTAATGCTGCCATCCCCCCCACCTCCGGTTGTTCCTTGGGTACATGGGATTTAGAGGATATAAGCAATTGCGGGAGTTATACACCTTTCAAGTCCACTAATCCATCGTTCGAATTGTGTCTCAATGGTACTGTACTATCCACTAATTCCATATTGACATATAATCTTGCACCTGCCACCAACCAACTATGTATTCGTACTTCTTTTTCGAATCCCACAGGAGGCGAAGCCGTTCGGGCAATTGACTTCAACTTGGGTCCTGCCCTGACAGCGAGTGCAACAACCACTGATTGTTCCAGTACCACGACTATTGCTCCTTTCAGTACACTGCCCGCTCAAAATGGAGGTGCCGGTAGTTGGCAGGTTTCTGGCCTAACCAATACGACTTCAGATCCATCGCACATCCCTTCCGGAGTCACTGTGGATAAGAAAATCAGTTGGCTGTTCAATTCCAGTGATAATCGGGGAGATGCCAGTGGTTGTGGTTATAGCTGTGGTGTTTATGAATTCTGCTTTGAAATCACAGCCACCAACAATGTCCCGGACGACACCAAAATCGTAGGAGTGTTTTATCCTGACGAGTATAATGTACCTGCATCTCCGGGTAATCCCAGTGGAGTTGTTTCATATGGCTGTACGACCAATAATTGTCTTTGTGACGCTGCCACTTGCTTTACATCGAATTATACTGATGTGATACAATCAACCCCCAGAGTCATTGACTTTGAAGATCCTGCTCCTTTACCTGTAGAGATGACTTATTTTACAGCACGAGCCGATGAGCAGCATTCTTTGTTGGAATGGGCTACAGCATCCGAGGAAAATAACAGTCATTTTGAGGTTGAACATGGTACGGATGGCATTCGATTCAGCAGCATAGGTCTAGTCGATGGAAATGGTTATTCAGCCGTGGTGCACAACTACCAATTCATTCATAGAACACCTCAATTTGGTACGAATTATTACAGATTGAAACAAGTGGATTTTGATGGAACGGAGTCATATAGTGATATCAAAAATGTTTCAATCCAGCCCAACAATGGAAGTGTTACATTATACCCGACAGTTACCAAGGATTTTCTTCAATTAGATTTTGATTGGGGAATGAGTGAAGATGTGAATATCCAGATTTATGATTTGTCCGGTTCTCTCGTCAAGACCCTAACCCTTACTGTTGATTCCAATAAGCAGTTGGATGTTTCCCATTTAGGAGAGGGGCAGTATTTCATTCATTTTAATCATAATGAGTATCATACAACATTGCGATTCATCAAACTCTAATGAAGCATTCTTAATCATAATCATTCAACCACCCATCATTGGGTAATGGAATAATTATGACTCCGATGTGTTTGGTATGAAGATAGGTTTCGACTGAATCAAGGAATGCATAGAATATCAATAAAACGGGCCATGAACACTTTGTTCATGGCCCGTTTATTCGTGGGTCTGACCCTAATGATGTATTAATTGCTCAACATCACCGGCATGACCAACATCAATATTTCCTCACCATCAGGCATTTCATCAGGAATGATGATACCTGCACGGGTAGGTGTTGACAATTCCATTCTGATCTCATCACCCTCCAAAACACCCAACATCTCAATCAGGAACTTTGCATTGAAACCTATGGTTATCGGTTCACCCTCATAGGTACAAGTCATTTGTTCCGTTGCTTCATTAGAGAAGTCCAAATCCTGTGCGGAAATGGTCAAACTGCCATCATTCATACTAAGAATCACCTGGTTGGTGGTCTTATTGGCATAGATGGAGATACGTTTTAATGAACTTTGGAAATCCCCCCTACTAACGACGAGGTTGTTCGGATTTTCCGTTGGAATCACTGCATTATAATCAGGATATCTCGCATCAATCAGTCTACACACCATATGTGTATCACCGAATGAGAAGAATGCATTGGCCTTATTGAACTGCATGGTGACATCGTCTCCACTAGGTAGTGCATTCTTCAATAAATTCAATGCTTTCTTAGGTACGATGAAGTTGCTCATCACCTCACTCTTGATATCCTCAGAGAATGTATATTTCACCAACTTATGGGCATCAGTAGCCACAAAAGTAATCTTATTGAAATCCACTTGGAAGTACACCCCTGTCATAGCCGGACGCAATTCATCCGAACTAGTGGCAAAAAGGGTTTTGGTGATACCCTGACTCAAGGACTGGGCGGACATGGTGAGTGTATCCACTGAATCCGGTTCTGGAATCCTTGGGAAATCGGCTCCGTTTTCACCAGCCAATTTGTACTTACCGAAAGAGGAAGTAATCTCAATCCCAAAATTGTCATCATTCACATTGAACGTAACGGGTTGTTGGGGAAGTTGCTTAAGGGTATCCAATAGAATCCTGGCCGGTACTGCTACCGTACCTTCTCCGTCCGAACGGACATCTATGCTTGTCGTGATGGATGTTTCCAAATCCGTAGCGGCAATGGTCAGTTTGTTAGGAGAAACCGTAAAGAGGAAGTCCTCTAGGATAGGTAAAACAGGATTGGACCCTATCGCACCCGCCGCCAATTGTAATTGCTTCAACAAATCTGAAGACGATACACTGAATTTCATACTTTATGATATGATTGTGGTAAATAATTTAGCTGCGTTTGAATCGCAACAGTGCTTGGTATTAGGTTAATGAGAAATGGGAAGTGTATCACGGTTCATGATAGTTTCCTTGTTTCATCATTTCTTTGTACTCGATACTGACTACTTCTTCAGTAGTTTATAGTATTCAACACGCAAATATAATGCATTCCTACAGGGAA
>JAHDHL010000003.1 GCA_020631355.1 Saprospiraceae bacterium | reverse complement strand
AAAATTAGGGATGACTCATCTTAAAAGAGTATTTCTATTCACTATGGTTTCGCCCTTTAATCTCTCCGGCCTTATACATCTTTTCCTCCTCCTCAAGTTGTTTTCGTTCTTCTTCTGTTAGGACATATTGCTCCTTTTTTTGGAACTTGGGCTGTCCTGCATCAACCCATGCGGAAAACCATACACTTCCAATAGCCAAAACGGTTTCTGTCATTCTCTTTTCTACCATTCCCGCTAATCTTTGGTGATACGCGGAAGCATATTCCTTACACTGTGTCCTGATAGTGAGTGTATTTCGGGTTTCAAAACAGTATTGTTTGTCTTGGGGAAACGTAAAGCTCAAATCCTTTTCAATGGCCAAGACACTATCAACATAAGAATGACTTTCTTCTACGATATTCCAGATGTATGCCCTAGGGTCTTCGATATATTGGGCTTTACCTACCCAAAAGTTATAGGTCTCATCTGCAAATAATTCAGGTAAACGACTTTCCCAAAATCCATGTATGCCATCCTGATTGGTCAGTTGTCCGTTATAATTTTCGGTAGTGTGTAATGGAACATGTGCATCACCCAGATAATGTCCTATTTCCGCTGAAGCTCTTAGGATTCTACCCTCATCCCCGTTTTCAAATGCACGTACCAACTTGTTGTAATAGGTCAACAGGTTATAGGGTAGGATACCGAATTTCGAAAACCGGTCCTTGACCACGGCCTGTCTGACATTCACTATGGCTCCATGTTCTTGTAGGAACGGATTGATCGTGGCACTATCAAGAATCCATTCGTCATCATAATACAGGTTCATGATGTGTTTCTTACTGAAAGCATCCAATGTTTTCATGGGAATCCGATATTCTTCCTTACCGAATATTTTCATGGCATCCTCCTTGATGACCATGTCCTTGCCATCAAAATCCGAATAGGCCACATAATCGAAAAGAACGGGATTCCCGAACATATCCTCATATCTGCCACTATCAGGCTCCACAGGTCTGAGTGCTGCATGATTGAATGCATTACCCAAAAGATGCAAGGTATCACCATCACTCGTATAGAGAATAAGGTCACAATACTTAATGACTGCTTCCGACAAGTATTTGGGGACTACATTGAAAGGATCCTCTCCCCAGTGATCGATATCTATATAATGTCTTACTCCCTCATGCTTCGTGGCATATCTCCTTTTGTCAGGGTCTACTGCGTGCTCTGTGATGTATTCTATATTCTTCTTATAGAATCCTATCATATCTTGAGGAAGGGTGAAGACAGCCATTCTATTGATTCTCTTATGTCCATAGAATCCCCATTCTTCCTTGAATCTCCCCGAGGTGAGTACCAATACGATAAGCGTGATGGAAGTAATTCCCAATAATACCTTTCTCATTAGTTCTTGTGTTTGGTTTTCTTGATGGTCAGGTTTTGCTGATACCCAATATGAAGTGTACAATCCTTGGTGTCAGAATGTTCAAGCAACCAATTTGCAATGACAGCGGTTACCTCATCCTCCACTGCTCTTTGCAAGGGTCTGGCACCATAACGTTCATCAAAGCCGACCTGTTTCAGATGGTCAAGAATACTTGGGTCGAAATGAAGCCTAATTCCATTCTTGATAAAACCCTCCCTTTCTGAAAGTTCCTTGAGTTCCTTTTTGGTAATCTGAATGATATCTTTTTCCTGCAGGGCATTAAACATTACAATCCCATCAATCCTATTGATGAATTCCGGTCTGAAGAATTTGGCAATGGCAGATTCGTAACGAACGGAGGCACCCTCTGTATCCCTGAATCCAAGACTTGTCCTATTGGATGCTCCCAAATTCGAAGTCATAATGATGATAACATTCCTAAAATTGGTCACCCGACCATAAGCATCCACCAATCGACCCTCATCCAGTACGGTCAAAAGGGCATCAAATACACTTGGGTCCGCTTTTTCAACCTCATCCAAGAGTAAGACAGCGAATGGTCGTTCTCTGATTTCCTTCACAAGCTTACCTACCTCTCGTCCGGAACCTATCAGTTGTACGATTTGGCCCGGATAACGGAATTCACTCATATCTATTCGGATGAGTGGGGATTGTTTTTGTCCCTTACCGAAGAAATAGTCGGCCAAGGCTCGTGCAGAGGCGGTTTTACCAACACCGGTAGGTCCGGCAAACAAAAGGGTAGAAATGGGTTTGTGCGGATTATTCAATCCTGCCTTGTAAATCTTTACAACCTCGCAAAGTTTGGTAATGGCATCATGTTGCCCGATGATTCTCTTATTGAACCATTGGTCCAGATCCTCTTGGTCCAATTTCATATCATCCCTAAGGAAAAGAGAGGGGAGCCCTGTTCTCTTGGAAAATTCCGTAACAACATCCTTTTTGTCGATATGATTGGTTTGGCTCAGTCTTGCCTCGTTGATGAGTTGTCCAAGAAACCTAACAGCCTTGCCAGGGAATTTTTCATAGGGATAATAACGCAACAACAATCGATAAGAAAGCTCAAGCGCTTTCTTGTCCATATTAATCTTAAGATTCTGTTTGGAAAATGCAGCGAACTTGTCCAGAATATTGAAAATTCCGACTTCAGGTAATTCCTTGAGATGAATGATTCTAAAATTCTCAACAAAACCGGGTAGCATCCGCCTCATGCTATCCAGTTGACTTGGTGTTACTTCGCCAACCATCCTGAGTTTGCCGTCCCTTAGGAATGATGTGAAAAACGAAGCCACACTATCTTCGGGACCTTGTCCACCTATCATCATGAGTCTGGAGATATCCTCCACCCAGAGAATGCCACTGGCATATTGTAATTCCTGAACCAAGGATTCGCATTTTTCCTGCCATTCACCCAAATATTTGGAACTGGCTGTGATGCGTTGTGGCATGATCCTCCAAAAGGTCATCTCTCCCTTTTGCTTCTTGATTCGAGTATGTAACTTCTTGAATGTTTGTTTGATGATGGCACTTTTCCCAGTTCCCGGGTCTCCAACTATGAGCACATTGGATTGCTCTGTGGCAATCCGGCCTGCCATATCGTCCACTACCTTTTCCTGTTCCCATGCTGCTTCAGGAAAAGTGGATATTCTCTTTTTCTCAGCTTTGGAATAAGGATATTTTTCAGCAAATTTTGAAAGATTCGCATAGGTGCGTTGGTAGGCATTGTCACCCCAGTTGTATTCCCTATCATAATTGACCTTTAGGCTTACCTCATCCAATACAGGTGATTGATAAAGAAATAGCCTGTTGATTTGTTCCGGCGTACGTTGGTTGAGGATATTGGTAGCAAAATGTTGGCTAAGGGATTTGAATTGTTTCGTATCGTAGTAATAAAAACTCTCTCCCAAAACTGGAAAATAGCATTCGTAATAACCACTGTCATTTTCACCGTACACTGCTGTGATGGGTACCTTTATCGTGGTAGCTAATGGATACTGACCACCTTCTTCCTTATAGGTAGGCCTAACCTTGACCTCGATGGTCTTGATTTTAGGCTCCAGGATATTGGTATATGGATAATCATCGAATTTCTTGTATTGCTTGAACAAATGGTCATTTAGGGTATTCTTGATACCCTTGATATCCTTATCCACTACTTTATAGGTAGTCCCGACCAATAATCCTAACCAAGAATCCTCAGAGAGTTGGTAACAAACTAAGGGATATGTGAGTTTTTCCATGAATACTTCAAAGTATGATGCAAATTACAAAACGATAACCTAAAAACCGAACTTCTTCGAAGTCCGGTTTTCAATCCCTGTCACAGATTAACAAAATATTATGAATATCCTAAATGAATTAAACGTTTATTAATAACAAAGGAACCAATTAAGCCATAAATTGGTTATATAAGTATGGAAAACACATTGATGTTCTTCGCAGTCTAAAATCCTAATTCATTCATTTATAGTTGATTAATTCAACCTGATCGGGCCTGTGCTCGAATTAGGACAGTAACCATATTTTTTCAACCCAAAACCTTTTAGTCATGGAGAAGAAAATGATAGTAAAGACACAGCAGGAATTGGAAATGGTTCAACATCAAACCCAAGTTCCCCGTAAGGCCCCGAGTGAAACGCCTACAAAAGCTCGCAGAGATTCTGGTCAAACCGAAGCAGGAAGGCAGAGATAAACACAATTTTTCACATTAAAAAACAAAAAGGGAGGCCTGATTCAGGCCTCCCTTTTTGTTAAAATTACACTAAGTGCTGGATTTCCTGTCACTTTTTTTGGTTTTATCAAAGGAGCTTCTATATATTTGTTGCTAGAACAAACATTCTTTGGGTTGGTTTTGTCCACCCAATTGAAACATTGAAATAGCGAATAGGTTGAGATTGGATCAAGGGAATCAGCAATTCTCTTAACTGTTTTCCTCCAAAATCTACTGAAAACTGTTTCTATTTCTAAACACCATAAAATTTTGATTATGGTTGTTTTTGATTCCATTTGAAGCTCTGGTATTGATAAATACTGGGGCTTTTTTCTTTCCTACACCTGCCTCCACACAAGAATTGTGACAATTGTTCGTTTCAACTATTATCTATACACCCTTTATTGTCATGCTATTTATTTGTAATTTTGTGTGACATGCTTGAGAATGTTTTACATCCTTGTAGTAAAATTGTTATGGATATATAAGGTATTCGAACAAGGATGAACTAAAAATTTTAGTTATGCTAATCAGAAAACTATTTTTTGTATTTCTAGGCCTTCTGTTAGGGACAGTTTACACCAATGCCCAGAATAATAAGATGTATGTTGAATACAACAATGATTGTATGACACGTATGGAGTACAAGGCAATGGGACAGGCCCAATCCGGAAATAAGATTCATTATTATGTACAGAATGTACCCAATACCAGACTGATACTGGAATTGAGAAAGGGTAATGGGGTCAGAATGAACGCCAAACCGGGATATGTACAGCCCTGTTCGAGAATTCAGTATAATGAAAACCTGATGATGAAAGTCAATACAGGTGAAATAGATTTGTATGTGGTGAGTAGGGATAAGAATGGATACATGAGTAATTATGTAGAATCCATAAGCATCATCAAGGATTATACAAATTCCCTTAGTTTCAATTCCTTTACATATGGTTTCAAATATCAGAAGAATGCCTTGGATCCAACAACCAATATGGCTGCCAATGTAGATGCTGATGACGTAATGTACAGGGGAGAAACCGGGTATAATTGTTTGACGAATTATACTTTCAGGCATAGCACAAAGAATACCTGTGGTACTTACACTGATGTTACGTTCAGTCCGAAATTGGGTGTCTTGAAAATGACCGAATTCGAAAATCCACAATTTTCGAATGGAAGCAACGAAATCCTTAAGGATTATCAATTGTTGTATATTAATAACTTGCCGGTTGATAATTTCTTGGGTTCATACTGTCAGGGAAGAACACCCAAAGACCCTACCTTGTATGTAGCGCCTACGGTGATTCCTGATGAATTCGCATCAAGGGGTAGTGATATCGTAATCAAACCCACCACTCCCATAATTGCCACAACACCAAAGCCGACGCCTGCTCCTCAGGTAGTCAAACCTCAGGTTTTGCCTAAGAATAATTCTAAGGATTTTACGAATGGCATCCAAGTAGGGTCAGAATATGGGGAGCCTGTTGTTCCGGTTACTAATTATGTGGCTGAATGCAATGCATATAAAAGAAAAGGATATCATATCGTCAGACCCAAGGAATCATTGTATTCTATCTCTAGGATGACTGGAATATCAATGGATAATCTGGCTGATTGGAATGCCATAGAGAATAGGAAAGTCATTCCTGCTTGTTCTGAATTGCGTCTGACACCTCCAACACCTGATATGTATGATGCCTTGACCCTTAAGTCTGATTTTATTCAGAAAGATGCCAAGGCTCCTGTGACCAAGAAGAAAGAGGAAGTGAAGAAATCCTCTGAAAATGAGATTTTGGTAGCAAAGGGAGAAGCCAAGAAAGTGAACAAAAAGCCTGCTACTGTTCCGGAAATAGAGGGAATCCATATCGTACAGGATGGGGAAACTTTGTACTCCATTGCCAAGAAATATGGCTACACCGCAGAGAAATTCATGAAAATCAATGAATTGGAGTCCGATATCATTTCACCTAATATGGTACTGAAGACAACCGATTGTGCTTGTGAGATACCAGAGGATTATACACCCAAAGGAACGGATACCACGCCAAAGGGTGGTGAGATTCCTGCCAATTATGAAGCTACAATCTCTAAATTGGTTAAGGAAGATGGTGTAACACATGTCCTGAAAGAGGGTGAGACTCTATATCAGATTTCAAAGAAGTATGATGTCTCAGTGGAACGTCTTATGCTATTGAATAAGGTAAAGGATCCTAAGGATCTGAGTATTGGCCAAGAATTATTCATCAAATGAAAATTTCATTTTGATTGAACTTACGCCTCGGAAATAGGTTGAATTTCCGAGGCGTTTTTTATTTATATACCATTATCGTTATGAACGAATCCATCCACCAGTTTACGGTCAAGAATATCAAGGGAGAAGAAGTGTCCCTTGAGGAATACAAGGGGAAAGTACTCCTTATTGTGAATACGGCGAGCAAGTGTGGTTTTACACCACAATTGAATAGCATGAGGGATCTGCATCAGGAATTCAAGGGACAGGATTTTGAAATCCTAGCTTTTCCATCCAATGATTTTGCAGGACAGGAGCCCTTGGAGGGTGAGGATTTGGCCCAATTCTGTATGGTCAAGTACGAAGCGGAATATCCCATCTTTGATAAGGTTCATGTAAAGGGTCCTGAAGCTTGCGAACTGTATCAATTCCTTTCTGATAAGAAGAAAAACGGTAATGTCAATTCCAAACCCAAGTGGAATTTCCACAAATACTTGGTAGACAAGGAAGGTAAGGTAGTGGATTATTATTTGACCATAACCAAACCTACATCAAGCAAGATTAAGAAAAAAATCAATTCCTTACTGTAAGTCCATATACCTCATGAAAGTTGATATCCTAGCAATTGGTGTCCATCCTGATGATGTCGAATTATCTTGTTCAGGAACACTAATCAAACACATCAGACAAGGCTATAAGGTTGGATTATTGGATTTGACTAGAGGAGAGTTGGGAACAAGGGGGACTGCTGAAACAAGAGACCAGGAAGCGGCTGATGCCGCAGTTATCCTGGGAGCATCATTTAGAAAGAACGTAGCAATGGCTGATGGTTTTTTCACACACAGTGAGGAGAATCTAAGAAAAATCATCCGGGTCATCCGATTTTGCCAACCAAGCATTGTACTTAGCAATGCCATAAGGGATAGGCACCCCGACCACGGTAGGGCATCAAAACTCATTTCTGATGCATGCTTCCTTTCTGGTTTGGTGAAGATAGAAACCAAGGATGACCAAGGGCTGGTTCAGGATAAATGGAGGCCCAAGGCGGTTTATAATTATATACAGGATTTTTATATCAAACCGGATTTTGTCATCGATATCTCTGATGTGGTAGATGAGAAAGTCCAGTCCATCCTTGCTTATAAAACCCAATTCTACAACCCGGAATCCGCTGAACCTGAAACACCCATTTCAAGCAAGGCTTTCCTTGATTTCCTGTATTCCCGATGGAGGGATATGGGACGTCCTGCGGGCTATGAATATGCAGAGGGCTTTACGGTTGAACGAATAACGGGTGTCAAAGACCTTTTTCAGTTGGATTAAGTTGTCTCTACCTTGGATTTGGATATCTTTGTAGGAAAACCATTTCCTACATGAAAGAGAACCTTTTTTTAAGTCTGAAAGGAGCTGCAATGGGTGTGGCGGAAGTCATTCCGGGTGTATCCGGAGGAACCATTGCATTCATTACAGGAATCTACGAGAGATTACTGGATTCCATCAAATCATTCGGTCCCTCCTTGATTACTGTATTCAAGGATAACGGATTGAAAGGTGCATGGAGCCATGTTGATGGAGCATTCCTCGTATATCTGCTTGCAGGAATGGCTGGTGGTGTAGTCATCGGAATTTTTGGTGTGAGCCACCTGATGGAAACCGTTCCCGAAGTCTTATGGGCATTCTTCTTTGGATTAATCATCGCTTCAGCCATTTATATCGGAAAGCAAGTAGAAAAATGGTCTTTGGTCCAAGCGATTGCCTTGATCATAGGTATTGTAGTCGCATTCGGTATCACCATGATTAGTCCATCTGAGGGTAATGAGGCACTCTGGTTTGTTTTCCTTTCAGGAGTAATTGCCATATCTGCCCTCATCCTACCAGGAATATCCGGCAGTTTTATTCTTCTATTACTCGGAATGTATACATACATAATCCCTACGGTTAAGAATGCCATCAAGCTGGATGTGGATAGCATGGGAGTGGCTGTAGTTTTTGCCTTAGGTTGCCTAACGGGATTAATGACATTCTCCAGGGTATTATCATGGACATTCAAAAACTATAAGAATACTACTTTGGCCCTTTTGACCGGTTTCATGATCGGTTCATTGAATAAGATTTGGCCTTGGAGACAAATCACATCTTATATCAATAAGGAAACCGGTGAACGAATACAAGGAGCTTGTGATAGGAATTCGGAAGACTTCAAGATTCTTAGCGAAGCGAATGTCTCTCCATTGAGTTATGAGTCATTGACTGGTTATGATTCCTTATTGCTATATGCGGTGGTTGCAATGATAGCTGGTTTCGCATTGGTTTTCCTTTTGGAAAGAATGGGAACGGATAAATCTGAGTAATTATGCCTGGTTTAGGACTAATAGGATACCCATTATCACATTCATTCTCTCCAGGATATTTCAAGGATAAATTCGAAAAGGAGGGCATTAGTGATTGGAATTACAAGGCCTATCCCCTTGAACGAATGGATGAGTTTCCTAAATTGTGGGATGACAATCCTGATTTGATTGGAATCAATGTGACCATTCCCTACAAAGAAAAAGTAATTCCTTATCTGGACCGTCTGGATGAAACGGCTGCTCAGATTGGCGCTGTGAATACGATTATCAAAACGGATGATGGATTTGTGGGGTATAATACGGACGCTTATGGCTTCCAATATTCCTTGGAAACACTGATGGGAAAGGATAGGATGGTTGGTCAAGCACTGATTCTTGGAACGGGAGGTGCCAGTAAGGCAGTTGCTTATGTATTGGCATCCCTTGGTATTCATTATCAATATGTATCCAGAAATTCAGGAGAGGGGAAAATCAGTTATGATGAATTATCCTCGATGAATCTGGAATCTTATCCATTAATCGTCAATACGACACCACTGGGTATGTATCCGAATACGGATAAATGCCCGGAATTGGACTATTCAAGTATTGGAATCCATCATTATATGATAGATTTGATTTATAATCCATCCAAAACGCTATTTTTGGAAAAGGGAGAAAAAGGAGGAGCCAAAACAATGAATGGCCTATTGATGTTGCATCAACAGGCGGAGCGGGCTTGGCAAATTTGGACGGGTAGGAATTGAGCCATCTAATGCTAATTTTACGATACTATGCTAAAAGAGAAAGACCTTGTTGTAAATTTTCAGGACACCAGAACAGCATTTGAGTACAAAAGTAATGCAGAACTCAAAAAGGCATATTGGTTGTTCAAGATGATGATGAATCCTAAATTGGTGGAAATGGGTTCCAGTCTGGGATTGAAAGCCATCAGATGGGGATTACCATTCACACAGACCATCGTAAAGAAAACCATCTTCGAACAATTCTGTGGAGGAACCTCACTAACGGAGACACAAAAGACCATCAACCAGTTATACGAATATAAGACACTGACCATACTTGACTTTGGTGCGGAAGCCAAGGAAACACAAGCGGATTTTAATAGAACCATGTCTGAAACCCTCAAGGCAATAGATTTTGGTGCCATGAATCTAAGTGTCCCTGTCGTGAGTGCCAAGATTACGGGAATGGCCCGTTTTGCCTTATTGGAAAAAATCCAAAGAGGTGATGAACTCATTGATAAGGAGAAAAAGGAGTGGAAGGATGCTTTGGAACGCATAGACGTGGTTTGTCATCATGCCAAGGATAAGAAAGTAGGGATATTCTTTGATGCAGAAGAAAGTTGGATTCAGGATACCATTGATGGAGTCGTCAATAGTATGATGGAAAAATACAATACAGGTAAGGTCTATGTCTACAATACCTACCAGATGTACCGACATGATAGATTGGATTATCTCATCAAATCGCATGAACACGCTCTTGCCAATGGTTATAAGTTGGGAGCGAAACTGGTAAGAGGCGCTTACATGGAAAAAGAACGCCAACGTGCAGAGGAAAAAGGGTATCCATCACCCATCCAACCGGATAAGCAGGCCACGGATACCGATTTCAATTCAGCATTACAATATTGTATAGAACACTACGAGACCATTTCATCTTGTAATGCGACTCACAATGAATTTTCTAGTTATTTCCAAGCAGAACTCATAGAGCAATTGGGAGTACCGAAGAATCATCCCAATATTAATTTTTGCCAACTTTATGGTATGAGTGACCACATCACTTTCAATCTGGCAAAAACCGGGTTCAATGCTGCCAAATACGTTCCATATGGTTCGGTTAAGGATGTAGTACCCTATCTGATTCGTAGGGCACAGGAAAACAGTTCTGTCACTGGAGAAATGGGACGGGAATTGTCACTCGTCAGACGTGAAAAGGCTAGAAGAAGAATCTAGTATATGGAATCAGTATTCCCTATTATTCTTGATGAGCCTAATAAGGAAATGACCATTTTCCTTAAGGATAGATTCATGGAATTATGTCCCTTGGAAAAAGAATGGGATAATCTGTTAAGACATTATCAGGATGGCCAAAGGGCGTATCACAACTTGAGTCATATTTATTCCATGTTTACGAAATGGGATACAATGGGATTAGAGATGGATTCATCATTAGAGTATGCCATCTGGTATCATGATATCATCTATGATTCCAAGGCCAAGGATAACGAACAACAAAGTGCTGATTTTTTTCGTCAGGCCTTTCTGAATGTTATGGATGGGGAATCCTTGGACAGGGTGACGCAACTTATCCTGTCTACCCAAAAGCATTTTCCTCTATTAGAAGCAGATGAGCTCAATCCGCTCATGCTGGATTTGGATTTGTTTATCCTGTCGGCTCCTTCTGATTTGTATGGGAAGTATTCAGCTGCCATTCGAAAAGAATATGCTTGGGTTCCCAATGAATTGTATCGTATTGGAAGAACCAAGGTTCTGGAATCATTCCTGGAAAGGAGTCGAATCTATTTTTCTAATGTATTCTTTGAGCTACATGAAACTGATGCAAGACATAATTTGGAATTGGAATTGAACCGATTCAAATCGCAACAATAAAAAAGCGGCCATCGCATTATGCGATGGCCGCTTTTATCCATAATGAGTATATGAATTAGTGGATGATGACTTCGAATGGCATTCTTGCCTGAACACCCTCCATGTTCTTGATTTCTTTCATCATCTGGTACACTTCGAAACCATGTTCACCCAATTCTTCCTTAATCATCTCCTCCTTAATCTTAGTGGATGCAGAAGCAGATTCCTGACCGGTCAGATTGTCAAGGAAAGCTTGGAGTGGTTCCTTGGTTGTTGGATACTGAGCTACCTTATACTTATCCAATCCTGCTTTTTCAGCAGCAATTGCAATGGCATCATCCAAACCACCCATCACATCAACCAAACCGAGTGATAGGGCTTTCTGACCTGTCCACACGCGACCTTGGGCTACATTATGAACCGAATCCCTATGCATGGAACGACCCTCACTGACTCTATTTAGGAATATGTCATAGATTTCATCCACACCTTCCTGAATGATTTCTCCCTCGGATTCGGATACATCAAAGAAAGGAGTGATTCCCTGAGCCATTGCAGCAGTCTTTACAGTATCGAATTGTACACCCAATTTTTCTTTTAGCATCTTCTGAGCTGATGGTAACATTCCGAAAACACCGATTGAACCCGTAATAGTATTAGGCTCAGCCAGAATCGTATCTGCACCAGCAGAAATATAATAACCACCTGAAGCAGCAACATCTCCCATGGATGCGATTACCGGAATGCCTTGTGACTTAGCTACTTCCAATTCTCTCCAGATTTCCTCTGATGCATAAGCACTACCACCACCTGAGTTCACTCGTAGAACGATAGCCTTTACTTTTTCATCCTTTCTGATTTTACGAATCAACTTGGAATATTTCTTTCCACCGATACTTCCGGGCTCACCATCGCCATCGACGATGCTTCCCTCAGCAAATACCACAGCAATCTTATCCTTGGACTTATAGTCAAACTTGAGTTTATTGGAATAATCAGCCAATGAAACGGTCTTGATGTCCTTTTTCTCATCAACGCCCAATTTTTCCTTTAGGATATCAATCATTTGGTCCTTGTAAACCAATTTGTCAACAAAACCATACTCCTCGGCATCCTTGGCATTCCTAAGAAGATAACCATCCGCTACTTCCTGTAATTTCCCAACCGGGATGTTTCTTGACTCAGAAATATCCGCCAAGAAAATATCATATAATCCCTTAAGGTATTCACGAACCTGAAGTTTATTGTTCTCACTCATTTCGTTGAAACGATATGGCTCGGTAGCACTCTTGAAGTTACCTACATAGAAGATCTGCATCTTTACACCCAAACGATCCAACATATCCTTGAAGAATGGAATCGTGGCTGCATAACCCTTGAATTCCACACCTCCAAGAGGATTAACAAATACGGAATCAGCCGTTGAAGCAAGATAATAAGCTCCTTGGCTATACATATCAGCATATGTATAGATGAACTTGCCGCTTTCCTGGAAGTCAATTAGTGCATCCCTTACTTTGGAAGCTGTTGCATTTCCCATGGATACACTGGAAAGATTCATATAGATTCCCTCAATCTTATCATCATCCTTTGCCATTTCAAGCGTACGGGTCAGGTCATAAAGACCGACAACCTTTTGTTGCTCGAAATCAAAATTCAATGGTGAACTTGCAGGAACGTTGTTTGTTTTTTCAGGTACCACAGAAGCCATGTCCATATAAAGGACAGAATTTTTGCTTACTGTTGTGGACTTGCCTCCTCCGGCACTACCGGCTGCTGCTCCAATGAACACACCCATGACCGCAATAAGTGCCATTCCGGCAATCATTGTTCCTAGGCATGAGGCAAAAATGAAATACAGTAATTTCTTCATGATATTTGTATTAGTAACCTTTGAGAGGAATATGGTTTCTCATTTGAATGAATCCACATCACTCGATTATGGAATTTGATTTGATACCTCAAAAGTAGCTAACTGTATATAAATGGTGCATTTTTTTGGACAAAAGGGCACCTTATCTCGAAAAACATATTTTTTTCTCGATTTGGGAACCTAATTCGGGCTTACTTGTTGAATCTTTAATCATTTCGATAATTGTTGTGGTGAACATATATTTGTGCAAGAATCGATTATTGAAAACTGATATTTTAGTGTCAATTCAAAAGAATTCAATCATATGAGAACTTTAGTAGTGGGAGGCGGTTGTTTCTGGTGTTTGGAAGCCATTTACCAACAAATAAAGGGAGTGCATAAAATCGTTTCCGGATATGCAGGTGGTAACATCAAGAACCCAACCTACAAGGAGATTTGTAGCGGTCTGACCAAGCATGCCGAGGTCATTGAAATTACCTATGATGAGAATGAGATTGACGTGAAGGGACTTTTGAATGTCTTTTGGCATATCCATGACCCAACAACACCCAACCGTCAGGGAAATGATGTGGGACCGCAATACCGTTCCATTATCCTATATCAGAATGAGCAGGAAAAATCAATTGCGGAAGCTTCAATGAATGCCATTGGGGAAACGACACTTTGGGTAAATCCCATCGTCACGGAGATTGCACCATTGGATGAGTTCTATGCAGCTGAATCCTATCACCAGAATTATTACAATGACAATAAGACCAAGAATCCTTATTGTTCGATAGTAATAGGACCCAAGATTGCCAAATTCAAGAAGGAATTCAGTCATTTGCTGACAAACGCAGCTTCATAAACCAATAAATTAGATATTTGTCTGATGCAGAAATACCTCATTGTAATTGCAGGGCCTACGGCATCCGGCAAAACTTCCCTTGGAATAGAACTGGCCAATCATTTTGGCACCAGTATCATTTCTGCTGACTCTAGACAATTCTATCGTGAGATGGAAATCGGTACTGCTAAACCGACGGTTTCGGAATTGGCTGCAGCACCACATTATCTTATCAATAATCTGAGTATTCACGATGAGTATTCGGTAGGTGACTTCGAACGGGAAGCCATTGCTTTACTGGATGAATTATACTTGGTTCATGATGTGGTATTGCTAGTAGGTGGTTCTGGACTGTTCATCAAGGCTGTACTGGAAGGTTTGGATGAATTCCCCGATGTTCCAATTGAAATACGGAATGATTATATCAACTTATATGAGGAAAAGGGTATTGGGGCCCTACAATCCGAATTAAGGGAAAAAGATATCGAATATTATGAATCCGTGGATATTTCCAATCATCACCGTTTGATTCGGGCATTATCGGTCATTCGGGTTAGTGGCCAGACATTTTCATCATTCAGAAAGAAAACCAAGAAGCCTAGGTCTTTTGAACCCATCATCATAGGATTGGAATGGAATAGGGAAATACTTTACGACCGTATCAATAGGAGAGTGGATATGATGGTGAGGGATGGCCTCTTGGATGAAGTGAAAGCCCTGATGCCTCATCAGCAGTTGAATGCGTTACAGACTGTTGGTTATCAGGAAATTTTTGATTTTTTGAATGGCCAACACGATTGGGATACCGCTATTGAATTGATCAAAAGGAATTCTCGTAGATATGCCAAAAGACAAATGACATGGTTGAGGAAAGTTGAGGGTATCCAACATTTTCATCCATCACAAACCCAGGATATCATTGCATTCATCAGTGAGAGAATGGGAATATCAGATAATACCAACGCCTAAATGAAATTACTCAGGCAAATATTGGAACGGTACAAGATGGTGGAAACACATATCCGTTATTTGGTACTTGCCGAGTTTTTCCTGCAAATGGTGAATTCATCATTCTTCCTTTTATTCAATTATCATATGGCTGCCAATGGTTATCAGGATTTTGAGATAGCTGATACCATTGCCAAGCGTTTCATGATGGTGATGATTCTGGCATTTCCATTGGGATTTGCCCTGAAATGGATACGGATCAAACCCTTGTTTTTCATAGCTTCCGTATTGGTGCCCATCGTCTCGATGTTTGCCATATATTCCGTATATCAACGGTGGGATAATTGGGTAGATATCAGTATGATGATATGGGGTGGGGGATTCGCACTGATGCAAGTGGCTGGACTACCATTCATATTAATGTATGCCAAGAAAGAAACCCATAGCGAAGCCATAGCCATGTTTTTCCAAACTTGGAGTGTTGCGATTTTTATTGCGGGTATTTTCAATTATCTATTGAATAATTTGAATCCTGAAATATTTGATGAGGGAACCGTACTATTCATATATAGTTGTGTGGGTTTGGTTTCTATTTATATGATTTATAAAATCAGGGTGATTGAAAAACCAAAGGGTAATGATCAGTTTGAGTGGAGGTCATTCTTGGATGATTACGATTGGGGATTGATATTCAGGGCTATCATGCCAACACTCATCATTGCAATTGGAGCAGGATTCACTATACCTGTCATCAATTTATTCTTCTTGAATGTACACGGTGTCGAATCAGATAGTTTCTCTGTTTACGGAGCATTCACTTACCTTTTGGTAGCGATAGGCATGACTTTCATGCCCCATATCAAAAGGACTTTTGGTTACCAAACAGCGATTACTTTATTTCAGTCATTGGCTGTTTTTGCCTTATTCATGATGGCCATAACAGAATATTTCAGCGAATGGTATTATGCGATTTATGTTGCGGTATTCTTTTATATCATCAGGCAACCTTTAATGAATGTAGCCGGACCGATGACATCGGAATTGACCATGTACTATGTAGGTAAGAAAAATCAGGAATTGATATCCGCGTTGAATTCTTCCATATGGTCAGGTAGTTGGTTATTCAGTATGAGTTTATTCTCATACATGCGTCAAATGGGATTGCGTTATGTCTCCATTTTTCTTATCACTGTTTTTCTTTATGTGATAGGAGTGATTTGGTATGCATGGCTGATTCGGGCTTACAACAAAAGACTTTCATCGGAAGCATCAGCCTCCTGATTTCCCTTTTCCATCTTTTTGTTTTCTTCCTGTAACTAGAATTATTTAATTAAATTTGTACCTGTTGGGGCATTGTTGTGTCTTAATAGATGAAGTTGCTGGAAAATGAATCTTATACTTGATTCTCAAGTCCGGACAACGTCTTGAAAAACCTTTTTTATACCTTATAAATCTTAGGAAGTTATGGCAATCCGAATGCGCCCCGATGAGAATGGCGGTGATGAACAACCCCGAATCCCCAATCAACCCTCCGGCCCTAGAAGAAGTGGAGGTGGAGGTATGTTGACCATGTTGCTACCTCTTGTATTTTCACTATTTAGGAAGAACCCAAAAATGGCTATCGGATTGATAGTCATAGGTGGAATTTTGTATGCTACGGGTTTCTTGGGAGGCGGAGATGGAGGAAATACCAATATCGTTTCCCCTTACGAACAGAGTATGGGATTCAATCATGATGAGGTTAAGTACGGCAATACAGCGGTATACGAACCTTTGGCAAACAATAGGAAAAACCCATTACCTGAGTCCTATTCCTTATTGGAATATGCACCAACCCGTTTGAACCAAGGAAGACAAGGTTCTTGCGTGGGGTGGTCAGCTTCCTATGCTGCCAGAACCATTCTGCATGCAAGACAAACCGGAGCCAGACCCAATGATGTGGCATTCAGTCCATCCTATTTATATAATCAAATTGCCCTTACTGATTGCCAGGGTGCATATCTTCCCGATGCCTTGGCTGTAATGAAAAAAGGAGGTTTGCTTCCTACGGAATACTTCCCTTACGACGAACGTTCTTGTTCCAAGAAGCCGGATACAAGGGAAAAACAAGCAGCCCAACAATTTAGAATCAGGGATTACCAAAGATTGACCAAAGGCTCCGCTAGTAGCCAAGTTCCCGATTTACTGGCCATCAAGCAGAATCTGGCTGCAGGTGCACCGGTAGTTATCGGTATGTTGGTAGGGGGTACTTTCATGCGTAATATGGAAGGACAGGATTTATGGAGACCTACACAACAGGATTATAAGATGAATGGATATGGCGGACATGCCATGTGTGTGATTGGTTATGATGATTATAAGGCAGGTGCCAATAATGGTGCATTCCAAATCATGAATAGCTGGGGAACGAATTGGGGTAACAATGGAGTAGCTTGGGTAACCTATAAGGATTTCGAATTCTTCACTAAGGAAGCCTTTGGTTTGTATCCAATGGGTTCCGCGGATAAGGGGAATGCCAATTTTGCTGCCGAATTCGGATTGGTTAAGAACAAGGGAAAGGTGAGTGTAGCATTCGAACAGACTGGTGAGAATACATTCAGAACGGTTACGCCAATGAAAAAGGATGAGGACTTCAAGATAGAAGTAACCAATACCCAACCTTGTTATACCTATGTTTTCGGACAGGAAACTAATGGTGATATCTATACCTTATTCCCCTACAATGAAAAGCATTCGCCTTATTGTGGTACTAAGGGTACCCGTTTATTCCCTCGATTCGAATCCCTATATGCTGATGACCAAGGAAATTTGGATTACATGGGCGTCATCATGTCAAAGGAAGTTATAGATTATGAGCAGGCAAAACAGGCCCTCAATAATGTGAATGGTACCATGGCTCAGAAGTTGAAGACGGTTCTGGGTAG
Source organism: Saprospiraceae bacterium (assembly GCA_020631355.1). Taxonomy (GTDB): domain Bacteria; phylum Bacteroidota; class Bacteroidia; order Chitinophagales; family Saprospiraceae; genus JAHDCE01. The sequence continues at coordinate 290,191 of JAHDHL010000003.1, read as the reverse complement.
TAATGCATTGGGAGATATGCAGTTCAAGGCTGGTAAATCCATACAAATGGGAACGTACGACAAGAAATCCGGAGCGACATACATTGTCATGGAAATTGAAAAAGAGTAATCTTTTGTATGAATAATAGGAGACGGGAAGCTACCAAATGGCAGCTTCCCGTTTTTTAATAGTATTTTTGCAGCCCTTATCGCAGCTTTCAATCAAAAGATGCGTTAGGTAGATAGTGTTGGATTAGAGATTAATTTTAAAAGGTGATTACACATAAATGAGAAGAATTTTACTTTTAACTTTTTCTGCTTTCTTATTAGGTTTTTATTCTTGCGTCAATGATGGTGATACTTTTGTCATATACGATGTGGAGGATGAATTCAACCTCAGGATGTCTGAAATCCTTATGGAAGATAGCAGAGGACTCTCCATGACCATTGAGACCATAGATGGCTTTTCTTGTGAGGAAGTAGTGGTTGATGCTTATCATGCAACTGTGGGGGATAGACTTGATATTTATATTGATGGTATTGGTATTCCGAATGATTGCCAGGCAGGTGATTTGCAAGCTACAAAGGATATTGATGTCGGAACATACCCTGAAGGATCCTATACTTTGGCAGTCACCATTCGGGAGTCTGTTTTCAATATCGGACATCTGGAAGTGAGTCCCTTTAACTATAAGATAGATTTTTCCGGAGAATTGAATGGTTTGGTGATTCCCCATGTCAATTTATTGAAGATTCCTAACGGAGCCATTTGGGGAAGAATCAGTTATGATGATTCCGATTCCGCAGTACTTTCTGAGAAATTGCAAAGTGAATTATCTACCTTGAATGCGCAACCTCTTTTCTTAGAAATAGGTCGTTACACCAATATGGAGGTCAATTCCAGTGGTCAGATGGTATGGGATGAGATAGCTGATTATGATAATACATACTCATTTGCATTCACATTGAATGAGGAAGGACTGAGTCAGCTACCGTCCATAATAGAGGAATTCCGAGGAGAAAACGATACACTATTCAATTATCAACTCCAACTATTTACCTACAAGGGAGCTACGCTCTAAGGCATATCTGATATGGGTTTCAGATACCAATGGTAGTTTCATGAGATTGAAGCCAAATTAATGGATTTCTAGATATTCTTAATTGGCTATTGGAGTTCCAATTTCAACCCCAATTGTATACATTTGGGGAAATTTGGAGAAATGCTTCGTATAGATTTAATAAGTGATACGGTCACTAAGCCTGATGCCCCAATGTTGGAGGCCATGTTTAATGCTGAAGTAGGGGATGATGTCTTTTCCGAAGACCCAACCATCAATCGGTTACAGGAAATGGCTGCGGATATGTTCGGGATGGAAGCTGCTTTATTCTGCCCCTCGGGAACCATGACCAATCAGATTGCCATAGCCGTCCATACCTCCCGATTAGACGAGGTCTTATGCCACGAATATTCGCATATTTATCAATATGAAACAGGAGGTTATGCCTACAATTCCGGAGTAGGTATCAAATTGCTACCCGGAGCCAATGGGATATTGGATGTGGAAACCGTAGCAGCAGCGATTAATCCTACCCATGACTGGCTGGCACATTCGCGTTTATTGGTATTGGAAAATACATCCAACAAGGGAGGCGGCTCATTCTATACCCTGGAGCAGATAAAGGGTTTTACCCAACTATGTAAGGAAAAAAACATGGGGTTACACCTTGATGGTGCAAGACTATTTAATGCATTGGTGGAAACAGGTGAGGATACCCGGGAATATGGTAAGGCTTTCGATAGTATTTCGATTTGTCTTTCCAAGGGATTGGGAGCTCCTGTGGGTTCGTTATTGATCGGGAATACGGAATTCATCAGAAAAGCGAGGAGATTAAGGAAAGCAATGGGTGGAGGCATGAGACAGGCAGGTTATCTTGCGGCTGCAGGAATCTATGCCTTGGAACATAACATAAAAAGGCTCAAATTGGATAATGATAGGGCTAAGGAACTAGGTCAGGTACTCCAAACCCTCAATTATGTAAAGAGTGTGAGACCCGTCAAGACCAATATCCTCATCTTTGATCTGAATGATGGCTTAATGGCAGCTGATTATCTGGAGAAATTATCCGATGCCGGTATTAATGCGGCACCATTTGGCCCAAGTACCATACGATTCGTGACACATCTGGGGATTACTGACGAAATGATTCAACGAACCAAGGAGATATTAATCAACCTTCAGGATTGATTTGTGCTTCTAAAATCCTAATTTTGAGTTTTTAATCACTTATAATTCCGGAGCTGATGATCAAGTATTATGCGAAGTCGGGAAAGGAACTGGATGAGTTGCCGGAATTATCTCCTAAGTGTTGGGTTAATATATCCCCACCTTTCAGTCAGGAAGAATTGGAAGAATTAGCCGAGAATCTGTTCATCCCGCTAGATTTCCTTACAGACTCCTTGGATATTGATGAACGATCAAGATATGAAAGGGAAGATGATATCCGGTTGATAGTAGTGAATACCCCGGTACTGAATGACACGGATGATGAGATAGAAGCCGTCTATATCACCGTACCTATCGGTATAATCCTGACTCCGGATAATATCATTACTATTACATCTTTCAATAATCCCGTACTTGAATTATTCCTGGATAATAAGGTTAAGAATTTCAATCCGTCCAATAGGAAATTATTCGTATTACAATTATTCGAACAGAATGTATATCGTTTCCTGACGAATCTGAAGAAACTCAACCTAAAAAGGAATATGATAGAGAAGGAACTCTACGATTCCAGTAGGTCAAAGGAGTTGAAACAACTCTTGAGCATAGAAAAGAGCCTGGTCTATTTCGTGACATCCCTAAGTTCTAATGAACTATTGAAATTGAAAATGAAACGGGCTGATTTATTAGGAATTCGTGAGGATGAGGACCATACGGATTTGTTTGAGGATATCATCATTGACAACAGTCAGGCCCTGGAAATGGCAAATACCTATACCAAGATTCTTCAGAGTACAATGGAATCATCCGCTTCCATTATTTCCAATAACCTGAATATTGTCATCCAACGCCTTACCCTGATTACTATCATACTCATGGTCCCGACATTGGTAGCTAGTTTTTTCGGTATGAATACCCAAAGCGGTCTTGAGGAATCCAAGTATGCATTCTACTGGATTATTGTCGTGTCTGTGGTACTTACGCTGATATTGGTATGGATATTCAGGCGCAAGAAAATGATATGATTTGCGTATATCCCAATGCGTTTCATTTTTTTGCTTAAATCGCCATTCTAAAATTTTCCTGAGTTATTCACAATGTTGGTAATTTATGGTAAAGTGTTAATTGCTTGTAAATTAGATGTTTGTGTATTTTACTAACATTATGTTGATAATTTTAGGTTTTTCATCCGCACATTTCCCTTAATTTAGTGCTGCACAACGGGAACATACTTACAATTTTATAGTTGTGTTATCATGCTTGATTTTACACCTCAAAAGCGGAACAAACATAAAACGACTGTGGGAGAGTAAACCGGACCATACTGAACTTACCGGAACTTTCTTTCCACCACTTTATTGAGAATTAAATAAACAGCAAAACACTTTCATTCAAACTGAATGAAACAGACCTCCTACTGTTAAGGGGGTACTTCTTTGAGACATTTCGTCTCTTTGGACATGGTGAATGCTATGTCATTTTGTAGTGTAACGAACATTGAGTAACAATATTAAAGTACAGAAGATTAAATGAGCAACCTAGCAAATCAGAATGGAGCAGTTGAGCCCATGTTGGTGGAGAATCCCAACAGGTTCGTTCTTTTTCCCATTGAGTATCCGGAAATCTGGGAAATGAGAAAGAAAGCCTTAGCTTGCTTCTGGACCGCAGATGAAATCGATTTAGAACAAGACCTTGCCGACTGGCAAAACAAGTTAAATGATGATGAACGTCACTTCATCAAACATGTACTGGCATTCTTTGCCGCCAGTGATGGTATCGTAAATGAGAACCTTTGTATCAATATGTACGAGGAAATCCAGATACCGGAGGCTCGTTCATTCTACTCTGCACAAATTCAGATTGAGGATATACACTCCGAAACGTATAGCCTTCTGATTGATACCTATATCAAGGACGCATCCGAAAAACAACACCTCCTGAATGCCATCGAAACATTGGATTGTGTGAAGAAGAAAGCATCCTGGGCCATGAAATGGATTGAGGGAGCACCAAGTTTTGCACACAGATTAATCGCTTTTGCTGCTGTTGAGGGAATTTTCTTCTCCGGAAGTTTCTGTTCCATCTATTGGCTGAAGAAAAGAGGTCTTATGCCCGGGCTGACATTCTCTAACGAATTGATCAGTAGGGATGAGGGAATGCATTGCGATTTCGCATGCTTACTTTATTCCATGTTGGAAAATCCTTTGGATAAGCAGTTGGTAGAGGATATCATCGTTGAGGCCGTTTCATTCGAAAAGGAATTCGTAACGGATGCATTGCCGGTATCCTTAATCGGTATGAATGCCGATATGATGAAGGAATACATCGAATTCGTAGCGGATAGGTTGCTGAATTCATTAGGAAATGACAAGTATTTCAATACTGCCAATCCTTTCCCTTGGATGGATTTGATTTCATTACAGGGCAAAACCAACTTCTTCGAGAAAAGAGTAGGGGATTACCAAAAGTCCGGTGTGATGTCGGAAAGAGAAAAGCAGGTGTTCTCATTGGATGAGGACTTTTAAGCGCGTTTTTTACATACCATTTGAATACACGAAAAAAATCAAGATATAATGCAGGTCGTAAAGAGATCCGGGAGGAAAGAGAGTGTCAGTTTTGATAAGATAACCGCCCGAATTAAGAAACTTTGCTATGGTCTGAACACCAAATATGTCAGCCATATCGAAATAGCCAAAAAGGTAATCCAAGGATTATATGATGGCGTAACCACAACAGAATTGGATAATTTGGCTGCTGAAACAGCAGCTACCATGACGACAATCCATCCGGATTATGCGCAATTGGCAGCAAGAATAGCCATTTCCAATCTACATAAGAATACCAATAAATCCTTTTATAAGACAATGGAAGCCCTACATGGCTACATTGACCCTAAGACGGGCGAGAATGCAGGTCTTATTAGCAAGGAAATTCTGAGTATTATCAAGGAAAACGAGGAGAAAATTAATTCTGCCATCATTTATGATAGGGATTACAATTTTGACTTCTTCGGATTCAAGACTTTGGAGCGTTCTTATCTATTGAGAATGGATGGCAATGTCGTGGAAAGACCGCAACATATGCTCATGAGGGCTTCCATTGGCATACATGGAAATGATATAAATGCTGCTTTGGAAACCTATAATCTCATGTCAGAGAAATGGTTCATCCACGCAACTCCAACGCTATTTAACGCAGGCACACCTAAACCACAATTGAGTTCTTGTTTCCTATTGTCCATGACTGATGATAGTATTTCGGGCATATTCGAAACATTGACAAGATGTGCCAAGATTTCACAGTCAGCAGGAGGTATCGGACTCAGCATTCATAATATCCGTGCAAAAGGCAGTTATATCAAGGGAACCGGAGGTACATCAAACGGTATCATCCCTATGCTAAGGGTATATAACGATACCGCTCGTTATGTAGACCAAGGAGGTGGTAAGCGTAAGGGCGCTTTCGCTGTTTACTTGGAGCCTTGGCATTCTGATATCATGGAATTCTTGGATTTGAAAAAGAATCATGGTAAGGAGGAAATGCGTGCAAGGGATTTGTTTTATGCAATGTGGATTTCCGACTTATTCATGCAGAGGGTTCAGGATAATGCCGAATGGTCCCTATTCTGTCCGAATGAAGCACCGGGTTTGTATGATACCTATGGCGGTGAATTCGAGGCCTTGTATCATAAATATGAAAAAGAGGGTAGGGCCAGAAAAACCATCAAGGCTCAGGAATTGTGGTTCAAGATTCTTGAATCCCAGATAGAGACAGGTACTCCATACATGCTGTATAAGGATGCATGTAATAGAAAGTCTAACCAGAAGAATTTGGGTACCATCAGAAGTAGTAACCTATGTACCGAAATCATAGAATATACGGCTCCGGATGAAGTAGCTGTATGTAACCTTGGTTCTGTGGCACTTCAGAAATTCGTAAAAGGTCCCGGTGATTATGATTTCCAGAAACTGTATGAAATCACAAGGGTATTGACCAATAACCTGAATAAGGTCATTGATATCAATTATTACCCCGTAGAGGAAGCCAAGAATTCCAACATGAGACACCGACCCATTGGTTTGGGAGTCCAAGGATTGGCAGATGCTTTCCTTTTGATGAGATATCCATTTGATAGTCAGGAAGCTAGAAAGTTGAATCGTGAGATTTTCGAAACGATGTACTATGCTGCTCTAAAACAATCCTGTGAATTGGCTAAGGAGCATGGTGCCTATTCATCCTATGAGGGTTCCCCTATCAGTAATGGAGAGTTACAGTTTGATATGTGGGGCGTAACACCAACCAGCCGTTGGGATTGGGATGGATTGAAAGAGGACATCAAGAAGTATGGTATAAGAAATAGTCTTTTATTAGCTCCGATGCCTACTGCATCTACTTCCCAGATCCTAGGTAACAATGAATGTTTCGAGCCGTATACTTCTAATATCTATACGAGAAGAACACTTTCGGGTGAGTATATTGTAGTGAATAAGCATTTATTGAACGATTTGATTCGTTTGGGATATTGGAATGAGGAAATGAGAGAGGCATTGATGGCTTCCAATGGTTCAGTCCAACATATAGAAGGTTTACCTGATGAAATCAAGGATTTGTATAAGACAACCTGGGAAATCAGTATGAAAGCCATCATTGATATGGCTGCTGATAGGGGCGCTTATATCTGCCAGAGTCAGAGTATGAACCTGTTTGTTGAGAGTCCTAACTTTGCCAAATTATCATCCATGCATTTCTATGCCTGGAAGAAAGGTCTGAAGACAGGTATGTACTACCTGCGTTCAAAGGCGGCTGTTGATCCGATTAAATTCACTTTGAGTCAGAAGCACCAGACGAAGTTTAATAAGGTTGAAGAACCGGTACAAACATTGTCGGTTGAAAATAGCAACGATAAGAAAATCTCCGAAACACAGGACAATGGGATTGCAGATATGAAACCCATTGAAAAGCAGGAAATCAAGGCTTGTAGCCTAGATGACCCTGATTGCATCATGTGTCAAGGATAATAAAGGCATTTCTTTTTTAGTTATATGAGCGTTAGATTAAATTCTAATTGGTTTTAACTAACCACGCGTTTAGTTTAATCCGCTTTTCAAGCATGTCTGAGCCGTCTCTTTTAGTGTAGGGACGGCTTATTTTTTGTCCCATATCCAAGAAAATATCTTAAAATGCCGAACGAGCATATACATATCAGATACATGAAACTCATGTATTGGTCGAATAAATAGGAAATTATTCCATTCACGAATGATCTTATCCCTATACGATTCAAAATGAGAACAAATGAATATTATTGATGCACAAAAGGAGATGAGAGATGCCTACATGGGAGGAGGTTCGGGAGTATTGGTTTCTGGTCTGGTATGGCTAACGGCAAGTATTGTTGCAATTTATACTTCACCACAAACCAGTTTCATGGTTTTTTTTGTTGGTGGTATGATGATTCACCCCGCAGGAATACTTATTGACAAGTTATTCAAACGAGCTGGTAAACATTCAAAGGAAAACCCCTTGGGTAAACTGGCTATGGAAAGTACGATAATCCTATTCATAGGATTATATCTGGCCTATTTCCTATTCCAAACGGAACCCAATTGGCTTTATCCCATCATGCTGCTAATGATTGGAGGTCGTTATTTGGTTTTCCAGACCATTTATGGAATGCGTATCTATTGGATTCTGGGCTTTGTCTTAATTGCTGCGGGATTCCTTGGTTTGAATACAGACCAACCTTTTCATGTTTTCGGTTTGATTGGAGGTATGATTGAGCTTACTTTTTCAATATTGATAATTCTAATTGATAGAAGAAATACAAAGGTAAATGCATAAGATTGCCTAAGCATCTTTCGGGATTCCTATCATCCTGACACACATGGAATATTCAGATAAGTACTAGAACTGTTGTTCATAAAATTCTACAACTCGTTCATCCACAAGGATGTCCCTAGGTTTTAATTTTTGTTTCAATACGATACCATCCAAGGTTCTGCATCTACTTAGCGCGACATAGGTCTGGCCATGTTCGAATGCACCTCTACCCATATCTATGATAACCCTATCAAAGGTCTTCCCCTGACTCTTATGGATGGTGATGGCCCAAGCAGTTTTCAAGGGATACTGCTCGAATGTTCCCATAACTTGTGTCTCTATCTTATTGGAATCATCGTCAGCAACCTTGTATTTGACAATTTCCCATTCTTCCTTTTCTACATGGATGATTTTGGTCTTGCCATTATCCTTAATCTCCACTTGTATCTTATCCCTATCCAGATGTACGACCTTGCCAATAGTACCATTGACATACTGTTTCCCTGGGTCATTCTTGATGAACATGACCTGAGCTTCCAGTTTTAATTTCAATAAGGCTTCAGTGGGAAACAACCTTGCTTCAAAATTCCCTGTAACCTTGGCCATGTAGGTGTATTCCTCCAAAGGAATATTATCCAATTCTATCTTATTGATTCGATTGACAATATTATTACGGGTCGATAGGGTTATATAATGTTCTTCCGGATTGAAATCCGGAACATACCTCTCGTTCAGATCCGCAATGTCATCATAATCCGCCTGATTCAATCGGACAGCATCAAGCAAGCGGATAAAATGACGTTCTTCTTGTCGATATACCTTACGAAGCTCAATCATTTCCAAGGAAAGATTCTTGAATACATGGGCAGAAAAGAAATAGGGACTATCATAACTGAAGTTAATCAGCATCTTTTCCTCATTACTGGCCACTACCGGAGGCAATTGGAACAAATCACCAAAGAAAACCATCTGGACATCCCCGAATGGTAAAGGATTATTTCGATTGATTTTCAGAAAATAATCAATATTGTCCAACATATCTGCCCTGACCATTGAGATTTCATCAATGATGAGTAAATCCAATTTTTCATATAACTTCCTGAAACGACGCTTTTTGATTTCAGAACGGGATAAGGGCTTGGGAGGAAAACCAAAGAATGAATGAATGGTCTGTCCTTTCACATTCAATGCCGCTACACCGGTAGGGGCCAATACTACTACTTTTTTCTTAGTCGTACTTCGGAATAGCCTAAGGAGTGTGGACTTACCCGTTCCTGCCTTACCTGTAATGAATAAGGAATCCCTTGTCTTCTCCAGTTTGTTCAGGACATATTGGTAATCGTCACTCAGTTCCATGGGCTTTTTTTCAATGGGCATTGGATAATGATTCTAATTCTTCGTGCTTTTCTGTCCGGAATGGACCAAATAATGCCTCCCATTCCAATTGTACACTCAAGTAGGCTTCCTGTTCAAGAAACGGACAAGGATAACAAGGTTCAAAATGACCATATTCATCAGGAAGTGAGGGAACAATAAACAGTTTTTCGAACCGGGGTTGTATCGTACCGTTCAGTTTGATGGAAATATCTAATTCCTTGACGTGAACAGTATTCTTATCAGATAACTGAAAATCAAACAAGCCCAAGGGAATCCTAGAAACATCTGAAATAGTTTCAATGGCTTTCTTGATATCCTGATTGGGTTTTTCGATGACAATACCATCATTTCTGGACAGTATAAGAATGGATGGTTGTTCCTGTTGGATATGACCTGCCTCTTTTTTGCTGACTTCCTCTTTTGAACAAGAGAAAATCAGCAAAAAAAGGCAAAGAGATACAAAGTAGACTCTAGTCATATAGTACATCCTCAGCCAGATTATACATCATAAATGAAATGACATCTGCCTGCTCCTCTATCAGCATCTTGGTTGGTTTACCTGCTCCATGACCCGCAGAGGTATCAATCCGAATCAAAACAGGGTTATTACCCTCATGATTTTTTTGTAATTCTGAAATGAATTTGAATGAATGCGCAGGAACAACCCTGTCATCGTGGTCAGCGGTAGTAACAAGTGTAGCCGGATATTCCGTACCCGCTTCTACATTGTGAAGTGGTGAATAATTCAATAAATATTGGAACTGTATGGAATCGGTACTCAAACCATAATCCGTAGCCCAAGCCCTACCAATGGTAAAGTTGTGATACCTCAACATGTCCAATACACCTACACCTGGTAGTGCTACCTTGAACAAGTCAGGTCTTTGGGTCATGCAGGCGCCTACGAGTAGCCCCCCATTGGATCTTCCCTCTATGGCCAGCTTTTCACTCGAAGTATATTTTTCTTCTATTAGGTATTCGGCTGCTGATATGAAATCATCGAATACATTCTGTTTATTCAGAAGACGACCACCATCATGCCATGCCTTTCCGTATTCGCCACCACCTCGGATGTTCGCTACGGCATAAATGCCGCCTTGCTCTAGCATGATCATTCTGGCTACACTAAAAGAGGGCTGGATACTGATGTTGAAACCACCATAGCCGTAAAGCAGGGTAGGATTGGTACCATCCATCTTGACACCTTTCTTGTGCGTAATGAACATTGGAACCTTGGTTCCGTCCTTACTTTCATAAAACACTTGCTTGGTTACATAATCATCCGGATTGATACCCTTGATTTGTGGAACCCTATAGATGGTGGATTCCTTGGTATCAAAATCATATTTAAAAACCGTAGTCGGATATGTGAATGATGTAAAGGAGTAAAAGGCAATATTATCATCTTTTTCACCCGAGAAACCACCGACAGTTCCGGTTGTTGGAAGTTGGATGTCATATTGGAATTCTCCTGATAGGCTATATACTTTCAAGGAACTGGCTGCATCCTTGATGTATTTGGCTACGATATTCCCTCCGGCCAAAGAAATACTTTGTAGGACATTGTTGGATTCAGGAATGATTTCTTCCCAAAATCCTTTTTCTGGTTTTTTGGTATTGACGCTGACCAATCTATAGTTGGGAGCATCATCATTGGTAAGAACCAGAAGATTGTCACCGATATTATCAATCACCCAGTAATCATGATTCATTTCTTCTACGATAGGTGTAAAGAAATCTTCATTCTTGGATAAATCCTTGAAATATAATTGATTGTTGGATGTGGTTTCTGATGTTGAAATCGTAAGGAACTTGCCATCATCAGTTGCACTTCCGTATACATTTATCTTAGGATTGCGTCTGTCTGCAAAGACCAGTTGGTCCTTACTTTGGTCGGTTCCTAATGTATGATAATACATGGAGTGGAACTTATTCTGGCCTTTCAGGTCATCATTGGCCTTAGGTTTTGGGTATCTGCTGTAGAAAAACCCATCTTTATACCAAGAAATACCAGAGAATTTGACCCATTCTACCTTGTCAGAAAGGTTTTCACCTGATTCAAGGTCCTTTATGTAAATGGTTCGCCAATCCGAACCTGCTTCGGATACACCATAGGCCAAATATTTGCCATCCTTGGAGAACCCGAAATTAGCCAAGGAAGATGTTCCATCTGATGAGAAAGAATTAGGATCCAGGATTTCGGCAGCTTCAGCTTCCAAGCTCTCCGCACCAAAAAGGACACTTTGGTTTTGGAGTCCTGTATTATGGAAATAATAATACTTACCTGCCTCCTTGAATGGTGTTCCATATTTTTCAAAATTCCATAGTTCTTCCAATCTATCGGCAATGGCATCCCTATATGGAATCTTATCAATATAATCGAATGTTACGTCGTTCTGTTCTTTTACCCAATTCTTGGTTTCCTCAGAATGATCGTCTTCCAACCATCTGAACGGATCACCTATTTTCTCTCCAAAATATTCGTCTACAGTTGTACTGTCTTGATATGTATTCGGATAGTCTACATTGATGATGGTACCTGGTTTCATCTTAATCTTTTTATTTTTCCCGTTCGAATCTGGTATTTCACAAGAATGAATGATAAATATTGTTAATAATGACGAAAAAAGTATTAAAGTATTAGATTTCATATTGCTTATGCGTTTTCATTCCAAAAGAAGTGGAGCAATTCACTTAATTTAGCGTTTGCAAAAATAGCCAATCTCATGGAAATTAGGTTAAACATACTACATGCCATCCTTTTGTTGCTAGTTTTTAACATCCATTCTTTATCTGCCCAGATTAAGGCAGTGAATGATAAGGGGGAAAAAATAATCGTTTTCCCAGATGGAACTTGGGAATATGATAAGGAAGGAGAAGAAGAAAAAACTGGTACTGCAAGTCCCGATGCTGAAGAACCACCCAAGGTCGTGGAGGAAATCGCCTACACCAGGGAGGAAATGATTGCAGCTAGGGATGAGGTGACCCAATTGTACAGGACTGCTAGGAGAGACAGGGAAATGGCCCAGAAAGAGGAAGGGAAATACTCATACGAATTGGCTTCCTACGAACAGAAAATCGAGAGGGAAAGAGCAATGGGGACATTCCCTAAGATAGAAGCGGATGAAGTGGCCTACAAGTCCAAGGTAAGAGGGATGAGAGCCAAGGTTTCTGATGCAAAGAAGAAACAAAAAGCAGCTACCAAAAGGGAGAAGAAGTTACAGAAAATGCTTACCTATTCAGGTGATAAGTTGATGGTAGCCTACAATAAGATGAAGCAGGATGAGACTTCACCGGGTGATGAGATTGCCAATATGACGGATGGTGCTCCCGAAAAACCCAAAAAATCCTGGAATCCGATTAAGATACTAAAGCCGAATAAGAAACCCGTTGATCCTCAGGAAGCAGCAAGACAGGACTATGAAAGGGAATTGAATGAGATTCGGAAGAAAAGCGATGAGGAATTCGAGAAGAAAGTTCTGGCTGCCACGGCAAGGAGCGAAAGATTGGAAAAATATCTGGATGCGGAAACAATACCTTCAGGCAGTGATAATTGTGAATTGGCATTCGACGAAATGGATCCATTTACAGCCAAGAGAAAAAGAGCAACTACATCGAGAATGTTATTCTCAGTTGTGGATGAGGATTATGAACCGATTCTCAAGGGGAAAGGATACATTGATTGTCATGGATTCATCTCAGAACTCAACAATGGTAAGAACCTGTTGTTAGTACTGGAATACAAGGTCAAAAGTACTACTGCCAAGGAAGAATTCGGTGGTTTTGTGAAAGGTGCAAAGTTGGCTATCCTCCTGATAGACGGAACCATGGTTCATTTGAATAATTCCAAGGAAGATAAGGGAGAAGTGATAGCCGGGCAATCCATTACTACATTCAAGGGGTATTACGAAATTCCCAAAAGTGCAGCCAAGGACCTGATGAGTAAGGAAGCATCCTTAATTCGAGTACTTTGGGCCAATGGATTCGAGGATTATGATATTTACGAGATGGATTTCTTCAGTGACCAGTTGAATTGTCTGAAATCCAAGAACTAAACAGAGATATAAGTCAGTCATGTTAGGATTAAAATTACCCACAGACCCAAGATGGGCCGATTTAGCAGGAAAAAGTTTGGAGGAAATCCTTACGGATCATGCATATTGTGAGCAAAAAGCCGCTACTACTTGTATCTCCTTGATTCAGTCCTATCCTGACAAGAAGGAACTTGTGGATGAACTGGCTCCTATAGTCACTGAGGAATGGGGCCATTTTAGATTGGTACTTAAGGAATTGGATAAGAGAAACCTCAATTTGGGTAAGCAACGCAAGGATGAATATGTCAATGCATTACTCTCATTCATGAAAAAGGATGGTAATCGGGATCGTAAACTCGTGGAACGCCTGTTGGTGTGTGCTCTCATCGAAGCAAGGAGCTGCGAACGTTTCAGGGTATTGTCATTGAATATCGAAGAAGAAGAACTCAGGGAATTCTATCATAAGTTCATGATTGCCGAAGCTGCACATTATCGTCTTTTCATCGACTTGGCCAAGACCTATGAAGACCCGGAATGGGTTAAGGTAAGATGGAACGAATACCTGACTTTTGAAGCAGAACTAATGGAATCCTTGGAAGTTAGGGGGGATAGGGTACACTAAAAGGCATTCATTATCAATGACACCCATAAAATAAAGATTAGGAAACTGACCATCAGCCAGAAAATGGTTCCATAAACGGGAATACTTTTCATGATATTCTGGGAATGATCCCGATTGAGTCTGATTCTGAATCTAAGGCCACAATAGGTGAGTAGCCCGAATGTCAGGATGGTGGCTATCAATATAACAACGGCTGTCAATGGAGGTTTGGTGGCACCCCTAGAAATACGGATAATGGTCATTAATGACACTGAGGAGGCCAAGAGTAATCCCAAAACACCACCTATCAACCACATGACCATGAGCATTTTGGTACTCTTGACGGTCTTTCCATCTAATCTATCTTCATTTTCCAGTTCTTCTATATCTAATAATTCCCTCATTACAAGACCATATTCATTAATTCATAGACAATAGCACCAGTTACTGGAATCAGGCAGATTATGACGAATATCCAACAATATATCCTCAGATTATGACCTCGTCTGAGCCATAATTCACTTTTCTTTTGCGCTGCAATGAAATAATAAACACTAGACATAAAAGAAGCAATGACAACCGATAAGAGGATCAATGTAATAACAGAACCGACAACAAGTTCTGTGTAAGGGCTCTGGCTAATATCGAATGGTCTATCAAAATTCCAGGAATTTGAGTACATATTCCAAAAGAAATCATAAACGAAGCTCAAGAGGTAATATCCGAAGATTCCCGTTGGGATCAGGCTCGCCAATCCCATATTTCTATATCTGACAAACATATTCTCTCCGATGATTATTCTTCTTCACCCTCAACGGTAATCGGCTCATCATCCTTAATACTAACACCTAAGAAAACAGGTTGGTGGTCAGAGTATGCAAATTGCATGTCCACAGTATGTACGGTATCAATTTCAAGATTGGGTGAAACTAAGAAGAAATCAATCAGATTGATACGGGTTTCACCTGCCTTGTACGGATCTTTCAGTGCCCTGTTCGTTGGAGTGTCAGGATCATATGCCCAATGCCAATCCGAAAAATAGGATTCAGGGACAATCATACCCTCCGGATTTTCCAATTCCTTGCCTCCGAATTCATCAGGATTGATACCATGTGGCCTTTGGTTCCAATCACCACCAATGATGAGATAGTTGCCTTTTTCGTATTCAGCATTGAATTTGTCCTGAAGGTATTCCATTTGGGCCTTTTTCAGTGTCCCTCCTGAATCATAGGCAGAATTATGTACATTGACTACAATCATCTCCTTTCCGTTCGCCATAGGATATCTGTGGAAAGCAGCACATCTGTCCAGGTGGAAGATTCTATCAGGCCAAGGATATTCGCCCGGTAATTGGTAACGGGTGGAGGAACTGGGTGTATACTTTGAAAATGTACCCAAACCACTTTCCATCTTACCCATTACGTTCCAAGGCTCGAATACCGGTAAGGGAACCCTAGGCGCTCTATAATTCACCGAAAAGGTAGAACTGTAAGCTGGTAGCGCTGCTTTGTATTTTTCATATTGGTTGATTTTGTAGCTCCTTTTGGAATTGTAATCAACTTCTTGTAACATGTAGAAATCAGCTTCTTTTTTGCCTAGGAATGCCAGGGCTCCATCAATGTTTTTCTCTACATTTTCCTTAGGAGCCCGAACCATTTTTCCAGCGGATGTCAAAAAACCACCATTATCATAGAAGAAATCCGATTCTTCTCCCAGTCCTCCATAACCCACATTCCAAATTACAAAGGATAGACTGCTGTCTGCAATGACTTTGGAATCATTGGCCTGATCCACATCCAAGCTGATACTTTCCTCCGGTTGGAAGTCCGTGAATGTACCATGGGCCAAGCAAATAGCTACATATAGAATGGGAATAAGAATAATAATTAAGAGATATTTGATAATCTTCCGTACCGCTTTCATATCGATGATGGTTTGTATATCTCAAATATAGTGAACGAATCGGGTTATTATAGGAATGATTTCATTTATCATGACAATAATACATCTGCTCCCCGTTGGCCAACCAAGGAACCAATGGCTATGCCCATACCGCCCATCCTAACGGATATGGCAACCCGTTCGTCTATTTTTCTGATGATGGGTTGTTTGACTTGGCCTACACCCAAGATACCACTCCACCAATGCTCAATCTCAAAAGCGGTTTCCGGGAGGATGATTTCCTTGAGCATTCGTTTCAATTGTTCCTTGATTTCTGTACTGAAACCAAAGCGGTCTGTTGTTTCTCCGTGGGGATTGAGGTTTCTCCCTCCACCAAAAAGTATCCTGTCCCCAACATTCCTGAAATAATAATAGCCCTTATCATAATGGAATGTTCCCCTGACTTTCAAGTCTGGAATCGGCTGAGTGATACAGACCTGATTCCTTGCAGGTTGGATATCGAGACCATCTAGGAGTTGAGGTGCGAATCCGTTTGTGGCAATCAGCATTTTTTGAGTCATGAATCTTCTGCCATCCTCTGTGCTTATTTCAACACCATTCCCCTTGGATTCCCATGCTCTCACATGGGCTCCATTATAAATGGTAATATTTTTTTCCTGGGCTCTTTTCAAAAGGGCTTTCATCATGTTTCCAGTGTGGATTGCTCCTTCTCCCTTATTGAGAATCAGATGCTGAATCCCCTTGAAACCAAAATCGGATATCTGTTTGTCGGCATTGACATATGGTGTATCAATGCCTGTTATTCTCTTGATTCTATCATTCCAATAATCCATCTTATCGTGACACAATTGATGGCTGTCGTCATGATTTCTGAATAGTTCATATCCGCCACAATCCTCGTAGCCCAAATCGGTCCCGACAATTTCCCTGAGTTGTCTGAGTCCTTCCCATCTCATTTCCACCAAATCCAATACTTCCGGTTCACTCATGTGTTCTAGGTCATCCATCAGTTCGGAAATACTACCAAAACAGGCGAAACCCGCATTTCTTGTACTGGCACCGGTTGGTATCATACCGCTTTCGAGGATGATGACCTTACTGTTCGGTTGTAATGATTTAATTCTTAATGCAGCATTGATTCCTACGATACCGGATCCAATGATGGCGAAGTCGATAGCCTCGAAAAAACTGGTTTTTTCCCAATAGCTGAGCCTAGGCATAGTTTAGGGTTTGATGATTTGAATGGAATATCCCGTAGAGGGATGATATAAGAAATGAATTCCTCTGTTCCAGTTACTTGTATTGATGATTTCACGTTCAGAGGAAGTGGTGAATGACTTCGTTTTACCCAATACATCCACCACCAACCAATGTTCATTTTCATTGGATGATTCTATGATGATGTAATCTTGGAATGGACTGGGATAAACACCAAAGGAGTAGGGTATTATATCGGAAGAAGATGTAGTGGCCACACAATCATTGTCAAAAGGCATCAATTCCAATGGTGCTATGGGCGTCAAATCCTTGTCAAGGAAGGCAGGATAATCCAAGGGATATTTCTCTGTCAGGAAAATGGAATTATTACTGGGTTGGGAGCCTTGGTACAAAGGGCCATTCAATGAAACGGGATTGATATATTCCCATACGACTTCACCATTCTCATCAAATTCTCTCAAAACACCATCTTTTCCTTCGCAAGCGATGAAATGTCCATTAGGCAATGGAAAGCCTCCACTGACAATATTGGAAAACATATCAGTCGGCTCCTCGGTAGTGAATGCTATATCCGGAGTAACCGGAGCAAAAGGAACCGAAGCCTCTATGGTATAATTGCCATCGGATTCCAAGGGGGGATTGAGGATGTCCAAACTGGAATAGGGGCCCTCAGGTCTGCCGGGCCCATTGTTGTAAATGAGTATTTTTCCCTCATCGGGATAACCGGTAGGTATCCAACGCGCATCATGTGGACCGAATAATTTCCTATCTTCCAGTACTCCACGTTTGTATGTCATAGGATTCCCCCAACGATACAATAGGTCGCCACCCATACCTGAGTTCCCTCCTGTATGACCTGCAGCTTCCTCGGTTGTGGTGCTATGATCAATGACCCATAATTCATGGAAATATCTACTACTTAGAATGATTTGATCCAATTCCGGATTATAATCTATTCCATTACAATGATTCCAATCCTGAACATTGGGAACATCAAGATAATTGATGTCAATGAGTTCTGGATGATCCGCAACAACACCATAGTTCAGCAGGTTTGGGTCTGCATCCTGGATGAGGTGGTCCCAAGCTCTCCATTCCCAAATCACATTGAAGGTATCATTCGGCATGATTTCGATTTCAATGATTTTATCCGGCCAAAAACTATCACCAATACTAAAGGGGCTGCGTCCTCTGGCAATGGCATCGGCAGCAGTGTGGTAATCCCAAGCAATCAATAGGACGTTTCCATTAGGCATGACTTCAAAATCATGATGGATATGAAGCGTATCATTTGAAAAATCATGTCTCCAAATCAGGTTGCTATCCCAATCATAAATGGAAAGCCGGCCCGTACTGCCGCCCCCGAAAAATACGTCCGAATTGATTCGTTCAGCCCTGATTATTGAACCATCTTCCCTTAGATAGGTGGAAGAAGATATAATACCAAGATTTTCCTCCCAGGCGTGCACCTCATACCCGCAATTGTCAATCAGGCTTACTTTGGGGTAATCCAATGGTGTCAGTAGGGTATAGCCATCGGTTACATCTTCGGTAGATGATATCAAACCAAGTGTGGGGTCTTGGGCCGTTGCCGTTTGGATAAGGAGGCAATAACATATAAGATAGGCAGTAATCTTGATGTAACGCATATGGAAATTTACTTTTAATGATATTCTCATAAGAACTGACAAAAATGGACCTATAATGTTTAACATTAATTTCAGGTTATCATTGGCTTATATTTAATATTTTCGTGATATATTTTGAATATAAAAAATGCACCTCTTATGAAATGGATTTTAACATGTTTATGCATGGTCTCTTACATGTTTGTAAGTATGGCACAAGATAACCCGGAAGTTATTCTTGGCCCTGAGGAAATCAACAACCAGCCCAATTTTTTTCTTGATAACCTAGAAGATGCCAATCTTCCGAATGAGAATGGAGAGGTAAAATTGTCATTTTACAGGAGTGAGAATGGTGAAAGGACACGGGAGGAAGCCTGGGTAAAGCCTGAGATGGTTTACCAATTGTATGTGATGGGAAGTAAGGATAGGGAAAAGGAATTTCCTTTGGAAGTATTCAGTTTTCCAAACTTGCAGACCTTGGTTTTTCCCATGTGGAAATTCGATGAGATTCCGGTCTATATCTCGAAAAGTTTACCCAAACTCCAATATCTGGATTTACAAGGTTCAAATGTGGCATCCTTGCCAGAGACATTACAGGATATGAAGTACTTAGATTCTGTTAATATCAGCGAAACGAAGATTTCGGATGCCGAACTGGCCAAGCTAAGAGAATTGCTACCGAGTGTAACATTCTTCAAGTAGAAAAAGCAAAAAAGCCTTTTAGTTAATCTAAAAGGCTTTTTTAATACATAAAGTGAAATGCTACTAATCTATAGTGAACACTTCAGCTCCGTTGATTATACTAGGAACTACTTCTTCAAGTGAAAAGTTGTTGGGGCAACCCATGCCTCTGTTACAGGATGTGAATACTACAGCAACAGCAGCTACCAACATAATCGACGCAATCGAATTTTTGATTTTCTTATTCATGATTCTCAGTTTTAAACAAAAGTAAACAAAATTCTTAGTATTGACAATTGTCAACTATTTGTGTAGATAAACTCGATAGGCGATAAATTGTTGGTTTTGCTGTATTAACGCTACCTATTCCGGGCTTATTACATGATTCGCAAAACTTCTATACATTTAACCTCGTTTTAACAATTATAACATAATCTCTACCTATATTGACGACATGAGAATACATTTAATTGCTGTGGGAGGTAGTGTTATGCATAATCTTGCTATTGAACTACAGCGCAAAGGTCATGCCATTACTGGATCCGATGATGAGATATACGATCCTTCCCGCTCAAGATTGCAGAAATATGGGCTATTGCCCAGTAAAATGGGATGGTATCCTGATGAAAATATTACGGAAAACCTTGATGCTGTGATACTTGGGATGCATGCACGGCAGGATAATATGGAATTGAGGAGAGCCAAGGAATTGGGTATTCCCATATATTCTTTCCCATCATTCGTATATGAACAATCCAAGGAGAAGAAGCGAGTGGTCATAGGCGGAAGCCATGGTAAGACCACTACGACTTCCATGATTATGCATGTACTCAAGGATAATGATATGGCTTTCGATTATTTGGTCGGTGCCAATATCGAGGGATTCGAATTGATGGTGAGATTGAGTGATGCTCCAGTCATTATTTTGGAGGGCGATGAATACCTGTCATCACCGATTGATAAGAGACCTAAATTCCTACATTATAAACCTCATATAGCAGTCCTTACGGGAATAGCATGGGATCATATTAATGTCTTTCCAACATTCGATGGCTATGTGAATCAGTTCCGGAATTTCATCCAAGGTATGCGAGATGGAACACAACTGTTCTATTATGGCTGGGATGAGCATCTGCAGAGTCTCATCCTGGAAAATGAACATTATTGCGATGCCAAACTCTATGTACAACCAAGTTATAGTGTTGTCGATGGTAAAGTCATACTCCATACGGATTTGGGAGATTTCCCACTGATGATATTCGGTAAGCATAATTTGGAAAACCTGAATGCTGCTTGGCATGTTTGTAGGGAACTAGGTGTTTCTGATGAAGCCTTCTTGGCATCCATAGCCAAGTTCAAGGGCGCTGCCAGAAGATTGCAGCACCTAGGCGGTAATGATACAACGGATGCCTACCTTGATTTTGCGCATGCTCCCTCCAAGGCCAAGGCTACCGTGAATGCTGTCAAATCCATTCGTTCGGACAGAAAACTGATTGCTTGTTTGGAATTGCATACTTTTTCATCCTTGAATAAGAATTTCCATCAGGAATACGAGGGCACACTCAACGAAGCGGATGAGGCATTTGTATTTTATTCGGAGCATACTTTAGAAATGAAGCGATTGGAGTATTTTTCACCTGATGAACTAGCGAAACATTTCAAGCATCCTAATCTTCAGGTCATTACTGACCCAGATGAATTGTTCAGGAAATTGAGTGTGAAGTACTATGGTAACGCGAATCTCCTGTTGATGAGTTCGGGTAGGTTCGGAGGAATGGATGTGGATTTGTTACTCGAAAAAGTATTGAAATAGTGAATACGGATAAACCAAAGGTACAATTCAGGGATTTGGGCAGTATCAAATATAAGGAGGCTTGGGACTACCAAACCACATTGCATAATCAGCTCAAGGCAACCAAGAAGTTCAATACCTACAAATCTGAAGAAGAACCGTTGAAAGAGCAGGAGCATTTTCTATTGTTCTGCGAACATCCTCATGTCTACACATTGGGTAAGAGTGGAAAGATGGATCATCTGTTACTGAATGAGAACCAACTCAACGAAAAGGAGATAGACTTTTTTCCAATCAATAGGGGTGGGGATATTACTTATCATGGCCCGGGACAGATTGTTGGATATCCCATATTGGATATGGAATTTTTTTACAGGGATATTCACAAGTATGTCCGAATGATAGAGGAAGTAGTGATTCGGACTTTATTGGAATATGGTATTGATTCCTATCGCATAGATGGACTTTCGGGTGTTTGGTTGGCAGCCAATGAAAAATGGCCCAAAAGAAAGATTTGTGCAGTAGGCATTCATTTGAGCAGATGGGTAACGATGCATGGTTTTGCTTTCAATGTCAATACTGATTTGTCATTATTCAAGAATATTATTCCTTGCGGAATTCAGGATGATGATAAGACGGTCACTTCATTAGCCTTTGAATTGGGCGTAGAAAAAATGGATATGGATGAGGTGAAATCCAAGGTGTTGCACCATTTTAAGGATTTATTCGAATGTGATTTGATAAAGGATCAACATATGAATGCCTAATTCATTTTATTTGCAAAAATCAGTGGTTTTTTCCTTGAGTTTATCAGCAATAATCTGATGGATTCTTTGACTGGCATGTGCATCATTCTGATTGACAACTCTTTCTGGAATTGATAATTTTTCTATTTCCGAATTAATATCAATCACCTCGCTATTAAATGATGGACGATTTAATGTTTCCGAAATCATATCTGAATAAATATTTTTACTGGCTTTTATGTCATGCAAATAGGGTATGATGATGCAATAAATCCTAGGACTTATTTGATGGCATTGTTCTAGGATTTGGTTTAATGTATTTTGGTGTTGGGCCATTATCGTTTTATCAGCATAAAATGCTTCTATCATTTTTTTATGATGACCATAATGATCCTTGGGGAATGACCAGTAAAAATAATTAATGAAATAGGATGATTTTACAATCAATTCAGAAATTGGATTCAAATTTCCGTAATGGTCGAAATTGTTGATTTGATATCCTAATGATTGTGCATCTCCTAAAATATCATTACCATAATATTGAAATACAATCAAATCAAACTTGAAATTAATTCCTTTTAGGATATTCAATTGTTCTAAACTATTCATGCCACCTTTGGCATAAATAAAATGTTCACTACAAGATCCGAGTGATTTAGTAAATAATTCCGCGAACCTATTTTCAGGACGCTCGATGCCATTTCCTTGAGTGAATGAATCACCGATAAAAAGGATTTTTTTCTTTGAAAAATCCTTTTTATCGTGGGCTTGATCCCTGTATTGTTGCTGGTTCAGCTGATTATAATAAAGTTTCCAATTCTTACTGCAATAGGCCAGTCCAACATTATGGGACTTGGGGATGAATGTGAATATGGATTCGAGAAGAATGAGAATAAAAAATACGGAAAAAAGACTGGTATAGATATTTTTTCTGTTTTCATTCTGATTCTCGCTGGTAATTATTGCATGGAATACTTTTATAGAAAAAGAAAACAACGTTATTAAAAAGAGACTTCTTATGATAAGAAATAATACATAATTAATTTTGTACTGATAATAGGTGATACAACCAATACAGATTATCGTTAGGAAAGAAAGAATAACATAATGAGATGATTTCATGGAAATACTCCTACAATGATAAATGATTATTGCCAATCCAAATTTTCGGATTCAACTGCTTCGTCATGATGCAAGTTACCATTTATATCCATACTATCGATTTGTCCTTGTAATGGCACTTCGAATGTGTTCCCATTCTCATGTACTGTATTAAGTGTGTCATGAGCCCAGATGAATTCCTCATCTTTTTTTGGTGATTCATTAAAATAAACCTGATTGGCATAGGAAAATATGCAGAGTATTTCCTGCATGTCCAATTCCTGACAAGGATTCATACTGGATGTATGATGGTCATGTCCATCCAGATTATTATTTTGTATTTCTAGAAAATCCTCACAAGGCATCTGATGTCCATTCTTCATGAAGTCCAAGAACCAATCCTTTCCTTTTTTTTCTATTAGGGACCCGATAATCTGAATATTCTCAGGAGAAACCTTTTCCATATTGTGACAGGAAGTACAGTTTGAGGTGAATAATTTTTCACCCCGCTGGATATCATCTTGTGCGAACAGGATTTGTTCGTTCGTATCCGTATGTGGCAAATCGGAAATGAAAAACCGATTATAATACCAAATGAAGATAATGATCAGTAGCATTGCAGCCAAGGCCCAATAGAATTGTTGGCCATTTCCTTTTTGGGAGATTTCCTTGTTGACCTCATTCCAAACGGAAGTTTCAGGTACAACGGAATAACCCTCCATATTCTGCTGTATGAAATTTTCGAATTCGTCCCGCTCTTTCATATCATTTCATTTTCCCTTAATAAATCCTGCATGGCTTTCTTGGCTCTGAAGTATTGGGATCTGGACCCTCCTTCAGTAATGCCCAATTGTTCTGATATTTCCTTGTGTGAATATCCCTCGATGGCATACATATTGAATACCGTCCGGTAACCGAGGGGAAGTTGAGTAATGAGATTCATGATATCCCTTGCATTGGATTGACTCAGCGTACTGTCCACTTGTGGTGAGAGCCTTTCCAATTGGATGTCCTCCTTGAAACTAATGCGCTGCTTTTTGGAAATGTATCGAATAGCAACATTCGCCATCACACGATCCATCCATTTGACCAAGGGGGCCTCACCTTTGTAGGTATGTAACCCCTTGAAAATTCGGATGAATCCCTCCTGTAGGATATCCAATGCAGCATGACTTTCCTTGGCGTATCTGAGACATATCGCATACATCCTAGCCTCGTACTTGCTGTACAAGGCAGATTGGGAGGGCGCATGCCCCCTAAGACAGCCTTTGACTAAATCCGCATCATGCTTCATCCTGCATTCTTCAATTCTTCATTCCTTAGGATACCTGATTTCCGGGATTCGTTGCATGGAAACCCAATAAAAGTCCGTAAAAGTGTGAAAACACCAAGGTTTAACCCGAAAGTACTTTTGATTGATTCTAAATAAACAATCAAACTCGAACAAAATTGAGTAAAAATCTTTTAATATATACTTTTGCTGTTCATATATTATTTATAACCAATTTATTCTTTGTCGATATTCGAAAAGTCAAAATTTTATGAACTGGTTCATACAATTCCTAACCTCATCCATCGGTCGTAAACTCATCATGAGTCTGACTGGTCTATTCCTCATCCTTTTCTTACCTGTCCACTTGGTAGGAAACCTACAACTGTTGATGAACGATGGTGGTGAGGCATTCAATGTTTATGCGGATATGATGGGGCACAATGCGTTCATCCAATTCACAGCCAAGGGACTCTATTTTTTCATACTATTACACGCTGTCCAGGGTGTAATCATATATATGAAGAATAAGAATGCTTCCGGACAAAAATACGCCAAGAGTACCAATGCCAATGCAACATGGGCTTCCAAGAACATGATTTGGTTGGGGTTGTTATTGTTGATATTCATTTTCATCCACATGGGGGATTTCTGGTTCGCCATGAAATTCCAGGAATGGGACCAAGCTGAATTGGGTAGGGAAATGATTGCTTACAATATAGAGGGACAGTCCGTAGAACTGAAGAACCTATATGCCAAGGTGAACTATTCTTTCACCAATCCACTGATTGTGGGTGTGTACGTATTGTCTATGGTAGGTCTGATGTTCCACTTACTCCATGGATTCGCGAGTGCATTCCAGACACTTGGTCTGAATCACAAGAAATATACTCCGGCAATAGAATTGTTGGGTAAGCTATATTCCATCATCATTCCATTGGCATTTGCTATCATTCCGATTTTGCACTATGCCGGAGTAGTTGGGAAGTAAGCAACTAATCCTAAAGAAAAACTAGATTGTCTAGCATTCCCCGTAAGGGATCAATATAGAAATTAGAAGATTACCATGAGCGATATATTAAAATCCAATGTTCCTGAAGGTCCTCTAGCTGAAAAATGGGTCAACTATAGAGGTACGATGCCGCTTGTTGCACCCAACAACAAGCGTAATATAGAAATCATCGTAGTGGGTACGGGTTTGGCCGGAGCTTCTGCTGCTGCCACACTTGGCGAACTGGGATACAAGGTGAAGTGTTTCACTTTCCACGATTCACCAAGACGAGCACACTCCATCGCAGCGCAAGGAGGAATCAATGCAGCCAAGAACTATCAGAATGATGGTGATTCGGTTTATCGTTTGTTCTATGATACCATTAAGGGTGGTGACTACCGTTCAAGGGAGGCCAATGTTCATCGTTTGGCTGAGGTGAGTCGGGATATCATTGACCAGTGTGCGGCACAAGGTGTTCCTTTTGCAAGGGAATATGGTGGATTGCTAGCCAACCGTTCGTTTGGTGGTGTTCAGGTAAGTAGGACTTTCTACGCCCGAGGACAAACCGGACAACAATTATTGATTGGTGCATACAGTGCATTGTCGAGACAAATTTCAAGGGGTTCTGTCAAAATGTACAATCGCCATGAGATGTTGGATTTGGTAAAGATTGATGGCAAGGCTCGCGGTATTGTTACCAGGAATTTGTTGAATGGAAAGATTGAGAGCCATGCAGGCCACTGTGTCGTATTGGCCACAGGTGGATATGGTAACGTATTCTATTTGTCTACGAATGCCATGAATTCCAACGTATCCGCAGCTTGGAGAGCGCACAAGAAAGGTGTTTTCTTTGCAAATCCATGTTACACCCAGATTCACCCAACCTGTATTCCTGTTTCAGGTGAATACCAATCCAAGCTAACATTGATGTCAGAATCCTTGAGGAATGATGGTAGGGTTTGGGTTCCTAAGAAGAAAGAGGATTGTAAGAAAGATCCTACAACGATACCTGAGGAAGACAGGGATTATTACTTAGAAAGAATATATCCTGCATTCGGTAACCTCGTACCTCGTGATGTAGCTTCAAGAGCTGCAAAGTATGTGACGGATGAGGGCAGGGGAGTAGGCGCCACAGGTTTGGCAGTTTACTTGGATTTTGCTTCTGCCATAGAGCGTTATGGTAAGAGTGAAGCCAATTCAAAGGGTATGAATAATGCTACTCCTGCTCAGATTACTGAAATGGGAGAAGCTGTGGTCAAGGCCAAGTACGGTAACTTGTTCCACATGTATGAAAAAATCGTGGATGAGAATCCATATAAGACACCCATGAAGATTTTCCCTGCGGTACACTATACCATGGGAGGTGTTTGGGTGGATTATAACCTGCAAACCACAGTTCCGGGATGTTTTGCATTAGGAGAAGCCAATTTCTCTGACCACGGAGCCAACAGATTGGGTGCTTCTGCATTGATGCAGGGATTGGCTGATGGTTATTTCGTTATTCCATATACTATCGGTACGTTCTTGGCGAATGAGATTCGTACTCCTCAGATTTCATCCGATTCTCCTGAATTCAAGGCGGCTGAAGCTGAGGTTAAGGCGAGAATCAAGGGTGTATTGGATGTGAATGGTAACCAATCCGTTGAGAGTTTCCATAGAAGATTGGGAAGAATCATGTGGGATTATTGCGGAATGAGTCGTAATGCTGAAGGATTGACCAAGGCACGTCAGATGATTCGTGAGTTGAGAGCTGAATTCCAAAGCGATGTATTCGTTCCGGGTTCGAATGATGAGTACAATCCTGAATTGGAAAAGGCACTCAGAGTGGCTGATTTCCTCGAATTGGGTGAGTTGATGATATGTGATGCCTTGGATAGGAATGAATCCTGTGGCGGACACTACCGTGAGGAGTATAATGAGAATGGAGAAGCCCTAAGGAGGGATGATGACTACATGTACGTTGCTGCATGGGAATATACGCAGGATAATGCGGATTGGAATTTACATAAGGAGGAATTGGACTATGAAAATATCGAGGTGAAAACCCGTTCCTACAAGTAATCAATTGTTCCGTAAGGATATAAACCCAAAACAATTCATAAATATTAATCTAAATTCGTTTCAAATGGCTGAAAAGACGATCAATATCAAACTGAAAGTGTGGAGACAAGGCGGAGAGTTCGGTGGTGGTAAATTGGTGGACTACTCATTGGATGATGTAGGAACTGATATGTCATTCCTTGAGATGTTTGATGTACTGAACGAAAAGCTGATTGCTGAAAAGAAAACACCTGTTTCCTTTGAACATGATTGTAGGGAGGGTATTTGTGGAACTTGTAGTATGGTCATCAATGGCCAACCTCATGGTCCGATGAAAGGAACCACTACCTGTCAATTACATATGAGGTCTTTCAATGATGGTGATACCATCGTTGTGGAGCCATTCAGGGCCAAGTCATTCCCCGTGATTAGGGATTTGGTTGTGGACCGTTCTTCCTTTGACGCCATCATTCAGGCTGGTGGTTATATCTCCGTCAATACGGGACAGGCACAGGATGCGAATGCCATTCCGGTAGAAAAGGATGTATCTGATGCTGCATTCGATGCAGCTACCTGTATCGGTTGTGGAGCATGTGTTGCTGCATGTCCTAATTCTGCTGCCATGCTGTTTACATCTGCGAAGGTATCCCACTTGTCTACTTTGCCCCAAGGTAAGGTGGAATCCAGTAAGCGTGTACAAGCTATGGTGAATCAAATGGATAAGGAGGGATTCGGTATGTGTTCCAATATCAAGGCTTGTGAAGCCGAATGTCCAAAGGAAATTTCTGTCGATAATATCGCATTAATGAACAGACAATATCTTGCTAGTGTGTTAGGTTCTGATAAACAGGCGTAGGAATTTTAGTCAATAATCATACTTAAACGGTCTTGCAGCTTCAGCTGCAAGACCGTTTTTTGTACTATTGGATTTATTCAAAACAACTTCTACAACTTATCACTTTGGTATCGACCACCGTCCAATTCATCCTGCCACTTCTTTAGTTCATCCCATTTTCCGTTGTATGCCAATTCGGCTTGTTTGGGCCATGTGGATGGGTCATGCATCTGGAATCTACTTCCGGCTTCATCCAGCACTTCCTGAATACTTGCAATGGAGGATTGGGATAAATCCCTGAATGTCATTATCCCTGATTGATTGAGTAGGGTTTCGATTTTTGGACCAATGCCCTCAATGATTTTCAAATCATCCTTGGGGCTGGATTTAGGTGTTATTTCCCTTCGTTCAACTATTCGGGCTTCTTTTTCAGTCCTGGTTTCTCCGATGACCTGCTTGGAAACTTCTACTTTCTGCATATTCATCATCATTTGTTTCAAGGATTCGAAATCAATGGATTTTACAACTTCCACTTCCTTGATAATTTCAATAGGCACCTCCTTAATGACCTCCACTTCCTTGATGACCTCTATCTCGCGGACCACTTCTACCTCATTAAGAATGGAAACTTCCTTGATGACTTCCACAGGCACTTCCCGAATCACCTCTACCTCCTTGATAATTTCCTCTTTCACGATGACAGGCACTTCCTTGATGACCTCCACTTCCTTGACCACCTCCACTTCTTTTATCATTTCGACAGGAACCTCCTTGACCACCTGTACTTCCTTAATGACCTCTACTTCCTTGATGACTTCCACAGGCACCTCCCGAATTACCTCGACCTCCTTAATTACCTCAATTTCCTTGACTACCTCAACAGGAACTTCCTTAATGACTTCCACTTCCTTGGTCATCTCTACTATCACTTCCTTGATGACCTCAATAGGCTTGATGACTTCGACTTCCTTGATGACTTCTACGGGTACTTCCCGAATCACTTCGACTTCCTTGATAATTTCTACAGGTACTTCCTTGATGAGTTCAATAGGCCTGAGGACTTCCCTTTTTTCGTGAAGTTTGACAGGAACCTCCTTAATCATTTGTACTTTTTCTGCCCTAACTTCCCTTTGCATGGTCGTTACAGGCTTCTCAATCTTCAAATGAATCTTTTCGGTATGGGTATCACCCTTAACGGGTACAGCCACCTCCTTGATGATTTCCTTGGCATTGGCTTCCTCTTGTCTGAATGCAGGGTTTTCATTCAGAATACAATTGTATGCAATTTGAGCCTGACTCATGGATACATTGGCCTCCTTGGCAATGAGTTCGATGAGGTCTGTCTTATTGATTCGATAATGATTCATATCAGGTATTCTTTAAAGTGGTTCTCTCGATTATTTCCCTTTCTTAAGTTTATCTTGTAGTTCTGCAAGTTTGTCCCATTTACCTTTGTGGGCCAGTTTGGCTTGTTTGTTCCAACTGGTAGCATCACTGATTTGGAATTGAGGTTCGCCTCGTTCCAATAACGAATGCAAGTCATTCAGGGAAATCTCAGCGAGTTGTTTATAGGTATATATGCCCGAATCCCTTAGGAACTGTGCCATATCAGGACCAATTCCCTCAATGATGGTAAGGTCATTATAGATAATGGCAGGAACTTCGGATTCAGTGGATACAATATCTTGTTCTATTGGAGTGGTGGTTTCATCAGGAGTATTGGGTTTGGATTTTTCAATTTCCCTTACGGTTCTGGATATTTCCACAGTATCCATTTGTTCCATCATTTGTTGTAACATATCAAAGTCAAATGATTTAACGACTTCCACCTCTTTGATGATTTCAACAGGCACCTCCTTGATGACCTCAATTTCCTTGATGACTTCCACTTCTTTCACCACCTCGACTTCTTTTATCACCTCCACTTCCTTGATAATCTCAACCTCTTTGACGATTTCTACAGGAACTTCCTTGATGACTTCTTTCACTTCTATTGCAGGCGCATCAGCTGCCTTGCCCAAGGCAATGAAATACTCATCCTCTTTTTCAGCTAATTCTTGTTTGAGTAGATTGATCTTGTCATCCCGGTCCTTTTCCAATGTATTCAATCGGATAGCAAATGATTTTTTGGCTTGGTCATATTCGGATTGTAGAACTTCATGCCGTTTGGATAACTCGTCATCTGAAGTAGGGTTGTCCTTTAATTGATTAATTTTGGATTTTAGGTCAATAATTGAGAAATTGAGGTTGTCCCGTTCCTTTTCAAGGACATTGTAATTGGTGTTTAGTGTGTTGAATTTCAGTTGGGTATCTGCATTCTCAGACCTTAACTCACCATATGTTTTCTTATGTGTCCTGATATCTTTTTCCAAAGCCTCTACCTTCCCTATCAACCACCCTTTGCCCATCATCCAACCGATGAAAGCAGAACCGAGCATAAACAATAATGGCAACCAAATACACATGTCCTATTGATTTTAGATGGTTTATTCAAGTATGATTTCTACACGCCTGTTTTGGGCTTTACCTTCTTCCGTAGCGTTATCAGCCAAGGGTCTACTGGCTCCATATCCTCTGGCTTCCATTTTGTCGGATGGTATGCCACTGTTTTCCAGGAAATAGTCCTTTACGGCAACGGCTCTCTTATTTGAATTCCTTTTTTGTAAAGTCGTATTACCTGTGTCGTCACTATGGCCCTTGATTTTGATGATGCTCTCATCTACCTGATCAAGGTAATACGCCAAATCAGCAATCCTAGAGGATTGTTCATCCTCCAAATAGACATCCCAATCATCTTTCTTGAAGAATATGATAATGGGTTCGGCATTGAGGATGGATTTGATTTCTTCCAGTCTCATACCGGTATCTTCCAATTCCGAAAATTCAAAATCAACACCTTTCTTCAATACACCATCATAAAACCAATTCTGGGGTTGTAAACGAGAGGTAACCTTGAGCTGATTAGATGGAGCTCCGAGGTCAACAAGGTATTTCTGAATGTGAACAGCCCTTGACCAACCCAAATCCTGATACTGTCCATCATAAACCTCATCCATGGCATAATAACCGATGATGGTCATCATACGGCCCGGATTCATGTTCAGATAATTGACTGTACTTTCAATTTCGTTTTCTAATTCTGCCTTGATGGTAGGAATATGCGATGAATCGTTTTTGAAGAATTCAAAGAAATCATTCACAGTTACATTGAATTCACCATCCTCAAATTGCCAATGACCAAGCTGGGGTTTTTCAGCAATCTTCCCCTCAATTTCCTTGGATTCGGATGTTTCAGACAGTGATGAGCCATGCGCATCACACAAATAGTAATGACAGAGGTAAGTGCCAAGACTTACCCATACGAAAAGTAGCATCAACCAAAGGATGGACGATTTTCTCATTAGCCAGTATTTAAAACGAGGGATGTATCCCTCTCTAGATTCCTAGGATTGATGGTTAACTAACCCAAGGAAAGAGTTTTAGTATGTTGATGTTTTATGACTCTAATCTAATTGAGTTTGAACACTTTCCCAAATAAAAGGAGACCTAAACATATTGTATATGAGCTTGTTTGTTGATTGTTAGGGCTTTTTAGAGGATAATGATGGATTCCAGACCCATATCTGACATATAAGACGTAATAATGTCTAAGTCTGTCACTAAATCTGATTCAATCAGTTGCAAAGAATTAGTGGTATTCCCTTTGTCATTAGGCTAAATAATGTGGAATTAATTGGGATTTTCATTTAAATTGAGATAGATATCGTTATCATGTCTTTCTGCCCCTGAAAACATGTGCTTAAATTTTACATATGAAGAATCACTTACTCCTAATTTTGTTGTTCATTTCCTTTAATCAATTGTTGGCTCAGAATGAATTCCAACTGCGATTCAAAAGAAGTACGGTCAGCCCTCCTAGTAATATGGAAATGATTGATGCAAAGTCAAAGGTTTTTGATGCAGCATTATACAAAGGACATTATTATGTACTGGTTCAATTCGAACAGACTCCATCCCTGACAAAGGTTGAGAAGCTAGAAAGTCATGGTGTGGAGTTGTTGCAATACATTCCTGATAAGGCCTATCTCACTAAAATAGACAAGGCCGTTTTCAATAAACAGGTATGGCGTGATGGAATAAGACATGTTTCCATAATGCACCCTATGGATAAGACTTCTCCCTCTTGGGATTATCTGGAAAGTGCAACACTTGCGAATGTGTTATTCAATACACGTATCACATCCTCTGAAGCCCAATCCATCTTGTCGGGTCTTTATACAGAATGGGATAGGATGAATGGAGATGATGGGAATATCTTCAAGGTCAAGCTCACTCCAGAAAATGCTCGGATAATTGCCAGTCATCCGTTGGTCAGTTATGTCTCACCCGTAGCACAGGAGATGGATTTGCTGATTGAGGAAAGCCTTGAGACATCACGGTCAGGATTGGCTAGACATGCTTCTGGTTTAGGATTGACAGGTAATGGTGTAACGGTAAGTGTAGGAGATGGTGGCACCATCAATGACCATATCGACCTCAATGATAGAATCCAAAATGAAAATCTGATTGATGATAGTTCCCACGGTTCACAGACAGCTGGAATCATCGCCTCCGAAGGACAACTGGATCCTGCGGGAATAGGATACGCACCTGAAACAACAGTTTATGCTGATTTTTTTACTGGCGTAATCATTTTCGATGATAACTATTATAATAATTTCGGAGTCGTCATTTCCAATAATAGCTATGCGAATGGTATCGTAGTATCTGTTTGTGCAGATGCAGGAGAATATACGGCTGAGTCAGTAGATGTAGACCAATCTTTAAGAACACTGGATGAAGTGACTCACGTATTCAGTTCTGGAAATGATGGTTTTAATACATGTGGTGCCTATGCCACAGGCTATGCTACGCTTAGGAATGCATGGAATTCCGCCAAGAATACATTGGTAGTTGGGAATACGGATTATCTGGATGGAATTGCTGGTTCATCGAGCAGGGGACCTGCATTGGATGGTCGCCTGAAACCAGATATGGTTGCTGTAGGTAGCAATGTGACATCAACCGGTAATTCCAATAATTATGTAACAGGTTCAGGTACAAGCTTTTCAGCTCCTGCAGTTTCGGGTGCTTTGGCCCTAATGTATGAATATTATAAATCACTCAATGCTGGTGCAAACCCAAAAGGGGACCTCATGAAAGCCGTAATGATGAATTCGGCAAGGGATGTAGGAAATGTTGGCCCTGACTACATTTATGGTTTTGGAGCATTGGATGTATACAGGGCTTCCGAAACATTGGCCAATACAAGATATACCACAGGTAGTATCAGTAATGGAAATACGAATACACACAACATCACCGTACCGGCAGGAACACATCAGCTAAAGGTCATGTTGTACTGGCATGACGTGGAGGGTTCTGCTTCTGCCAATCCTGCATTGGTGAATGATCTGAATCTATCCGTCGATGACCCGGGATTGACGAATGTACTTCCTTTGGTTCTGGACCCATCAGCGGCCAACTGCGCCAATCCGGCTGTGAATGGTGTAGATAACCTCAATAATGCAGAACAGGTAGTGATAGACAACCCTGCGAGTGGAACCTACACAATCAATGTCAATGGTTTCAATGTTCCAATGGGAAGCCAGGATTATGTTATTGTTTATGATATCATAGAAGACCACTTGGAACTAGCATCTCCAATGGGAGGAGAAATGTACACAACTTCTGAAAGTATCAATATCACTTGGAATGGTGCAGGATATGATGCCAATACGTTCACATTGGAATATTCTCTGGATAATGGAACGAATTGGGTCGTGATTGATAACGCTGTTTCTGGAAGTTTGAGGAATTATGAATGGACAACTCCTACCACGTTCACAGATGAGGGATTGATTAGAATCTCTTGGAATGGTACAGGTTTGGCTTCGAAACAGAGTCTTTCGAATTTTTCAATAATGGATGCCCCAACAGCATTAACCTTGAATCCGGATTGTGATGAACAAGTGAATATTTCTTGGTCTAGTGTTACAGGTGCTGCGAGTTACGATGTCATGCAGTACGATGGCTCCACATGGAATGTATTGACCAATACGACATCAACCTCTCACCTCGTTACCGGCTTGACTGCAGGGACAACCTATTACTTCACAGTTCGTGCTGTTTCCACAGGTGGTGTAGTAGGACAGAGAAGAAGAGCTCGTTCCATAGTTGCAATGGGTTCTTCCACAGCTTCTACAATCAATACCTACCCTTATCTTGAGGATTTTGAGGCGGATAATGGAGATTGGATTTCATTCGGAAAAAATAATTCTTGGCAATGGGGTACTCCCTCCGGTACCTTGTTGAATCGAGCTGCCGAGGGCAATAATGCTTGGGCTACCAACTTGACAGGGAATTATAATAATAGTGAGTTATCTTATTTGGTTTCTCCCTGTTATGACCTTTCCTCACTATCCAGTCCGGTATTTTCCTTTGCATTGAATTACGACATTGAGGATGCGAATGATGGCAATGGTTTCCCTTATTACGATAGGGTATATGTAGAGTATTCTACTAATGGAAGAACTTGGAATACCATGGGTACTAATGGTGCAGGCCATAATTGGTACAATAACTATATGGGTAATAACAACTGGGATGACACCAAATCCTATTGGCATAGTGCTTCTTTTGATGTACCAACCACTGCATCTAGGGTACAGTTCAGGATTGTTTTGGATTCAGACATATTCACAACACAGGAGGGGATTGCTATTGATAACGTAAGAATTTACGAATCTGACGATATTCATACGGGTTCTGATGTGAATGTGACACAGGCCGTTTCAGGAAGCAACTGGGTCCATTTCGAATCAGGAGGGAATAGGGTCGTTTCCATTAATCCCAATGGACAGAATTTGGGTAGCACCAGTGCAGATGTCTATATCCATTCTGGTACGTTGAGAGATAATAATTTGCAGTATTATCTGGATAGGAATTGGAAAATTACACCTACGAATGCTCCGGGTTCCGATGTGTCCGTCAGATTATACCTCTTGGATTCCGAAGTAGAGGCACTTAGGGCCGCTGCAGGTTCATGTAGTGGCTGTTCCACAATTACTGATGCTTTCATGGCTGGGGTTACCAAGTATTCAGGGCCGAATGAAAATGGTGATTTGAATGATAATGATGCGAATACCTATTCATTTTTCATACCTGATGATGTGGAAGTAGTACCATATGCCAATGGATATTATGTACAGTTTGATACGCCCGGATTTTCAGAATTCTATGTCAATGGAGGCCATGCTAACATGGATTTGCCACTACCGATAGAATTGATAGATTTCACACTCACCAAGGATGGGGGGGATGCCATACTGAAATGGAAAACCTTGTCAGAAGTCAATAGTAGCCATTTTGAAATAGAAATGGCAAAAGGGACTGCCGAAGTCATTTCCGGTGATTTCACCAAGATTGGCGAGGTGGCAGCCGCAGGTAATTCCAATCAGCTGTTGTCCTATGACTACACGGATGCTTCCAGCGGTAAGCTAGGGATGTATTATTACAGGCTTAAACTGGTGGATTTTGATGAGAGTTATGAATATACGGAGATCAAATCCCTCGATTTTGGCAATAATCTTTCCATATCAGTATATCCGAATCCGAATAAGGGGCAATTCATCATCAATATCAATTCGAATCAAACGAGTTCGGCCCGTTATCAGATATTGAACCACTTGGGCCAGACAGTATATAGGAATGTAGTGGAACTTGTTTCTGGAGAAAATATAATAGAGGATGAAGCTTTCCAAAATTTGACTCCAGGCATATATTATATCCATGTCCAGTTGTCTGATAAGGAATTGCTAGAAAAGATATTAATTACAAGTGATTGATAATTAATTATTTATAATTTTGATTAGGCCCATGCGACAAAGCGCGTTTGGGCCTATTTTAATTAGGTACTATCTGCATTTTAGGCTTGTCAATATGATACTAATGAAAAATAAATTTGAAAACTAGTGACCAACTGTCTAATTACCCCGTCACAAATTTAGAATTTCATTAACAAAACAAATTTTATTGACATCATGGATATTATGAAGAGCCTTCAGGGTTTAGTCGACCAAGCAGTCGCATGGGCCCCAAAACTTGTGGGAGCATTAGCGGTAATTATTATCGGTTTTTGGATTGTTGGTTGGGTAACCAATATGGTAGGTAAGGCAATGGATAAGTCAGGATTGGACAAGGATGTCCAACCATTCCTAAAATCATTAGTGAATGTAATCCTGAAAGTATTGGTTGTTATTTCCGCAGCGGGTATTGTAGGAATTGAAACTACTGCATTTGCAGCATTGATTGCAGCAGCTGGTCTGGCCATAGGTATGGCTTTACAGGGTACTTTGGGACACTTTGCTTCTGGGGTAATGATATTGATATTCAAGCCTTATAGAGTAGGGGATTTGGTTGATATCCAAGGCCAATTGGGCCATGTAGCAGAAATCCAGGTATTCAATACCATCATTGACACATTGGATAATAAGAAGGTCATCATGCCTAATGGTGTAGCTACAAGTGGAATCATGACCAACTTATCCGCTAATAATAAATTGAGGGTAGATCTGAATGTGGCAATGCCATATGAGGAGGATTTCGATAAGGTACAAGGCATCATCAAGAAAGCATTGGATAATGTGGTAAAGAGAGAAGCTGATGAACCTACAATCGAGATTGAGAAGTTCGATGAGCACAATGTACTTTTGGCGGTAAGACCTTATGCAACGCCTGAGAATTATTGGGATGTCTATTTCCAATCTTATAAGGAAATCAAAAAGGCATTTGGTGCAGCTGGTATAGATGTAGCTTATCCGGTAAGGAAAGTAAAGAATATTGCCTAATGATTCATTAGACAATGCTTTTAATGCAAACGGGCCTGATTCTTATTGAATCAGGCCCGTTTCTAATTTTAGTAATGTACTAAAAAAGAGAAGCTGGATAGATTCTTCTATCCAGCTTTTATCTTGGGTGAGTAACCGGATTTGAACCGGCGGCCCTCGGAACCACAAACCGATGCTCTAACCAACTGAGCTATACCCACCATTTAGCTTACTTTATATAAGCGAATGCAAAGATAATTAAGTTCCCAAAAAAGAGAAATACTTGGGAAAAAATATGAGAAAAAAATTAGTCGTATCGTCTGACTCCAAAGAAAAAGCCCGGATACATTTGCATCCGGGCTTTTTATGATTAATCCTCGATTACTTCAAGTATTCGGTTGAGATCATCTGTGGATCCGAAATTGACCACAATCTGGCCTTTCCCATCCTTACCCAGTTTGATTTGGGTCTTTGAACCCAAACTCTTGGATATCCTATCCTGAACATCCTTATAGGCAGGAGGTAGTGAAGCCTTTGGGGCAGCAGCTTTTTTACTGCCACTCTTGTCCATATACTCCTTGGCTAGCTGCTCGGTCTTTCTGACAGAAAGGTCCTCATTGATGATTTTTCTGAATAGTCCGAATTTGAATGCTAAATCTTCCACACCAGCCAAAGCCCTGGCATGTCCCATACTGATTTCCTTTTTTCTAACGGACTGGAGAATTTCCGGAGGTAATTTAAGCAACCTCAGGTGATTGGTTACATTGGCCCTACTCTTACCAACTCTCTCAGCCAATTTCTCATGGGTCAGTTTACATTCCTCAATCAATCGCTGATAGGTAATAGCTACCTCTATGGCATTCAGGTCTTCACGTTGGATATTTTCAACCAGAGCCATCTCTATGAGTTCCTGATCGTTAACGACCCTAACATAGGCAGGTACTTCCTTCAGACCGGCTCTTTGTGAAGCGCGGAACCTCCTTTCACCAGAAATCAGTTGGTATTTATCCTTGTGGATTCTCCTTAGGGTAACGGGTTGAATCAAACCGTGTACCGAGATGGATTGTGATAAGGCTTCCAACGCTTCCTCATTGAAATCCGTTCTAGGATTATAGGGATTTACCTCAATATGTTCGATGGGAATCATGGCGGAATTCCCCGCCAATTCCTTGACTACTGATTCCTGATTGTCCTCTACTTCCTTTTCTATATTCGCTAGGATGGCCTTGATGCCCTTACCTACGTCTCTTCTCTTTTTTGCCATAATATAATGTATGGGTGATGTTTGCTAAAGTGAATTAAGCCTTTTGCTTCCTTTTGATGGTATCATTATTCCTAATCAGAACTTCCTTGGCCAGATTAAAGAAGTTAATGGCTCCTTTGGAAGTGGCATCATAAAGTGCCACAGGCTTACCGAAGTTGGGTGATTCACCCAATCTTGCATTACGATGGATGATGGTCTCGAATACCTGATCACTGAAATGTTCCTGTATCTCACTGACAACCTCATTGGCCAATCTCAGCCTCTTGTCATACATGGAAAGAAGAATGCCTTCAATCTGAAGGTCCTTATTCAATTGCTTCTTGACCAATTTTACGGTATTCAATAATTTACCCAATCCCTCCAATGCAAAGAATTCACATTGTACGGGAATAATGACAGAATCCGCAGCTGTCAAGGCATTGACGGTTATAAGGCCCAAGGATGGTAGACAATCAATGAAAATGTAATCATATTCATCCTTTACCTGGTCTACGAATCGCTTGATGACATATTCCCTTTGCCAAGTATTGATAAGTTCGACTTCCGCACCTACCAAATCGATGTGTGATGGAATCAGATCCAGATTCGGAGTATCAGTATCAATGATACAATCATTGGGATTGGTATCATTGACCAGACAATCATATGTACTGTAATCCACTGAATCGGGTGGTATACCCACACCAGATGTTGCGTTGGCTTGTGGATCGCAATCAATCAGAAGAACTTTCTTTTCCAGAATGGCGAGACTGGCTGCAAGATTAATAGCTGTTGTGGTCTTACCAACTCCCCCTTTTTGGTTGGCTATAGTGATGACTTTGCCCATGATGAGTTCAGTGTATTATTTTAAATTTCAATGGTTCCCCCAATAGTTGGGATGATGAGTTCCTTACCCTTAGCCGAGAATGCTTCCCTAGCTGCATTATGGTCTACCTCAATATATGGGAATGAATCAAAATGACATCCCAATACCTTATCGCATGCTACAAAATCACTCGCGATGACAGCATCCTCATAACCCATTGTGAAATTATCACCGATAGGCAAGATAGCCACATCCAAGGACGGACAGGTCATAGGTATCAGTTTCATATCCATGGTAAGGGCAGTATCACCTGCAAGATAGAAGCAGCCCTCATCGCCCCAAACAACGAATCCGCCCGGATTTCCTCCATAGGTACCATCCGGAAGTACACTGGAATGTACTGCATGCACATATTTGACCGTACCGAAGTCGAATTTCCATTTACCGCCATGATTCATGGGATGTCCCTGGAAACCCTTGGCTCCGTAATAGGATACGATTTCATAATTGGAAATAATGGTAGCGCCCGTTCTTTTGGCAACCTGCTCCAAGTCTGCGACATGATCGCCATGACCATGGGTAACCAATATGTAATCCGCCTCTAAGTCATCAATATTTAGGTCCTTTGCTAGTGGATTCACCGAAAGGGCAGGGTCGGTAAGTAATTTCTTACCTCCGAACTCGATGACGAAAGTGGATTGGCCGTACCAAGTCAGCTTCATAATGAATTGATTTTAAGTATAGTATGTATTAGTGTAGATGAACCCATTCATTTAGGAACTCTAAGATAATAGGTTTGTATGAGTTCTTGCAATCAAATTGTATGCTATTCTAATTAATTTCATCTAAAATACCCTTTGGTTCTTAGGATTTCAGAAGCTATCACTATACCGCTAATATTAAACAGATATAAATTTTTTAATAACGTATTATTTTATAATTTTACAAGGTGTATGAGATGACTGTTTTGGACTGAAATCTTACGTTTTTTCTACCATAACAACACAATTTCAGGTTTTTAAAAAAGTAAACAGACAAAAATGTTACTTACCATTGTTATAACAAAGGATGAAATACATAACCTAATCAAAAGGAGGAACGATTCGGCTGTATTATCACACTCAAAAATTACAGGAGATTTGGGGGCTTGTTTGGATGAGTCCATTAAATCTGCCATGAAAAAGGGCTGGAAAGCAATCAAACCCATTCCCACAGCAATTATCCTACCGTTCAATGACAGTGGTTGGAGACAGAAAGTGGACGCATTCAAGAAGAAATACGAAAATGATGTAAGGATTGTCTTTGAGGACAATCTGGCGAGTTCATACCTAAGGGGTGTAGGAAAGGATACCGAAAATTCTGATTATGTCATCCTTGAGAATCAGGGAAAGGGTAGTGAATTGTTCTTCTACAAGTCACAGGGTAACTCCCAGGTATCCAATATTCCAGAAATGAATACGGATGATGGCCTAAAGAAAATCACTGATTATGTGGTTGCGGAATTCGCAAAGGAAGGTTTGATGTTGGGTGGTGACCAGGAAAAGCAATTATTACAACAAATATCCCGAGGAGGAAAGGGTGGGAAGTATTCCATTCAGAAGAAAAGTGGCGGAATTACAATTGATGCTTCCATTAATGTTTCCA
The DNA here is from genome assembly GCA_020631355.1 of Saprospiraceae bacterium. GTDB lineage: Bacteria > Bacteroidota > Bacteroidia > Chitinophagales > Saprospiraceae > JAHDCE01. The sequence continues at coordinate 249,368 of JAHDHL010000003.1, read as the reverse complement.
AAGGGGATTATGAGGACAAATTGACCGAAAAACGGTCCTTGCTTTCCAAGTATTTGCATCCTAAGATTCTCCAGGGATCCAAGAACCTAAAGGAAGTTATCCTGATGGGTGACTACTTCGATAATCAGGTGATACAGGATTATCTGAATAAGGAACTTCAGTTATCCTCTTATATCAATAAGAATTCCTACATCTCAAGAAAGGATATCGTTGTTGGTGCTTCCAGTGTCGGATTCGGTGGGATAGAAAAATTCTTGGGTGCAGAGCGTGCCGAAGAAGAAAGGATTGCAAACCTTAAGCGTAAGCGTGAGGCCAAGCATGCAAGGGAATCCTTGTTACTTGAAATCAGACAGACAGTTGTTGACCCGAGTAAGGTTGATGAATATAAGTCTAAGTTCGGAAAGAAAGCAGATGACTTAGGTATCCCAAGGGAAGTAGTCATGTGGAATATTGACGAAATCGTTGACACACTCGAATTAGAACAGGAATTGGGCAAGAAGACTGAAATCCCAGTGATTTCATCCTCTAGTGTGGAAAAGATAACCAGGACTGAACCTATCGTTACTTCCACGCCACCAACTCCGGAACCAACACCTGCTCCAAAACCGGAAGCCAAAAAGGAGACACCAAAGCCTGCACCTAAACCTGTTGCTAAGAAAGAAACGCCTAAACCGGCTACCAACACAGGTCGATCGAAAGCTTCCTCTGGAACACAATTGAGTAATGTATTCAAGACGAAGTCGAAGTTGGGTAACATCGGATTTGATGCACAAGTCGGAGAGCTGGTGCACCAACCCGGTGAAAAAGTCCTACGTTTCATTTCCAATTCGGATTTGAAGAATTCTAACATGAAAGCGAGTTTTGAGAATTTGCATACAAAAGAGTCCATGTATTACGAAAATACGAGCCCGATTCACGGAGCTGATTTTGGTAAGTATTATTACAGGGAATCTGTAGAGGGCGAACCGATTTCGGAATATGTAAAGAAGAATGCAGCCAGATTCAAGTCCGATATCGAAAAATGGTCCAGCCAAGATTTGAAATTGATTCTTAAAATCTGGAAAGAAGTGACTAACTTAGACCATAGTTATGATTTGGAAGCTGATGATATCATCATCCTTTCTAAATTAACATGGTCCTTGAAAAGAGAAATGGATATTAAATTAGTTAACTTTAAGGCTAAGGAAATATCTAAGAAGCAAATGGAAGATAAGATGCATAAGGTATTACTTCAACTCTTCGGAAAGAAGATATACCAAAATTTGCGTAAGAAGTTTTCCATTTAGTAGTTTTAATACTGAGTTCTAAAACAAAACTATGGCTCAAGAACTAAGGAGCCTTAACGAAAGCCGGATGAATTCATCCGGCTTTTGAATTTTAATCTTGAATGATATGCTATTGGAAATCAATTCGGATAATCCCAATCCGAGAAAAATCAAACAAGTCATAGAAACCTTGGAGAAAGGAGGTGTAATCATCTATCCAACGGATACGGTTTATGGATTGGGATGCGATATCACGAATCAGAAAGCCTATGAAAGGATATGCCGCATCAGGGGCATCAAACCTGACAAGGCCAACTTCTCCTTTATCTGTGAAAATCTTTCCCATGTAGCAGATTATACGTTGCCATTCAGTAATGAGGCATTCCGTACAATGAAAGCGACATTGCCCGGTCCTTACACTTACATTCTCAAAGCAAGTAAGAAAGTGCCTAAGATGTTCAAGAATAAAAAACGGACAGTAGGTGTTAGGATTCAGAATAATAATATCACCAAAGCCATTCTGGAGGGTTTGGGCCGTCCCATTCTCTCCGCATCTTTGAGGAATGATGACGATTTTATGGAATACCATACGGATCCTTATGAGATATATGAGGAATATGACCATGAGGTGGATATTATCATAGACGGAGGGTATGGACGTACGGAAGCATCCACTGTCATTGATTTTACCGATAGGTCACCTGTAATCATCAGGCAGGGTGCAGGAGATACATCCTTTATGGATTAAAAAAAAGCCATGCATAAACATGGCTTTCTCAACTGACTAAAATTCGAAGGTTAGTTATATATAGGAATAGGTTGTAATCTCTTTTTTACATGGGCGAACCCAATTTCAATGCCTTATAGACATCAGCCTCACTATTGATTTGATCACTCGGAGGATTGAATTGAATACTATTCTCTCTATCTGACCAATTCATTTGTTTCACTTCATCAGGGAATATAATGGACAAGGTTTGGTTCTCATTCACTACCCACATTTGGTATTCCTTATTTGCCTTGATATCGATAAGGGCAAATTTTCCATGATAATATTTAGAAAGGGTACCATCAGTTAGATTGGCCACATATAGTGTTGTATTCTGATATGCCTTTCCAGCATTATTTTTACAAACAACTTGCTTTAGATCAGCAGGTTTGGTAATGGCGTTACTAAAGTTCCAGATTCCCAATTCCTTTACCTTGAAGACATGCTCAACTACTTGCTCAACAATTTCTTCAGTTGGATTAGATGGCGCATCGTTCTGGGATAATGCCAGATTCTTATCTGTTTCGAATTGAGTTTTCAATTTACCCAAAGCGGCTGCTTTTTCCGCTTCCTTAGTCTTATTTTCCGCTTCAATTCTACTCTTATCCGAATTGTACTGATTCAATGCAGATTGGTATTCACTGCCCGTTAGTACAGGTATAGCATCAAGCTCCACTTGTTGCTTGCCATTATCGAATTTGATTTTGAATAGATTATCACTCACCTTCATCAATTCAATCTCATCTTCGTACCATTCTATTTTGGTAACCATTTTGATGGCGTTCTCATTTCCGATAGGTTGCCATTTCAGATTTTTGAATGCACTGAATTGTTGGCTCAGGGATGGATCCAGATCCAAATCGAATACAGTTTTCTGAGGGTCGAATTTTCTTGGGGCAGTAGGTAGCGGACTTGCTTTGAATTTTCCTTCCAAATCCAATTTTGCAGCTTCGAATGCTTGTTCAAGTTGCGTTATGCCACTTAGGTCAGATGAAGCATTGGAACTGGATTTTCCCGAACGAATAACATTTACCTTATATTCTGATTGTCCTTTGAGTACCCATTTCTTGCCCTGGACATCCAATTGGTATACTTGCTTTGCCTCAGGTTTGAAATCTGCATTCATTTGCCTTTCGGTCATGATGATTTCCAATCCTTTCTCAGGGTCAATTACAAGACGCTTACCATCTTTTTCTGCATAGATTTCGTATAATTGTTCAGTACCCAATTGGTCGGACTGAAGACTCAAGGGAATACCTGACATGAAATACTCACTGATGTCGTTCATGTTCCTGTACTTGATATTCACCTTACCATTTACAGCCTGGCCATTCTCATCCAGGAATGTGGATGGCAATACATTGATATTCGTATTGTTATTCACCTTAATGGTACCACCATTACCTGCATTGACATCATATGACATCAATCTGGGTTGTGCCTGCTCGAAAGGAGGCTGAATGAATGGTTGCTGGTTGAAATACTGTGTGGAGGCAGTCTGATATTCGATATCATTACCACCTTGGAAGAAAGGACCTGCGAAAATGATTCCTGCAACAGTGGCTGCGACAGCAATTCCACCTGCCCATTTGGGCCATAACGAAACCCGTTTGGCTTCCTTATTCTCCTTGATCGGAACATCCATCTGCTGCAATAAGGCATCAAAGTCCATGTGACTTTTGATTTGCTCATCGCTAGGCTCTGATGGATTAAATCTTATATCGTAATCTTGCTTCATATATCATATCTATTTAAGGGGCATCAGTATGTTGTATCAATTTGTTTTTCGTACTTTTTTCTTCATCCTTTCAATGATTCGGTAAGTCTTTACCTTGGCATTGCTTTCAGTCATATCAAGGATATCGGCAATTTCCTTGAATGACCTTTGTTCGAAGAATCTCAATTCAATCATAATAAGATCACTTTCCTTTAAATCGGAAAGCATTGAAATCATGATTTTTTTCTGTTCCTCAAAGTTGTCGGAGTAGGACTCATCCACCAGACCAGAGAGATGATTGTCACTGATACTGACTACTCGGTTCTTACTGGATTGCCTGAAATGTTGGGTAACCTCATTACTGGCAATTCTATAAAGCCAAGCGGAAAAAGGAACACCTCGGTATTCGTATTTCCCGATTTTTTTCATGGCCTTAAGAAAAACCTGCGAGGTGATATCAGCTGCAAGGTCTTCTTCACCGACTCTTTTCAAAACGAAACGGAAGATGGGGACATAGTACTTTTCATACAACGGTCTAAAACGTGCAGGATTCTTCTGGGCCTCCTGTATGAGTACCCATTCTGCATCCATATCACTATTTGAAATCGTTTTCACAGAGGCAAATGATTTAATATTATCGTTACCTGTAATGTTACGATTTATTTTAGAATTAGATGATATGGTGTTTCCTTTCATTCTATGATTTTCATACACATCGGGTTATCTGACTTTGATTAACCCTGATATTCCAACTTCCTTTCCATCCCATAATGACATAATTGTTCATTGGTTACACCCCCTTTTCTAATTTTTCTTGTTCTGGCAAGTAATGAGACAATTCATCATGTTTTGTACCATTAGTGATTGCGGATTGTCGGCAAGGAGATAAATGTTTTAGCGAATTTTCGCTTAAAATTCTTGATTCATCCCAATTTTTACTTTAAATTTGATATAGATTGGCGAATTTTCGCCAATTATCATGAATTAGAATAGATAGTTTAACTCAAATAGAGAATTTTGATGGAGACAATTGAGAAAATAACTGCATTAAGAGGTGGCGAGTTTTTGGTAAAGGACCAAGACCCAATGAATATGTTCATTCCTGAGGATTACACGGAAGAACAGTTGATGGTAAAGGATATGGTGAATGACTTCGTAGATAATTTCATCATCCCACAACAGACCCAATTGGAAAAATTGGATATCGAACTGACCAAACAATTATTAACCAAAGCGGGTGAATTCGGTTTACTGGGTACTGCCTTTCCTGAGAAGTATGGTGGTTCCATGCAGGATTTCGTAACCAATATGTTGCTTACGGAATGTTTCTCCAAGGCGAAGTCATTTGCACTATCCCAAGGTGCGCATACGGGTATCGGAATGTTACCCATACTTTATTTTGGTAATGAGGAACAAAAATCCAAATACTTACCGACATTGATAGAGGGTAAGAAGTTCGCAGCTTACTGTCTTACTGAGCCGGGTTCGGGTTCTGATGCACTTGCAGCCAAGACTAAGGCGGTATTATCAGATGATGGAAAACATTACATCATCAATGGACAAAAGATGTGGATCACCAATGGTGGTTTTGCGGATGTATTCGTTGTTTTCGCCAAAATTGATGGTGAGAAATTCACTGGTTTCATAGTTGAAAGAGACTTTGGAGGAGTTACAACAGGTGCAGAGGAACAAAAGTTAGGTATCAAGGGCTCATCTACAAGACAGGTTTTCTTCGAAAATGTAAAGGTTCCCGTAGAGAATGTATTGGGTGAGATTGGGAAAGGCCATAGAATTGCATTCAATATCCTGAACATTGGTCGTATCAAGTTGGGTGCCGGTGTATTGGGTGCTTGCAAGTTACTTTCAACTCAGACCATCAATTATGCAAATGAAAGACATCAGTTCAAGCAACCGATTTCTAATTTCGGTGCGATAAAATATAAGATTGCTGAGCAGGCCATTCGTACATGGGCTGTAGAGTCTGCAGTATATAGGGCATCCAATGATATCAAGATCATGGAGCACCAATCCCTTGAAAAAGGTGAGCCTTTATCAAAGGCCTTATTGGGAGCAGCTGAGGAATATGCCATCGAATGTGCAATTTTGAAAGTATGGGGTTCTGAGTGTTTGGATTATGTGGTTGATGAGGGCCTTCAGGTACATGGCGGCATGGGATATTCGGAAGAAGCTCCGATGGCATCTGCTTACAGGGATGCTCGTATCAATAGGATATTCGAGGGGACATCTGAAATCAACAGAATGTTATCCGTCGATAGATTATTGAAGAAAGCATTGAAAGGACAAATCGATATGATGACTCCGGCAATGGCCGTTCAGAAAGAACTGACAGGTATGCCTGATATGTCTTCTCCGGAGGGTAAGTATGGTAGAGAACTGAAGATGTTGTCCAACATGAAGAAAATGTTCTTGTTGGTGGCTGGTGCTACCGTTCAGAACTTCATGACTGAATTGGAAAAGGAACAAGAAATCCTAATCATGTTGGCGGATGTAATGGGTGATATTTATGTCGCTGAGTCAGCAATGTTCAGGGCGATTAAACTAGCCAATACAAAAGGTGAGGCAGCTGCTGAGGTCGAATTGAATATTGCTAGGGTATACCTTGATGATGCAATGGAAAGATGTTCATTGAATGCTAGGAGAACGGTATGTGCCTGGGCACAAGGTGACATGCTGAAAACCCTTGTTATGGGAGTGAAGCGTTATGCCAAGTATGTTCCGATTAATTCCATGATTACCAGAAGAAAGGTAGGAGAGGCATTTATCGAGAAGAATGAATATTTCTTGTAAGAAGAATTTCTTCACCATAATAAAATTGAAAAGCCAAGGAATGATTCCTTGGCTTTTTTTATGATGTTCTGGCTGCTTGCCTGGCAGCTTGGTCTGCTCTCCTTATAGGTTCCAATATTCTATACGGGCCTCTTAGTTTCTTGCTGATACGCAATGCCTCACTTTGGCTAATTTGATGTCCCGCACTTACGAAAATAGGCTTTACACCCGTCTGGCTTCTCAATACAAATCCAACCGTCTCATCTCCGAGTGTGACATCAACTTTGGCACCCGCTGCTTCTTCCAGTAGGGTCTTGTATTCAGTCTTCAGCAATGGTTCCTTGGCTACACCAATACTAGGCACACCACTCTTGATACCCAACCAAGATGCTACACCTAGTTTCCTTGGATGTGCTGTACCGTGACCATCTATGACCAATAGACTCGGCTCATATCCCTCACTAGCAATCAATTTCTCCATGGCTTCCAATAGCAAGGGCCCCTCCCTGAAAGCAAAGTACCCGGGTTGGTATTCAACCAGTACATCCAATTCATAAGTATGGACACCCTTTTGTTGACCACCATATGATTGAACATCAATGGCTACAAAACCCTTATCTCCTTGGTATTGGATATCGAATGTAAAAATCAGTTGTTGTTTCCTGATTTTGAAATCCTTGTTTTCCGGAATGATGACCTGTTCGGCCATTTCCTCCTGCAATGCCTTGTAAAATTGCTTATCCATGATACAATGATAGTTGTTTGAATCCTAAGCTATGCTTAGAATTGGCTTCAGAATAGAATTTTTTGAATTCCTGCCAAAGACTTAATGGATAGATATACCAATTCGTTCCCAAATCCTATATTTTTACCCAAAATAGATTGTATGAAGTTGAACAAGGCCGTCATATTGGCAGGTGGGAAAGGTACAAGGTTATCCAGTGTCATTAAGGATATTCCCAAGCCTATGGCTGAAGTAGCAGGAAAACCATTCTTGGAGTATTTGATGGATATGCTATACAATTATGGTTTCAAAGAGGTGGTCTTATCCGTCGGATACAAGAAAGAGGTAATCATCACTCATTTTGGTGATGTATATAGAGGAATAAAAATCAGATATGCCATAGAACAGGAACCTTTGGGTACTGGTGGTGCCATTCAGCATGCAGGAGAATATTTTGGAATCGAGCCGTACTTCGTTTTCAATGGGGATACACTCTTTTATGCGGATTTGCAGGAGATGGAACGAATTTGGAATAGCCATTCCGCAGATATGGTTATGGCAGTCAAACCGCTTGATAATGTTTCCAGATATGGTTCCTTGAATATCAAAGAAGACAGGATTCTATCATTCAAGGAGAAGAATCAGTTGAAAGCCAAGGGAGTCATTAATGGTGGTATTTATCTGATGGATAATAGTCTCTTTGGGATTACGGATTTACCAAGAATATTCTCATTCGAAAAGGATATTTTAGAATCGCACATTCAGAATATGAATGTAATGGCAGTCAGTACTTCGTCTTATTTTATAGATATAGGTATTCCTGATGATTATGAAAAAGCTCAATCTGATTTCGGCATCCAATCAATAACGGATTTGCGGAAACGGGTTCTACAAGGTGGTTGGACCTTATTCTTGGATAGGGATGGGGTAATCAATCAAAGAATCCCCGGCAATTATGTGAAATATGTCAAGGAGTTCCTTTTCATTCCTGATAGTGATAAGGCTGTAGCCCAATTATCCCCATTTTTTGACCAGACTGTTTTGGTTACCAACCAACAAGGAGTAGGTAAGAATTTGGTCAGGGCCCAACTATTGAATGATGTACATCAGCATATGTGTGATTGTATTGCCGAACTAGGAGGTAAGATTGATAAGTGTTATTATGCTCCCGGCTTATCCAAACTGGACCCCAAAACAAGAAAACCCAATATCGGTATGGGATTGGACGCTCAACGGGATTTTCCTAAGATTGATTTTTCAAAGTCCATCATTGTGGGAGACTCTGTTTCTGATATCCAATTCGGTAAGAGGTTGGGAATGTTCAGTGTCTTTTTGGAAACAAAGACAGTGGAAGAAGTAGAACTTGCAAAACATGAGGATATTGATTTGCAATTCAAGGATTTATATGCTTTTGCAAAAGCATTTTGCAAGAATGTAGATTAGAATGTAAGGATACTTTGTTTGAAATCTTTTCTTAGGAGCAATTGGATATTGGCCAATACGATTTCACCCATATTCTGGCAGGAAAGAAAGACCTCGTTCTTGTGATGTTTGGTCAGTTCCTCCTTGAGCATAGCTACTTTCTCAGGTGAGGATATCTGCGATTCTTTCATGATGCCCAATAACTCCTGAGTCCGTTCTAAGGAAGATTTTACACGAGCAGCAATCAGACTCCTTTCTTCCATCTGATATTGTTTGACCGTCTCCAGACTCATATGTTTGATACCCAAGAAGATGATAGGATTGTTCTCCTTGAAATATTGCGGGAGATAAAACCGTTTTTTACCCTCATACGATTGCTGGTCAAAGTCAATGGCCCTCATTCGGTATTGATTACCCTCGATATCAGGCGTGATATCGACTACATAGTTGTAGGACCTCATATCACCCAATAATCTTACAAAGCAGCGTTCATTGAACTTTACGAATTCCTTGGCAATTCTAATTTGATTGAATTCTACCGTTTCTAATTCCCGGGCAATGAAATCATCTCCGGGAAGCCCGGCAATGTGTTCTTCCACTAATGTATCACCATCTACCAAATATTGAATGAAATCCGGAGAAAGCAGGTGTTCCAATTCCAAGCCGAAAATTCTCGATGCATCAGTCCTTTTGACATAGTAATGGTCATAATTATCATTCAAACGATTAATAATCCTGACCCTGAATGGTTTCGAATTGCCATAAAGACAATGGTCAACCCTAGCTACTTCAAGGTGTTCGTGAACCTGTGTATCGCCATCCGTTTTGAGTAGTGCATAAATCTTTTTGAGCGCATCATAAATTTCATCTATATCACTTGGCGCAAAAAAAACCGTTTGCCAATGGGTATCATTCCCATTGGAATCCAATAAGGGAATGGCTTGTGTAAACCGCAATAAGTCCTTATAATCCAAAGGTAATTCCGTCCGCCTATTGTACTTGAAAAGGTATTCATCAAGATAGGTATTGACAGGGTATGGGATTTTCTTCTTAGAGGGCTTATTGTTGTTCATGGAATAGGATTATGAATTGGGAACTTTCAAGATTTTCTTGTCTTCCTGGTAAACGAAAGTAGCCAATAAACCAGCTATTTCAGCCGTATTCTCTGACGCTTTCTTCAATGTATCCTTACCATAGAATTTCTTGACAAAATTGGTATCGAACTTCGCGGATTTGAATGCATCGTGATTCAATACAAAAGTTCCGAATGGTAGGGTAGTCATCACTCCCTCAATTTTGTAATCCTCTATGGCTTTCAGCATGATTTGAATAGCCTCGGCCCTAGTGGAACCATAGGAAACCAATTTTGCAATCATAGGGTCATAATATACAGGAATATCCATTCCCTCATCATATCCGTCATCGACTCTCACACCCTCGCCAACTGGTCTGATATAGGTTTCCAAATTTCCGGTACTCGGCATGAAATTCTCAAATGGATCCTCTGCATACACCCTGAGTTCTAAGGAATGGCCATTGATTCTCAAATCCTCCTGACTGAAACTGAGTTTTTCACCTCTTGCAACCTTGATTTGTTGTTCTACCAAGTCTACTCCTGTAATCATTTCAGTTACGGGATGTTCCACTTGCAAACGTGTATTCATCTCAAGGAAATAATAATTCAGGTCATCATCAACCAAGAATTCTACTGTTCCGGCACCTACATAGTCAACGGACTTGGCTACATCAACTGCGCTTTCTCCCATGGCCTTTCTGATTTCAGGTGTCAGTATGGCTGATGGTGCTTCCTCAACTACTTTTTGATGCCTCCTTTGAATACTACATTCCCTTTCGAAAAGGTACACCGTATTGCCATGCGTATCAGCAAGGATTTGTATTTCAATATGCCTTGGGTTGGTCACGAACTTCTCGATGAAAACCGAGCCATCCCCAAAGGATGATTCCGCTTCACTGACTGCCCTTTCCAATTGCTCCTCGAATTCATTCGAATGCTCCACGATTCTCATTCCTTTTCCACCACCACCCGCAGATGCCTTGATTAGGATGGGGAACCCGATTTTTTCAGCAATCTGTTTGGCTTCTTCCACATCTGTCAATGCAGTATCTGTTCCGGGAACCATCGGAATGCCGAAAGCTTTTACAGCATCCTTGGCAGCCAATTTACTTCCCATTACCTTAACGGAATATGGGGATGGTCCGATAAATGTGATTCCTGACTGATTCACTTTTTCAACAAAACCTGCATTCTCACTCAAAAAACCATATCCGGGATGAATACCATCCACATTCAATTCCAGCGCTTTCTCAATAATCTTCTCTCCCAAAAGGTAGGATTGGTTGGAAGGGGCAGGCCCCAAACAGATGGCTTCATCAGCAAATCTGACATGTGGAGCATTCCGGTCAGCTTCCGAATAAACAGCTACGGTAGCAATTCCCATTTTCTTAGCTGATTTCATGACTCTTAATGCAATTTCCCCTCTGTTGGCAACTAGAATTTTATTCATTTGATAAGAATATGAATGTAATAATATGGTTGATTGATTTAATTTGGAACCTATCCGTTCCAAATCGGATTCAAAAATATCTTTTCTTTTCTTTGAAAGGGAATGATGATTGAATAATTTGTGCATTTTTTGATAAGATATGAAAGAACCCATAGCATTCATTCCTATATTATTCTTAGCCTTGACGCTTAATGCGCAAACCATAGAACGTGCTGTGATCGGTTCTGCAGGAGGTTACTCTGCCAATGGCATAAGCCTCGGATATACCATAGGAGAAACAAGGATTTCACATGACAAGGGTTTGGCATTCCACTGGAATGAGGGATTCCAACAAGGAGAATATGACCCTTCCATAGTTCCTGTTGAACTGATTACTTTCTCGGCGGAAAGAAGTAATGATGAAGTAGCTATCCTGGGATGGGAAACAGCGTCTGAAATCAATAACAAGGGTTTTCATATTGAAAGGAAAAATCATGATGAAGAAGAATTCAGTACAGTCGGATTCGTGAATGGTGCAATCCAATCCACAGAACGAAAGACTTACTCCTTTACGGATTCCAATAGTGAGTATTACCCTACATACTACCGTTTGAAACAAGAGGATTTGGATGGTTCTTACACCTATACGGAATTGAGGGTCGTTCCGCCTATCAAGAAAAACTTATCGGTTACTCTGGACCCGAATCCATCCCGTGGCGATTTCAGTATCCAACTCCAATCCAATTTTGAAATGAATGCAATCCATATCGAGATATGGAATCTGAATGGCGAAACCGTCCATCGTCAGGAGAATATGACGATTTCTTCTCCCATCAGTATCAAATTGAACGAGGAAATACCCAGTGGTATCTATATCCTCCAAGTAAGTAGTGCATCAATTGTATCCGAACCCATTCAATGGATAAAATTATAATTATGAGAATCTTTCTTTTCGTTTCCATTTTTGTATTGATGTCAATGAATCTTTTGGCTCAAACCGGATTCAGTTACCAAGCCGTTATCCGTGATAATTCGGGTAATGTGATTACCAATCAGAATATCGGACTGAGATTCACTTTGATTCAGGGGAGTATTACAGGAACAACCGTTTATCAGGAAACCCAAACAACCTTATCCAATGATTATGGTGTCATCAACATTACGGTGGGTAATGGAACTGTAGTTTCTGGTACTTTCAATACGATTGATTGGAGTGCTTCGACCTACATTAAGGTAGAGGTAGATGAGAATGGCGGTTCCTCGTATACGGATATGGGAACTACGGAATTGTTATCTGTACCCAAGGCCATGTATGCTGAGAAGACCAAATCACTAGAGCACAGTTTTGGCATCAACGTCAAGGACTATGGTGCTGTCGGAGATGATAGTACAGACGATACACAAGCATTTAATGATGCTTTGGTGGCAGCAACGGCAATGGGAAGAAAAGTTTTTGTACCGGTGGGTAATTATAAGATTACCTCAACTTTGGTGATTCCTGATGGTGTTACTTTGGTAGGGGAGGGAGTGGGATCCAGTCCTTTATCGGGACAATACAATGGTTCGGCAATAAGATATCATGGTACTTCAGGTTATGCTATTGAAATCAGTGGACATACTTCGGGAGTGAGGGATATGGTCATCAAGGATATACCAACTGGCTCGGCAGACGGTGCTATACATGTAAAGGCAGATGGAGAGTTAGTGGAAAGTATTCGTTTGAATAATTTGTTACTGTTTGATTTTACAGCAGGTACCGCCCTTAAATTGGAAAGTATCAATGCCGGAGGAATAGCTTATGCAACATTCTATAATGTAAGGATTCGAAATGCAAAAATAGGTGTGCACATTACAGAAGACGGACCATCATTCACGAATTCGAATGTATTCCATCATGGTGCCATATCCGGTGGAGGATATGACTATTGCCTACTTGTCGATGGTGGGAATAATAATCAGTTTTACGGAACAATCATGGAACCATACGAAACGACATATGGACATATCGTAGTGAACGAGGGGGAAATTCAATGCGAGGATATCAGGATTGAGGGCAATGGACAACCAGCTGACAGGCCTTTGGTACTGATGAAAACAAATACCAAGAATTCCAGAATTGAGGGTACATATGCAGGTGGTTTGACCGTGGACAAAGGCAATAATTATGTAGCATTCCGCTCAGGAAAAGCAGCCCTTTTCAGGAATGCTGAGGACAACTTGTATGAGAATTCAACCTTTTATGGATTTGACGGAGCCAACTTACCTTTTTGGGATATTACTGGTGCTGGTGTGATGGCAGAGATTCAATCTCCTGAATTATTACCTGAACATAACGTATTGAAATTAACGATACCTAGTGGGATTATTGCCAATTTGGAACCCTCGGTACCACAAATTCCCGAGATAAAGGATTTGGGTATTTATCAGCAGGTCAATGCAGGTATGCACGTCAGAATTTCAACACCTGGAGTTGCCTATATCAGGACTAATTCTCCTAATGGTGTAACAGTATCCCAAAGTCATCCTGGCGATGGTGAATGGCATTTCGTAAGTACGGCTAATTTAGTAAATACTTCCACAATTTTGGACACCCGACTGGAAATCAATAATAATACAGGAGCCAATTTAGAGGTTTATATAACCACACCTACATTGAATTTTGGAATGGAATCCGTGAAATTATCAGCTAAGCCGATTACTTCTTCTGGAGGAATTATCACTGGAACATTGACACAAGGTTCATCGGATTTTAATAATAATTCGAATTTTATCGTACTGCCATTGGAGGGAAACACATTCTTTTTGACAGGTACAACTGATATACACAGAATCAATCAGTCTTCTCCAAACCGTTTTCCGAAAGGAACGGTTATCCACTTGATTTTCAATCAATCAGGTGTGAGTGTATTAGATGGAGTCTATATCAATCTAAGCAGTGGATTCACCTCGAATACCAACAGCTCGCTCAGTTTGATTTCAATGGGAAATGGGACATGGATAGAACTGAATCGAAATTTGTAAAAGTGTTAAAATTTATGCTAAACTATTGCTTTTATAAAAAAAGGAAACTATGTTTGTTTCATACAATTATCCAAGATGTATAGAAATTTGTCAAATATCATTTGTTGTTGTTGCTCTCATCCTTGATGGAGAGTAAGCTGCATATTTGTCTTGACAAAGACCTAAGAGGCGCCTCTCCAAATGAACTTGGAGAGGCGCCTTTTCGTTTTAGAAAGCATATACGATATAATGAAAAATAAGAATCAAAATACTTGCTGTTGTCCTTGTTGTTGTACCATTCCCATTGATTTGGAAAAGGGTAGCAAGCTATAGTATAGATTCTGAGATTCTTGACTACAAGCGCCTTTCCAAATGAATTGGAAAGGCGCTTTTTCATTTTCTAACATCTTATAAAATATTCAAATGACATCTTTAACCATACCAAAATCGGGTCTCATTCGTCTTCAGAAGCTTTCACTTCAGATAGGTAATACCCCCTTGTTCCCTTTGGATAGAATCTACAGGAAAAAGGGAGTAAGGATACTTGCCAAATTGGAATGGCAACAATTCGGAGGTAGCGTGAAAGCTCGGCCGGCATTCAATATTATTAAGAATGCGATTCTGAATCATCAATTGGATCATGAGAAAACACTCCTTGACGCAACAAGTGGGAATACAGGTATTGCTTATGCTTCGATAGGGGCCGCCTTGGGTATTAAGGTTAAGTTGGCCTTGCCTGAGAATGCTTCCAAGGAAAGAAAGCAATTGTTGAAAGCACTAGGTGCGGAATTGGTGCTGACCTCTAAGTTTGAAGGAACGGATGGAGCTCAACTAATTGCCAGAATGATGGCAGAAAGTAATCCTCAATCCTATTTCTATGCCAATCAATATGCTAACGAATATAATTGGAAAGCCCATTATGAGAATGGTACTGGGGATGAGATATTCCAACAAACCCAAGGGAGGATTACCCATTTCGTGAACGCTTTGGGAACAACAGGGACATTTGTAGGAACAGGTAAGAGACTTAAAGAATTAAAACCAGATATCCAACTGATTTCCCTACAACCCCAACAACCCATGCATGGCCTAGAGGGATGGAAACATTTGGAAACTGCTTTGGTTCCTGGAATTTATGATAGCCATCTAGCAGACCAGAAAAATGTTGTGGATACCTTGGAAGCATACCAAATCATAAAACGAGTTGCAAAAAAAGAGGGCTTGATTTTGAGTCCATCAGCAGCTGCAAGTATTGCGGGGGCCATACAGGTGGCGGAACAGATAGAGCAGGGTGTCATTGTAACCACTTTAGCTGATGATGCCTCCAAATATTCAGAAATCATTCAATCAATTTTCAAATAACATATAGTATGTCAGAAATAATCATGTCAGTAGAATCCTTGGAAGCAATGCACCAACACTTAGAACAGGTATTTCCGAATGAAGGGTGTGGTTTTCTATACGGAAAGGAAAACGGAAGTCGATATATCCAAAAGGCTATTCCTGTTGAAAATGCTAAGGCGGGTGACCAAAGTAGAAGATTCGAAATCTCAGCTTTGGATTATATCAAGGCAGAACAATATGCCATAGAGAATGATATACAGCTTTTAGGCATATACCATTCCCACCCCAATCATCCTGCAATAGCTTCTAGCCATGATTTGGCCGTAGCCATGCCTTACTTCTCATATGTAATCGTTTCTGTTAGGGACGGCTTGGCTGATGATGTGAAATCATGGAAATTAAAGGAGGACAAAAGGGTGTTCCAAGAAGAAAAAGTATGGGTGGATGCATCAGCATTGACATACTAGCTCCTAAAGGTGATGTAGCATAGCGGCCTAATGCACTGCTCTGCAAAAGCAGTATTCGGGGGTTCGAATCCCCCCATCACCTCTCATTCATAAAATATATTGAAAATGGCAAAGATTATAATTCCATCACCTTTGAGGAAATTCACGGATAATTCCTCGACAGTACTTACGCAAGCGAACTCAGTCTCGGCTGCCTTAAATGATTTGACAAATCAGCATCCAAAACTTAGACAACATCTATTGGATGATGAGGGTAGGATTCGGTCTTTCATTCGTTTATTTGTTGGCGAGGAAGATATTTCTGCACTTGAACAGGAGAAAACATCCTTGGGAGAGCATGAGATACTGAGTATTGTACCTGCGATTGCAGGAGGCCTGGAAACACCATTTAATTAACCTTATCGTATCTTTACATTATGTCGAACTTATTATCCAAGGAAGAATTAGCACGGTATGCACGTCATATTACCATACCTGAATTTGGAGTTCAGGGCCAAGAGAAACTGAAGAAAGCCAAGGTATTGGTTATTGGTTCCGGAGGATTGGGAAGTCCTGTTTTATTGTATTTGGCCGCAGCCGGAGTAGGACACATAGGAATTGTGGACTTTGATGTTGTCGATGATTCCAATTTGCAGAGACAAGTGTTGTTTAATGTGGATGACATTGGAAAATCCAAGGCCCAGACAGCCAAGCTAAAACTTCAAGCTTTGAATCCCCACATTGAAATCAAGGTGTTCGAAACGGCATTCACAATAGAAAATGCACTGAGTATCATTGCGGATTATGATATTGTTGCAGATGGTACCGATAACTTTCCGACTAGATATCTGGTGAATGATGCTTGTGTTCTGGCTGGAAAAACGAATGTATATGCATCCATATTCAGGTTTGAGGGTCAGGTTTCAGTTTTTAATTACTTGAATGAGGATGGAACAAGAGGCCCTAATTATAGGCATATGTTTCCGGAACCGCCACCACCGGGATTGGTACCGAATTGTGCAGAGGGTGGTGTATTGGGAGTATTGCCGGGAATCATAGGTAGTATACAGGCTTCGGAAGTCATTAAGGTCATTACTGGAGTCGGAGAGCCTTTGGTAGGAAGATTATTCTTGTTTGATGTAGCCGCTTTCCAAACAAGGACGCTTAAAATCAATGCCCAACAAGAAGTTATTATCAATGAACTCATCGATTATGAATCTTTTTGTGGATTGAATCAGGAACAGGATGCAGTCAAGGAAATAACCGTTCATGAATTGGAGAAACTTCAGAATTTAGGTCACGATTACCATATCATAGATGTAAGGGAACCCCATGAATTTGAAATTGCCAATATCGGAGCGGAATTGATACCTCTCTCAACAATTAGCCAGCATGTTGAGCGGATTCCTAGGGATAAGAAAGTCATCGTACATTGTAAGAGTGGCAAAAGGAGTGAAACGGCCATCCGGGAATTGGAAGCACTTTATCCTTTCTCCAACCTTTACAATCTGAAAGGAGGGATATTGGCCTACGCCAAGGAAATAGACACGAATATTCCCACTTATTAGAATAAGAATACAATGATTTAGTTTTGATGATAATAGGGGCAGAAATGGATTTGCCCCTATTTCTTTTTGATATTTGAAACTACATATGAAAATTTTCTTCACATTATAATTGCATGTAACTGGATTTATATGCATCTACTTGTGCATATTTGCACTTTCAATCCGATGTTATAACATTATATGCCGAAACTGATTATCATATCCAACAGACTCCCTGTGACCATAGATAGGAAAGATGGAGAACTGTTTTATCACCCAAGTGCAGGAGGTTTAGCTACAGGATTGAAGTCCTTGGATGATGATATGGATAAGATATGGGTAGGATGGCCAGGCAAAGTAATCGAGGATGAATGGGAAATTCCCGCTATCCAAAAGGACTTGGAACGCCAGGGGCTCATTCCCGTTTTCCTAAGTCAGGATGAAACCGAACTCTTTTATGAGGGATTCAGCAATAAGGTGATTTGGCCACTTTTCCATTATTTCACGGAATATGCGACATATGATGACCAATACTGGTTGGTATACCAAGAGGTGAATCAGAAGTTTGCTGATGAGGTCAATAACATCATTGAAGAAGGAGATATCGTCTGGGTACACGATTATCAACTGATGTTACTGCCAGCCTATATCAGAGAACAACACCCCAAGGTATCCATCGGATTTTTCCTACATATTCCGTTCCCAAGTTATGAGGTATTCAGGATATTGCCCTATAGAAAACCTATTCTGGATGGGTTACTGGGCGCAGACCAAATCGGCTTCCATACCTTTGGTTATATGCGTCACTTCCTAAGTGCTGTTTACAGGATATCAGGTCACGAACACAATTTTGGAAAACTTACGGTAGATAATAGAATCATAAATGTGGATGTATTCCCTATGGGAATTGACTACCAAAAATATGCAAACCCGGAAAGATATCTAGGCAAGGAGATTCATCCTGAACGTTATATCAGAGATGGAAGAAAACTCATTCTTTCCATTGACCGATTGGATTACACCAAGGGGATTCCAGAACGGATTAAGGCATATGCCCAGTTTCTGGAAGAATATCCTGAATACATCGGCCAAGTCACGATGGCTATGATTGTGGTGCCATCCCGTTCCAATGTAGACCAATATCAGGAACTGAAGAACGAAATTGATACATTGGTAGGTAGTCTGGTGGGGACTTATGGCACCTTTGACTGGGAGCCCATTCAATATTTCTACAGATCCTTTCCATTTGAGGATTTGACGGCCTTGTTCAAGGCTGCCGATATAGCACTCATCACACCACTTAGGGATGGTATGAATTTGGTTGCCAAGGAATTCATTGCGTCCAAGGAAACCAGCCAGAAAGGGGTATTGATCCTGAGTGAGATGGCAGGAGCTGCAGACCAATTAACAGAAGCCCTGATTGTGAATCCGAATGATGTCAAGGATGTCATCAATAACTTATTGATTGCCTTGGAAATGCCGGAGGAAGACCAAGCCAATCGACTATCCATCATGCAATCCCGAATGAGAAAACATACTGTTTCTCATTGGGCCGAAACATTCATCAAAGAACAAATCATCATGACTGAATTCAGTAATAAACATATACAATCACTTGAGGTTGATTCCGAACAAAGAGAAGCATTGTTGAATCATTATGGAACTTCAACCAATCGATTGATTATCCTGGATTATGATGGCACCCTGATGGATTTCCATACTGATCCACAAGCAGTCAAACCCGATGATGAGTTGATGGAAATATTATCCGAACTCAACAACGATGAACGGAATAAGTTGGTTGTTATCAGTGGAAGGGATAGGGAAACCTTGGATACTTGGTTATCCCCTCTAGGAATAGATATGGCTGCCGAACATGGGGTTTGGATGAAACGGAATGACAAATGGAAAGCCAGTCGAAGTCTTTTCAAGAGTTGGAAAGTAGATGTACTACCTATCCTTGAGGATTTGGTAGAACGAACACCCGGATCTTTCATCGAGGAAAAGGATTATTCCCTAGCGTGGCATTATCGTAAGATTGATAAGGATTTGGGTGAAAAGAGAATCAGGGAATATAGGGATGTACTCCAATATCTAACCGCTAATCTGGACTTACAGGTGTTAGAGGGTAACAAGGTAGTGGAAATTAAGAATTCCGGAGTCAATAAGGGCAAGGCTACTGCCAGTTGGTTGAGGAAATCAGATTGGGATTTCATTATTGCCATAGGTGATGACCAAACCGATGAGGATATATTCAAGGTTTTACCCGATTCAGCCTACACCCTCAAGGTAGGTCTACAACAAACGATTGCAAAGTATAATATCATGTCCGTTCAGGAAGTCCGTCAACTCATCAAGGATCTGAATTCAAAATAACTATCTTTTTATCTCATCTTTTATTTCCTAATCTTGTTATAAGATAAAACGAGGAAAAATTATGGAATATAGAAGACTCGGTAATGCAGGCGTACAGGTCAGTGCATTATCACTTGGCTCCTGGCTTACTTTCGGAAAGCAGATTGGTAATGATGTAGCAGAGAAACTCATGATTACCGCATATGACAAGGGAGTGAACTTCTTTGATAATGCAGAAATCTATGCCAGAGGGCAATCCGAATTGATTATGGGGAATATCCTGAAAAAAATGGGCTGGGACAGGTCATCCTATTTGGTTTCCAGTAAGGTATTCTTTGGAACAGGAGGCAAACTACCCAATCAGTTCGGACTAAGCAGAAAGCATATCATAGAGGGATGTCATGGTGCATTAAAACGATTCCAATTGGATTATATTGACTTGTTTTATTGCCACAGACCCGATAAGAATACACCAATAGAGGAGACCGTAAGAACAATGAACGATCTCATTTCCCAAGGGAAAATATTCTATTGGGGCACATCCGAATGGTCAGCACAGGAAATCATGGAAGCACATATGGTAGCTGAGAAATATGGTTTGATTGGCCCTACAATGGAGCAACCGCAATACAATATGTTTCATCGGGATAGGGTAGAAATGGAGTATGACCAAATTTATAAGACCGTTGGATTGGGAACTACAATTTGGTCGCCTTTGGCTTCTGGTGTTTTGACAGGAAAGTACTTGGATGAATTCCCAGAGGATACCCGTTTGGGCATCAAGGGACTGGAGTGGCTAAAGGAAAGATCATTGACCGAAGAAAGATTGGATAAGGTAAGGCAATTGAAGAATGTTGCTGATGAATTGGGAACTTCCCTGCCTAAATTGGCTATCGCTTGGTGCGCAAAAAATCCAAGGGTCAGTACGGTTATTTTAGGAGCTTCCAAAGTGCATCATCTTGCTGAAACATTGGAGTCAATGGAAGTTGTTCCTTTATTAAATGATGAGGTAAATGAAAGAATTGAAACGATTTTAGGAAACAAACCCATAAGGCCTCAATTCTAAAAACAAAAGGGGAATGAACAGCTGTTCATTCCCCTTTTTTATATCACGACCCTAGTTTATTCAGGTAATTTGAATGCTACGGATATCATGTAGTACTTGGCAGTCGGCTTACCATCAGTAAGGCCTGGTTCCCATTTGGGCATCTTGTTAATTGCCTTGAGTACTTCACGATCACAACCCATTCCGATACCATTTACAACTTTTGAATCTACAATCTTTCCACTTTCGTTCACCTTGACCCTTACATTCACATTTCCCTCTACGCCGTTATTCAAGGCTCTGGATGGGTAAGTAATTTTTCTAGCGAAATATTGTCTCATTCTGGATTCGCCACCTGGGAAAGAAGGATTCTTTGTCGCACCCCTTGAACTACTAGCTGATGGCTTTGGTGCCGCTGGTGTTGCAGCTGGCTTTTCAGCAGATGCAGTTGGTTGTGTAGGAGACTTTTCAGTCAATTCATCTTCAGAGGAATTACCACTGTTACTCGCTACCGCTTTTGGCTGGGATGGTTTGTCATCTTCAGCGTTCGGTTGGCTGGGTGATTCATTGGTATTAGCAGGCTTATCATTGGATGATGAAGCACTGTCATTGTTTTCGTTTGAAGCAGAACCTCCCTCGTTGAAAGTTCTTGCTGAAGGCATATTAGCTACCTCATCTGCGGTGAAACTTCTCTCACTGATTCCCCCTGAGTTATCATCATCATCAGCGTTGTTACTTTCGTTATTGTTTGCTGCCTCATTATTGTTATTGGCACCAGCTGCTTCAGCGATTGGGTTATTATCATCGGCTGGATCAAGCTCATCTGGATTTTCACCATCCAAAGGCAACTCATTTTCATCGGGTGTATTCACATTGTCATTATTAACGGTAATGGGAATGACAGTGGAAGCTTCAGAACCATCTATCTCCGATGGACTCACTGATGCAGTAGGATTTCCATCTGCACCAAACTGGGTATAGCCGAACAGACCAACGACTGCAATTAGAATGAGTCCCAATAGGAGGAACATCATTTTCTTCTGACTAGAACCAGATTTCTTATCAATTTGATCTAAATATGCATCAATTTGACTAGACTTATCAATCTGTGACATAGTTTTAGAATTTTGTAATTATTCTCTACTTAAAGTATGTAAGAGTTCGTTTGATTCACAATTCCAATATAGACATAAAGGGGTAGAATCACAAATAATTCAATGTTTGGCCAAAGGTAATCATTATATGCTAGGATAACATATATAATTGCCAAAGCATGTGTGAATACTTGAAATGGGGATTTAGCTCAAGGAAAATGTAACCGTAAGGATGTAAGACTTCTTCACAGGAACATTATTCACCTTTGCGGGTTGCCAGATTGGCATATTTGATAAAACCCTGATTACTTCCTCATCACATCCGTATCCAAGTCCCTCTACAATGATTGGGGAACTAACTTCACCTGTTTCATCAATGGTAACCTGTACCAGTACCTTGCCCTCTATTTCCTTATCAAATGCCAAGTCCGGATATTCGATATGTTCCTTAAGATATTGGGCCACACCATTGGAGCCGCCGGGGAATTGTGCTCCGACATTATTCGTACCGACTGTCTCGTGATCGGGCTCCTCGATATTGGATTGTATACCGACGGGTAATACAGAAAGCTGATCTTCCTTGTTGGGAGCAGCATTGATCTTATCTATGGGAATATCATCACCGATTGTTGGTGATTCGGATTGTGCAGCCAAGGCCGATGAGTTCTGGCTAAATGATAAGTAAGAGGTGAAAGCCATCACTCCTATGAGTAAACCAAATAGAATAACATTCCTGCGTCTTTTGACTACATGTCCCTGGTCAATTTCATCAATGAGATGGTCGAGCCTGTTGATGTCATTATCATTCTTCATAGATGGGTTGATTCCTGTTTGGTTGATCTCCTAAGTTTTCAGAACAAAATTACAAATAAGTATGAATATAATGAATTTATATCGGAAGGGACAGAAAATAGTTAGGATTCAGACGCTTTCAAAGATAGGAAATACTTGATGATTGGATAGAAAATAAGAATGAGAATCAAAGGGATGAGTGCTTTTCCCAATAATGTATTTCCGACATTCATGGCCGTATATAGAATACTACTGATTATCAATAGAAAGATGAAGGAAATGGAGTAAGTCAGGTCTGAAACCAGCTTAACAGCTTTGGTATAAAGTTGCTGGGTATTCTCAGGTGTCAGGGGTACATGATAATTGAATGTGTGAGGGTATTTGGCTAGGGTAGTCATCAGTATGACAAGCACAGAACTGATGATGGGTAATAATATGAGGATGGCCTTACCGGAATAACCATCCGGTTCGCCACTAAGATTATAATGAGACGGAATACGTTCTGGTAGTTGGTTATAATACCAAAAAACCAATCCGAAAGAAATGATAATCCAAAAAAAGGATAACGCTTTCTGGACTTTCTGAGCATTAGTCAAAGGAATGTGTATGATGGGTCTTTGCTTCATTGACCTATATTAATCCAAATTCTTTTGGAAAAAGAGTTTTCTGGAATCTAATTCCATCACACATAAATGTCCGAGACCTCTTACATTCCTATAACAACATCCCGCATCAATATCCTGATACCTCATGAATTCAATATCATCATTCATTCTTATGATTTCATCCTTTTCCCTCGGAGTATGTCCATGAATGATGATTTTCTGATCGAGCCATTTATAATCAATGGATGGGTACCAATTCCTAATCCAAATTTTGGAATGATCCAAGCTCATAGGATCTTCATTCGTATCAAAATTCAATCCTGCATGTACCAGAATGAAATCATCCGATATCGTATGATAGGGTAGTGATGAAAAGAATGATCTGTATTTGGTACCCAACTTATCGATGGATAATCCTCCGAAACTATCCACTGTCTGCGCACCACCATGAATCAACCATCGTCTTGTATAACTGAAGTCACAACGTTTTAATGCCTCTAGGAGCATTTTCTCATGATTTCCTAGTAGACATTCTACATGATAGCCATCTTCCCTTAATTTGAAAATGGTATCAATCACCCCTTTCGAGTCGGGCCCTCTGTCTATATAATCACCAAGAAGAAAAAGTTGGTCATCTTTGTTTAATCCGATATTCTCGAGAGCTTCGTTAAAGGTTTTGTTACATCCGTGTATATCTGATATGGCAAATTTTCTCAATTCGTTAATTTTTCTTTATTGTTTTGGGAATTTTTCAATTGTAGGAGCTTATTAGGTAATTTGCAGCCTAAATTGATGTTATGCGATATATCCTACTAACAGCCTTGTGTTCTCTTTTGTTCCTTTCTGTCGGAGCCCAGAATAAGAATTCCAAAATGGATGTTACCGGGCAATGGAAAGGCAAGATCACCCAAAATGAAGGAGGGTACAAGACTTCATACGAATTCGAGATTTATCTTACTCAAAAAGGTAATGAAGTAACCGGTAGGTCTTATGTTTTCATAGACGATATCTTTGCTATCATGGAACTCAAGGGTAAGGTCAAGGGAGGAAAGGTCCTGTTGTTGGAAGAAACCCGTATCGTTGACCACAAGAAGCATGAGGATATGGAGTGGTGCATCAAGAAAGCCCAATTGCTGCTCAAAAAGAAAGATGACCAACACAAATTGGAAGGTTTCTGGCAGGGAAAATCAGTTATAGGGGAATGTGTCCCGGGTAAGATTTTCCTTGAAAAGGAAATTCCCAAAGCATGATTGTACATCACGATTTGTTTTCCTATTACTTTTCAATAATCACTTTGACCCGCCTGTCCAGAGGGTTCAAATGCCGGAATAACGTTTCAAAGTATACTTTACCGTATTTGAGATAGAAAGGAATAAAATTATCTTTCCTTTCCTGTAGATTCCCTTTGGGAAATAACTTGTCTTTCAAGGCCATTATTTGTTGGTTGGTGGTGTCGTTCTTACGTTTTTCAGCCTTAACGAACTTATGTGCTATTCCATCCAAACTCTTTAGTGTCCTTTTCATTTCTCCCTCAACGGCTGCTTTCAGTGTAGGGTCAACCTTCTTGGCCTTATCCAGAATGATTTGGTATAGGGATTCAAGTTGTTGTTTTTCAGTAACCAATTCCAATGATTCATCCAAGGTAGCCTTGGCACGTTCTTGGATGAGTTGTTGCGCCGGATTCCAGATATCATCAAGTTCCAATTGGATTTTGTCCATTTTTTTCTTGGATGACTTATCTATCCATAATACGGAATCCCGTCTGATGAGCATGGGATAAGGGATGCCAAAAACATCGAATTGTTCGAGTCTTTCCAACCAATAGGCCAATTCACCTCCACCACCGATGTAAGCCAAATTGGGAAGCAGGACTTCTTGGTACAGTGGTCTTAATACTACATTAGGACTGAATCGCTCAGGATGTTCTTCCAATTCCTTCATCAATGTTTCTTGACCGAATGATATATCAGTATTCAATACCTTATACATTCCCTCCTCATGGATGATACGCTCCCTAAATCCATTTCCGAGATAAAAAAGATTGATTTTCCTTGGATGTGCCTGGGCCTTAAACCCCGCGCGAACAAGTTGTTCCTGCGCTTTCAGTACCAATGATTCAGATGGGAATTCCAACAACTCTTTCTTAAAGAGTGGTATGGCAACTTTCTTAAAATAAGATGCTGATGCATCTATGACTACGAGCCCTTTATCCTTGAACAACTCATGTGTTAATTCAAGGGCAGCTCTGCCATAAGTTTCATTTTTTGTAAATACTTTCCTAAGGATACGAAGGATGGAATCAGCATGCTCTGATGTTCCTAAGACGGCTTCCAATTGGTCTATAAGTTCTTGTATTGGAGCAGTCTTCATTTGGCCCACACTTCCCGATTCGTCATTCTCCCACACCAATTGTTCCCTGAAAATCTTCACATGATTGATTTCCTCAAAATCATGGTCTTCACCGCCTGTCCAGAAGATAGGGACAAATTGATATGAGGGGTAGTGTTCTTCTAGCTGTTCAACCAGATTAATTACGGACACAATCTTATAGATGTAATACAAGGGACCCGTAAACAGACTGGGTTGATGAGCAGTGGTTATCGTAAAGGTATTCGGTTGATTCAGTGCTTCGATATGCTTTTCCACAATTTCGGTCATCTCGAAACCCTCGTACTGTTTTCTTAGTCCCGAAACCAATAATTCCCTATCCACAATGGTCTGTTGCTTCAATTTGATGACTTCACCAAATTGTTCGATTTCTGGACGATGCCTATAGAATGTTTTGAGGCCTGGGTCTAATGTGACATAGGATGTATCATTGTGTGAAAAACTATTCGTTTCCCTAAATCCTATGTGAGCGCATTCTAACATGATTCTGATTGTAATGTGATTCCAATGTATTACAATTCAGTTGGATTAAAGTTAGATGGCCACGGAAATTATCCCGGAAAATACTCCACCTTAATGAAAAACTGGGAATCAATGGCCTTGAGTGCCTTAGCTACATCCTTGGATACAACGACGACGACCCATTGTTCGTAGTTATACGGGATTTTTCCGACCACCTTGGCATAGGCTACATTTTTGGTTATCGGATTTTCGAGTCGGATGACTGAACCCGGGGCGGCATGTGGATGCAAACAATACAATCCTTTCAAACTGAAGTTGTCATTCGAATTCCATTGGGCCTTACCTTTTTCTATCTTGGTTTCCCCCTTGTAACTTTTGGAAAGGAAATCAGCCTTATTTTTCCCATTTTCCACCCTGATTTCAGTTGGGGGGCCGGCAGGGTATTGCCAATCCTTGTTTATCGGGTCTGTCTTCATCCACCCAATATTCAGGACTTGTCCTACGGTAAGTGTATGTGAGGTCAAATTGTTCTTTTCCATAAGAGTTTGAACGGGAATCCTAAAGGATCTTTTAGCTACACCATACATGGTGTCACCTTTTTTTACCCTATAGCAAAGAGGTACCAACTTACTCGAATCCATTCCATTTTTCAATACCCTGATAATGGATTTATTGGGAATGGGAACAGTGATGTGTTGTCCGGGATGGATGACCTTTCCTTTGAGTTGGGGATTATAATCGAAAAGCATGTCCAACGATAAACCATAGAATTTGGCCATTGAATAAAGGGTTTGTCCTTTTTCTAGTTGGTGTTGGAATAACTTCTGTCCCCTGAAATTGATCTCTAATAAAACAGTATCTTGGGGAGTGAGATAATTAAGGCTGTCTCCAGTAGCAAAACTGGCTGTACTACAGAAAACACTTAGGATAGCAATGTAAAGGTATCTCATAATTCAAAAGGGCGATTTAGCCAAAAATACATATTGTAAACAAAATATGGACAAAATTAATGTTAATAAGCCTTTCCGATACGTTATGAGTTGGATTCTGAAGCAAAATATATTCACAGTTAAATGAAAGTCATAGGAATAATACCCGCTAGATACGACTCCAGTCGATTTCCAGGAAAGCCTTTGGCTGATATAAACGGCAAATCGATGATAACCAGAGTAGTGGAATCCTGTCGGAAGTCCAAAGTCTTGGATCAGGTCATCGTCGCTACGGATGATGACCGAATTGCCTCACATCTTAAGGATAGCTTAGGAATGGAGGCCATCATGACGAGTGAACATCATCTCAATGGTACGGAGAGAATTGCTGAAGTAGCACAAAATCTTACGGATACTGATTGGATAATTAATATACAGGGAGATGAACCTTGTATTCATCCCCGACAGATTGATTTATTAGGTGAATTCCTGAAAAGGAATGAGGAATTTGATATTGTAACCATGGCTAAAAGGCTGGATGATGCCCAATTGTACGAAAATAGGAATGCAGTCAAGGTTAGAATGAATGAGAAAGAAGCAGTTTCGTTCCATCGCATCATAAGGTCGGGCTATTCCGAAACAATTGGCAAACATGTAGGCATATATGGCTTTAAACGGAATGTCCTATTGGATTTGGTTAAACTGGAGCCAACAGAAAATGAAAGGGAACTCAGCCTAGAGCAATTGCGATGGATGGATAATGGTTACCGTATCGGTGTGGAATGGACAAGTTTCGAATCACCAAGTGTGGATGTTCCGTCAGATATGGAAAAGGTGTTAACTTTCCTTGAAAAAAATGGTCAGATATGAATTTTTGTAGTCACTGTGGATCTTCCGATATCCGTTTTAGAAAACCCAAGGGCGATGTCCATGATAGATTCATATGTGGTAATTGCCAAACCATCCATTATTCCAATCCTAAGATAGTGACGGGTTGTCTCCCTGTTTGGGAGGATAAGGTCCTATTGGCCATGAGAGCCATACCGCCAATGAAAGGATACTGGAATGTTCCCGCTGGTTATATGGAAAATGGAGAGACAGTAGAGGAGGGTGCCAAGCGTGAAGTGTGGGAAGAAGCAGAGGCCAAGGTGGATATCAAGGGGGTGGTATCCTTATACAGCATACCTCACATCAATCAGGTTTATATTCATTTTTGGGGCCAACTGTTAGACCTCAATTACAAGAGTGGAATAGAAAGCATGGATGTTCAGTTATTCAAGGAATCTGAGATACCTTGGGACAAGATAGCATTCACCTCGTCCACATTCACATTAAAACATTTCTTTGAGGATAGGCGAAAGGGACGTCACGAAATCCATACGGGCTTCTTGGACTTATAAGGCTACCTTGAAAAAATGTGGTGATATTTGAATTCAGTTATCATAATTCATTTGCATTTATTTTACTAATCGTACCTTTGCGAAAATTTCTGAAAATGGGTTTATTACAAGATAAGGTTGCATTAATCACAGGCGGTTCCAGAGGAATCGGAGAAGCTATTGTTAGGAGATTTGTAGAGGAGGGTGCCAGAGTTGCATTCACTTACAGATCATCTTCAAAAAGAGCGGAGGAAATCGTTGCTGAATTGGGAGCGGATAAGGTCACTGCTTATCAGTCGGATGCCGCATCATACGCCAGTTCTGAAGCATTGATTAAGGATGTGATGAATGATATGGGTAAGATAGACGTATTGGTGAACAACGCGGGCATTACCAAGGATACATTACTGATGAGAATGTCAGAGGATCAATGGGATGCAGTCATCAATACCAATCTGAAATCTGTTTTCAATCTTACCAAGAATATCATGAGACCCATGATGAAAGCAAGGGGAGGTTCCATTATCAACATCAGCTCCGTAGTTGGTGTAATGGGGAATCCGGGACAAGCCAATTATGTCGCATCCAAGGCAGGCGTAATCGGTTTTACCAAAACCGTAGCCAAGGAAGTTGGTTCCAGGGGTATCCGATGTAATGCCATTGCGCCCGGATTCATAGAAACCGATATGACTGACGAGCTGGATGAAAAAACAAAGGAAGCATATTTGGGTAATATCCCAATGAAACGATTGGGTAGAGGGGACGAAGTAGCCAATGCATGCGTTTTCTTGGCATCCGATTTGTCATCATATGTTTCAGGACAAACGATTAATGTTTGTGGAGCCATGTGTTGCTAATTCAGCAATCTGACTCTAAAATAGTAACAGGAGAAAACCCTTACGATTCCTTATGGTAGAATTCAGTCAATTCCAGTTGGAAAATGGCCTCCGGGTCATCGTACACGAGGATGGCAGCACTCCAATGGCTGCTGTCAATATCCTATATAATGTCGGAGCGAGGGATGAGTCACCTGAAAAAACCGGGTTTGCCCATCTTTTCGAGCATCTCATGTTTTCCGGCTCAGCCAATGTACCTGATTTTGATACCTATATCCAGAATGCAGGAGGTGATTGCAATGCATTCACCAATAATGATATCACGAATTATTACGAAACCATACCGGCTGAGAACCTAGAGACTGCACTATGGCTGGAAGCGGATAGGATGTCCTCATTGAATATCAATGAAAAATCATTGGATGTCCAAAGAAAGGTCGTGGTTGAGGAATTTAATGAAACCTGTCTGAATATTCCTTATGGCGATGCTTGGCATAGGATTTCAAGAATGGCTTTCAGGGAGCATCCTTATCGTTGGCCTACGATTGGTTTGGAACCACAGCATATTCATGATGCAAGTTTGGAAGATGTCCGTTCATTCTATCAAAAACACTATTCACCTAATAATGCAACGCTTGTTGTTGCCGGGAATGTAAAATTGGAAAGGGTAAGAACCTTGGTGGAAAAGCATTTCGGAGATATACCCAGCATTCAATATAAGGAGAAACAATTGCCACAGGAACCTGTCCAATCTGATTTCAGACAGGATAAGGCAATGTCTGATGTTCCTTTGGATGCGATTTACATGGTATTCCATGTAGTTGAAAGAATGCATGAGGATTATTACAGTGTTGACCTTCTTTCAGATGTATTATGTAATGGTAAATCTTCCAGACTGTATAAGATTCTAAAGAAAAAATTGCATTTGTTTGCAGACATAGATGCTTACATCACAGGTAATTTTGACCCCGGATTATTGGTTATCGAAGGCCGATTGTCCGAGGGTGTTGATGCCTCAGTCGCAGAAGCAGAGATTTGGAAGATACTGGAGACCATCAAGGAGGAATTGGTAGCGGAGGAAGAATTACAGAAATATAAGAATAAGGCCATCAGTGGTCTGATATTCAATGAATGTAATATTCTGAATCGGGCGATGACCTTGGCATTCTTTTCCAGTCTAGGAAATGTGGAAATGATTAATACCGAAAAGGAACGTTACGAAAAAGTCAATGTAAATGATATTCTTAGGGTAGCTAACCAATACCTCAACAAAGAGAATTGTTCGGTATTAATTTACCAAAAAACGGAAACGGAATAGATAATTATCTTCTCCATCTGGCTCGTTTGCCACGGGCATCGAAATGTACCATCTGTCGGTCAAAGAAATTTCCTGCATTTTTATAATAGGTTCCGATACCACCTTTGTTCCTGATGATTTTCTTATCTAGGATACTATATACAATATCTACATCCTCCTTATTGGCATTACCGTCACCATTGACATCCAATACCATGATATCAATGGCCCGACCATGGAGATGTTGACTTTTCTTAGCGGCCCCGCTGCCAGTCCATACAAGGAAATCATTATGCCATTTCCATCGTTTGGCACTGGTAATGATATAATTGGCCTTATATCCATCAGCTTTCAACTGTTTTTTCAATTGTTGGTTATACTCGATGACCTTTGGTTCCACACCATTCAGACTAATGGCCTGAATCCAGAATAGGAGCGAAGGGATTAGGGCTAATATGATAATGAATAATAGACATTTGAGGATGAATTTGAAGAACCTTTTCATGCGTTAGGAGTTCGTTAATCTGGATTATAATCTCATATGGAATTGACAAATTACTTAACTTGTGTCTGAATCACTTTATTGTTTGTTTCGAATAATGAATTCTGATTCACATTATCAATAAATAAGGAAATCATGAAATTCACAAGCTGCCTTTTTGCACTACTTATAATTGCTTTTTCCCTTAGCGCACAAGAGAAGGATGATGCCTATTTTGAGCAATTGGCCATTGAATTATGTGATTGCTCCACACCTTTCTTAGAATTGATGGATAAAGTGATGAGTGCTGCGCAAAAAGGAGATGTACAACAAGCCGAAAAGATTATTGCGAATCTGGAGGAGGAAGAATTGAAATTGAATACTTGTATTTCAGTATTGGAAAAAAAATATCCTGAAATCAATACCAATCCCGAATATGAGAAAAGAACACTGGATGCCTTAAGGGTTGTTTGTCCAAAATTCATAAAGGCAATGGAAAGTACAGGGGAAACATTTGAAGCTTCTGAAGAACCTGCCAGTCTAGAGGATACGACATTGGAGGATGATGAGAGTTATGTGGATGTGGATATAGCAGATGTGGCAATAGAGGAAGTTTATAGTGATGCTTACTATGAGGGATTCGCAAATCAGGTTTGTGACTGTGTGAATACGCATAATGAAGTTATGGAAAAGTACCAGTCCCTTTCAGGCGAGGATAAGGATGCCAAGCAAACTGCATTCAGGAGAACCATGCAAGATAATTATCCAGAATTCTATTCCTGTTTGGATAAGGTAGAACGGAATTATACGGATGGAATAGATGGTTCCATTGATAAGAGAACTAAAGCCATCAAAGCCATTCAGGCAGCATGCCCGGATTATAATGATTTGATGGGCGTGAAAATGATGGATTGACATTGAGAATCATTCGATTTTTATTCTCATTATATGTACTCCTTCTGTTGTCTTGCACAACTGGGAACCAAGGAGAAAACCACACTCAACAAGAACGTTTAGAGGGATTGGCACATGATATCTGCGAGTGTTTGGATACAATCATGGACATGTCCCTACAATTGGAACAAAATCCTCCGGAAGATAACATGACCCGGTTCATGACCCAAATGCAGGAGCAAGCGGTCAAATCCGAACAGTGCATCCTTGGGTTATCAGAGATATATCCAGGGATTGATTTTAGCCAACCCTATAACGGGGAAGTTAATGAGAGCATAAACATGCATTGTCCGAAATATAGAATGCTTTCAGAAAAGATCAATCTATCAAACTAGCACCTTATCCCAGTTTTTCCAGACGGCTTCATAGCCTGCATCCTGAATGACCTTAGCCATTTCTTCTGGACTTCTTTCATCTGAAATTTCGAATTGCTCCAGAGATTGGGGTTCTACGGTATAGCCACCAGGATTGGTTTTGGAACCGGCACTGATGGAAGTAATACCAATCTTAATGGCATTGTTCCTGAATTTTTCCGACTCTCTTGTGGAAAGGGATAGTTCGACCTCCTCATTCAGAATGCGATAGGCACAAATCAATTGTACCAAATCCTTATCGGTCATTTCTACCTTGGGTTCTAATCCTCCGGAGAAAGGTCTTAGCCTTGGGAATGAAATGGAATATTTGGTCTGCCAATAGGTTCTCTCCAGATAGTCAAGATGCAAGGCCGTAAAAAAGCTATCGGCCCTCCAATCCTCAAGACCGAATAAGGCTCCCAGACCGATTTTATACATTCCCGCCTTACCTATCCTGTCCGGAGTATCCAGACGATAATTGAAATTGGATTTCTTACCCTTGGGATGGTGTTTTTTATATTCCGCTTGATGATAAGTTTCCTGATACACCAGAATGGTATTCACACCCCATTCATTCAGCAAGGCATAATCTTCCTCGTCCAGTGGCTGGACTTCCATGGATATATGAGAAAAATGGGGTTTGATGATTTCCAAAGCTTGTTGGAAATAGTCCATTCCGACAGTTCTATTGGCTTCACCCGTAACCAAAAGAATGTGGTCATATCCCAGGGACTTGATAGCCATGACCTCTCTTAGGATTTCCGCACCCGATAGGGTCTTCCTCCGAATCTTATTGTCCAGGCTGAATCCGCAATAGGTACAGATATTCTGACATTCATTGGAAAGGTACATCGGGGCATACATCTGTATGGTTTTCCCGAATCTTTTCTGGGTAATCATATGGCTTCTAATGGCCATCTGTTCCAAAAATGGGAGTGCCGCAGGAGAAATGAGGGCCTGGAAATCATTGAGGTCAATCCTTTCCTTTCCTAATGCTACCTTAACATCCTGCGAGGTCTTATTATAGATGGAATGACTTACTGCATCCCAATCATATTGATTGAATATTTCCTTGAAAGTACCCATTGTATATCTCTATTTCAAAGCGAGGAATCCGCTGATGAGCATGGCGGATAGCCATCTTTCATCCAGTCGGCCATTGACTACTGAGGCCTGATAATTGAACTTGCTGAAACTACGCCCGATTTTTTCAAATCTAACCACTTCCAAATCATCCTGGTGCCATCCCATTCCCTTAGCACCGCCCTCCAGTTTTTTCCAAAGAAATGAATCCGCTTTGGTGGGATTGAACATGCCCAGAGTGGACTTCTTCTTAAAACCAATTTCGAATTCTTTCTTACCTACCAGATTCTTCTTTTTGAATTCGAATAGATAAGGCTCATTTCCATGTTTCTTGATGCGCCATTCACCAGCAGCAGAGGTAGCAAAATAATATTTACTGAAAAACCAGCCGCCCTGTTTCATTTCAACCAATACATCATCATCGAACTTCAAGGTCCAGATTTTTCGTTGGTATGGGTCCTTTTCCCAAGTGAGTTTAATATGTAAGAATTCTTTTATGGATTCCATAAGCTAATGGTAATAATACTTTCCATTATGGACAAGTGAATCGGCAAAATTGATGCGGAATGGCACTTCTTTTGGATTTGAATTTCGACTAATCATCTAAAAATGCCGTTAAAGGGCTACTTGCAACGGCCTTGCTTTGCTGACTGCCTAGTTTTGCCTCATAGGCCATCCTACCGGCCTCTACTGCCATTTTGAATGCCTTGGCCATTTCCACCGGATGGTCTGATACTGCTATGGCAGTATTGACCAATACGGCATCGGCACCAATTTCGAATGCCTTTGCTGCATCAGAAGGGGCACCTATACCTGCATCAACCACTACCGGCACAGTGGCCTGGTCTATGATGATTTCAAGGAAATCAATACTTTTCAATCCCTTGTTGCTACCAATGGGGGAGCCCAATGGCATTACAGCAGCAGTTCCCACTTCTTCCAATCTCTTACAAAGTACAGGGTCGGCATGACAATAGGGTAGTACCACAAATCCTAATTTGACCAATTCCTCTGCGGCCTTTAAGGTTTCTATCGGATCAGGCATCAAATATTTGGGGTCCGGATGGATTTCTAGTTTCAACCAATTGGTTTGAAGTGCTTCCCTTGCCAGTTGGGCAGCAAATACCGCTTCCTTGGCAGTCCTTACTCCCGAAGTATTAGGAAGTAGATTGAATTGACTATCATTCAAATGATTCAGAATGGGGTCGGCCTTATCCGCCATATCAACACGCTTCAGTGCCACCGTCACAAGCTCGGAGCCGGATGCTTTTAATGCCTGTCCCATTAATTCATTGGAACTGAACTTACCGGTTCCTGTGAATAATCTGGAATGAAAAGTCTTGTCTGCAATCACTAATGGTTTCATTGTACCGTTTTTTGATTGGTTTTGAATTGGGCTTGGATTTGTAGGGCTGTTTGGGGAATTTCCTTGCTATTCGCCAATAATCCCGAAAGGGCTATTCCATAAACACCTGTGCCAAGGATTGGTGAAATATCCTTTGTCTGGATACCTCCAATGGCATATACGGGTAGATGTATATCAATTTGTCTCATTGACTTGATAATGGATTCGTACCCATTGAGTCCCAATACGGGGCTTAGTTTCTTTTTGGTGGATGTGAATCGGTAAGGTCCCAAACCAATGTAATCCACATTGGCTTCTGCAAGGGCCCGGATATGCCCAAGCGTATTCGCAGTACCACCAATTATAAAATCATCCCCAAGAATATTTTTGGCTTCCGTAGGATGCATGTCATTTTGTCCTAAATGCACACCATCCGCCTTGGATTCCAATGCAATACCTACATGATCATTGATGAATAATAATGCATTATACACCGATGTCAATTCCCTTAATTCCTTGGCTACGGCAAGTATTTCCTTTGCATCTGCATCTTTCATCCTCAACTGAATCCATGGACAGCCAGCTTCCAGTACTTTCCTAGCCAATCCTATATGGACACTAGGCGTATTCCCTTGGGTGATATATTGCCATTTGGGAAGTATCATGTCATACTGAGATTATGATAAGCCAATAATGATTCATTGCTTTGTAGAGCATTGGAAACATACTCCTTGCCCTTGAAACATGCTGTTTTCAAATCATTCCCTTGCGCTAGATAGGCGGTTATTGCAGCTGAAAGAATACATCCCGAACCATGTTTGGTGGAGTAGTTTCCTTTCTTGGGTGCATATGGAAATGCCTTTTCCTTGGTAAAGAGATAATCTGTTCCCAATCGTTTCGGATGATGACCTCCTTTTAGGAATATATGAGTAGTATCCAATACGGATTTCAGTGCCTCACCCTTGACCTGGCCATCAAATATGGCATTCATTTCATTGAAATTGGGCGTCAATAAGAATACATCTTTCAGTTGTGGTACCAATGCTTTGGGTTGGTGATGGATGCCAAAACCCGAACTGGTTACAAGGATTGGGTCAAGGATGACCTGTACTGATTTTTGTCTTAAATAGTCCAATACTTGGGATAGGGATTGTATCGATTCGATTAGCCCTATCTTACAAAAAGGGATTTCGAATTTTTCCATTAGAACATCAATCTGTCGAATGATACGTTCTGCTGACAACCAATCAATATCAGCGACATGGTCATCTCTTTGGTAGGTAATGGCCGTACATACTCCAAAGCCTTGCACCCCTACACTTTCGAACGTCTTGATATCTGCCAGTACACCCGCACCTCCACTGGGGTCGAATCCGGCAATACTTAGGACAAATGGTCGCATTCTTTATTTATTTTATCTAGTTGAATCATAGCATCTTTAGTTTTGTGTTGCCAAATGGTTCCTAAAATGGCAATTCCATCGAATCCCTTTTCCTTACAATTAGCAATTTTATCCAATGTAATTCCTCCCAAGGCAAATGTATTAATGGATGCCTTGGTGTTGTTCAAATTCCAGTTGAATTTAGGGTAATAAGCTTGTTTTGAGATACTTGTAAATACCGGACTACAAAATCCATAATTAAAGTCATTGGATTCATTCTCCAGCTCATTTGGAGAATGAAATGAAGAACTTAAAAGAATATTTTTATCCTTTGTAATTTTACTTTCCTCATCTAATATTTTCTTTCTCTGAATTTTCGATAAATGAAATCCGTTGAAAGGGTATTTTCCAAGCCATTCTTCCCAATAATGCATAGATGACGTATGAAAAATGGTTTCCTCCAATGTATCCAAGTATGTCTCCATTTGTTCGAGGGATGAAATCTCTGGTTTTCTGATATGAATCCTATGAACTCCTATTTCAAAGGCGTGATGCAGTATGATGGCTTCATCAGATCTGAAGTAGGGTGGGGTAATCAGAATCCATTTCATCCCTCGACTATAATATTCTTACAGGTAGATTTCGCTACCTTTTTCAGCAAATTCCTTTGACTTTTCTTCCATTCCCTTTGCAATTTCCTCTTTTGACATATCCGTCATACCATTTTCCTTAGCAAAATCACGCACTTCCTGAGTGATTTTCATGGAACAGAATTTAGGACCGCACATAGAACAGAAATGAGCTACTTTGGCACCATCAGCAGGAAGTGTTTCATCATGGAACTCCCTTGCTGTATCAGGATCAAGAGCTAGATTGAATTGGTCTTCCCATCTGAATTCGAATCTGGCCTTTGATAATGCATTGTCCCTGTAGTATGAACCAGGATGTCCCTTGGCAAGGTCAGCTGCATGTGCTGCAATCTTATAGGTGATTACACCATCCTTGACATCCTTTTTATTAGGCAATCCTAAGTGTTCCTTAGGCGTAACATAGCAGAGCATAGCCGTTCCGAACCATCCGATCATAGCCGCACCGATACCTGATGTGATATGGTCATAACCCGGAGCAATATCCGTAGTCAGAGGCCCTAGGGTATAGAAAGGAGCTTCATGGCATTCCTTCAGTTGCTTATCCATGTTTTCCTTAATCATGTGCATAGGTACGTGTCCCGGTCCCTCGATCATTACCTGGATATCATGTTTCCAAGCAATTTTTGTCAATTCACCCAAGGTTTCCAATTCAGCGAACTGTGCCTCATCATTGGCATCAGCCAACGAACCGGGGCGGAGTCCATCCCCAAGGGAGAAAGCAACATCATATGCTTTCATGATTTCACAAATATCCTCGAAATGAGTGTAAAGGAAATTCTCCTTGTGATGGGCCAAGCACCACTTAGCCATAATGGAACCACCTCTGGAAACTATACCTGTTACCCTTTTGGCGGTCAGTGGAATATATCTTAGTAATACGCCTGCATGTATAGTGAAATAATCCACTCCTTGTTCGGCTTGTTCGATTAGTGTATCCCTGAAGATATCCCAAGACAAATCCTCAGCCTTTCCACCTACCTTTTCCAATGCCTGATAAATAGGAACTGTGCCTACCGGAACCGGACTGTTTCTGATTACCCATTCACGAGTTTCATGGATGTTTTTTCCTGTAGACAAATCCATAATCGTATCAGCGCCCCATCTACAAGCCCATACTGCTTTTTCTACTTCTTCCTCAATACTTGATGTTACAGCTGAATTACCAATATTCGCATTGATTTTCACTAGGAAGTTCCTACCGATAATCATGGGTTCAGTCTCAGGGTGATTGATATTACAAGGGATAATGGCTCGGCCTGCTGCGATTTCATCCCGAACGAACTCGGGCGTGATATGCGATTTGGGAGTATTGGCTCCAAAACTATTACCGGGATGTTCGACGCCCTTATCAGCAACCTCCATGATTCTTTGGTTCTCCCTGATGGCGATGTATTCCATCTCAGGAGTAATGATACCTTTCTTTGCATAATGCAACTGGGTAACATTCTGACCCTCCTTGGCCTTACGAGGTGTCGTAAGGTGTTTGAATCTCATCCAATCCAAATCATTGTCATAGAGTCTGGCTTGACCATACATTGACGTCAAACCCTCCAATTCCTCTGTGTCATTCCTTTTCTCAATCCATTTGGCCCTAAGTTTTGGTAGTCCCTCATGTACATTAATATCCACATTGGGGTCCGTATAAGGGCCACTGGTATCATAAACGGTAACAGGCGGATTCTGCTCTACCTCACCATTGAAAGAAGCTTTGGTTTCACTCAATGAGATTTCTCTCATAGCCACTTCTATATCATGTATATTTCCTTTGACATATACTTTTTTGGAAGCAGGGAATGGATCCCTTGTTATGGTGTGTTTAGCAGGAATTTTCTCTTGTCTCATGTTTTTACATTAATTAAGAACCAATAAATCAGCCACCTGCGGTAGCTGTAATGATAAGGATATGGTCTTCTTCCTGAATTTGGGTATCATCCCATTGAGATTTAGGGATAACCATATCATTGATTGCAACAGCAATACCTTGCAATTGTTGGTAGTTTTGATGCACCAAAATATCCGAAATGGATGATGGTGCCTTGATTTCTACTCTTTTATTATTGATAGTCACTAGCATAGGTAACGCATTATACCAGCATGACGATAGGAGAATGACCCAGTCGGAATGGACTGAATGGTGTATTATCAACTTTTCCCTACGACAGTATGAACTGTATCAGGTACAAAGGGTATAATCTCAGTTCGTTTTCGAACACCCCTAAAGTAATGCTTCGCAAATATATGGAATAATTGGCAATAAAATTGGAGTAGTTGGTATGAGGAGGGAGATGATTCCGGACAAATTTATTGTTCGAAAATTCCATAAAACCCTAACAAATAGATAGTTTTGATAGGGTTTAGTCCTTTTTTTGCAAAAAGTCAAGTTTTCTTTCTCAAATGTGAAACTTTAACAGTGGTTTTTGCGTATACAATATTAGTTATATGATATCAAAAAAGAATTATGAGACAACTCAAGATCACAAATAAGATTACTGCCCGGGAAAGTTTGGCACTTGACAAATATCTCAACGATATTGGTAAGATTACCATGCTCACCGCTGATGAAGAAGCAGAATTAGCCAGAAGAATTAGGGAGGGAGACCAGGCTGCATTAGAAAGAATGACCAAGGCCAATCTTCGTTTTGTCGTGTCTGTGGCGAAGCAATACCAGAATCAAGGACTTTCATTGAGTGATTTGATTAATGAGGGTAATGTAGGCCTGATGAAAGCTGCAAAACGTTTTGATGAAACCAAGGGTTTCAAGTTTATTTCCTATGCTGTATGGTGGATTAGGCAGTCGATATTACAAGCCATCGTTGAATATTCCAGAATCGTAAGACTTCCTTTGAACAAGGTAGGTTCTTATAACAAGGTGAATGAGGCATATTTATCCTTTGTTCAGGAATTCGAACGTGAACCCACTACCGAGGAATTGGCTGACTTGTTGAATCTTCGTCCGAAGGACATCACCAATATGCTCAAGGGAGGTAAGAAGCATCTTTCGTTTGATGCACCGATATCTTCTGAGGAAGGTTCATCTACGATGCTGGATGTAATGTCCCTGAATGGTAGTGATGCATCTCCTGACAATGAGTTGATGAAGCAGTCACTCAAGGAGGAAGTTGCACATGGATTATCCTTATTATCACCCAGGGAAGTCGAAGTGCTTTCTTCCTACTACGGATTAGAGGGGAATAAGTCATTGACACTGGAGGAAATAGGCGAATTATACGGACTCACAAGGGAGCGTGTAAGACAAATCAAGGAGAGAGCCATCAGAAGATTAAGGAAATCCTACAATAGGAATGCAATGAAGTCCTATCTGGGGCAATAAGAGATATTTGAAATCATATTTCTCAATAAATCGAAAGGGCTGTAAGAATATCTTACAGCCCTTTTGTATTGTTGACCTTTTCAGGTGAATGATTATTCTAGTTAGAATTTCCGACCCGACTTATCTGCGATGCTAGCAGATGCCTGTTGGGTTCCCATGATGAGTAAATCCTGGATGTTCACATGAGCAGGACGAGTTACAATGAAGTGAATCGTTTCAGCGATATCCCTAGCATTGACAGGAGTGAAATCCTGATAATCCTTGGCTTTGTTTTCATCCTGACCATGCCTTACCATTGAGAATTCAGTTTCTTCGACAGCTCCGGGATGGATAGCACTAACCTTGATACCATGAGGAACTAGGTCAATACGCATCCCTTTGGTCAATGCGTCCACAGCATGTTTGGTGGCGCAATACACGTTACCCTTAGGATACACTTCCTTGGCTGCGATAGAACCAATATTCACAATATGTCCCTTACCTCGCTTGACCATCCCCGGGCTAACCAATCGTGTCATGTAGAGTAATCCCTTGATATTGGTATCAATCATATCATCCCAATGTTCGATATCACCCTCATGAACGGGGTCAAGGCCTCTGGCAAGTCCGGCATTATTGATTAGGATGTCAATATTCTGGAATTTTTCTCCCATACGTTCCATAGCGGACTGGCAAGCGTCGGCATTTCTTACATCGAAACATAGAATCTCGACATCAGAATCATATGTGTTCCTGAAATTTTCCCTTAGTTCTTCCAATCGTTTGATTCTTCGACCAGTAATGATTAGATCATATCCATGAAATGCGAATAACTGTGCAGTGGCATATCCGATACCGGATGTAGCACCAGTAATCATGATGACACCTTTGGTTTCACGAACGACTTCATCTTCTCGTTCTTTCTTGACATATGGCTTGACGAATTCCTTAGGAATACCTGGAAGTTCCCATTCTTCATCATCTTCGCTTCCACTCTTATCTTCAACTTGTTCCTCGGTACCTTCCTCTGTTGTTTTATCCGTGATAGCTTCTTCCGTAGTTTCCTCTACATCTGTTTCAGCTTCTTCGGTAATATCAGCATTGTTAGCTAATTCCAAAGGCGTATCATCAGCATCATCCTCGACTATCTCCTCTGTTGCCTCCTCAGTGATTTCATCCAAGATATCCTCAACAGATTCAATAGGTTCCTCCGTTTTCGATTCGATTACTGCAGATTCATCCTCCAATTCTTCGAAAGTATCTTCTTCCTCTAGGAGTTCCTCAATCTTCTCGTAGGTAATGCCCTTATCATTAGGTGCAACGGCATTCTGGTCCTCTGATGTCAATTCGTAGGTCCCATTCAAATCAGAAACATCATCAATGGTGATTTCTTCCAGCACTTCCTCTTGAGGAGCAAATAGATATTTATCAACCTTGAAAGCCTCATCATTCTTATCTGTCCTTAATTCAGGATTATTCTGATATGCATCATAATAATATTGGGCGGCCAACTTAGGCTTATCCAATTCATAATACAATACGGCGATATCATAATTGGCAAAAGCATGATTTGGCTCCATCTGAATGACTTTTTGGAACTTTTTCAATGCTTTTTTAGGCTTGCCCATGAATTCGTATTGGGCTACAGCCAATTGATATAAGGCATCAATATTGTTTTCATCCTGTTCAACAGCTACCTTATAATGCTTGATAGCATTCTTTTTCTGTGCGCGGAACTGGTTATAGAGTAGGTTGGCGTATTTGAAATGTAGGCCGGGGTAGTCAGAATTCGCATCAATGGCCTTTTCATAGCTATGTTTCGCATTGATGAAATCCTGATCCAGTTCCTGTAATTCTGCCAATCTCAATTGTGCTTCAATGTGGTCTGGAGCCAAGGAAATAACTGTCTTCAGTTGTTCCTGCGCTTCAGAATAATTATTGATCTGGTCGGACAACACCAAGGCATACTGGTAGCGTGCATCAATATTTTCAGGTTGCTCTGTCAGTACTTCCTTAAGGATTTTCATGGCAGCCAAAGTATCTCCCTGGCTCAAGAGCGTTTGTATATTGGCACTATCATAAATATTGACAACTACTTCTTCCTCTACGGGTTCTTGGATTTCCTCTGATGGGTTTTCAAGCTCATCCTGAATGGCTACGATATCATTCTTAATTTCCTCAATCATGGCAGAATGATCCTCTGTTTCCGTTTCTTCTGCGACCTTTTCAGTTACTTCTTCGATAACTTCCTCTGTAGCAATCTCATTCTCAATTACTTCTTCGATGACTTCCTCTAGATCTACTTCATTGACGACACTATTGGGTTCGGATTCTACCGCTTTGAGAATATTGTTGTCTTCAGTAGGTTGTACATCACCGTTAGCCGGAGGCTCGTCTTCAAATAGGGAAACCAATAAATCATATGATGATTTATCCTGATAGGAAAGGCCTTCTTTTTCGAATTCTTCCTTTTCCTTTCGCTCATCATTAGATAGGTCATCACTGACCTCTGTGTCTTCTTGAGTTACGACTGATTCGACTACATCGGTAGTTTCTTCAACCGCATCCTCAACGACTTCATCTATCTTATCTGATGCTTCGTCCATTGCATCAGCTACATCGCTTTTCAGGTTGTTCTTATAATCCGAGACTTTATTCAGTAGATTGGAGCCCTCTACACTGGATTCCTCCACAACGGCTTCAACGAGTTCTTCCGCTTTGTCAAGTGTTTCTTCCTTTTCAGTTTGGATGACATCCTTTACTTCAGTAACGGCTTCGAGAACTTGCTCCTTTTCAGTCTCAATTGGAGGTTCTTCCAATACTTCTAGGATTTCTTCCTTGATGACATCTTCCTTTTGAACCTTATCACTTAACATCTGTATTCCGGGAATACTATTGATATCCACATCTATTTCCTGTTCAGAAACATCTTCCTTGAGGAATGGTACCAACTCCAATTCACGAGATTGGGCAAAGGCATTATTCCATCCTGCTTTTCTGTAGAATGGTTCATACTTATTATCATAAAAAGAATCAAACTCCACATATTGGGTTGAACGGAGAATGCGTAGGAACTCACCAATCTCCGAAGAAATGGCCCTGATGATGGTTAGGTTCTGATTGAATTCATCCTCATTTTCAATTTGCTCATCCCTTTTTCTTTTCCTAAGTTCCAAATATTGGTCCTGCCAGAAATTCATGTAATGGATTACATTGCTTACACGCTCGAATTTCGTAGTACTATAATTTACCTTACCTCTACTATCGACTGTCCTTCCGTCTGCGATTACAGGGACAATCCTATTCTTTAGTGATGGATTTTGTAGGAAATTCAATGCCTCGAACATACAGGCCTTATCCTTAAGGAAATTGTCACTGATTAGTAGAATAATGGGATCACCCGCATTGGCACTGAAAGCTTTGTATTCATTCATCCTATCGGATAATCTCCTTGTATCATGAGAAAGATCAACCCCTCCCTTTTTCAGGTTTACTGTGATGTTTTCGGCAACATTTGAGTTTTCTGGACAGTAAACTAGGAATGCATGCATCAGTAATGTTTTTTTAATGTTTAAGACAAAATTATAAGGTAGCGTACTTGTTTAGGTTGTCAAAAATGATTCCTGTTTTTCATTAAGAA
Source organism: Saprospiraceae bacterium (assembly GCA_020631355.1). Taxonomy (GTDB): domain Bacteria; phylum Bacteroidota; class Bacteroidia; order Chitinophagales; family Saprospiraceae; genus JAHDCE01. The sequence continues at coordinate 205,464 of JAHDHL010000003.1, read as the reverse complement.
AGCTACTAAACCAAATTCAATGGTTTAGTAGCGGGTTCGTTAGTACACATGGCTGATAGTTCAAAGGTGTAAGATACTAATCCTTAGCTAAGTTTTGTACGAATGCATGAAATTCTTCTTCGAATTCAGAATACTTTGAAGTTGCGGGCCCGAAGAATCCTGTATGAATTTTTAGGACCTGATTGTTCTGGTCCAAAAATATCATCGTAGGGTAGGAAATTACCTTATTGAGCATGGGTAATTGCTGAGAAGCCAATTCCTTTTTATGACTTCCTGCCCATAGTATGGGATATTCGATACCAAATCTGTTCTTGAAAGTCCGGATAGCCTGATAGGCCTTATCTTTTTCTTTGTGTTTTTCAAAAGCCAGACCGATGACCGCAACGTTTTCGTTAGGGTGCTTTTCAAAATATTCCCTTAGGAATTCGGTTTCATCCGCACAGTTGGGACACCAAGTACCTAGGATTTGGACAATCTTATTCTTTCCCTTGAATGATGGATCGTTCAGTGAAACCATTTGGCCATTCTCATCCTCGAATTCAAATGCAAACTGCTTGTATCCATCCTTAAGGTAGGTGAGTGCTTCGGGATTACCCAACTGGAAACCATCATTCCTTTTGGCTGAAAAATTTGTTGTATAATGAGATCCACTCCTGAATGTTCCCAGCATATTTTCCTTATCCTCCATGATTTTGGCTTCGAATAGGAATGCGTGTGAACCATCAAAACAGGATAGATAAATCTTATCATCCTGAATGGTTCCATCAAGGTAGCGGTAATCGCCGGTTTCGGTAAGGAAAGTACCTGTAAGTTGATTGCCTTCCTGTTTGAATTCTCCGATAGCAGGGTAGGGGTCATCGGATTCGATACCGAATTCCACTTCCCATTTCCCAGAAATATCAATGATGGGTTGCTTCTTCAATGTGGAGAAACGATGTCCCTCACCAAAGCGAGCCAAAAATGGAATAGAGTAGTTATCTCGTGTTGTCACGACATATTTTCCTTCGATAACACCTTCTTCGAACAGGGCAGTGATATAGGAATCATAGTGTGGAAAATTGATTCTGATACTATCGTCTCCAGTAGAACGTTCCCAGCCGAAATCTACATCCGTTACCTTAATGGTTTCAGAACCATTGAATATGTTGATGCTGATCTTTTCCGGTGAATCATAAATCAGTTCGAAATTAAATGGTAGCTCACCGTCGGTGACTTCCTCGAATTTGAGTAAATCCGTATTTTTTGGTTTGGCATCCTTGTTCAGGGGTCTTCTGACTCCATCTAGATTAAGGGTAGCTCTCCAAATACCCGGAGGTGGCCCTGCGAATTGATCCGGCACTTTGATACATGATGTGATACCCACAAGGGTAATGAAGAAAAACAGACTCAGATTCAGTCTCATAAATGAAAATTACATTATTTGGATGACTCCCCTTTGAAAGCATCATCCTTGTCCTTAAAAAGTACATTGAAAGTAGTGAGACTACCATAAATCCTAGTAATGTATTGTTGGAGGTTAACCTTTTCCTCAGGTTCAAGCCCACTACTATTGATACGTTGTTCCATTACTCTCAATCTGTCCCTTACCATGACAATCTTGTGGAAAAAGGTTTCGATTGGAATTTCCTTGGCTTTTAATTCCTCGTCCTTGGGTTGGAGTAACATTTTGCCGCCTACCCATTTACTTCCTAAATCGACTTTTTCCTCTACGCCATTATAAGTTCTCAGTATCTTTAACAACGCTTTTTCCGCATCGTTGAATGTAACACCACCTTCTGGTTCAATTTTTTCGATGATTTCCCATTTTTCATAGGTTTTACCCACGTCCTTTAGGCCATAGGTCAGGAAACTGACCTTGTATGCCATTACGTCCACTTTTACGATTACGCCATCTCCGAAAGCAGGATGCTTGACCCTAGAACCGATTCCTAATAATTCGCTCATGTAGCAATGATTTGAGTTAAGATTGATGTGGCCTTTAGGGCCAACAAAACATATTACGATTCTTTACCATAATTATCGTTCCAATTTTTCACTTCAGGTTCTCCGAGCTTGCCTTCTGTCTTTGCTATGAGTGTGGCTACCGTGGCATCACCCGTAACATTAACCACAGTTCTGCACATATCCAAAGGTCTATCCACTGCAAAGATTAATGCCAATCCGACCGCTAATTTATCAGCAGGGAAGTCGATGGATTCCAAAACAATGACTAGCATGACCATACCAGCACCCGGAACAGCTGCCGAACCAATGGATGCCAATAATGCTGTTAATACAATGGTCAATTGATCTGCAAAAGTGATATCGTGATCCAATGCCGTACAAATGAATACTGCTGCAACGGCTTGGTATAAGCTTGTACCATCCATGTTTATTGTCGCACCGACAGGCAGGACGAATGATGAAACTTCCTTATCCACACCTACATGTTCCGTAACCCGTTCCATGGTCACGGGAAGGGTGGCAGCACTTGAACTGGTAGAAAATGCGAGCAATTGTGCCGGACTGATTTTTTGTAGGAACCATAGTGGATTCTTTTTGACAAAAACACCTATGATGAGCATATAGAAGCCAATCATCAGTATCAGACCCGTCACAACAACCAATGCATATTGGACCAATGAAAGTAGCAGTTGCGGGTCTGATGTAGTTGTAATTACCTTGGCCAAAAGTGCGAATACCGCAAATGGTGCAATTAGCATGATAAGATCCACTATCTTAAGAATAACGTCATTGATTCCGTCTATGACATCGACCACGGGTTTGGCCTTTTCTTTTTCTATGAGTAATAATCCGATACCGAATAGAATGGCAAAAAAGATGACTTGTAGCATGGAGCCATTATTGGATGAAGCCTTGAATATATTATCCGGGACGATATCTACCAGAAATTGTAAGGGCCCTGAACTCGCTGTAGATGTAGCTGTAGCCAGTTTCTTTTGTACGGATGAATCATTCTGATACTTGGCTGTAAGCGTCTCAATGGTTTCAGGAGGGATGTTGTCCCCTGGATTGATGATATTGACTAATGTCAGACCAATAATGATAGCAAATAAGGTCGTGATGATATAAGTAAATATCGTTTTGCCACCAATTTTGGAAAATTTGGAAATATCCTGTAAATCAGCGATTCCCTTGATGAGAGAGGCGAATATTAGGGGGATGGCGATAAGTTTGAGTAATTTGATGAAGATGGTACCAAATGGTGCAATCCAATTACCTACGAAATTTTTTCCGGCATCGAATTGACTCATAAGGATACCGAATCCAATACCCAATACCATTCCGATTAATATCTGCCAGTGCAAGGCTATTTTCATAATCCTACTATTTAGTTATATCAAGGTAAATCCCAGATTGCTGTAAATATAGAAATTACAGAAATAAGTAGATAGTATTGGTTCCTAAGAATGGGAATCCGTATGTAGGGAGCCTATTATACTGATGGTTTGATGGCCCGTGTCATTTCTCTTTTTCCGGGAGGGCCGGGTAATTTTTCAACTTGGAACCCCACTCCTTTCAAGGCCCTTTTGAATGATCCCTTGGCACAATAGGTGACCAGTATACCAGCGGGCTTAAGGGCATTGAACATTTTGGCTAAGAAAGGTTCTTCCCAAAATTCTGCCTGGGCATTAGGGGCAAAGGCATCAAAGTAGATGATGTCGTATTGCTCCACATCATTGATTTCCTGGAAATCCTTTTGGTATTTGGTGAAATGAAATCCATTGGATAATTGGTGTCCAATATTCCATTCCAATTGGTGGAATTGTAGGAAAGAATCAGTTGGTTGATTGAAGATGGATGGATAGTTTAGGCTTTCTGCCTGTTCGATTCTGATGGGATAGGCCTCATAGGATACGAATTGTATCTGTCGGTTCAACTCATGATTTTCCAACCAAGTCATATATATATTCAATGCCGTACCCATCCCGATTTCAAGGATGGATATGGTCTCCAATTCCTTTTTTTGATTGAGTCCCGCATCAATGAAAACGTGTTGGGTTTCCTGTATGGCTCCATGAATGGAATGATAGGAAACACCGAATTTTTCGGATTGGATGGAGTGGGAACCATCCCTTGTATTAATGATTTGATTGGACAATTTCTACCAGATTATTTCGAGATAGAACAAAGCAGGTGCCATTAGGTTCAGGGCCTTATCTTTCTTCCCAGACACTTTCTCCATTCTGATTGATGTAAATCCATTTGTCACCCAAGGATGCCCAGGCTAATCCATCTTTGAATGGCATGACTTCCTCAAATTCAGGGTCGATTACGAATTCATCCTCCTCATTGATGAAACCCCATTTTCCATCGACCTTGACTTGGGCCAGATTCTGTGAAAAACCACCAGCATCCTCATAGAGTGGGGGAATGATAACCTGGACATTGGTATCGATATAGCCAAATTTACCCTTGTATTCAACCAATGCTTTTTCTTCATTAAAATCACCGATGAAATCTAGGTTGGCTTTCAGGATAACATCACCCAAGTGATTAATGACACCATATTTTTCATCATTGGTGAAAACAGCGAAACCCTCGTAGAAACGACCTTCGGAATGCCCCTCAATGAACTCAAAACGTGGTTCGACTACAATATCACCACTGGTATCAATCAAGCCCCATTTCTGTTCCTCTACGATGACAGCCAAGTCCTTTTGGAACGGGAAAGCATATTCGAAGCTGGGTTTGATGACATATTCCCCCTCCATATCAATGAAGCCCCAACGTGTACTACCATTCGTTACGGGTGCCATTCCCTCCTTGAATATATTGGCATCTGTGAAGTGGGGAGGAATCGTGAATTGTCCTTTCTGGTCGATAAAACCGTACTTTCCTTGGTATTGTGCTGGTGCGTATCCCTCCGAAAAGTCATCCACCCAATCGAATATGGGGTCGATGATCATGTTTCCCCGTTCGTCGATGAAGCCCCATTTTTTTACCAATTGAACCTTGGCCAGTTGTTCTTCGAAAAGGCCTACGAAATTGAAGACATGCTTAAGTAACGGCCTACCCAAAAAATCAAGATGGGTCGGTTTATTATTAATCAATACCCTTGAGAATCCATGATAGAAATCCTCCGCATCATAGTATTGGGGTTCAATGACGATGTCGCCATGAACGCTAATAAAGCCGTATTTTCCGTTTTCTCTAATTTTGAACAAGGGGTGGTGCATCGGACACTCAAAAGGTTATTCATTCACCAAATCCCGGAATTCCTGTAGTATGTCCCGGTTTTCTTCGTCCGAAAGATAAGCGAATTTTCCTTTTTTATTGATAATATAGTACGCAGGAAGGGTACTTAACCCATATAATTGCTTTACTTCATCCACATTTTGTGCAATTACGTTGTATCCGTAAATGTCATGTTTGGCAAGTGCGGTCTTCCATTGCTCGTCCAGATCATCGATGGAAACGTTCAGGAGTACGACTCCCATCTTCTTGAGTTGGGCCCTCAGTTGTACGGATTTCTCAAAATTTCTGATACAAGGTTTACACCAATGAGCCCAAAAACTGACATAAACCACTTGTCCGCGATAATTGGACAGGCTTCTTCCGATACCGTTCTCATCCCTAACAATGAAATCAGGAGCATCAATATCAGGCATCTCAATGATGAGGTCACCATACAATTGTTCGATTGCTAATATGTATTCTTCGTACGGACATTCTTTCTTGAGTCCTGCAAATTTCTTCTTGGCCAAATCCGTTGTTCCCTCATAGGTATATACGTTCCGAATCAGCTTCGAAAGGAGATAGTACTTGGCCCTACCAGACATATGTTCATCAATCTTATTGTAGTATTGTAATTCCACAGCCACAGAATTGGTTTTCTTGGGTAGGAATAAGAAGTGAGCATAGGCATGCACATAATTGAAGTAAGCCGGATGATTCATTAAATCCACCGAAATGGTATTGGCATCCTTTTTTAGTTGGTAATGATTGGCAACCCTTTCGAAGTCACCCGGCCCCATTCTTTTCTGATTGATGATGAGGTATGCTATCTTTTGTGTCTCATATGTGTACTTGATGTCATTGGAGATGTATTCGATTATATTGGGACTGATGTCTTCTTTATTTTTTTTCTCCAGCAGGAATGCCAGTTGTTCCTGGTTTTCTTGGCCAATCAGCCTATAATATTCAGCCGGGGATTTTTCGGAACGTTCATAGTTCTTATACATGACACTGGTCTTGATATAAGATGCCTCATAATCCCAATGGCCACCCGTTTTATACCGACTTTCATAATCGGCCAGTAATTGATTGTCTTTTGCCCCCTTACCGGAAAATGAAAGCGTAGTTTGGGCTGCATTTGCAAGGAATTTGATATAGATATCGTCCCCGGGTTTCAAATAAACCCTGAACTCATCCAAATCATGTTGTATATCAGCAAAAGTGGCATTTTGGATCTCCACTACTGTACTTACCTTATTATCAGATTTCAGATCAATCATGAAAATATTGAATTCCTCTGAATCTGGTTTTTTCATTTTGATTTGAATCTTGGTCTTTTGCGGGGCTTCCACTTCAAAGTTCAAATAAGTTGTGGAAGCGTTTGCTGGTAGGAAATACAAGCCAAGTATTAGGAACAGGAGGGCCTTTCTCATTGTAATGAATAGGTGTTTTGAAAAATCTGCATAAAGGATCAGATACTCGCTCTAGCGAGTATCTGAATAGTAGACGAAAAATATGTCTACACGGATGTTAAGACCCTATTAAAATTTATACATGAATCCTACCAATGCATTGAAGCCATAATTAGGATAGGCATTCCATTGTTGGTATTTCTGATTGGTTACATTATTCAAATTGAGGAATACATGAGACTTATCATTCAATCTATAACGGGTATAAAGGTTTAGGTCTACGAATCCCTTGACCTTATCATCAGTTCCTGTTGCGGTAAGGAAAGGTGTACCGTTAGAGACAATGATGGTCGTTCCTACTGATAGTTTCCCTTGGGATAGTGCATGGTACCCCAAATCAATGTTCGCACTTAGATCAGGTCTGTCATGGTAGTTCTCTGACAGGGAATCCAGTTTAGCGTTCTGAAACCTTAGATTCAATCCCAGGGTAAGGTCCTCAATCGGTTCGGCTTTGGCATGAATCTGCGTAATGATATAATCGACATTATCATATATGACCCTGAATCGCTTTTCGTCATTTGTGTAATCATTCACGAAAAGTGCCTGATTCCTGACCATTTGATAACCACTTTCGATTCCGACTTGTATCTTATTGAAGTCGAATTCCAGACCACCATGCGGATACTGAGTTTCCTTGATGTTCAGTTCGGGATTAGAAATGAGGAACGGATTCGTGTCCGTTAATTTTCTGAAAGAAAAAGCTTCTGCCCAACCTTTCCAACCCAAATAGAATGCAATATTATTCTTGTAAATATTAGCCAAGGCCTTGACATCAGGATAGATTTTAAAATTCTTGTTGAGTAATGATGCATTCACACCCGCCTTTACCCTGAACTTGTTATGATGATAAGTAAATGAGGGCATGATACTGAGGACATTGTTGGTCAGGCTTGTATCTGCCGTGTTCTTGATGAATTCATTATCAAGGCTTATATCGATAAGATGTTTCTCCTTGATGTACTTACCGAAATTTGCCTTGGAGTGATTACCCCATTCGGCAGCTGTATAATTATCCGTAATGGAATAAATGTCGGAAGCAATGGAGTAGTGGATATCATTGTACGTCTTATCCGTATTCTTGAAGAATATGCCTCCATTGATGGTAGAGAAATACTGTTTGACATCCTCAGCTTCGAATGATAAGGAATCGTGATCATAACCATAGAAGAATCTTTGGTCATAATCATAACCCATGTGACCACCCAATGAAAATCCTTGGTCAAATTGATATTCTGCATTGATATCCGTATCGATATCCATGAATTGTTGGTTATCTAATTGGTTGAGGTCAAAAGCGCCAAGATATCTGGCCTTACCACCTACCGTAAGATTATCCTGTTGGTGCTGGTATCCTCCCTCAATCCAAGGCATGATAGGATAACCGAAACCAATTCTTACATAGCCGTCAAAATTTTCAGGTAAGGCTTCAGGTTTCATCATCAAGGGTTGGATACTTGGAGCATCATAAGTCAGCGTAAGGAATTTGGGGTCTACTTGATAGGTGCTTATCGGTCTGGTCGTATCCAATTCAGGTAAAGGAGCAAAGATATCCACCTTATCCACGTCATTGAGTTGTGCATCGAATTCCTTGATGATTTGCACCTCATCAGAGGGAAGACTATCCTGTTGTGCCTGTATTTGTACGGCTATGAGGATCAAAACCAAACTATATATGATATGCTGTAATCTCATTTTGTCAAAGGTGTTTTTATTCCGGAATGATTCTGGAGTCATCACTTTCTCTTTCCTCGATTTTTTTCAGTTTTTCCTTGGCTGTATCAATGATGCCGGGATCATTCGTATCATCATAATTTTCAATCAATGTTTCCAAGGCTGCCCTTGCATTGAATAAATCCCCCTGTTCGAAAGTGATATCGGATAAGAGTAATAATCCACGAGCTACCCATGACTCGTAGTTCTTGCTCTTTTTCAAATGGGCCATACACAGTTCACGGGCCACTGTCAAATCCCTTTGTAGATAATAGATGTAAGCGATCTGGTATCTGGATTCCGCACCTTGAGCATTATTGGAATTAGAAGAACTTCTAAAATGCACCAAAGCGGTATTGTAATCATCTGCATCCAATGCCATTTTGGCCTTGTAGAAATGAGCTGTGGATTTCTGCTCATTGGTCGACTTGTCACTCTTGATTACGTCATCAGCTGAAGAATAGACACCTGATTTGTAACCGGATTTGAAAGCACTTCTCAAAGCACCCAGGTGCGCATCGAATTTCTTATCATCATCCGTAGCTACCTTGGCCAGTGCGGCATAATAATCATAAGCCTTACGGAAACTCTTATTATAATTATAACTGATTGATGCGGCCTTAGTCAGTGCTTTTTCATAGAAGCTACTATTTCCTTTGGAAACGACATAATCATAATCTGGCAGGGCAGATGAATAAGACTTGGAAGCCAGATGGCTTTCTCCTCTATTGTAATGAGCCTGAAGGGTGTAGAGTCCGTTGGGATACTTATTGATATACTTGGTATATGCTGCTATGGCAGCCTCGAATTCGGAATTTTCATACTGAAGTTCGGCAGCTCTGTAAGTTATGGCTTCTCTGTCTTCTGTAGAAACCTCCTTACCCAAGACCCTTTCCTGGAAGTCAATGAATCCATCAGGATTATTATTATCAATATAGATTTCACGGATACTTTGCAGGGCCGTGGCCTGTTCTTCCTGAGTAGGGTTGTTGGCGAAGACCTTTTCGTAGTACATCAGGGATTTTTCGCTATCATTCTGATTGAAACTAACCAACCCAAGGAGGATGTATCCCTTGTTGACCAAATTCGAAGTTTGCTTGTAATTGTTGACTAATTTTAGTGTGGTGGATTCAGCCAATCCAAATTGTCTCTCTCTGAAATAGGTCGTTCCGAGTTGTAATAGTGCATCATCAGCATAGGTGGAATTGGGTAAATCATTGCTCAAAATCTTGAGGCTCGTGACTTGGTCGATTGTATTGCCTCGTACATATTCTATTCTTGCCTTTTGGAATAAGGCGTAGTCATAACCTTGGTATTTGTAATTAATGGAGGTCTGGTAGTAAGAAAGGGATTTATCATAATTCTTTAGCATGAAATAAGCATCACCTGCACGCAGTACTGCATCAGGGAATATCCTGATTTTGATATCATCATTCAGTGATTCATCCCAACTATTAATCAATCCTGAAATGGTATTATCGAAGAAAGAACCACTCTTGGAATAGTTCTTTTTCTTGAGGTAGTTATATCCTTGGATATAATTGGCCATCTCAATGGATGTTTCCTCTGGTAAACCAAAATAGCCCTTGGCCATATTGATGAATTCATTCAGGTATTGTATACTCTTGTCGTATTGCTTTTGTTTGTGAGCTATTTCACCCAAGTAATATTGTGCCTGCGCCTTATTCATCACATTGGGAGTGGTTTTCAATGACATATTCAAATAAATCTTGGATTCATTGAAATTATTGTCATTAAAGAGTTGTACCCCTTTGAAAAAGGTGACTTTCTGATACGCTTCCTTGATGGTGGCCGTCTTATTAGGGATGCTTTCCATCATCTGAATAGCCTTGTCATAATCCTTGGTATTCATGAAAATCCTACCTAACATTTCCTGCGACTCGACATGGTACGGGGATGTTGCCGGGATGTTCTGGAGTGCTGCAATAGCTTCACGGTCGAATCCTAAATCATAGGAAAGCTTTGCGTACAAATAATGGGATTCTTTTTGAATTTCCTCATCATAATCCTTTTTTGAAGCACCATAGAAAGCATTCCTTGCGGAGAATTTATCCCCATTCTTCAGGTAGCTATCCCCAAGATTATATAATGCATTCTGACCCATTTCATTATCAGATGTCTTCAATTCCTCAAAATCCTTAATGGCGCCCTCATATTGTCCCATCTTGTATCTAGTGAAAGCTACTTGGTACAAATCCTGCGCCCTGAGTTTTTTAGCATTATTGGAATAAATCTCAAAATAGGGTAGTGCCTTACCATATTGATTGAGTTCGAAGTAAGACTTAGCAACGAGGTGTACCACACTATTCTCATAATCAATCTCGTCCTTTGAATCCAATGCTTCCTCACCGATTTCGATGACATCATCAAATTCCCCATTGGCAAAGTGAATTTGGCAAAGATAATAGGGAACAACCTTGTTGTACTTACCTCTTGTGTTTGCATTCTTGAATGCGGAGATGGCAGTATCATATTCATTATCCTCAAATGCAAGAATACCCAGATAGTAATTGGTTTCCTCATAATGAGGACCTTTGAGGTATTGGATGGAGGTAAAAGCTTCCTTTGCCTTTGCTTTTTCATCCTTGACAAAGTAGGCGTATCCCTGTTTGAATTTAACCTTGGCTTTGGTGTTGTTATCGAGTTCATTCCCATCCAGCATTTCATAATAGCGAATGGATTCCTGATACATCTTATTATCGAAATAATATTCTGCCAATTCCATGATGGCATCCAAGGCTACTTTTTCAGGATGATATTTTCTAATGAAAGAAAGAAGTAGTTGCTCACCATCATTCATTCTCATATAGATGGATGATTTGGCAATCATCAGTTCTGCCTCTTGTATTTGGACAGTATTATTGGAATGGTTTCGATTCATGTCAATGAATCCCTCGAGTGATGATTTGGCTTGAAGATAAAGGCCCTCCTCAAAGAAATTCTTTCCGTCATGGAAATCATTCAGTTTTATATCATACAAGCTTGTTTCCTGGGCAGAAGCAAGTGTGATAATCATCATGGTGAAAATGGATGCCAAGCATTTTTTCATACGTTGATTGATTGGTGTGACAATGAATAGGAATGTGGATATGCTACCCAATTTCCGAATAATCTTTAAATGACAAACCCTTGTGGTTTATTATCCACAAGGGTTTGTAAAATTAACAAAAAATCGTGTCAGCCTTTCAGACTTAGGATTTTAATTTCTACCCTTTGGTTCTTCTTTCTTCCGGCGGGTGTATTACTGGTGTCAATAGGCTGTGTTTTTCCGTATCCTCTATACTTTAGCCTAGTACTTGTTAAACCTTTGGCAACGAGATAGTTGGTTACAGCTAAAGCTCTTTTCTTTGATAGTTTATTGCAATGGTCATGGGATGGTATCCTGTTGGTATGACCACCTATTTCCACAATGATTCCCGGGTGTTCCTTGATGAATATGTATAACTCGTCAAGGATGCTGTGCATGTCTTCAGTGATTTCATGCGAATTAGCTGCAAAATCTAGTTGGTTGATACGAATGATTTGTCCTTCTTGCACCTGTGTCACATCCCTAATATCATTCGATACCACTGGTTTGCTGGATGTTTCCTTAGGCTGGTTTGCCACATCCTTTTTAGTAGGGATTATTTCTTCTTTCTTTTTTGCAGGTGAGGAATCATTTCGGACTACAACTTCTTCTTTTGGTTTTTCCTCTTTTTTGTTCGGGGTAATCGTGTTTTTCTTCTTGGGGGTAGTAGTTTTTTTCGTGGGCGTTTCTTCCTTTTTGGCAATGGGGTTTTCTTCCCAGATTGAGGTGTCTATAATATCATCACACTGCTCTTTCTGGATGATTTCTGATGCGTCATCCAGTAGCAGATTCCCATTGTAGGGAAAGAGCGTAGGCGTCTTGTAATAGGCTTCGAAAATGATGAATTTATAATTTCCTTGAGGTTTGAAAACGAAAGCCCTATCTTCCCAAGCGGCATTCTTGACTATGGGACTTTCGGCCAGAATTTCCTTTTTGTCACAGTATGTATTTCCTCCCCATATCCTCAACAATACAGGTTTGGTATAGAACTCATCCTTTTCCGTAGTTCTACTTGCACTGTAGTATTCTTTCGAGTAGGCGAGACTAATTTTGAATTGATAGCAATTGCCTTGTCTGAGTGGGGTGGATAGTCTTTGTGATAATCCCTCCCAGGTCTCATTGTCACGAGTCACCAAGCCGATATATGAAAAGCCATCCTTAGGAGCAGTAGTGACATCAAATGCACCGGGTTGGATATCCGGAGGGGATTCGCCCTGCATACCACAATCAAACCAACCTTGGGGAACCTTGCTGTGCCTTGGCATATCCTCGAAAGATGGGTTATCCAAACTGATTCTCGTAGTCTGGCTTATTCCCATCATTGAAAACCCAAGCATTATTAATAAACTAAGTAAGATTTTGAAGTTATTCATGCACATATAATTATCCTATAAATACGAACCCTTGCGGATTAGCATCTGCAAGGGTTCATTAAGATTGAAAATTGGATTAACCTCCTTTCAAGCTAAGTATCTTGATTTCCACCCTCTGATTCTTCTTTCTTCCAGAGGCAGTATTACTGGTATCGATAGGTTGTGTCTTTCCATAGCCCTTGAAAGTGATTCTTGCATCAGCAAGTCCTTTTTCCTGTAGGTAGTTGGTAACTGATTCGGCTCTTTTCTTAGACAACCAATTACAATATTCATGTGATGGAAGCCTATTGGTATGTCCTCCGATTTCAACCACTACTTTCGGATTGCTCCTCATGAAAGCAAAGATTTCATTCAATACGGGATGCATGGATTCATTGATTTTGAAATCGTCCGCTAGGAAATCCAATTGCTTGATTCTTATTGTTTGGCCCTCCTTGATCTTGGACACATCAGATAACTCATCCATGATTTTAGGCGGAGCTGCAACAATCGGATCGTTAGCAGGTGGGTCCGGTGTCATCGGAGGATCCGGCGTGACTGGTGTAGGCTTGACCGGGTCGGGTTCAGGATCTGGTTGTGTTGGCTTCTTAGGCGGTTTTTTATTGATATTGTCGTTTCCTGCTATTACCTCGGGTTCATCTTCCCAAATGGTCTCGTCAATTTTCTTATCACATTTTTCCTTAAGGATGATATCAGAGGCATGGTCAAGGAGTATATTACCATTGTATGGGAACAGCGTAGGAGTCTTATAAAAAGCTTCCAATACGATATACTTGTAATCCCTTTTGGGCTTTAGAACGAATGTGAATTCTTCCCATGTTGTTGAACTCACTAGTCCGCTTTCAGCAAGTAATTCACGCTTATCACAATAACCATTGCCAGCCCAAATCCTGAGTTTGACAGGTTTGATGAAGAATTCATTCTTCAGTGTAGTCCTACTGATACTGAAATATTCATCTGAATAGGTCATGAAAATCCTGAACTGGTAACAATTGCCACCGATAAGAGAAGAAGACAGGCGCTGTCCCACGGATTCCCAAGTTTCATTATCACGAGTGACCATTCCGAGATAGGTCATGCCATCCACGGCCTTTTGTCTTACTTCAAATGAACCAGGTTGGACATCCGGAGGTGATTCGCCATCCATTCCACAATTATACCAGCCGATAGGTGGTTGGCTATGCCTTGGCATATCCTCAAATGATGGATTGGAAAGTTTGATTCTTTCCTTTTGGGCATTCACTGTAAATGAAAGACCCATAAGAAGTAAAAGTATGATTTGTATACTTTTCATATTTGAACTCTGCGAGGTTTGTTTCGAATAGAACGTGCAAACAGTCAAAATTGTTATCCTGTCTGATTACACCTTTAATGATGTATAAATAACAGGAAAAGTTGTAAACAAAGATAGGATTAAGCTTGAATTTAACAAGACCTTAATCCTATCCTTAAGAAAACACAGAATATATAACTCTCTTATTTAAAGGCATTGAAACCCGTTACATCCATACCTGTGATCAGGAGGTGGATGTCATGTGTACCTTCATAAGTGAGGACTGTCTCTAAATTCATCATATGACGCATGATGGGGTATTCGTTCGTGATACCCATTCCACCATGTATCTGGCGCGCTTCCCTAGCGATTTCCAATGCCATATTGACATTGTTACGCTTGGCCATGGATACTTGGGCAGGTGTTGCCTTGCCATTATTCATAAGAGAACCCAGTCTCCAACAAAGCAATTGGGCCTTAGTGATTTCTGTAATCATCTCAGCCAATTTCTTTTGCGTTAATTGGAATGCACCGATTGGCTTTCCGAACTGAACCCTTTCCTGTGAATACCTTAAAGCGGAATCATAGCAATCCATTGCTGCACCGATTGCGCCCCAAGAGATACCATATCTGGCTTTTGTCAGACAAGAAAGTGGACCTTTCAATCCCTTGATTTCCGGGAATACATTTTCCTTAGGTACCCTTACATCCTCAAAGACAAGTTCACCTGTTACGGATGCTCTCAAGGACCATTTTCCATGGATTTCAGGAGCAGAGAATCCTTTGGAATCACTTTCCACTACCATTCCACGAATCTTTCCTTCTTCATCCTTGGCCCATACCACAGCGATATCCGCTACTGGAGAGTTGGTAATCCACATCTTGGCTCCGTTCAGGATATAGCAATCGCCATCATCCTTGATATTCGTAACCATTCCTGCAGGATTGGAGCCATGGTCAGGTTCGGTAAGTCCGAAACAACCGATGAGTTCACCTGAACCCAGTTTAGGCAACCATTTCATCTTTTGTTCTTCGGAAGCGAACCTGTAAATAGGATACATGACCAATGACCCTTGCACTGAAGCCATGGAACGGATTCCGGAGTCACCTCTTTCCAATTCCTGCATGATGATACCATAAGCGATATCATCCATGCCACCACCACCATACTTGGCAGGAATACTCGGTCCATAAGCACCGATTTCTCCCAATTCCTTGAATAGGTGGGTAGGACAAAGGGATCTATTAGCACAATCCTCAATGATTGGGGATACAGATTGCTTGACCCAAGCCCTTACAGCATCCCTTGCTATTTTATGTTCATCAGTCAATAAGTCATCAACGGCGTAATAGTCGTGTCCTTGAAACTGATCTGTCTTACTTGATACCTTGAAGTCATCGAGTGTAGAGACTCCATTCTCGAATTTACCCATAAGATTAGGTTTAACATATTTTGGTTAAAAGCAATGCAAAATTACTAAATTAAAGATTGAGCTGCTTGGAGTAAATGTCATATTTTAGAAAAAAGCGGTTAAGGAAAGCTCCCTTAACCGCTTTTAGATTGATTCTAAATAGTGGGTTTACCAGCGAATCAAAGCAGATCCCCAAGTGAATCCACTACCAAATGCAGCAAGACAAACAAGGTCTCCCTCTTTCACCTTTCCTTCTTCAATGGCTTCACAAAGTGCAATTGGTATGGAAGCAGCAGTTGTATTTCCGTACTTCTGTATATTGTTATGTACCTTTTCATCGGGCAATCTCAGCTTCTTCTGAACGAATTGGCTAATCCTTAGATTGGCTTGGTGTGGTACCAACATATCTATATCTTCGGTGGTATGCCCCGTTGCTTCCAAAGCTTCCTTGATGACCTCAGGGAATTTGGTAACTGCGAATTTGAATACGGCAGGACCATTCATATTGGGATAGGTTAATCCATTCTCCACCATATGTTCCGTTAGGAACATCCCACCGAACTTATCCTCATCCGGATAACCGAATCCTTTCTTACCTAGGAACTTACCACCATGGCATCCTGGATTGATATAAGCCAGTTGTTCGGCATATGTTCCGTCAGCATGTAGATGGGTGGTAAGGATACCCTTACCTTCTTCCTTTGTAGGTTGGATGATTGCTGCACCAGCACCGTCACCAAAGATTACGGTCACATTACGACCTCTAGTGGAATAATCCAATCCGGACGAATGAAATTCGGAACCAACCAAAAGTACATTCTTATACATTCCAGACTTGACGAATTGGTCAGCTATGGATAATCCATAAATGAAGCCAGAACATTGGTTTCTGATGTCCAATGCACCAACGCCAGGGATTCCAAGTTCTCTTTGTACCAATACACCACAACCAGGGAAGTAGTAATCAGGACTAAGGGTAGCGAATATGATGAAGTCAATATCTTCTACGGCTATACCAGCATTCTCACAGGCACGCTTTGCGGCAATGGCACCCATGGTAGTGGTTGTTTCCTCGTGTTTCTTAGCATAACGTCTTTCCTTGATTCCGGTTCTTTCCTGAATCCATTCATCAGACGTTTCCATGTATTCACACAGATCGTTATTCGTTACCACGCGTTCTGGCACGTAGTAACCCATTCCAGCTATTTTTGAATTGAACATGAGTAAAGTTTAGTTCACAAATGATTAAAGGTATGCAAAGCTAAGAAAGACCCTGTAATAATCCTAAAATGATAATTTGCAGTTTATGATTTTAAATCAAGGAGCAAAGCCTGTCATGCCTTCAAAAAGCCATTTTGCGAGTACTTCACGGTTACTTTCTAATATAAATCGCTTCTGGTCGTTGGAATTTCTGATATTTCCCAACTCTACATAAACGGAAGTAGGTTTGGTTTCCCTTAGCATGTGCAAATCCCTTGGGGTGACCGTTCCTGTATAACTGCCACTTTTTCTGTGTATGGCGTATTTCTCCTTGAGCTTCTTATGCATCCTTCTGGCAAGTTTCTTACCATTGGGGCTTCCACTATAATAATAGAAAAACACATCAGTACTATGTCTTTGACTTCTGGAATCAATATGGATGCTGATCATTTTCTGCTTCTTGGCCCCTGATTTCCTGTGAGCTTCATATAGCTTGTTTATGGCATTGGAGCGTTGTTTGAGTCTGGGTTTTTGACCATTGAACATTTTCTGGTCTTTCCAAGTGATTTCATCCTTATCGCATTTAAGGATTTTACCGGAACGGATGCCATCATTATTGTCCCTAGTAATCATATAGGCTACAGCCCCGTGCTGTATGAGTTTGCGGCATAGCCTTAATGATACATCGTATGCATATTCATCCTCACAAAGTTTATTACCTGCGTAATTCCCGATGGCACCCGGGTCAGGCCCTCCATGACCACCTACGATATAGAAAACCTGTCCTTTCAGTTTACTAGAAACCAATGGCGTGTGTGCGTAGTCATCACCGAAAATGGGGAAGTTCCTGACTTTATTAGACTTGTTTACAGGTTCTATCTTAACGGGTTTTTCATCATCACAATATAATTCCCGATAGGGAACCCATAAAATTTTCTTGCCCTTATTGAACATGGTCGGTTTGACGCCCTCCTTGTGTAACTTGATGTTATAATCCCTTATTCGAACAGCCTTATCCCAATTGTTGTCTCCAATGGTAGATCGGATGGATGTACCATCATATTCATAAATGAATAGTGGAAGCTTGTATTTTCTATCCGTATAGATTACGGATTTCTGACTGAGCTTATTGATTTCATAGAAATGTTCCTTATCGCATTTACTTCCAAGGAGATTGTATCGCCTTAGAATGGACATGATACCATCCCCGTCCTTGGGTTGAATGGTAAGATAATTGGGTTCGACAGCCATTGCCGACAAAGAAATGAATAAGAATAAACAACAGGTGGTGATCACTTTCATAGGTATGATTCCGTTTTTAAGGAAATCTGTGCTGTATTTGTTAAGGTTATCAGCAGCAAAAATATTATATCAAAGTCCTAATTCTAAATCGTTTAGATGAAAATTTAACTTAATATTTCGAATTTTGATGAAAATTAGGATACATGATGATGATACGAGGCATTTGGTTCATTTGTTTTACATCCTTAATACTAGGTTGTTTTGAAAAGGAAAAGGAGGAATCAACTACTTTCATTTATCGGCCGGATGTAAAAGTAAGTGATATATCCTATAACAACATTGATTATAGGATTACTTCGGTACGGGCCAAAGATTTAAGGATGTGCAGTTATCATATTGATGGAATCCGGAAAATTAAGTCGTTGGGAGATTCCCTCTATCAATCCGGCAGACAGTTGTTATTTGCAACCAATGGTGGAATTTTTGGTAAGAATCATTATCCAGGAGGATTATTCATCCAAAATAAAGAAGTCATACAGAATATCAATCTCAGGAATGCCAGTGGCAATTTCCATTTGTTACCGAATGGTTGTTTTTATCTTACTCAAAAGGGCGAGGCCCATGTGATGGAATCCAATGCTTTTGTAGCGAAAGCAGATATTTCACAGATTACAATGGGAGTCCAGTCAGGGCCCATGCTTATCATAGATGGCGACTATCATCCAGCATTTAATGAAGGCTCCAAAAACCTCCATATCAGAAATGGGGTGGGAGTGGATGATGATGGAAACATTCATTTTGTCATTTCTGGGCAAAGGACCAATTTCTATGATATGGCGACTATTTTCAAGGAAAATCTTAAATGTAAGAATGCTCTTTACCTAGACGGGGCAATATCTGAAATGTATAACCACGGCATTAGTAAAGAGCATGAGGTCTATAGAAATTTCGCAACTATTTTCTTCGTGGATGAAAAGTTAGAATAATGGCTTTCTGAATTCTTTCAAGCCCCATCCGAATTTCTTTTCATATTGGTCGTAGGCTCCTTTTTCTAGCAGCCTAAGGACTTCTTGGTCATGATACAACATCTCAAGATGATTGGTGATTTCAATGACGTATTGTTCGCTGGAATTTCCTTTGAGTATTAATCCACAAGTAACGTCGATATAGTCCTTGGTCGAACCGCTATCCGTAGCTATGACTGGAATTCCGAACGAATATGAATCGGGTATAACCGTTTTAAGATGGCGGTGAGAGGGATGAAGTAAGATACTGGATACCCTCATCGCATTTGATTTCTCCTTGTAGGATGAACGTACGATGACTTTCTCAGGAATGTCAAAAATTTTGAAAAGTTGGGAGGTATTGTCCTCTTGGGACTTCATACCATCTACCCAGTGTAACTGGATACGTTTTTGATGTTTAGGTGTTAATTCGTGATAAAAATCTGAAAAAGCTCTGATGACAATTTCCTTTTCATTTGCCACTAGGTATTCAGATAATACCAGCACCCCGAATTTCTCTAGCATGGGTCAATTGTTTTTAAATCCACAAATTCAATCTTACTCTTATCTGGGTATTCAAGGGGGAGGTGCGCGTTATTTCACTGTTATATAGAGAAGAATTATACCATTTTGGCACGGTCTAAAATTGATAAGTCCAAATTTGTGACAATGAAAATAGCATGTAAATTGTCTTGAGAGTATGTATAAAGTGGCTTTTTGGATACAATTGTAACATATGCTAGCTCATTTTGCTTTGGTTTTTAAGGATTCCTTGAGGTCATTTAACCATATATTACATTAGTCCATATGTATAAAAAGAACGGGAAATGTGAAGCATTCACATTTCCCGTTCAGAAATTCCCTTTCAGGTATATAAATTATCCTCCACAATGACATTGTGGCCTAAGGAAACTCTTGGTATCAAAATGCCAGGGAAAGTTATTGGAGTGTTTATTGATTTCCCAGAAAAACTTACCTCTTTTCTTCTCTTGATTCCCTATTTCATTCATTGTGTCAGCATCATATAGTCTGCCATTCATCATAGTATAGATAATCGATTCGGAATGCTCAATCTTTTCAAGTGGATTATCTTCCATAATGACAAGATCGGCAAGTTTACCTTCCTTTAACGAGCCTATGTGGTTTTCCATTCCAAGATAGACCGCACCATTGATTGTGGCGGCTTTAAGTGCTTGGTGATTGGACATGCCACCCTGTACGAACATCCACAATTCCCAATGTGCGCCAAGTCCTTGTAATTGTCCGTGTGAACCCAGATTGATATTGACACCATTGGTCTGCAACTTATTACAGGATTCTGAGACAAGAATATGACCATTCTTATATTCCTCATCCGGAATCATCGTTCTATGTCTGGAACGGGCATCCACGATGGCACGCGGAGTAAAATTCAATAATCTTTCCTTTTCCCAGACATTGGTATTCTGATAGAAATAATATTCACCATTCACACCCCCATAATTCACAATCAGGGTAGGGGTGTTGTGTGTCTTGGTTGCTTTCCAAACTTGAATAACGTCATTATAAAGTGGTGCAACGGGAATGTTGTGTTCCACGCCTGTGTGACCATCCAATACCATACTCATGTTATGATAAAAGAATGAACCACCCTCAGGAACAACAAGGATATCCAACTGTCTCGCAGCTTCGATTACCTGTTGTCTTTGGTCCCGTCTGGGTTGGTTGTAGCTTTTTACGGAAAATGCACCATATGCCTTGGTCCTACGCAGTGCTGATTTGGCATCTTCCAAGGAATTGATGACAGCCTTGAAATCCCCATCAGCTCCATAAAGAATCGTACCCGTAGAAAAAAGCCTTGGGCCTACCATGGTTCCATTCTTAATCATTTCGGAATGACTGAAAATCATTTCAGAATTGGAGGATGGGTCGTGTGCAGTAGTGACACCGTAGGCTAGATTGGCATAATAATGCCATTGTTTCTGAGGACTCATTCCATAATAGAAATTCCCTACATGGGCATGGACATCCACGATTCCGGGCATGATGGTCTTACCAGTCATATCCATCACCCTGACCTTACCATCCACATCTACTTCGCCAGTCTTACCGATTTTCAGGATCTTATTTCCCTCGATGACGATGGTTCCGTTTTCGATGACCTCATCTCCTTCCATCGTAATGATTCTTGCATTCGTGAATGCAATCTTACCATCAGGTACATCGTGTTCCAGTTCCAAATTAATTTTGATGCCAACACTATCCAAGGGAGGAATGGAGTCAGCAGCTCCGTCTAGGAATAGGAACCGCTCTGTAAGTTCATCTGTGAAATACTCATTCCCCAGTGTCCAATGTAGTTTTTTGGAATCCTTGGACCAATGCAGGTTGATACCTGCATCCTTACCGACTTGTGCGATCGGAAAAGCCTTAGTATTGGAGCTCAAGCCTACGGGTTGACCCGTTTTGGGCATGGGTGCAATATATACCTTGTATAATTCAGAAAAAGCAATCCATTTGTTATCAGGACTAGGAACCCATTGGTTGGCATAAGTGGAATTGAAATGAACCTTATCATCCGTCCCGTCCAATTTCACACTTTTCATCGCCTTGGTCAGGCTGCCGAATAGATATCCTCCTGTATTGTAGAATATCCTATCTCCTGTAGCATTGAACCTTGGGTTCTCTCCTTGCGGTGTAACCAACTTGGCATCACCACCCATAGCGGAAATCATATATATTCCAGGTTCCTTGGAATGTGAGAAACCCATTTGCATATTCCCACCTTCCTTTCTGTAGACAACTTGTTTACCATCCTTGGAAAATTTAGGTGTACGGAAGATGCCCTTTTTATTAGAGATTTTCCTTGACTTGCCGGATTTCAAATCCATGATATTAATGGCTCCCATTTGTTCGTCATTCCATGTGACATATACTAATTGATTGCCATCAGCAGAGAAATCGGGTTCGAATTCAAAGTCCTCATTCTTAGTGAGTCGTTTTGCCTTGCCATTGGGTAAATCCATTTTCCATAAGTGTCCTACCGCATTGAAAACTATGTATTTCTCATTCGGAGCGGTAATGCATTGACGGATAACCTTGGCATTGAATTGTTCCGGAGCCGGGTCATTTTGGAATTGAACGGTTTCTTGTAAGCGCATTTTGACATCAGCAGTGAAAGGAATTTCCTTGAATTCACCCGAAGCAACATCAACACTCCAGATTTTCCCCTTTCCCCAAATGATGATTTGCTTATCGTCGGGTGTCCATGCGTATCCGGTATAGATACCGAAGATGGTCCATGCTTCCTGTTGGTCCTTGGATAGATTATCGAAAATGGGCCATTCCTCACCTGTTTCCAAATCATGCAAATAGAGCACAGTCTTGGTGCGCACACGCTTGATGAATGCAAGCATTTTACCATTATTGGATATTTGGGGCCTACAAGCACCACCTGGTCCGCCAGTGATACTTTTGGTCTTGCCTTCTTCCCTGTCATATCTCATGACTTTGAAAATTTGGGAATTGGGATCCTTATTATATTGGAAATAACCGCCCTCGTACATGTCCTCACTGTAATAGAGGTATCGTCCATCCTTGGAGAGACAAGGTTCATTGACGTCCTGCTGGTCATTCTTTCTTTTTGTGAGTTGGATACCATCACCACCGGATATATGGTACATCCACATTTCTCCTGCACCTAATGAGCGTTGGGAAGTGAAGTGCTTTCTTGCAATGATATACTCACTATCCGCAGTCCAGATAGGATTGTTCAATAGTCTGAACGTTTCCTTGGTGATTTGTTTGGCATTCTGACCATCAGCATCCATGACCCAAACATTATCACCACCACCTCTATCGGATGTATAGACGATTTTCTTTCCATCAGGAGAAAATCTGGGTTGTACCTCGTATGGCAAACCACCCAATAGCAACTTTGCCTTTCCTCCTGAAACGGGCATGGAATAAATATCTCCAAGTAAATCGAAAATGATGGTTTTACCATCAGGACTCACATCCAGGTTCATCCAGGTTCCCTCATCGGTTGTGAACTCTATTTCCTTGAATTCACCCGGAGGATTGGCTACATCCCATTCATCTTCTTCTTGGGCATTGAGATTAAGAAAGCATATTGAAAGTAGTAGGGTATACAGGCAATGTCTTATCATGGTAATGGTATTTATTGGGTGTGAAAATAAGTACAAATTCTAAAAATCCAATATATAAAAGAAAAGCCTTGACCCAAGGGCCAAGGCTTTTCAAGTATGATATCAGAAAGGATTAGTCTTTCTTTTCTTCACCTTCTTCCGGCTTAAGTACGAATTGGGCAATTTCATCCAATTTCAATACTTTCTTAGCCATGGCAACAACTGACTCTGATGACAAGCTATTGACATACTTTTCGTAGTGTTCCATTTGGATATTGGTCGGATCCAAACTATTCTGATAGGAAGAACGTAGGTACCCACTCCAGAATCTGTTTTCCTTCAGGTTCTTGATTCTTTCCTGACGCTGAGTTTCGGTAACCTTAGTGATATCCTTATCCTCAACACCATTGTCAATTAATTTCTGGATTTCCTCCTTGGTGATTTCAACCAGTTTGTCTACCTCGTTAGGCTCAGCGTTGAAGAAAATCAAGATGCTGAATTCCTCCTTTGGCCATCTTGAAACATCTCCTTGCACCTGAACACCGTAGACACCACCTTCATCTTCTCTCAGTCTCTCTCTCAACTTGATGTTCAGTACAGAAATCATAGAACGGAAATCGTAACGTGCTTGTCCGTCTTCCCAATCGAAGTCACCTCCGAAGCCAAGGAATGCGAATGACTTTTGAGTCTGACCTTTGTAGAATGTCTTCTCAATCTTTCCTTTTGGTGTTTCTACATTCACATCTTTCCAAGTCTCTTTTCTTTGAGTGGATGGAAGATTGCCCAAGTACTGAGCCAATTTAATCTGGATGGCATCCGGGTCGAAGTTACCAGTGAATACGAATGTGAAATCAGAAGCATCAGCAAAACGATCCCTATATATTTCCATTACTCTATCCAGATTCACCTTATCCAAGTCCTCAACAGCTGGAAGAATTTTTCTTCTTGGATGATCATTGGAAAGTACCTTGAATACCTCACTGAAGAAGTAGAATTGAGGATTGGCACCCATAAATGACATTTGTGTCTTCATCTGAGTCATGTATGCATTCATTGCATCCTCATCCTTACGAGGCTCTGTGAAGTACAAGTAAATCAACTGAAGCATGGTTTCGAAATCATCAGGTGAACATGAACCTGTGAAACCCTCACTCAATTCATCGATGTAAGGAGAAACACCAACTGTCTTACCTGCCAACATCTTTTGCAATTCAGTATCGCTGAACTTGGCAACACCTGATTGGTCGATGATGGTAGAAGCTTGTGATGCACTCATGTAATCCTCGTCACCTACCAAAGAGTGTCCACCGGATGAGAATGCAGTCAAGAGTATCTCATCATTCTTGAAATCAGTTGGCTTAAGAATAACCTTAACACCATTGGTAAGATTCAATTCAGTCACACCAATTTCCTCAATCATCTTCTTGTCCCTGATGATTCCAGGCTTAAGTGCTTTGGACATCAATGGCTCACTGGATACATTATCAACATAAGCCTTTACCTCTTTTTCGTCAACAGAAGCCAATATCTTACGTATATCATCCTCAGAGGGCATAGTAATGTCTTCCTTTTCAGGACCTGTCACGATGACTACTCTGTTTTTGTCAGTAATCCATTGTCCTGCCAATGCATTGATTTCCTTAAGTGTAATGGTAGGGATGAATTTTTCGTATAATTCGAAAGTTTGCTTTGGAGATGGAATCGGGCTGTTTTCCAAGTGATTGGAAACATATCTCATAGCCAATCTTCTGGATGGCGTCTTGTCTGATTCCTTGTATTGCTTTTCGATGCTGTTAAGGATTTCCTTTTTGGTTCTTTCCAACTCTGTGGCTGTGAAACCATGTTGAAGAACTCTTTGGTTCTCTGTCAACAATGCTTCAAGACCCTCAAGGACACCATCTGGTTCAACACCTGCAGCACCATAGTAAGCATCTGCGGTTCTCACGAAATTGGTGTAAGATGAGAATCCGTACAGGAATGGAGGATTAGCTGATTTTGTCAATTCCTCCAAACGAGAACTCAACATTCTATTATATAAACTGTGTACCATTCTCGTTCTGTAATCTCCCATGTTCTTTACTTTCATAGGATCATGCTTGTACATCAACTGAACCTGAGTGGAAGAAGCTTCCTTATCCGTTACAACTGTAACCAATGTTTCGTCATGCTTAGGTACATTGTATTCAATTTTCTTTCTAGGATTCTCAGGATTCTCAAGACCACCAAAACGTTCCTTGATTTGGGCTTCCATAGCATCCACATCGACGTCACCTACAACAACAACAGCCATCAAATCAGGACGGTACCAATCGTTGTAGAATCTGGTGAATGCATCATAAGGTGCATTCTTGATGATTTCAGGCTTTCCGATAGGAAGACGGTCTGCATAACGGGAATCCTTGAATACCAATGGGAACCATTCGTTTCTCATTCTTTCCTGGGCACCCAAGCCAGAACGGTATTCACCCATGATAACACCTCGTTCCTTATCAATTTCCTCTCCTTCGAATGTTACTGCATTTGACCAATCCTGAAGAATGAGCATACCCTTATCCAACATTTCTTGGTCATCCGTTCTTACCTGAAGCATATAAACCGTTTCATCGAATGATGTATAAGCGTTCAGGTCAGGTCCGAATTTGGTACCAATGGATTCTAGGTAATCCACCAATTCACTCTTTGAGAAGTTTTTAGTACCATTGAAACACATGTGCTCAAGGAAGTGTGCAAGACCCAGTTGGTCCTCATCTTCCTGCATGGCTCCTGCATTGATGGATAAACGCAACTCAGCTCTGTTCTCAGGTTTGGAGTTCTTTTGGATGTAGTACTTTAATCCGTTTGGTAATGTACCCGTTCTTACACGTTCATCAGTAGGAACGGCTTTCTGAGTCCAATCCGGTGCACTTTCACCTACGCCAACCATTGCATCCTCCACTTCGGGTTTCTCGGCAGGCTTTTCAGATGCTTTCGTTACGTTTCCGGTCTTAGGAGTACAGGAATAGATCAGTCCTGTCACCATCATGACTAAGAAAGCAAAGAAGAAATTGAATCTAAATTTCATGATAAATTTGTTTTTGAAAATAAGTCAGTGACTGTAAATAGGTTGGGAATTCAATAATTTCGATACTCAAAAATTACCTTAGTTCCTTACCCGATGTTGTTAAAATGCGATTGTTCGTATATTCGCCCCAAAATTAGGGAATCATTTCCGGCTTGAGTACATTATTATATGCAATGGCTAGGATTGATAGATAAGCGACCTATTTTTTTCGATAATCGGCGCTTCTCCCTACTATTATATTAAGAATTACTATCATAAAAGGTAACAGTTTATTATGACAGAACCAAAAAGATATTTAGTCACAGCAGCATTACCCTATGCGAATGGACCATTGCATATTGGACATTTGGCTGGAGCGTACCTACCATCGGATATTTATGTAAGGTATCTGAGGTTGATGGGTAAGGATGTCGTATTCATCTGTGGTTCTGATGAACATGGTGCTGCTATCACGATAAGGGCTAAACAGGATGGCACGACTCCTCAGGCCATTGTGGATAGATATCACGAATCCCTGAAGACAACATTTGAAAAGGTAGGAGTTGATTTTGATATCTTCCATAGAACGTCCGCGGAACTTCACCACGAAACGGCCCAGGATTTTTTCAGGGTGTTGAATGAGAAAGGAGAATTCACTAAACAGACATCAGAGCAGTATTACGATGCAGAAGCGGACCAATTCCTTGCTGACAGATACATTACAGGAACCTGTCCGAAGTGCGGTCATGAGGAAGCCTATGGCGACCAATGTGAGAATTGTGGAAGTACGTTGAGTCCAACAGAACTCATCAACCCAAAGTCAAAGATGAGTGGAGCCACACCCATCCTGAAAGAAACGAGCCATTGGTATTTGCCATTGGATAAATATGAGGAATGGTTGCGTCCTTGGATAGTGGATGGTCAGTTAGAGGGAACATCGCACCATGACCCGAAAGCTTGGAAAACCCATGTTTTGGGTCAATGTAAATCTTGGTTGGATGGTGGCCTACAAGCTCGTGCCATGACCCGTGATTTAAGTTGGGGAGTAGATGTACCAAGTGAATTGGAGGGCGCAGAAGGTAAGAAATTATATGTATGGTTGGATGCTCCAATCGGTTATATATCCGCGACGAAACAATGGGCCAAGGATAATGGTAAGGATTGGGAACCATATTGGAAAGACAAGGATACCAAACTTCTTCATTTCATCGGAAAGGATAATATCGTATTCCATTGCGTCATATTCCCTGTTATACTTAAGGCACATGGTGACTTCATTTTGCCGGATAATGTACCTGCAAACCAATTCTTGAATCTTGAGGGGAGAAAAATCTCTACTTCAAGGAATTGGGCCATTTGGGTTCATGAATTTGTTGATGAATATCCTCAATTGACGGATGTGTTGAGGTATTATATGGTCAAGACAATGCCGGAAAATAAGGATAGTGAATTCACCTGGCAGGGTTTCTGGGAGTCCAATGAGGAATTAGTGAATAAGGTAGGTGGTGTCATACAAAGAGTCGTTACCCTAATCAATAGGAATTATGATGGGAAGATACCAGATATTGACCCGTCTTTGAGCATAACCTGTTCTGCTGATAAGGAGAAAACCTCAACCTATGAAGCAGAAATGAAAGCCGTTCAGACTCATTTTAACCGTATATCTGAATTCATTGAAAAATATGAATTTAGGAATGCATTGGCTGAGTTTATCCAACTGGCAGACCTAGGGAATGGCCTCATTCAGCATAATGCTCCTTGGGCATTGGTGAAGACGGACCCTGAGGCTACCAAGGTGGTTTTGAATATTGGTGCTCAAGTAGCAGCAGTCCTGAGTGTGGCGATGAGTCCGTTCATGCCTCAGAAAGCCAATGAATTACGGTCTATCCTTGGTTTGGGTG
The DNA here is from genome assembly GCA_020631355.1 of Saprospiraceae bacterium. Taxonomy (GTDB): domain Bacteria; phylum Bacteroidota; class Bacteroidia; order Chitinophagales; family Saprospiraceae; genus JAHDCE01. The sequence goes on along the minus strand of JAHDHL010000003.1, from coordinate 177,447 downwards.
AATTTGAGGGGACATCTGCATGGGATGATACGAGAGCAGCCCTGGCCAACAATAAGGCGCTCTTGGAATCCGGACATCAGATGGGGCAGCCGCAGCATTTGTTTTCAAGACTGAAGCCGGATTGGGTGGCAGCACAAGTACAGAAACTTGAAGATAGCCAAACCAAGGAAACCGTTTATGAAGCGGTCAAGGAGACTGCTACATTTGATGATTTCCAGAAAATGGATATTCGTACTGCCCGGATCACAGCGGCTGAAAAGGTGAAAAAAGCTAAAAAGCTATTGAAACTTGAGGTGGATTTAGGATTTGAAAAACGTACCGTAGTATCCGGCATTGCCGAATTCTTCAGCCCTGAAGAAGTAGTCGGGAAGGAAGTGGTACTCCTAGCGAACCTAGCACCTCGAAAAATCAGGGGAGTAGAATCACAGGGTATGATCCTAATGGCAGAAAACGACAAGGGAGAATTGGACTTTGTGAGCCCATCCGAGGGTTTTGGTAGCGGCTTCGTCGTTAGATAATTGCTTCATTCTCCTAGAGAATATTTTTGAACCCGCATCTTTGATGATTCAATGATGTGGGTTTTTTTATCATAATAAATACCATAAAGGTAGTCTGTTGAAACCCTAGGAATCATTAATATTTCTTTTCTTTGCAACACCAACCAATTACCTTTTTCCATGCCAAAAAAAATCAAGCCTTACCTACTAGGCGGATTGGGAATCATAGCGTTGTATTGTGGATACTCGATGTATCATGCACCATTGTGGCGTTATCAGACCTTGTTTCTTTTCCTATCAATTTGGTTATTTGTACTAGGAGTATTCGAAAACAAATTCACCAAACTGCTCAGATATAAGCAATACATCAGTTATTCACTCATATCCGGATTGCTTCTTTGGCTCGGATTCCCTGCTCCCGGACAATCTTATCTGTTATTGTTTGCATTCGTTCCCTTGTTGGTTGTGGAGCGGGATATTAGTCTACATCATGGAGGAGTAAAGAAAAGGGAGGTTTTTAAGTTCACCCTGACTACCATGGTGACCTGGAACATCATGTGTACCTATTGGATTGCGAATTCTTCCCTCATAGCCGGTATTGCGGCTATCCTAATCAACTCCCTGCTGATGACACTCCCTTTCCTATTGGGACATGTCCTGAGGCACCGGATGCCCAAGTTGCAATATGCACCCTTGGTGTGTTTGTGGTTGAGTTTTGAATATTTGCATTTCAATTGGGATCTAGCCTGGCCTTGGTTGACATTGGGTAATGGCTTCGCTTCTATGCATTCCTTGGTACAATGGTACGATATGCTTGGAGCCTTGGGAGGTTCATTTTGGATATGGTGCTGCAACATTGCCATATTCCGTTTTTGGAATGACTATGAGAAGCGGACATTGAAGAAATGGTGGTCATATATTCCTAATGTATTGATCATTATCATACCAATACTGGTTTCATTGTTCCAATATTATTCATTCAAGGAGAGTGATGTTTCCTTGGATGTTGTTTGTATGCAACCGAACATTGAACCTCATTATGAGGATGGGACGAAAGGGAATATCCAGATTCTTGAGGAATGTATGGAAATGGCTTCCGCGGTCTTGGATACGAATACGAACTATATCCTCTTTCCTGAAGCTACATTCGGAAGGGTAGATGCGGGATATTTGGAAAAGAATGATATCGTGAATGCCTTTAGGATGATTTCGGGAATGGAATTTCCGGATGTGGCCATATTGGCCGGGGTATCAGGACATAAGCAATTGGATGCCAGTCATGCGGATTTGTCAACTACAAGAATGAGTGTCATACAAGGTGATAGTATCTATTATCATATCTTCAATGGGGCTTACCATATCCACAAGCAAAAGGAAGATTTATATTACAAGAGTAAGTTGGTTATAGGTGCGGAATATATGCCATTTTCGAAACAGTTGGGCTTTCTGGATTCTTGGGTTTCCGGTATGGGTGGCACCATGAAAGGTTTTGCGAAGCAAGAAGCAAAAGTGACTTTGTCTAATGGTACTTATAATGTGGCGCCCATCATTTGTTATGAGCAGGATTTTGGAGGATTCCTTAGAAGACATATTAAAAATGGTGCACAATGGATGGCCATCATCACCAAGGATGGTTGGTGGGGCGATACCGGTGGTCATAAACAACATTTGGAATTTGCACGATTACGGGCAATCGAATATAGGAGGAGTATAGCAAGAGCCGCGAATACAGGAACATCATGTTTTATTAATCCGCGAGGTGATATTTCAGATGCTACTTCCTATGGAGAAAAAGCAGTTATCAAACAACAGATTTCATTGAATAGCAAAATGACCAATTATGCTAGGATGGGGGATATGGTAGGACGATTGGCAGCGTTCCTGTCAGCCTTGTTCATCATGAATGCATTTGTTGCTTCCAGAATGAAGAAAGAACGCTAATAAAGGGAATGATTCGCGTAATGAGGGATGTGAAAGATTTAGTACATCATTAAAATTGTATGGTATGAAAAAAATGATTTTCGTCTTTTTGATTCTTGGAGTTATTGGTCAGCAATTCGCTCAGAATTTAAAAACAACCAGTCAGTTTCAACCTAAAAATGATATGGAAAATATACTTCAATACATTAATGATAACCACCTCGCAGTATGTATTAAAAACCATATATTCATAGGGTTTTATTCTGATAGTAATGGAAATAAGGTATGTTCTGTTTTTTCTGGCAATTGGGATTTAATCCATGAAATTAAAGTATTGAATGCTAAGATTTATTATGTTGCGGGACTTAAGAAATGTGGTGAATAAGATTTCAAAGAAAATAATCCCACTTATTCCCGCATTGACTTAGGCAAGGGACGAAGTCTTCGTTATTATAATTTTAGTGGTGCGGTAAATTGTATGGATAGGAAATTAGTACATTATCAAACCACAGATATATTGAACCCTCCTCAGATGAATGCCACTTATAAGACGATTGAAGTAGAATACGATAATATCTATTTTCCAGAAGCATATGATGCGGATTATTCTGAAAGAGTGGATGATGAAAAATTATCAAAAGAAAGTGTCAGAATATTCTTCAATGATTTTGCTACAATAGAAACCGAATATGAGAGATTGTAAATGCATTAATTTATTGTAGGGCACTTTTATGATTTTTTGAATGCTGTCAGATGCATTACGCATATTATTTATCTTATACAATACTTGTTAATCATTCGGATTGCATTCGCTACATTCATCCTTAAATCGACCATGATTTCTGAATATTGTTTTTCGGTAAATGATAATTTTACTTTATCATTCCATTTTTCTGGCAGAATACCCACTGACTGAAATTTCGAATCCGATTTTTCGTGTTCAAAATCATAAATTCTATAATTAATCTGCCCATTTCTTATTATATATTCGAATTTGAATTTTACTTCTCCGGCATAGGATTCATAATCATCAACATAGTATGAATAAGAATACTCACCTTTCACAAATGACGAATCAAGCGCATCTTTTTCCGATTCGGTTTGAGTTTCGACTCCTATGATCATGGCTGAAGATGCAATACATTCTGATAATTCATAATTACTCTTGCCTGTTGCTTCTATGATGCCTTTGAATTCCAGGTTTACGGATTCATTGGTTGAGCTTGTAATTTGCGCAAACGCAATTACAGAGTAGATTAAGAAAAATAATAAAAAGATGAATTTTAGTTTTTTCATTCTATATAAAGGTCTAAAGCATACTGCTGTATTCTTAAAAAATGGAACAATAATTCTAGGAGAAATATTTCAGAACATCCATAGGTGATTTCTCATCAACTGACACTACTCTCACCATACTAGATTTCAACCAAACTATATTACCCTCCTTATCTGAAGCACATACGAGTTTTTCATGGCCCTCATCTATATCAGCAAGCAAATCCCCAAATAGGAAGTTAGGCTTTTTGGATTGATACATGCCAAAACCACCTCCCAATAGGATATATCTCTTTCTTTTCTCTCTATGTTCTATTATTGTCATATTTATGGTATTAAAATAATAGGCAATACTAAGTATATGAAGTATAGCACGTCTTGGGTTGGCTATGATTTATATACCTTATTGTCCCTAGTTTATGTTGTGTTCAGCGTTTTTCATGAACATTGGATAATCTTCAAGTCCAATAATATTGGTATTAACACTTACCAATTCTCCTGTTGTCGTAGGAATAAATACTATTCCATCCTTTACGACAGGAGAAGAACGGACAGACTTATTTGTCTCTTTCCTAAACAATATTTCTCCATTGTCACAATCCAATATTAGTAATTCACCTTTCAGAGTAATTGTGATGAGTTTATTCCCTGCAATGATTGGCGTACTTGCAACTGAACCTCCCTCAGTTATTTGGTCAATATCAAATTTATAGTTCCAAAGCTCTTTCTCATTCAGTGGATCAATGCATTTAATTACATCTCCCATTAAACAGATCACATTGCTTTTATAAACGGAAACTAAAGATGGTTGGAAAAGTTGAAGGGATGCTACATTGGATTGTCCAATATTTGCACTTGCCAATTCCCATCCAGATGTAGCAGGTGCTCCACCATAGAAACCATTACCTAAATCCAAGCTATCCGATTTAGTTTTCAATCTTGATTTTTTCTGTACAGAATAATCTAGGTACGGGGCTTCTGTTTTTTCAAATTCCTTGATGAATCCTAGAGATTTTGCATCAAGGATAGCAATTGTTTCTTTGACTTCGGTTGAATCATCTGAACGTCTAGTTACTAATATCTGATTTTCGAAAAAACTGGGTGGTGAAGTTGCTTTCAACGAAGAACAAGCAATAATGTCTCCTGTTGTTTTATCTAGTTTGTACAATGTACCGGGAAATGTTGTCAGATAAATATTGGAATCAACAATTATAGGTGTTTTCAGAATATCTCCATCAAGCCATTTTTGCCAAATTATACTACCGTTGGACGCATCTAAGCAAATAAACGGATGAGATGGCTTAATCTTCTTGTAATGAGTTGTTAGGGTTGTATCTGTGTATACCCTTAGACTTGGATATGCTGTATAAATCCGATTTTCAGAAGCAACCGGAACAGAAAGAAGTGGGTCGCCTAACCAATGAGACCAGACCATTTCGCCAGTAAATCGATCAACAGCAAAAATCGTACAGGACTCAGTATTGAAAACAATCAGAGAATCAACAACTATTGCAGACGAGGGTCCGTCATCATCAAGGTCAATTGCCCAAACCAAACTTCCATCTTGAATTTTGAAACAGAAATATGATTTACTACCAAATCCACCTGAAACATAAAGGTTGTCCTCAACAATAATGGGTGTAGTAATTGGTGTAATGCTTTTTAACTTGATGGTGTATCCATCAGCGTTTTTTGTTAGATAGCCATCAAGGCTCCCTTGCTTTACATGTCCCTTTTTAAAATTCGACTCAAACTTTAATACTGTATCCTTATTAAACTTAATTACTTCTGATTTGAAATCGATTGTTTTTGAGAAAACAGAATCAATGGGTAGTTCAGGAATACCCGTTATCTCAACTTCCGTGATTATTACTTCTTTATTGTTGACTTCTAGGATATAGTATGTTCCTATGCCAAATAAGAATATCAATAATAGAATTAATATTAAGTTGATATTTTTCTTCATGCTTAATTATGGACGATTTATTAATATGCCCTAACTAGATTAATTAACTTTTAATCATGAAATTGCGAAGGGAATATGTAATTAGGGCTGCTTATCCTGGACCAATGTGATTTTTTGTTTATCCGCTTTTTGAACTTGTTCTAAAAAATCAATGAATTCCAAAAACTGTTCAGCATTGTAAGTGCCCTCATTCATCTGGAAACTCCGCGTAATAATCAATTTATTTCCATCAACCTCACCTTTTACCTTATATGTACCATAATCTGTACCCAAATCATATGATTTGATTCCTTTCTCAACGGAATGGGTAAATGGTATCTCAAATATGAAACTGGCTTTATTTGTATAGGCATATTTCACTTCGTATTCGCTATCACGCAATTCCTCTTTATCTATCTTTGGGGCAACGATACGATTGGATAATATGGGTTTGATAAAAATCCTTTTACCGACGGTTGAACCGATTTTTTGGCTTGTGAATTGGGTCTCAAATCCACCCATGTATCCTTTTTCATTTTCATTGAATTCCAACGTTTCAATATCAAAATCCTTGATTTCGATGATATCCGTTATCCAATCTTCCTGATTATCATTGGATTTGGTATTATAATAACTGAATCCGGAACGTGTAAACTCAATACCGCTGAAAGATTGCGAAAATCCTCCACTGGCTGAACCATCACTATTGATTTTGACAACGGATTGGGTAGTGGTAAGGTTATCTTCCCGGTTGTATTTGGGCGTCCTGACCAATTCGCCACCATTTTCCTTAATCAATAATACATTGCGATTGCTCGTGAATTCTCCCAAATATCCGAACGGATTGGTCTGACTCGTACACTCAAGCCATACACTATCCCTTATGCCCGGAATGCAAACAATCACATGATTGAATTGGTTGGATGGAAAATCCTTGTCCACTTCGGTAGCGTTCTTTCCTGCTTGAACCAAGGCGAGGTTGGACTCGATACCAACGGCCTTGAGCATCTCATAGGTATAATAGGACAGTGCCTTGCAGTCCCCATACTTTTTTTCATGCGTATCATGTGCATCAAAGGGTCTGAATCCGCCTATTCCTAGCTGAATGCTCACATATCGTGTATTGTCCTGTAGGTATTGGTATATGATGCGTGCCTTTTCTTCATCGGACATTTGTGGTTGGATCAAATTCAGGATTTCCTTTTCCATTTCGGGTTCCAATCCCTCGGTATCATCCAGTAACTTATTATACCAGATTCCGAAATCATTCCACGTTTTCATGGAACCTTGGTATCCATCCAATTCGAATCTCAATGGAGCCATTTTGACCGTAGGGAGTTCCTTGCGGTAATTACCCATGAACGGCTTTTCCTCAATGGCTTTCAATGATTTTACAGACCAGGTTCTTTGTACTTGTTCTTCCACGGATTGTTCATCACCCTTGATGTTCTGTTCCTTGAACTTGAAAGCGAAATTGGCATTGCTGAGTATGGATAAATGGGCTTGTTCCACGCTGAGGGATGTCCCATTTTGTGGTTGCCAAGTAGGAATACTAAGAATCCCATTGTATTTGACGGTATAACTCAATTCATAGGTGAAAGGATAATCCAAGTCACTCAGGTCGATATATTTTGCCCTGGCATCATCTATTTCAAATCCCGAACTAAGACTTATATCATGGAATGCCTTTGATTTTAGTTTGGATAATTCCTTGCCATACTTGTCATAAATCCTAATCTTTAGGTCACTGATCTTTTGGAACTTGTTATAAGCTATGCCTATTCTGGCATAGTCCTCACCTTTGTTTCCTAAGATGGTTACTACCTTGTATACTTTCTTAGTCGCTTCTTTTTGGGATTTCACTTCCCATGTAGTGTTATATTTCCTAAGAATGGTATGAGCATCTTCAAGCATTTCATCCGGAATGGAATTCACTTCATATTGTGCATGAATGAATGTTGATGAAAGGATTAGGATGATGGCAAATGATAATAATTTCCTCATGGTGCGGGGATTATGATTTTTTGAATACTATGATTTCATCATATTTATCATAAATTTTCTTAAAGAATGTCTGTATATACTCGTATTCTTCAGGGATATAGAAAGTTTGGTTCACGGTGATGATGACATGAACGGATACCTTATCTTCTCTTTCCTCAAATATGTATTTGAATTGTCCGCCATTATTAGGTAATACCATGACTACAGATTCGGGATGTTCCTCTAATTGGTATCCTTCAGGCTTCTTGAAATTAAATAAATAATTATAACTGGTTTGACAAGGAAAAATAACAGATGAAATACGACCTTGTTCCGTGAAAGGTTGTTCGTCGAAAATCCGCAAGAGAACTGGTTCTATGTAGAGCATTTCATCATCGTCCAAGTCACGGGAAATTGTTCCCTTGGTGATTACAGGTTTTCCCAGTTGGATATCCATAGTTTCGAAATCATCCCATTCCCAGTCATCATTCAATTGGGCTTGATAGGCTTGGTTCAATTCATTTAGCTTTTCCTCGTCCTTGGTTACGATGTAATAGGGATAACTGGCATATTTGCCCTGTTTACTTAGTGTCTTACAGTGTAACTTTTCATCCGCCATTTCCATATTTACCACATGGACTAAGGCATTTTTTACATCATCCTTAGTAGAGATCCAGCCTTGTTGTACCTTATCAACGATAAAGGCATTATGATTCAGAGTATGTTTGGGACGCATACCAAATGGTAGAGTGGTGCGACTAGCATCAAGTATATGATATTGGTCATCAAGCTTAAGGGCACAGAGCAGATAATTAAAATCCATAATGTCAGGGTAGACCGGATGTGGTACACCGTTTTCAACTGTACTGGAAATTAGGGGATATGCTTTGAGTCCTGCTTCCCTAAGTGTAGCGATGAGTAGCATATTAATGTCCGCTACTTCACCTCTTCCCGCTTTGATGGTTTTGGCAGGACTTATTTCAGGTAGAACAGAATAGTAGCCATCCCATTCAATATTATTTTGAATGGCTGTATAAATCTTTTGGGCACGAACCATCAGATCGTCTTTCTGTAAGAGTTCGACACCCAATTTATCCACTAGTCCTTGATTCTTTTTATCTAGGTGCTTCCCAAATTCAGGAGACTTTAAAAGCCAGTTGCAGAACTGTTCATAATTCTTGGCCATGAACTGTTTGTCCTTGAATATATCCGAATTGATTCCTGTAAGGGAGAATTCGATATGACTAGCGAATAAATGAGGCGGAGGAGCAAACGATTCAGAGAAATTGATGGGCGGAAGTTTTTCACCGACATAATGATATCGTTTGGCATCCAGGTTACGACCAAGGAATAGCATCGTAGTTGTTTCTGGATTGTCTACATGAATGGGATAATGACTTTTGATTTCCTGATTGAATTCAAAATCATTGGGATAAAAGGTTTCGTATGTTGATTTTAGGACTGGATACTCATCCTGGAATTGCCAATCATTGATGATGATACTATTCAGGTAGGTGATTTCAACAAGTATTTCCAGAATACTTCCCGCCCTAACCTCAGGCATTGGGATTTTATATTCGAATTTTGTTTTACTCCCATCTACCTTTTCCTTATAAAGATTATCCTTGTCAAATTCATATGGAATCCAGGCTCCGGTTTCCTTGTTTTCATTATAGGTTATTGCCTTTAGTTTGGATACCTTTCCAAAGGAAGTAAATTTGATATTTCCCGCATCCAAGCCATCCTTTGATAGGATTTTCACAAATTTATGGAACTTATATGTAGAACGAATCACATTGCTGCTTGCATGGAATGTTGAATGGCCCTCATTTGATAATACCACGGCGCCACTCCCGGGAGCAAAATCACATACTTGATAGGTTTTGTATGCATCAGGAATTTGTCCCATCTTGGTTTTTTTCAATTGGGCTTTAGAAACGGTATGTAATGAAAGGAATAGAAATAGAAAGATGATGAGTCGAGAAGACCAGTAGTTGGAGTTAAGCATTTTATAGTATTTGTAGTTGTTAATGATACAAGTATAATAATAATATGAATCCAAGGCAAATCCAGACTTGTGGAATATGATGAAAGTGATAAGAAGAATGGATTCGCACAGTAGTATACAAGAGGCTTGAGAAAGTATAATCTACTAAGATACTTACATGGGAATATCGTATATTGCAGCTTTCCTAATCTCTTAAGTCTAATTTATAATGATAGAGCAAAAGTCAATGACTTCAGCAGATTTGATGAAGCTGGAAGATCAACATGGGGCGCATAATTACCATCCATTAGAAGTAGTACTTGCGAAAGGTGAGGGTGCTTTGGTTTGGGACGTGGAAGGTAAGCAGTATTATGATTTCCTATCTGCCTATTCAGCTGTTAATCAAGGTCATTGCCATCCGAGAATTGTAGGGGCATTGAAAGAACAGGCCGATATCCTTACCCTTACATCCAGGGCATTCTATAACAATGTGTTGGGTGTTTATGAGAAATACATAACCGAATACTTTGGTTATGATAAGGTACTTCCGATGAATACCGGAGTTGAGGGAGGAGAAACTGCCGTAAAACTCTGTAGGAAGTGGGCCTATGAGGTGAAAGGCGTACCAACCAATCAGGCTAAGATAATTTTTGTATCTGGTAACTTCTGGGGAAGAACATTGGCAGCCATTTCCTCATCCACGGATCCTAGTAGTACAACAGGTTTTGGTCCTTATATGCCAGGATATGAGATTATTCCATACAATGATTTACCTGCTTTGGAAGCGGCATTGAAAGATCCGAATGTAGCCGGTTTCATGGTGGAGCCTATCCAAGGTGAAGCTGGTGTAGTAGTACCTGATGATGGATACCTGAAGTCAGCTTATGAATTGTGCCGTAAGAATAATGTACTATTCATTGCAGATGAGGTGCAGACTGGAATTGCAAGAACGGGCAAGCTGATTTGTTGTGAACATGAGGGATTCAAGCCGGATATTCTGATATTGGGTAAGGCGCTTTCTGGCGGTGTATTCCCTGTTTCTGCGGTATTGGCTAGGGATGAGATTATGCTTACGATAAAACCGGGTGAACACGGCTCTACTTTTGGTGGTAATCCATTAGCCTGTAAGGTGGCAATGGCTGCTTTGGAAGTGGTAAAGGATGAAAAACTATCCGAAAATGCAGAACGATTAGGACAAATCTTCAGAGAGAGAATGTCCAAGTTGGTAGAAAAGTCTGATTTGCTGACTCTTGTTAGGGGTAGGGGCTTATTGAACGCCATTGTTATCAATGATACACCTGATAGTTCTACTGCTTGGAATATCTGCCTTGCATTAAGGGACAATGGATTACTGGCAAAGCCTACTCATGGAAATATCATTCGTTTTGCACCACCTTTGGTCATGACTGATGAACAATTGAATGATTGTTGTGAAATCATCGAAAAGACGATTATGGAATTCAAGGCCTAGTCGATTCTTTTTCAAGAACATATTAATAGAAAAGCCCCCTCGGAAATTTCCGAGGGGGCTTTCTTTATATCAAAAGTCAAATATTAGTTCGACTTAATGATTCTTTCAGTGAATACCTTACCATCAACGGTAAATCTAGCAAAGTATACGCCATCAGCAAAGCTACTCATATCCAATTCGAATACAGCTTGATTCGTATTTGGCTTCATGCTTGAGATAAGCGCTCTACCTGTTAGATCGAATACCTGTAGGTCTACATCGTAGTTAGCATCCATGTTGATTTCGATTCTCACATCACCCATAGTTGGGTTAGGAGTCAAGGAGAAAGATGAGATTTCATCAATATCTTCCACGCTTGTCAAATCACTGATGGTTACAGGACCAGCTACCAATTCACAACCATTGGCATCCGTAATCGTACCTGTATAATCACCGGCAGCCAAACCACCCAAATCCTCAGTCGTGTCACCATTGGACCATGCATAAGTGTATGGAGGTGTACCACCAGAAACAGTGATTTCGATAACACCATCAGTTCCGAATGAACCCAATACATTATCAACTACAACATCGATTGCAGTTGGCTCACCTACAGTAACAGGACCAGCAACAAGTTCACAACCGTTGAAATCAGTAATCGTACCTGTATAATCACCAGCAGCAAGACCCGTCAAATCCTCAGTCAATGCACCATTGGACCAAGAGAATGTATAAGGAGCTGTACCACCACTTACAGAAATGGCAATTGCACCATCAGCACCACCGTTACATGAAGCATCAGTTAGAGCATCAACAGTAACATCAATCATGGTAGGCTCTGTAATTGTCACAGGGCCAGCAACCAATTCGCAACCATTGGCATCCGTAATCGTACCTGTGTAATCACCAGCAGCTAATCCAGCAATATCCTCAGTTGTATCACCATTGGACCATGAGAACATGTAAGGAGCAGTACCTCCTGTTACAGAGATAAGGATAGAACCATTAGCGCCACCATTACAAGAAGCATTGTTCAATGCATCTACATTTACCATGATTTCCATTGGTTCACCGATTGTCGCATTAGCGATGAATGAACAACCATTGTCATCAGTAACTGTACCTGTATAGTCACCCGCAGCTAATCCTGAGATATCCTCAGTTGTTTCACCATTGGACCATGAGAATGTGTAAGGCATAGCACCACCGGATACGGAAATCATGATAGCACCGTCCATTCCACCATTACAAGAAGCATCCATGATATTGTCAACAACAACATTAGGACCACCTGCAGAACCTACTGATGCAGTAGCAGTACCTGAACAACCTGTCATCATATCAGTAACAGTCACTGGATAAGTACCGGCAGCCAAACCACTAACAGAAGCAGTCATATCACCAGTAACCCACATGTAAGAGTAGTTTCCAGAACCACCGGTTACATTATCAACCATTGCGGAACCATCATTAGAACCACAATTCTCAGGTGTTGAAGAAACAGTTACAGTCAATGCTGTAGTAGAAAGTTGGTTCATTACCATTGCAGTAGCAGTAGCAGTACAACCTGAACCTGTATCAGTAACAGTTACTGTATGTGTACCTGAAGCCAGGCCAGTAGCAGTAGCAGTCATGTCTCCATTAGACCACATGTAAGTATATCCAGTACCACCCATGGCAGTTACAGTTGCCGTACCTGAAGCATCACCACAAGTTTCAGCAGTTGATGCAGTACTCAAACTCAAGTTAGGACATGGACAGATTTCCAAGGAAGCATTATCCAAGAATAGGTTAGAGTTGCCAGTTGTACTCAATTGGTCATATTGGATAACCAAATCGTAAGCCATACCGTCAGCATAAGCTGAAAGATCAACCATGTACATGTGCCACTCACCTGATCCACAATTGGCGTTTGTACCATCTTGTGTGAATTCAGTCGTACCACCAACCGATACAGTCAATACATCACCAGCAGAACATTCACCACCTTCAAGTGCCCAGAAAGTAAGGGTAGCAGAAGCAGTATTTGCAGGAATGGTAATGGACTGAGTCAAATAAGAAATGGAACCATCAGCTCCGAATCCACCGAACCAAGCACTCTGAGCGCCAACCAATGGATTACTTGCGTCTACAATTGGTATATCTATTGTATCCGTATTACTTGGATTTGTTAAAATTTCAGTCCAAGCAGAACCTGGAGCACCCTCAAGACCACCATCAGTCAAACCTTCAGTTGCTCCAGCACAAGGAGTGGAACATTGAGGTAAGACTTGTTGTCCGAATTGTGAACCACAGTTATCGTCAGTAAGGATTGCAGTATATGTCTGATCAGGAGTCAAACCACTGAATGTATACATGCCCACACCTGTGAACATCTGAGATTGACCAGCAACCTCAACCATACCACCTGTGAAATCAGAAGCAGTAACATCAACTGTAATGGAATTTGCAGTACAATCATATGAAGCTGTTAGTGTAGCGTTAGGAGCAGGAACAAAGTTCACAGTCATAACTGAGGAAGAATCACAAGGATTACCTACACCATCAAGTGCATAAAGTGTAATATCCCAAGAACCACCAAGTACAGGTAGGTTGTTAGCACTTAATACACCTCCCAAATCATCATCAAATAGGTATGGGAAAGCAGTTGCATCTGGGAATCCTGTTAATGTGAAACCACCTGCAAGACCACCAGTACCGCCATTGGCATCGCTGAATCCTAGCTCGAATCCACCATCAGATACTTGTGTACCATCTACTTCCAAGGAATCAGTTACACCAGAACAAACAGTCAAAGGACTCATTGTTGTCCAGTCTCCTGCTTCACAAGGACCAGCATTACAGTTAGGATCATTCACATCCAAGAAATTCACAGTGATGGCAGCAGTAGAATCACAGTTGCCACCAGCTCCATCCAAAGCAAAAAGTGTTACCTCCCATTGGCCTTGTAGTAATGGTAGGTTATTGGAACTCAATACACCACTCAAATCATTGTCAATGACATATGGGAAATCTGCTAGCGAATTGAATCCTGTGATGGTGAAACCACCTGCAAGACCACCAGTACCACCGGCAGCATCATCAAATCCAAATGCAAAGCCACCACCAGCAACTTGGTTACCATCTACTTCAAGTGAGTCTGTTTCACCCGGACAGATGTTAAGAGGGCCCATTGTAGCCCAGTCACCTGCTTCACATTGACAATTTGGATCACCAACTGCCAAGAAATTAACAGATAGTACAGATGTAGAATCACATGGCTCACCAGCTGCATCTAAAGCATAAAGTGTCAATTCCCAAGTACCTCCCAAATCAGGAATGTTGTTATTTGGAAGTACGCCGTTTAGATTAGAATTCAAGTTGTAAGGAGGTGTTACATTAGTCAACGTGAAACCACCTGCAAGACCGCCAGTACCTCCAGCTCCGTCACTGAAACCGATTACATAACCGCCATCAGATTGAGCTGTGGCACCTATGTTGATAACTTCAGTGGAACCAGGACATACATCCAGGGGATTGGAATTAGTCCAGTCATCAGCCTCACATATACCTGGCGCGGATACTGTGATGTTGATATTATAACTATTCACACCATCCGCAATACAAGGATTGTCGTAAGCTGGGTCATAATAGTTCCATTCTGTTAAATACAGGTAGTAAGTACCAGCAGTAGTAGGAGACCAAGCACCGAATGAAGGACCCCAGAATTCAGGACCGGCTCCATTGGTACAACCATCATCAAGATTGGCTAATGCATTTGCCGTTCCACTGTTTGCATCAAGGACAGACAAGTTGGAATCCGCAGTTCCATCCGCCCATCCATCTGCTGCATTGGCACACAAATCGAAGGTGAAAACATCATTTGGCCCTGTAGCAACTAGGGTAATGACATTTCCTGTAGGAACACCCGTGAAACTGAAAGTGGAACCAGTATTGGCATCCGCTGTTCCGAACACTGTTGATGCTCCCGTAGGGATACATTGTGCTGAAGCACTCTGGTACGAGCCCACGAATGCAAGACAACACAAAATGAAAAACATGGTTAAGTTATTTTTCATAGAATAAGTATTTGTTATAAAAATTAAAGAGTTTTACCATGTAAAGTTAACTTTATAATTTTAAATTACTCATTATTTTAACATGATATTTTAGGATTTAAAGTATGAATTTAATTTATTTAATTAATTGATAATCAGTATATTAATTGAAGTATTCAAAAGAGATACAAGAAGCTCTAGCAAAACGACTACCTGTTGTCGCCTTGGAGTCAACCATCATCTCTCATGGGATGCCTTATCCGGAGAATGTCGAAACTGGGCGCATGTTAGAGGACGAAATCCGTCAGTTAGGCGCTGTGCCTGCTACAATAGCGATTATACAAGGGCAGATAACGGTCGGACTCGAACCAAATGAGCTAGAATATCTAGGTAAGGAGGGTAGGCGTATCACCAAGGTCAGCAGAAGGGATTTGCCAATCGTTGTAAGTGGTAGTATGGATGGTGCTACGACAGTCGCATCCACGATGATAATTGCAGCAATGGCAGGTATAAGGATCTTTGCAACCGGCGGAATCGGAGGAGTTCATAGGGGAGCTCAGGAAAGTATGGATATATCAGCGGATTTGAGGGAACTGTCTATGACGAGTGTGGCTGTGGTATCCGCTGGTGTGAAATCCATCTTGGATATTGGCCTGACCTTGGAATATCTGGAAACGATGGGCGTTCCGGTATTGAGCTTCGGAACTGATGAATTCCCTGCATTTTATTCTCGTGAAAGTGGTTTTGATAGTCCATTCAGAATGGATAGTCCTGAATCGATTGCGAGTATGCTGAATGCTAAATGGCAATTAGGATTGGAGGGTGGTGTGTTGATTGCGAATCCTGTCCCGGAGGAATATTCCTATGAAAAATCCAAGATAGATGAAGCCATCGATAAGGCATTGGCAGAGGCAACATCCCAAAATATAAAAGGAAAGGCGGTTACACCTTTCCTTTTATCAAGAATCAAGGAACTAACAGCAGGTCAGAGTCTGGTTTCCAATATTGAATTGGCTAGGAATAATGCCCGGTTAGCTGCTCGAATTGCTGTTGCAATGCATGCTATGCATTCGGATTGAATTTTAGAGAGACAGAGTTGATACAATATCTTTTTCCAGATGGAGGTGGGCCGTCATTAAAAATATGACCTAGATGTCCACCACATTTGGAACATACCAATTCTGTTCTTATCATACCATGACTCGTATCCCTCACTTGCTCTATTTCAGCACTTTCCAATTCTCCCCAGAATGCAGGCCATCCACAACCTGAGTTGTATTTCTGTTCCGACTGGAATAATTCATGTCCACATCCTGCACAGGAGTAGGTGCCTTCATCGTAGTGTTTGTCATATTCTCCGGTAAAAGGCCTCTCCGTTCCCTTGTTTCTCAGTACATGATATTGGAGGTCATCCAATTCTTCTTTCCATTGGTTTTCTGGCTTATTCTTAGGATACTTTTCCATGGTGAAATGTGATTTGTTATGAATACATACAAGATAAACTCAATATAGTTCTAATATTGGGAATATATTTTACTCATATAAAATTTTCTTTACAATAATTTCAATGCTAAATCCATCTAATCTGACTAATTTTGAAGTATAATTTCATACCATGAAAAAGCATTTTCTATTTCTTCTATTCATAATGGGGTGGGTTTCTCTTTTTTCGCAAGAAAAGTGGACATCAGCCAAGCAGAATTCACCTTATGAAACGGTTTATAGCCACTTGTATTTTTTGCAGTCCGATAGCTATAATGCAATTGAATCTGCCAAAACGATTACCGGAGTGGGGGAGGAGGCTTCCATAGAATTGGCCATACAAATCAAGCAGATTTTGGATGCCAAGAATCTGTTTGTTGCAACGACCAAGATACCAAAGGATGCTGCTTACAAGGACAGTTTGGGAAAACACATTTATTACTTGTTTCCTGATCAATTACCTGAGGTTTACCTGGAGAAAAAAGGTGAGAAATGGTATTACTCGGATGAGACGATAGAGCTTACCCCATTCCTACACAAGCAACTTTATCCTTATGGGAGTAGTATCCTCCTGAAGTTCTTACCAAAGATGGGTACGGGAAAGTTTCTTGGTGTCATGATATGGAAGTACCTAGGATTTTTGATTTTCTTATTGTTGGGTGCCCTGATTTATGTTGTTTTAGTGCGAGTCCTGGATAGTATGTTCACTCGATTGGCCAAGACCCGATTTAACTACGACGAATCAGATATGGATACCATCCATCAGATTGCGAAGTTCGTCTGTTTCCTATTGATTCTTTACTTGTTGAAGCTCTTTTTGCCCGTATTGCAATTTCCTATCCGACTCAATGGAGCCATTTATTTGATACTGGATGTATTGAGATATGCCTTTTTGATTTATTTGGGTTTGAGAATATTCGATTATGTTACCAACCATCTGAAAAAGGCCATGCAAAGGCATGAATCGCCGATGGTGGACCAGTTATTCAATATTCTTAAGAAAGCGGTACAGATAGCAATAGTCGGAATTGGTGTAGCTGCGATTTTGGGACGATTGGGTGTGAATGTAACTGCATTGATAGCAGGAGCTTCGATAGGTGGTTTGGCAATAGCCTTGGCTTCACAGGATTCGGTTAAAAACCTCATAGGTGCCTTTATGATTTTCATTGATCGTCCTTTTGATATTGGCGATTATATTATTTCAGGAGGAGTCCAGGGCGTAGTGCAGGAAGTAGGATTCCGTTCGACCCGTATCCAAGCTTCGGATACTTCCATCATATCCGTTCCGAATGGGAAGATAGCGAACGAAACAGTAAATAATCTAGGGCGGAGAGTGTATAGAAGATATCGCACCCAAATTGGGATTACTTATGATACCCCGCCGGAAAAACTACAATTATTCATCAAGGGAGTTGAGGAAATCCTGAGGTTGCATCCGGAAACATTGGATGAAAAAACGGAGGTCCATCTTACGGAATTTGGTGCTTCTTCCTTGAATATCTTTTTACAAACATTCTTTAACGTTGCCTCTTGGTCAGAGGAACTAAGGGAGAAACAAAGGTTGATGCTGAATATAATTAAACTGGCTAGAGAATTGAATGTTTCCTTTGCATTCCCGACCCAAACCATTCATATATCCAAGGAGCAGGAAGAAGCTTCTGATGATAATCTTGAAATTAGGATGAAGGAATTTTTGGATGATTATAAGTCCCAATTTAAAAAGCCTGATTGATTCCTTAGGAATCAATCAGGCTTTGAATGGTTTCAAATATTTGGGATTAGTTGAAACCAATACCAGGCCTAATATCTTCTTCCATCAGATTGAAATCTGATACATCCTCTAGCGTAACCGTGTAAATCATATCACCTTGTCTTTCGTTAGCAGGAATATCTGCCATTCTAAGGTGTTGTCGTTTGACAGCTTCGGCTACTATTTTACGAATGGTTCTGGCATTTCCGAAGTACTTGTGTTTGTTTTGGATGAGCTTATTGATATAATCATCAAGGCATTCCTTGGCATCCTTAGCCAATTTCAGATCTTCCTTATCAAACATCATCACTGCAATATCAAGCAATTCCTTAGGGGAATAATCCTCAAAGTTGTATTGTCTATCGAACCTCGACATCAGACCAGGATTGGCTTCCAGGAAATCATCCATTTCCTTAGGATAACCCGCTACGATGACCATAAATTCACCCCTGAGGTCTTCCATGGATTTGAGAAGTGTTTCCACAGCTTCACGTCCGAAATCGGCATTGCCACCACTGGTCAAAGCATAAGCTTCATCGATGAATAATCCACCTCCCTTGGCCTTTTCGATGATTTCGCCCGTTTTGATGGCAGTTTGGCCGGTATAGGCTGCAACCAAATCCTTTCTGTCCACTTCCACTACATGTCCTCTTTCAAGGATACCCAATGATTTGTAAATCTGAACGATAATCCTGGCAACAGTGGTCTTTCCTGTACCCGGATTACCTTTGAAAACGGTATGTATGGAGAATGAACGTTTGATATCCTTACCAATTTCCCTGTAATAACGAACTAACTTGGCCGTTTCCATGACTTCCTGCTTGATATTATCCAAGCCGATAAGTTCATGTAATTCCTTTAGGGTTTCTGCGTAAAGGGCATCGTCTATAGGAAGTACTACGCTCTTGCCTTCACCTTCTCTGAAAGCCCTAAGCACATCATCCTTGGCGATGGTGGACAAGGTGTCCTTATCCAATTTTTTCAAATCCTCATTACTGCGCATCAATCTGAGTGCCATATTCTGCTTGGCCTCATCAATAACCCCATTGATGAATCTTGCATTACCAAAATGGGCATTACGATTGCGATAGGCTTCGACGATTTTTTTATACAAGGTTTCCTTGGCATCCTCATCCAACATGATTCCGGATTTGTTGGCTTTGTACTCAGAAATTTCCATGAGTTCATCAGGGATGTAGTCAGGGAAAAAGATGACATTCCTAATCCTTGAACTCAATCCCGGATTGGAGTTGAGGAAACTCTGCATTTCTTTGGGATATCCTGCGCAGACAATAGCAAGGTCGCCTGGTCCATCTGATAATTCCTTGAGAAGTACTTCGACTACTTCCCTTCCGAAATCCTTGGAATCATCACCTCTATTGGTCAAGGCGTAGGCCTCATCAATAAATAGGATTCCACCTCTTGCCTTTTCTATGGCTTTCTTGACTTTTGGCGCAGTTTGACCGATGTATTCACCGACCAAATCCACACGTCCGACTTCATGAACCTTATCCGTTGATAATAAACCTAGGCTATAGTAAATCTTTCCCAGCATTTTGGCTACGGTAGTCTTACCTGTTCCGGGATTACCCATGAAAATGCTATTAAGGTTGAACTTGGTGTTCTCTTCGAAACCTTTCTCTTTCCTTACTTTAAGGAATTGTAGGAAAGAAGCGAACTCGTTGAGTTGATCCTTAACGGATGTTAGGCCGATGAGGTCATTCAGTTCGTCCATAGCCTCCTCAAATGTAAGTTTGGGAGGTTCGGTGGTTGTGACCTGCTCCGTATTGTTCTTATTGGTAGAGAATGGATGCGGGCCATCCTGTTCAATATTCTCATCTCCAACTTCGAATGGTACCACGGCTACCAATTGGTCCATGAATACGCACTCCAAGGTGTACTTGTCCTCATACCAGTATCCTCCACCATCCGAGCCATAGCCGGTATCCATGATGATTTCCTGCCTCTTGTCCGTGATTTCCTTGAAATAGGTCATGACAGCTTTCAGTTGACCGGCATCATTGTAAAAGCTGAATTGTAATTCCAATGGGAATGAATCCAAATCCGTCTGGAGATTTTCCAAACGCATCTCTATATTGATGTACCTGCTACTTTTGCCATCGAATTTTTGGTAGTAAACCCTATCATTGAAAGTGACACCATTCCTTGGGCCCTCAAACATTTGGACTTGATTAATGGAGAAGTAGGGATTGTCATCCTTATTCACCACACCTTTGTCAATGACATAAAAATTGGTAGTTCCGACAGAGACACCATCTACAAAAACCTCATAGATATAGGAGCCCTTCTTCCACCATCCCGGGTCGGGTGTTCCCCATCCCTCACGGACATAAACGATGTTCATGTCCTTTTTGACAGTCAGTTCCTTGTCAAAATCGCAAACTATCTTTTTGGTCTTGGAATTCTTACAGACAAATCTGATTTTAGTCTTCCATTCTTTTTCATCAAACAGCTTGTTGTAGAATGCTAATTCACAATACAGATATCTGCATTCTGATTCATCATATACTTTACGGTATTTCTTGGTATTGTAATACAGGTTTTCTTTAGACCCGAATACCTTGATACTCTGTAATTTGTAATTTGCTCCCAATGCTTCGTCTTTTTTCTTGAATGCCATCTACCCAGAAGATATACTAGGTTAGGTTTTATATCGTCCAAATATAGTTAATTTTAGGTATGTGTTAGGTTAATGTTATCCATAATTCAAACTTATTCATATGGCTTTTTTGATGCTTTATGTTACTTATCCGAATAAGGAATCCGCAAAAGAATCCGTTAGGGAATTATTGGATGAGAAATGGATAGCATGTGCTAATATCCGTGAAGTGGATAGCATGTATGTTTGGAAAGGAGAAATGGAATCTGAGGGGGAATACATAGCTGTTATGAAAACGAGATTAGAATTGGAGTCCGATGTCGCAGCAAAGATAAAATCAATACATCCGTATGAGGTTCCGTGCATCACCAGATGGACAGCCAATGCCAATGACGAGTTCGAGGAATGGATAATAGAAAATACAAGGAAAAATGAAGTTTAGGATATTGATAATGACAACAGTACTAGTTACTTTTTTGTGCTCGAATTGTTCTCACAAAACCAAGGAAGCCATATCAATAGAGGAGCGCGAAGCTGAGGAGTTAAGGCACAATAAACTGGCCAGTGATATTTGTGCATGCACAAAAGAGGTTGTAGCTGTTTACAAAGAATTATTGGATGCAAATGGGTTTGAGAAAGATGAGTTGCAAAAAGAAATAGAAAAGGAGTTAGAAAAGAGTGAGGCCTGTATCAGTCAGCTGAATGATGGAGAGGGCATGAAAGACTTCAAAAAAGACCTAACTGATTCCGCACTGAAAGCCAATTGCCCAGAATTTTATAACATGTGGAAGATTGGTAGGATTAGATGATGGGTTCTTCCCATCATCTAATCCTAAGGAAATCTACCAACGCATATTGGTCGCAAATTCCCTCTTAAGAGTTTGTATATTATCAATTTCTCCAAAGAACTCAAGTCCACCATTCAATTCTTCGGCAAAGAGGGCTGCATCCCTTATGATTCTAGCAGGAGAGTCCTTACAGATATTGATATATTCCTTGAGTTGTTTGGTTTCATCCCTGAAATAGCACCTCAATAGATAATATAAGGCATCAGGAACGTGATTCTGAAGATGTCCAAGGTTGAATTGGTGCCTCTCGTCATCTAATTTGGGATTAAGGTATTTGGAATACATGCTATTTTGAATGCTCCAAAGATAGTTATTGTGGTTCCCTTTCAGCAATTCAAAAATCCATCTGGAACGATTATAGTAATCCAATGTCAAGGTCGAACCCCTATCTGATCCAGCCCTGTAATTGAAGTCATAATAACTGATCCATCGACCATTGTAACTGAATGAATTGAAGAAGTAATAGGGTAATTTGACCTTATCCTTTATTTTCTCGAAACAGGTTACAAAATCGGCATCACTTATTTTCTTTTTCACTCTCGCTTGTATCAGCATATTGATATAAAGGAATGCATTGGCATCCTTAGCCATCAATTCGAATGAGGTACCCCATGAATCAGGATGATTATGGTGGTACATATATATCTGGGGAGCCTTATCGACACCCGGGATAGGTTCATAAAGCGGATACTGGAATGAATAATTGGCTCCATTCCATCTGTTGCCATTATTGACTACGGGATCCATACTTGCAGAGCCTGTAAACCAATTGATATGATGGTCGGTAGGGAATTCCACCTGGGCTTTCAGAAGTACATCCTTAACGATGTTACCTTCCTGGTGTGCAATATCCATATTGGGTAATGCAGTCTCCCACTTATTGAATTTTGGTAAGCCCAAACGATGGAACATTCCTAGAATGTCCCTGAGTTCCTGTGGCATTTCCTTACCCCAGAGGATCTCAAACTCCTTTTCCTGGATGGGTTTCGGTGTGTTGGCGTTCTCCATCTTGTTATCCATTAACTGGCTGGCCAACTTCTCAAAACTATCCTTGAAACTATCCACACTATTTTTAGTGAGGGGTTTGATATCCAATTTGAATCGATTAAATAATCCCATTTATATAATTGTTTTATGTCATAAATATATTAACTATTTGCGTAAAAAACAAAAATTTGTAACTTTTTTGTTTTAATATTTTGAATCCCTTTCTATCATTAAAAATTGGATTTACAATATGAATGTAAGCTAATTAATGTTATTTTAGTATCCATTATTTGCTTTTATGTAAACAAAATCATTATTTTTGTTTCATTAGATTGTTGAAACAAGGATAATACTGATATGAATAGTTTAGTAACACAACGGTTTATCAAATGCCATGATAAACTAAAGGAAGATAACAGGGTAAGGTCAAGCCGTCAATTTGCGATATCCTTGGATTACCTACCTCAGAGTCTGAGCGAAATCCTTAAGGGTAGGAGGGATGTAACCATCGAATTGCTCCGAAAAGCCATCTCCATGTATAAGATCAATCCCGTATATGTCTTCACTGGGGAGGGGCCGATGTTTATGAGTGAGGATAACCATAAGAGTTTCAGGGTTTTGACGATTGTGACCAATTCACAAGATGATGAGAGAATCGTACATGTACCTGTCCCTGCCCAAGCGGGTTATGCGGGTGATGTATCCGACCCATCATTCATTCAGGATTTGCCTTCCTATACCTTGCCGGATTATAAGTATAAGGTTGGTACCCATCGTTCCTTTGATGTATCCGGAGATAGTATGGAACCAACCCTATTTGAGGGAGATAAGGTTGTCTGTAGTTTTCTTGAACCTACATTATGGGAATCATCCCTAAAGGATAATTATGTCTATGTCATCGTAACGAGAGGCGATGTGGTAGTCAAGAGAATTGAGAACCGTCTGAAGACAGATAAGGAAGTCGTGGTTCTTTCTGATAATGGATTTTACGAACCTTATAGAATCAGTGTATCAGATATCAGGGAAATATGGTATGTACGTGCTAAGATTAGCCCTTTCTTACCATCACCCCAGAATATAAGGAATATGATGCGTGATGAAATCCGCGATTTGAAGAAGACACTTCAGTTCCAAACGGATTCATTGACGGATCTATCTGAAAAAGTATCCCAATTGATAGACCGATAACTAATCTTTTGGATATTTTCGCTTTCTGAAATATCCAAAAGATTATGAAACAGCTCATAGAGGAGAATAGGATACTGCAAACTTCCGGGTTTCTCTTATTCATTCTTACATTGTTTTACGGTGCTGACTTCATGTCGGTATGGGAAGTGGAAGCCCGATTGGCCAATTCTGCTTTGGCTAATCTCTCAGAGGGAATGTTTTTTGGAATGAGTCCTGAATTTTCTCCTTTGTCAGAATTAATGGTAGCTGGTGGATTATCCACAGTGGGCATGAACGAATTGGGAATCAGATTGTCCAATATGTTGCTTCTGGCTTCCAGTCTTTTCCTTTTCTATACCTATGGCAAGAAGTTCTTCGGACTGAAACATACTATCATTGCCATTCTAATGGCCATTGGATCATTCCCATTATTACTCATTGGAAAGATTGTATCAACTGATATTTGGTTGTTCTTTCTTCAACTGCTGATATTCTTCCTAACCATTTATCAGTTGAAGAAACCACAGGCACTCATTCTGGGAGGACTTGTATTCCTGAATATATTCCTTGTTCTCATACAACCTTTATCAGCTTTAATATTCAGCCTGATATTCTATGGCTTTTTCTTATTGCTTCATAAGGATAGGAAACGGATTGCCCTTGTTCCTTGCATTAGTATTCCTGTGCAATTGGGTTTGGTCATCTTTTTCAATAAACAATGGATTCATGACGGCTTTTTGATGAGTTATGGAACCAATTTAGGCTATTATTTCATACTTGTGGTTGCAGGGCTATTCGGAGCATTCGGATTTGTACCCACTGCCTTATATCATACTTTTAAAAGATTATTCATTAAGGAGGAAATGGCTATCATCACTGGTTCTGCTCTGGTTGCCGGTTTGTTATCCTGCTCTTTTCTTCCCCATATGGTACTCCTTTTCCTGATTGGAAAGCAGATGGACCAATACGATGAGGATGTTTTTCCTTATCGGAATGCTATCCGGGTATTTACCATCATACAGGTTGTCTTGGGATTTTTCATTGCCATGATGTTGATTCTGAATGGATTCACATGGTTCGGAGGAGAGGGATTCAGGAAAACCATGATATTCGGGACTCCGATATGGGCTTTTGGTATCTATACCTTGGTCAGCCTGTATTCAAACAGTAGAAAGCATCTTTTTCTCAGTGTCTTTTTGTCGGGCTGGCTATTCAATTTCTTGTTTTGGATACAAATCATGCCCCTTTGGGAGGCAGAAAGGAACATCACCAAGGACATGGTCAATATGTCACTTGAAAAAAGTGATGGTATAGAAGATAGAAGAATATATCTTGATGAGTCCTATTCCAATGATGAACCAATGGAATTTTACAGAAAGACTTACTTGGATAGAGAGATTGTTGCTTACGTGTCGCCCACGGAAAGAGACAGTTCAGGTATTACATTTTATATTCAGGATGGGGAAAACAGTATTGTTAGTAATATCGAGTTAGATACATTGGTAAAGGCCAAAGGCAGATCATATCCTTGGGAAGAAATGGGAACTTATTACCTCCTAAAAAAGAAGTAGCTGTTGGCCCCCAACAACTACTTCTTTTGATATTTCTTATGGATATGGATTGGATAATTAGTCCAAGTCTATTTCCGTTTCCTTGAATTCCACACCATATTCTTCCAATTCTTCCAGGACCGGATTATAAACTTCTTCCATTACTGGTATATTCACTCCGGTAGTTGTGATTCGTCCCTCAATAATCAGTTTGACGAATATGCCCAAAGGTAAGCCCACCAATCTTGACATGGCTGTATCAATCGAATCATTGCCTTTCATCACCATACTGGATTTGACGAGTTTCCTCTTACCATCCAACTCGTACTCGATTTCATGTTGCATGATGATCATATCCTTGTCCTTTGTTTTCAAAGTCCATTTATCAAGAAGGAGTCGTTCGAGGATGAGTGCTGGAGTAGCTTGGGAAAGATTGATTTTCTTCTTCCTGAATAGGCCCAACCAATCCAACTTTTTCATGACACTCGAGTTGATTTCCTCTCCTAGGAATGCAGCCATTCTTTCCTTGACAGAGCCGTTGCCCTCAGGCAGATAGGCATTCATCCATTCGTGGTAGGTAATCTTGTCAGCATCATGGATAGGGTAGGAACCGTCCGTAAGGCCAATCTTCACAAGGGCATGCCATGCATCACAGAATCCTCTATGTCTTAATGTCGCCCTAAGGATATTGGGAATACCTTCCACGCCATAGATTTCGCGGTAAAGAAGCGAGTCCCGATTGGCATAAGCCTCATATTCCCCCATACCCGGAACGTCCACCAAGTGATATTCCTTGAATAATCTGGAATATGGGATGTATTTGTATTTGCCACCTTCGTAGAATTGGGCAGTACCCTGACCAGCTAATACAACATTCCTTGGATTCCAAGTGAATTTGTAATGCCATGGATTATCATCACTTTCAGGCGCAATCAATCCGCCGGCATAAGATTTGAAAGATGAAATCTTACCTCCCTTGGCCCTGATTTCATTCAATAATTTCATGGCAGACATATGATCGATACCCGGATCCAGTCCCATCTCTCCCATGAATATCAAGGAAGCGTCCCTTGCTTCATCTCCTAGTCTATACATTTCATGGGAAACATATGAAGCTGTAACGAGATGTTTTTTCAGTTGTATACAATCCGTTGCGACCATCAGGTGCAAGTGAGCCGGTAGGAGGGACACTACGATATCCTGTCTTGAAATCAGGTCTTTCCTGTCATTCTTCTTATTGACATCCAGCCAAGCCGAACGACCATTCGGATGACCATTGATGCGTTTTTCAGCCAATTCAGGGCTGGCATCAGCCACTGTGATGAACCATCCGTTCTTCTTTGCCTGACTCAAACAATAATTAATACATGCTGTGGATGACCTTCCGGCCCCGATAATCAGTATGTTTTTCATAGCCTAAATGCCTAAGTTGTTCAAAAAATATGCTTTGCAATAAAACAAAGCACAATTTTACATAAATTCGAGTTCGAACCTCTAAAATTCGGCACAAAAATTATACTAATTCCATTTATGAGGAAAATTAATATTGGAACGACCATCAACATTTATGATTCTCAGGATGAACTCAGTCAGAATCTACTTGAAATCATACTGGAAGCCAGGGCTGCCTTGGATAAATCCCATTCACCTTATTCCAAATTCAGGGTAGGTGCTGCTGCAAGATTGGACAATGGGAAAGTCATCAGTGGTGCCAATCAGGAAAACGCATCCTATCCATTATGTTTATGTGCCGAAATGGTTTTATTATCTGCCATTTCTTCCACTTATCCGAATGCTAAGATCGAAACGATTGCCATTACTGCTAGGAGTAATAATAGAACCATTGATATGCCTATTTCCCCTTGTGGTGCTTGTAGGCAGACCATGTTGGAATTCGAGAATAGACAAGCATCTCCGATAGCTATCCTCTTGCAAGGAGAAATCGGACCTGTCTATCAGATAAGTGCCGTGAGTGATTTGTTACCGGTTTCTTTTGATGGTTCTCTGTTGTGATTAGCTGCCCAATTCCAATTGGTTCTTGACCAGATGGTAGTAAGCGCCTTTCAGTGCTGTCAATTGTTGATGCGTACCTTGCTCTACCAGTTCCCCATCCGCTAATACCACGATATTATCAGCGTTCTTTACAGTACTCAGTCTATGCGCAACCACCACTACTGTACGACCCACAAAGAATTCTTCCAAATTCTCCATGATTATCATTTCGTTATAGGCATCCAGTGAATTGGTTGCTTCATCAAAATATATGTAACCAGGGTCTTTGTAAACAGCTCTTGCGATAAGTATCCGTTGTTTTTGTCCCTGACTCAATCCAATTCCCTCCTTACCGATTTTCGTATTGTAGCCCAATGGCAATCCCTCAACGAATCCTTGAATATTGGCAGTTTTTACTGCTTTGAGTAATTTTCTCCTATCCACTTTCTTATCGCCCAAGGTAATATTCTTGGCAATGGTGTCAGAAAATAGATATCCTTCCTGCATGACCACACCACATTGTTCCCTCCAAACACGACTCTGGATGTTTTCAATGGGTATATCACCCAACCTCACCTTACCTTCGACAGGTTGGTAGAAATTGAGCATTAGTTTGAGTAGGGTAGTCTTACCACTACCACTTGTTCCTACTATTGCTGTGGTTCTGCCTTTGGGAATGTGGAGATTAATATTCTTTAGTACCCAAGGTGAATCCGGCCCGGAATACCTGAAACTCATATTCTCAAAAGCAATATCACCGCTTTCTGGAAGAATACTGATTTTCTCACTGATGACTTCCTCATCGTCCTTTTCATGTATTTCTGCCAAACGCTCCAGACTGATTTTAGCATCCTGTCCCATCTGTATGAAACTCATGAAGTTTTGGACGGGACCATTCATCTGACCAATGATATATTGGACAGCCAGCATCATACCCAGGGTCATTTCACCCTCGATAACCGAAGTGGCAGCAATAAAGGAAATGATGATGTTCTTGAATTCATTAATGAACGTTGCACCAGCGGATTGCCATTGTCCCAATGCTAGACTTTTGACACTTACCCTGTATAGACCTGCTTGTATGGATTCCCACTTCCACCTTTTCTCCTTTTCGGCATTATGCAACTTGATTTCATGCATACCATGTATTAATTCAATCAGTACATTGTGATTTTCCGCTTGCTTTTCGAATCGTTTGTGGTCCAGGATTTTTCTTCTTTTGAGGAAAAATAGAATCCAAATGATATAAAAAACAGTCGCTATGAGGAAAATGAAGCAGATCATTGGATTATAGAGGAACAGTACCACACTGAAAATCGTAACCGTGAAAACAGAGAAAATCGCATTCAGGGTAGAAGATGTAAGAAATACTTCGATTCTTCTATGGTCCTGTATCCGTTGGAGGATATCTCCCGTCATCTTGATGTCAAAGAAGTGTAGTGGGAGTCTCATCAGTTTTATGAGGAAATCCGATATCAGACTGATATTGACCCGCATACCGATATGTAGGAGAATCCAACTTCTTATGAATGAAACGGCAGTTTGGCTGAAAAAGAGCATTAATTGCGCAGCCAATATGATATATATGAAATTGATATCCTGATTATCAATACCGTAATCCACTATGGATTGGGTAAGGAATGGGAATACAAGTTGAAGTATGGAACCGACGAGTAGACCAAGGATGAGTTGGACGAGTAGTGATTTGTATCGCCAGACATGCTGATACAAATGCCACCAATTTTTTCTATCTACCTTTTCACCGTCACTTTCATAAAATTCGGTCATGGGTTCCAGCATCATGACAATACCCTCCGGTGTGCCATCCTCATCCACATCGCTGGCCCATGATTTCATGAACTCTTTTTTGGAATAGGTGATTTTACCTACGCCAGGATCAGCAATCCAAATTTTATTTTTACTTACTTTGTAAGCAACAACGAAGTGGTTCTGTTCCCAATGTATGATAGCAGGTAGCGGAACATCGTCCACCAATTGTTGGTAGGTTACTTTGGCGGCAATGGTACGCATGCCAATGGCTTCAGCAGCATCACTGATTCCCATTAGGGAAACACCCTCCCGATCCACATAACTGTGCTCTCGAAGGTATTCCATGGAGTAGTGACGGCCGTAGTGCTTGGCTATCATACGGAGGCAAGTGACTCCGCAATCCATTGTATCCGGTTGTTGATAAAAAGGAAATCCCACTGGTTATTTACGGTTTCTCATGTAATTTTGGTCTTCTCATAGTATGAAACACGTTTCCAGTATCTCAGTCGTATAATTGTGATACAACATATTTGAAAAAAGACAAATATAAACCTAACATATCAATATCCTTGCCGAATAATCAACCATTTACATGTAAAAGTTAAATATATGTGACAATGCATTTAAAATCCGCTAAAAATTTACACGTAGTTTCATTCAATGTTCCTTTTCCGGCAGACTATGGAGGAGTGATTGGCGTATTTTATCATCTAAGGGCCTTACAATCGTTGGGTGTCCGAATAATTTTGCATTGTTTCCAATATGGTAGGGCAGAAGCTCAGATTTTAGATGATATCTGTGAGGAAGTTTATTATTACCAAAGGAATATGAGTCCCTTGAATCTATTATCAAAGGAGCCATTCATTGTCAAGTCAAGGAGGAATGATGTATTACTGGATAGGTTGATTCAAATGGATTATCCTATTCTCTTTGAGGGGACACATGTTTGTGCTTATTTGGGGCATCCTGGATTGGCGGAGCGTACAAAAATTGTACGGATGCATAATGTGGAATGGCATTACTATGATAATATGGTTCCACATGAGAATAATTGGTTCAAAAAAATATTCTTCAAATGGGAAGCCCGAAAACTAAGGAATTTTGAATTAGGTACGATTAAGGAACATGCGAATGCGACCTTGGCTGTTTCGCCCAAGGACCAGTCCTATTTTGTACAGGAGGGATTCAGGCAAGTAGCGTATGTTTCTGCTTTCCATTCCAATGAGGACATAGATATTAAGATTGGAAAAGGGGCATTCATCCTATTCCATGGTGATTTGAGCGTAAAGGAAAATGAATTGAATGCCTTGGATATTGCCGAAGCCTTGGACAAGTGCGAACCCAAACATCAATTCATCATTGCAGGTAGGAGACCCAGTGATGAACTCCTGAGTAGGATATCCGTTTTTGAGCATGTAGAATTGAAACAGGATGTTAGTGATGAGGAAATGGAATTCTTATTCAGGAATGCACATATGCATTTATTGAGGGCTTATCAGCCGGCAGGAATGAAACTCAAACTTCTGAACGCATTATATAAAGGACGTTTTCTAATGGTGAATTCCGAAATGGTCAAGAATACCGGACTTGATGAAATATGTATTGTGGTGGATGATATAAAAAATGTACCTTCAGCCGTCAATGATGTGATGACAAGGTCTTTTGGCAAGGAAGAAATCGAGGTGAGGAAAAAATGGCTTGATGATAAGTTTTCCAATATAGAAAAGGCTAAGATCACATTGTCCTATTTGTAAACCATATCATTATTATCTGAATTGAAGATGAGTAAGACATTGAATATCAATCATACGGTAGTAGAACGTTTCTGTAAGTATGTACAGGTAGACACACAATCCGATCCATTATCCAAAACATTCCCATCAACGGAAAAGCAAAAGAACCTTGGGAAGATTCTGGTAGATGAACTATTGGAAATGGGAGTTAAGGATGCACATATGGATGAACATGGATATGTATATGCCACCATTCCCTCCAATACAGATAAGGATGTACCTGTCATCTGCTTCTGTTCCCACATGGATACGGCTCCCGATTGTAGCGGAAAAGATGTAAAACCCATCGTCCATAAGAATTATGATGGCAGCCCCATCATATTACCAGATGACGAATCCATCGTATTAAGGGTGGAGGAGCATCCTTACCTGAATGATTTGGTAGGTTCTGATATCATAACTGCCAGTGGAACCACATTACTTGGAGCTGATGATAAGGCAGGAGTAGCGGAAATCATGGATGCAGCTCATTTTTTGATGAATCATCCTGAAGTGAAGCATGGTGATATCAGAATTCTATTCACACCCGACGAAGAAATTGGTAGGGGCGTGGATTATGTGGATATGGAAAAATTAGGTGCTCGTTTCGGATATACCCTGGATAGCGGGATGCTGGGGTATATTGAGGATGAGACATTTTCTGCGGATGGTGTTACGATTACCATTCATGGTGTTTCTGTTCATCCGGGCTATGCCAAGGGTAAGATGGAAAATGCAATGAAAATTGCAGGAGAAATCCTAAGCCATTTACCAAAGGATAGGATATGTCCCGAAGTGACTTCCGGCAAGGAGGGATTCGTGCATCCCGTGCGATTGACCGGAGTACTGGAGCAAGCAGAAATTACATTCATTATCAGGGACTTCACAACAGAGGGATTACACGAACTAGAGAAAGAATTGGAGGATATTATCAAAACGGTAATGGCTTCCTACCCGAATTCAAGTTATGAGTTCAAGGTAACGGAGCAATATCGCAATATGAAAGAGGTACTGGACCAGCATCCGGAAGTGATGGCATTTGCCAAGGAAGCTATCGAGAGGGCAGGGGTGAAGCCAGTAACAAAACCAATCAGGGGCGGAACGGATGGTTCCAGATTATCATTCATGGGAATGCCTTGCCCCAATATCTTTACCGGAGAAATGGCCTTTCACTCCAAGCATGAATATGTAGGTGTAAGGGATATGCACAAGGCAGTGGAAACGATTATCCATTTATGTGCGATTTGGGAAGAAAGAAGCTAAATAAAAAAAGCGAGGCCATTTGGCCTCGCTTTTTTTATGAGTTAGGTTTTTCCTGACTTTTCTTGAATTTGATGGTTGATGGTGCTACACCCAGATTAGCATCCACCTTTATTTCTGGATAATGTACCTGTAATCCTATCTTTATTAGGGCAAGATGATGGAGTGCATGGTCATATGCATACATTAGTTCCCTACCAAGTGAAGATTGAATGATGGTCCTATCCTCATCAATATTGGACGAGAAATCCGATTTTACCTCAATGGTTTTGGATTCATCAATGAGTTGGACCCTTTTGTTGATGTCCTCAATTACTGAGATGGCAGTATCACTATCCTTTTCAATCAAAGGATTTCTTTCCCGATTACAATAATCAACCATATGACAATCACAGCCATTCAGTAGGCAATTGTAGAAGTCAATAATATGCCTGAAGTGCTGGCCCACAGAAGATTGGTTGAATACAGATAGGGGTTGCGCATACACCTTGTTATCCAACTGTTGTAATAAATCCACCATCTGTCTCGAAATATGAGCCGTACCCTGCTTGCAATCCATAATCTAGTATTAAAATTCACACAAAGCTAATCATTATGAATGGATAATGATTGTCCAAATCACGACTTCTTATTTTCTTCATCCATTCTTTTCTTCCTAGCTTTCTTTTGTTCGTTATTGCTTTCGTATAGAACGTAATTCTCATAACGGACTGTATCTTTTTCCGCCCAGATGTCTTTGCCAATATTACACAGGACTATCAGTTCGTCATATAACTTGTTCCCTTGTTCCACTCTGGATTCTACGGCAATATCTCTTTCCGAAACCCTATCTTGCTGTATGTTTACGGAACGCTCGAATTCAGAACAGGAATCTGTTACTCTTTTCAGTACACTCTCGTTAATACCCACTTCCTCAAGGAAATTCAATTGCTGCCTCGCTACTCGAACAACCCTGCGTCCACAAAAAATCAATTGAGCGTCTGTCATGTCCCCCATTTTCTGTGTGCCGAATTTTCGATACCTGCCTGAACGAATGCTATATTTCATGGCAACCCTTGTCATCACACTCCTGATCGCAGTCTTGAGTTTTTCAGCAGCGGAATACTTCTTTTCAGTCATCAACATTTGGTCACCAACCAATTCATCATCAGACGGTAGCTTGCTGAAGTTGTCGCATTTTTGTTTGAACGTTTTTAGTCTGAGGAATTCATAGCCATAATTCTTGAAATGATCCAAATCCTGATGGGCCATTTTAATCTTTTCCAAACATTGGAGGTAGAGATCAGCATCAGGGTAATTGTATTTTCTATTGGATGATTGCTTCTTCATTTCTTGTAACATTGATACTCCACAAATATAAAAGAGTTTTGTATTAAAAACAATTTCTTTTTAAATAAAGAATAATATTACTCATACACAATTTTCTTTTTTATATAATCCTGTATAAAACTTACTTGCTCCTCAACGAAAATTCGCTAGCTTTGTTTGTAGCTTAGAATTTCATTCAAATGAGAATAACCAAACAGCATAAGTACATATTAGGATTGGTGTGTGATACATTCATTCCGAGTATTGAAAAAGAACAGGATACAAGCGGGTATTGGAAACGAAAGGGTACTGATATCGGTATTGTGGAACATATCATCGAGACAATACAATCCTTACCAGAGGAAAGTAGGACTTCATTCGTCGATTTATTGGATCTGCTTGATTCAAGAAAATTGGGTCTGACATGGATGGGGCCTATGAAATCTTTCGGAGACCTTAGTCTGAAACAACGTGAGGAAATGCTACAATCATGGTCGGGAAGTATCGTCCCAATTTTGAGAGGTGGTTTCACATCCCTAAAAAAGGTGGTTGGATTTTCTTACTTTGCACATGTCAGGGAGGGAGAATCAGAAAATCCCAATTGGAAAAGTTTGGGCTATCCGGGTATACTCAAAGGGCAAACAAATGAAATCCTAGAGACTAGGGGCCTAGGTAATAATGAACTGGAGGCAGGTGTATCATTTGAAGTCATTGTTATTGGTTCCGGAGCTGGGGGTGGAGTTGTTGCTTCTGAATTGGCACAGAGAGGGTTCCAAGTGGCAGTATTGGAGAAAGGAGATTATGTGCCAGAGCAGAGAATGTCTTCCAAGGAATCCGAAATGATACAAAGGGTTTATGACCGTAAGGGAGCATTCACAAGTGTGGATGGTGGCGTTTCCATTTTGGCGGGTAGTTGTGTCGGAGGAGGTACGACAGTGAATTGGTCTGCTTCGTTCAGAACCCCGGATTACATATTGAGGGAATGGGCGGAAGAACATGATAATCCTCAATTCTTGGATGCCGATTATCTTAAGTGCTTTGATTTCATTGAACAAAAAGCCAATATCAATACTGACTTATCTGTTCATAATCCCCAGAATCAATACCTGATTGATGGTGCCAAGAACTTAGGGTATCACCATGATGTTATTCCTCGGAATGTGGCTCCCCCTAAGCAGGGTATGGATATGGACCGTTATTGGAAATCCCAGGGTTATGGAGGTTTAGGTGATTCGTTTGGTTACAAACAAGGAACTATGAAGACCTTTCTTCAGGATGCAGTGGATGCAGGAGCAAAGGTGTATAGCAATATTCGAGTAGAGCGTATCCTCCATCGGAATGGGGAAGCCAATGGGGTAGAGATAGTAAATCTAAGAACCCAGGAGAAATTTCAAATCAAGTGTAAAAAGGTTGTACTGTCTGCAGGTGCCCTGCATTCTCCTGCCATTTTGAAAAAAAGCGGATTACAACACCAACATATTGGTAAGCATCTTTATCTGCATCCCACGAATGCAATTTCTGGCATCTATGAAGAACCCGTAGAGGGTTGGTATGGCCCGATGATGTCTGCTGTAAGTGATGAATTCACCCAATTAGATGGGAATTTTGGATATAAATTGGAAACACCACCCTTGCATACTGGTTTTGGCGCCATGTCGCTCACGTGGAAGAATGGAGAACAGTTCAAACAGGATATGCTCAATTTGAAAAATACCGGAACTTTCATTGTCCTTACAAGGGATAAATTCGGTGGAAGGGTGGAAGTAGATAAGAATGGTCGCACCCTAGTCCATTACAAATTGAATCCTTATGATAGGAAACATTTGGTACATGGAATGGTTGAGGGGGCCAAGATTCATAAGGCAGCCGGTGCCGCTAAGGTCAGATTGCTACATAATGATTATCATCTTTATGAAAAGGGAAAGGATAATTTTGAAATCTTTACGAAGAAAATTGAAAAAATGAGTTGGGCAGCCAATCGATTCATTCTTTATTCAGCCCACCAGATGGGGACCTGTAGAATGGGAGGCAGGGATGCGGACCATCCAGTAAAACCAAATGGTGAAACCCGTGAGATAAGCAACTTATTTGTTGCAGATGCCAGTGTATTCCCAAGGTGCAGTGGTGTCAATCCGATGCTTTCAATCCAAGCATTGGCCTATTATATTTCTAAGCAAATCAAATAGTTATTTCAAAAGTACACTTTGGTAATTATTGCCCTCATTACATTCAATCACGATACCTGCGGAGTCTACGACCAGTATGAGGACTCGGGTATATTTGGATTGTTTTTTCCGACTGACTTTCATGCTACCTTTCATGGTTTGTCCCGGGAACAATATGCCCTTGGTTTCCTCCAATCCCTCTATGAATATCTGACCTGCTTGTAAGTCACCACTACTGTATTTCTTAGTACCGGAAAAGAAAGCACCAATGGCAATGTTGTCATATTTATTCTTGACATCACCAATGATATTGATGGCGCCCTTGCCCTCATTCTTAATTTGGAAAGTGACATAGGCATTCTTATGGTCCTTTTTGACCAGAACCAGACTATCCAGGATGAGGTCAGGACACAAATCCCTTGAATAATCCTTTCTTCCACCTTTTCCCGTTCTTACCGTAAAGCCGCCATCACCCATTTGACGGTCCCTTGGCAACTTGATCTTCAATTCCAGAGTTTGGGATTTACCCGGGGTCAGATTCAATTTGGAATTCAGGATTTTCTCATGGATAAGATCCGCATAGCCGTCCTTACCCACTTTGGCTAGCTCGGCATCGGATTCGATAATCAGATGATTCTTATATGTTTCCTTGCTCGTTCCATCGACAGGCAGACTTCCTGTATTGGTCAGGCTGAATTTGATTTTGAAATTGGATTTCTTTTCCTTTACCATTTCTGCCTGGCTGAGATAAACCCGATAACCAATGTATCCATCCGCTGATTTCGGAGCCATTGTATCCACCGATTCCTCCTGGGCAAAAAGTCCCAAAGGGAAAAGAATAGTTAGAATAAAATAGTATAGAATCCTCATAATATGTTGAGTTGAAGTATTGTTTATAGTATGATTAACGATTCTCCCAATCAAATGTTATGTTTGCAAAGTATTGGGTGTAATTGATATTAAATATAATCATAATGCCAATTTTCATTCCAAAACCCGTCAAAATTAAGTTAATATCATTTGAGTCTACCATTTTACATAGCTAGGAAAGTCGTTTCCAATCCATCACACTCCTTTTCGAAACTGATTATCAGGATTGCCATCATAGCAGTAGCGCTCGGTATGACAGTCATGATAGTGGCCTCATCCTTGATTTCCGGCTTCAAACAGGAAATAACGGGAAAGATATTCGGTTTCTGGGGGCATATCCATATCATGGATTTCGAAGCTACCAGTACCAATGCTTACGAATCGGTTCCGGTCTCAACCGATCAGGTTTTCTATCCGGACATTACCGATATTGAATCATTCACTTATCCATCCACATTCAAATTCATGGGATATGAGAATGAGGGATGGATATCCATGAAGCAAACGAACGGAGGAGTCAGGCACATCCAAACATTTGCCCAGAAAATTGGGGTCATCAAGACGAAGCATGAAATTGAGGGGATTATTCTCAAGGGAGTGGGGCAGGACTATGATTGGGATAATTTGGACGAATTCATATCCAAAGGAAGAAGATTGGATATGTCGTCCAACAAGGCTTCCCGGGAAATCCTTATCTCCGAACAAACTTCCAAACGCTTGGAATTGGATACGGGAGACCGGTTTCTCATCTATTTTGTAAAAGGGGAAAACCAAATCAAAAAGAGATTTGAAGTAGCCGGAATCTATAAGACCGGATTGGAGGAATATGACACGAAATTCGCCCTCATTGATATTCGTCAGATTCAGGATATCAATGGTTGGAATGAGAATGAAGTATCTGGTTTTGAGTTATTTGTGGATGATATCAATGATATGAAACCCATCAGTGATGCCATTTATGACGAATTGCCAATGAATCTCTATTCCTCTACGATAGAGAATATAGATCCGAATATATTTGGATGGTTGGAACTTCAGGACATGAATGAGTTGGTCATCCTGACCCTGATGATCATCGTCGGATTAATCAATATGGTTACGGCACTGATTATCCTGATATTGGAAAGGACCAATATGATTGGTACGCTGAAATCACTGGGAGCGAATAATTGGGAGATACAAAAGATTTTCCTCTATTATGGAGCGTATATTACCCTCTTGGGATTGTTTTGGGGCAATATCCTCGGATTTGCACTTTGCTTTATTCAAGACCAATTCGGGTTAATACGCTTGCCAGAAGAAGACTACTATGTTTCAGTTGCTCCTATTGACATCAATTTTGGCTATATACTCCTATTGAATCTTGGAGTTTTGGCCATAACGGTTTTCATTCTGGTCGTACCATCATTTTTGGTTCGGGTAATTTCGCCTGTCAAAGCTATCAGGTTCAAATAACCATTAATAGGAAGCCTTTTTTCTTCTAAAGATGTATTTGTGGAATATTCCTCTGATGATGATGTATCCATGATTCAATAGATTCGGTAACCATCCGTAATGGACCTGAAGAACCTTGTAGCGGTCCCTGAGTGATTCCTTGTGCCTGGCTTTGGAAACTCCGCCTACAAGAAAAGCAGATATGGGATAGTTCTGGAATGAGACGGAATTGGATTTTTTCAGAATTCGGATTACCCAGTCTATATCCGCACAGATATTATCCTCTATATATTCAGGGCAAATATTCCTTTTAGGAACAAAGGATTGGTGACTGACGACCATTCCTCTCGCCATATCTTTCCAATTCAGTTGCTTTGGCAGCTTGTGAGGTGTTATTTCACTGCGAAGTCCGATTTCTTTCCTATCATCATCCACCATCATACAATATCCGTAGATGACCGATTCATCATTATGGTCACTGAACATTTGTTTGACTGTATCCCTGTCATAAATCCAGTCACCACAGTTCATGAACCAAACATATTCGCCTGTGGCAATAGCCAGTCCCTTATTCATTGCATCATATAATCCCTTGTCAGGTTCAGAAATGACTTTTTGTATCCTTTCACTATACTTTCCTACGATTTTCATTGTATTATCAGTGGACTTGCCGTCAATGATAATATACTCGATATTGGCGTAACTTTGGCATAATACACTCAGTATCGTTCCCTCAATCAACGCCTCCCCATTATAAACTATAGTGATTATACTTAATTTAGGATTCATATTATACTAATTTCTTACCTTTGGATTCCGACAAAAATACGCTTTATCAAGATGAATGATACATTAAAAAACATCATACCGCATATTATCGCCCTAGTGGTCATGTTTGCACTATCTGCTCTCTTTTTCTCGCCTTATACGATGAAGAACAAGGTAGTCAAACAATTCGATAATGTTCAGGCGAGGGGGATTCAGACTGAAATCCGAAAGCACCATAGGGAGCATAATGAAACCATTCTTTGGACCAATGCGACTTTCGGAGGTATGCCTACTTACCAGATCCACTTGGATACACCTGGAAACCTCATGAAATATCCCTCTATAGCTGTTTTGTTGGGGCAACCCATTACAGCGCCTCATACAGGTTGCTTTGCAGCGATGTTCTTTATGTATTTCTTACTCATGGTCCTCCGAGTGGATTGGCGATTGGCCATTGGTGGTGCAGTCGCCGTAGGACTATCCAGTTATAATATGGACTTATTCATAGCAGGACACTCCACTAAGTTATTGGCCACAGCCTACCTCAGTGGATTGTTTGCAAGTACCATATTGATATATAGGAAACAATGGCTTCTTGGAGGAGCCTTATTTGCCTTTATTTTTGCACTCCAATTGAGGGCAGGTCACTTACAGATTACCTATTATTCAGGATTATTGATCGGCTTATATGTCCTCATCAACCTAGTCTTTACCCTATTGAAAGATAGGGGCGGTATATTGGATTTCCTTAAGTCCACAGCCATTCTGGTAGCATTTGCGCTTATTGGATTTTCCACTAATCTACCCAAGATCTGGTCTACTCAAGAGTATTCCTCAGAGAGTCAGAGAGGTAAATCCGAGTTGGCTGCTAAAGCAGGTAAGGACGGCTTGGAAAAAAGCTACGGAATGGGATACAGCTTAGGTTTTACTGAGGCAATCCTACCATCCTTTGCACCTAGTTATTATGGTGGTGGTCGGGAGCATAATTCCGTTGAGAATACTGAATTATATAAAACATATGGCACACAGTTGGCCAATTCCATACAACAATCCAATGGATTGACGGCTACTGAAGCTGGGGTTGAAGCCAAGAAATATCTAGCCAATTTCATTTATACCGGTAATGATTTTACTCCTGGTGTATCCATTTATTTTGGTATTGTGGCTTGGTTCCTGTTTGTCATCGGTATTGTACTCGCAAAAGGCAGGGAAAAATGGTGGCTGGTCTCCTCTTTCCTGTTTATGCTATTCCTGGCGATGGGTCAGAATTTCTCGTTCAATGAATTCCTATATGATTACTTTCCTATGTTCAATAAGTTCAGGGCCATGTCCATGGCAATGGGACTTGCGCAAGTAGCATTGATTGCTTTGGCTTTCTATGGTGCTCAGAAACTATTTGATGGTGAAATAGCAATGGCCGATAAGAAAAAGGCACTGTACATTTCCGGAGCTACAGTTGGTGGGTTACTCCTGATTATGTTAGCAGGTGCATCTGCAGGAACTATTTTCAATATCAAGACTTTGGATGCTGAAGGATTGAAAATATTAAAGTTAATTATCAGAATCCTAATTTTCACACTGATTTTATTGTCCTTACTGAAGAATATAGTACAAGAGAAATTAAGTGAGAATTATTACAAGTATCTACTCATGGGTTTAGCTGCCTTGGGTGGTCTTGTCTTATTGTGGTTGATGAGTTCAGGTGCTGGAAGTTTTGCCAATCCAGCCAAGGACCAGTCCTTAGCCAGAACATTCGGTGGTAATCCTAGTATCATCAATACGTTGATAGAGGATAGGAAAAGCTTATTGACATCAGATGCATTCCGTTCATTGATGTTCCTATTGGTAGCATTCGGTTTAACTTGGGCTTACCTCACGAAGAAAATCAGGTCGGTCATTCTAGTCTTAGGACTTTCCCTCTTGACCATATTTGATGTTTGGTCTGTTTCAAAACGAATAGCTAGTAGTGACAAGTATCTGGATAGGAGCGTAGAACAGAGTGAAATAGCTGAGTTGGAAGTGGATAGGCAGATTAAAGCAAGAGAGGGTGATACTCATTATAGGGTACTCGACCTAAGTAATAGGCAACAAGGAGCTTTCCAAGATGCCAGAGCATCGTATCATCATAAGAGTATGGGAGGCTATTTTGCTGCTAAATTGATGTTGTTCGAAGAATTGAAAGGCAAATATTTTAGCAACCCAACTGCGTATAGGAACATATTGGGTATGTTCAATACCAAATATATTATCGCGCCCCCACAAGGCAATCCTGACCAACTGATACCGTTTCCGGTAGAGGAAGCATGTGGTAATGCATGGTTTATAAAATCCTATGAAATGGTATCAAATGCCGATGCCGAATTGGATGGCTTGGCTAATTTGGATACCAAGAATAAGGCCTTGATTCAGAATAAGTATTCTGATTATATGAATGGCTTCAATATGAATTTCGATTCAACTGCAACCATAAGTCTTACGAATTATCATCCGGATAGGATGGAATATACCTATAGTGCCAAGACTGAACAGTTGGCTATGTTCTCAGAGATGTTCTACGAGCCGGCCAAGGGTTGGAATGTATATCTGAATGGAGAGAAAATCGATCCTTTCATCAAGGCAAACTTTGCTATTCGAGCGATGCGACTTCCTGCAGGCCAGAATCAGAAACTGGAAATGAAATTCGAACCGAATTCTTATTACACCGGCAATACGATTGCTTTGATTGGTTCCCTATTGACTTTCCTTGTATTATTTGGTGCATTGTTCCTTTACTTCAAGAAGAATGGTCTATTCAATCCAACGATTATTGCCAATGATCCATTGCCAAAGGCAGAAGTGAAACAAAAGGTACAACCTACCAAGGCCAAGTTGAAGAAAACGGAACCAACCAAGGATAAGAAAGCGAAGAAAAAGAAGAAGCGTTAAGGATGGTTAATGTTTTGAATGAATGACTGTTTCATTCGTTCATCAACTATATGAATCGTTTCAACTCTAAAATATACCTGATTTTATTCGCTTTTATCGCGATTCTGTGCATTGATATCAATGCACAGAATCGTCCTATTCCCAAAAAGGGTAAGGTCCTGAAGAAAGACCGTTCTGATACGAGTGGTCAGTTGTTGGCTCCTGCACAAAATCCCAACCCCAATACAGAAACTGATACTTCTGACATTATCCTGTTGAAACATGCCGATGAGATAGAAGGCTTCGAGTCAGAAAGTGAATCCATTCGTTTCTTGAAAGGGAATGTGGTCTTTTATCAAAATGATGCTTTTTTCTATTGTGATTCTGCCTATCTCTACGAAAGACAGAATGCAGCTCATGCTTGGGGTCGGGTGACCATCATCCAATCGGATACCATTGAGATGTTCTCAGACACCCTGAAATATTTTGGGGAAACCAAGGATGCTTATATGTTCGGTAATGTCATTCTAAAGGATACGACACAACAAATATTCACCGATAGGTTGGATTATAACTTGGATAGTAAGATTGCCAAGTATGAGACAGGTGGTTTATTACGTCGTTCTGACGCACAACTCACATCCGTATATGGCACGTATGATACAAGGTCAGATGAGGCATTCTTCAGGGATAGTGTGGTCGTAATCAATGATGAATTCACCCTCAAGGCAGACTCTCTCCGTTATGATACCGAAAACAGAAGATCCAAATTCATCGGTCCCACACTGATATTACAGGATTCCGCTAAGATTTATTGTGAATCTGGTTTTTATGATTACAATCAGAATAAGGCTGAATTTGGAACCAATCCCCAGTATATCAAAGATGATAAGATTGCATTGGCGGATAAGATGACTTACGATGGAGCAACCAAAACCATTTTCTTGGAAGGAAATGCAAGATTCAGGGAGAATGACCAGTT
The DNA here is from genome assembly GCA_020631355.1 of Saprospiraceae bacterium. Lineage (GTDB taxonomy): Bacteria > Bacteroidota > Bacteroidia > Chitinophagales > Saprospiraceae > JAHDCE01. Next base: position 134,724 of record JAHDHL010000003.1, on the reverse strand, counting down.
GGCCAAGGCTGATAGGATGGAGTATGATGAGGAAAATGATATCACCCGATTAGAGGGAAATGCCTATTTTAAGGATAGTGAAAAAGAAGTAACTGCTGATGTTATCATACATGATGGAAAGGATGGTTCATATACGACAGAGGGTAAGACAATAGCTGTTAACGAGGGAAATTACATAGAAGCGAATAATTCTTCCTATGATAAGGCCAGTGATGTGACTACCTTGACAGGGGATGTCCTCGTAGCGGATTCTACCCAAATCCTGACAGCGGATACGGTACATTTCAATAATACGACAGAGGATGCTTACGCAAGTGGGGATGTACACTGGCAGGATACAGTGAATCAGGTGAGTATCAGGGCTGCTGAGTTGTTTTATAATAAGGAAACGGATTTCGTAAAGGCCTTGGGCAGACCCCTTATGACTTCCGTTTTGGATGGTGATACGCTGTTTCTATCAGCAGATACTTTGATATCCGAAACTGTCGTGTTGGATAGTCTGGATACCATGGATAGAATTCTGGCATATGAGGATGTAAGGATTTTCAAATCAGATTTCCAAGGAGTTTGCGATTCATTGTTTTATAATGCATCCGATTCCATATTCCAATTCTTCCAGACACCCATACTTTGGTCTGATTCATCACAATTTTCAGCGGATACCGTTCAAATCGTACTGAGGGACGAATCTATTGATTCCGTTTATCTCGTGAATAAAGCCCTAATTGTGGATACACCCGATGAGATATTCTTCAATCAAATCAAGGGAAAGGATATATTCATTCGATTCAAGGATGATAAGCCATCTAGGATGTCTGTCATCGGAAATGGGGAAAGTATTTTTTATGTCCAGGATGAAGATGAGGGATATGTGGGGCCTGAACAAATTGCATGTAGTGACATGTTCCTTACTTTTGAGAATGGGGAATTGCAGTTCATACGTTTTCTGGTAGAACCGAAAGGTAAGTTACAACCCATGAAAGAGGCCAATCACAACCAGCTTCGACTTCCGGGTTTTAAATGGGAAGCTAAGAAAAGACCCCTCTCTCCCAAGGATTTGGGCAGCCCGTTTTTTATCACAAAGGAGGGGGAAATCGTTAAGGAATTAAAGTAAACTAACCATGTTCATTCGATTATTCATAATAGCCATAATTCTACTAGGTCCTTTTGTACTCATCGGACAAGAGGATTGGCAGGTTCACCTGCATGATGGGAATACTGCTTATGAACAACAACAATACGGAAAGGCATTACAACATTACCAATCCGCAATGACTTCTCAGTCAGAAGGTCAGTCCGTAGATTTATTATTCAATCTTGGAAATGCCCATTACAAATCCGGAAACTTGGGCCAAGCCATATTGCATTGGGAAAAGGCATTGGTGCTCAGTCCTAATGATAAGGATATTAGGGAGAATCTAAGGATAGCCAAATATGATATCGAGGGCGAAGTGATTCCGGTAACTCCTTTTTTTCTACTGAAATTCTGGAAAAGCACTCAGAACCTATTGTCATCCTCGGCATGGTCGATTCTATGTATCATAATGATTTGGTTAGGAATAATGGGTTTGTTGGTTTGGTTGTTTTCCAAGGAAAGGAAAATGAAGAAATACGGTTTCATTGGTGGTCTGACCTTATTGGTACTGGCATTGTTTCCTTTGCTTTGGTCTATGGGTAAGGCCAAGAGTGAAAGACAGCAAAATCGAGCCATTCTTACTGTACAGAAAACAGCCCTTAGATCTTCTCCGGATAATCCGGGTGACTTTGATATCTACGAGGGGACAGAATTGGAAATCATGGATAGGATAGGGGAATGGTCAAAGGTCAGATTGCTCAATAGTGATGTTGGATGGGTGAAAGATGATGAATATGAAATCATCTGACGACCTGTTTTTTGAGCATTGGATAAATTAATTACCTTTGCGGGAAGAACATATTCCTGGTTAATATGTTTAATTATCAAATAATCAATTCGTAAAACTAAATATCAATACAATGGCATTTGAATTACCGGCATTGCCATATGCCCACGATGCTCTGGAGCCTCATATTGATGCACGCACTATGGAAATCCACCACGGTAAGCATCACAACGGATATACCAGCAAATTGAATGCAGCTATCGAGGGAACTGACCTTGAGGGCAAAAGCATTGAAGACATCTTAGCTGAAGTTTCGAAGCACTCAGGTGGTGTGAGGAACAATGGAGGAGGTTTTTATAATCACAGCCTTTTCTGGTCTGTAATGTCCCCGGATGGTGGAGGAAATCCATCAGGTGACCTTGCTGCTGCCATAGATAGTGCATTCGGTTCATTCGATGCATTCAAGGATGCATTCGCTACTGCTGCTAAGACAAGATTCGGCTCAGGTTGGGCTTGGCTTATCGTAAAGGCTGATGGTGCATTGGCTGTTACATCTTCCCCAAATCAGGATAACCCATTGATGGATATCGCTGATGAAAAAGGTACACCTATCCTAGGATTGGATGTATGGGAACATGCCTACTACCTGAACTATCAGAATCGTCGTCCTGATTACGTGGGAGCTTTCTTCAATGTAATCAATTGGGATGCAGTGGCTGAGCGTTTTGCTGCTGCGAAGTAATCTAAATACCTGAACAAGGCATTTATTTGAACAATATATCTACAGATCTCCTCCCTTAGTGGTAGGAGGTCTGTTTTTTCATAAATATACACAGGATGAATTTCATTGTATTTGACTTGGAAGCAACTTGTTGGAACGGAAGTTCCATGGGTAAGGCCAGTGAAATCATTGAAATAGGTGCCATCCGTATGAATGGTTATGGCGAGATTACAGGGGAATACAACAGATTCGTCAAACCTATCCTCAATCCCTTATTATCCCCGTATTGTAGGGAATTAACCTCCATCGAACAGAATGATATCGATAGGGCCAAGACATTCGATATCGTAATTGATGAATTCAAGGATTGGATGGGCCTATATGATGGGGATGATTACCTCCTTTGCTCATGGGGTGCCTTTGATAAGAAAATGCTGGTGCATGATTGTGAATTGCATCATCTAGAGAGTGATTGGGCCAAGGAACACATCGACCTCAAATGGCAATACAAACAACTCAAGAAACTCCCTAAGCCCTACGGACTCAAAAAAGCCGTTGAAAAGAATGGATTCGAATTTGAGGGTATCCATCACAGGGCTATCTCTGATGCTTATAACCTGTCCAAGATTTTTGCGGAGTATCTGGACGAATGGATGTTCTAGAATTGAATTAGTTACAAGTCATTGTCAAGTATTTCTTCATCATAAATCCTCTCATCATCTGCAAATACTGGTGGATGCTTCTTGTCCGCATTTCGATTTACCATAAATATGAAATACAAGGATGCTAGGATATATATTGTACTCAATGCAATAAATACCAGAATATCATCTATGGAATAAATGATTCTGCTATCTAGAAATATAAAGAATATCAACAGCGGTATAACATTGCAGATCAACCAAAGAAAAAATAGATATGTATACCTTTTGCTAAATTGGTAGGCATTACTATAAATGAATTTTAGCCCATAATTTATTATGATAATATTGGGAATGCTCAGTAAGCCGGTAGTAATCGTACCGAAGATAAAGAAAGACAGAAATGCTAGGATATTACCCATTAATAAGGCTAGGATAATGCTGGTCAAGAGGGTTCCTAAAAGAATAGTATATATATAAATCCTAATGCTCCTCTCAATACTCGATGGCTTCATACAGAATCGATTTTATCCAAGATTTGGGCATCACTGTAAACTTTTAATTTTGGCTTTTCCCTCTTATTATAATCCATAGATGCCCTAAGCGTAAACAAACAGGAACAGATAGCATAGACTATTGAATATATCCAAGCATACATTTTCATGTTTAACCCTATGGCATTGGCCAATAGTAGCGAGTAGGTCAAAGTCAGTAAAAAAGAAAGCGAACCAAGATACAGGTAAAGTATCCGGGCGCTTGTCGATAAGCGATAGGATAATACAACGACTAGGTTATGTAGTATGAAATGCGGAAAGAAAATAAAACCTGTAAACAATATGATTGCGAAGTAGATCAATATGTGCATGGGGTCGAGTTCCCATGCCAAGAAAGAGTAGAGGATTAAGTTCAGCATATTCCCTATGGCTAAAATACCAAAATAGGCTGTTCTCGTAATATCAATGGATCCACTAAACTTAATCAAGGTCATAAATCATTGTTGGTTGGGATTAAAGACTTAACATGAATAACAATATAATGATTATTAAAGTCAAATGCCTGTTTGGATTAGGGAATACAGCGTCTTGCACCATTCGATGCAAGACGCCGAGTCATTTTATCCCTTATCCATCCGGACAATCCTAGGCATGAATGTTCCTAACACATCGACCAGGTCGGTCTGGCTTTTCATCACCTGATGAATATCCTTATAAGCATGGGGTGATTCATCCAAACCACCTCCAATGAGTGTTACCCCCGCTTTGGAAAGTACCTGTCTCATTGTTTTCTTGGTCATGGACTCCCGAGCCTTTTTGCGACTCATCTGCCTACCGGCACCGTGTGATGCAGAATTCAATGACAAAGGATTTCCCTTACCTCTTACGATAAAGCCCGGAGCAGTCATCGAACCGGGTATTACTCCTAATTCGCCTTTTTTGGCAGGAGTAGCACCTTTTCGGTGTACGATCAGTTCGGTACCATCCGGAGCGATTTCTTTCCAAGCAAAGTTATGGTGATTCTCGACCACAGAAAGTGCTTCCACGCCCAAAGCCTGACCGATTCTCTGATGGATGTCATGATGGCAAGCGGAGGCATAATCCCCCGCCAGGTTCATAGCCAACCAGTATTCCATTCCCTCCTGGGTATCCAGACTCAACCAAGCCAAATTCTTGGCATGTTTCGGCAATCGGGTGCGTTGCATAGCTACTTGGGTATAATGCTGTGCAATATTGGCACCCAATCCCCTTGAACCCGAATGGGTCAATAAGGAAAGGTATTTGCCGGTATTCAATCCCATATCATTGTCAGGGTCGAGGATTTCAGTGATTCCGAATTCTACAAAATGATTACCGGAACCTGAAGTACCCATCTGTCTGTAAGCCTTGTCCTTTAGCTTACGAACGATTTGGATTTCCTTGAATTCCTTTCTATCCAACACTTCAGAGTCGTTAGGTGAATCAAAAAGATTCTTTCCGAATCTGGAATTCATCTTAACCATCTCCTTAAGATTGTAGGCATGTTCCTTGAGATAGCCCTCTGAAAGGGGGTAAACAGAAAGACACATCCTACAACCAATATCCATTCCCACACCATACGGGATAACGGCATTCTCCACACCCAAGACACCACCAATGGGAAGACCATAACCCTGATGGGCATCTGCCATTAATGCACCTGAATGACACACAGGTAAATGTACTGCAATATCCATCTGGTTCAGCGCGCCATTCTCTATGGATTTGGCTCCCCATATCTTATATGGAACAGGTTCCTCATTCAGGGAAATCTCCTCGAAACGTTCCTCGACGATTTTTTGGTCCATTAATTTTTGGGCATAGGATTCCCACACAACATTATCTATAAAATCCTCGGGCTTTTGGGTTACGATTTTTATTTCATTGAGGAATCTATCATAATCCTCTTTTCTGTAATGCTTCTTTGCAATAGCTACCGCCAATCCGGCCAAGGGTCCGGAAGTGATACCTATGGTCTTCAAATCATTACCTCTAATCTTTAATCTTGACATAATGCAAATTAAAAAGTAATTGTACCTAATTGAAATGATACATTGTAAATATGATGGGTTGGCACAAGGATAGGAAAGTGGCAAGTTCTAATGGATCAGAATCTTATCACATCAGTAATCCTATTATATAATTGTGAACAACCCTAATACGAAAGTGAATGGTGGAAAGACACCACCTCATACTAGAGGAAAGCGACACGAGCGGTCTTAATGATTTGATATGTTACTAGAAGACGCATGATGTATGAATTTTCTTGTTACATGATAATGTACAATCTAAAAACGAAGATATCAGACTTTAAGTTCCAACCCTGACCCATTTTTTACATCTAATCCTTAGGTGTACGGATGAACGGATAAAGAGTACTTTGGTAATCCATTCATCAAACCAAACCAATTTTAGGTTAAAATAATGCTACAATTGCATGATGTCCAAACCTTTGGATTAAATTTGTATACCACACAAATGATACGACATTGAGACTGCTACTTCTTTCCATATCATTTTTACTACCTATGTGCCTTTCTGCACAGCTAGTAATCAACGAGGTTTCGCAAGGTTCCAACAATAAGGAATACACCGAATTATTGGTTTTGGGTTCGACCGGTTGTCCTACGGAATGCGTAGATATCCGAAATTGGATTGTAGATGACAATAACGGATGGTTCGCTGCGGGGTCAGGAACAGGTATTGCCAACGGTCATATCCGGTTCAGGAATACAAGCCAATGGTCTTGTGTGAAGCCGGGCTCTTTGATTGTATTGTATAACAATAGTGATATCAATCCGAATCTTCCACCACAGGATGAGACGGATGCTAATAATGATTGCGTTTACGTTTTACCTTACAGCTCCATTTTGTTGGAAAGGAATTCCAACGTCCCGAATCTATCTAATCCTAATTTTTTGGGACCTTATGCACTTGGAGGCAATTGGAATGGCGTGATTATGCGGAATGGAGGGGATAGTTACCAAACGGTTTCTCCATCCAATCTCACACAACCGCATCATGCGGTAAGTTGGGGGAATAATACTAGTAATACCATCATCTACTTTGCCGGAAGTGCTTCAGGTGATGTATTCTACATGTCAAACAACATAGATGATGATCCCAGTCTAACGACCAATTGGTCTATTGGTTCTACATCCACACAGGAAACTCCGGGAGCACCTAATAACGCCGCTAATGCTGCTTGGATTAATGGAATGAATAACAATTGTATGCCCGCATCTTTTGCTGATGCAGGTGCAGATGTGGGTTACTGTGTGGGAGATAGCAATACAAGTACCACTTTAACCGCATCAGGAGGTGTTTCATATGTTTGGAGCACAGGTGATATGACGGCTTCGACGACTGTTTCACCCGTTGCGACCACGACTTATACCGTAACCGTTACGGATGCCACTTCCTGTACTTCCATTGATGAGGTAATGGTTGTGGTGGATGCGGAACCCAATCCTAGCATCTCGCCCTCCGGAACCCTTTGTACGAATGGTAGTATTTCTTTGGATGCCTCAACTGGTTTTGATGCTTATGAATGGTCGAATACGGAGATGACCCCCTCCATATCCATATCCAGTGCAGGAACTTATACTGTTGAGGTAACGGATAGTTTTGGATGTACGGGGACTTCCTCTGTTACGATTTCTTCCCTTTCACCTCCCGTTAATTTCATGAGGTAATTACTATTCTTGATTCAATAATTGGTTCCGCCAAGGCTGATGTTCCTTATTCCTGTGCTGATAAGCACTAAGAACCCAAACGGCCAAAGTTGTAAAGTGATGGTTGCCAATGTGGTGGGTTACCCTGGTTCCTAACCAACCACCGGATGAATCTTGGAAATCCAATACTTCTTGTATATGATGTTGTTCCACAAGGTAATCCTGTTGGGTATAGAATGCAATGGCCATTGCCTCTGTTCTTAAATCGGTAAGTGCCTGATTTTTGTGAATGATGCTTTGCAGGTGCCTAGAGTATTCTTCCTTTAAACGGATGACTTTTTCTCTGTTGGTTACACAATTCTTGTCCTCCATCCATTGTAGCATCAGTATCGCATGAGTGAGGCCGTATCCTAAGCTATCCTTAGCAATGGTGCTGGTGTAGTCAAAAAGATAATCCTCACCAATCGGGAAAGATTCACACAGATATCCATGAACCAAACCTCTGGTTCGTTCAGGTATTGCTTCAATATCTTTCTCATTGATACCATTGTAGGGTTTATAACCCAGATAACACCTTATCATGGGATATTGGTAATAATTACTATCTCTTTTTCTAAGTTCTATTGCATCTTGATAAGGCCAGCTTCGCTCTACCTCATAAGCAAGATTCATATAGTCCAGAATAGGGAATAATAGCGGATCTATACTGTCGCCTTGGCGTTCCAGATAATCGAGACCATCCGATATGGCTTGTTCAATATCCATGGAATCCATACCTATTACTTCCTGCCCATCTGATGGCCCTACGACTTCCTGTCTACCATTTCCCTGGCAGGCAGTGATGAGCATCATCGCAAGGCAAAATAGAATCATTCCATAAAATCGAAAAGAAAGGTTTGGTATGATAGCCATTTTGATATTCTTTATCTTTGTACGCAAGATAATACCTAAGGAAATAATTGTCTCATTTTATACGAATGGATTATTTCCGGTAAGTATATTGGCACAGAACCATATAAACCAATCTGATTGATGTTGACTAAGGAGAAAATAGCAGAGGCATTCAAGGCACTTCAGGATAACATATGCGAACAGCTAGAAAACGTGGATGGTGCGAAGTTCCATCAGGACTTATGGGAAAGACCTGGTGGAGGAGGTGGCAGAACCCGAATCATTAGAGGCAAGCACATAGAGAAAGGTGGAGTCAATTTTTCAGCAGTGGAGGGTGCATTGCCTGACAAAATATCAAAAGCCATTGGGATAGATGGAGGTCAATTCTTTGCTACGGGTGTGTCGATCGTATTGCATCCTGTTAACCCCTTGGTTCCCATTATCCATATGAATGTCCGATATTTTGAAATGGATAATGGTGTCTGGTGGTTCGGAGGTGGGATTGATTTGACACCTCACTATATTGTTCCGGATGAAGCCCGTTTCTTTCATTCCATGCTGAAACAAACCTGTGATAAGCATCAAGCGGAATATTATCCCAAATTCAAGAAATGGGCGGATGATTACTTCTATATCAAACACAGGAAAGAAACGCGGGGAATAGGTGGGATTTTCTTTGATAGATTGTCAAGCAATGATGGTTTTACCAAAACACAAAGATTCGATTACGTCTTGGATGTGGGAAATACTTTCTGTCCGATTTACCTGAAACTACTAACGGATAATATGGATAAGCCATTTTCTGAAACACAAAAAAAATGGCAGCACATCAGACGGGGTAGATATGTTGAGTTCAATCTTGTATGGGATAAGGGAACGAAGTTTGGTCTGGATACCGATGGTAGGACCGAATCCATATTAATGAGCCTTCCGGCCATTGCCAATTGGGAGTACAACCACCAACCCGAACCAGATAGTGAGGAAGCCTTTACCCTTGAACACTTGGTTAAGGATATGGATTGGCTTAGTTACAACCCAGAATAATAGGGTCGGTTTCGATGATATTACTCATATTACTGTCCCTATCCATGATTTGGATTTGATATATCAATGTATCGGTAGGAATACTAGGAGTGGCAAAACATGGTGGAAAGACTTCCGTAATGCAACAGCTGGTGTAAGCTATAACTGTGATATCCCCAGAAATACCATTCCCTACTCCTTGTTGGGGAATAAAGGGTATCTTATACTGGTTAGCTAGGAAACCATCCCGTTTGTCTGTGAGGAAAACGTCCAAGAAACTTTCATTGGGGTTAGAGCCCAAATTCCCGTCCCCATCCGTGAAACTAAAATTGATGAGCAGGGAATCCCCCTCAATGGCAGCTTGCTGCATGAAGTTCTTACTCATGTTCTGGAATTCAATGATGGGCTCATCCGGGTAATCAGGTGGATCAACACAATTGGATAATCCCAATACCACAAAACAAACCAAGAGTAAGTATGTAAATCTTTTCACGGACTTTTGAATTTTATACAACTATAACGGTTTTAGTGCAGAAATTGATGCACGTAATATACACTATACCCTAATTTCTTTCAAATTATGTAAGAGAGTTGCTTAAAACATTGCATTGTGACTAAAAATCCAATTAGGATAATCATCCAAGTATAATATCTGACATCGTTGTCCTCAGTTATAAGCTTATCTGGGTTAATAAAGAATTCAAAAGGGGTAATTTCTAAGGTTGTAACTATGATGAATCATTTTTTTGGGATATGAATGAATTTTAATAGCTTTGTAGTAACAACTAATTTAAAATATAAACCCTGGAAAATGAGTAATCCTACATTTCCCACCCTCATAATATCCTATTACAAGTTATTATCCAATCATTGTCCATGACAATGACACTAACTCTATTTCCCAATAAATTCAACAATTAATACCAAAACAGATGTATCAGACACACAATTACAGACTGGATTCCCAAGTCGGGAAGCAGTTTTTCCTTATCCTATTATTCTCTTTTTTAATCGGTATCCCATCCTCTATCAAGGGGCAGAACCTTTTTGAGACGCAAGAGGGTAAATCGAAGCAACTGGATGGATTGATAAAAGATTATCAATTACTGAAGTTCAATCCTAAGGTCTCAGAAAAGCTATTGGAAACACAAAACAATGTCCTTTTCCTTGAAATTCCATTTGATGATGGTGAATCATGGAGACTTGTCCTCCATCGCAACCAGTTATTCAAGGGCAATCCCATATTCAGTACATTAGATCTTGATGGCAAGAAACCTTTCGAATATGAACAAGGAGTGTACTATCATGGATATATAAAGGGTCAAAAATCAAACTCCAGTATAGCATTTAGCATATTCAAAAATGAGGTCAGAGGACTTATTATGTATAATGGTAAAACTTACGTCCTAGGTAAATTAGGTCCCTCGTCAGAAAGGGGAACCAATTATGTCATTTATGATGATAATCAACTACTTCTGCCTCATCAACTCAAGTGTGAGACCAAGGATGACATACAGATACCTGTAGGTCCTGAACTGGATATGTTCAAACAAAGGCAACAAAACACTACGGAATGTGTAGGTGTCTATCTCGAATGCGACCATTATGTCTTTGACCATTTCGCACCCAATACCAATCCACCACCAACTGATGCTGTCATAGAACAGCTTGTCGTGGATTATATTACTGGAATGTTCAATGAAGTTACCCTTCTTTTCCAGAATGATGGCATTGATATAAAACTGACCGAGGTTGCTGTTTGGGAGGTAGATGATCCCTATTATAATCTCCAAAACAATGATGTGGTTAATAATGTGGATGGAGCTTTGGCAACATTCGCTAATTATTATAATAATGGGAATGTTAATCCTCCTTTCATAGGCGATTTGGGACACCTGATATCCATGCACCCTGCCCAAGGCAGATTGGGAGGATTGGCGTACTTGGATGTACTTTGTGACGAAACTAAGAAATATGCAGTGAGTAGAATTGATGGTACCTATGCGGGTTTTCCAACCTACTCATGGGATGTGGAGGTCGTATCACATGAATTGGGGCATAACCTCGGTTCTGGTCATACGCATGCATGTATATGGGGTGGTCAGCAAATTGATGATTGTGGCAATTACATATTTGTCAATAATGGAACGGATGATGACGGGGATGGAATGGTGGATGAGGCTGATGAGGCAGAGGGAGTCAGCTGTTATGACAACAACAATCCAATTATACCAACATCGAATACAGGTGGAACCGTAATGAGTTATTGCCACTTAGATTTAGGCGCTACATATGGAACACCAGGCATTAATTTCAATAATGGATTCGGACCATTACCAAGTGCACATATTCTTAGTAAGGTCAATGATGCGGAAACGCAGGGGTGCCTGGGCGATTGTTGTCCTATTGATGCCACTTTTCCAACCCCTGCGGAAATATTCGTGGGGACAACCTACACATTCACTCATACTGATCCAGATGGTTTGGTGTGTTCTTATAATTGGACAGTGGATGGGACATCCCTAAGTACAACAAATACCTTGGACTTTACATTCAATACCATAGGTATCAATACGGTATGTTTGGAAATTATACGTTGTAATGATGCGGATTGCATTGATACCTATTGCGTGGATTTGGATGCGGTATGCGAATTGAATCCAGTAACGACATTCGATTTCCCGACAGAGGTCTTGATTGGAACTACCATTAACTTCGTTCAGGAAGACCCGAATAATCAGATATGTTCATTCGATTGGACATTCAATACCTTACAAGGACCATCAACCCCAACATTCGAATACACCCCCAGCTATGAGGGAACCCATACGATTTGTCTGGAAACCGTTTACTGTGCCAATACAGGTTGTACCGAAATGTTTTGTGCGGATATTGAGGTATTATGCGATGTAGGAGCAGGCTTTAATTATACGGACCCATCCGGAGTCATTGAAACGGGAGAGAGTTTTACATTCACGGATAACACAACGGGCGATATAGCCCTTTATTCATGGGATTTCGGTAACGGACAAACCAGTACGGCTGTGAATCCTCCTCCTGTGCTGTATGATATGCCAGGCGCATACCAAGTATGTCTGCAGGTGACGAGTACATCCATTGGTTCATGTACCGAAACGACTTGTGAATGTGTAGTGGTTAATGACCCGATAGTCTGGGCTGATTATGAGATTTGTGATAATGGAATAGATGATGACGGTGATGGTTTAGTGGATTGTTACGACCCTGATTGCTGTAGCCATTGTGAGGACAATTACTACAATGCATGTCCTGATGATTGTATTGATGTTACAGGCACTGTTCCTTTCAGTTTCGAGGAACAATACCGCTTATTGAACACATGGTCCAAAAGGACAATTCCCATAGTGGCAAATATAGACTGTGATCCCCAGTCCGAAATCATAGGTTGGAATCCTTTGTCATCGAATAGTTTCAATGTGATAGATGGAATCTCACTTGCAATCGAGCATACCGTATCTTTTCCTCCAGGCATGCCAAACAGTCCCAATAATAATGCAACTGTTGCAGATCTCGACCCTACGGATGGAAAGATTAACATCCTTTTCCTTTCGAATGATGGATATATCATGTGCTTCGAGACTACGGGCTGTTCAACGGCACCTGCCCACCTTTGGAATTCAACAGAACCGGTCATTTATCCCAATTCTTTTGTGGGGAATGTGGGTGTTGGAATAGAGGTAGCTGATTTCAATGGAGATGGTGTTCCTGAATTGTATGCTTTCAATAAGATTTTCAGTAGTGTGAATGGAGATCTCCTAGTAGAGGGAGGAGAAGATAATAACATCGGAGGTAGTAGTTTCTTCGATAATTCGATATCCATTGCAGCAGATTTACTTCCCGATAGTGCTTGTCCGACTTGTGGAGGATTAGAACTTCTGGTTGGAGGACAGGTATATGCCGTGGATTTGGATGCTATTTGTGGATCTCCATCCATGATTGTTGCACGGGAAGCCAATTGGCCTGAGATTCATCCACTTGCTGCTAATGAGATTTACAGGAATCAACAGGCTAGTATTGCTGATTTCGACGGAAATGGAACGCTTGATGCCATCATTGTTGAATTGAAGCAAGTTGTGAATTCAAATAATGACGTCGGAGGTATGTATGTGTGGGATATCCAACAGAATCAAATTATTTGTGAAACTACTTTTACAGGTTATACGAATAGGCCAACCGTAGCCAATATGGATAATGACCCTGAATTGGAAATCGGTCTCATCATAGATGGACAAATCAGATTTTATGATTGTGTCAATGGTAATCTTGTGGAAGTAGCCAATACGATTGCAAATGACGATACTTCCCACAGTACGGGAATCATTGCATTCGACTTTGAGGGTGATGGAAGACAGGAAATCGTCTATAGGGATGAAACGACACTCAGGATTATATCGTATGATGCGAATATCAATGAGTATGTGGTTTTAGAACAGGAGGCCTGCTCCTCAACTACGCAGGTTGAGCATGCTGTCATAGCTGATATTGATGCGGATAACGAAACTGAATTGATTATTCCATGTGATGATGATTTGGTGGTGTATGGTTCCAATAGTACACCATGGATGCCCACTAGGGGTATCTGGAATCAGTACAATTATTTTGCTACGAATATCAATGACGACCTCACTGTCCCTACACACCAACAATTGAATCATCTCATTCCGGATGCATCTTTCAATGCTTATCCATTCCAGTATGGTATCAAGAATGCTCCATTACCGGATGCGGAAATCACTTCGTTTTCTTATGCCTGTACAGGTAATGGTACCGAATTCTATATTGAGATATGTAACAATGGTGATGCAGCAATGAGCAGCAATGCCAATCTATCCATCTACTCAAATAATCCTCTGGATCCGAATTCCAATGGGCAATTGATTACTTCATTGTCCATTTCTGACCTGCAAATGTCCAGCAATGTCATCAGTGTTGGAGAATGTATAAATATTACATTGCCAATCAATGAACCCTTAGGACAAGCCTATGCAGTAGTGAATGATAATAATGAATTCATTTTGGATAATGATGGAAATATTACGGGAACCCTTCATCCTAATCCTTATTCCGATAATGATGGGGATCAAATACCTGATTTTCCAATTGTTCCCTTATTGGAATGTGATTATTCCAATAATATATCCGCTCCATTATTCATAAGCTGTTGTAATTCAATACCCAATGCTTGTATCCTTGGTCCGGATGATTGTAATATGGTTTGTAATCCGAACTTATGTACAGAAAATACCATATCGGACAACCTATACGCATTTTGTAATGGACAGATTCCGGTATGGTTCAATTCTCATGGACGTGCAACTTATATGCCTGATGAAAGCCTGACCAATGCTCCTTCATCTGCTGGTGGGGCAAGACTAAGGGTGCAGCAAAATCCCACTAATGGCACAGAAAGCAAAGGTAGGGGGATACAAACCACCGTAGGTGCCACGGATAACCAACGCTATCTGTTTTCTATGTACAAAAAGACAGAGACGGGTAATAACAAGACAAGAGTGATATTGGCCAATAATGAAAGAGGAATAAATAACGGAAATCCAAATGACGATTTTGATGCTCAAGATGATTGTGCTTTCGGGAACCAGAATGTCAATGATTCATCAGGAGCCTTCGAAATATTTGAAACAGAAATGGTCAATGCTGTTGACGATGTGGATTTCAGGAGATATGTCAGAGGATTTGAGCTACAAGGAGATGGAGATTTTAATGATTTGATTATCTATCCCTCTGAAACCGATGCTAATATTTCCGACATAGTAGTCACTCATATCGAGTTGATTCCTGATAATTTCACAGCAGGTGAGGATGTTATCATTAGCTGCTTGGAAAGTGCCACCATAGGTGATTATGAATGTGCTCTTTCTGATATGACATATACATGGATTGATTTGAATACAAACCAGACAATAGTGGCAGATGCTGCAGACCCCATTTTGACTGTTTCGCCATCAATAACAACATCCTATCAATTGGTCAGGAATTTTTCAACGCAGGATGCCGCAGAACTAGTAAGTATGGGAGGTTGGCCTACAACGGATATCGTAACGGTCTTCGTGGAATCCATAGATTTGGATTTTATTTTTGCTCCATCATTGCCTCTGGTTTACAGCCAGATTCAATTCAATTCCTCATCTTCTATTCAGAATGTGAGTTATACTTGGGATTTTGGAGATGGGGGAACCTCGCTATTGAATAATCCTGTACATGTCTATCAGAATAGTGGAACCTATAATGTTTGCCTTACGGCAATGAATACCAACCAACCTAATTGTTCCAAACAGGTTTGCAAGACCATTACTATTAGTGATGATTGTAGTCCTAATTTCCAAAATATCTATACCCTCAACCAAAATACTTCGGACGGTTATACCGAATTTGGAACGTGTATTGAGGAGTTGAATGGTGGCGGATATGTCATGGTAGGCTATGGTGATGCTCCCGATTATGCAACAGCTAGCCCTACAACAGAAACAAATTCCTTTATATACAAGTTGGATGAAAGTGGGGCAGTAGTCGATTTTTATTCATTCAATCTCAATACTGATTTTGAGGATTTACAAATCATTAAATCTGAGAAACTTTCTGACGGCACCATCATATTAGCGGGGTATTTTAGAGGTATTACGGGTACGGACCCTACCATTAGGGATGGTATCATTTTGATTAAGCTAGACGCCAATGGTGATTATCTTTGGAGTAGGTTCCTAGAGAAACAGCTCGAGGGATCCCGACGATACCCATTGGACATGATTGAGGACCATAATGGTGATATTCGTCTTTTGGCAACTTTCACATCCGATTATAGTCCATTCTTCAAGATTTTCACGATTCCTGCCGATGGCAATCCGGGTTTAATAGAAGAACGGGTATACAGTAATTCCACGTCTGATTTCAATCATCCCAAAACCATCATGCAATTACCGAATGGAGATGATTTTATCCTTGGTGGTGTAGGTGGATTTCATGTAGCACGGGTGGACGAAGTTACAGGGGATTTTGTCTGGAGAAAGAATCTTGACCAAAATCTAATGGTGGAAACCATTTTCCTGAATGATGATAATGAATTGGTCGTATTTGCCAATAAGCAAGCTAGCGCAACGAATTATCCTATCGTGGTACTAAGAATGGACCTGAATGGTAATGTTTTATGGAGTAGTGAGATCACATCGACGGTCCTATTTGAATATTTTCCAGAGGGTGGAATACAATATAGGCATCATCTTTTAGAGGCTATCGAAATGGAATCTGGGTATCTGATGAGAATACCTATTGGTAGCGCATCTAATGATGATCTAGATTACCAGACGGTTAGATTGGATGAACAACTGAATGTTGTACAATCCACAGCTTATGAAATCCCTGGGTACAATTTATCAATCGACATGTGCCATACATCCGGGGATGGTGCGGCCGTCGTTGCTTGGTCTAGTTTGAGTGCAAATAGCGTAGAGCCTGTTACCCCACGGGTTTGGAAAATGGATGGATTCGGTAATCCATTCGATGTATGCGGGCAATTAGATGTGCCTACCATTACCAATCCAAATGTTTCCTCCTCCGATAATACAGAGGTAATTACCACACAATTATTAACCAACGGTGAAGACATGCCTTTGACAACATTCACACTTACGAATAGTGAACAATCAGTTTGCTATGATGATTGTTGTACTCCGACGGTTTTGACCGAATTCTCATCGAATATTAATGGTCAGGAATTATTCATTGATGGTATCATTACCATACCCAATAATACTATCATTGAAATCAATAATAGTACACTCAGATTTTCTCCGAATGGTAAAATCGAAGTTTCACCCACGGCTCAATTAATTATTGATAATAGTATCCTGACCAAAAATACAAATTGTGGTACTAATGATTTGTGGCAGGGTATCGAATTACTTTCCTTGTATGCAGGTAACCTGAATAATTCAAGAACGGGTTCTATTATGGTACGGAATAATACCACGATTTCATATGCTACCAATGCGATTTTGGTTCAGGAAGCACATGGGAAATATGATAATCTCATTGATGTTTCAAATTCATTTTTATTAAATAATATCCAAGGAATTCATATCCAAAAAGCGAATTTCAGGGCCAGATTAGGATTTAATATTGTGAATAATATTTTTGAATATAATGATATAAACTCTCCTTTATCTACTCATGGTATTCATATACTTTCAACACGATTAAATGCTGAGAATACATCATTGGCAAATATTACAGATAATACTTTCCGAAATCTGGATAGGGGGATTTATACATTAAATCTGAATCGGAATTCGATTCATATAGTGGAGAATAATTTTGATGGAATTACAGCTAATGCAATGACATTCATGTACTATTGGGGCGATAGGATTAACATAGGTGAAATTCATCCTAATTATACCAATCCCATCGGGACAATAATTAATGTGGATAATAATATTGTTTCTAATTCCTCCGTAGCACTAAGAGCCGTGAGGGCATTGAATGTTCAGATTTTCAATAATACTTTCGAAGTACTGGATAATGCTGTCCAATTGGATAATGTTGTGGAATATAGTTTTACAGGTAATAAATTAATGAATGTTTCAGGTAATCCTGTAACAGGAAACGGACTCAGATTATTTAATAGTTTTCTGACTGAAAATTTACTTGCCGCCAATTCCGTACTTCCCATTTCGGATAATGAATTTAATCAGTTTTCTAATGGTGTATTATTCAGGAATTATAATACAACCAATCACATGGTTGATTTAAGTTGTAATAAATTTTTTAATAATAATGATGGTATCAGGATATTAAATAATAATTCCAATATTGTTGATTGGGGATTAATGATAAATTCAAGTGATTTGAATGAATTGGGAGATATGAATAATCCTGTATTTAATTCATTTAGTGGGAATGCTAATAATGATATCAGAGTCAGTGGAAACAATAGCAATCTCTCTGGATATAATTTCCCGATATGTAATGGTTGTGGAGAATTTGAACCAATTAATTTCACTGGAAATATTGATGTTGTAAATGGCGTGAATGTAATGGATAATACGGCTTGTACATTGCCAAGACAAAATTTGAATGCAGTCAATTCTGATATGGTATTGATGGACATGGAATTGATTGTTGTTCCAAATCCCAATTCTGGTAATATGGAATTGAGAATCACTCACAATGGATATAATGATGAAATCATTCAGATTAGGATGATGGATATGAGTGGTAGGATAGTTGGTAATATCCATAATGGGATATTGACAAATGATTCAATTCCTGTGGATGCTAACCATTTGCCATCAGGTATATATTTCATACATCTGACGAGCAAGACACAATCAGTTACTGAAAGGATTGTTATAGCTAAGTAATCTTTCATAATGGATGTTGTGAGACAGCCCGTAGGAACTATGTTTCTATGGGCTGTCTTATATTTGTAACATGGAAATATTCACATACATATATGAAATCCTTTTCTTCGCAGGTGGGATATATCTATTCTTATTCTCAACAGGCAGACTCACAGCCAAGAATCCAGAACAACAGGAAAAGCTGGATGAGTTCAGGGCAGCTGTAAACCCCTATGCTACAATATTGTCGGCTCTTATGATTTTCTTCTTTGGTCTGAATCTGGTGTTACATGTGCTGGGTTCGATTTAGGACATCATTCCCGATTACCATGGCATGTGGTTTCACTTCTTCAGTAGTCCTTGGTTTTGCACTCAATTACAGTAAGTTATGACTACAGCATAAAACATATGTGTTGTTTTTATGATAAGAGGCTAGTTATTAGATAGATACGGGTATGTATTCGTGAACGTTAAAAAAGTGGAATTGAGAATTATATCACTATATTTGTACGAAACATATCCTATTTGGTAAGCACCAAACCAAAATGAGAATGCTAAACTTGAACAAACTTCCACATGCATTATTATGCATATTTCTTTCCATTGCATTTTTTGCTGGCTGTCAGAATAAGTCAGCTGATGTTGACTTACAACAATATACAGGCAAGGATCCGGTATTAGGTGTCCTGAAATTCCTAAAGGTGGATTATTCGGAATCTTTGGATAGGGCTCCTCATTTTCCCAATCCTGAAGAGTTCATGGATGGTCAGGATAATACAGGATATACCCAAGCATTCAAGTCTTGGACGGAAAATCATTTCGATGAATTCCAGGCTTTCGCAAACCATGATGATATCAAATCAAAGGGATTTGCTTGGGAATCCTTGGGTATGAAAAACCCATACATCATCAAAAAATATTATAGTCCTTTTTCTCAGGCAGCTGCAGGATTGGATAAGGCAAGACTAAAGGAAATTGCTCCTCATTTCCCATCAGAGGATTTAGCAAAATCACAAGAGGAATACGAAACCCTCATCAAACAATGGCAAGATGAGCATATGCAGGAATACGAGGATTTCCTGAATGCACCTGAAATCATGGCAATGAAACCATCGGATTCCAGGGCATTAGTGGACTTGGGAATCCAGCCTGAATTGCCTGAGTTCATGTCCTATCCGGATTTTGGAGAGGATTATCCTGCCAAAGGTGAAAATGAACCCGATGATGTATATGCTCTGAAATTGCAACATTGGCATTTTGTATACCATCCTGAAGAATACGAGGAAAAGTACGGCCAATTCCCTACACTTCCAGAAGGGTTCGATTTGGATGCATACATCAAGCAGTACACAGAGGGCACACCCTATGAATACGAAGCAAAGTAAATTCGGTTAATACCCCAGAATATATAACTCAATTAATTTTTTATCAAAACATAAAAGATGAAGAAACTAAATCTACTTCTGTTCTTTTTGTCTTTCTCCATTATGGCTTTCGCCCAAACGGATAATGATGGGGATATGGACATCAGACTTAGGTTCACTCAAACTGATTTCGATTACAGCGGATCAAATGAGATCGGAGAGGAGGAACACAAAATCAAATTAGAAGCTAGGGCCAACGTCGATGTCGATGGGATAGGCTGGACCAATCCCATTGGATTCGTTGCGCACAACGCAGATGGTGAAGTAACATTCGATCATGCCGACATTACCGGACACTCCAATGTTTATGGCTCCACTGTACCAACCAGAATGCAAATGAGGTATGAGTACTGGGAGGAAGATTGCTACAATTGTTCAGGTGGATTCATCTGTTTCGGTAGTTGTGGTAGTGCGGATCAGGATGTTAATAATTATAATGCGAATTGTGGTTGTGCCTGTGATTGCTTGATTACCGGTGGGGATGACAATCGTTATTTCGCCAACTTTGAAACAGATATTCGTTCCTTTCCTCCGGGATGGACAGATAGGGGATGGTTCGATGGTGATGGTACCGCAAACTCCGATAGACCTCGTATCCGTGCGGATATATATTGGACGCCACCTAGACCGGATGAACTGATTCTTTCAGAGTCTGAAGTATGTGATGGAACTTTGGTTATTCTTGCGTCAGCTGGTGCAGAATGGAATGGTACCTATGTATGGGAATACAGAAATACTTCTACTGCAAACAGTTGGACCGTATTCGGTACGGATAATGATATCCAAGTTTTTGTTGTGAATGAAACGACTGACTTTAGGGTTAGAACACAGAACGGTACACTGATTTCTTTGTCTGATAGGCAAGCAACAGTTACAGTAAAGACAGAATCTGTTGAACCTGCTTCTATCTCAGCTTCCGATTTCTTCACTTGTCCGGGTAACCTTGTTACCTTGACTGCAGTAGGTGGAACTGCTGGAACAGGTGCTGAATTACATTGGTTTGAGGATTTCTGTGGAGGACCTCCGGTAGGAATTGGTAACAGCATCACTGTTTCCCAAACTCAGACGACAACTTACTATGCTAGATATGAGGATGATTGTACCACTGAAACGCCATGTACGAGCGTCACTATTAATGTCATACCTACACCTGCACCAGTTGCATCTGACCAAACCGCATGTGTAGGAGAAACCATTACCTTGGAAGCATTCGGAGGAGGTGGTTCATTCAATTGGTTCGACCAGAACAACATGGCCACATCTCCCACTATTACACCGACAATGGCTGGTACTTACATTTACTCTGTACAGGAAGTCAATGGTGGCTGTACCAGTCAATCTGCATTCATATCAGTATTAGTGACTGAAAAGCCAACTGCTCCTTCCTCAGGCCCTGTTACGGTTTGTGAGGGTGAGAATGTTGAATTGATGGCTACTGCTGCAGGAACAGGTACATTGAATTACTACGATAATACAGGTACACAGGTTTCTCCTACAATAGGTCTCTTGGCAGCAGGTTCATATACTTATTCTGTAACTGAGGATAATGGTGCTTGTGAGTCAGATCCAACTTCCATTTCTGTTACGGTTACTTCTAATCCTGAAATGCCACTTGCGAATGATATCGTAGCATGTGAGGGAGAGGATATAATATTATCAGCAACATCACTTGCCGGTGGAGCACTTTCATGGTTTGATAACATGGGTAATCCCACAGGTACGAATCAAGGGATGTTGGCTGCCGGCACCTATACCTATACGGTAAGGGAAGACAATGGTAGTTGTCAAGGGCCCGCCAATATTGTAACGGTAACCGTTTCGACTGTTCCTATGGCTCCTACTGCATCAAATGTTGCAGTATGTGTGGGTGAGAACGTTATGCTTGCTGCTACAGCTTCAGGCTCAGGTTCATTGAATTATTATGATGCCGACGGAACACAAGTTTCTTCCAACCAAGGAATACTTGCTGCAGGTACATATACGTACACAGTTACCGAAGACAATGGAGCATGTGAATCCATGGCGACTACAATCACAGTTACAGTCAGTGATACGCCAGTTCCACCTTTAGCTGCTGATATTGAAGTGTGTGAAGGAGAAATGGTCAATCTGGTTGCATCTACCTCAACAGGTGGTACACTTGAATGGTTGGACAACTTAGGTAATCCTACCACGGATGCACAAGGTATGCTTGCTGCTGGTGATTATACTTTCAGTGTCACTGAAGTAAATGGCGGTTGCGCCTCAGCACCATCATTTGTCAGTGTTACTGTGGCACCTACTCCTGCAATGCCTATGCTGATGCCTATCAATATTTGCCAAGGAACTTCGACTGAAATATTTGCAGGTGCAGGTACATTCAATTGGTACGAGGATGCAACTGGAGGCACCGCAATCTTCTCAGGGCCTTCTTATACCACACCTGTATTGGTATCTTCTGAAGATTACTACGTATCTGAGGTAATTGGTGATTGTGAAGGACCAAGAGGTCAGGTGGATGTGATTGTATCACCAGATTTACCGACACCTAACATTACTTCCAATAGTCCTGTTTGTGAGGGTTCAGCCATACAGTTGACAACTGATTTCAATGCTGATTACGATTATTCATGGTCAGGACCGAATGGCTGGTCATCCAGTATGCAGAATCCACAGATTACCAATGCTGTAGCAAATCTCAATTCAGGTACTTACCAATTGGTAGTGGAAGATGTTAATACGGGTTGTACTGCAACGAATAGTGTGGTTGTTACCGTTACGCCGAATCCGACTTCCGTTCCTTTATTCACAAATAGTCCTGTTTGTGAGGGAGATGATTTGGTATTGTCGACTGCAGCGATATCCGGAGCTTCCTATACATGGTCTGGACCTAATGGTATTCTAGGAACTACAACTGACCCTACATATACAGTAGTAGGTGCTTCAGCAGCAGATGCGGGTACATATACCTTGGTTGTAGGAATTAGTGGTTGTTCTTCATCTGCAACCTCTGCTCAGGTAGTGGTCCAAGCAAGTCCAGCAACTCCTTTGGCCTCTAATAACGGCCCTGTTTGTGAGGGAGAAAGCATCACTTTGGGGACTTCCGCAATTCCTGGAGCTTCCTATACATGGTCCGGTCCTAATGGTATTGTAGGAACTCAGGCAGTGGTTACACTTGATAATGTCAATGCAACTGATGCAGGTACATATACGGTTGTCGTTGCTGAGAATGGTTGCGAATCTGCAGCTGGTTCAACGAATGTTGTCATAGATGCTTCACCGGTCATCAATGGTATGATTACGAATAATGGCCCATTGTGTGAGGGAGAAACACTTCAGATTGATGCACCTGCTGCAGCAGGAGTAGATTATATGTGGACAGGTCCTAATGGCCTACCGGTTGACGCTGTGGAAGATCCATCTTTCAGTAATGTTACTGAAGGAGATCACCAAGGGCTTTATACTTTGGTAATGATTGACCAAGCCACGGGTTGTTCTTCAGACCCGATGACTACATATGTTCAGATTGATGCTTCTCCAACAGGTATTAATGCCGGTAACTCAGGTGTGGCTTGTGTAGGTGGCAGTGTGAATCTTACTGCTACGGGTATTTTTGGAGCTACTTATAATTGGACAGGGCCCAATGGATTCTCATCTACTGACCAGAATCCTGTGTTGAATAATGTATCATTGGCAGATGCGGGAACTTACTTTGTTGAAGTAACGGTTGGAGATTGTATTTCTGCTGCTCTTGAGACAGTTGTTTCCATCAATGAGGGGCCAACGGTTGTGGCTATGGATGATATCGAAGTATTACAAGGTGAAACAGCCCAGTTGCTTGCAACAGGTGCCATCAGTTACAATTGGACTCCTACGGATTATCTAAGTAATCCTAGTACAGCCAATCCAATCTTCGGTCCGGCCCCTGCAGGTGTATATACCTACACCGTAACAGGATATGATGCGAACTTATGTTCTGGTACAGATGAGATGAATGTTACTGTTATCCCTAATGAGAATCTGGAAATAGTTGATTTGATTACTCCAAACGGAGATGGTGTCAATGAAACTTGGGTAGTAACCTACCTTGAGAATCTAAAGGATGGATACACTATAAGAATGTATGCAAGGGGAGGTATTCAGATTTTCGAAACCGATAATTATAACAATGATTGGGATGGTACATTAGATGGTGAGGCTTTGCCAGATGGTACTTATTGGTATGTGATTAAGGCAGTTAATGGTCCTACGTTCAAGGGAGCAGTAACGATTAAGCGTTAATCCATTCATCATCTTATTGTTCACTATTAATAATTGTAAAATGAAACAATTCAAATATATAGTAATCGTTTTGTTGGCAGCATTCAGCGTTACGGCTGATGCCCAACAAATCCCGGTATTGGATCATTATATCTTTAATCCATACCTATATAATCCGGCAAGGGCGGGTGAAAGTGGCTTCGGCAATATCAACCTTACCAGTCGTATCCAATGGGTGGAAATGCCCGATGCTCCGCTAACCAATGTTATTTCATTGGATATGCCCATTAAGAATTCAAATGTAGGAATCGGAGGAATGGTTTTCTCAGATGAAACGCACTTGATTAATAATTATGGAGCAATGTTCACCTACGCTTATCATATTCCTTTTTCAGATGATAAGAGCCATAGACTTTCGGTTGGTTTGTCTGCGGGTGTATTGAATCAAAGATTCGATTACCTCAAAGCCAATACTGAAGTGGATGTGGATAACACATTGCTCAATGAAACGGAGAACACAGTCAACTTTGATTTGCAGGCTGGCTTGAATTATCATTATAAGGGTCTTAATATCGGTTTTTCAGTACCCCAGGTACTAGCTAACAGCTTACAATACCGAGAACCTGCTAATCTGGAAAATGTTTCTTTTGGGTTGGAAAGGCATTATCTCGTATCCGCAAGTTATAAGATTCAGGCAAACAAGGATTTCACAGTCGAGCCATTGGTGCTTGCTAGAAAGGTGTCCGGTATTCCTTTCCAAGTGGATGCTAATGTGCTTGCAGGTTACAAGGAGACATTCTGGTTAGGTGTAGGATACCGTTCTGTGAATAGTATTTCTAACGCATCTGCCTTGCATGCATCAGCTGCGGTAAGGGTAAGGGAAAGATTCAATATTGCTTATACCTATGAAACGATGTTGGATTCTGAAGCTAGGGGTGATTTGGGTAATTCACATGAAATTACTGTAGGATACCGATTCGGTGGAAGAACGAACAAGGAAAAGCAATACATCTCAATGTTGGAAAACAAGATTGATAGTATTGGAGGCCAATTATCCATCCTTAAGTCCGATGTGGAGGAAAAGGATGTGGCAATGAATGAAAAAGTGGATGAACTTTCTGAAAAGGTAGAAAAAGGACTCTTGGATGCCGAGCGATTGGCTTCTTTGCAAAAACAAGTTGATAAGAACACCTCTGACATTGCAGACCTAAAGTCTAATGATCAAGCCATCATGGCTGAATTGAATGCCATCAAGGAAGATATGTCCCGCACGAAAGCCAAGTTGGCTGAATTGGAAAAAGGAGGTTCAGGTTCCGCATTCTTTGACCAAATGGGTAGTATATACTTTGATAAGGGGTCATCTGAACTGAATGCTACGGAGAAATCCAAATTGGATGCCATCCACTCAAACATAGCAAGCCAAGGCGGACGTTTTACATTGTTCTTATCAGGTAATGCTAGTGCTGAAGGTTCCGAGCAATACAATATGGCACTTTCAATGAGAAGGGCCAATGCAGTAAAGCGTTATCTTCAGTCAAAAGGCCTGAATAATGGCAGCGTTTTCCTTCTGCCTTATGGAGAAGAAGTACCTGCAGGGGGAGTACCCAATACTGTAGATAAGAACGATAGGAGAGTAGATTTGTATATTACAAACTAATCTTATACGTTGGGAATTATAAAAGGCACATTCAATTTTGAATGTGCCTTTTTTGTTTTTTACCACCTTTAAATTCTATTTTCTACCTTGTTTTGCCAATAATTGTCAGTATTTAAAAATGAATAAAAATACTCTTAAATTTTACGTTTAAGAATTGATATACAAATATTTATGGTAAGTCACGATGGATTATAAAGTTAAGTTTAGTCCCTAATCTTGCTATTTTATCCAGTTTAGTTCGTCTAATTTTACTATACATTTTTAAGCACCAGCAGCTTAACTAAAACTACAAAAAGATGAACTACACATTGACTAGGGGAAGTTTCTCCAAACTTTCCGCATTCTGGATATTCATGTGCCTTGCAGTATCTGGATTAATGGGACAGACTACTGTTCTATCTGAAGACTTCGGGTCTTCAACTTGCTCCTTACCAACAGGTTGGACAAATGGCTCAGGATCTTTCGAAGCCTTTTCATTTGCAACAACTGATGGTTCTAATTACTCTGCTCCATCAGACCATACAACGGGTACTGGTTGTTATGCGTGGCATGATGAATCTGGAACTGATAACGGAGCATTGGATTCTCCTGCCATGAATTTGACAGGTGCCAGTTCAGCTAGCTTAAGTTTTTGGTACTTCAACGAAGAAGATGCAAGCGATACTGAGGCGGATAGTGAAATGCACATAGATGTATCTACCGATGGTGGTACAAATTTCACTACGGATGTAGCCATTTATGATGGTGAATATGATGTATGGACACAATTTACCGTAGACCTAACATCTTATGTCTCAAGTCAAACGGTTGTGCGTTTTAGAGTCGTGGATTCAGGATACTTTACAAGTGATTCAAGTATAGATGATGTTGAAGTGACAGCTAATTTCTGTGCACCACCTACTGCCAATAGTCCTTCTATTACACCGAATTGTGGTATGGGACAATTCAGCATAGATGTTGATGTAACCGCCCTAGGCGATGGTACGGATGTGGATATTTTGAATGATGTCAACCCAGGCTTGAACATCACCGGAGCGGGTACAGGTATAACAACCGTCGGACCTTTTAATGCCGGTGAGAATGTTACCCTGACTATTGATGGAAGTGCTTATGGTGGATGTGAATTAGTCTTGGCTCCAGTTACTGAACTTTGTGAATGTAACATGCTCCCGACAGCAACCATCCTAGATGCCAATTTGGATTGTGGGGCAGGTACATTCGATATTCAGGTTACTGTGGATAGTGACGGTTCCGGTGATGCCAATATGACTGATATCCTGATTGATGGTGCGGTAGTCCAATCGAATGCCACGACTGGTGTCATGTACACTTTCAATAGGGCAGTAGGTTCTTATACTGTTAATATTGAAGCAGAGGGTACGGCATTTGTAACTTGTGCTTCTTCAGGAGTAGCTGTATCTGCAAGCTGTAACAATGATGAGTGTGCAGAGGCTTTCAATGTCACCACTGATGGTACGCCCACCACTTCCTTAGATGTAACGACCTATACTGATTCTGGTAATAATCTTTCTTGTGATGGAGGAGGTAGTTCTGAGGATGCTTACTATAAATTCGTTGCTCCAGCTTCAGGATTTGCAACTATTACTGTGGATAATGCAAATCTTTCCGGAACAAGTATAAATGATGTAGAGGGAGCAATCTACGCGAGTTGTGGTGATGCAGCTTCTGATACTGAAATAGAATGCTTTAATTTCGGCAATCCATTGAACGAGACACAAACGGTTTCAGGATTGACTGCTGGTGCTACTTACTATCTGGAAGTCGAACATTATAACAATGACTGGACGGGTACTTATGACGTATCCATCTTTGATCCTGCACCTCCGATTGTTGCAGGTGTAGAGGAATGCGGAGATTTCAGTATAAATACAGGTGATTACACTGACACTCAAACTGGAGCTGGTTGTGAGCCTTGTAGTTCCTCTGATCCGGATTGGTGGACAGCCACTGATATTGATATGGTTTGGACTTATGTAGCTGCTTCTACTGGTACAGTGGACATAGCTGTTACAGACATTGCCAATTGGGATAGTGGAGATAATTTCACGCCTGAAATGGGCTTTATGTTTACCACTGATTTGAGTGCCAATTGCCCGTCTGATGTATTGGCATACGGATGTAATGATAATTTTACGGCAACCAAACCAGACCTCACTGCTACGGGTGTTGCTGTTACAGCAGGTACAACGTATTACCTGGTAGTTGCCCAGGAGGGTAGCTCCACAAATAATAGAACAGGTACTTTCTGTGTGAAAATTTCCTCACCTTGTACAGGGACAACAGAAACGATTACAACTCCTGTCTTTGATTGTACAGCAGAGACATTTACTGGCAGAATCAATTTCTCTGCTTTAGGAGGTGGTACTACCTATGAATTAACAGATGATAACGGTACTACCATTTCATCCGTTACAACGGGCACTGATTATGATTTCATGTATACAGATCTGAATTCTCATATCGTAACATTGAGTGGGTATGACGGAAGTGCTAATTTGGTTTGTACACAGGAATTCACCTTGACAAGCACATGTAATGGTACTGATTCCTGGAGCGCTACATCTCCGAATATTCTAGGTACTTGTTATCCTTTGGATTTCAATCAGGCAACCATTGATGGCCCTACAACATCCGGACCATTTGCATGGGGTGGAGGTGTACCTGATTTTGGTAATAATTCAATAAGGAATTGTGATAATCCATTCGATATTATGACCAACTGGCAGGATTTGTGGTATCAGATTGATTTGCCGGATGGAACGGATGAGTTCACATTGTCCTTGACAGGATTAGATGCAGACCAATATGCGGTATTTGCATTGTACACAGGAGCCGTATCCACTAACAACTCGGATAATGCAGTAGGTACCGCAGGTGTCACTATTTCCAATACCAATGGTAGCCAACCGAATGTTGTAGGTTCCGTATTTTCCTCTGGCGTAACAGAATACACGATTTCCGGTCTTACCTCATATAGTACTGCTCCGATTTATATCAGGGTTATGCCTGGCTTACCTGATCCATCATCGCCAACATTGACTTGTGCGGACATGAATGTCGCCACTGATATTTTGTCCATTTGTGCAACTGCACCGCAGCCCAATGATGTATGTAATAATGCGATTAATGTCACAACAAATAATCTGGATGATACAGGTGTCGCAAGCACAGGAGATCTAACGCTTGCATCTGATGAGGGGAATTCCATTAATTGCGCAGGTGTTACTGTTGCTGGTGCTGATTTGTGGTATGAAGTCCTATATCCTGATTATCCATCGGTTGTTCAGGATTTCTTTACTGAATTATCCCTTACAGGAAATGCTGGTGACCAATATATTATCAATGTATTCGATGTGACTGCTGCTTGTGGGAGTGCTGGTGATCCAACAGATATGGATCATTGTGAAATGATTACACTAACCGGAGGAACTGATATTACTACATTAGGTGATATTGTTTCAACGGATGGCCAAAGCAGGGAAATACAAATCATTGCAGTCAATGCAACGGGTCCTATTACGGTAGAGGCCAATGTTACATTTGAGAACAACAATTGTAGCCACTTCCAGAATGTATTACCGGGATATGATATTGAAAATCCACAATCCGTTACTTTCAACTACTCGACAGATTCGGGTTCTGATCCTGTAACTGCAGGTAACGACCTATGGTATGCCTTTGATCCAATCAGTAATAATGATGGATTCGCATTGACGTATTCCACTTCTGCAAACCTTACCGTTTCGGGCCTTACGGGTGATCAGGAGATTACAGTATTGACTTACCTTGGAGATAGCCCAAGTGCAAATAACTGCAATGATTTAGCAGGAAGTCACTTGAGTTCTTTCAATGTTACAAGTAATGGTACATTCAATCAGGCAATCAGTTGTCTGGATGATACCCATGGCATCACGGATGGGGGATATTTGGTTAGGATTGTACAAACTGCTGGTAGTACTTCTGCTAATCCTACAGTAACAGTCACACCCAATGCTCCTGCCCAATCCAATAATACTTATTCTACGATATGTAGTGGTACTTCACCGGCCATAGGCCCTTCTGGTAATCCTAATTCTGACGCAGGACACAATTGGAATCAATACTGGATTCAATCCGGAGAAACTTTGGTGGGACAAACATTCGCAGGAGCAAATGATTGTGATTTGAGTGGAGTATGTAATGCGGTTGATTATAGTGCCATAACAGAATCAAATGATCGTGATTTGTGGTATATGTTCGAAGTGCCGACCAACCAATGTACATCCCTTGGATTGACGCAATCCACTGTTACGACTTCCATGGATATTACTTATGATGCTAATGACAATACACATGATGGTGTTGCATTCGTATATAATGCTTGTGATACAAGCACACCTTTGGATTGTAGCGGTTCCTTGGATGGCGAGGGAGAAACATGGACAATCAATGGATTGACCCAAGGTCAATTCTACCTATTGAGAGTGAAACCTTGGGATATCTCCAGTGCTGCAACTGGATGGGCATTTGATATTGGTGTTACCGATGGTAATCCCGCTCCCTGTAATGATAAGGTGGCTGATGCAGAATCTTTGACTGTTAATACAGGATGTTCTTCCACACCTTGGTATCCTGCATTGGATACTTACTCTGCACTAGGAGCAAGGGACGAAGAAACATTTGGACAGAGGGATGTGTTTTTCAAATTCACTGCACCACTACCTGCAAATGGTGGCGCATATAACCCAACAACACATCCTACTTATGCTGGTCAGGAGAGTAGTTGGGTGAATGTATTCCTAGAGAATGTTTCAGGACATATTGTCAATATGGAATTATGGAATACACAAACGATTGTAGCTACTGCAACTCAATATGAGACAAGTTCTACTGCAGGTGATAAGATTTGGGCTCGTTTTGGTAATCTTGAACCAGGGGCTGAATATGAAATCAGACTATATCACGGAGAAACCATCACGACTGATGTTCAGTATAAGATTCGCGTAGAGGCAGGGGAGAATACCAATACGGTTACTGATTGTGACGCTGGTAACTTTGCAGGAGCACCTATACTTTGTGGGTCTTGTGGAGGAGAGGATTCCACGCCTTATCTTACTGACCCTGTGGTTTCATCACTTAATTCTTCCGGAGATAATAACCATTGTGAAATTTGGTATAAGATAGACCTTCCTGAAATGGCAGGTGGCTCAGGTACCTACTGGGTGGCTGAAGTAGAGGGGTATGAACAGATTCTTGACTTTGAATTAAGACAGCAAATCGCAACAGAAAGTCTCACTCATGGTACGCAGGAGGATTTTGACCATCCTTGTTCTTCCAGACCATTGAGTAATGGAAATTTGGTGAATTCTTATCCTGTAACCTACGAGTTGCTGAATAATGCCCCAACTTATTCTTCAATTATGTTGAATGGAATGGGTTCAAGTGCTACGGAATGTACTGTAAGTTGTTCTGCTGCAGAAAATACTTCTCGTGGTGGTGGATACCGCAAGGTTTATGAGGATATACTTGGTCCTGCACCTGGTCAAAAGAACTACTTGTACATGAGGGTATTCATGCATGCGGATGATCCAAGCTATACAGCTTGTCATGACGGTGGTGTAATGATTAATCCGGCAAATGTTCTTTTCAGAGGCCCTTATTCTTCTGACCCTACAACTGGTAGTGGTGCTGTAGTACCTGGTGCTCCTGATTTGAGTTGTCTTGTTGCAATAGTAGATTGGGATTCTGACGGTGTTGCTGATAATGTCGATTTGGATGCCGATAATGATGGTATTCCGGATAATTTGGAAACTCCTTACGGAGATCCATATGCCGATGCAGACAATGATGGAACACCCAACTTCGAAGACGAAGACTATTGTACGGTAAACAGTGGTACATTCTCAGGAGGATTGTGTTCCCTGTTCGATAGTGATGGTGATGGAAAACCAAATCATTTGGATTTGGATGCTGATGATGATGGTATTCCGGATTTGGTTGAGGCAGGTGGAGTTGATGCTGATGGAAATGGTCAAGTGGATAATATCAATGCCGGTAATCAGAACCTGATCAATGATAATGACAATGATGGTTGGGCAGATGCATATGATAATGATAATAATGATGATGCCACTGCGGGTACTCCTCAGATCATTAAGTCAGACTTGGATACGGATAATGATGGTCATAATGACTTTGTGGATTTGGATTCGGATAACGACGGTATTCCGGATATTCTGGAAGCTAATCCATCAGGAAATCCTGATCCGGACAATGACGGAAAAGTAGGCACAGGTACTTGTAATGATGTGGATGACGATGGTTTCTGTGATACCTATGACCCATCCAATACAGTTGTGAATGACATCACTTCACCTACCGCTCCCGGAGGAAGTCCAATGTTCACCATGACCAATCCGAATAGATTTGAATGTGGTGCGGGTATACTCTGTAACGTCGATGCCACGGGTGCCGATGAGTATCCGAATCACTTGGATATTGATGCAGATAATGATGGGATACTGGATATCATCGAAGCAGGCGGTATGGATATCGACGGCAATGGTTTGCATGATGGAAGTACGGCAGGTAACCCTCAGATTGATACCAACGGTAACGGTTGGGCTGATGAAAGAGAAGCTGGTTCTGGTACTGCATCCTGTCCGGCAGTAGGTGGATTCATGAATCCAACAGGTATCGGCAATGCTTATTGTATGCCAAACAATGATGGAACAGGTTTGCCGAATTGGCTGGATATTGATGCGGATGATGATGGTGTCGTGGATAATGTAGAGGGTTCATCCACTGCGTCTTATGCCTTACCTGATGCCAACGATATGGATGGTGATGGTCTGGATGACCAATATGACAACTTCAATGGTTTTGGAGGTGTTGGTACAGGAACAGAAAGTGATGGTAGTTCTATCTCTGCAGGAACTACGAATAATCCTTATGATAAGGATGGTGATATGATTCCGGATTATCTGGACTTGGATACGGATGGTGATCTTGTGCCGGATGTGGACGAGGCATGGGATGGTACGGATGCTGATGATGTATCAGATATTACTGGTTGTGGTACGACTGATATTGATAATGACGGTCTTTTGGATTGTTATGATAGTGATACAGCTAATCCTACCGTTACAAGTTACAATACCACTACTGATAATGGATTCAACTCCGGTAATACGGCTCCATCATCTCCGACAAGTGGTGATACTCCGGATGATATTTTCCCGGATAATGGCGGATTGGACAACGAGGCTGATTGGAGGGATGTTTCCAATA
Organism: Saprospiraceae bacterium; assembly: GCA_020631355.1. GTDB lineage: Bacteria > Bacteroidota > Bacteroidia > Chitinophagales > Saprospiraceae > JAHDCE01. The sequence goes on along the minus strand of JAHDHL010000003.1, from coordinate 101,395 downwards.
CGATATCAGGTATGGTATTCTTGGATAATTATGCAGATGGAACCCAAGGGAATGCCAATGGTGATAATACTGGAACGGATACACCAATCCAGGGCATTACTGTTACATTGACCAATACAGTGACAATGGCCACACAGTCTACTACGACCTTGGCAGATGGTTCATACATATTCAGGGACTTGGCAGACGGAACTTATACGGTTACATTTGGTACGAATGATGGTTCAACAACGTATGATGCATTCACTACCCAGAATGCAGGAACTGATACAAGTATAGATTCTGATGCGAATCCTGCAACTGGAATCACCACTGATATCACACTGAATTCTGGTAATAGGGTAGCAGATGATATTGATGCAGGAATGTATGAGTATGTATCAATTGATGGTACACTTTATACTGACCAGACATTCACTACTCCTGCAGCAAACCAGGCAGCAACGATTACAATAACCTATTGTACGGATATAGCTGACTGTGCGAATAATACATCTACCATGAATGTGAATGTCACAACGGATGGTGCGGGTGATTTCAGTATCACGGATGCGGACATGGTTGTTCCGGGTATCATTACCTCAATCAATTCCTCTTATGGAAATATCGAGGGTGCCAATGTGGTGAATAGCAATCAGAATGCACCATCTGGCTCCAATATCAGCCTACAAGATTTTGCATTACCGGTAGAATTGGTTGTTTTCAGAGGTAAGGCACAGGATGATGTTAATGTATTGGAATGGATTACTGCTACTGAGGTGAATTCTGAAGTATTCATTATCGAAAGAAGTGTGAATCCTGATAACGGATTCGAAGTCATCGGTAATGTCGAGGCTGCAGGACAATCACATTCTGCCATAGCTTACGAATTTACGGACGAATTCCCATTGGGCCAATCCTACTATAGACTTAGGATGCTGGACTTGGATGGTACATTTGAGTATTCTAATGTTATTCATATCCAAAGAGAGAATAATGACCTGGAATTGCATCAAATGGTACCTAACCCTACGATGGATAAGGTAAACATCACTTTTGAAAACACAAAGGGTGGACAAGTAGAAGTAATTATCATGAATGTTTCCGGACAGATTGTTCAACAAACGATATTTGAGACTGATCAACAGATTCAGAACATCGAAGTGGACTTGTCCAGTCAGGTCAAAGGTGTTTATTTCATTTCATTAAGAAATGGAACTACACAAGTGACAGATAGGATATTACTGATGAATGATTAATCCTTTGGATTTGAAATAGTTTCATAGAATTAGAAAGCCCTTGCGACTTTTCGCAAGGGCTTTTCTATACTCATCTATGAACTGTTAAATCTTTGCTGATTTCATTTTACTTATTCGTTACAATCCGCTAGGTTGTATCCCTCTCTGTAGTAAGTCGAATGACTGGAACCATCTTCTTGGTTCATGAATGCCACATAGTTGCCGCACTTGAATTCAGGTACCAATCTGGAGAAGTTGCCGAAATTCAAATCAATCACCACAGTATTGCCCTCGTAGGTCCATTCGTTTCCTGTAAGCTGTGGATTCTCTGTTTGGAATTCCTCCAAGGTTGGGAATTCTCCATTCTCACCATAAATGGTGAATAATCTGTCAGCTGTGAATTCATAACGGATATTATCCTCAAATCCCTCTATGATCCATCTGCCAAGGATGGTGGCTTCTATTTGGTTTTCTTCGTTGTTGGAGTTGGTTGCTTCGTCTTCACAACTCATGAATGCTAAAGCTAGGAACATTGCAAAAAATACCTTTTTCATCTTTATTCATTTTGTGCCTGATATTTTCGAATACCCTGCGGTTAATTGATATTTCAAAGGTACTGGCATGTCTCACTTTTGACAAGCCTAGATATGCTTAAAAATTAGGTTTCTAAAATTGAATTATTAAAACAATAATGACTATTATATATAATTTTAATACTATCTAATAATTAGGATTCAATAAGTGAATTGAAGTAAAATTTATTAACGTTTTTTAAGATAAATTACCTTGACTTAAGGACTTTTTAAGAGAATCATGAAAATCGAGGCCTATTTAAAACAAAACAACCGAGCCTGAACACAGACTCGGTTGTTTCCCAAATTCAATATTTCTTTCAATATATTATCTTCTGGAATAATTGGGTGCTTCATTCGTAATGGCCACGTCATGAGGATGACTCTCCAAAATACCAGAATGTGTAATGCGAACCATTTCTGCTTGTTGCAATGCGGGAATATCCTTTGCTCCGCAATAACCCATACCAGCTCTGAGTCCACCCATATACTGATACATCACCTCTGCAAGTGTACCCTTGTATGCCACACGCCCCTCAATACCCTCAGGCACCAATTTCTTGATACCGTCTTCTGCATCTTGGAAATAACGGTCACTCGAACCTTGGGTCATGGCTCCCAATGAACCCATACCTCTATACGTCTTGAATTTCCTACCGTCATAAATAATGGTTTCGCCGGGTGCTTCTTCCACACCTGCGAATAAACCTCCTGCCATAATGGTATTGGCACCGGCAGCTATGGCCTTAACAATATCCCCGGTATATCGAATACCTCCATCACCAATAATAGGAACTCCTGTATGATGTATCGCTTCATATGCATCCATGATAGCTGTTAGTTGTGGTACACCCACACCGGCAACAACCCTAGTCGTACAGATACTACCCGGTCCTACGCCGACCTTAACGGCATCCACACCCGCTTTGACCAATGCCAATGCACCCTGGCCAGTGGCTACGTTACCTGCGATGATTTGTAAATCCGGGAAATTATCCTTGGCTTCCTTAACCCTGCCCAATACACCGGCAGAATGGCCATGAGCCGTATCAATCGTTATGACATCCACACCCACATTCATCAAAGCCTCGATTCTTTGGAACATATCACCCGTAACACCAACAGCTGCTCCAACCACCAATCGACCATATTCATCCTTACAGGCATTGGGATAATCCTCTACTTTCATGATATCCTTGAAAGTAATCAATCCCTCCAGCTTATTGTTGTTGCTAACAACAGGTAGTTTCTCAATCTTATGGCGCTGTAATATTTCCTTGGCTTGTTCAAGCGTAGTACCCTCAGGAGCCGTAATCAGATTTTCCTTGGTCATGAGGACAGAAACGGATTTGTTCATATCCGTCTCAAATCTCAAATCCCTATTGGTAAGGATACCTATCAATAAACCTTGTTCATCCACGATGGGTATGCCACCAATTCTGAATTTTTTCATCAGATGATGGGCATCACTGATACTAGCATGTCTGCTTAGGGTTACAGGGTCGATGATCATACCACTTTCAGAACGTTTTACCTTTCTGACTTCTTCCGCTTGCAAAGCAATGGACATATTCTTATGAATCATTCCTATACCCCCCTTACGGGCCAAAGCAATGGCTAAACGACTTTCCGTAACAGTATCCATAGCTGCAGAAACTATGGGTGCATTAAGCTTGATTTTCTTAGTAAGATAGGTACTTGTATTAACTTCCCTAGGTAAGACTTCCGAGTAAGATGGGACAAGAAGAACATCATCATAAGTCAGTCCTTCTCTTATCTTTCTTCCTTGCTGAACAGTTTTTCTTTTTTCCATGCGCAAAGATATAATTAAAATGTTCAGAAAGACAACCCGTACGCATGAATTAATTTTAAGTTGACATTAACTCCTAAATGATGGTTTCGAATTCGTCATCCTCGGACGGAGTCATTTCTGATTGCCTCCTTAGATTCATCTGATGCATATGATTGAAATGAGTCAGGACATCATCAGCAAAGGAAGCACTTACATATTGTTTGACATCTTCCATATGATTGATGAAACCACCGGTTCTTAGCTTGAAGGTTTGTTCATACAAACTGGTTTCAAATTTGACGGAATAGCGATTGTCCATTTTAAAGACAGTTATTTTCATGTTTGGGTGTTCAATATATCCCTCGATTCTCATGGATTCATTAATTTGGTGCCAAAGTAATAATATCAATTGGAATACGGTATGGAGACACATAAATATGACTACGGTATCATCGGGAATTGTGCTTATTTGGCATTGATAGACCAAAAAGCGAACATCGGTTGGATGTGCTGGCCCAAATTCGACAGCAGCTTTATTTTCGGGACATTATTGGATGATGAAAAAGGAGGTAATTTCTCCATTACCCCGGAATGGGATACCTATACATCTTCTCAATCCTACATATATAATACGAATATCCTCGAAACGACATTCGAATGTGAGGATGGTTCCTATAAGGTGATTGATTTCGCACCAAGATTCATACAGAATGAAAGACCTTATAAGCCATTGATGATCTTTAGGAAGATTGTGCCCCTTACGGGGAATCCTAGGATTGTCGTTTCCTGTAATCCGATGGGAGATTACGGCCAACTCAAACCCAAGAAAGTATTCGGAAGTAGCCATATCCGATATGAGGGTTATAAGAGCCCGGTTAGATTGACTACTGATATTCCATTGAACTTTATAGATTCAGAACAGGCATTTGTCTTGAATAAGGAAAGATATATGGTGTTGAGCTATGGTGTTCCCTTGGAGGGACCACTGGTTTCCACTACGAATATCTTCCTTGATAGGACCATTAGATATTGGAGGAAATGGGTGATGAATACATCAACGGAGAAATTCCATCAGGATGCTGTAATCCGTTCTGCGCTGACTCTCAAATTGCATCAATATCAGGATACAGGTGCTATCATTGCAGCAGCGACAACCAGTTTGCCTGAATTCCCGGGTAGTACAAGGAATTGGGATTACAGGTATTGCTGGATTCGGGATGCACACTATACACTCAAGGCACTGAATGATCTGAGTCATTTCAAGATTCTAGAGGAATATGCAGGTTATATTCAGAATATAGCCTTGAACGAACAGGGAAGATTCAGACCCTTATTCAAGATTGGAATCGAGGGTGATCCGATTGAGAAGATATTGCCATTGAAAGGATATCGCGGTGAACGTCCTGTAAGGGTAGGGAACCAAGCATACGAACATGTACAGAATGATGTGTATGGTCAGGTATTGGTGACATTACTTCCTTTGTTTGCGGATAAAAGACTATTGAACAATGAACAGACTGGATTGAAAGACCTGGTGATGCATTCATTGCGTATGATTGAGGAAACAATGGATGAACCTGATAATGGCTTGTGGGAATTCCGGGGCACGTCACAGTTGCATTGTTATACTTTTTTATTCCACTGGGCGGGTAGCCAAGCAGGGGCGAAGATTGCAAAATTGTTCAATGATGAGGATATGTTGCAATTGGCCAATAGGTTGATTGAAGAATCTGCTTCCATGATAGAAAGATGTTATGATGAGGAAAGGGGAGTCTATACCCAGGCAGAGGGTGTACCGAATTTGGATGCCAGTTTATTGCAACTGATCAATATGGGATACCTGGATCCAAGAAGTGATAGGGCCAAACAGCATTTGAAAGTATTGGAAAGTGAATTGAGGACCGAATCAGGCTTGTTTTATCGCTATGTTCATGAGGATGATTTTGGTAAGCCGGAATCTACATTCCTGATTTGCGCATTTTGGTATGTAGAAACACTTGCCAGAATGGACAGATTGGATGAGGCCATTGAAATATTTGAGAATCTGATTGATAAGGGTGCGAACCACTTGGGATTATTGAGTGAGGATGTCCACGAGAAGACTGGCTCACAATGGGGTAATTTCCCACAATTATATAGTCATGTCGGCTTGATTAATGCAGCATTCACGATTTCAAAAAAATTGGACAAACCATTATTCCTTAGCTGATAGAAATGTCCTGATTAGTGGAATAAAAAAATCCCTATTGGTGCTAACCAATAGGGATTTTCTTGCTTATAGACAATTATTTAGTGTGGGATAATCCCCCCACAACCATTCCAGATATGATCCTTACGAACCTTGCCTCCCTTTACCTTTTGGGTATCCTTTTTGTCAAGGACTTTTCCATCCTTGGCAGCCTTTTCAGTAAAGGTTGAGAGATCTTTTTTCTTTTTCCATCTCATAGCTCAAAAGTTTCTCAAATGTTAACAAATAATTGAGTGTAAGCCTTATAGTTAGTGTCTACCAAAAATATACCAAAACGTCAAAAGATGAAAGATTGATATAAAAAAATTCACATATTTGTAAAAAAAATCTATGTGGACTGTAATTTTCGCAGTTGTTCCATGAATGCGGCACGTCTTCTTCTTGAAACTTCAATCATTTTTCCATCATCCATAATCAAGTATCCACCTTCACCCTTTACGAATTTCGTGATGAAATTCAGATTGACTACATGGGATTTGTGAACCCTGTAAAAATTGACCGGAGTCAATAACTTTTCGTATTCCTTTATGGTTTTAGAAACGGTAATCTTTTCACCTCCTATCATATAGATATGGGTATAATTATCCTCACCCTCACATCTCATGATATCCTTGATGTTGATGAAATAGATTCCATCAACCGCTGAGATACTCATCTTTTCGAAAGTATTCGGATTGTTGAAGTGATTGGATAAAACCTCCAGGCGCTTTTTCATCTGTGGACTCCTACCATTCTGGGTACGCTCCACAGCAGCTTTTAATTCCTCTGGGTCGATCGGCTTAAGAAGATAACCCACTGCACTATAGTTGAATGCCTTAATGGCAAACTGATTATATGCCGTGGCAAACACGACTTCAAAATCAATATTATCCAGTTGGTCCAGGATTTGGAAACTCAATCCGTCTTTCAGCTGTATGTCCAAGAAAACAATATCAAGAGGGTCTTTCAGGCCTCGAATCAGGCTCAAACCCGTTTCTACGCCATCTGCCTCACCAATCAGTTCGACATCCTCACAATACAACTTCAGAAAATTAGCTAACGTATCTCTACCTCCCTTCTCGTCATCAATAATTACTGCCCTCAGTTTCGACATTCGATATTCAGTATTTGCATGTTCATATTCAACATAAATATAATTTGTTTTTATTAAATATGTTTTATGTTGAAAAGAAAAAGGTCTTTTAGGGTAATTTTATAGTATGTTATGCTTGCATATCCTATTTAACTAATACGTTTTGTCACTAAAATTGTTCCAATGCGACCGTATATAGTACATTTTATGCTTTTAGGCTTATTCTTTTCTTGTCAGATTCCAAGTTCTGATGAACCGATAGTAAGAGAAGAAGCGATACAATTGGATGAGCAATTCGGTCAGTTCATATCGCAATTTCCTAGTATTGAATTCCCTCTTGAAATCAAGAATGACATCGCTAAGGATAATGATGCCATTCCATATGAACAGTCCATGGAATACCTGGGAGTCAGATGGATTGATGAAGAATCTGGTATTCCCAATTATGAGACAAGACCAGTAGGATATCATCAAGTCAATGATTCAACCTATGCCATTGTATTCAGAGCGTTGGAATTACCCATTGGGAGTGGGGATAACATTCATTACCAGATGCAATTATTCAATCATAAGGGCGTCAGGTTGAATGAGGTGGAAATAGCTCGTTTTTCAGGTTGGGATGAGGGGTATCAGGAATTGATAGGTGCCTTGGGAGAGGATATGAGTTATAAAGGAAGATACCAATCAGAGGATAGTGCAGGTGAATTCAAGGAATCTTATCAATTGGACATTAATCTTGATAATGGTAAGTTCATTTCAAATAAAGGAGAAGTAAAAAGTCAGGGTAAAGAATCCATGATTACTGAGAAGCCCGGAAATCATAAGATTGATGATAGTGGTGGATTCATAGTCAGACAAATGAAGAATGCTGATGTCAGTGATGTGATTCGTAAGGATTTGTCGGGTTTATTCGAAACAGGATATCAATGGAAAGATGAATTGGGCGAGAATATATTCATCGTTACCATCAAGGAAATGGATAGCAAGGATTTGGAAGATGGATCGGATCGTTTCATTAATGTGTATCATTATGTGGATGAGGGAAAGAAATTCCCAAGACGCATTTGGAAGACAATGGATTTCGTAAAGGATTGCCAGTTTGATAATATGCTCGGCTTAATCGACGGCGCGCTTAGTATCACGGATTTGGATGAGGATGGTATCGCAGAAACTACTTATATGTACGCCTTGGGATGTAGGAGCGATGTCAGCCCATATCCCATTAAGCTTATAATGCATGAGGGAGAACAAAAGATGGCCATCAGGGGATATACCAAATTGCCGAAGGAGATGATGGATATACCCGAACTGAGTTCATTGAAGGATGAGATAGACGAGGACTCGTTTATTGGACAACCCAGTGCATTTAAGGAGTTTGCTACTGCGCATTTCAAAAAGTATAGTAGCGACCTTTATTAAACATGATTTAGGGCCATGTATAATCATAAGACACTGAACAGGAAATAAATAAAGGATTTGGCTAATGACTGTTTCTTCAGTCTACACCTTTACAATTAACATATATGTACCCTGACATTTCTGAATTATTCATTAAATTTGAGAATATTGAGCATAGAACCCCCCATATGCCAGGCAAACTTTAAACTTATTAAGAACTATGAGAACTATCTACTTGATAGCCATTTTTATGTTTGGCCTTTGCTTCACGTTTGAAACTAAAGCACAGTCATTTTCCGAGGTTGGATTAGGTATAGGAACCTATCAATACCAAGGAGATCTTACCAGTACATTTCCGGCCTTGGAGGAATTCAGCTTCGCGGGCTCCATTTTTTACAGGTATAATTTTGATTCGAGATTCGCTGCCAAAATCCAATTCGGATTTGGTCAGATTTCCGGAGACGACTTGTACGCCAAGAACTTCAATAAAAGGAATACGAGTTTCAGATCCATATTGGGTGAGGTGTCATTGATTGGCGAGGTCAATCTGGTTGCACTCATTTCCAAGGAAACAGAACTAAGAAAAGTAACACCTTTCATATTCGGTGGTGTGTCTGGTTTTTATTTCAATCCTCAGGGACAATATCAGGGAGAATGGTATGACCTGCAACCTCTGGGAACTGAGGGACAGGGTCTTCCCCAATATCCTGATAAGCAAATGTATTCATTGTTCCAGGTCAGTATTCCTTTCGGAATCGATATCCGATACAATTTTGATAGGAAATTCTTCACCGGGATAGAATTGGGAATGCGCAAGACCTTTACGGATTACCTGGATGATGTCAGTGGAACTTATGCTGACAATGGCGTCATAGCCAGTGCGAGGGGGGAAGCCGCTGCTTTCTTCGCCGATCCGAGTGAGGGCTCGAAATTTCCAGAGGGCTTCAAAAGAGGAAATGCGGACAGAATGGATTGGTACAGTCACTTCAATGTATATTTCACCTATAATTTCATTAATAAGAAAGATTGGAGATACATGAGAAAGAGAGCTTTCTGATACTTGATGGCTCCACTAGAAAAGGGATGCGGTATTTGTACTGCATCCCTTTTTTCATTTCACCTTTTCATATTCATTCAGAGTGATTCCAAAAGCGTGATTAGTTCGTCCTTTTTTTCTCTGGAAATAGAAACAATACCCTCATTGTCCATAATAATATAAGGCCCGTCTTTTTTGACCAATTGTTTGATGAATCTTACATTAATTAGGAACGAACGATGAGGTCGGTAGAATGTTGGGTCACCTTTCAGAATCTCCACAAACATCTTCATGGGTTTGCTGATGACTTTCTTCTCATCATTCAGAAGGTAAAAATGCGTATACATACCATCTGCTTTCAAATAGATGATGTCCTCTATCCGGACAAAGTATATGCCATCGGAAACAGGCAAACCTATTTTTCCGAACTTATTATTTTGCATGGCTTCCTTGAGTTCCACCAATTGTGCGGAGATATTCTTTTGCTGGACCATTTTCTCCACTTTGGCCACGGATTCCTTGATCTGATTAGGACGGAGTGGCTTGAGTAGATAATCCACTGCGTTCATCTGGAATGCCTTGATAGCATACTCATTATAGGCCGTAGTGAAAACAATATGGAAGTTGATTTCGTGCTCATCAAAGAAATCCAAAATCTGGACACCCAAATAACCGGGCATTTCTATGTCCAGAAAGACAATATCCGGATGTTTTTCCTTGATGATTGCAACACCACCTGGCAAATCCTCTGCTTCGAACACCTCATTGACAGTAGGGCAGTACTCCCTCAAGATGGTTGTCAATAGGCTTCTTGCTTTCATTTCATCATCTATGACTATGGCTCTCATGATTACTTGCTTGGTATTCTAAGAATTACTTCTGTTCCTAATGGGTTTTCATTTTCATCCGTTAGGTCATGGATGGTAAATGTAATGGCTTTTTCCCTACCTATATTAAGTAATTCTATACGATTCTGGGTAGCAGCAGTTGCAAATGACTTATGTTTTTTCAGTCTTTGTTGATTGATTAATGCAGATGCCTTACGCCCTATACCATTATCTCTAATGGAACATATCAGTGCATTTTCAGTATCCTTTTTGAATGCCAATTGGATTCGCTTATCTCCTTTCTTATGGAATAAGCCATGTTTAAGGGCATTCTCCAAGAAGGGTTGTATCAGCATAGGCGGTATACTTGTCATTTCCTCATCCACATTCTCATCCACATTGATTTCGTATTCCATTTCTTCCTCAAAACGGATACGTTCCAATTCTAGGTATAAGTCTGCTGCCCTGATTTCATCCTCTAATACAATACTCTTTTCTCTGGAATGGTCCAGATAGATTCTCATAAGGTCAGCGAATTTACCCAGATAATCACTTGCCATTTCCTTTTTATTGAGAATAATGTATTCTTGTATGGAATTAAATGCATTGAATAGGAAATGAGGATTCATTTGGGCCTTGAGAGCCTTGAGCTCGGAATTCCTTAATTGACGCTCCAATTCCAATTTGGCCTTTGTTTCCTTTAATTCCAATTGAATCAATTCTGCTTGCTTCTTGAGTTTTTGTTGTCTGAATAAGAAGAAAGCAATAATACTGAACATCAATAGACTGACCAGTGATGCAATGAGTAGATTCCTGTTCAGTACTGCTATTTTTTCAGCACTGACCTTTTCCTCCCGGATTTTATCCGTTTCGTATTGGACTTCCAAATCCCTGATGAGCTTCCTATTCTTATCCTCTACACCCTCCAGTGAGAATTTACTGGAATTCTTCATGGCAGAGAAAGCCTTTTCATCCAATTCTTGCTCTAGATATACACGACTCAGGATTTGATAACCTATTTCAACACCTCCGTAATTCTTTGTTTCCTTGGAATGATGGATACACCTTTTATAATCTTTCTCTGCTTCGGCATAATTCCTTAGACTGAAGTTGGCTTGGGCTATGGCAAAAACCAGATGATAATACTGATTCAATTGCTGGACGGAGTCCACTATTTCCAATCCCTTGTTGGCATATTCTATAGCAAGCCTTGGATTGATGTTTCTTGGTACATTGATGTTAGCCAATTGGGAATATGCAGCTATTCTTCCTCTGTCTGAATCGAGTTCTTCTGCAATCTCAAGAAGCAATTCATTACAACGGATTACATTATCCGTATCCATGACACCCTTATAAGCTTCAGATAGATTATAAAGGGTTGCCATATGGATTTGACTATATGGTCGTTTATCTTTGACCCTTTCCCAAATGGTATTGTAGGTATCTATTGCCTTGGGGAAATCCTTAAGTGAATTATAGGCAATACCCAGATTGTTGAGGGAAGTATTTTCTTGTTCATCACCTCCGGCTTTCTTGAATGCTTTGAGGGCCTTGAGAGAATTATCAACTACCTTGTCGTAGTTCTTACCGTAAACATGATGTGCTGCCATGGCATTGTAAGACATTCCGATACCTCTATCAAAACCTAGTTCTTCAGAGAGTCGAAGTGCCTCGATACCCAGGGGAAGCATTTTTTCAAAATCAATGCGATTATTGTATTCCTGTGCCAAGTCTGTAAGTGCATTGACCCTATTGGTATCTTGAGTAGTGGATGTCTCGACAATCTGTCTGAGACTATCGATTCTTAAACTATCCTGTGCTATGGAAAGATTGAAGAATAGGGGTAAAAAAAGTAAAATGCTTACAATTGGTTTCATTTCTCAATTCAGTTTGTGGTTGGTGTGACAAAATAGGTCATTATTACGAATTCGCCATATCTGATTTCCGAAACAATGGAATGGATTGCTGTAGAACTATTGTTAATTGCTTAAGACGAATGTTTTTGGGTAATGGAATTCTGCCCATCTAGACGAATATTGAATTGGTTAAGTATTCCTTGTGATAATGCTTGTTTTCTGTTGCGACACTTATTCAAAAGAAGCTACCTTTGCAGCTATGGCAGGAAACATATTTGGAAACATATTTCGTATTACAACATTCGGTGAATCACATGGCAAGGCTATTGGTGTAACCATAGATGGTTGTCCAGCTGGTTTAGATATCAATTTGGAATTCATACAGCAGGAAATGGCTAGGCGCAGACCCGGTCAATCCAAGATTGTGACGCAAAGGAACGAAGCGGATCATGTCGAAATCCTTTCAGGTGTCTTTGAGGGTAAATCCACAGGGACACCATTGCATCTACTCATCTGGAATAAGGACCAACGTTCCAAGGATTATTCCCACATAAAAGACAAATACAGACCATCTCATGCTGATTACACCTATGATTCCAAATGGGGGCATAGGGATTACAGAGGTGGAGGGCGTTCTTCTGCAAGGGAAACAGCGGCCAGGGTAGCTGCTGGTGCAGTTGCTAAACTATTCCTGAATCAGCAAGGCATCAAGATAAATGCTTATGTAAGTGGAGTAGGGGCCTTGCGTTTGGAGAGGCATTACGCTGATATGGACTTGGGTGCGATTGAACTTAATCCGGTCAGGTGTCCGGATGCCGATATGGCAAATGAAATGGAATCACTGATTCGGGCCGTGAGAAAGGATGGTGATACGATAGGCGGAGTTGTTAGCTGTGTTGTCAAAGGATGCCCAAGTGGTCTAGGCGAACCTGCTTTCGATAAATTGCATGCAGACCTTGCAAAGGCAATGCTTTCCATCAATGCATGTAAGGGCTTTGAATATGGTTCTGGTTTTGAGGGAACGAAAATGCGGGGTTCAGAACACAATGATGCCTTTTACAATGAGAATGGGCATATCAAGACCAAGACCAATTATTCAGGAGGCATCCAGGGAGGTATTTCCAATGGGGAAGATATTTATTTCAAAGTGGCATTCAAACCAGTGGCAACCATTGTACAAGAACAGGAATCCATCAATAACAAAGGGGAGCAAGCAAGTGTACAGGGAAAGGGGAGGCATGACCCTTGTGTGGTCCCAAGGGCCGTTCCCATCGTTGAATCCATGGCTGCATTGGTCATTGCCGACCATATCCTGAGGCATCGTTCTTCTCGGATTTAGTTGGGTTTATCTGAAATATCTAAATATTGGTAGTAGAAAGGGCCATGCCTTTGACCCAAAATCGTACATTTGCGGTTTAATAAGGATGTGGATGTCATTCTGAACGATAAACATCCCATTTTGATATTGGAACTTACTGACTTTTAAGATGAAAGATAGAAATTCAACTATTGGTTTTATCCTACTTGCCATCCTCATGTTGGCCTATTTTTGGTTTGATGGAAAGAAGCGGGCTGCACATGCAGAAGAACAGCGTATAAAGGATTCCATTGAATTGGTACAGATAGAGGCCAATCAGGTTCTGGAAGATAGTACTAAGGTAACTAGCGATACCACCAGCCAAACCGATAAGTCCATGCGAATCAATGTGGATTCATTGGATATGGTTAGATTGGCCGTCCGCTATGGTGCTTTTGCTATGTCTGCCGAGGGTGACGTACAGGATTATGTGATTGAGAATGAGTTCGCCAAGTTCACCTTTACGAACCAAGGAGGTAGGCTCAAACAGGTTGAGTTAAAGGAATTCAAGAAAAGTGTATATAATGAGGAGAAAGAGAACATCGTGTCTCCCTTATTACTTCTTGAGGATGAAAGGAATAAGTTCGGCTATAACTTGCCCGTAAGGGAAGCTTCCGCCGTTGTATCCACTGAAGACCTGGTATTCAAGGCCACCCAGGATGGAAATCGTTCCATTTCATTCAAGGCTTTTGCGGGTAGTCCTGATAAGTATTTTGAACAAGTTTACACCATCAAAGAAGATTATACGCTTGATTATACCATCAATATGAATGGTTTGGGTGATGTCTTTGAAGATGGAACGGATGAGATTACTCTGGACTGGTTGAATTATCTGGATAGAATTGAAAAGTCAACCGATTATGAGAGCTCACTATCCACGGCTTATTATAAGGCTAGTGAGAAATCACCGAGTTATTGTAGTTGTAGGGGAGATGATAAGGTGAATAAGGAAAAACCAATGGATTGGGTGGCTCATGCCAATCAATTTTTCAATACCTCATTAATAGCAAAAAACCAACCTTTCAATTCGATGGTTTCCGAAATAGAATTGATAGATGTAGCGGATGGGGACCTAAAGAAAGTCAGTACTCAACTCAAGGTGCCGTTTGCGAATACATTCTCAATGAATATCTATTCCGGGCCGAATGAGTTCCGTAGGCTTTCCAGCTTTGATAATGATTTGGAATATATCATACCTTACGGAAGTAGTCTCCTAGGAACAATCAACAGATACGTAATACGTCCACTATTCAACTTTTTCTCTGGGTTTATTGGAAACAAGGGTATCGTCATCCTTATTGTTACATTCCTGGTTAAGATGATTCTTTTCCCATTGACCTATAAGATGTTGTATTCCCAATCTAAAATGGCAGCCCTTAAGGGACAGATTGACGCCATTAAGAAACGTATTGGTGATGACCAACAAGCGGTACAAATGGAAACGATGAAATTGTATCGTGAAACAGGTGTGAATCCTTTGGGTGGCTGTTTGCCCATGGTCATACAGATGCCGATTTGGATTGCCTTATATCGATTCTTCCCAGCATCCATAGAGTTTAGACAGGCTTCATTCCTGTGGGCCAATGATTTGGCTTCTTATGACGTATTTACTTGGTTGCCTTTCCCAATTCCATTCTATGGCGAGCATTTGAGCTTGTTTACCTTATTATGGGCGATTACCACGGTAATTTATACGTTCTATAATACAAGACACATGGATATGTCTGCTAATCCTGCAATGAAGTATGTTCAGTATTTCATGCCATTGATGTTCTTATTCTTTTTCAATACTATGGCTGCTGGTCTGACTTGTTACATGTTTTTTAGTAACTTGATCAACATTACACAGACTGTTGTCACTAAAGGATTGATTATCAATAAAGATAAGGTGGCTAAGGAGCTTGAGGATTATAAGAAAAAACCTAAGAAAGAGGGCGGTTTCAGGGACAGATTGGCCAAGGCCTTTGAGGAAGCCCAAAAAGCCCAAGAGGAACGTCAAAGAGCTGAAAAGTCTGGCAAGAAGAAGAAAAAATAGTATACTTTGCACAGAATTTACTTTTTGTCACTAATATGCGTATTTTTATTGTGCGCGTCTTGTAATCGAAATGCAAGTAGTAGGGTAGAAGCCCCTACTACACCTGCAGTCGAGTTGGTTGAGCCAGATTTCAAAATAACCGATATTGATACTTCATTAGTTACTGAAAATGAAGTGATTCCAATTGAAAAGCAAAAGTTTTCTGTTGTTCACATGATAAAGCATCCTTGTTATGGCGGTGGATGTGCAACTTTTGAATTCAGTCTTCTGAATGATGGTATTGCATTTCTAACTTGCAAAGAGGGCTGCAAACAGGGTAGAGGTAACTTTTATGCTTACATCGGTCGTGAAAAATCTAAGGAATTCTTAGATTATATCCATAATACAAATCTTCTCCAACTCAATAGTTTTTATCCCACAAACGGGCGACCCGTGGCTCATATACCAGAAACGGTGATTACATTGTCTATAGATGAGCATCGCTCAAAACGCATCAGAAGTTTCCATCATGCACCTGATGCATTATCCCGTCTAGAGAAAAATATCGAATATTTGATAGCGAATACCAACTGGGAACGCTCTTACGAATAATCCAAATCCGTGAGTATCTTGTATGCTAGGCGAGTATACAGACAACATTACTTAACATAATGTAAATTATAGGCGTTTATGAATTATCCTGAAATAAGTTGACACGGATACCGTAAAAATCTATAAATCATAGACATTAACCAGAAACTCATTGAGGCTGCCGAGGAGGGTTACAATTTTTTACTACAACAAACTCCAAATCCACAAAATACTCTGAAAACAAACATCACAATTCACCATGTAACATTTTGTAACAGCCACATATGGGTATGATTGAGAAAATTATTTACTTTTGGTTATAGTAAAAAACTTCACAGAACATCCTCACTAAATCTGGATTCATTCAGATACTGTTGTTTTTTAAGGTATAACAAGCTATTTCATTCATGAAACGAACTCAACCTAGGGTGCTTATAACATCCTTCTTCCTAGTTTTTTGTCTGTATCACTCCCCTATTCAGGCCCAGATTTATGATGATCATTTTGGCAAGGGAAATGATATTGGTGTCACAATAACTTCCAGTTCCGAAGATGGTGATGATTCATCAAATCACACGCTCAATGGTACAGGTTACGTCCTTGATTTGGAGGGTGCATCCCGATTTCTGCATCAAGCTAGTTTGGGAGCAAATTATGAGGAAATCCAATATGTAGCCCAAGTTGGTGTTAATCAGTGGCTGGATGAGCAATTTGCTATGCCATATAGTACCTATTTAACTGATTATCAGTCGATTTATCCTGGAATAGTAAGTATGATACAGCAAATTCATCCTGGAGATGGAACCAAGAAAGATAGGTCATATGCAAGTTTTGCATTCTATGAAAAAGTACTTAAGGACAACGATGTTTTGAGGAATAAGGCAGCTTTTGCACTTTCCCAAATCCTAGTGGTTTCCACAAGAAGCATTGATTTGAATGGACATGGTGATGGTGGAGCGAGTTATTATGATGTGATGTATGAGGGAGCATTCGGTAATTACAGGGACATGCTGGAAGATGTGACCTTACATTTGGCGATGGGATATTATCTGAGCCATTGGAAAAATAAGAAGTCGGATCCGTCAATTGGTTCCTTACCAGATGAGAATTATGCGCGTGAAATCATGCAGCTTTTTTCCATAGGTCTTTATGAATTGAATAATGATGGCACACATAAACTGGATGCTAATGGTAATTCCATTCCGACATATGATATCACAGATGTACAGGAATTGGCCAAGGTTTTTACCGGGTTATCAGGTGGTGCCTATGATTTGGATTTCGACCCTAATTATGCCGGCCAGCCATTGGAATTTTCTAAACCATTGAATCATTTCGACATGACGGTGCCAATGGTTATGTGGGAAGAACATCATGAACAAGGTCCAAAGGTGATGTTTGATGGTTCAATCATCCCGGATGGACAAACAGGAATGGAAGATATCGAAGATGCACTTGATGTCTTATTCAATCATCCAAATGTAGGTCCATTTCTGGCGAGGAGACTCATTCAACAAATGGTAAAATCTAATCCTACCCCTGCTTACATCAATCGTGTGGCCAGTGCTTTCAATAATAATGGCGCTGGAGTTCGTGGTGATATGAAAGCAGTATTCAGAGCCATTCTGACGGATTCTGAAGCAAGGGATTGTTCTTGGATTGATGACCCTAGGTCAGGTAAGTTGAGGCAGCCCATAGAGCGATTGACGAATCTGTTCAGAGCCTTTGACATTGATAGTCCCTCAGGTCATCTTTGGTTCAAGGATGGTAGTGTGCTAGGCGAACAATTGGAGCAATCTTTCCAAGGTGCTCCATCCGTATTTAATTTCTTTACACCTTTTTATGCCGAAGAAACGTATGTGGCTCCGAATGATATGGTCTCTCCTGAATTCCAGATCTTACATGCGGTAACTACCATACAATATCTCAACGGTATGGAAAATGCCGTTAAGGTAACACCATTCAGGAACCAGACCGCAGTCCATGCAACAAAACCCCAACTGGATAATAATAATTCGGATAGCCCCTTTCTTGACTTTTCAGATGAAATTGCCATCTTGGATAATGATCCTGTGAATGGCATCTCTACCCTGCTTGACCGCTTGGATATTATCCTCTGTCAGGGACAATTGTCTCCGAATACCAAAACCATAATAATTGATGCATTAAATCAGATAGACGGGAATAACAATTTCACTTCTGAGGATATTGTACATAATGCATTGTACTTTATCATGGCTTCCCCGGATTATATGATTCTGCTCTAAAAAATTACTAACCCGTTCCAATTCTAATATCAAGTATCATGGGTAAACATCATAAACATACAAGACGTGAATTCTTAGGTAGGGTTACCATGGGCTGTGCTTCCATAGGTGTTACGTCGTTATTTTCTGGAATAACCAATCTTGGATTAATGAATGCTGCAGCAGCAGCTAATAGATCTGTTTTCCAACCCAATACAGGTTATAAAGCCTTGGTTTGTATCATGCTACAAGGTGGTAATGATAGTTTTAATATGCTGGTCCCCAGAGGTATCAGTGAGTATAATGAATATGCTACGGTCAGGGGCGCCTTGGCATTGGCCCAGAATGACTTATTGGCCATCAATCCTACAAATACTTCAGGCATCGAATTCGGATTGCATCCGAGTATGTCGAATATCCAAACGATGTTTGAAAATGGGAATGCAGCTTTTGTAAGTAATGTGGGAGCTTTGGTGGAGCCTACTACCCTATCCATGATACAGAATCAAACGGTGAATGCTCCTTTGGGATTATTCTCACATCTGGATCAAAGGACACATTGGCAAACGAGCATTCCACAGGAAATCGGCACACAAGGTTGGGGAGGCCGTCTGGCGGATATTCTTTATACCAATAATACGAATACAGATATTTCAATGAATATCTCGCTGAGTGGCGTCAATATCTTCCAAAGAGGAAATGTCGTGAAAGAATACGCTATTAGCCATAAGGATTCAGGGAGTGTATTACTCAATGGTGCGTCGAATAACAACTTTTATCAAACCTTGAAGCGTCAGACATTGGATAATATCCTGGATCAGGAATACAATAACATCCTGAAGACAGCTTATAAGGATACGGTCAATGATTCAAATGGCAATTCCTTTGCTTTTAGCTCAGCTATATCCAACGGAACACCTATAACTACTACCTTTGCGGATGATACCTTTTCCCAACAACTCCTTATGGTGGCCAAAACGATAGCCGCAAGGAATGAATTGGGAGTGAATAATCAGACATTCTTCGTTGAATTCGGAGGGTTTGATACCCATGCGGATATGTTGGCTGATCATTCTGACCTTATGGCCACACTTGATGCTGCAATAGGTGCTTTCAATAATGCAATGATTGAACTGGGTGTTCAAAATGATGTAACAGGATTCACCATGTCTGATTTTGGTAGGAAACTAGCTTCAAATGGTGATGGAACCGACCATGCTTGGGGAGGAAATTCATTGGTATTCGGGGGGGCTGTGGATGGACAAAAAATCTATGGACAATATCCTGATTTATATTTGGATAATCCTTTGGATGTCGGTGGTGGTAGATTGATTCCTACTACTTCCTGTGATGAGTATTTTGCAGATTTGGCTCTTTGGTTTGGAGCTTCTTCGGCAGATTTAGACCAAATTCTTCCTAATATTGGGAATTTTTGGACGCCTACACCCAATGCTGCACCATTAGGATTCATGTTATAACCCAATTCAATATTCAAAGACCAATTTTGAACGATAACGAATGAAGAAATTTATATTCATATTACTATCAGTAACAATCCAGTTTTCCCTTTTCGGACAGTGTGTGGATAATGGGAATTATTGGAATGAAAGCTGGGTATCCTGCACGACATCAACCAATCCTAATCCCATTCATGGGAATACGCATTGGATTCTCTATGATTTCCATGAACCACAATACATCACAACCAGTCACATATGGAATGCCAATAGGACCGGCGAAAGTGGTTGGGGGATGAAAGATGTCATTATTGATTATTCAGTTGATGGCACCAATTGGATTGAATTGGGGCAATATGACTTCCCACAAGGCCCTGAATCATCTAATTATGATGGTTTTGTAGGCCCTGATTTTGGTGGATTATTCATCGAGAAAATCCTAATTACAATCCTATCCAATCATGACGGAGGTAATTGCGCATCTATTGCTGAGATGCAATTCAATATTGACCAGACAGCTTGTTATGGAATTATTGATGAATGTGGGATTTGTAATGGTCCTGGAGCAACGACTTGGTATTTGGATGCGGATGGCGATGGTTTCGGAGATATGAATACATTCATCACTTCCTGTAACCAGCCAGTCACATATGTCACCAATAGTTCTGATGCTTGTGATAATGGTAATTTGGGTTGGTCCGACGTGGCCCAGTTATTCGAAATCAACGGTTGTAGTACAGCATGTCATGGTGCAGGACAATCTGGCGGCTTGGATTTGAGGTCCTACTCGGCTGCATCCCAAGGAGGTTTTGTATGTGGTACGGATATCTTCACAGGTACGAAGTTGGTAGATATAATAACGATATCTAATTATGCTGGCTGTGGTACGGCTATAGCTTTTCCAAGTATGAATGACAGAGCTGGAGGAACATTCGATGCTGAAGAATTAGAAAAATTACAATTGTGGGTCGATGGTGGAGCTCCTGAGGAATGTTCTGATTTTTGTTTGAATCTTCCCAATGAGATTCCTTACAATGGATTGGATGATGATTGCAACCCCGCTACCCTTGATGATGATTTTGATCAGGATGGCTTCATTAGTGCTGTTGATTGTGATGATAATGACCCTAATGTTCATATAGTCTTGAATGATATTTATGTGGATTTGAATGCGACAGGTAACAATGATGGTTCTTCCTGGGAGCATGCTTTTATTGATTTACAATCAGCCTTGGCAGTTGGTACGAATCACAGTATTCACATTGCAGAGGGTAATTATCTGCCTACATCAGGTACATCCAGAGGAATTTACTTTACCATACCTTCTAGTACTCATCTTTTGGGAGGATATCCCACAGGAGGAGGCGAAAGGGATTTCAAAACCCATCTGACTACCCTATCCGGTGATGTGGACGGTGTTGGGGGTAATGAATTCAATTCTTTTCACGTTGTGAGTATTGTCGGTAAGAGTTGTATCACTCTGGATGGGATAATCATTTCTGGTGGTGGTGCGAATAATAGTGCCTCATTCGCTAGGGCTCGTGGAGCAGGTCTTTACATCAATAATTCAAATCATGTCCAAATTCTGAATTGTAAGATAGAACAGAATACAGCCATTTATGGCGGAGGTATGTTTGCCTATACCTCTACGGTGGATGTGATTGATTCAGAATTTTCGAATAATGAAGCGGAATATGGAAGTGCTGTTTATCATAGTAACCAGACAGAACTCCTTTTGAATAGGGCTAGAATCACAGATAACAATTCCACTGTCAGGTGTGCCATAGAGGTGAATAATTCCTTATTTACCAGAATTGAGAATTCCCTGATAGCAAATAATGCCTCAACGAATGCCAATGCCATTGGATTGATTGCAACCAATCGGGACCAAACGTTCGAAGTGTTCAATTCCACCATTCTGGGAGAAACAAAGAATAAGTATCTGATAACCCTCCAAGTAGGATTCGGTGACCAATTGGATGCCACATTCAAGAATAGTATCATCGCGCATCAGACTTTGGGTTTCGATAAGGCATTTAAGGATTATAATAATAATATATTGAATCTTACAACTGAGAATTGTTACATACAGGGAACATCAGTCATCGGTACAGCTTTGAATAATCTGTACTCCGCTACTGCTGGGGATTTGCTTCTGAATCCTGATTATTCCTTGGATGAATGTTCGCCTGCGGTGGATGCAGGTAATGATGCAACGGCAGTAGGTTCGTTTGATATCATGGGAAATCCCAGAATGCTGGGCACTGTGGACATGGGAGCTTTTGAATCCCAGTCCTCCTGTCCGGGAGGTTCGGCAAGGATGGCTTCTGTATCAAATGAGACAAGGGTATTTCCTAATCCAACAAATGGAAAGTTGACGATTGAGTCAAATATAGATGGACTGGATGTCGAAATATATGATGTGCTGGGTAACTTTGTGCTTAAGACGCAGGAAAGATCACTGGATTTAGGTAAATATGCAAGTGGTGTATATATTATCCACCTAAGAAAGAATGATGAACTCATTTCAACCCATAGAATAGTCAAGAGTAAATAGGTGCGGCTATTGTTCTAAGAATCGTACAGTTAAAAGCCTTGCATGAAATTTCATGCAAGGCTCTTTTATATATTAGTTCCTAGGAACCAATTCCACATCTGTAAGAGGTGTAGATTATTCTCCCTTGAGCTTCTTTAGCAATGCTTCATACTTAGCCAAGTCAGCAGCATTGTTAGTGTAAGCAGCAACACCCTTAAGTGCTTCTACAGAACCCAAATGTTCTCCATTGATACCCAAAGCTTTCTCAAAATGAGGTACGGACTTCAACAAAAGATCCTTTTGTTCTTCCTTTAGTTTGTCATACTTGGCCATGCCCTCTCTTGACATATCAGAACCCAACTCTTTCAATGGCCCATTCAAGGTAGTCGCCCTGTTATAGTACAATGCACCAATATTGTATGCAGACTCGTAATGCTTGGCATCCACTTCCAAAGTGGTGTTGTAGTATTTTTCAGCTTCAGCGAAATACTTCGCACCATTGGTGTTGTCACCATCCTTGTATGCTCCATCAGAAAGGGAACCATATACATTACCCAATGCGTAGTACAATGTTGGGTTTTCAGGATCTTGTGCGATAGCATCCTGTAACTTCGTTTCCAACTTGTCATACTCCTGCTTCTTCAAGTAGAAGTTGATTTCCTTATAAAGGAACCCAATGAGGTTCTTAGGGTCATCAGCACAAGCTTTCTTACCCTTTTCCAATACTTCAAAAGCAGCAGCTTCGTCCGTAGCTACCAACATTTCGAATACCTGCTCGTATGGAAGCGGCTTATTGTAGTTCAAGTTAACAAGGGATTTGTAGATATCAGTAGCCTTTTCAGGTGTACCATTATAAGCAGCAGCTAATCCAGCGTAATATTGGATGGTATTGAAATCCTCTTCCTTGGAAAGGATGGATTTGTTACCGATGGCATTCAATGCTTCCCTTGCACCCAATACAGTACCGAAAGATTTGAATGCACCCTCGTAGTTCTTATTGTTGAATTGGTTCAGAGCAATCTCATTCAGGTGTGTGGCCAAGTCAACCATACCCTTTACGGATGCTTTCATACCCTTGTCCTTGTCATCGACTGCCTTTTCCATAGCCTGCTTATAAGCATCGAAAGCCAATGGTCCGTTGGCTCCATTCTGAACAACATAATTCTGACCCAAAATCCTTGCCTTTTCAATCTCACCTCTCTCATTAGCCAGGATACCCGTAAGTGCATCTCCCTTTACAGCCCATGCTTCGGAAATATTTGCAGTAGCATCTTCCTGCAATGCAGCATCAATCAAATTCAATGCTTCTGCATATTTGGAAGCGTTCAATGCCTTTTTAGCGTCTTTTACGGATTTTGGTAGTTTTTGTGCACTCAGACTCACAGCAACTAGAGCCATGCACAGAAAAGTAGAAAAGTATTTCTTCATTACAGAAAAAATTTTGGTTTGAAATTAAGTACAGTGCGAATATCACTAATTATAAAGGTATAAACCGTTAAGGATTATTCAAAAAATATTAAACCTGTTGATGATATCATGGTATCAATACATTTGAATGGTCTCCTTTTTAATTTATATATCCCTTATTATCAGGTGATTATTCTAATAGTATTGTAAGTTGGATTTTATATGTTGCAAATCTAACATGTTTTACCCTTAACTTATACTAATATTTTATTAATGAAAAACTCTCCAGAGGGCCCTAATGCTGCATGATTCCATTAAAAAAGGCCATTATCGTTGCGATAATGGCCTTTGGTTTATCATGATGGACTTCATTTATTCCTCAGAATCATTGGTGTCCGTATCATTTTCAACTGCATTTGCTTCCACATTCTCATCCAAGATTTCATCCTCCTCGTCAGATGAACCACCCTCAATGAGTGCGATATCAGCGATGGAATCATCCTTACCGACCTTGATGACCCTCACTCCTTGTGTCGCTCTACCCAATACAGGCAGACCTGCTACTGCCAATCGAATGCTTATACCTGATTTATTGATAATCATGATATCATCATCCTCGGCTACGGATCTTAAGGCTACCAAATTTCCAGTCTTAGGTGTTACCTGTAGGGTTTTGATACCCTTTCCACCTCTGTTGGTCTGACGATATTCGGTTAATTCGGAACGTTTTCCATTACCATTTTCAGAAATGGCCAGAATGGTCTTTTCCGTTTCTTCCGGAGCTATGGTAATCAATCCGATTACTGCATCATCTGGTCCTTGTAAGGTGATACCCCTTACTCCCGCTGCTGAACGACCCATTGCCCTTACCTTATCCTCTGGGAAACGGATGGCTTGTCCTGACTTGGCTCCTATGAGTATATCATTGGTGCCATTGGTTAGCTTCACTTCCAATAACTGGTCTCCCTCATTAATGGTCAACGCATTGATACCATTGGTTCTAGGACGAGAGAATGCCTCTACGAGGGTTTTCTTGATAACACCACGTTTCGTACAGAATACGATGTAATTATTATTGATGAATTCCTCATCTTTCAAGTCCAATATCTTGATGTACCCCTTAACCTTATCATCCTTTGGAATGGTAAGTATATTTTGAATCACACGACCGCTTGAATTCTTGGATGCTTCCGGAATCTCAAATACCCTCAACCAGAAACACTTACCCATTTCTGTAAAGAGCAATAAGTAGTTATGTGTCGTAGCGGAGAACATGTGCTCCACAAAATCTGCATCACGGGTCTTGGAAGCTCTGGCTCCCTTACCTCCTCTACCTTGCTTCTTGAACTCGGATGATTTGGTGCGTTTGATATATCCCAAGTGGGAAATCGTGATGATAACTTCCTCATCAGCAATTAAATCCTCAATTCGGATATTACCACCCGCAAAGTCAATATCAGTTCTTCTTTCATCACCATAACGCTCCTTGATATCAGCCAATTCATCCTTGATGATACCTCTTTGCTTATCCTCTGAAGCTAAAATGGACTTCAACTCGGTAATCAAAGCCATGATTTCTTCATATTCAGCCTTAATCTTATCTCTTTCAAGACCCGTTAGCTTCTGAAGTCTCATGTCTAGTATCGCCCTAGCCTGTCTTTCTGAAAGGCCGAAGTTTTCCATTAGGCCATTTCTAGCTTCTTCCGGTGTCCTACTTGCACGAATCAAGGCAATAACTGCATCCAGATTATCCAAGGCAATCATAAGTCCCTCTAGGATATGGGCCCTTTCCTCAGCTTTCTTTAGGTCGTATCTCGTTCTTCGCTGGATAACCTCCAATCTGAACTTAATGAACTCATCCAGAATTTGTCTGACGTTCAATATTTGTGGACGGCCATTTACCAGGGCCACATTATTGATACCATAGGAAGTTTGTAGTGGAGTATACTTATATAACTTACTCAGGACAACATTAGCAATGGCATCCCTCTTGATTTCAACAACAATCCTCAGGCCTTTCCTATCGGATTCGTCCCTGATATCCGAAATTCCCTCAATTTTCTTATCGTTGACAAGTTCGGCTATCTTGGATACGAGCACCGCCTTATTCACTTGGTAAGGAATCTCATTAATGACAATCCTTTCCCTACCATTATTATCTTGGATATCAGCCTTACCTCTCACAACGACACGACCTCTACCGGTTTCAAGTCCTTGTTTGACTCCCTCATAACCATAAATGGTTCCTCCTGTAGGAAAGTCAGGTCCTTTGATGTGTTGGCACAATTCCTCCATTGTAATTTCGGGATTGTCTACCATAGCAACAGTACCTTCGATTACTTCAGTAAGATTGTGAGGTAACATATTGGTAGCCATACCTACGGCAATACCAGAAGCACCATTAATCAAAAGATTGGGGATACGGGTAGGAAGAACAGTAGGTTCCTTTAGCGTATCATCAAAGTTGAAAGCAAAGTCTACCGTATCCTTTTCTATGTCTGCCAATAACTCGTCTGAAATCCTTCTTAAACGAGCCTCCGTGTAACGCATGGCTGCAGGACTATCGCCATCCATGGAACCGAAGTTACCCTGTCCGTCAACCAAGGGATAACGCAATGACCAATCCTGGGCCATTCTAACCATGGTATCATAAACGGAAGAATCACCGTGAGGGTGGTATTTACCCAATACCTCACCGACAATACGAGCAGATTTCTTGTGGGACTTATTATATGTCAATCCTAAACCGGACATACCAAACAAGACCCTCCTGTGAACAGGTTTGAGTCCGTCTCTTACATCAGGTAAGGCTCTTGAAACAATTACTGACATCGAATAATCGATGTATGCAGTTTTCATTTCTTCTTCTAAACTAATGGGAATAATTCTCGAATCAGCCATTAATTGAATTTATGCTTATGTTTTTAAAATCATGCGAAGATACTAAAATCAAGGCTTAGACCGAAAAATATCCGTGTTTATTTCATATTGTGATAGTTTTGAATAATATTATAATTTATTGATAATTAGTATTATATGAATTTTTAAATTAACAATATTGAAATATTTGCGACTCTTAACTTACATTTAAGTTTTTCAGACGTATGGATAATGGGAGAATGCATAAATTTTGATGTAATTTTATGTGTTATTTATTGAATAATTTTACTGAAATCAGAAGATTTAATCATAGATGAAAAAGTTAATTTTTACGCTATTAGTTGCTATTCCCATTTCATTATCCGCACAGTTAGAAGCTGGAGTCCAAGTAGGTGTTTCGAATTATTTGGGTGATTTGGCTCCATCCGGTTTATGGACGAGTTTAGGAGAAACAAATTTTTCAGCAGGTGCATTTGCTCGTTATAATGTGGGTAAATGGGTGAGTATCAAGGGAGCCTTGAATTATGGAAAGATTTCAGCTGATGATTCTGATGGTTCACCAAGTGAATTCAAAAGGAATAGGAATTTGAGTTTCCGTTCGAATATTTTCGAATTTGCTCTGACAGGAGAATTCAATATTCTGGGATACCAACCATATAATCTTGAGCGAGTTTTCTCTCCTTATGTCTTTGGTGGTATTGCCGTATATAAATTCAATCCCCAAACCCAGTTTGAGGGAGAATGGTTTGATTTGCAACCATTAGGAACCGAGGGCCAAGGTATTGACGGTCGTCCTGCTCCCTATAAGACATTACAGGTTTCGATACCTTTTGGAGGTGGATTGAAGTATGCCATCAATGACAAATGGAACCTAGGTGTAGAGCTTGGATTCAGAAAGACTTTCACGGATTATTTGGATGATGTGAGTACATCATATGTTGATTTGGCAACATTGGCTGCAAACAACGGTGAGTTAGCTGCTGAACTATCATGGAGAGGTGACGAGGTGAACCCTGATGCTACTCCACCGAATGATGGCCAAGGTCGGGGTGATTCTAATGATTTGGATTGGTACTTGATTTCCGGTATAACAGTTTCATATAACTTTACGGATAATGGACTTGTAGGTGCTAGAGGAAGATCAAGAGGGAGGAAAGGGTGTCCGACATTCTAATCCCTTAGAGCTATAAATACTTGTTTGTAATGGAGATACAATGATTATTGTATCTCCATTGTTTTTTGAATGATGTCTTCAGCAATCAATTTTGAAGCTCCACCCTCATCCAACAGGTCATTCAATTCGGAATAGCCATCCAAGATTCTTTTTCTGTTGTCCTTTTCGATTAATAGGTTCAATTCTTTTTCTAATTGTTCAACATTGAATTCATGCTGAATCAATTCGGTGACAAGCGGCCTATCCAGAATTAAATTCACGAGCGAAATATACTTGACCTTAATCCATCTTTTGGCCATCCAATAGGAAATAATGTTTCCTTTGTAAACAACAATCTGCGGAGTTTGGAACAAACCAGCCTCCAATGTTGCCGTCCCTGATGTTACAACCGCAGCTCGAGCTCTGGATAGCAATTGGTAAGTGCCATTATCGACGAGTGTTATTTGTTGCTTTTGTTCCGATATGATATCCAAGTAAAAAGACTTATCAATAGCGGGTGCCATTGCAATCGTAAAATGGAATTGCGGAAAGCAATGTACAAGTTCCAACATGACAGGGAGCATCCTGCGAATTTCTTGCTTTCTACTCCCGGGTAATAAGGCTATGGTATTGTCTGAATGATTTTGGGTGGTTTTGACATTGAAACGATTTACCTCCTCGAGCAAGGGATGCCCAACATATTGGACATCATAATTGAACTGCTTATAAAAAGATTGTTCAAAGGGAATGATACAATAGAGTTCATCCACAGATGACATAATCTTATGAATCCTTTTTGTTTTCCATGCCCATATTTGAGGTGATATGTAGTAATACACCCTGATGCCCTTTTCCTTGGCCCATTTGGCAATTCTCAGATTAAATCCAGGGTAATCAATAAGAATAAGGCCATCTGGCTGAAATTCGAGAATATCTTTCTTGCATAGTTTGATGTTGCCAAGAATGGTGCCCAAGTTGGAGATTACTTCCACGAAGCCCATGAAAGCCAAATCCCTGATGTGTTTGACAGGGATATTGCCAGACTCCTTGGACATCCTATCTCCACCCCAGAACCGAATGTCTGTTGTTGGCTCGGATTCCCTTATGGCACGGATGAGATTGGAACCGTGCAAATCCCCGGATGCCTCACCTGCAATGATATAGAATTTCATTCTAGAAATGAAGCAAATTGAAATGGAATGCCCATCCGAACATGAGTAGGATGGTAACGACACCCACTGCTCTCAGCATATTGTCCCAACGATTCCTTTGTGCAATCTGGAAAGGTATCAAATTGAAAATAATGGATACAAGTACCCTTAATTTAAGGGTGAACTGAAAAATACCACCGGATTTATCAATTACACCACCCATTTCCAAGAAGAAATTAATCAATAATCCTAATCCGTAACCCAAGAATGGAGTAACGAGGGCCACGATTAAACCAAAAACGAATGTGTCCTTATTCATATCAATTGTGTTAGGTCGTCTAATTCACCATCCAATGCCTTGTATTGTGTTAAATCATGGTGGGAGGGAACGACGGAAACGTATCCGTTACTTAGTGCAACCTTATCGGTATTGGAATCATTATCCTGATTGATGAATTCTCCTGTCAACCAGTAATACTTCTCTCCTCTAGGGTCTTCTGCAATATGATATTTTTCGGACCAATATCCCTCGGATTGCTTACATACCTTTATACCCTTGTAAGGGCCACCCTCTGTTTTTGGAAAGTTGACATTCAGCAACTTGGTATTTTTCATGCCATTCTCCAAAATCCATGCAGATATTTGTCTTACAATGGGCCTACAAGGACTAAAATCAGCATCATAATCAAAATCCTCCAGGGAATATCCAATGGAATGGATACCCTCCAAAGAAGCTTCCATAGCTGCTGACATGGTTCCGGAATAAATGATATTCACAGAAGCATTCGAACCATGATTGATGCCTGAGACACAAAGGTCGATTTTCCTATCAGCCAATATCACGCTCTTAGCAATCTTGACACAGTCAGCAGGCGTACCGGAACATTCGTAGGATTCCACCCCATCAAATACATCGACCTTATTCAATCGAATCGGACTCATTAATGTAATCGCGTGCCCCTTTGCGGATTGGGGCGAGTCGGGAGCAACCACAACCACTTCTCCGAGTTGCTTCATTTCCTCAACCAACACCCTGATTCCTGGTGCTACAATACCATCATCATTGGTAACTAAAATAAGTGGTTTCATCATCATAAGAATTGAATTGCGAAATTACATCTTTGCTATGAATTCGAGAGTCTTTTCGATGATTTCGGGAAAAAAGGCTTGGAAGTCATCATTGATTTGTTCCTTATGTCTTTGTAAATGTTTGGTAGCATTCTCGAATTGACTGGGAAATCTTGCTCTTTTCTTCACTCTCATGAAAGTCTGATGTAAATGATTCATATCTCCATATCCCATCAGCCAATTGTGTGAAATCATACTAGTGACCTGTGAATGGCGCCTTTCAGGTACATAATCCAAATGATTAAGGATGATTTCATAGGATTCATTGGCAAAGGATTGCAAGTCCGTACTAGCATATTCATCCCAATTCTCATGCAATGAAAAGTCATAGAGAATATCCACTACCACAGGTGCGTACTTGTGATGGTAGGGATGTAATAATTGGACGGTATTCTCGACTGCATGATGCCCATCAGTGAATATATCTATGAATCTATGTAACTCTATTCCCTTTTGGATATTGGTCGGAAGTAAGGCCATCTCCTTATTGGTCACCAGATCCCCTAGAAAATTACCTACCAGTAATTCTGGATGGCCATGAGAAAGAAAAGCATGAGCTAGGTAATTCATTTAGAGGAATAAGATGTTATTATTTAACAATACTAAGAAACTAAATGTTGCTCTGTCAAGTCACATATCGACGACAAAATTGGATTTCAAGAGTGGAAGAAAGTATATTTGCAGCCAAAATCAATCCCAAGATGAATTCATCATTGGGAAAAAACGAATATACGATATTAATTCTTCTTTGATATGGCTTTAAAATGTGGCATTGTTGGACTTCCGAATGTGGGTAAATCTACCCTATTTAATGCACTTTCATCAGGTAAGGCATTGGCTGCCAACTACCCTTTTGCTACCAAGGAACCCAATGTGGGAATGATTACGGTTCCTGATGAAAGATTGGATAAGTTGGCTGAGATTGTCAATCCGCAGAAGATACAGCCCACTACTGTTGAAATCGTGGATATTGCAGGATTGATCAAGGGAGCTTCCAAAGGTGAGGGACTGGGAAATCAATTCTTGGCCAATATCAGGGAAGTTGATGCTATCGTCCACGTTGTCAGATGTTTTGATGATGGTAATGTGGTTCATGTTGATGGAGGTGTAGACCCTGTAAGGGATAAGGAAACCATTGACATGGAGTTAATCCTAAAGGATATGGACACGGTAGAGAAGCGTCTTGAGAAATTAAAGAAGAATGCCAAGGCCGGTGAGAAAAAAGCAGTAAGAGCTGTCCAGAGTGGCGAAAAGATTCTGAACCATCTCAATAGTGAGAAACCAGCCCGTTCCTTGGAATTGGATGATGATGAATTGGAATTATTCAATTCCATGTTGTTGCTGACTGCAAAGCCGATTCTTTATGTTTGTAATGTGGACGAGGATTCTGTTCAGGATGGAAACGAGCACACGTCAAAATTCGCAGAAGCAGTAAAGGATGAGGGGGCACAAGTCATCCTGATCAGTGCAGGTATCGAAGCTGATATAGCCGAATTGGAATCCAAGGAAGAACGCATGGAATTCCTAATGGATATGGGGCTATCCGAACCCGGGGTCAATAAATTGATTCAGGCTTGTTACAGATTATTGAACCTTATCACTTATTTCACTGCGGGTGAAAAGGAAGTCAGGGCTTGGACTGTAAAGGTCGGAAGTACCGCTCCTCAAGCTGCAGGAGTCATCCATAGTGATTTTGAAAAGGGATTTATCCGTGCGGAGGTCATCAAGTACAATGATTATGTAACCCTAGGCTCTGAAAGTGCAGTAAAGGATGCTGGTAAGATGGGTGTTGAGGGTAAGGATTACATTGTGGTTGATGGAGATATCATGCACTTCCGATTCAACGTTTAATCAATCGTTTCCAAATAGAAATTTTCTATTCTGGTTCTGGCCCAAGGGTTTTTCCTTAGGAACTTAAGACTGGATTTAATACTGGGGTTGTTCTTGAAGCAATTCACCCTTACACATTGGTGTAATCCCTCCCAACCATGGGCGGCAACCAAATAGGTAAGGATGAATTCCAGTGTCTTGCCATGCAATGGGTTATTCGGTTGTTCATTCATTATAATCCTACTTCAGTTTCTTCATCATAAACGAATGGTACCGTAAAAGTCTTGCCAAAAACCTTAACCTTGACGACCCCATCCAATTTCACATCCACTTTGCCATCTCCCAATACGCTTTTGGTAAGTGAAACTGCATTACCCATAATTTTCTTTAACGAGATGCTTGTTTCCAAAGGTACTGCAAAATCAGAACGCTTCGGTACCTTGGCCTGTTTGGTCTGAGCAACACTGGCATAAGGTTTACCATCCACATACACCTCGCATTCCATATAAGTCACCTTTGCCCCTACTCTACGGGGATTATGCATCACAGCATCGGCAGTTACTTTTACCGTACCATTGGCTTGCACGGACTTAAGGCGGACATTGGTCATTTCCTTGAAGGTGATTTCCTTGGATTGGCCACAACTGCCCAATAAGATTACAACGAATAAGGATAGTGGGAATAAGCAATTTTTCATAAGACAAGTGTATATATCAAATCAATTCCAAATGTAATAAATGGCACTGATTTTCATATACATTATATATGTTATTTGATTGATATAATGAAGCAATGCTTATTTGCCCGTTAAATCAACTACAAAACCACTCATTTTTTTCTTGGCCAGATTTTCCTTGTAGCTGTTGGCTGTTTCCCTTTTTGGGAAAGGTCCCAATAGTATCTTATAGTGCGGTTCACCTTTACTATTACCCTTTACGACATTAATCAATATGTTCTTGAACCACTTTTTCTTCAGCTTATCTACCTCATTGATGACATTATCAGCATCAGTCAGGTTCATTACCTGAACAGCGTAACCCTCCTTGGCAGGTCTTACGGCCTTGATCTGATATACTTCCAAATCCTTGGTTGGCTGAACTGCGACTACAAAGCCTGTTACTCCTTTCTTTGCTGCATTTCGCTTATAGCTTTGTGCTGATGACCGCTGTTCGAACGGGCCAATGATAACCTTGTATGTCACTTTCTTGCCCGATACTTCTCTTGTAAGCATGATATTACTGAACCAGTTCTCCTGTAATTTAGCCGTTTCCTTAAGGACATTATGTAGATTATGATAAGTACCTACTTGCACACCATACCCCGAAGCCTTGGGTATGAATGTCGATGCCTTGTATAAGTCATACACCTTATAGCCCTTGTCTTTCAATGGTGCTAATGAGCCATTATTGGAAGCTGCTGCCGCCGGTTTTTTTGTATCGTTGTCCGAAACGGATTTGGGAGTGGTATCAGGCTTGGTTGTTACGCCAGTATTAGGTTTGGGTTGGTTCAGACTCCCTCCATTATCAGCATAATCCTGTGGCGCTCCATCCGTATCCTCTGCGAAAGGAGATTCGTCCTCTGTGTAAGAATCCTCGTCCAATTCGGAATCCATCGGGTATTTTCCCTCTTTCTCTACGACCAACTTTACCTTCGCACCCGATTTCTTCATTTCCAATACCTTGGCAGCTGCACCTGAAACCTCAATGATGTAACCCCTTATGAATGGCCCTTTATCATTGATTTTAACCATTACGGACTTACCTGTATCCATATTGGTAATCTTCACTATGGAACCAAATGGTAAGGATTTGTGTGCCGCAGTCATCTTCGTAGGGTCGTATGTTTCCCCGTAGGCAGTGGCACTGTCCTCGAATTCATCAGAATAAATGGAGGCCAAACCATACTCTGTCTTCTTGGCAAAGACCAATGTGGTCGCCAATAGTAATGTTAAGGTTAGGAGTGTTCTCATTGATATGTTATTTACTTCATTAAATCCCACAGACCTTTGAATGTAGGATGCTTAGGTTCCGTAAATATAACGTTATGTGTATATTCATAATTATCAAATAAATCAAAATCATTTCTATTTAGCTAATTATTAACTAATTCTGACTCATTTGGCATAAAGCTAATGGTATATTGAGTATGAATATTAATTATATGCGGCACTTGTTTCCTGATGTTTTGATGAATCCTCCTTACATTTGGGCGCGAATCAGCGATGGTGATCACACTACTAACTAATACACCCTAATTGAATATGAATTCTGATTTTAATGACTGGGCAGAACTCCAGAATAAGGCCAATAGCATTCTGAATAAAAAAATCCTTGGCATACATCCTATCATACAACTATTCATACAGCCGCAAAATGGCAACCATATCCGGATAGATTTCATATCTCATGAATCCCGGGGAAGTCATCTGGAGAAGTTGACTTGGTGCAAATCCAAGGATGAGGAAAGAATGAACGACCCGATGGAGAAAATTAAGTTGTTTGGTCATTATGCACCCACTTTTGAACGGGAATCATTCATATTGAATGACAATTCCATTCAGACCCTAATGAATCTGGCGGAAAAATTAATCCATAATTGGGAAAAGGAAAGCAAAACCCAAAACCAACCGATTGTCATTGATTCCGTCAAGCATACCATCAATGTCCATCTGGATGGTGATGAACAATCCGTAAAATGGACCATCGAACCTGACGAATGGAAAATTATTCCTACGTTGAAAACCTTACTACTTGACTTAACAGCACAACAAGCATGACCAATAAGGAAATAGCCAATAAATTCGCTGATTTGGCCAATATCATGGAGCTTCACAAGGATAATCCATTCAAGATTAAATCCTACAAGAATACCTATATCCAACTTAGGAAGTTGGATCGTGCCTTGGTGGATATGACCGAGGACGAGATTGCCTCACTCAAGGGTGTAGGTAAGGCGACTACCAGTAAGATTCTCGAATTGATTGAAACCCAGGAAATGAATACCTACAATAAGTACAGGGAGAAGACCCCTCCCGGTATTGTAGAAATGTTGGGTATAAAGGGATTCGGTCCCTCAAAAATCAGGGTGGTCTGGAAAGAACTGGGTTGTGAGACTGTTGGTGAATTATTATATGCCTGTAATGAGAACCGATTGGTAGGTCTGAAAGGTTTTGGGGCTAAGACACAGGCGGATTTGATTGATAAGATCCATTTCTTCCTTGGTGCTAGGAATAAATTCCATTATGCCAGGATATTTTCCAAAGCCAATGGAATCATGGAACAAGTCCGTAATGAACTGCCTGAGGCAAAGGTCGAATTCGTAGGTGCATTCAGAAGAAAACATCCGATTATTGACAAGTTGGAATTGCTTCTATGCAATGGGAATCCCACAACTTTGAACTACGAATTGGTCAAGCAGGATAATAATAGGTACCAATTCAAAACTGATGATGACTTCATTTTTCATATTATTCATTGTAAGGAGGAAGAATGGGGTTCGAAATTATTCAGATATACAGGTACTAGGGAATTCATGGAGTCATTCCTGTCTTCCAGTGAGGCAAAGGATTTCAAGGGTATTGCGACAGAGGAAGAAGTTTTCTCAAAGGCATCCCTACCCTATATCATTCCTGAATTACGGGAAAATGGGCTTTACATCAACAAGGATATGTCCCAACTCATTACCGAGGACGATGTAAAGGGCGTGATTCACTCACATACGACTTACAGTGATGGAATCAATTCGTTACAGGAAATGGCTTCCTATTCCAAGGAAAAGGGTTATCGATATATTGGTATAACGGATCATTCCAAGTCTGCCTTTTATGCCAATGGACTCAAGGAAGACCGTATCAAGGAGCAATGGGCCGAAATAGACGCCCTGAATGCATCATATGAAGACGGTTTCAGGATTTATAAGGGAATCGAGTCGGATATATTGTATGATGGCAATTTGGATTATGACGAAGACATACTTAAAGGGTTTGACTTTATCATAGCATCGGTCCATTCCAATCTGAAGATGGATGAGGAGAAAGCAACCTCAAGACTTATCAAGGCCATTGAAAATCCGTACACTACGATTTTAGGTCACCCGACAGGAAGATTACTATTGTCCAGAAAGGGATATCCTATTGACCATAAGAAAGTGATTGATGCTTGTGCTGCCAATGGTGTTGCCATTGAAATGAATGCCAACCCACTGAGATTGGACATGGATTTTGAATGGATTCCTTATGCCATGGAAAAAGGAGTCAAGATTTCCATCAATCCGGATGCACATAGTACCCAGGGGATACATGACATACGATATGGTGTAATGGCAGCTAGAAAGGGCGGTCTGACCAAGGAATTCATTTATAATTTCGAATAGTAAAAGGCCCTATATCCTTTCGGATACAAGGCCCATACAATATATACTAAACGGTTTTCTTTATTCGTTCTTGGGAACTTTCCGTTTTTCCGTCTTGATGACTTTCTTGTTCTTAATCCGTTCCTTGTTGCGCTTCTCATTCAGCTCCTGCACCAAGGTCTTGACATCGAGTTCTTTCTTATTGAGGCTTCTATGGAATGTTCGGATGACAAAAAGGGCCTGGTCCTCGGGATGCGCCACACCAACCTTGGTTTTCAGCCAATGTGAGAGTCTGGAACCACCATGGAATCCCCAATTCACTACTATCCATCTCCCTAAAGAGAAGTATAGTTTCTTCGCTACTGTGTCCTCCTCTGCCCTTTGGAAACGCGTAATGGCTTCCTTGTCGGAAAGCCGTTTCAGTTCCTGAAAGGCATCCGTCAGATCCTTGGGAATATATATGTCGTTGATGTATTCCTTTTTTACGCGCCTTTGGTACTCTTTCTCATACTGTTCGGCTGTTTCTGGTACTTGTGCTTGTACATTCATCCATCCTAAAAGAAATATGGGAGCAAGCAGCAACAATCTCAATTTCATTTTGTCATTTATTTGATATGATAACTATAAAAAGCATCTAATATTTCAAACGATTCGTTAAAGTTTATGTAAGTTAGCGTTCCTTTACAATAACGACTCACCCTATCAAAGTTACAAGACTCATTCTATTATCTTAAAGAAATTAGACCAGTAATGAAGTTGAATTTCATTGTGTGTATGATTATGGTATCCTTTCCTCTGACTTTCCTATTAGGCCAGAATGATGACTTGGATAAGCGACCTATCGAATTGTCATTCGAATATCAGATGTATCCTGCCGGAATGATGCCCGGACTTAAGGTTGAAGCTGGATTGGGGAAATATTACAAGAGCAGCTTGGAAGCAAGAATAGCTTATAATAGAGCCCGTAGACATGGTTGGGGTGAACATGGAGACGAACGTGGCGGTGGCTGGGGCGGAAGCTTTGGTTATAAATATTATATCCTGAAACCCATGAAAGGGTTGTATATCGGAGTTCGTTCGGATGTATGGAGATTAACGATTGATTATAGGGATATCGGTGAGGATATGATATATGATACTGCTGATGATTCAGACTTTGGGCAAAGTAAGATTTGGATATTACAACCCACGGCTTCAGTTGGTTATAAATTCCTATTCAGGGTTGGGAATGAGAAGAAAACAACTATTTTTCTTACACCACAGGTAGCTGCAGGATGGGAGTATAATGTCAAAACAGAAGGTGAGGCCGTAGGTCAGGGGGCCATAGGTTTGTGGGGATTGGATATTGGGGTACGATTCTAAACAGATGGATTTATACAGTCATAGCTTCTATTTGCAACCCATCAAGGGGACATGGGAGGAGTATGAATCGCATGCAGCTCTTATTGATGCCTTATTCGATGCATTTCTACCATTGGTGCAGGATGGGAAGTATAATTACCTCAACTTCAGACGAGATAATTCTGTCTTCGAGAACGAGGTAGGTGATTACATACTTGTTGTTTATGATTTATCGGAAAAGGACAAGCCTACCATACAGGAAATATTGGTAGAAATAGAAAAAAGGGATTTGGAACCTTCCCGATTCCTTTCCGAAAGAATCAAGGAGAAAATCCAAATCCCTTTTGCATTAGAATCCGTTAAGGCTAAATCAGCAAATCCTTAAAATTCCTGACGAAACCATCAACTCCTGCCTCTTTCATTTGCTTACGCAATGAACTTGCATCTGATTTATTCTTGAAAGCTCCTACAACTACCTTGTAGACTGTTTGTCCTTGTAATTCATTGATACTGACCACGATGGGTAAGGCAAACTGATTCTGTAACTTTTCAACGGCAATCAGAACATTACCATACTTGGCGAATACACCAATCTGGACACCATATCCCTTGGCTTCCTGTTTTTGGACATTGAATCTAAAGATACCTTGTCCTTTCTTGATTTCATCTTCTACATCTACTGGTGGAGCCACCGGAGCTCCATCCCTTAGTCTGATGGCCTCTGCAACTGCACGGTCAGCATTCACACGTCCAAAACCGTATTTCTTAGAGTGTCCCCTTGAGTCATAATCTGATAGGTGACCAATCTTATCCGCAGTCCTACAAAGGATATCCTTAACCTGTTTTGAAGTTAGGTCCGGATTGGCGGAAAGCACTAAAGCGCAGATTCCGGCAACCAATGGCGTAGCACTGGAAGTACCACCAAAATGCTTGTGCATTCCACTTCTGTTTTGGCCATCAGCCCAAAATTTGAAATCACCATCCCTGCTACTGATGCCTTGGTCCCACCAAGCACGAGCTGCCGTAATGGGCCACTGACCATTGGATGAGGCTACCACGTCGAGTTCCATTCCTTGATTGGAATAATCTGAGTGTTTGTCGCTGCTATCACAAGCACCGACGGCTATCACATCAGGATGCGCAGCGTAGAAATTGAGATAATCCAATCCCTCATTGCCTGCTGCATAACAAATCACACATCCTTTTCCATTCCTGCCTTGTCTGGCAGCTTTGGAAATGGCATCTTTCTTCAGGGTGTTCAAGTCAAAACGGATATCCGTCGAACCCCAACTACAACTGATGACATCAGCACCATTATCTATACAATACTGAAACATCTTTTCTGTATCCCTGGTACCAAAGCTTGTACCACTCAAAGGCATGAACTTGGCATTGGGAGCTGCTCCGACAATGCCTGAACCATTCAGTCCGGCAACAGCCACACTGGCACAGGGTGTTCCGTGTGTATAGCGTTCGTCTCCCTCAAGCAGGGTACTTGTATTCCTCCATAAATCCCAAGGCTTATGTACCTTTTCGTTCAGATCCGGATGACTTGTATCAAAACCATTGTCGATTACTGCAACCGTAATATCCTTGGAGCCGAAACCATTCAGTCTTTTCCAAGCATCCACAACCTTGGTGTCCGCTCCTTTTTTGAGCCTCATATTGAAATCGACCACAAACCCAGGGTTTTTCAAATGCCACTGGTGTTCATACAAAACATCCTCGGGTTCGAAGAATGCATAGCTATCCAAAGGAATATCCATGTCAGGTTCGGCTGATTTGACCAAAGGGTAACTTTCCATAAGAGCCGAAACCTTGAATGGATTACTTGATTGGGCAGTTACCTTGGCAATGATTCTGTCACTGGATCTTCTTTCCACGAATTCTAAGTGGAATTCATCCAGAACAATCATTTGTTCCTCATCATTGGTGCTTTCATGGAAAAGAATGAAAATTTCTCCCGTGGGTACAATGGGCTTATTGCTTCCCTCGACATGGTAGATATGCGAACCGATTTCTACATCTTTCTTTTTTCTGAGTTTATCCAGTTCTTTTTCGGCCTGGCCACTTTTCTTCACCTCCATGACCTCGAAACCACCCAAATGCGGACGTTCGGTTTTTTCAATGGACCTACTTTTTTTGGCGAAATCTTCCTTTTTGGTTTTTAGGGCAACTAACTTATCACTTTTCTCTACATTGACGACACCCTTGGCCGTCCTTACCGTTATCTTTTTTGACATGTCTTAAGGTTTTCTCTTGGATTCGATTTAGGAATTTCACCCCAAATTAGTACAAATTAGGAAAGTATGGTTATTTTCTATGATTTAAAATGAATGGGAACTCAGGGTTTTAGGTATGAGTATTCCCATTTGTCCCAGTTCTTTACAAGGTCAGCCTTTACTGGATTAGTGAGTATGTAACTGGCAATATTCATCCACTCCTTGATATTCGGAGTCTTATGGTAGTAATTTTCCTTTTGCCATATGGAATTGGTGATGCCTAATTCCTTCTGAATCTGAGCATTGGTTACTTTCTTGATGTGGGAAATAATGGAGGAAATATCCTTTTGTTCCTCACCCATTTCATTCTGTTTATTGATGTCTATCAGAAGATGGGTGTGATTCGGAAGAATGGAATAAGCATGGACATCATACCAATCGCCATCTTTGAGGTGAATGGCATCCCGAAGTATCTGAATGGCCCTTTCATGAAAGAATAGGTCATTAGCCTGAATCCTCTTATCCAATTGGTGGTCGAATTTGCCGAAGTATTTTTTCTTTTCCAAGGGAATGAGCTGGTCCTTTACATCGGGTAATTCCTTTTCGATGATTGAAATCCGATATTGGTAGTCACCCTTGAGTTGATTGACAACAGGTATGGGTATGGAATCAGCGGTTCTGATGGTAACCAAATAAGAATGGTTGACCACAGAATTGAAGTCATGAGTGTATTTTGATACTGATTTAGAATTTGTCATTGCAAAATTCATGCACAGCCAAGGCTGTGTGGTTTTATAGTATGTTCAGTCTTCAGGGGTATTGTATCAGTTCCCCTCTTGCATGATTTCAGTTGTCGTTCGGTGTTCAAAATCCCTGAAATCAACAGGGACTACCTGAGAAACACCTTCTTCCATCGTTACGGCATAAATCACATCCATGAATGCCATGGTAGATTTATTGTGCGTTACAATGATGAATTGTGAATCCTTGGAAAACTTTTGGATGATGTTATTGAACTTGTCAATATTGGCATCATCCAAAGGTGCGTCCACCTCATCAAAAATACAGAAAGGAGCCGGTTTCAATAAATATAATGAAAATAACAATGCAGTTGCAGTAAGGGTTTTTTCACCTCCTGATAACTGACTGATACTCTGCGGTCTCTTTCCTTTAGGTTTAGCTATGATTTTAATGTTGGATTCCAATGGGTCATCTGGATTTTCCAAGAACAAATCACAGTTGTCATCCTCATGGAATAAACTTCTGAATACTTCGATAAAGTGTTCCCTTACTAAACCGAAGGATTCCATGAATTTTTCGGTAGCCGTAGCCTCGATTTCCCTGATGGTTTCTTCCAAGGAACCTTTGGCTTCCAGGATATCATCACGTTGTTCCGTAATGTTATCGAATCGAATTTTCATTTCATCATAAGCTTCAACAGCCATGGGGTTGATTTCCCCATAATTGAATAAACGCTTACGCAGTTTTTCAACCTTAACCTCCAATTCCTCAAAATTCAGATCCGGATTCGGATCACTGTTGATGACATCATTGATATCAATATCAAATTCTGCTTTCAGTCGCTCCCCTATGGAAGTTAGGCGAAGCTTGATATCATTGAACTTGTCTTTCAGATTATCTATCAGTTGTTGGGTGACCTTACTCTCGTGGTTCTGTTTACGGATATCATTCTCGATTTCCGTAATACCTCCCCTTGAATCATAATAGAGTCTTTCAACTTCGGATAGAGCGGATTGCTTTTCTTTCTTCTCTGCATAAAGCCTAACCAAATCTTCTTCGAATTGTTTGATTTGTTCTAGTGCCTTACTCGTATTCTCCTCGTTTTCCTTGATACCATCCTTATCCGTGAAAAGTTTGAGTTGGGTATCGGACAGTTGCTTCTTCCTGAATTCCAATTCCTTGCTCAGGGTATTCACCTTGTTCTGCTGGCGAATATATTCAATATTTTTCTGATTGTAATTACTGGTAGCATCAGAAAGTTGTTCGGCAGCCAATCTATATGTACTGTCGGCTTCCTGAATCTTATTTCCTGCCACATCGGCTTCCGCTTTCTTGAGGTTCAATTGCTGATCCAAATCATAAATCGTATCCTCAAGTTCATTGATGCGTTGCATCAATGTTTCCTTTCTGTCCGTAGCTTCCTGTAGGAATGATTCGAAGTTCTCTACTTTGGTCTTAAGGCTTACATGGATTTGTGTGATTCTATCCAATTCCCGCTTATCCATACGGATTTGATGGGATTGGTCAGCATCTTTCAGTGATTTGACCTTGTCCTTAAATTCATAGAATTCCTTGGAGAGTGCAGCACCTTGCTTTTCCAAATCCTTGATGGCGGCATTCAGTACCTCAAGATTTTTCTTCCTACCAATCTTCTTTCCCTCAAAAAGTCCGACTGAACCACCGCTGACTGAGAAACGCTTTTGGATGAATTTACCACTTCTAGAGAGTAAAGTTACATCATCATTATAAAGTTGGGATTTGATATCATCATTTTCTGTGATGAGAACATTCTCCAAAAGATGGGATATCAAATTCTTATATTGGTCCTCACACTCTACCAAATCCATGGCTGTAAGTGTATCGGGTAACATAACGATGTTTTCCTTTGGCTTTTCAAAGGCATCCAATAGGAAGAACTTAGCTTTTCCCTTTTGGGATTTATTCAATAATTGAATGGCCTCATATGCCTGTTGCAAATCCTTAACCACATAATGATTGAGGTATGGTTCGAGGAAATTCTCGATGGCTACCCGATATTCTTCCTTTACATATATAAGGTCTGAAAGTAAAGGAGCTTTAGAAGCCCAGTCCTTGTTCTTACTCAGGAACTTAATCGATTCGGAAAAACCCTCAAGATTATCGACCATGGACTTGGTCAATTTGTATTCATTGCGTTTGGCATCGAGGGAACGATTGATTTTTGATATCTTATTCGTGATATCCTCGATTTTGCCCTCCAAGAGTTCTATTTCGACCTGCCTCGCATCCTGGGCGGTTTCCATATCCTTGATACGTTCCTCTATCTCAGTCTTTTCTTCAGTAGAAGTTTCAAGTTTTTCCTTGATGTCCCCTACTTCATTGCGCTTTCTTTCAGACTCTTGTTCTGAACGTTGTATATCCCTGCGATAATTCTCTGACTGACTCTGACTAACAGCCTTGCGTTTTTCCAATTCGAACATCTCACGTTCTAATTGCTGCTGTTCTTTCAGAATGACATCTAGTTCAGACTTTAGGGAACCATGGTTATTCTGAACGGATTCCAAGTGTTGCTTGGCGTCCTTCAGTTCTTGTTCGAATGTAGTTTCCTGTTTGGTTTCGTCTGTTACCTGTTGGGAATAGAATTCGATTTCGTTCTGCAATTTCTGTAAGTCAGCATCAGCAGAAGTAATCCGATTCTCAATTTGTTTTCTACTATTCTTGAGGAATGACAAACGTTGTTCGGCCATTTGTTTGTCATTTTCCATACCTCTCAATTTCCCGACAAGGGAATTCAGATTCCTTTGGTTATCAGAGAGTGCCTTTTCCTTATCGAGATTGGCAAGTTTTTCCTTTTCAAGTGCAGCTTCCAACTTCTTAATCAGGGCATCCAATTCAACCAATCTATCCCTTTGCGTCTGGAGTTGTGTTTTGATGGTCTTGTAATCACCTTTGAATTCGGAAATCTGGAATTTGGCGAATTCCAAACTTTTCTCCTTGTATTGGATTTTAAGATCAAAGTATTTCCTTGCCCTTTTGGCTTGCTTTTCAAGAATCTTAAGATTGTTCTCTATCTCGAAAAGAAGGTCTTCTACCCTATCTAAATCTGCTGTCGTATTCTTCAGTTTGTTGAGGGTCTCTCTTTTCCTAACCTTATATTTTGAAATTCCAGCTGCTTGTTCGAATAGCTTCCTCCTTGAATTTTCCCTATCGTGTAGGATGTCATCCACCATTCCAAGGGCAATAATTGCATAGGAATTGGAACCGATACCCGTATCCATGAACAATGACCTGATGTCTTTCAATCTACAGGTTACATTGTTGAGTCGATATTCCGATTCTCCCGTATTGTATAGAATTCGGGTAATGGTAACATTATTGTATTCAGATGGAATGATTCCCTTGTTGTTCTCAAAAGTTAAGGAAACCTGGGCCATTCCTCCTGCCTTACGCTTTTTGGTGCCGTTGAAAATGACATTGGTCATTTTTTCTAGACGGAGTTCCTTACTTTTCTGCTCACCCAATACCCAACGTATGGAATCCACCACATTAGATT
This sequence comes from Saprospiraceae bacterium, assembly GCA_020631355.1. Classification (GTDB taxonomy): domain Bacteria; phylum Bacteroidota; class Bacteroidia; order Chitinophagales; family Saprospiraceae; genus JAHDCE01. The sequence goes on along the minus strand of JAHDHL010000003.1, from coordinate 57,441 downwards.
TACCACAACCATTGGGGCCAATAATACCAGTGACATTCTCATTGATATTAATGACGGTTCTTTCTGCAAAACTCTTGAACCCTTTGATTTCTAGTTGTGTAAGTCTCAAGTCGTATTTTTTATGTTGAAAAGGGATGTAAAAGTACCAAAAATACCTCTTTCAAAAAACATCTGACGATGATTTGAATCCTTTTATCAAAAATTTATGATTAGCCTTTCCCTCTTTCCTATCTTGACATCAAAATATCAACAGCATGAAGCGTAATAACATGATTGTCATCAGACTCATATTGGTCGTACTTGTTTACCTGGCGATCAAGTATCTGATACCCAATGGAAGACAAATTCTATTCCCTATCAACCTACTGGTCACTTTTCTCCATGAGTTCGGTCATGCAGTCGGAGCGTTGATTACAGGAGGGAAAGTAGATGCCGTTACGGTGAATAGAGATGGCAGTGGTCTATGTACTACCCTAGGTGGAAACAGGGCTATTATTCTAATGGGAGGTTATATTGGTAGTGCTATATTCGGAAACGCTTTACTGTATATAGGTGCCAAACTACCTCGTTTTGCCAAGTTTACGATGATGCTTTTGGGAGCGACTATGATTTTCACAGCTGTATTTTGGTATGGACAAATGTTCACAACAGGGCTTTTGATTCTTTTTGCTGTCATTTGTATAGGCTTGGCTTCATTTACGAACTTTAGCGGGGACATCTTAATGTTCCTTGGCTTTGCCAGCATCATTCACATCATTGAGGATTTTAATGTCGGCCCGACCTCAGATTTACAGAAATATGCTGAAATCATTCCCATATTCCCTATGCAGATATGGATGTATATATGGTTGATTATCGTGGTTATATTGTCTGTTGCGAACCTGAGATGGATTCTGAAAGGGACATTTAGTGAAAAAAATTATGCCTAGTAGGCAGCATATGCCATAAGCTGATCGTATTGTAGTTGTAGATTGTGATAATACAAATAATCACTCAGTGATTCAATAAGATATTTTGGTTTACAATTTGTAAGGTTGGTTTTAAAAGTCCGCATCAAACATGCGGACTTTTTTTATGGTGATAATTACAACACTTAGCTTTAATTTTCCGTTTTTTACATAGTGATTATCATTTTTACAATTAAAATTAGAGAATGAGACAACTCTACTTCCCGTTATTCTTATTCCTATCCCTACTATTTTTAGATGCCTGCACTTATACTCAGAAGATAAAGGATGGTAAGACCGCCTTTGAACAAAAGCAATATGCTGTAGCAGGACCAATGCTTGAAAAGGAGTTCAACAGAACAAAGGATGTCAAGGAAAAGGCTAAGATTGCTTACTTGGCCGGAGAATCCTTTGACCGGATGAACAATGCAGAAAAGGCTTTGGAATGGTATCTCAAGGCACACAAGAACCGATACGGAGAAAAGGCAACACACAAATATGCATTTGCTCTGAAACAAGCTGAAATGTATGCGGAAGCTGCAGATATGTTCCGTGAATTGGAAGCGGAATCGACAAGTATGTTTAATTACAGAAAGGAGACAGAAGCCTGCATTGCTGCTGTTAAATGGAACAAGGAAAAAAACGATAATCTATACAAGGTCCAGCAGGTTGGTTTCAATTCATCCGATGCTGATTACTCACCTACTATCTATGAGGATGGCCGTTTGGTAATATCATCTGATAGGCCATCCAGTACAGGCGAAGAATCCTATAAATGGACAGGAAACGAATTTTCGGATTTATTCATAGTGGATCCTGAATCAGGAACGGTTGAGTTGTTGCCGGGTGTGGTGAATTCTGAATTCAATGAGGGAACTGTTGCATTCAATGCTGATTTTTCAGAGATGATTTTTTCTCGATGTGGCACAGCCGGAGAACAAGATGATTATTGCAAGTTGATGAAATCCACTAGGGATGGTAATAATTGGACCAAACCCGAAATATTACCTTTTGTAATGGATAAGGTCAATTATGCTCATCCGTCATGGTCCAGTGATGGTAAGGTATTATACTTCGTATGTGATGCCGATGATGGCTGGGGCGGGTTCGATATCTATGAAATAAATAGGAGTCAATCCGGTTGGGGTGAACCCAGAATTCTTTCCGCTATTATCAATACCGAAATGGATGATATGTTTCCAAGCTTCGATGGTGATACCTTATATTTTGCTTCAGATGGCAGAGGTGGTATGGGAGGGTTGGATATTTATAAGACATATCAAACCCAACCCGGTAAGTGGAAGATTCCAGAAAACCTCAAGGCTCCAATCAATTCTGGTCGTGATGATTTTGGTATGGTTATAACTAAGAATCTTGAGGGCCAAATCATCCAGGAAGGTTATTTTACATCGACTCGGATGGATGGCGTAGGAGGTGATGACATATACGCATTTTCCAAGAAGAAGCCCAAACCCGTTATCAAACCCGAACCTATGGATACGCCCAAAGTGGTTATTCCTGAACCGGTAGTTGAAAAGGATATCTATTTGGAGGTATATGTATATGGTAAGACTTACACAGACCCCAATAATCCTAAAAGTAGTGTAAGTGGTAAGGTTGCACTACCTGATACACGGCTACAGATTAGTCATTCCTCTAATTCGGAAAGTGTCCAGACGGATGAGAACGGTAAATATAGATTCAAGATTGAAAAAGAACTGGATTATAGATTTTTTGCTTCTTCATCTGAATACTACAACAAATCCGCAGTGTTCAATACTGTAAACCAAGCGGATACTGAAGTATACAGATTGGAAATCATTCTGGATAAAATTTTCAAGAATGTTGAAATCAAATTGGATAATATCTATTACGACTTTGACAAATGGGATATCCGTGAGGATGCTAAGCCGACGCTGAATAAACTGGCTACTACCTTACTCCAGAATCCTGAGATTAGTATAATTCTGGGTTCTCATACTGATTGTCGTGGTAAGGAGGGATACAATCAGGAATTGTCCCAAAAAAGAGCCCAGTCAGCAGTCGATTATTTGGTGACTTTTGGTGTTTCTACCAACAGACTTCAGGCAAGTGGTTACGGTGAATCATCACCTGCCGTCTCCTGTAGTTGTAATAATTGTAGTGAGGATGAGCATCAGGCTAACCGTAGAACCACATTCAAGATTCTGGATCAATAACGGTGTCATGAATATATTGCAAAAGGGCGATACTTGTTAGAGTATCGCCCTTTTGTATTGAATCAACCGATGTATATGATGCATCAGAGCAAATTCTAGGTTTCATTCCTTGGATTGTTAAGGTAATATCACCCTTGATTCACTATATTTGCGGCATGAAAGAGGAAAGGTTAGTTATACTGGATTTTGGCTCTCAATATACTCAACTGATAGCCAGAAGAGTAAGGGAATTGAATATTTATAGTGACATTGTTCCATTCAATAAGATTCCTGAATTAGATGACAATGTAAAGGGGGTTATCCTATCCGGTTCCCCATTTTCTGTACTGGGCGAACAAACCCTTCGTACGGATATTGCATCATTCATTGGTAAGAAGCCAGTTTTGGCTGTCTGCTATGGTGCGCAATACATTGCCCATGAATATGGTGGCAAGGTAGAAAAGTCATCAAAGCGAGAATATGGTAAGGCCAATTTGGCCAGCATCAATAGTGATGATCCGTTCTTTGCAGGTGTTTCTTCGAATTCACAAGTATGGATGTCCCATGGTGATACCATCATGGATATCCCTGATGGATTCGAATTATTGGCCAGTACGGAATCTATTCCTGTTGCAGCATATCGGTCAAAGGAAGATACATTCGAACAACCTGTTTATTGTATCCAATACCACCCTGAGGTAACGCATAGTTTGGAGGGTAAGAACATGCTGAAGAACTTTGCAGTTGATATCTGTGGATGCAAGGGCAATTGGACGCCTGAATCATTCATCGAACAAACCGTAAAGGAATTACGCAATAAAATAGGAGATGAGAAAGTTCTTATGGGACTTTCGGGGGGCGTTGATTCTAGTGTGGGAGCCATGTTGTTGCACCGCGCTATCGGAGAAAATCTGATTTGTTTCTTCATTGACAATGGTCTATTGAGGAAAGGAGAATATGAGGAAGTATTGGAGTCATACAATGGTATGGGACTCAATATTGTAGGTGTGGATTCCAAACAAAGGTTTTGGAATGAATTGAGTGGGATTTCTGATCCTGAAAAGAAAAGAAAGACCATCGGTCGGGTCTTCATTGAGGTGTTTGAGGAAGAAGCATCCAAATATGACAACATCCAATGGTTAGGACAAGGAACGATATATCCTGATGTAATTGAATCAGTATCTGTTCACGGTCCATCCGTAACCATCAAGTCACATCATAATGTAGGAGGTTTGCCCGATCTTTTGAAGCTCAAGATAGTAGAACCCTTAAGGATGCTTTTCAAGGATGAGGTAAGGAATGTGGGGCATGCCCTGGGTATACCCAAGAACATTGTGGGGCGTCATCCTTTCCCCGGGCCGGGATTAGCCATTCGTATTCTTGGTGATATTACACCAGAAAAAGTATCTTTATTGCAAGAGGCAGATTCGATTTTTATTAATAATTTGAAAAAACATAACCTTTACGATAAGGTATGGCAAGCAGCCACCATCCTTTTACCCGTGCAATCAGTGGGTGTAATGGGTGATGAGCGTACGTACGAAAAGACCTGCGTATTGAGAGCCGTGAATTCCGTAGATGGAATGACAGCCGAATGGAGCAGGTTGCCACATGATTTCCTTGCTGAGGTTTCCAGCGAAATCATCAATAATGTAAAGGGTATAAATAGGGTTGTTTATGATATTAGCACAAAGCCACCGGCAACGATTGAATGGGAATAACATTCTCTTGTTATCCATCTTGATTATCTTTTTCGTTTCCTCCTGTAAGATTAGAAAAGGAGAATATTATCAGGAAGATACCCCGGCAACTGTTGGCGGGGTCGATACCATCAGATGGGATAATAAACCATCGGATTATCCACCGATTACTGATAATTCTGGCTCAACCATTGTGGAGCCTGTCAACCCCGTAGAACCACAACCCAATCCGGATGATAAGGACCCTGATGAACCAGATACTCCGGTTGTGGACCCAATAGAAGAAACGGAGTATTCCTATGATGTGGCTTTTATGTTGCCATTCTATTCCAATAAGGCCGGAACGGGCCAGATTACAAGTAGTTCTTCTCTCAAATCACTTGAATTCTATACAGGAGCCAAGATGGCTTTGGATAAATTGAGTGCGGAAGGTCTTAATCTAAAGGTTTATGCCTACGATACGCAGGGAAGTTCATCACAGGTAAGTTCCATTATGAGTCGTTCTGAATTCAGTGGAATGGATTTGGTTTTCGGTCCTATGAAAACCGATCCTTTGAAAACTGCTGCATCAAGGGTAAGAGGCAAGCAAACCGTCTTGGTATCGCCTTGGAATCCAAAGACTTCCATTACATCAAGTAATCCTAACTATATACAAGTCAGTCCATCCCTGAAGACGCACTGTGAAGCTATCATGAAGTATGTACGCCAAAACCATTACATCGGTAATGTTGTATTGGCTTGTAAGCAAGGAACATCAGAAAGGAATTATTTTACTTATTTCCAGAATGCCAATAAGGTTTTGGCCGGTTCCACAGCAACTGCCTCAATCCCTGAATTGGAAGCCGAATATGGCGATAATATCCCTCTGGAAAATTATTATCAACCTGATTCCACTGTTTTTATTGTACCATCTTGGGATGAGAAATTCATTTCTAATCTTCTAAGAAAAATAGCTATTACCAAAGGGAATAGAAAGGTAGTCGTATATGGTTTGCCACAATGGATGAATTTCGAAAGGATTGATTTCGATTATTATGAAAGATTGAATATCCATGTGAGTAGTGCTGTATTTGTGGATGCCGAATCCTATGAGGTTAGGGAATTCAGAAGGGATTACTACAATAAGACAGGAACCGTTCCAGGAACCGATGCTTTCCTAGGCTATGATCTTACACTCTATTTTGGTCGCCAACTGAAAGAGAAAGGAAATAGCTTTATCAGGCAGTTGGATGTGAATCCGTCATCCCAAGGAGAATATTACCATACCGTCTTCCAATTCGAGGGAGATTCTCCGAGTGGTACTGATAATTTCAATAACATTGATAAGTTTGAGAATAAGCATGTCAATATCCTGAAGTTTGATAATTTCGGATTCCAACACACAAAACAATAGTAATATATAAGTTTGTCCAGTAGAATGATGTTAACAGTACTGCTGGACAACCTCACTTCTCATTCAATTGAGTGATTAATTGTTATATTTGTGCACTCCCCTATAAATCTTAAGAACTTTGTCCATAAATTGATTTGAATTAAAATGAAGGAATCCACTCCTAACGACCCAATTGAAGACAAAGCCGAAAAGAAAGTCACCTTTGAAGATTTAGGGTTCAATTATGACCTCCTTGATGGCCTTGATTCAATGGGCTTCATCAATGCCACTCCTGTTCAGGCACTTGCTATTCCGCATATTCTGAATGGTAGGGACATCATGGCCATTGCACAAACGGGAACAGGCAAGACCGCAGCTTTTCTTCTTCCTGTTCTCAATATGATTATGGAAACGGAGCCTAATGGCAAATCTTCCTGCTTGATTGTCTCCCCTACTCGGGAACTGGCCAAGCAAATAGATTTGCAAGCCGAGGCACTTGGTTATTTTACGGGTGTGGGTTCGGTTGCCGTGTATGGAGGAGGTGAAGGAGGCAACTGGGACCAACAAAAGAAAGCCCTGACAAGTGGAGCCGATATCATTGCTGCTACTCCGGGTAGATTAATAGCCCATATCAATATGGGCTATGTCGATTTTTCCAGTATCAAGTATTTCATACTGGATGAGGCTGACAGAATGTTGGATATGGGATTCCATAAGGATATTGTTACAATAGGTAAACAACTACCCGAGGATGTCCAAACGCTAATGTTTTCGGCTACAATGCCCGGAAACATTCGTAAATTATCCAAAGACCTCCTCAAGGACCCTGCACAAGTGAATATAGCGATTTCCAAACCTGCTAAGAATGTACTTCAGGTCGCTTATTCCGTTTATGACAAGGATAAGATCAATTTGATTTCCACCCTACTCAAAGGGCGTAAATCCTATAAGAAAATCATCATTTTCTCATCCGCCAAGAAATCCGTTAATTCCATTGTGGCTTCCCTGAATAAGAATGGATTGAAAAGTAAGGGAATCTCCTCGGATTTGGATCAGAAAGAAAGGGAAACTGCCCTTAAGGAATTCACTAATGGAACCATACCTATTATTGTCGCAACGGATGTACTTTCGAGAGGTATAGATATCAAGAATATCAATCTGGTCATCAATTATGACGTACCACCGGATCCGGAGGATTATATCCATAGAATCGGTAGGACAGCCAGAGCGAATGCTACAGGGGTAGGAATTACTTTCATCTCTGAAAAGGACCAATTACGATTTGCCAGAATCGAGAAGTTACTAGGCGAACCCATCAGAAAATCCCATATGCCAGAGGGTATCCAACCCGGCCCTGAGTATGCACCTAATAAAGGTGGCAAAAAAAGAGGTGGCGGTAAGAAATTCAATTATCATAAGAAAAGGAAATAGTCATTCAGATGGCAAGAAAGATGCATCATATTGCTATTTCCTACCAGTATCGCATCAAGGAAAAGAATATCGCAACCATTGTTGAGGAAAGACAGCTGGGTTTGGAATATGGTATCCAATCCTGCTCTTATGAACAATGGGCCAATTCAACCATGGCCATGTCCTTTACCATGAGAACCAATGATAAGGAGGCTATGGCCCAGGCCATCAAGCACCTCCGTAAGATGATTTATAGGAGACATTTCTCAATGAGGAATGTACGACTTACAGAATTATTCATCGATTCCGAACTCAGTGATGAATTTGGTTATTTGCTGAAATAAGAATTCTCTCCCCGTTTCTTTATGATTTCCTTACTAAAGGAATATCTTACTTTCCTATACAAATACTTATGGTATGACTGAAGTTGAAATCAAGGATTGGGTACTTCATAATTATGGATTGGAAATCATTTCCATTAAGGGAATGGCAGGTTATGAAAGTGCAAATCACCAATTAATAGATATTTCAGGTAACAAATACGTCTTCAAGATTCATTCTCAAGATTTTGAGGATAATGATGTAATTCTTGCCGAAAATGAGGTATTGAAACTCATGAATGATGTTATACCCAACTTTTTTTCCCAAGTTACTCCCAATCTAGATGGTAATGGAATAACATTGCGTAATGGACAACCAACCAGAATATTATCCTTTTTGGAGGGAGAATTTTTGGCTGAAATAGATATAATTGATGATTATATCATTCAATTAGGTACTGTCTTGGCTAGAATGAACCAAGCGCTTGAGGATAAAAAATATAATGCCATTGCAGCTAGGTATCTCAAATGGGATTTACAATATTGCCTGACCCGTAAGGAGTATCATTCCTATATACAAGATTCCCATAAAAGATCAAAGGCCCATCATTTTTTCCTGCTCTATCAGGAACATGTACAGCCCATTGTCCATACACTCAGAAAAGGAATGATTCATGGTGATGCGAATGATTGGAATGTCTTGGTACGGGAGAATCGCATTGCTGGTATCATAGATTTTGGCGATATGGCCTATGCACCGATCATCAATGAATTAGCCATCGCTATTCCTTACGCAGTATTTGGAAAGGATAATCCCTTGGCATCTGCAGCCCTAATGGTTGAAGCTTACCACAAGGTCTACCCCCTAAAAGAAACGGAATTGGATATCCTATATTATCTGATTGGTGCTAGAATGGCCGTGAGTGTGAGTCATTCGGCTTATTTCAATAGACACCGTCCGGATGATGACTATGTGACAATCAGTGAGCAACCTGTTTGGGACTTGTTGGATCAATGGATATCGATTAATCCCATTAAGGCCGCCAATATTTTCAGGGCCTCTTGTGGATTTGCTAGGATTCCCATTCCTCATGTTAATCAGGAAGTAGATAAGAGAAAAAAGCATTTGAGTCAATCCTTATCTTTGAGTTATGATAGTCCGATACAAATGTCGGGAGCGGCATTCCAATATATGTATGCTCGGAATGGCAATACATTTTTGGATGCCTACAATAATATTCCGCTCGTAGGCCATAATCATCCAAGGGTTGTGGAAGCAGGACAAAGGCAAATGGCTCGTTTGAATACCAATACCCGATACCTCTATGATGGACTGAATCAATATGCCGAACGCCTACTATCCACTTTCCCTAGCCATCTCAATAAGATATTCTTTGTGAATTCAGGATCCGCAGCTTCCGACCTAGCCATGCGTATGGCTAAGAATCATAAAGAGAATGCAAAGATTGCCGTGATGGAACATGGCTATCATGGAAATACATTCATGGGAATCGATATCAGTTCGTATAAATTTGATGGGAAGGGAGGGAATGGAGCCAAGGATTTCATTCTGAAATTGGATATGCCTGATCTTCTACGAGGAAAGTATTGTCTGAAAGAAAATCCTGAATCCGTAGAGCTATATGTCCGTGATGCAGTCTCCAAATTAGAAGAATACCAAGGAAATATCGCTGCATTCATCGCTGAACCGATCATGGGCTGTGGAGGCCAAATTCCCCTGCCAGAGGGTTACTTAAAAGCCATTTTTGATCATGTGAAAGCACAGGGTGGCTGGTGTATCGTTGATGAGGTTCAGATTGGTTTTGGAAGGGTCGGAACACACTTCTGGGGATTTGAGCAGCATCAGGTCGAACCGGATATGGTGATTTTGGGGAAACCTATGGGGAATGGACATCCTATAGGTGCTGTTGTCTGTACGGAAGCAGTTGCGGAATCGTTTGAGAATGGAATGGAATTTTTCAGTTCTTTTGGAGGGAATCCTGTTTCTTGTTCCATAGGCCTTTCCGTTTTGGATGTGATAGAGGACGAACAATTGCAGAAGAATTCCTTGGAAATTGGGAATTATATCATGACTACCCTAAAAGAATTCCAAAACCGATATGATTTGATAGCGGATGTCAGGGGCTCAGGACTTTTTTGGGGCATGGAACTCATGAAAGAATTCGAACCGGCTACTGTGGATGCCAGGAATTTGAAGAATTGGTTGAGGGAGAAAAATATTCTGATTAGTACGGATGGTCCGGATGATAATGTCATCAAAAGTAAGCCCCCACTCTGTTTCAATCGACAAAATGCTGATGAATTATTGGGCCGTGTTGATGAATGGTTCCGGAAACAATAGAAAACAGCATCGAATGATGGATAATCATTGATGCTGTACGAGTGATTTCTTAGCTTGGAAATTCCATGATTCATTTGGGTTTGTTACACACTACAATTTCCGTTTATCCAGACGATACCCTAGAAAACGAATTTTCAATGTCCTACAAAGGACCAGGAAGAATGGATGACCATTCCATAGGAAAAGCAATTTGTCAAGATTGTCCTATTTTTTCAGTCCAATAGCTCATTAGAATTTTCTGTTGTCCAAATGGAGTTGTTCCAATATTTGAATGGGAATCTATGGGTAGTTTCCTCTCATCCTTGGACATAAGCGCTTTCACTCATCGCTAATTTATACAAATTTCCTTTCGGATTATTTCAAAAAAAATTAAATTCGTAATACTATAAAACCAAATGAAGATTATAATTTATTAATTATCAGTATTATAATCATACATTTTTATAATGGTAAAACCCAAGAATGATAATCTTCATGAACTGATTCACTCCTTGGATAAGGGCGAAAAAAAGCTATTCAAGCTCAATAATGGGCGATATTCGAAAGCGACTGACGAGATGTTGGTTTTCGATTTGCTCAATAAGAGCAAACAGTATGATGAGGAGAAACTAAAGAAAGAACTGGCCAAGAAAGGCAAGGAAAAAATCAATAAGCACCTGCACGTTATAAAGCATCACCTTTATGATAAGATTTTGGATTCCACTCTAGGCGGCTTACAACATCCTGTCTGGAAAACCATTAATAGGAAACTACATTTTGCTGAAATCCTGTATCATAAATCATTGTATGAGCAGGCTTTCAAACTCATATCTAAAGTTAAGCCCAAAGCTTATGATTATGAGGAGTATTCCCTACTCTATTCCATATTGAATCTGGAAGAAAAGATTGTATTGAAGCTGAGTCCCCAGATAGTGGACCCCTCATATATTTTGGATTTGGTCAGGGAAAAGAAAGCTGTTATCCGAATGATGGATAACATCGCGGATTATCAGGGAATTGCCTATGAACTGAATGCTTTAGCTCGTAAAAGCATGTCCTTTAGGCAAAAGGAAGAAGTAGATGCCATATCTGAATTGATGCAGAATGATATCCTTTCCTGTGATACAATGGCCCTATCCAACAAGGCAAGGATACTTTGCCATTTCATTCATTACCTGCATCATTTTTCCCAAGGAAGATACGACAAGGGACTACCATTCTTATTAAAGCAGATTGAGGCAATGGAATCGAGGAAGCACCTCAGTCCTGATGAGATGTCTAGCCATTTTGCGAACCTGAATAATTGTTTTGTCTATTATATCACAACCAATGACCGAGCTGGTTGTAAGGATATTTTGGACAAGATGGAACGGATACAAGCGGACAGCCAGCATTTGAGAATGTCCAAGTTCTTCATATGGCATAATGCTTACATTGCGCATAGTCTGAATATAGGGGATTATCATGCAATTGCTGAAATCACAGATGATGTGAGATTTGGATTCGAAACCTATCAACATCAGATTCCGGAGGATTATCAATTAATCATATCTGGGAATATTGCTTTTGGTCTATTTGTGCTGGGTGATTTGGACTCCAGTGCCGCTTGGCTGGATAGGATTCTTGATAATAAGAGTAAGGATATGCGGGAGGATATCAAAAGTAGCTCCAGGATATTCTATTTGATTCTCCAATATGAAATGGGGAATTATGATTTGATCCCCTACTTGATTCGTTCAACCTATCGTTATCTTTCTAAGAAGAATAGTTTATTCAAAACGGAGAGATTGGTACTTGGAATGATGAAACGGTTACCTGCAATAAAGTCTCGTGAATCATTCAACGAATCCCTATTGAGAATTAAGCTCGAATTGGAAGAAATAATGACAGATCCGTCAGAAAGGATGTTTCTGAGTTATTTTGATTTTCTATCTTGGTTGGAGAGCAAGATTCAGGGAAAATCCCTTTTGGAGTATATGCAAGAAAAAAAGGCCGAAAGCTAGCTTTCGGCCTTTCTATATATCTTTTGAAGATATGATTATCTTCTTTGTCTTTCCTTGATACGAGCTTTCTTACCTGTGAGTGCTCTTAGGTAATACAATCTTGATCTACGAACCTTACCAAATTTCGTTACTTTGATGTCAGCAATGTTTGGTGATGAGAATGGGAAAATTCTTTCCACTCCTACACCATTGGACATCTTTCTAACTGTGAAGGTCTTGGTAGAACCAGTTCCTTTGATTTGAATTACATCGCCACGGAAAACCTGGATACGCTCCTTATCTCCTTCGATGATCTTATAACTCACTGATACTGTGTCACCAGCGCGAAATTCAGGTAAGTTTTCGTTTCCTGATTTAAATTGTTCGTTTACGTAATTTATTGCATCCATGATTTTACGTTTTTCCTGTACGTTTTACTTAAAGCGGTGCAAATATATGACAAAATTGAATAAAACATACCATTTCAAACAAATAATTAGCATAATTTTTTGCGTCCACTTCTTTTAGGACAATGTTTTGAACAAATCGCATCATTTGGGTTTACATATACTTAATCAAATCCTACACCAATCATGAACGAATCAAGCGGAGAATCCCTATTCAGCAAGCAAGTGCATCCCCGAATCCAAGCGGGTTTGGCCTTTGTCGGTGTATTGGTTTTCGGAGGACTGGGAAATATGGTTGGACTGGAAAATCCCAAGATTGCCAGTCAGTTTCCCTGGATGATAGCGGCTGCTTTTATGCTGGTCTTTGCACTGTTCAACAGTGTTTTCTGGATTGCGGCAGAAAAGACCGGTGAATACCTCTCACAATCCGTTGTCTGGTATATCATACTCGCTGTTGCATCCGGATTGTTTGCATATGCTGCCTCCGGAATTACGCCCAATGAGGCTGGTTCGATAAAAGCCATTTTCATCATACTCACATTCGGATATGTGGTGTTCCTAGCCATAATGGGTACCATTAAATTTCTAATCCAATTCCTGAATAAGGAACAAAAAACGAAATTGGAAGGAAAGAAAAGAATCAAGAGAAGAAGAAAACGATTCTAGTCTATCCCCATTTATCCAACTGCTTGACCACAGCTGCAAAATCCTTTGGTAATTCTGCTTCAAACGTCATTTCCTCCTTGGTATTCGGATGAACGAATGTGATTTGTTTCGCATGAAGAATAACCCTGCTCATCAAAGCCTTTTCCTCCTTGTCCTTACCCAGACGGTATTTCTTTCTTTTGACTTCACTCAGATAGAAACCGGTTCTTCTCCCATAAACCTGGTCCACAGCCAAGGGATAGCCCATGGATTCGAAGTGAATCCTGATTTGGTGCATTCTTCCGGTCTTGATTTCCGCATTGACCAAGGTGAAATTCTTATACCGCTTGATTACTTCATAGTCGGTAACAGAACGTTTTCCCGAACGGGAAACTATCATTCTCTTGCCATTCTTGTGTAGTGCAATGGGTTTGTCTATGGTTCCCGTATCAGAGTGTAATACACCATCCAATAAGGTCAGATAGATTTTCTGGACTGTTCTATTCTCAAATTGAATACTCAAATCACGATGAGATTCCTCATTCTTGGCAAAAATGATGATTCCACTCGTTTCCTTATCCAGTCTATGTACGATATAAATCTTACCTCCCACATATTCTGACAACCAATTATAGAGATTGCTTTTCTCAGGCGCAAAACGGTCCGGAATGGTAAGGAAGAATGGAGGTTTATTGACAATTATGATATCATCATCCTCGAATATGATTTCAGGCGTAATTTTCATGCTGCAAAGTTACTGATAATTCCATTTGCTCAATCTCATCTGATATCTTTCCTCATTATAAATCCAACGATAAGGATTGATACTGGATTCCAATATGCGTTCCTGTTTATCGGGTAATGAGGGAAAGAAGTCGATAGCTGTCATTTCTTCCAACTGGTCTATGGTGATTGCAAAATCCTCTAGTCTTTTGGTTTGTCTGGCATTTGGAATCACGAAAGCAATCGCTTTTTGTTCCGGCTCTGACAAATCCAATAGAACCTTATAATAGGAACGAGGTACGGTAACATTATTCTCTCCGATTTTTTCCCGTTCCCTTTTTCTTAAAACAGGCCCGGTCACGATATAGAGCTCCTTATTGGCCCTGACCCAATCCCTCGTTTGTTCTTCAAGTTCTTTCCATATGCCACGATTAAAAGAACGGTGCTGGGGACTCATATTGCTCAGAAAGAACGATTCTGACATGGCCAATCTGGAGAAATCCATATCACCAGCCGGACATAAATGTCCCCTATCGTAACCCGAACCCCTATAATCCCTTAATGCTGCGGAACCCGTATTCACTTTTGGGTCAGCCCTGAAATCATCTGTTCTTTCCGCTACATGGCTATTCACCTGTTCCTTATCCAATTTGTAAGCTACCCATTTGGCTTGTTCATCCTTTTCCGAATAGGAAAGGGAATAAAATCGGTGTTCTACCAACTGGTCTTCCTCACTTATCGGATAGAAATTATCGAGTTCGTATAGGGTTTTGAGAGAATCCGCATTAGCTTGTATCAATGAATCCGTATTGATGACCACTTCACTCAAATCATCTTCTATCTCACTCCAATCGGCTCCGTCGTAATATTGATAATAAAAGAATACAGCAAGAGCAATGAATCCAAGAACAACTATCATTCTTGTAATCGGGATAATTAAACTGCGTTGACTCATGTTTGGTTACTAAGTAGTTTTGTTTGTGTTTAAATCAAGGAATCGGGTTACGGCCTTAGCCACATTTTGTCCATCCATAGCAGCCGATATGATACCCCCGGCGTATCCCGCACCCTCTCCACATGGAAATAAACCCAACATATCCTCATGCATAT
Organism: Saprospiraceae bacterium; assembly: GCA_020631355.1. Classification (GTDB taxonomy): domain Bacteria; phylum Bacteroidota; class Bacteroidia; order Chitinophagales; family Saprospiraceae; genus JAHDCE01. The sequence goes on along the minus strand of JAHDHL010000003.1, from coordinate 42,307 downwards.
ATGTTTCCTTATTCCTAGGAATTTTGATGGGGGAACTGGTTCTGCTTTCTGTTCCAATCACATTGGCCTCTGATGTAAAGTAACCATTCATTTTTTTTCCGAAAACTTGAATGGCTTCCCTTAGTCTGAATGATATGGATTTGGGGAGTAACTGGTCCACTCTGGTCGCATGTAATCCCGGAATATAGGAAGTATCTGGTAGGCTATTGGATAATTTACCTTTGGTGAAATCAGTTAGTCGTTGGGCGGGTGCTTTTTGTGTTCCGTCACTGGAATTGAACATGAGTTGTTCTACGGATTTTTGGAATTCCAATCCTGCGAAAACTCCATGTTTAGCAAATGGCACCAAATCCTCAGGTTCGACAGCCACGACAGTTCCTGAATTCGCATATTTTGAATCCCTCCTGGACATGGACATGCCATTGACCACAATTTCCCCGGGAGCGGTGGATGCTGGGACCACAAGTCCTCCCGGGCACATACAGAATGAAAAGACTCCCCTATCCTTGACTTGACAGACCAATTTATAACTGGATGCAGGAAGATGTTCTTCCCTTATTTTCTGATTGTACTGAATGCTATCAATCAATGATTGCGGATGTTCAATCCTTACTCCCAATGCAAACGGTTTTGATTCGATTCGGATACCTTTCTGATCCAAAAGGTAGAAGATATCGCGTGCTGAATGTCCGGTTGCGAGAATCGTAGCATTCGCTCTATATGTGGTGCCATCCTCGGTAATGACACCAAGGATTTTTTTCTTATCAATGATGAAATCAGTAACATAGCTATCAAAATGTATCTGTCCTCCATATTGACGTATGGTTTCCCTGATATTCGCTACGACCTTGGGTAATTTATTGGAACCAATATGAGGATGAGCATCTATCAGGATATCGGATTGGGCACCATGCTCCACTAATAATTTGAGGGCCTTATAGATGTTACCTCGTTTATGAGAACGGGTATATAGTTTCCCATCCGAATAGGTTCCTGCTCCTCCCTCGCCAAAACAATAATTGGAATGTGGATTCACTTCTCCGAATTGCTGGATGGACCTCAGGTCCCGTCTCCTCTGCCTGACATCCTTACCTCTATCCAATACGATGGGTCTTATTCCCAATTCGATCAATTCTAGTGCTGCAAAATATCCTGCTGGGCCGGCTCCCACGATAATACAACTTTGCTTTGCATCCGATACATCCCTTAGTGCGTCAAGGAATATGGGTTCGGCAGGGATGGATTCGCCTTTATAGGCTTCCACCAATATCCTGAAGACAGGTTGTCTGCTTCTTGCATCTATGGACTTTCTGATGATCCTAATGTCAACATCCTTATGGTCTTTCCATTTTAGTTTGGAAAGGGCTTTCTTACGCATCAATGAATCATTCGAAGATTCATTGGGCAACAAACTTATCTCTACTTTCTTAATCATCAGGGCGCAAAAATAAGAAAGCATCGGTTCTAATTTGAACCGATGCTTTCTTTTATTGATATGAATGTGATTTATTCGTCCCCAGTCACAGGTTCTGCATCCTTATCCATCCTGACAATCAGATTGTCATTCATGACCTCGAAATCCTTGGGGACATAAATGGTTATGCCCACATATTCATCACAAGAGCCGTGTTGGGTAATAACTGCTTTTCTTTCCTTGGTCACCGACTCTATGGTCAGTGTTGTGCCATCAGAATTATCAGTGAGTTCGTAACGCTGTTTATTCAATAGGTGCCTTAGGATACCCTTGGTGGCATTACCCAATTCAATTATGGTTTCTGTCATCAATGAAGTTCCTTTCCATTTGATGAATTTTACCTCTCCTACCACATCCAATTGTATGGATTCAATTTCTTCTAATTCATAAGTATTATGGAAAGTGTGCCTGATTTGTCCTGAAAGGTTCAGTGCAAAGCATAATGCGAGGATGAAGGGTAATATAGCTTTGTTGGATTTCATATTATACTTTTCTGTTTTTGTATCAGTAAAGTTAGGAAAGATTACCAACAATGTAAAGGAGGTTATGACTCGTTACAAGCCATAACCTCCTTTTTAAGAAATGTTTAATATATATTCCTTTACGGATGAATCGATTTAGTTGATGGAAGTCACTCCCTCTACATCCGTTGTATTCACTTTACAGGAAGTAGGGACATAAATAGTGAATATGACCTCATCCTTAAGCATATTGCCTCTAACTTTCAATTCTTTGGCAAGATTAGGACTGGATAGTACAATCTTATCGGATTGCTTATCAATTTTCACATTATATCTCCCTGCTGCCACCAAGGATTTCAGTACCTGACTATTGATTCCATATGCCTTGATATTGATTTCAATCTTGGCATGTTCGCTGGACCATTCCTTGACATCCATTTGTCCATCAAGACTAGCGTCCACTACCATGTTTCCGTAAAGATTTACGGGTTTTACCAATGTCTTCTCAACGATTTGCTGAGCGGACAGGGTACTTATAGCAAAAATTGCTAACATTGTTATTACCGCTCTTTTCATATCTATTGCTTTTAAATAAAATTAACGAATTTTTAACTAAAAATCAAGTGCATTACAGTATTACCTTTGTTAAATAACACCTCTAATCAATAATAATTTCTCTAACAAAGGTTTCATGTTGTCTATTTGTAGCATATTAGCTCCATCAGACAAGGCCTTGGATGGATTGGGATGTGTTTCTATGAATATTCCATCCACCCCGGTTGCTATACCTGCCTTGGCTAGGGTTTCAATCATTTCCGGCTGCCCACCTGTCACTCCTGCGGAACTATTCGGACGCTGAACGGAATGCGTACAATCCAATACAGTAGTGGCTATGGTTTTCATTTTAGTAATATTCCTGAAATCAACTACCAAATCCTGATAACCGAAAGTGGTTCCTCGCTCTGTAAGCATGACCTTATCGTTACCGGTTGATGCTACTTTCTCCTTGGCGAATGACATCCCATCAGCTCCGAGGAATTGTCCTTTTTTGATATTGACTACCTTCCCCGTTTCTCCGGCAGCCAATAGCAAATCGGTTTGTCTGCATAGAAATGCAGGTATCTGCAAAACATCAACTGCTTCTGCAGCTGATCGTGTTTCTTCGGCTGTATGTATATCTGTCAGGACAGGTATACATAAGTCCTTGCGTACATTCTTAAGTATTTCCAAAGCTTTTTCATTACCCAATCCTCTAAAAGAATCAAGTTTTGTACGATTCGCCTTATTGTAGGAAGCCTTAAAAATGAATGGAATGCCTAATTCATCACAAAGTTCGGATAACTGGCCTGCAACATCATATACCAAATCATTGCCCTCAACGACACAAGGACCGGAAATCAGGAAGAAATTCCCTTTATCCGTATGTTTTAAATTTGGTATTTGAAGATGTTCGTACATGTTTTCCGTATGCTTTATAATTAGAACACAAATGTACTCAAATTCGTTTCCTCAACTTTAATTATTTAGAATAATATTTTGAAATTTATTAAAAAAACAATGGGTATCAGAATATGATTCTGAATAACGGGTTTTTATAGATATTTATGACTCAGAATGGCCATCTTGCATAATCTAATTATTGGACTTGTTCTAAAATCAATCATAGGTTCTGAATCCAAGGAGTTCCATGGCTTTTTTATAGTTAAAATATGAAGAAACCCATCCTGTTTCCAGGATGGGTTTGTAAAAACATTTATGATGGAAAAGTATAAAGCAATTATTGGTCGTACTGATACAATTTCATGGATTCTATGATGCCTATTAATTTATTTGCATAATTTGGGTCCGTGGCATAACCAGCTTCTTTCAATCCCCTAGCCCACGCCTTGTAATCCGTCTTTTTTAGGTTTTGTAAGTGGATATACCTATCCTTTTGTAAGAAGATACTATGAGCTCTGAAACTCTGGGCTACTGATTCATAATTTCTGAAGAAATCTTTATGCGTATCATCCGAGAAATTGCTACAATGCCCTTTTGTACATTTCTTGCTAAAGCACTTTATGCCAAAATGATTGTTATTCCTTACTGCCAATTTACTTTCGCCTGCATTACTTTCCAATAATGCTTGGGCTAGTTTGATACTGGCCGGAATCCCGTAACTCTGCATTTCCTTTTGCGCCAACTTATGGTATGCCTTGATATAATCCTGACATTTATTATTGTGATGATCCACAATCCTACTGGCAACCTTTTTCTTTTTGGAATAGCTCGGATTCAAAAGAAAGCCCAAGTTGGAAAAAGTATTGGCGGATTGTGGTATCGAGGGTTCGGCATGCCCTGTTTCTATGATGGATTCTGCCTCTGTATCATGAGGCTGGGATGATGACATATCATTTTGGTATATCCCTGCCCTGGCATGGCTGAGATCTACTGAGAATCTGATATTCTTGGACCAGAGTACTTGGAATGCGAATCCAATGACTACCAGTTTCATCCAATTGCGTTTAAGGAATCCACTTGCTTCATCATAGTTTTTATGGATGTGATATTTGAACGACATGATTTTATAGGCTAACTTCTCTCTCATATTTGGATTGATTTAAAACAAAAAGAACATCATAATTACAAATCTAAACAATATGTTTCTAAATGTCAATAAAATAACAAATTGTTTGTTTTAATTTATTTGTTTAAACCCAAATCCGAATGGTGGATTTTACTGTTTAGTTTTTTGTAGACGTATATTAGATTCTCATGTTCGAATAATGTACCTTAGTGTAAATATTACACTTGCATGGAAAATACAGATTACATCTTACTAGCAGACGGTGGATCCACAAAGGTGGATTGGGTCCTGTTACATGCAGGTCAGGCTTCTGAGGTCATGAATACAGCGGGATTGAATCCATTTGTGATTGGGGCCGAACGAATGTCTGAGGAAATCAGAACCGTTTTGGTGCCTCAATTGGATATTGATGTCGATGATATAGATAAGGTTTATTTTTACGGAGCTTCCTGTTCTACCCCGCACAATTGTGGCATAGTGGAATCTGGGATTTCTTCAGTTTTTGAAGATGCCGAAATTTATGTCGACCATGATATGTTGGGAGCCGTTAAGGCATTGTGTGGGGATCATCCCGGTGTAGCCTGTATCCTAGGGACAGGTTCGAATTGTTGTGTGTATGATGGAGAATCGATTGTAGATGAATTAACCTGTTTGGGATATTTGGCCGGAGATGAGGGCAGTGGGAATTATATCGGTAAGATGGTATTACAATCTTATTGTTATGGAACCATGCCGGATGAGATTAGAAAGGATTTCATCCACCAATTTGGGAAATCGCCAAAGGAAATGGTTACGGCTTTGTATCATGCGGAAAAACCGAATGCATTCTTGGCACAATTCAGTGCCTTTCTTAAGAATTGGATGCATACACCCTTCAGGCGTGAAATCACGGAAAAAGCATTCAGGGATTTTATTGAGAATAATGTAAGAACCCTTAATATTCCAGATGATTATCAAATACATTTTACGGGGTCTGTAGCATATTACTTTCAAGATAGCCTCAAGAGCGTAATCCAGGATTATCCATTTGAGTTAGGAAATATTATTAGAAAACCAATACAAGGCATGATTGAGTATCATGTGAGCCACAATAAGGAATGAAAAGAATAGCAGTATTTACATCGGGTGGAGATGCTCCAGGAATGAATGCTGGGGTCAGGGCCGTAGTCAGAAGTGCATCCAGTAAGGGATTGCACGTATTCGGGATATATAGAGGGTATCAGGGCATGATTGAGGGTGACATCAAACGCTTGGAAAAAGCGAATGTCAGTAATATCATACATAGGGGTGGTACCATACTCAAAACAGCCAGAAGTATGGAATTCATGACGGCTGATGGGCGCAAACAGGCCGCTGAATCCTTGAGCGCACACGATATTGATGGTGTTATTGCCATCGGAGGAAACGGTACATTCACTGGTGCGAATATCTTTTATGAGGAACATGGTATTCCGTTCGTAGGTATGCCAGGCACCATTGATAATGACCTTTATGGGACTGATTTTACGATTGGTTTCGATACGGCCTGTAATACGGCAATCGATGCCATAGACAAGATTAGGGATACAGCGGATTCTCATAATAGATTATTCTTCATTGAGGTTATGGGCCGTCATTCTGGTTATATCGGTCTATATACAGGTATAGGTAGCGGAGCCAGTGGAATTCTGATTCCTGAAAAGGATAATGACACGAATTCATTGATTGTAACCCTAAGGAAAGCCATCAAGAAGAAAAAACTGTTCAGTCTTGTTGTGGTAGCGGAAGGAGATGAGAGCGGAGGAGCGGCCCACATTGCGAATAAGGTTCAGGAAGAATTCCCCCAATTCGAAACCAAGGTGACTATCATTGGCCATTTGCAAAGAGGAGGTTCCCCTACTTGTGCAGATAGGATACTGGCTAGTAGACTGGGACATGCGGCAGTAGAAGGTTTGTTGGAGGGTAAACAGAATGTCATGGCGGGTATCGTAAACAACAAAGTGAAATTCACCGATTTCAAGGACTGTATCACAAAATCCAAGGTACCTAACAAGGAGCTCCTTAGTTTGGGTGAGATTTTGGCAATGGGTTAAGTATTCCGAGTAACAAAAGAAGTACAAATGGAATCAAGGCATGCGGTACCCGAATCAGGGTGTTCGGAATGCTTTGTATGATGTCTGTTATTGAGCCATAATTCAGTAATGCATATGTCATTCGGGCCAAGGCTGTGATACTCCCCCAAAGAATCATATATATCAAGGCTGACTGTACGATGTTTCTATTGGGTATGAAAATCATGATGGCAACAATCCAATCCATTATTCCTGCCATTTTAAGGAATAATCGGGCATTCGTGTCATCCAAGGGAAGAATGCCCATTGTCATTTCCATAAAATGGACAGGGAGAGGGAAAATACCCAAAGCATACAGGCCATGACAAGCAAATGTCAAAGCAATTGCCACTTTCATAAGTAGGATGAGATGCTGTTTCTTTTTACCGAATAAGTAAACTGCAAGGATAATCGGTGTAAGGAATTGAATGCTGAGTTCGAAAAATTGGGCCCATTCCATAAATTTATCCCTAGCACCCAGAAAAGCAATCAAGGCCAAGATCAATGTGGTAAGAAAACAGAGTTGATTAAAATTGCGAACTTCCTTTTCCTTATTCAGTCTTAGGGTCTGTACCATTACAATCATAAAGTACAACCCTATTGAATAGGAAATAATATCCAATAGACGATCATTGAATATCTGATTCACAAAAGTGTCCCAATCGGATGCCACCCAGGCTATACCCTCCTCATCCCATAAGATGGAACTGTAGACCGTATGACCAGAGAAATGTATCCAAGCCTGTGAACCCAAGACCAATAACATCGACCATTTCAAACCTTTGAAAATCCATTCCTCTTTTAATTGCTCAGTCAAATTAACTTTCCTTTATATTTGTAGTAATGGACTTCCTTACGGAGAATGACATAAAACATGCTGCATTGCGATTCCTGAAGTCGCATTACAAATATCGACCTAGGATAGGAGACAGCCAAGCGAGGATTGATAATATTACCAAGAGTGGTATTATTGCGGATGGTTTATTGACTTTCCAGACCGATATCACCAATAAATTCGAAGCCACAGTCGAAGCTACTTCCTATGCCAAGGCCCATGAGGTGAAGTATAAGGTTAGGAATAGTCTACTGTGGTGGGATGCCATTACATTCTCATTTATCATCACTACCCTACTTTGTACCTTTTTTTATTTTAGGAAAACATTCAATGTAGGAGCCGAATATATCGTTCATGCGGTTTTATTCATTCTTGTTACCCTTTTCTTTTTCACGCTTTTGTATCGCTTGTTATTAAGGGGAATCACGACCTATCGGCAGATTTATGCCTTGGAGCAATTCAAATTATATGATGCGGATGAACAATGGGTAGCCGTAGGTGTGGATGTTTTCGAACATCCGGATGACAAGTACCTAAAAGAACTCAAGCGACAATGTGTCCTGAATGGATTCGGACTCATGATTGTAGACAAGGATTTGGAGATAAGGCAAAGCATCACACCCTCTCAATTCCCAATGGAGGGTAAGAAGCGAAAAGAGGCACAATTCAAGGCTTTGGATGAGGAAACCGATGGAGCATCATCTGACCTTTCGGGCAGAATTCGGAATTATACCGAATCCATCGCCACATCCCTCGGATGGGAAAAGGAAAGTAGGTTCAGGAATGATTATACGGTACAGATACTGATTCTGATGATTTGCAGTACCCTGATGGGCCTCATGCTTTGGAGTGAATCAAGAAAAACCAAGGAAGATGTATTGAATAATAATTCCTACCGTAACCAGATGGAAAGGAAAAAAGCTGAGTTGGAACGGGAGGGGAATTTCTATCTCATTGATGAGGGTGAGGTGGTTGGGAATGATACCACCGTAGCAGAATATGATTTGGGTGAACTCAAATTCTATGATGAGGAAGAAGTGGCCAGATGGTATGACAAGCATCATCAGGATTCCCTCTATGATGCATTGGATGGTCAATCCAAACAGTCGGGAGCTGAAATACTCGATTCCCTTAATAAGGAATTGGAAAAGGATTCATTCAAGGCTCCTCCTCCACCTGTAACTTCAACCCAACCACCCAAGCCCCGTCCCAAGTTTGATCCGATTTGCAAGGATTATGTCAATTGGTATGGAAGAAGATTCATCCTAAAGGATGGAGTATACAAATCAAGGAAGACCGCAGAGGACCGATTATCCCAAATTAATAAGGCGAGTGCCATGGGAGGCATTCTTAGAGGTGGTTGTTTCAAGGAAAGTCGTCCTTATTATATCGTTTATGTGGATGTGGTTTATACCAATCGGGACAAGGCGCAGACCTGGTTGCCGTATTTCAATCAATTGTTGAAAGACAAGGGGTATTCCTCAGGAGAATTGGAAATGATGACGGTTACAGTCAAAAGGTAATTACATCTGTGAGGCCTTTTCGGCTGCATCCCTAAGATTCTTCAGGAATTCATCATAGGTTTTCATGATTTTGAAATCATTATCCCTAGTTCTCTTGAATAATTCCTTGAAATCATCGAATTCGCGTCGGTATGTAAAACCTACTCCTGTCTGATTCCTTCTACCTGAGATGGTTAGGTCTGATTCTGAATAGAACCTCATTTTGAATTTCCCGTCGGGTGTTAGGAGATATTCTACGAGTAGGTCACCTGCGAGGAAAGCTCCTGCATCAGCATTATTATTTCCATCAATATCGAAGTTCGAGCCGGCATTGATGACCAAACGATTATTAAATAGACCCTTTTTCAATCTGATTTCCAGCTCACTACCGGTCTTGATCGGGTCAATGTCATCAATATCCGTTAATTCGTAATAGCGATAGTTGAAATTGATATCCACATCTGAAATAACCTCAGAGAGTAATTCGCTGAGATAAATGGAAAGCTGATTGGAGAGCAGCTCACTCAGAGTATTGATACCACCATCCACGAGACCTGAATTGGAATAGGCCATATCAGATGGGAAGAATGTACCAAAGGCAATCAGTCCCAATACCTGTCTGTTCAGTTCATTCTTATCCTCATTAATAATTCTGAGTTTACTATCCGTATAATTCTTAATCCTACCCCTTAATTGAGGAAAGGCAATATTGAAGGAAATATCAGGACTGAATAATTCCCCAACCAATTTCATGGACAAATCAACAGGTGTGGTCCGTTGGGCTTCTGTCTTATCATCGGATTCGTTGAGGTACTCCAAAATGAAATTATAGGGTGTCGTACTGAGTTTATCGTATGCGGCCTCAATGTTAATCTTAGCCTTGTACGGGTCACCATCCCAAGAAATGGTACCTCCCTTTTTGATGAGGAATGGCTTGTTCACAACATTCAATAAGGTAAATAGGTATCTCCCCTCCTCAACCATGTAATCGCCATACATCTCAAAGTCCCCCTCTTTCGTGACCCTTATTTCAAGTAGTCCCCTACCTCGGCCTTTCAGGATATCACCCGCATTTTGGTCAATGACCAGTTGTATTTCGGCTTGGGGTGTAATATTCAGATTGAGAATGAGATCCAAACCTTTCAACTCAGCTGGAGAAAATACTTCTTCCTTTTTTATGGTATCTGAATTGAATGTGATGAAACTCAATTCGGAAGTACCTGATCGGGAAGACGAAATGGGTAGGAAAATCTTAGTACCATCCAAGGTCTCCCTAACGTTAACCTCCATTTGGGTATTCTTGAAATCCCCTCTGAACTTAGCATCAATCCTACCTATTCCCCGACCATAAAACATTTCATTATCCTCTGGCTTGGTATCTATGGCAATGAACTTTTCAGAGAATAAGTCAAGGTTTAAGCCGAAATCCTTGATACCATTCTTCGTAATTCCACCAGTCACACGAGCCATATTCCCTTCTTTGTCATAGAATCTCAAATCCGTTAGGTCAATCAGGTTCGGACGGATGTAAATCGTATCCTTGGGTACGAATATTGAAGTTTGGAGATAATCGACTGTAGTGGTAGCATTTTCGATGATTGACATCCCCGTTAGTTGTAAGTCATTGGTATAACCTACCAGTTTCAATTCCGCACCAATATTACCTGATGTTCCTGAGATATTATCACCAATAAAATACTCCCCAAGGGATAATGGATAATTTTCTATTCCTATATCCAATTCAAGGAAATTAGGCTTTTTTTCTAGGAACGGAGGTCTGTAATATCCTGCCGCTTCCATTTTCTTCTTGCCTCTGACCACATCCACCTTAGCAAGTACGACAGATTTTATATCAGGTGTTATGGCGGTTAATTTTAATGCACCATAATCATCACCATTGATGAATAAGGTATCCATTGATGCATCCACCTTGATTCCATTCAATTTGAATACATCCTCGGAAGTTACATGAATGTCAGCCGGGCCATCAAAATCCAATCTATCATAATTGATAAAGGGATTGAGCATATCTATTCCCAATCCGGCAATATTCAATTCCAAGCCCTTGCTTCCTATACTGTTCAGTTCTACTTTCTGTTCGGGTTGGTCAAGATTGGTCATCTTGAAATTCTGTGTCTCAATGATTCCCTTTCCGAATCGAACAAAGTTGTTTTCCAGGACTTCCCATTTATGATTTAGCAATACTATATTGGAGTTGGAAAAGGTGATTTTGAAAAAGTCATCTCCCTCCAGAGTAAAGAGGCCCGATAAATTCAACTTATCCAATACCTGATTGAAATCAACGAGTTCCAGTTTGAAGTCCACCGTATCGTTGTCAATGGTATTCCATGAAGCAATCATTGGTATATCAAGCGAATCAGAAATCTTGAGTGTCCTATAAATACCCAAATCCAAATAACCGTGATTCTTAATGAACTGACCACCTAGATTAATATCTGTGAATCTGAAATCACCAAATCGGGATTTTTCAATATTCACATTCACCATGAGGGTATCAATGGAAGAATCAAAATATCCTTGTAGTGATGTATTGAACAGGGTGTCCAGTTTGGGAGATATGAATTGGGTGAAATTCTTTGAATTATTAATAAAGAAATCAAAGTCAAAGTATCGACTTTCATTGAATCCCAAAAATTTGGGATTCAAATTCAATTTGTTGGCAAATTTGGGATAGTTCCTTTGTAGGAATGAGGCTAATATCTTAGGTAATTCATCAATTTCGAATTTACCAATCACATCACCGGTCAACACTTCGGAACGGATGCCCACTTTCTTTTTATGGTCTTCTTGTTGGAAAGAGTAGGCGTAGAGACTATCCAATTCCAACAATACGGTATCCAGATGCATCCTTACATTACTGGCAGATGCATCACCATCCAAATCCTCAAGCTTAAGTCCCTTGAAATTCAGATCCAAGTCTGCGGAAATATCAAGTCTCCTTTTGGTTAGGTTCAGTTCCTTCAGTTTGAGTGTCCTGACCAGGGCCGAGAAATCAAAGGTTGGAATCGTATCATTAAAGTCAACCAAACCATTGAACTCCATATCAATATTGTCATCGCTGATACTGAGTTGGCCATCGAACTTCCTCTTGTCGAATTTTCCACCAATATTGAGGAATTGATAGGTGTAATCCTTGAAAGTGAAGGAATTGACCTCAGCCAATAAATCTGCATTGATATCATCGAGTTGGAGACCGGAACCATTCTTGACCTGAGCGGAAAAATTAACCAATCCGAAATCTGGATTTTCAGTCCATTGCGACAAATCGAATTCTATCAAATCCAAGGAACCTTTGTATGTGGCATTCCGACCTTGTCCTTTCAAACTGATATCTGATCGAATATCTCCAAGGTCCGTACGCAGATAACCATCAGCCGTGAAACTTGTCAAGAAACCCGTAAAACGTCCTTTAAACCTGAGTTTACCTAGTTTATCGAATTGTTCGGGTGGTCGGAAGTCAGGAACGATTTTCCTAAGCGTGGATACACTGGTGGATAAGCGGTCCAATTCAAAATCAAAAAATTCCTCTCCTTTCACTGCTATATTCCTGGATCTCAAATCTCCCTTTAGGGTCAGACCGTCCCCTATCTTCATTAGGAATCCCTTGGTCTTGAGGTTATTGATTTTACCACTGACCATTCCCTGTACCTGAAGCACTTCGTCCTTATTGGAATTGAAGAATCGATTATTCTGTAGTTCAGGTGCAAAAGTGAAGATATCATTCAAGGAAATCTTGGAGCCCTCCTTGAATAATCCATTAATCTTTACATCATCCACAAAACTGAGGAATGATGGATAGCCATACCTTTTGTATTCCATCTCAAGGGAATCACCCAATGTGGTGGTAGGTGTATTCAGTTCCATGTCATACAAATGGAGTGCAGTACAACTGACTTCGACATCCTTGGCTTTGGATGGAGAGAGTACGAATCCGGATTTTTCCTTGGCCTGCATGTTGGTGAGTTCCCCCTTGAACCACAAATCTTCCCTCATCCAAAAACTATCGACTTCCATTTGGATATCCGTAACATCAAGATCATTGAAATCCATGGTGTTATCGAACTTGAGTCTATCGGATTCCTTTGTATAGTCAATGAATTTAAACTCACTGTCTATCACTTTGAAGCTATTGGCGGTAGCCTCAAAATATACATAGCCTGTGTCCCTGTCGATGCTCGGTTTGGGTGGAGGTGGAGGTAGTTGCCGTTCCTCTTTGAAAAAATGGAATTTGAAACGATCTAGAATGATTTCGTCTACATCCAGGTGGTTAACTTTCTTATCGAAACTGATACCTGAAATTCTTCCTTCTTCCAGTTTGACTTGTATATTTTGTCCTTTAGTCTTATCAATTTGGGAAATATCCATGTTGTGGAGTCCCAGATTATCGACATCAAGAAAAAATGGCCGTTTCTGTTTCAGACTATCACTACGAACCAATGAAGTATCCCGTTTACCCCCAAAGTACTCGGTTAGGTTCGAGGTATTTCCATTTATGAGAATGGTATCCTTATATAGGTTGAATTTTCCATCGTACAAATCAATGGTTTCAATATCGTAGTCTTGTTGTATGATACCTGTGAAACCCGATCTGAATTTGGCACTGAGCTGGCCGACATAAAGAAGTGTATCTCCCCTATTATCCTCAACCAAAACACTATCCAATAGTACATGATTGAATAAGGAGAAATCCACATGCTTGATTTCTACTTTAGAATTGAGTTGTTCGGAAAGGAATTTTGTAGCTTTTCCAATGAGATAATTCTGTACGGATTTGGTTTCAATCAGCACCCAGAATATCATGAACATAAGGAATAAAAAAAGCATGAGGCCGAATAAGAATCGGCCAATTCTTTCCCATAGTGGCTTCTTCCTTTTCTTCCTGTCTGGTTTCTTGTCCTTATCCTTGGATGATATGTCCTTGGCCTCAGAAATATGCTACGAAATTTAGTATTTGAAAATGGACAAAGATACACCTTAACGACTGATTAAAGTGTAGAAGTTATCCCAAAAATATCCTATAAGCTCCAAAACCTGATTTTGTATCGTAATTTATTGTAAAACCATCATTTGGTTAGGATGATCGTTCAGATTTATATTCATTCGAAAAAATCAGGTTCTGGATTTATATGGATTGTAGGAGATAGTCCCAAATCTTTCTTGTCTATTGAACGATGAATCCAATATATTTTCCGTAGTTCTTGCTCTTTTTATTATTTATTTAACCTATTATTCCTTACCCTCGAAGTAATCCCTCAAATACTCGAAATTAGGTCCCAAATTCTGGTTCATTGTAACACTTCCCCTTAATAACATTTGACTGTTATCCTTATCCTTGTACTCGCCTAGAACATGCTGAATGAATTGTTCTCCAAATGACTTGGATGCATCCCTTGGTAATTCATTCGGAAGATTATCAATGGTCATCATATCCACACAATGTTCCTGATGAGGAGTACACTCCTTACCTGTTTCAGGATCAAAACCGAAAATAGGATCAGCGATGGTTGAAGCATATATCGTAGATGGTATACTTGATACAGGCGCAATATCACAAGTAACGTCTGCAATGACCTTTATCTTGAAATCCTCGGATTTCATATCATCCAAGGAAAAGAATGCAGGAGCGTTGTTATCCCAATAAATGCCATTAATCATGATGTCACTCACGGCAGCATATGGTGCAAAGGCAATTTTGTATGATTCAGGATGGTCATAAAAATCCCTCTTGCTGAATGCTGTACCATCCTTTCGGGTAACATAACCACTACAATCCAATTGGGTGTATACCGCTTCGTTATAGGATTGGTTTAGGAAATCATCCGGCGCTACCTTACGAATTCCCATATCATCCAATACCTTGGCTGCACCAGAACCCACACGACCTGTACCTGTAAGAACTATCTTCATCGCAGGCCATTCCATTTTCTGATAATCAGCAACAGCATCCTTATATTCAAAATAATCTTTCATTCGAGGCAAATCGAATGCTCCAGTACGTCTACCATAAGTCAAGAGACCATTATGGGCACCAACCATTCCTGCAAATACGCCGAAAGCAATGACACGTTTGCCTTTGTCGTCCGTCAATACTTCATAATCGATGAGTTGGATATCCTGATTGACACAAGCTTGTAATAACTTTCTGTTGTAACTCTGCTTTTTTATGGTATGAGAGAAGAAGTGATAGGTCTTGCTTCCAACAAGTTGGTCAATAGGTACTTCCTTTACACCCATTAGGACATCGCAATCAGTAAGATCTTCTTGCATTTTGATACCCAAATTAGCGTACTCCTCATCTTTGTAGCATCTACCGGATGAAGGTGCTACATAAATTTCTATCGGATAGTTTTCAGTAATGTATTTGCATTGTTCGGGAATAAGGGGAACTCTAGAATCCGGTGGTACTTTACCCTCCCTGATAATACCAATCTTGAGTTTGGACATTCTTTATTTTGAATTAGGACTTTTTAATGATTTTAACGCGAGCGAAGGTACAAAGCACAACGCACAATTCATACTATAAAATTCATGTTGCATAAATGGGCATTTCCATGACAATTTCATCATTTCAAAATGATACATTTGTCCCAATAAATGAGTAATACCATGTTTGAGAATCGTATCAATCGTTCAGAATCCACATCTTTATTTGAAGAAGCCAAGGAATATTTTCCCGGAGGCGTTAATTCTCCTGTCAGGGCATTCAAATCCGTCTCGGGACCTCCTTTGTTCATTAAGAAAGGAGATGGATGTAGAATGGTTGACGAGGACGATAATTCCTACATCGACTTCTGTTGCTCTTGGGGACCACTTATCCTTGGACACAATAATGAGAAAGTAAGGGATTTTGTGATAGAGACCGTTCATAATGGTACTTCCTTTGGTACGCCAAGTAGGCTTGGAAATATGTTGGGTAAATTGATAGTGGATAACAATCGATTCATAGAGAAAGTACGATTCGTTAGTTCTGGTACCGAGGCAGTCATGTCTGCCATCAGATTGGCAAGGGGTGTAACTGGCAAGACCAAAGTCATCAAGTTTGAGGGTTGTTATCACGGACATGTAGATTCATTATTGGTTAAGGCCGGTTCTGGATTGGCCACATTCGGAGTAAGTACATCTGCGGGAATTCCGGAATCCTTTGCCAAGGAAACCTTGGTGATTCCCTTGGATGATAGGGAGGCTCTGAAACAAGTATTGGAAAATCATGCTGATGAGACTGCATGTATTATCGTAGAACCCGTTCCTGCGAACAATGGACTATTGATTCAGGATAAGGCTTTCTTGGAGTGTTTGAGGTTACACTGTAGCAAGCACAATGTATTACTGATTTTTGATGAGGTTATTTCCGGATTCCGTGTAGGATTCGAAGGTGCAGCCGGTTATTATGGCATCCAACCCGATATCATTACCTATGGAAAAATCATAGGAGGAGGAATGCCAGTTGGAGCTTATGGAGGAAGTAAGGAGATCATGTCCCATATTGCACCTGAAGGGCCTGTTTATCAAGCAGGGACATTATCTGCCAATCCAGTAGCCATGTCAGCAGGTTATGCTGCATTACAACAATTGGCAGTGGATGGTTTCTATTCTGAAATGGAAGAAAAAACCCAATGGTTTGCCAAATCCATAGAAGATTATGCGAATGATAAGGGATGGGAAATGTCTGTGCCTACCATCGGCTCCATATTCTGGATTTGCTTTTCGAATGATCGGATTACCCAATCAAGCCAGATCGATTCGGCTAGTATGGAAAAATTCAAGGTATTGCACCACGAACTATTACAACGAGGAGTTTATTTGGGGCCTTCTGGTTATGAAGTTGGTTTTGTTTCAGCAGCCCATACCAAGAAAGACCTGGAAGAAGCATTGATTGCCATCAAGGCCAGTATGGATGTTGTATTTGCCTAGTTCAACGAAAAACTAGGCAGACTCTCCTGCACGATTTCATTGAACATCAGGGGATGGATCTCATAACTCATATAACTGGTTAGAGGAAGGGATTCCATGACTTCGATTACCTCTAATTCTGTTTCGGCAATAAGGGTAGCCCATAGTTTTTTCCTATCTAGGGAAAGTGTGTAAGTGAGGAGAATGTTCCTGGAGAACAAATCATTCACCAAGAGTCTTTGTTGTGGTATCAGACTCATGAATTGCATATTCATTTCTTCCGGAAGGGTAAAATCCACCATGAATTGATGATTCTCATTCATATTCACATACTGTTTTGTATCTATACTAACAGGTATAATTGTCTTTTGGTTTCAAAACCATACATGTAGATAGTCTAGTTATCGTGTCGAATGTAAGACATGACATCGAATTATTCATCATTCGTTCAGTTCATTTAAAAAAATGGTATGAATTCCAAACAAAATCCTATTTTTGGGCTTCTAATCAATGAGGCCTTTTGAAACCATTTTTCTTTACCATAAAGTGCAGGTTTTTTTGATTGTAAGCACTGAAAAGATTTAATCATGGCAAAGCAATTATCATTAAGGGAAGCCCTTCGCGAAGGGATGTCTGAAGAAATGAGACGAGATGAGAGTGTATTTCTCATGGGAGAGGAAGTAGCTCAATATAATGGAGCCTATAAGGTTAGTAAGGGTATGCTGGATGAATTCGGTCCCAAGCGTATCATAGATACCCCCATTGCAGAGTTGGGATTTGCAGGGATTGGTGTAGGAGCTGCCATGAATGGGTTGAAGCCTATCGTGGAATTCATGACTTGGAATTTTGCAGTATTGGCATTTGATCAGATTGTGAATAATGCTGCCAAGACATTGACACAATCGGCGGGACAATTCAATTGTCCTATCGTATTCAGGGGGCCAACGGGTTCAGCTGGACAATTGGCCCAACAACACTCACAAACTTTCGAGGCTTGGATGTCAAATACTCCAGGGCTTAAGGTTATATCCACCGTTGACCCGGCTGATGCCAAGGGATTGATTAAATCTGCCATCAGGGACTTGGATCCTGTTTGTGTGATGGAATCCGAGGTATGTTATGGGGATATCGGCGAAGTGCCTGAGGGAGATTATACCACTCCGATAGGTCTGGCTGCAGTTAAGAAATATGGTGATGATGTAACCATCGTATCCTTCAATAAGATGATGAAAGTGGCCATGGCTGCTGCCAATGAATTGGAAAAAGAGGGAATTTCCGCAGAGGTAATTGATTTGAGGACGATTCGTCCATTGGATCATGTAACATTGGTGGAGTCCTTGAAGAAGACCAATAGAATGGTTGTAGTGGATGAATCCTGGCCATTCTGTGGCGTGAGTTCCGAGATTGCATATGAAATGCAGAAATATGCATTCGATTACTTGGATGCACCTATTACTCGTTTGAATGCAGCGGATACTTCCCTACCCTATGCATCTACGTTGGTCGATGCTTATCTGCCTACCGTATCAAGGGTCATGCAGGCCGTAAAGGATGTTATGTATAGATAATTCTTTGAATTAGGAAAGATATAATGAAAGGGATACCGTATTAACGGTGTCCCTTTTACTTTTTGATATGCAAGATGATCGGATAGTGGTCAGAACCGTTCGCTGGCCCTATGTTTCTTGAGCTTATCTGGATATCATCCGTTACGAAACAATGGTCTATCGCAAAACGAAAGAAAGGTAAGGTTGCTGACCACGAATTTTGTAATCCTTTTCCCAGTCGGCTATCCTTGAGATTTGTATTCTGAGTCAGGCGTTTCAGATTCCATGAGAATGATGAGCAATTGAAATCCCCCGCTATTATAGTTGGTCCCGGATAGATGTGCACCAATTCATTCAAGCGCTCTAAGTGTTTGTTTCTTTCCTTGAAACTCATCGGGCCTAATGGCGGTTCCGGATGAGCTCCGATGAATGTGTATTCTTGATGTTCAAATTTTAATTTGGTAATGATGCTGGGAATTCTCTGGAAAGGACGTTCCAGAATCCTACTCTCATTAAGTGGCACCTTGGAGTATAGTGCCAACCCAAAATTATCAAGACGTGGAACAGTTAGATGATGTGGGTAAATACTATCCAATTTTCCAAGGGATTCATCCCATTCAGGAGTTATTTCCATTAGGAATACAACATCTGCATCCTCATGTACAAGCCAATCCAGAACCAATTGTTTTTCATTGTTTTGGGAGAGAATATTGGCACTGATTATCTTTATATCATTATTGGATGATAATTGGGAACCAACCGAGAGGAATGGGGCAATTTCCAAAATGATGGCAATGATGAATACCAAATGTATGGATAATAGATACCGCTGTTTGAAGTATAAATGAGTAATAACGAATAATAAGGAAATATACAGGTAATACATCCTGAAATTAGAGAACAATTCGAATACCCAATTGAAGTAGGATAGATAACTTATGATGTATACGCATATGGTTAGGATGGAAAAGGATACGACTAATCCTTTCATTGCACCATGTGTTTCCCTTTCTTGTATATTTTCTTATCCTTTTTTCGGAGTTTCCAATGATTATTGACCAAAGCCAGCATCATGTACCCCAAATTATCCAAACTCGCGGTTGAGTTGGCTAGGATGATGACTCCGGTCTTGGTTTCAGGAATAAAATGGATGGTGACCTGATGACCACTGCTTCTTCCCGGATGTAATTTTACATTAAAATATTTCTTATGGTGGTATTCATGCCAAGCATAATTGATATCCAGTTCCTGAGCTAATTCAGTGGGTTGTCTTTCTTGGAAAGTTTCCTGGAAAAGAGCGGTATACTCCTCATTTTGTAAGCCCATATATGTCCTAATGAGAATCAGTAAATCATGTAGGGAACTCTTTAGCCCCAAGGAACCCTCAAAGGATTGAAAAGACCAAAACATCGTCTCCCTTCCATTCGGACCATAGGATTTGGAAGCGTTTTTTAGTAGTTTTTCATTGACACCAAGAAATGTTTCATTGAGTGAAAGCGGTGTTATGATTTTTTCTTGCAATAATGTCTCGTATGACTCCTTGCATACATGTTCGATAATGATTTCTAGTAATGCGAAATTGACATGGGAATATAAATATTCCCCTACCGGTTTATTGAATGGATATGTGCTATAAAAACCAAGAACATCATCCTTGGTATAGAAAGCATAAGGGTCGTTGGGTCTTTTTTCTTTCAGGCCGAAATCACTAGGGAGCAATGGAAGTCCTGAAGTGTGCATCAAGAGATGCTTCAGTTGTAGGGAATCGGCTACCTTATTCTGATAAATCGGAGGAATCAAATCATTCACATAATCATCATAAGAAAAATGCCCCTCATTCTTCAATATCGTAACCAATGAAGCTGTGAACACCTTAGTAAGACTACCAATTTCGAAGATAGTATGCTGATTGATACGGATATCCTCTGTTTTGGATGCTGAACCGAAATCAACTATGTATGTGGAATCCACATCAATCATTCCCGCAATAAAACCAGGCGTTTTTTCATGATTGATCTTCGTATCATAGCGAACAATCCTTTCTGTGATTCTTCGGAGTTCCTTGGTTCTTTGCGAAAACGAAAAGATTGGTATTAGTAAAAAGAATAATATGTATAATCTACTCGAATGCATATCCAAATATAATATCTAACAATTAAAATGCTTCACTGATGAAGACATAGATTCCCATGTTGCGTTTATTGAAACCTGAATTCTTATCCAATCCCCACCCGATATCCAAACGGGCATTGACGCGTTGTTCAGCACTGAGCAACAATCTACCTCCGAAGCCAACTGTATAACGCATATCCCTCAAGGAAATTTCATCCCAGCCTCCATAAACCCTGGAACCACTGGCAAAAGCAACTATACCCAATCGTTTCCAGAATTTCCATATCGAAGCATCCGGGTCTTGCCACAAAGGGAGGCGGTATTCTAACTCGAAAGCCAATAAGTGGTTATCTATGTATGTACCATCATAATAACCCCTTGCAAAATCCTTGCCTCCCACCCTTGCCATATCGAATTTGGGGATGATACTGCCATTCATAGGATAACGTTGTTCATTCCTGAATCTCAGGGCGAGGACGTGCTCCTTGTAAGTATTGATATAATGCCTTGCATCCAAAGAAACGGAGGTGTAATCATAGTCGCTACCCAACCAACCCCGATAGTACCAATTCCTAAACTGAACATAAGTGCCTTTGAGGGGATTATTGGAATTCTTACGGTCATCATATGCAAGCACCCAAGCAAAGCCGGAACGGGTTCCATCCAATCGGCCTTGTGCAAATTCATCACGGTCTGCATCATATCTGATGAGTGATAAACTATCTGCCACTTGTCCATAATCCCATAGATTCTCATACCAGTAATGAAGACCGGCGTACAGTCCTTTCCGAACTTTCCTCAAACCTACCAATTGAATGCCATACGATTGATATTTGAAGTCCATGAAGTTCATGGAATCCACTTGGTTTTCCTTAAAGTCATATTGATAGACCAGTGCGGTAGCATCATTACCCAATCCATAATCACGATCGGAAAAATTAGAATATTTCGTACTGAAATTGAATATGTAGTCCTCATTTTTTGTAATGAGATTCACATCTGCTCCAACGTACATCTGATTTCTTAATGTATAGATACCTCCGAGTTGTACGAATGACATCCTAGCATTGGTATCCCTGGCAAAATCAAAATAATACTGGGAAAAAGCGCCTACTGTAAAGCTGGTTTCAGGCGTATAAGCCGTAGCTGGTAGTATGACGAATTCTCCTTTCCTTTTATTAGGGATAGAATCATTTTCCATAGCATTTCCTTGGTAGCCATACAAAAGGATAACTAAGATGGATAGAAGTCGTATTTTCATTATTTGCCCTTTCCTTGAATGAGAACCAAAATGGTATATATCAGAATTTTGAAATCCAGCGCAAGCGACATATTCTCAATGTATAGAATATCGAATTTGAGTCTTTGAATCATTTCATCCACATTGGAGGCATAGCCATACTTGACTTGTCCCCAGGAGGTGATACCGGGCCTCACTTTTAGGAGCTTGTTATAATGAGGGGCCCTTTTGATAATCTGGTCAATATAGAATTGTCTTTCGGGTCTTGGTCCCACGATGGACATTTCGCCCTTGATAACATTCCATAATTGTGGTAATTCATCCAATCTGTATTTTCTCATAATCAGACCCCATTTGGTACATCTTGGGTCTTCGGCTCCTGATGAGAGTTGCGGTCCCATTTGTTCCGCATTGACATACATTGATCTGAATTTGATGATAAAGAAAGGAATGCCATTGATTCCGATTCTTTCCTGCTTATAAAAGATAGGCCCATCGGATGAAAGTCTGACCCTGATGGCAATGTATAGCAATAAGGGTGAAATCAGAATTATTAATAAGCTACATAATCCCACATCAATGATTCTTTTAAGGATTCTTTGCCACTTGGGCATTAATTCCCTTTTGATTTCAATCAGAACCGCACCATAAACGTGATTCATCTTTACGGTTCCTAATAGGATGTCATACATATTGGGAATAATCTTAACCAACATGCTGTCCTCGAAAGGACTGAGCTCATCCAAAATGGATTTAAGAATATTATGCTCTGAGGTTTCAATGGCAATGATAACTTCCTCTACTCCTCTTTCTCTTATGATAT
Organism: Saprospiraceae bacterium; assembly: GCA_020631355.1. Lineage (GTDB taxonomy): Bacteria > Bacteroidota > Bacteroidia > Chitinophagales > Saprospiraceae > JAHDCE01. The sequence goes on along the minus strand of JAHDHL010000003.1, from coordinate 19,746 downwards.
TCCCTAATGCTTCCTTGGGGCCTAGGAATGGCAAATGTTTTGAAAGACCATTGGGCTTACCTTTTTTGGCCTCTACAAAACCGATGAGATCATACCCCATTTTCCTGTCTGATTCCTTGATTTCCTTGTAAAGACTAATGGCATTCTCGTTACTACCGATAATCAGGGTTTTATAGGCAATCTTTCCAGCTTTCAATCTTCTTGAAGCCCTTGTTAGCAGAATCATTCTTACAGATGCGGTCAAAACAAAATGAAGTAGGAATAAGACGAAGAAAGAAGTGTAATATGTCCTATAATTATATACGATGTCGTCCAGAACAAGCGCAAAGAATAGAAAAACCACACCGAAGAAACTCAATAGGAAAGTTCTGAAAAGCGTGGACATCCTGGATAGCCGATATATGTCGTTATATTTATCGAAGATAGAATAGAAAAGGAACCAACAAATGGGTACTAATGCTAATCCTTTGAACAAATTGATATCATCAAAAACTGAGGGGGAAATAGCTACCTTTTCAATAAAAGCTTTCCGATACATGAAAAATAGGAACCATGCCAGCATTGCAGTCAGAAAATCTGCAATCAGATAAAATAAGGTATGTCTTCTTCTTTTACTGAACATGGTTTATCCTGAATTCCTTTGATTCATGGCTTCGATATGGGCTTCTATCTTTTCTGAGATTTGATAAGCCAATTTAAGCGCCTTATATCCATCCTCCAATGAAACCTTGACGGTCTCATTCGATTCTACACTCCTGATAAACGATTCCAATTCGTCTTTAATGGCGTTGTTGGTTGGGATTTCAGGGAAATTCGCTTGGATATACCTTTTCCCTTTATTGGTTTCCAATTCTGAAAGGAAGCCATCATTGGGTTCTTCTTCAGCCAATTTAATGATTTGTGCTTTCTTATCCAGAAAATCCAGACTGACATATGCTTCCTCATTGAAAATCCGCATCTTCCTCATTCCCTTGAGAGACATCCTACTGGCTGTAAGATTGGCAACACATCCGTTCTTGAATTCTATGCGTGCATTCGCAATATCAGGTGTGGAACTCACTATCCCTACCCCATTGGCAGAGATGGATTCCACTTTAGAGGAGACGAGGTGTAATAGGATATCGATATCATGTATCATCAAATCCAAGACGACGGAAACGTCCGTTCCCCTTAGTTTAAAAGAAGATAAGCGATGCGCCTCAATAAACAAGGGATTGATGTCAGATATGTCTATGGATGAAATAACGGGATTAAAACGCTCAACATGCCCAACTTGGACTTTTACCTGATGTGAATCCCTTAATTGGATAAGTTCACGGGCTTCGTCAAGTGTCTTGGTCACTGGTTTTTCTATAAAGACATGCTTGCCGGCTTGGATGGCGCGTTTTGCAACTTCAAAATGGGAAGAAGTCTCAGTAACGATATCTAATATATCTGATGCTTCAATAAGTTGGTTAGGGTCTTCGAACCGAGGGATATCGAATGCTGTCTCAACACTTGCTCCTAATTCCTTATTGACATCATAGAAGCCTACAATCTGAATATCATCAATCATGTTAAGACACTTCAGATGTATCTTGCCCAAATGCCCTACTCCGAATACACCAACTCTAGTCAATTATTCTCACTAATTTAGTTCATTCAAAGGTAATCATTCCAATATATTTCAATGCATAATAAGCACAGCAACTTTCAACCACTTTTGTTATTTGACATAATTTTGTTAGTGTATTTTATTTGAAAGAAAATTTTAAATGAGTATAATATTATTATGAATAATTACATTATCAACTTAATTAGGGTACTGAATCTCCAACCCCTACCCGTCGAGGGCGGATATTATTCCGAAACCTTTCAATCAGAAGCTACACTAGCCCACCCAGAGCCGCCCCACCCCACAAGGAAACTCTATTCCGCGATATATTACTTATTGACTCCTGAGACGCAATCAGCACTGCACAAACTGAGGAGTGATGAGATATTCCATTTCTACCTAGGTGATCCCGTAGAAATGGTGCTGATAAACGAAAGCTATACGGTTCAGGAAATCACACTCGGACACGACATCCTGAATCAACAGCACGTTCAATTTCGTGTACCCAAGAACGTATGGCAGGGAGCGAAATTAGCCGAGGGAGGGCAATTTGCCTTACTAGGAACCACAATGTCACCTGGATATGATAATATGGATTATGAACACGGAAATGCCGCCGAGCTTAAACAACACTTAGGAAAAGACTGGAAACAAGTAGAGCCATTCGTGAAATTACCCACCTAATTCCAACATACCCAATCCTTTCTTGTGCGAATCCAGGACCCTGGCCTTGATTTCATCATAGACTGATTGGTCTTCAATGAAATTCTTATCTCCCAAATCCAATACTAGAATGGGTACATTCTGTTCTGTCCTGAAATAATCGAAATATGCTTGCTGAATGGTCAGCAAATATGCAGGATCAATATCCTGTTCGTATTCACGTCCTCTTTTCCTGATGTGCTGCAACAATACATCTACGGGCCTATGGAGGTAAACCAACAAATCAGGCTTAGGGAATGTGGCATTCAATATATGAAAGAGGCGCTTGAACAGTTGCAATTCATTCTCTTTCAAATTCTGACCAGCAAACAATAAGGTTTTAATAAAGAAATAATCCGCAATGGTCAACGGATTGAACAATTCAGGCTGGGTAAATGATTCCTGAAGTTGTTTGTGACGCTCAGTCATGAAAAATAATTCCACTGAAAAAGCGTGCCGCTCGGCATCCTGATAGAATTGAGGAAGGAAAGGATTGTCCGAGAATTGTTCCAACACCAACTTACCATTCCAGTCGTCAGCCAACATCTTACACAACGTTGTCTTACCGGCTCCAATATTCCCCTCTATGGCAATGAATTGGTATGGCATTGATGCTTTCATAGTCCTGTGTTTCCACTCAATTTTATAGGTAATTCCCTGACTTCCAAATCATCCTGTGACCAAGCTAATAATTCCCTAGTGGTTTGCCTAAAAGTCGGATGGACAAAGAAAGGTATAATATCCATCAAAGGTATCAAAACAAATTTTCGCAGATGTAATCTGGGGTGTGGAACTTTTAGATTTTTAATATCAATGACACAATCATCATAGTAAATCAGATCTATATCAATGATTCTTGGCCCCCACCTCTCCTCTCGGATACGGCCTAATTCGTCTTCTATCGCTAATAATTGTTCCAATACTATAACAGGTGGCAAATCTGTTGCCAACAGTAGGGCTAAATTGTAGAAATCATCTTGGGACTCATTGCCCCATGCATCAGTTTCATATAGGTTTGAAATGGAGTAAACGTTACCTATGTGTTGTTCTATTTGCTTTATTGCCTGATTAAGATGATGTATCCGATCCCCTAAGTTGCTCCCCAAATGCAAGCACACCATATGTTTTCCCATACTTTCCTTTAGCATCCTGTTTGGTTAATATGTCGTACGAGATAGACTTTGTTACAATGGTACATCAAATAAGGATTATTAATATGATAAAGGATGTAACTTTGGGGTTGTTCAATTAAAAATTGAACTCTTACAAATAAACGCCATTACCAAAGTATCATTTACACGTCGCAAAAGTAAGTATAGGCATGAAAAAGATTACAGCTCACACGATTTATCCCGTAGACGGACCTTCTATCAAGGATGGAGTTATCATTATTGATGATGTGGGTAAGGTCCTTGCCATCGAAAAATTATCTGACCATGATGCTACAAGTGTAGAATATCATGAGGGTGCCATCATTCCCGGCTTCGTCAATTCCCATTGCCATCTGGAATTGTCTCATATGAAAGGTGTGGCGGATACAGGAACCGGATTGATTCCTTTTGTGAATTGTGTAGTAACCCAAAGGAATATGTCTCAGGATATCATAATGGATGCAATTAAAAAGGCGGACCAAGAGATGTGGGACAACGGTATAATGGCAGTAGGTGACATTTCCAATGTCACTGATACTTTCAAGACCAAGGATGGTAGTCCTATCCAATATTATACTTTTGTCGAGTTCTTTGATTTGCTGCAAACACAGGATGCGAAGCAGAAATTCGATGAGTACCATCAGGTATTCAAGGCCAAGGCATCCATGCATCGGGATAGAAAATCCATCGTGCCGCATGCCCCGTACAGTGTTTCTGAGCAACTTTTCGAATACATAAGGGAGCATACGCCAGAGGATGGACGAACCATTAGTGTACATAACCAAGAGACTCCTCCTGAGCAGGAACTCTTTCTCAGAGGGACTGGAGGTTTTGTCGATTGGTATCAATCCTTCGGCTTGAATGTGGATGGATTTGAAGCACCTGGTACCACTTCCATCCATTATTTGCTGAAGCACATGTCGCCCAAAAACAAGACATTGTTCGTACATAATACACTCACCAGTGAAGCTGATATCATTGCAGCTCAGAATTGGAGTGACAAGACATTTTGGGCTTCATGTCCGAATGCCAATTTATACATTGAAAACAGACTTCCGAATTATCAATATTTCCTGGACCAAGGGGCAAGTGTCACTTTGGGTACAGATAGCCTGACATCCAACTGGCAATTATCTATCTTGGAGGAAATGAAAACCATTGCCCGTTTCCAATCCTATATTCCCTTTGAAACATTATTGGAATGGGCTACATTGAATGGTGCCAAGGCACTATCATATGAGGATGAACTGGGCAGCATTACCGTAGGGAAGAAACCCGGAATATTGTTATTGGAGGGATTTGATGGTAACAATCTTGGCCAAACATCAGTAAAAAGAATAATATGAGTCGATTCTGTTTCATTCTAATCCTGCAATTATTCCTTTTGGGCAGCAGCTTGCATGCACAACGCCTTCATACTCCTGATGAAATTGTCAAGTTAATGGAGGAATCCAGAAAGACTTATGTATTCGATAGTCTGGAGCAAGGTGGTATAGTGTTGTCTTTCACACCAACATCCGACTTCCATCCTTATGTAAGGCTGGAAGTCCCCGGAGAAGTCAGGGTAGAATTAAAAGCTGCATCCAATTATTCCAAGAAACAAAGAAAATCAATTCGTTCTTCAGACAAATCAATGAAGAAAGGGAATTTCAGTAAGGCCAGAATCTGCTTGGAAAAAGTAAAGGATACCAAACCAGGGGACACTAAGATTCTTTGTGCGATAGGGAACACCTATGCTAAGGAAAACAAAACGGAAACCGCTATCTACTGGTATGAACGAGCCCTGGAATTCAATTTCGCCGAAACAGAAGCACGATTGAAATTGGCTGAACTTTATCTGTCTCTCAATGACACTGAAAAAGCAGTCCATCATATTTCATATGCACACTTGTTCAATAGGAATAACAAGGATATCATGTTACAGATGGAATCCACATTCAAGGAGGCAGGTATTCATTATGAAGAATTGGAATTCAATCCCATATATACCATATCGCCAGTTGGGAATAATCAGGTGACTATTGGTTACGGTCATTCAGTCTGGGCGGGGTATGCAGCCGTCAAGGCAGTTTGGGAATATGAACCCAACTACACCGATGAAATGACAAAAATCTCCAAACAACCTGCTGTCATTATTCAGGAAAAGGAAGCACTTTTCAATGCATTGATTACCTATGAAAGAATCAAGAATGACAAAAAGAGCAGGATGTTTCCCCTACTCCATTTGTTGAGTGAAATCAGTCTGAAAAAACAGATAGACCACTTCCTTGATTATGAGATTCTCTCGCGCACTGACCCTAAGTATATCTTAGGAAAGGACAGGGAGAGCCTTGAATTACTCAAGAACTATCTGGTCGTATACCGAAGTCGAATCAAGGCCTAGAACATGTTTTAAGGCAAATAGCAGGCATTTTTGATGAAATATATTTAAATTTATTACATCATAGCATACATAAATTATTAATTCTTAGGGAAAACCATTCATAAACATACCTGATATCAGGTACACTTCAATGACATCTTCATTACCAAATATCATTAAGAAAACAGAGGGATTCGTATTGGGTCTTTTCAATGAAAAGGGAAGTTCCCAATTGCTTTTCCATGATTATAGGAGAGCATCGGAAATCGCCACCCTGATACAGGATATTGGTAATTTTTCAGGTTATAATGAGTTTTCGACAGAAACGGAAGTTGCTAAGATTTCCTCCTGGTTTCTGGCTTGTGGCAAGCTTCTGAATTATGGAGCTCCCTTGGAATCTGCGAAAGAGCAGGCTTCTGCATTCCTATTACAGGAAAATTATCCGAATGAATTGGCTACCAAAGTCATTCGTTGTATGACCAAGGCCAGCCAAGCCGATACGCCTACAACACCGGAAGATCAGTTATTGCACGATGCCCAACTCGCTTATTGGTCCACTTCCAATAATATGCGATTGGCTCCATTGATGCGATTGGAGGAAGAATTGATTCTAGGAAGGAAGTATGGTATTCTGGAATGGGAAGAAAAGCATTTGGATATGCTGTTGAAGTCCAAATTCTTTACGCCTTATGGACAAATGTTATTCACCCCTATTCTGAATCAGAATATCATTGACCAAAAAAAGCGGACGGATAATATTGCTCTGAAATCCAAGGTTAAGAAAGACAGGGAACATCAGTTATTGCGCAAGTATCAGGGTATCGAGCCCAAAATACCGCAAAGAGGTGCACAGACTTTTTTCAGGGCTGTCTATCAAAACCACATACAATTATCGGCCATTGCTGACAACAAGGCCAATATGATGACAGGTATCAATACGATTTTGGTTTCTGTGGTTATTTCCATCATTACATACAGCACCATTATCTACGATGTACCAAGAACCACCATGCCATTGGCCATTTTCTTACTGACGGCTTTGGTTTCCCTGATTTTCTCAGTGGCCTCTGCTAGTCCTAGGGTAACCAAAAAAAATAAGAAAGGTGCAAATATTATGGATGCAAGGAAGAACATTGCCTTTTTTGGTAATTTTTCTAATATGAGCCTTGAGGAATTCGAGGAAGCCATGGACGCCATGCTTCGCAATGATGAACTCGTCTATGGAAATATGAGCAGGGATTTGTACTATCTGGGCAAAACCCTTGATAAAAAGTACAAATTACTCCGCTTATCGTATCATATTTTCCTAGGAGGTTTCATTATATCCGTGTTGCTATTCAGCTATATAGCGTTCAGTTAGGCAGGTTTTATTTCCTTCCAAAATCTGCAGGTATCTCCCCCCACTCCTTGGTTTCCCATTTATGGATTGGATTCTTGTAGGTATTTTCCTTAAGCCATTTTTCACCTCTAGAAATCAATTGGTGTAGTACTTTGGTTTTATCATTTTTCACCAATTTGGTATTGCATTTTTTCTTGGCAACCCATCCCATTGCAATCTTGGAATCGGAATAGATGGGCAAGTCATACATTTCCTTTTTCTGTAGGAGTGCCAAACCATGCACCAGGGCTAGGAACTCACCAATATTATTGGTTCCATACTTGTAAGGACCAATTTTGAATATTTCCTTTCCTGATGATGTAATAACGCCCCTGTATTCCATCATTCCGGGATTTCCGCTACAAGCGGCATCCACACAAATACTATTCTGTATAATTTCTGGAATCTTATCGTAATTCTTAATTATGGGTGTTGCTTTCTTTTTCTTCCCTACTTCGGGAATATGTTCCACTCCCATAAAGGCATCCTCTGCTTCGTATCGTGTGGCAAACGATTTGTACTTGGCATTCGGAAAGCCCTTGGTAGCCAACAAACACTCTGCCCAAGTTTCGAAAACACCTGTTTTGTGACCTGCCCAAACTACGTAGTATTTCTTCTTTTTTGCCATTTTAACCGTATAATCATTATGGAAGTTGTCTCTCATTTTTTAATTAGAAAAATCAATGAGACAAAGTATCGCAATGTATATGAAAAAAGGGAAATAGTAAAACTATTTCCCTTTTCTACTTGATAAAATACCTAATGTATTAATCTGCCATCATGATGGTTTGTGTGATAGTTCCCTCATCATTGGTCGCCTTGATGTAATAAGCTCCAGTTGGTAACAAATCCTTGGATATTTCTACTGTTGAATCTGTGATTGTTGCTGACTTCACTATCTGACCATTATATGAAATGATATCATATTTGAATCCAATGAAAGATTCTGAAAACTCAATCTTTCCTACTGTTCGTATTGGATTCGGGCTCACCTTGATGTATTGGTTGTCAATATCATAAATGACCTCGTTGGAGGAAGTGAAATCATTGTTCTTATATTCCATGATTCTATTCGGACCTGAACCCGGGTAGAATGTACCATTGGTAGCGAAATAGATTGCACCATTATTAGGATTCACACATACATCCCTAATTCTACCAAAGTTTGGAAAATATTCTTCTTCACTAATAACTCCTAATCCGTTAGAATTCAGTTTCAATACGGATACCCTAGGCTCCTGTGCTGAAATTCCTCCTAGGATGGCTACCAATAATGAATTTTCCCATTCCGGGATTGCAGGGTGGTTATAATATACCAAATCATTAGGAGCAATACAGTAATTCGTCCAAGCCCAAATCGGTTCACGTACATCGTTTGAGTTACAGTAATTGGCTTCAAGAGAAGTGTTGCAAGGTCCCTCTACCTCAGGCCAACCATAATTATCGCCTGCCTGGATTATATTGATTTCATCAGAATGATTCTGACCATGTTCAGAAGCATAGATTCTACCATTCGGCCCCTCGCAAAGCCCTTGTGCGTTACGATTCCCATAGGTGTAAATCAAACTTGTAGGATCAGGATTATCACTTGGAATGCTTCCGTCCATGTTCATTCTGAGCGTCTTTCCCATCAATGAATTCATGTTCAAGGAATTGCTACTGTTACCTACATCCCCGGTTGTCATAAGTAAGGTATTATCTGGAAGGAACAACAATCTTGAACCATTATGGATATTGGCGGCCAATAAGCCATCCAAAACGACTTGCTCATTTGATAATGAACTGCCATCCCAATCGTAGGTGACGAGTTTTTCACGCCTTGTATTCCCCGTAACCAAGTAAGTATACACCAAGAATACCTTCGGAGTATTATCGAAGTCCGGGTGCAATGCCATTCCGAGAAGTCCGGGTTCACCGTCACCACCGAAGATATCACTTGCTAGGTTTAATACAGTTGTTGTATTACCATTCTCAGGATTGATTCTTTTTACCCTACCGGTTCTTTCCGTTACCCAAATATGGTCATCAGCTCCCCATAGGATTTCCCAAGGGATATCAAGGCCGGTAGCTACTTGGCGTTCTGTCAGGACAGTATTCCCAACCGTAACCGTGGTCTGCGCAAAGGTAGTTGCAACAAATAAAAAAGATAAGATACAAAGAGGTAGAAATCGCTTCATCAGATATTGAAATTAGTTTGAATCTAAAGTTATGGAATTGAGGGTTAAACTTTACATGCATCCTTATTCTTGAAGCAATTACTACCTGAATTATCATCCAAAAAATGGATTTATGCTATTCTTCGACATCTGACAGCATCTCTTTGGGAAGTTGTTTGGTTGTTTTGGCTCCTAATTTCTTAATGCGTTCAGCCCGTCCGATTAGTGTATCCCCATACTTGGCCGAATCGGACAACTTACGGATGGCCGTATCATAAGAAACCTGTGCCTGTCCCAATCGCTTGCCAATTTCCTGGAGGTCTTCCGAAAAGGAACAGAATTTATCATACAAAAGCCCGCTCTGTCGAGCAATCTCAAGCACATTCTTTTTCTGTTTTTCCTGTTTCCAAATGAAAGAGACCGTCCTCATCGTTGCCAATAAGGTGGTGTTGCTTACCAGAACAATGTTCTTATCCAATGCATCCAAGAATAATCTTGATTCTTTCTGGAGTGCAACGGTGAGTGCCGGCTCTATCGGTATGAACATCAATAAATAATCAGGAGAATTAATCTGATATAGCATCTGATAATTCTTCGACGCCAAGTCCTTGATGTGGGATCTTAGGCTTGAAATATGATTGGTCAGGTGTTTATTCCTTTCTGCTTCCGTTTCTGCCTGGAAGTACTTTTCGTAGGATTTAAGGGATACCTTTGAGTCAATGACCAAGTGCTTATCATCCGGTAGATTGATAATGAAATCCGGACGATGCTGTTTGCCCTCCCTATTGAGGAAGGATTGCTGAGTTGAAAAATGAATCCCATTTTCCAACCCGGCTTTCTCTAGCAACACTTCCAATTGGAATTCTCCCCAGTCTCCCTGTGCCTTGTTGTCTCCTTTCAAGGCGCTCACCAAATTATTGGCATCCTCACTCAATTGCATGTTCAAGTCCCTTAGTTGTTGTATCTCCTTCTGGAGGGAAATACGTTCTTTGGTTTCCTCCCAGTACCGCTTTTCAATGTTTTCTTCGAATTCTCTGAATTTTTGTTTGAAAGGACTTAGAAGGCCATTGAGTTGGTCGTGATTCTGTAAGGAAAACTTCTTACTCTTTTCTTCAAAAAGACGCTCAGCCAAATTGGCAAAACGATCTTCCATATGCTTGTGCATAGTATCAATCTCCTCTTTCTGATTATAGAGTTTTTCTTCTAGGTTGATGATGATTTGTTCCTTGGCCGAAATAGAAGAAGCCATTTCCCTAATTTCCTGTTCTTTCTCTACCACATCAGCTTTCATGATATCAGTTTGGGCTTCCAATGATTGGTATGCTTCCCTTGCTACATATTTTTTGGATAATTCAGTTTCACTTAATCCACCAAACTTGAATTTGGCAACAAACCATGCTGCAAGTGTTCCAATCAATAAGCCTACCAACAAAAATATTATATCCATTTTATGTTTAGTTTAAGCATATCATTAACACATATCTACGCCATAAAGTTATATACAAATATGTATATCAAACAAATAAGGATATAAAAAAAATGCGATTTACCTTAATAAATCGCATTTTATAAACTATTTGGTGATTATCGGGATTAGTTCCTGAAAAATTTCTTTGTTAGGATTCCTTTTTCCCCTTGGATAGAAATGAGATAAGCCCCTCGTTCAAGATGACTTACATCCAGGATTTCGACTCCATTTTGCGAAATTATTCCATCCACTCCGTCGATTTTCTGACCTGCATAATTATAAATAATGATATCGGATTCGAAAGCTTCGTCCGTCCACAATTCCAAGTACAGGTAATCACTTGTCATGGTAGGATACATTTCGAATCCGAAAGAAGCCCCCGGAGTGAAGATAGATGGGAAAAGCACTCCAATCTCATTAGAAATATTGGTACATCCGAATTCATTCGTTACGACAAGGTAATAAACCCCTTCGATACCCAAGTCGAATGGATTTACTGACATGTCATTGGCTCCGGGAATGGGTTCGGCCTCGGCATACCATTGGTAAGTGTAATTCGTACCTCCTGTCAGGTTGGAAATCTCAATGATATCATTCACATATTCTATTTCCACAGTGGGATTAGGCTGGACGTTGACAGTTTGGGAAACTGAAATATCCTGCCCATCAGCATTTTCCAAGAATAGCGTGTATTCACCACCAATAGTTGCCATGATACTATCCGCAACCGAAGCAGGTAAAGTAGTTCCGTCCACAGACCATTCAAAATCACAATAAGGACCATCTATCTGAGCATACAACATTGCATTGGCTCCATCGCAAATATCAATGGTACCTGTACCTAATGATAGATTAGGAATAGGCAGACTTCCTGCTTCCTGATAAGTGTGTGCTGTGCTATTGTATAAGTTATCCTTGAAATCCGTCCATCTATCACAATCATTCTTCAGGAAATAATCCAACCAAGGTTTGGCGTTCAAAAACATTTGGGTGTGTTGATCAGTATCACTCAGGAATCCTCCACAAAGCTCGCCAAGGGTACAAATAGACCCGAAACTAGCAATCCCAAATTGGCAATGGGACGCATCAGTTATGCTTACATAAGCCTTGTAATTTGTCGTTCCAAGACCATTATAGATATCTATTGGTGCCCCGCCATCCATGACGACACAGTCTGCAGAACCAGCTATGGTCAATACCGGGACATCTATGTTTGCAGCAGCTGATATCGCTGATGGATCAGTATCCGCAGCTGCTAAAGAAATCACAGTTTCCACGTTAGCACCGTAATCTCCTGCAGCCAAATAGCTGCAACCGCCTCCCATGGAATGCCCCATCAGTGCGTTCTTATTCGTAAACTTATTGAGGAATGGTGAATTCATATCCTGATTCATATTCATCATCTCATCCACAATGAATGCCATGTCCTGCCCGAAATCACCGTGGCTCGGAAAAGGGAAAACGGAGGCTTCCGTAGTTGGGAATGCGATGATGTAGCCCTCTGAAACCAATTCCTCCCACCATACGGAATATTCTGTCCAAGACATGCCGAATCCATGTCCGAAAACGATCAAAGGGAATGCTCCTGAGGCAAAAGGCACATTATCACCTTGGCTATCTGCAGGATAGTAAACTTCCGTAGGAATATCCCGATTCCTGGATGCATCCTCAAGTGTCAGGGATTGATGTCCTACTTGATATTGAGCATTAGAAAGTAATGCTAGTGAAGAAAAAAGTATCGTAATAAAATATTTCATAATGCGGAGTGTTCTATTAATGAAGTTGTTTGAGCATGACTAACTCTAGATTCGACATAAAAGTAGGCTTTTTGTCTGTGCGTTTTGACTCCTATGTATGTAGTATTATCAGATTGATTAGTTTTGCGACTTAATAATTATTACGATGAGATATTTACTTAGTATAATAATTCTTGCCTTTTTATTCGGATGTGGTAGTGGTGATGCAGGCAAGGCACCTTGTGCAAGTAGTCCTAGCGCTATTTTTTCTGATACAATGGACGTAGTCAAATTCCAAAAATTCGAAGCTAATGGCCAGGAAAGTTTTGAGGAAGCCATACTAGTCAACGACCTCAAGATTGAAGTCATGCAGAGTGGATGCGAATTGTTGACCCAAGAATTCAGAATAACAAGAAAAGGTGATTTCTCTAAGATGACTGACCCCAATTGGGTGGGAGCTGCATTCCAAACCTTGGGTGTACTGTCCCAATCCTCTCCCAACCTTGGCGGACTAAAGGGATTCGCGGATGCGATTGCCAGTCAATCAGGGGACGTAAGGCTTGGAGAGCCATTCCTACCAGACCCAATGACCTCAATCACCGTGGATAAGGTTTCAAATAGCGAGGAGGGAACCATTATCGTGATTCTAAAGGAATTAGACGGTGAATAACCATTCATTTTCCAGTATTGTTAATGCGTAGCCAAAAGAAATATTTCCGAACAAAAAAATTTCTAGGCGTAATTTTATTAGTCTAACAATAGCCTTGGCCTAATATATTGATAATCAAACTTATCAATCTGAGCTACCCTCATATATGTTACAGTTCGATGTCACAAATCAAGGAAAGATGTCGAATGGCTAGTTTTTGTCAATATTACACCAAGCCTAAATAGTTAGCACAACAAATTTATTTTTTATATTTGGGCTGCACCATTTAATTAGGTCTTTTATGTAAGGCCAATCCCCTAAAGTCGTATTGTTCTAATAAACTCACTTACCTGATTTATTTAATCATGTGAGCTTGCTATCTATTGCACCAAACTAAACGGATAGCAGTTGTGGAATTAACTATGTTTAAACAATTGACTTACTTATGAGCAAAAGAATACTCATCTCAGATTTAATCGATGAAGCTAGTTGTTATCAGCTTCTGAGGGAGATTAAATGGAAGAACGGCATCGAATGTTTCGAATGCGGAAGCAAGGACATCAGAAAGAATGGCCACGACAAGGGTGTGGAACATCGACAACGTTATGTATGCAAATCATGCAATAAGAGTTTCACCGATATTACTGATACCGTAATAGCCTCCAACCATGTACCCATCCAGAAATGGATGAGTTGTGCATTCCTAAAGGATTACATGTCCAATAAACAAATGTCAAAGGCCCTAGACTTACCTGAGAATGTTGTAGGAGACATGCGGTCAGAACTGAGTGAGGGATTTCTCAAGAACAGTATACTCAAGGATTGGGATTGGTAAATCAGAATTAGGCCACAGACACCTTTTCCTCAGACTTGAATGAAACCACGTCATCTAGTTCGAATTCGAATTCCTTGATGTGGTTTTCCAATTCTTTCTGATTCCATCCGAATATATTGGCCATTCGCTCCCCTACCCAATCGTAAGTATTCAGGATGCTATTCCTTTCGAAATACAATCTTCCCGTTCTCCTAATGAAGTAATCGCAAAGATTGCTTGACATCTCATGATTGATACTGTACCAGATTTCAGCCGCTGCTATTCTTTTAGTGGGATCCTGAATCATCGGATACAGAGCAAAGGCCCTTTCTATGATGATGTCGGTATCCTTACCATACTTGAATACCAGGGCTGCCACTTCCGAACCAGTAAGTTGTATTTGTTTCACCTCCCCAGTTCTGTCAATGATGAATTTTTCTAACTCTTCCTCGGTCTCGAAGTTTCCGTTAAGCTGTACCTTTTCAGTAGAACACGGTTTTATATCCTTATAACCCGTAGGATTGGTATTTCTTAGTGACCTGAGCGCTTCATCCACAGTTCGTTCAGCCATTTTACGATACCCTGTCAACTTTCCTCCGGCAATTGAAATCAATCCGTTGTCGCCAATGAATATCTCATCCTTTCGGGATAATTCCGAGGGATCCTTTCCGTCTTCATGAATCAATGGCCTGAGTCCGGCCCATGTGGAAATTACATCTGTTATATCCAAATCCTGCCCAGGAAACATAGCATTGGTTGCTGAAAGGATATATTTGACATCCTCATATGTTGCTACCGGCCTACTCGTTTCTCCTTTGTAATTCGTATCTGTGGTCCCTATATAGGTAACATTTCCCCGTGGAATGGCAAATACCATTCTTTCATCTGCCTCCACATCAAAATACGCGGATTGCTTCAATGGTAATCTATTTTTAGGAACTACGACATGGACACCTTTAGTAAGGTGAAGCCTTTTGCCCTGGACGCCACCCTTTTCTTTTTTTCTGAGTTGATCCACCCAAGGGCCTGTAGCATTAATTACTACTTTCGCCTTGACAACCATTTCCCTCCCGGATTGGTTATCCAATAATCTAGCTCCACAAATCCTATCATTATCATCTATGATGAATTGGGTAGCTTCTACATAATTCAGGCAATTGGCACCCTTAGAGAATGCGGTCTTTATATTCTCGATAGTCAATCTGGCATCATCAGAACGATATTCGAAATACATTCCTCCTCCCTTGAGGATATCCTGTCTCAATAGTGGTTCGGAATCCGCAGTCTGTTCCTTGGTGAGCATTCTTCTGCGTTCCTCTTTCTTAACACCTGCTAGGTAATCATAAACCCACAGTCCCAAGGAACTCATGTTCTTTCCTAAGGAACCATTCCTTACGATGGGTAAGAGCATTTTTTCAGGGCGCACAATATGCCTTGCATTATTGTACACAATAGCCCGTTCCAATCCTACTTCCCTTACAAGGGCAATTTCGAATTGTTTCAAATATCTTAATCCACCATGGATGAGTTTGGTGGAACGACTACTCGTTCCCCATGAAAAATCTTTCTTTTCAACTAGGGCTACTTTCAAGCCTCTGGATACTGCATCCAATGCGATGCCCGCTCCTGTAATACCTCCTCCTATGACCAGTAAGTCGTATTCCTCAGACTCCAGCCTTTCTAGGAATTGTCCCCTGGACAATGCCGAAAATGTCTGCATCTTGTTCCCATTTACTAATTTGTCGAGAATATACATGATTAAACTGAAATATGCCTGAAAAGGTTACTAAGGTGTGTACATAACACCTCAAATGATTACTTTTACGCTACAAAAATATTCCTAATACAAGGCTCTTGAAACGGATTGGCATAATGTTGAGATAAAGTTATTCGCTGCTTAACATATAGTTTACAGATAAAGGAGCATCGCAGATGATACAGAACAATTACTTAACAGTACGGTACTTGTCGATCATTATATCGGTTGTAAATGAACTGATCAGAGTCATTTTGGGGTTGTTTGAAAAAAGTAATGCATGAGTTTGAAAATCGTTTTTATGGGTACGCCGGGATTTGCTGTACCGTCATTGAGTATATTGGTTGATAATGGTTACGATGTAGTGGGAGTGATTACCGCAACCGACAAGATGGGTGGCAGAGGCAACAAGACTCTCCTAGAATCGGACGTGAAGAAATACGCCATATCCAAAGGCCTGAGGGTACTTCAGCCCAAGAACCTTAAAGCCCCCGAGTTTGTAGAGGAGCTCAGATCATTGAATGCGGATATACAAGTTGTGGTGGCATTCAGGATGCTACCGGAAGTGGTTTGGAATATGCCCCGACTGGGTACGATGAACCTCCACGGTTCCATCCTTCCGAAGTATCGAGGGGCCGCTCCCATCAATTGGGCTGTTATCAAAGGAGAAAAGGAAACCGGTGTCACTACATTTTTCTTACAACATGCAATTGATACGGGAGATATCCTTATGATGGAAAAATTACCCATCGGACCGGATGAAACCGTGGGAGAAGTCCATGACAGGATGATGGTATTGGGAGCTGAAACCATCCTCAAATCCATACAAAAGGTAGAGACAGGAAATTATGACCTGATTCCCCAAAATCATGGAGAAGCGACAAAGGCCCCTAAGATATTCACCGAAACATGCGAAATCAATTTCAATCAATCTGTCCATGATGTCCATAATTTCATCCGTGGACTCTCCCCATATCCTGCTGCATGGATGCTACTGGATGGGATCAAACTGAAAATATACAGAAGCCATAAAATCGAAGCGGTACATCATCTTGAACCCGGGAAATTCATTTCGGACAATAAGAGTTATCTCAGATTCGTATGTAAGGATGGCTTTATCGAAGTTTTGGAATTACAATTACAAGGAAAGAAAAGGATGCCTATCAAAGCATTCCTGAATGGGTATTCGTTCTCATAAAGTGAATCAATATAATCATAGATTAGAATCCTGCATATGAAATTCTCCTTACCCAACAAGGGTTTTATGTATCCGGCCATTGGGATGTTCTTGTCCTTGCTCATTATCATTCTCCTTACGGAGCAAGGAAGTGGTCTCTATTTCTTTTCTGATAACAGGACATTCCTAGGTGATTTCTATTTCAAATATGGTACACAACTCGGAGAGGAACCCATGTATGCCATACTGACGATCGGAGCATTATTCATCAGTTATAGGATGGCAATTAAGATACCTTTCATCGGTTTTAGCATTATGGGTCTGAGTTATTTACTCAAGGGGATTTTCTTGCACAAACGTCCTGTGATGTACTATTCGGAATTAGGTATCATGGACCAATTCAATGTCGTGGAGGGGGTCCATCTCATTACGGGACTGACTTCTTTTCCTAGTGGTCATACGATGTCCGGTTTTGGATTGTTCTATCTCATTGCCTTACAATTCAATAAGAACTGGAAAGTAGGGCTACTCTGTTTCTGGGTAGCTGCAACCATAGGAATTTCAAGGATTTATCTTTTCGAACATTTTTGCAAGGATGTACTGGTCGGTGCGATTATAGGAATGTTGGTTGCACAACTCATGGATTACATCTTCTCCTACAAAAAGGATGACCCATCATTCTGGATGAATAAAAGTCTTAGGCAATTGACCCGAAAAACCACTGTATAACTGATACGATACTCTCCATATGAAAAAAGTATTTTCCATATTCCTCCTACTGGCATTCTGTGGTACATTGTTGTCCCAAGATGAGGATTCTATTGACATTGCGGCATTTGTGTGGATGGATTCTATGGTAGTAACTGCATCCAAGAAAGATTTTGATGTCAATGAATTCATAACTATGGTGCAGGAAGACAAGACATTCTATCAGGCATTCAAGAATATCAGGACATTAAGTTATTCATCGGATAACGATATACAATTATATGATAAATCCAATCAGTTAGCTGCCTCCTACAGTAGTAAGACGACTCAGTCCTCAGATGGTTCCTGTAGGACGATGGAGTATTTTGATGAAGTCATTACGGGTAATTATTACAAGAGAGGAAAAAAACTAAAATACTATACCTGTAAGATGTATGACCGTCTTTTCTTTACGCATGGTAAGGTTTGTGAGGGCCAAGGCGGAAAAGCAAAGAAGAAAAAAGGAATGGAGAAATATGTTTCAGAACTGAAGAAACTCATTTTCCAGCCCGGAGAAAAGGTCAATGTCCCATTCATCAAGGGCAAAACTGAAATTTTCAGTAAGAAGATGATGAAATATTATGATTTCACCATCACCTCCCAAACTTATAAGGACACAAAGGAATGTTATGTATTCACTGCCCAATTAAAGGACAAGTACAAGAATAACAATAAGAAGACTGTCATTTCATTCTTGGAAACATTCTTTGCAAAGGAAGATTTCCAAATCGTAGCGAGGAATTACACCTTGCATTATATGGGGGCTGCCTTTGACTTCGATATAGATATGAGTATCGAACTGAAAAAGATTGGCAACCAATATGTACCTGAATTCCTTAGTTATGACGGTTGGTGGGATGTACCAACCAAGAAACCGGAAAAGGCTAAATTTTCATCAAGATTCTACGATTATCAATCAAATCCATAACCATTTCGAAACCAAATTATATGAAAAAACCATTAGTTGCCCCGTTGGATAGAAATGCTACTTCCGAAGCCAAGGAAATGGCGGATTTCTATGAGGAAACCCTAGGTTTCACTCCGAATAGCTTGTTCACCATGATGCATCGGCCGAGGATTGCCAAGGCATTCCTTGAGATGAACCAAGCCGTCATGGAAAACAAGGGACGGGTCACCAGTGCCCTGAAAAGACAGTTGGCCTATTTTTGTAGTATGACTGCAGGATGCAGGTATTGCGAAGCACATACCATCAGGGCTGCTGTACGGTACGGCTCGGATGAGGACAAGCTGAATCACATTTGGGAATACAAGACCTACCCTGCCTTTACAGATGCGGAAAGGGCTGTTTTTGATTTTGCCATCGCAGCTTCGAGCATTCCTAACTTCGTAACGGACGAGAATGCGGATGAATTGAGGAAATATTGGGATGATGGTGAAATCGTTGAAATACTCGGTGTCATCGCCCTATTCGGTTATTTGAATCGCTGGAATGACAGCATGGGTACCCAATTAGAAAAACCAGCGGCAGATGATGCCAAGGAATATCTAGGTCAAAACGGATGGGAAGTAGGCAAACATGGTTATGACCCAGAATAATTCCCTTGGGAAATTTGACTTGGAACTATAACCAGAACAAAAGCGTTACTATATTTGCAATCCTTCAAAAGAGCGGGATTAAATTACATATGGGGCCGTACCTGGAATCGACGGGAAAGATGACGGGTTGGTAAGCATGCCGGAGGATGTAGGTTCACTCCGTCAACAAATGATCTGCAAACACATTTTAAATGGCAATAATAACTTTGCTATGGCTGCCTAATTCTAAGTATTTAGATAGCCAGGAAATCGGACTATGCCAGGCGTAGCGACTTCCAGTACCGCTCAACCGACGCAGGATACGTTGTAGCCGTACTTAACCAACCATGCTGCTAGCGGAGTAGGATGTCTCGACTACGAAGCGAAATTCAGAGAATAAGGATAGAGTTGGTTCGTTCACCCACCTGCCACTATCTCGAAAAAACAAGGGTAAACTAAGCATGTAGAAAGCCTTCTTGTGCTTTGTCCGGACGGGAGTTCGACTCTCCCCGGCTCCACA
>JAHDHL010000017.1 GCA_020631355.1 Saprospiraceae bacterium | reverse complement strand
CCGCTGTACAAGGTTTTGCAGACCTCTGCCTAACCGCTCGGCCACGCGACCATTATTGTGGGATGCAAATATAAATTATTTCTTGATATAATGCCATATCCACTAAAAAAAGTAAAGGATTCTTTGGGGTCATCCCTAAACATAACTTAGGTAAGCCCTTATAAGTTCCTTGTACCTACATTTTCTTTCGTTGTGCCAATTTACTTTTGATGGTATAGTAATCCAAGAAATACACCACCTTAAGATTGAATGTATTCGTTTGGGGGAAATCCCCGAATAATTTGAAATTATCAAAATAGTTGATTCGGGTATTCTCATCATCCGCAGTAAATATGGCATTCTTCCAGACGAACACCAAGTCACTTCCCGGTGCGAATCTCCAACGATAAATCATATCTATCGTAAAAGCATTATAACTCAAATTACCGCTTCCATCGAAGTCGGAATCCGTCAAACGACCCAAACCGTCAAGCAAGTGATAGGACTCATAATTGACCTTGGACCAGTAATGGCGCAAATCCAATGTTACTCCCATTACATCATTAAAAATATAATTCGCATTCAGTGAATTGACAACTGTGGAGACGTCCCTGATTCCGATGATACTCTCATTATCATCATCATAGGAAACAAAACCGACATTATTGGATTCGTAATCATAGTTGGTTGTCCAGACCATGAACAACTGGTCGCTGAATCTGAAACGAGGGGAAATCATACCTCCGATATCATAACGATTATCCTGTGTCGTATACACATAGCGGGTTCGGATATCATATGCGAATTTCTTTCTGTAATCAGATGAAACCCAAGTCCCGAATGCATAGTATTCGGGGATTTCGAGATACGTCTCAAATCCATCATCCTGTCGGGGTTCGAAGTAATCCCGGCCCTTGATTGGTGCAAAGTTCGTCCATCCCCCGAAAGAAAAGAATTTCTTCGTGATCCAAAACGTATTCAGATTCATGGAAAAGCTATTATAATATCCCGGATTATGGAGCATACTATAATCCATGGAGACACTACCCCCGGCCCTGTTGAAAGCTCCGAATGGTTCGAACTGATTAAAATCCAGGAATACGCCAGTACTCCTCTCGTTGGGACTTCGCAAAAAACCTAAATCATTGGGATTGAAATTATCACTTTCCACATTATAGAAGCCCCCGTACTGCCATTTACCTCCCGTCTTGGAGGCACTCAGATTGTAGGCATATCCCAAATCCGCATCTATTCCTCCTTCTGTCGCAGTCGATTTTGAATAAATCTGACTCATCTTAGCACTTCCATTGATATTGAATGTTCGTTTCTTGTTATTCAGGCCGAAGACCACTCCCGTTGAATTCGCATCATAATCATCACCGAAACGCATTGTGTTTGCATTGATGAATGAAACGAATGAGTTATTTTTCAAATTCTGATCAAAAACCAATACATTATAATTGACCACAGGACTGGTTTCAATCTTTCTGGTAGCTCCCGTAATCGTATCCTGAAGTTCCGCAAAGGTCTTTTGTGTAATTCCATTGAACACCCCGATTCCTAATCCATTATTGGTTCGTCCCGAAAGCTTCATTGCATTGATCAGGGGTGTTTCTATTGGATTGGATGTAATAATTTCGTCATCCCCCAATTCATCATAAGTATCATAAAAATTAATGGGTCTCCCTCCTACCCTACGAGAGTAGAACAATCGTCCTTTATTGAATAGCTCTGTTCCTTCTGTAAAGAACGGCCGATTCTCATCGAACCGAACCTCAAAGGCAGATAAATTAAGTATTTGGTCATCCTGCGCCACATCACCAAAATTGGGAATCAGTGTCATATCCAATGTAAAGGCATCATTAAGTCCATACTTGATATCCATACCACCCGTAAAACTCCTACCCAACCTACTAGATGGATCTCCGCCCTTGTGTCTGTAATGCTCTATCGTCGTCGCCAAATATGGTGTAGCCTGTAAACGAACTGGGGATTTGACATCCTTGATACCTTTCAATAGTCCCGATTGATTCAACAAGCCATCTATGTTCGGATCTATGGGACTCCACCATGATTGCGCTCGTTTACTCCGGACTACCCTAGAAAAATTGATGTGCCAGGTCTGCTCATCAGCAGTTGGGAAACGAAGTGCCGAATATGGAATTTCCATCTCAACCACCCATTTGTCATCATGTAACTTCACATCGCTTTTCCAGACTGCATCCCAGTTCTTATCCGGGCCCTGCGAAGAAAACTTCAGGTCGAACTGCACGCCCGCAGCCGATACACTGAAGACCACTCCATTCACACCATCCATATAATTATCCAATACCACCGCAAACCAATCCGTATTCGTATTACCAAACGGGCCTCTGAATCGCTGGCCACTTTCATCCCTTAAGCATAATTGCCTCAGAATACTATCCTTGGCTTCATACAGGACAGCTCCTACATAAATACTAGCATTATCATAGAGCACCCTTACTTCCGTTTTCCTATCGGATGGAATATTCGGCGTAGGCGTTTCATCTGTAAAGTCCGTTGCTATTTCTGCATTCCTCCATGCTTCCTCATCGAGGACACCATCTATCTTCATGGATTGCCCAGCTGTGGTCGCAGTTATTTCCTGCTTGATGCGGTCGGGATCTTGTGCATCCAATAAGAATGGGAGAAATGACCATAAGATAAGACTCAGGTAGGTGATTGGCTTTGTCATGTGCTGGTTTTGAATATCAGGCGATTACATCCATTATTTCCGAATGGAATGAAATCCCCCTTTCAACTATCACTTCGTCTACATTGTTCTTTGTATGCGTCAATCTATCATATCATGATAATCGAATACAAATTGATACACACTTTATGGATGACACACAACTTGATACCTACTTTGTGCATCCTTTTCCATGGAAAAGAGACTTTAGACTTAGTATTTGGTTGCAAATGTACTGCCATATCTGACTTATAGAAAGTCGTTTTTGGACATATTGTCAAAGTCTGGGGCAACAAGCTCGAATTTATGGCTATTTTTGTGACGTATTAACATAAATTCTAACAATGAAAATATTGAATTACAGCTGGATAATCCTTTTGATATCCAGTTTGACCGTACTGAGCTGTAAAGGGCCGGTAGTAGTGGTCGATGAAGAACCCATGGAAGAAAGAGTTCTGGAGGGAATCGTTGTTACTCCCGAGCCGGAAGAAGACGAAGTCAGTTTGGAGTTACCCAAGTACAACCCTAGTTACTTCAGAAAGAATGACATCCTGCATACCAAGTTGGAATTATCATTCGATTGGAGCAAACAGCATGTTCTGGGTAAGGCCTGGATTGATATCAAGCCACTTTTCTATGATACGGACAAATTGGTACTGGATGCCAAGGGTTTCGATATCAATGAGATTAAGGTGGATGGCAAGAAAGCCAGTTATGATTACAAGGATGAAATCCTAACCATCGAACTTGGCAAGACGTATTCATCCAAGGACAAGTATCAGGTTTATGTGGATTATACTGCCAAGCCAAATGAAAGAGCCGAGGGAGGAAGTGCTGCCATCACATCCGACAAAGGATTATTCTTCATCAATCCACTAGGTGACGAAGGTGATAAGCCACAACAAATCTGGACTCAAGGAGAGACAGAGAACAACTCTGCTTGGTTCCCTACTGTGGATAAACCGAATGAAAGAATGACCCAGGAGATTTATCTCACGGTAAAGGATGAATTCGAAACCTTATCCAATGGGTTACTAAAATCATCCAAGAAGAACAGTAATGGTACCAGAACAGACCATTGGGTGATGGATATGCCACACGCACCTTACTTGGCGATGTTGGCTATTGGTGATTTTGCCATCGTCGAGGAAGATTGGAATGGAATGTTGCTACAATATTATGTAGAGCATGATTATAAGAAAGATGCCAAGGCCATCTTCTCCAACACACCTGAAATGTTAACTTTCTTCTCGGATTATTTGGGTGTGAAATACCCTTGGCAAAAATATTCCCAGGTTGTCGTAAGGGATTATGTTTCTGGTGCCATGGAAAATACCACTGCGGTTATTTTCGGGGAATTCGTCCAGAATACAGAAAGGGAATTGATTGATAATCACAATGAAAGAATCGTTGCACACGAATTGATGCACCATTGGTTTGGTGACTTGGTCACTTGTGAGAGTTGGGCTAACCTGACCATGAACGAGGGCTTCGCCAACTACAGTGAGTACCTATGGCTCGAACATAAGTACGGACGTGATGCTGCGGATTATCACTTGATGGGAGAACGTTCCGGTTACTTGGCATCCGCAGCCCAAATGGGTATGCACCCATTGATTTACTTCGGTTATGATGACAAGGAAGATATGTTTGATGCCCATAGTTACAATAAGGGTGGTGCTATCCTGCATATGCTAAGGAATGTCGTAGGAGAGGATGCATTCAGATTGGCTTTGAAGAATTACTTGAATGAACACCAATTCACAGCTGTGGAAGCACATGATTTGAGGCTTGCATTCGAGAATGTCACAGGCCAGGATTTGAATTGGTTCTTCAACCAATGGTATTTCAACCAAGGGCATCCGGCTCTAGAAATCGAGTATGGATATGATGATGCGAAAAAGGAGGCCATCATTGCTATTGCCCAGACACAAGACCCTAGGGATAATCCTCCCGTATTCGTATTGCCGATGTTTGTTGACTTTTATACAACGAATGGAGGTACACCTATCAGGAAATCAATCGTGATGGACCAAAGGGAGCAAGTCTTCAGAATTCCTATTGCTTCCCAACCTAAATTGATTGTGGCGGATGCGGAACATTCTGTCTTGGGAACATTTGATGAGTCCCGTTCAGAGGAAGAATATGTATTCCAATTCTATAATGCACCATTATTTTATGATCGTTATGTAGCATTGGATGCTCTTAAGGATTCGAATAGTGCTGCTGCTAAGAAAATCAGACAGGATGCACTCAAGGATTCATACTGGGCCATTAGGAACACAGCTTTGGGTATGGTAAATCCGATGGATAATCCATCCGTGATGGCTATGGTAGCCGAAATGGCCAAAAAGGACCCTCGTTCCCAGGTTAAGGCTTCTGCCTTATTGTTATTGGCGGAATCAGGAGATGCACAATATGCCGGTATTGCCAAGAATGCGGTGGATAACGAAAGAGCATACGGTGTAGTATCAGCAGGTTTGGAAGCCCTTACGCAATTGGACAAGGATGAAGCTGTGAAGTATGCCGAGAAGTTAGAGAATGAAAAGAGTGGGAGCATCATTGCTGCTGTGGGTAAGATTTATGAATCCACAGGTGATGTAAGCAAGATGCCTTTCTTTGAAAAGAATTTTGATAGAACCGATGGTTATGGTGCTATCAATTTCTTCAAGAGTTACTCCATGTTGGCAGCAGCAGGAGGACCGGCAAAGATGCTCAGTTCAAGTGAAACCCTCCAGAAAGTAGCGGAGGATATGGGTCAATCTCCTTGGAGAAGGTTTGCTGCCACAAGTGCAATAGATGCATTACTAAAAGAACTCAAGGCAGGTGGCGAAACGGAAAAGGCAATGGCATTGAAGAAGATTATTGCCAATATAAAATCCGTGGAAACCAACGACCAACTTCAAAGTATTTATCAGAATTACGGCAATTAATCAATTGCAACAACAATCTAATCCGTAGCGGACTCCATAAGAGCCTTATACATATTAGAAATAAAAAAGTGCTTGGAAAGATGATTTCCAAGCACTTTTTTATTTGTCTTTGGTAAGGTTTTTGAAATATAAGATGTACTAATGTATTTCACCCCTCTGTATTACGAACACTCACTGCACTAACTTCCTCGGTTGTCTACAAAATCTTAAAACTGACCTTAAGGTCTTAAACTTGCAGTTGACCCATGTACGAAGCGAAAAAGAGGAGCGTC
Source organism: Saprospiraceae bacterium (assembly GCA_020631355.1). Taxonomy (GTDB): domain Bacteria; phylum Bacteroidota; class Bacteroidia; order Chitinophagales; family Saprospiraceae; genus JAHDCE01. The sequence goes on along the minus strand of JAHDHL010000017.1, from coordinate 102,776 downwards.
AAGTCTAAACCTACTTACACCATCAAGAAGGAAATCAGACTTACAAAAGAAGAAATTAAGAAACAGCCAAGACAAATGAATGGCGGATATGTTTGGGCTGGTTAATGCAGCCCTACTCATCATCCTCCATACTGGATAAGTCCGTCACCTCATCAATGGTTCCGAATTCCTTGACCAATTCGTTCTGTATTCTTTTTTTCTCCCTTTCACTTTCCTCAAACTCCCTTTTCACCATCTTCTTGGCACTTTCCATTTCATAATCTTCCAAGTCACCCTTGATCTTATAGTAAAGATTGAACCATCCATTCTTGGCCTTAATGGGTTTGTTCCCAGCTTTCTTGAATAATTTCTTCACTAATACCTGACCTGCATTCACCTTGATGTTATAATCAATGAGCTGTTCGAATGTATGCTTACCACTCAGGGTCAGATTGAGCGCATTACTCTGGATGAGCATTACAGGAAGGTGAAGTGTCTCATCCTTGATTTCAAGCCAATTCCTCGTATCCGTAAAATGAATATGTTGCAAGTCCTTGAGCTTGACGAATTTGGAGAAACTTTCTAACATCTCGAAGTTAATCAACTCGCCATTCTTGATATGGGTATCGGAAATCACATGTAACTTATCCATCAGGAAGTCACCCTCCTCACTCCAATATGCCTTGATGGCAATATTAGCATCTATTCTCCCTTTGATGTTTTTCTCGGTCAGTACATCCTGTCCGAAATTATCCGTTTGCCTAAAGAATTCATTACCATCAATATCGGAACAAACTAATTTGGCCTTGAGCTCAGGAGCTTTTCCCAAGTAAATAATACCATCCAAATCCAAGGAACCATCCATCGCCAGGATGCCTCCGTCTACAATAAGTTGATTATCCCTTACTGTCAGTTTACCAGTGAAGTTATCACCCTCTATCTTGCCATATTTGAATTCCTTGATATTACATTGGAATGTTCCATCCAAGAAATTGGAGAAAGCTTCGCGGTTTGCATACTGTTGGGCTTTCAGCGAATCGTACACTTCTTCTTCCACCGATTCCTCATCGGGTACAGCAGAGAGATTCATCCACCTTTCCACATCAATCTTATTCGCTTCCAAGGAGGAATTGAATACCAATTTCGCCTGTTTTGAATTCACCGAATCAGAAAGCAATACCGGAATCAGGTTATTGAATGAACCATTGAATTCCACTTCACTACCAGCACCCTCTACCCTTACATCATCTATGGACACATCATTATTATTCAATACGATCTTGCCTCTATCCACTGTAATTTTCTCCTTGTTGATTTTGAGCATCGCATCGTCAAATTCCACTGTACCCCTTGACTGTACCCTGTATATCAAATTGGGATTAATCATTTCGTCATAAAAACCATGAACCTCAAAATTCTGTATTTCCAAATCTCCTCCTCCGTCTGTTATGGTTTCATCCCCGATAAAACCATAAACCGCATCAAGAGGAATAGAACCATTGAATGAAAAATCAACATATGGGTCATTCAAATCCGCTACTTTCAGCTTCAATTCCACCAATTCTCGCTGGAGATATCCTTTGAAATCCTTGATTTCCAATACGGTTGATTCATTGGTTCTTGCTTCTCCATTGGTATATGTCGCTGTGAAAGTCAAATCCCTGAATGGCGATTCTAGCTGCGGTCCACTGATTTTACCATCCACCAAACCCAATTGTACATTAATGGAGGGTTGCTGTTTACCTGACTTCCCTTTGACTGTTCCCTCAAAAGTGAAATCACCCTTACTTTTCAAGCCTATCAAATCCTCAACATAATTCTCTGGCAACAACCCCAAAAGGGATTGCAGAGTACAATCCTTTCCATCAAAAGTGAGGTCATACAGGAATCCTTTTCCTTCTTTCTTTACCTCTCCTCCAATTGAAAACTTATTCTCCTCTATGGTCAATAAGAAATCCTTGAATTGGTAATGCTCATTTTTCAAATCCACATCCACATCGGCGACATAATTAATCTGTTTTCCCAAGAAGTAACGACCATCTTCCGTTTCAAAGAACTCACTGGTGAACTGGGCATCACTCTTTAAGGCAAATCTATCACCTGAGAATTCACCGGACATCTTGGCACCATCTATATTCACCCGCATGTCCTGGGATGCTTGCTCATTCATGTAAATCAGCTCCACATCATTCATCTTTGCTTCTTCCAACTTGATACTGAGCTCGGTACTCTCATCATCAGAGGATGATTCCACTTCCTTGAAAATATCATAATTGGCCTTCCCATTCTTGTCTACGGCTACGAATAATGCACCATCATTAATCACCACGGAACTGATCTTAACCTTAGACCCGAACAAACTGAATAATCCAAAACGGAAAGCCAATTCCTTGGCTTCCAAAAGGGTATTCTTATTATTGGAATCAGGCACCTTTACATTGTGTAATGTGACCGCAGCATTAGGGAAATAACGAACCATTGTTAGGTCGTAATTCTCTACTTTTATTTCATTTTTCAAGCTCTTATTCAATTCCGAAATCACTGCATTCCCTATGCGGTCAGCAAAGAATGAGGAACCGAATAACACAATGAGAATCAGTAGGAATAGTATTCCAAAAAACCACAGGAAAAACTTCTTGAACTTTCTTTTAGCAGACATATTGGGAGGAGGATTTTAATGTTCTGAATCGTCTTGGAGCCAGTCGGGGGTTTTGAGTTTGGAAATACAACACTTGACATCCTTATTGGATGATTGCCATGTACAATTTCATCAAGAAAATAGGATGTCCATCCCAATCATCAACCCCAACAATCACTCTATTGATATGCATAAAATTAATATGTTTCTTGCGGAATTATATCGTTGGGACGCATATATTCCCGTGAGGTATCATTATTTCCTACATTCACCCTCATCGTTTGTCAGAAGCATATCAACAGAATATTATAACTCCGTCCAATCCGTTAATATTTCGCTAAAAAGTTGCTAATTAGAAAAAAAGTCATTTACATTTGTGGCAGAAGTTCTTTGCGAATATGTTTTGCTTATCAAGAAAGGTGGAGGGATTTGGCCCTTTGAAACCTTAGCAACCCACAATGCCATCGGTATTGTGAAGGTGCTACGTCCAATCCTAATGAAATTAGGAATAGATGAGCCGGAATTCAATTGCGAAATACTATTTAACATCATAATAGAAAAGCTCTTCCGGTTTGTCCGGAAGAGCTTTTTTTATGGCTCTTTCTGACGCTCTTCTGCATGATGATTCGCTTCATTTTGTCATTCAAAAATTGTAAAAGAGATGCAGGAATTAACTCAGTTCATTCACACGTTGAAAGAAGATCCATTGACAGGTGCCATTTCCACACCCATTTACCAAACATCCACTTTTGTTCAGGATGCGCCAGGAGTCAACAAGGGATTCGACTATTCCCGTTCCAATAATCCGACCAGGAGACAATTGGAAAATTTATTGGCTGAATTAGAGGGTGGAGTAGCAGGGTTTGCTTATTCCAGTGGTCTTGCTGCCATTGATGGAATTCTGAAATTATTACAAACCGGGGATGAAATCCTAGCAGTAGAGGATATTTATGGTGGCTCGTTCAGGATGTTCGAAAAGGTATATCGAAAATTTGGGATAACGGTCAAGTATGTTGACATGTGTGATGCGGAAAATGTGTTGTATCACATTAGTGATAAAACCCGGTTGGTCTGGTTGGAAACACCCACCAATCCGACATTGAAGATTGCGGATATCCGAAAGATTGCAACCATTAGTCATCAGTATGATGCATTACTTGTTGTGGATAATACATTCTGCAGCCCATATCTTCAGAAACCCATCCAACTGGGTGCGGATATCGTGGTTCATAGTGCCACTAAGTATCTGGCCGGACATTCGGATGTAATCGCTGGTGCCGTAGTTGTGAATCATGAGGAATTGGCAAAGGAAATCAAATTCCACCAGAATGCATCAGGAGCGATACTGGGGCCATTCGATAGTTGGCTGACCATCAGAGGGATCCAAACCCTTCCGCTGAGGATTAGACAACAAAGTGACAATGCATTGAAAATTGCACGATTTCTTGTCAACCATGAACTCGTGGATAAGGTTTACTATCCGGGATTGGAACAACATCAGAATCATCACATTGCCAAGGAACAGCAAAATGGTTTTGGTGCTATGGTTTCATTCTCCTTTAAGGAGGACACCATCGAACACGCAAAACAATTCGTGAGTTCTACCCGATATTTCAAACTGGCTGAAAGCCTAGGTGGACTCAAGAGCCTAATCTGTCACCCAGCAACGATGACGCATAAATCGACACCCAAGGAAATCAAACACAAAGCAGGTATACAGGATTCCTTGGTAAGGTTATCCCTAGGAATCGAGGATGCCACTGATTTGATTCAGGATTTGGAACAAACATTCGAACTGATCAAGGCCCAGCGCCTTACTGATACAACAAGGGAAACTGCCGCTACCCTTTCCTAAGGAAAAAGTGGCCTGACAAAACAGAAGATGAAAGTAACAGAGTATTTTAAGGAAGAAGGAAAGACACATATATCATTCGAAGTACTGCCTCCATTGAAAGGAGGCAGTATGAAAGCCATATTTGATACACTCGACCCACTGATGGAATTCAAACCTCCATTCGTGGATGTCACTTATCACAGGGAAGAATATATCTATAAGAAAAGGCCGAGTGGCTATTACGAAAAAACGGCTATTCGCAAACGTCCGGGAACGGTAGGCATCTGTGCATCCATCATGCATCGATACAAAATAGATGCGGTTCCTCACCTTATCTGTGGAGGTTTTACCAAGGAGGATACAGAGAATGCCCTTATTGATTTGAATTTCCTGGGCATACAGAATGTACTGGCATTACGGGGTGATGCAAGAAAATTCGATGGCCGATTCATCGCAGAGGATGGGGGGCATGAATATGCTATTGACCTAGTCAAGCAAATCGATGGTATGAACAAGGGAAACTACCTAGATACCTATATCGTAGATGGTAGTAAGACTGATTTTTGTATTGGTGTGGCAGGATATCCTGAAAAGCATTTCGAATGTCCCAATTTCGATTTGGATCTGGAATACCTCAAGGCCAAGATTGATGCCGGTGCGGATTATATCGTGACTCAAATGTTTTTTGATAATGAGAAATACTTCCAATTCGTAGATAAGTGCAGGGCCATCGGAATTGATGTTCCTATTGTTCCGGGATTGAAACCCATTACCAAAAAAGGCCAACTCCGTTCCTTACCGAGATTATTCTATGTGAATCTACCACTACCTTTGATTAAGGAATTGGAAAAGAACAAGGACGACAAGGAAGCATTCAGGGAAGTAGGTATCGAATGGTGTATCCAACAATCCAAGGAACTGAAAGCCAAAGGAGCACCTTGCCTCCATTATTACACCATGGGAGATACGAAAACCATCAAGAAAATCTGTTCTGAGGTATTCTAGCTATCATTAACACCTTCATTTATCTTGAATAATTTATAGTGATGAGGATTTAATCTAATTTTCATTCCCTATATTGAAGTTGTTTGAGGATTGTAAATAAAAACGGCAGTACAGATGACTTTCAATCTGAGTGAAAAGGATACGATAGCTAATAAGTTTGTTGCGGAATTGCGAAGTGTGGAGATTCAAAGTGATCGTATGCGCTTCCGTAGGAACATGGAACGCATAGGAGAAATCCTGGCCTATGAAATCAGTAAGACCTTCGAGTATGAAGAAGTGGAAGTGGAAACCCCACTTGGTATTGCCATTTCATCTGTTCCTAAGGAACACATCGTATTGGGCACTATCCTTAGGGCCGGATTACCGATGCACCAAGGAATGCTCAATATATTTGACGATGCGGATAATGCATTCGTTTCTGCTTACCGTAGACATCATAAGGATGGAACATTCGAAATCAAGCTAGAATATGTATCCTGTCCCAATCTTGAGGGTTCCACATTGATTATTGCCGACCCGATGCTGGCATCGGGAGCATCCGTGGTCACTACCCTCAAGGAGTTATTGAGATATGGAAAACCCAAGGCAGTGCATGTCGCTTCAGCCATTGCCGCAATGGATGGAGTGGACCATGTGAGAAGAATCTTCCCCAAGGCCCACATCTGGCTGGGAGCCTTGGATGAGGAACTCACTGCCCGTTCCTATATCGTTCCCGGTTTAGGAGACGCTGGAGATTTGGCATATGGAGAAAAATTGCAGGATTAGTCCAAAGGCTGGACTCCCGGAATTTTCCAATCGCCATTCAGAACTTCTTCCTTGGACCAATATAGTCGCATCGTAAGATAAAAAGGACCTTTTTCAGTGATGGGTAACCAATTGGACATCTTCTCCTTGGAGGGTGCCTCATGTTGTATATATAAATCCAACGAGCCGTCGTCATTGAATTGTAGGTCATCCCTATCTCCTAAGGAAAAGCGATTGATTTCATTCTCAATCAAGAACTCATCCTCATTATAGGCCGTCAAGGACCAAAACGCATTGACAGGAGGTATTTGGTCGGGTTCAAAGTGCATGGTATATTTTTTCCTGGCATCCAATGCATTCCCATTCACATCAAATGAACAATTGGGATAAATGGCATCCTCAGGAATGCACGCCCCCAAACCTATAAAACCGATATAGGCTCTCCTTGGGTAATCAATACCATACTCTCCGATACCATCCGTTACGACCATCCAACCATTTTCCAATGCGGTCTTATCAGGAGTAAGTCTTCGTTCTTCCAATTTTTGGTGAATGAACCCAGGTAACTTATTCAGTTTCATTCTCAATATGAACTGGTCGGAACTGACATGGAACGGTTCTCCCGGAACAAAACCAATCCGTTTTAATTTCCTGATTATAGCCGAATCCCTTGATGGAGGTGGATAATCTTTCATCAACATGGACATGCGATTGAAATATTCATTGACATCCAATTCCTGAATGGCCTTTACAGGAATAATATCGCGATAAGCATCATTAACCATTCCCTTTTCGAATTCGTATGAATCATTCCCATAGGCATCCAAGGGAACCAAGGACATGGCATCTTGGATATCCCTGACCTTTGTGGCCCCATCTTCCTTGGAATTCACCTGAACTCGTCCTATCATCCATGCTATTTCGGTGGGTGATTGGACATGAATCATACTATCAGGCAATTCGCCTTTCCAGTCAGGGCCAGTTATAAGAAAAGTCAGGGCTTCCGTTCCATCAACGGTACCATTGGTTCGGGTTCCGTAGGAAGCAAAGACATTCGAGTAGGCATCATAAAACGGTAAGACGTAATACCTATCCGTAGCAGGCATTGACAAAACCTGCGGCCCCTTGCTCAAGTCCAACCAAGAAATGGAATAGTAGGTATCCACATTGGGTTTGACGATAGCAGTAAGGGTATGATCGGGAAAAATCCGAAAATGACCCAATTGATTCGTAGGAGCCAATGGCCTCAACTCATCAGGTACTTCCACATTTGTAGTAACATTCTTAGTAATATCCATCAATACCAATGGATAACCATACAAGTAGCCCTCCCCGAGGATTTTCAATAATTCATCATTTGAGATTTCTGTTTCTCCTGAGGGTATCTGGATTGTTGTCGTATCACTTTGGCAGGAATAGCAAAAAAGGATGGCAACAAGGATTAGCATTCTGAATTCGGACATATCTTATATTTGATTTTGGAAGATACGAATTCCGGGGCCACCCCAAAAGAAAAGCGATGATGTGATGACATCATCGCTTTCCAATCATTCATTTAAGCTCTTGGCCTATCATCCGGAATCTTGTTCAGGTGTTCGGCTCCCTCAACATCTATTTCCAGTGACTTCAGGTCGTTCCAATCCATATTCCCTTCCAGACTCAACATGATGAAACCATCCGCTCCCCTTGCTATCAGGAGTACATTGGTAATCTTATCTCCCTTTTCCCTCAACATGATATCCACCTTGTCATTCCCATCCTTGAACTGAATCAATTCCTCAAAGGAATCCTTTCGTACTTCACGTACCAACTGGTTGTATTCATTATTGGGTATCACATTGCCCTCTCCTACCACCAATACTCGGAGTTTGGTGATTTTTTCCAAGATTTCCCCTGATTCCTCACCTGCAAAGGTAGCTGCCAATTCCAGTACCCAACCCTGGAGATTGATATCCGTTACATTCTCCTTGGCCTTGTACTTATTGTAGAAATTTTCAATGCTCTTATTCTGAGCAAAAGACATAAGGGGGGCTATGGCCATAATGGCCACGATAATGATGTTTTTCATGATATTCTAATTTTAGTTGAAATTGAATTGCGCTGGAGCGCAATGATAATGAAGCCTCAAGTACTGGGACATCAGATATGATTCCTGCACTTGAGTTGGGTGTGTAGGTTAGTTTTCGTTGATTTCATCGAGATGTTCGAGTCCTTCTATATCCATAGATTCCGAGAGGGCAGAAATTTTCTTAAGGTCAATATCCCCAATGAAGCTCAGCATGACAAAATCAGCTTCTGTTCCTCCTACCAACAACAGGAGTTCTTTAATGACATCACCTTCTTCCCGAATGAAGAAATTGACATTTTCCTTACCACTTCTGACTTTCATCAATTCCTCATATTCACTGACATTGAATTTCTTGATGGCTTCCTTGTAAAGGCCTAATGCATTCTTTTCCGTAGAAAGGATGCGTAAGCCTTTGATACCTTTCATGGCAGCCTTGGCTTCCTTGTCATCATCATCAATATCAGCAAACATTCCGAACATCCTACCGCTGATATATACAACGGTAAAATCCTCATCATCCATGTACTTTTCAAAGTACTTCGAAATGGCATCCGTTTGGGAAAATCCCATGACTGAACAACTCATCATCAGTCCAATAATTAATAGCTTTTTCATTATGATCTATTTTAAAATCTTCAAAAATATTTGTTGCTAAATGGGATAACTGACCAGTGGGCCCATTCTAGTCAATACATTTTATGGGTACTACCGTTTCTCTTTTACGAATCGATTCATTTCCTTGACTTTCTTCACCTTATCCGCAGCTTTTGAAGCACCATCATTGAGTTTATTCGATACCAACATCAAGGCTTCCTTAGTAATCTGGTAAGCCAGTTCAGGGTCTTGGATTTCCTTGACTGCTGCATATCTCTTTTCTTCTTGGCGAGTATAATTCCAAATCACTAGCCCCGAAACCAGTATGATACATGCTGCAGCCATCCATTTCTTCCAGGACATACCTATTACTCTCCCCTCCTTGACAGATTTTAGGATGGTCGCCCCCAACTGAGTTGGGGATTGGAGTCCTTTCTCTTTCTGTGTAAACTGGAATAAGGATTGAAAATGTACCAATCGCTTATCCACATTCGTGGAATTGAAATATTGCCGCAGCTGGTTTTCTTCCTCTAGGGACGTCTCCCCTTTGAAATATTGATTCAATAAATTTTGTATAGCATTATAATCCATAAGCATCCGCTTTCAATAATTCGTCCTTGATAAAATTCCTTGCTCTGAAAAGATTCACCTTGACCTGATTTTCCGGAATTTCCAGAATGGTTTCGATTTCCTTATAGGTCTTTCCCTCGATTTCTCTTAATTGGAAGACCATTCTCTGCTTGACAGGCATTTCTTCCAACAATTGGCCTATCCTATCCAAGGCATCCTTGGCTTCCGTCTGTGCATCAAGGGATGGTGTTTGGAAATTATAATCAGCCACCTGGCCCATTTCTTCCAAGCCCCTGTGCTTCGACCTCAATTTATCTATGGAAAGATTCTTTACCATCCTCATGAGCATTGCATCAATATTCCTTACGGCCTCAAATTCCTTACTTTTCTGCCAATACTTGATGAATACCTCCTGTACCACATCCTCCGCCTCGTCAGTCCGCCCTACAATGCGTAGGGAAAACCGATAAAGGCTATCCTTGAGTTGATTGACGGTATGTGTGAATTCTTTCATGTGCATATTCGATACATCGACGAATCAGAACATAACAATGTTACAAAGTCCTTAAATTTTTCTTTCATTTTATTCTATGAATACTGTAAATCAAGGGATTAAGAGCTAATATTTTTTTCATTAACTTTGGCATTCCCTAAAAAGCCACAATTCCACTTTCATCAAGGAAAACCAACAAAACAGAACATGTCTACAGGCTTCAAACGGAAAAACATCAATAAGACTAGGGTCAATTCAGTCATTGGATGTAGAACAGGAACCTGGCTGGAATATCTCACCCGATACAGGATACAAGGAAAATATCTTTTTAGGATATTCACCAGTTCTTTGGTCATATGGATTGGTATTCCTTTTAGGATTTGGGAAAGAATGCGTTTGGGTAAAAAAATCCAGGAAACAGCCATTCATGATTCCCCTATTTTCATTCTTGGTCATTGGAGAGGTGGTACCACATTGTTGCACAATTTACTCTGCAAGGACCCCAGGCACGGATATGTCACTTATCTGCAAGGTTTGTTTCCCCATTCATTCATGGCTTCTGGCTTCTTTGCATTCATAGCCAAAACCATCATGCCTAAGAAACGGCCTATGGACAATATGGAAATCGATATCCATTCTCCGCAGGAAGAAGAATTAGCATTGGTTTGCCAAAGCGGGCATTCTGTATATAATATGTGGGTTGCTCCGGAGGACCATTGGAAAACTTGGGAACAATATGGGAGATTGGAACAGGACAATGAATACAAGGCCAAGTGGCATAAGGGGTATATGGATTTACTAAAAGCTGCCACACTCAATTTCGGTGGTAAGAGGCTGGTACTGAAAAACCCTCCCAATACGGCCCGAATCCCTTACTTATTGGAGCAATTCCCTAATGCCAAGTTCATTCACATCTATAGGAATCCATATAAGGTATATGCCTCTACTTATAAGCTATATAGGGATGTCATCAATTTCTTCCAACTCCATGACGAAGTCGAACAAGAGGTTGATGCGCAAATGATTCGAATCTATCAGGACATGTATGATTCGTTCAACACGCACAAACATCTCATTCCCAAGGAAAATCTGATTGAAATCAAATTCGAGGAATTCGTCAAGGATAAGGAAGGTGGCCTCAAGCGTATTTATGAACAATTGGATTTGGGAGATTACGCCGAAGTGGAATCCACCTATCAGGATTATTTGTCCAGCATCAAGAGCTACAAGAAGAATAAGCTCAGAACAGATGATGGAGTTATCAAGGCCGTCAATAAAAACTGGGCATTCTCACTCAGGAACTTTACATATGAACGCGAGGAACCCTTGAATGAGTAAATAAGCTCACACCTTTTCGGAGACATCACGCATCTTATCAATAAACGCTGGATGTCATGACGAAAAGACTAATGCTATACTTTCTTGTTTACTTCTTGTGCACCATCTACTCCTGCGCGCAAGAATCTCATAATCATACAGTTGACAATGGTATTGTAGTTGATTCATCCGACCTGATACGAGATTCCTCACGTTATGATGATATCTTGGTGAATCCATCTCAGGAGCAACCCAGCTTCCAAGGTTGTGACCATTTAGTCACCAAAAGTGAGCGAAAACGTTGTTCTGATGAAAAACTCATACAATTCATCAGGGATCATCTAGTATATCCCAAACAGGCCAAACAATCAAAACAAGAAGGTACTGTCATTGTCCGATTTACCGTAAAGAAAGATGGAAGTCTTGAGGATTTTGAAGTCATGAGGGATATTGGGTATGGATGCGGGGAAGCGGCTGTCAAGATGCTACAACTCATGCCTAATTTTTCTCCGGGAACCCTGATGGGGAAATTCGTTGATGTGAAGTATACAGTTCCTGTAAAGTTCTCACTCAATCCGCATCAAGACACAACCAACCGCAAACGTAAAATCCAAGACCATTCCATTCCTCCCCCTCCTCCGCCACCACCTAAGTTCGAATCAAAACCTTATAAAAAAGGAGTTCCTGTACTTGTTGATGTTCCTGCCAGGTTTCCAGGATGCGAGGATGAACCAGAAGCATTGAGAAAAAAGTGTTCTGACGAAAAGATAATTGAATTCATCAACCTACATTTGAAGTTCCCCACGACTGTTCCCAATAACTGTCTGAGTGGAACATGTGTTATCCGATTCATTGTGGAAAAGGATGGGAGTCTGAGTGATGTGGAAGTCGTACGGGATGCAGGCTGTGGTACAGCAGAGGAGGCATTAAAAGTGGTAAACGCCATGCCCAAGTGGATTCCTGCCATCCATGATGGAGAAGTAACCAGGAGTTACTTCAATCTCCCCATACGATTCAGATTATCAGAATAGTCTCCCCTGTTCTGCATTGGGTAACAGCCTGAAAGAACGCCTATGGTATTGAGTAGCACCATGTAATTGAATGGCCTCCCTGTGAGCCTTCGTAGGATAGCCCTTATTGGAAGACCAAGCATATTCTGGGTGTTCCTTAGCAATCTTTGCCATGTAATCATCCCTGTATGTCTTGGCTAGGATGGATGCTGCCGCAATAGAGAGGTATTTAGCATCTCCCTTGATGATACATTCGTAAGGAATCTCATTTTCTGTCTTGAATCTATTCCCATCAATAAGCAACATTTCAGGCTCGACACTAAGTGCTTCCACTGCCTTGTTCATTGCCTCGAATGAAGCATTCAGAATATTAATCTCATCTATCCGCTTAGGTGTACAAAAATGGACTGCATACGCCAATGCATCCTTTTCTATGATTTCCCTGAATTGATTCCGTTGGGATTCGGACAATTGCTTGGAATCATTGAGCAATTCATTTTCATAATCCTTTGGGAAAATAACTGCTGCTGCGGTAACCGGACCTGCCAGACAGCCACGTCCTGCTTCATCGCAGCCTGCTTCTATAAGATTAGGATGTAGGTATGATTTGAGCATGAGATTGTAGGATTACTAGAAATTGGAATAGTGGATTATCGGATTAGTCATCAAATGGATTAGGTGTGGCGTCAATGATACTGTATTCATATTCAACGGTCCAGCCTGATTCCTTGACCATGAATTCTATGAGTTCCAGCATTTGATTGCCTTGCTGTTCCGCTTGTAAAAACAAATCACTGGATTTTGCTTTCTTTTCTATGAATTCCTTGGCTGAAGCGTTCAATCGATTCATTTCTTCCCTTGAAAAGGAATTGAATGAGCTTTCCTGAATATCGTAGTATTCCAAATCGTGGTCCAATGAAATAATCTCAGGATCAGGGATATTACCTATTCGCAATACCTTATTCGTATGGTCTACCTCAAAGGTCATTTTCTCCAAATCATACCCAACAGATACCTTGGCCTTAACTATGGTAACGGCCTTTTTGGTGAATTTGGGTGAAAAGAGAGGATTCGGGACAGGTTCCCAATCATCCTTGTAGGTATATATCTCTGAAAAATATCCCTCAACGGAAACCAATTTGGCCACTGTCTTAATTTTTTCCAAGAGTACTGTGGATTGTTCTTCCACTGTTGTTCTTGGTTGAATCATGTATTGGAATGTGAGATAGCATCCTGCTGCAAATATTCCGATGGCTATCAGGGCCGCATATAAGTATTTTAGGTATGGCTTCATTGGTTGATGCTTAGATTATTAAATTCAGATATCTGATTGAATCTTATTCCTGATGTTTCAGGGCCATGGTTTCAGCCCTAAGAAAATCAATCAAATCCTGTCGGTCCGGATAATTCTTCATGGTATCATAAGTAATCGGATTACCGATATTGACCTTAATGGAGGTACCTCTCTTATTCATAATTTCATGCAATAATAGTCCTAACCTAAGATTCATACTAAACCAACTAACGAAATGAAACAGCCAACTATTTTGTCCGAAGAAATACAAGGGAACTACGGTACACTGGGTTTCATGAATTCTGGTACAAATGAATTTACGCCAAGGAAACTCCGTTACGGGTTTGAATGGCCCCATTTTAGTAGCCACCGCTCCTGATGGAAATATGGCAAGTACCTCACCGTTATTCAATCTTTCAGTAGTGCGTCTTTTGGTTTCCAAATTCGTGGCCAGGGCTTCTTCGCCCTCCCTGAAATCCACAGGCAACAGATGATCCTTCATGATGGGATCCTTGGCAAGGACCTCATTCACCAATAGGAAATAATCCTTTCGCACCCTTGTGATAATATGACAAAGTACACAACCATCCACCACTCCAAATGGATGATTGGAAACAAAAATGACAGGGCCTGTCTTGGGTATTTTATCCAGTTGCCCCTTATCGAAGTCCATTCCGATATTGAGCTTCTGAAGTGCATTTCCCCAAACTTTCCAAGGATTGGGATCCTCACTGTACAGCTCATCGTAAACCTTGTGCAATTGCTTTCTGCCCGTAAGGATTTCAACAGTGGAAATCACCTTTTTCTTAAACCAAGAATCATGTGGGCTGGTATAGGATAACTTATCTCCATCATAAGCCCTATCCCCTACTTTATTCTCACTCATAAGTACCTTTCGGTTGATGAATCTTAGGCAAGATAGAGATTAATGTTTGTAGGAATCTCATCATATGTCATTAATTTTTCCTCGGATTCATCATGTAACAACAGAGGGCCATCAGTATGCTGACAGCCCTCTTTTCATATTCCTGTTCTATTAGCAACAACCAGCTGCGCAACAAGGCCAATCACAACAAGTGCAACAAGCCACTGCCAAAACACCTAGTATCGAGGATGCTATAATGATGTACTTTTTCATAATTCTAAGATTTGTGGTAACGCAAATATGCGTTCCGAGTGAAATAATAAATATAAATTCATCGCAATATCACGATAGCTATAGCCAAAAAAATATTCATCCAACCCTATTTATCGTAATATTACGATAAATAGGGTCAAAAAATTTTAGCAACAAGTAAACAAGGATCTAAATGCTACCATCAATCTTGCACATTCCTCCACATCCACACAATAACATCTGAAGACACCATCCACTTCACCTTTGATAATACCTGCATTCTTCATGGCCTTAAGATGTTGCGAAATGGTGGATTGTGATAAGGGCAACTTGTCTACAATATCACCACAGGCGCAAGTACCTGAACTTACCAATTCTTCCAATATGGCAATACGGGCAGGATGAGCCAATGCCTTGGCCATTTCTGCTAGTCTATTCTGACGTTCTGTAAATAGGTTATTCTTACTTGCTCCCATATTATATCGTAATATTACGATAATAAAAATTACCAATCAAGCCTTTAGGGAAGAAAATGCCTGGTGCATAACGATACCAAACGTAACTGCGACGTTCAGACAAGGTGTGTGTCCAATTGCAGGAACGTAAACGGATGCATCCATTAGTGGAATAGCCCGATCCTCCAATCCATCCTTTTCACTTCCGAACAGGATAATGTCATGAGGTTGGAATTGGAAATCATTCAACTGGTTGGAAGATTCATTGACCAATGTGGCAATCTTACGTCCTTGGTATTCGGATAGGAATGCGATAGGGTCTTCCACAATCTCAATATCAATATGATTGATGGCACCTGCGGTCCATACCCGAGCCAAATGTTCCATATCTGCCCGGGTGGTCTTGTTATTAGGAGGAGAGAGGAGGTTATTCCTATCGTAGATATAGATGGTTTTCAATCCATAGAATTCAGCCGAACGAATCATGGATGACATGTTCGGCCGATATTCAGGTGCATATAGTAATGCATTCAGCATAAGAGCTATTGGATTCCAATATTGAAAGAATAAGGCTGGATGGTAAAACATCCCTTTTCGGTGGAAGACTGAATCATACTATCCTTGGGACCGAAATCCTGAGGCAGGGCTGTGGCAGCTGTAGCAACTGATTGTACATTCCAAGTTCCCTTAGCCAAATCAATCGTAAAGGGTTGGTCGGTCTTATTCAGGATATAAAACCCTCTTTTACCATCTTTTCTGAACATCCCAATCCTAAGTGGGGAGTAGGATTTGTTCTTATATTTCAGGACAGAACAGGTTCTGGTTGATTTCTTATAAGGAGCACTTGCATATTCTCCACCCTCAAATTCATCTAGCAATACTTCCAACAAAGAATGAGAAACGATATTCCATCCCTGTCTGATATTGGGTTGGTTCGGATCATCGGTAATCTCCCACTGGAGAGCGGCCCTACCCAATTTGCCCTTGTTTTTTACCAATAACATATGCCTGAGTACTGCATGGAACGGATAATCCTGACTCCTATCCATAAAGGCAAGGAGATAATCCAGATTAGCCAATTCCGTAACCCACCAAAGCTGCTGGATTTGTTGATTATCATCCGACTGGTCAGGATTGGTCATATTCACACCTGCAATTCCTATTTCGGTCATCATCAGTGGCATTCCACCAAAATAATCATTACCTACCTTTTCAGCATTCGAGGCTTCATGTTCCACACCTGCAAAGAGAAGATCTATCTTCTCATTCACGGTACAAGTAGCGGCTTTCTTGGGCACATACATATACTTATGGAGGACCACAGCATTGAAGAAAGGATCAGCATCATTGGCATCTGCCAAGGTTCTGTTCCATTCCTTGGCCCGTCCACGCCTCGGATATCCCTCTCCGGTAACCGCCACAAGACTATTCGGGAATTCCTGCATGAGATGTTGACCTACTGCCCGGCATACATGGATATAATCATCGGCTTCCAATCTCTTTTTCTTCCATGCCAATTCAAGACCATGCTCATTCCCCAATTCCCACATCGGAAAATCCTGATTCGGAAACTGTGTTTTCAAGCGGTCCACCAAGTCTATG
This sequence comes from Saprospiraceae bacterium, assembly GCA_020631355.1. Taxonomy (GTDB): domain Bacteria; phylum Bacteroidota; class Bacteroidia; order Chitinophagales; family Saprospiraceae; genus JAHDCE01. Next base: position 86,056 of record JAHDHL010000017.1, on the reverse strand, counting down.
ATGTAATCCGCATCCTTTTGGTAGATGGGAAGTGTGATGGTTGGTTTGGCTCCTACCTGATTACAGAGTGTAAGGAATTCCCCAATCGTGACAACGACATTCTTCTGAGCCTTTAGGTTTCGCCTCATGGCTGGGTGGTCGATATCCGCAGCCTTGACAGGCTTCCCTGTATCCCAATCATAGAAGTGGGCATCAGTACCTCCCGGAAATCTGAGTACCTGATTCGGTATCTTCTTCGTGAGGTCAACCAATTCAGGATAATCAATGAAAGTCTTTGTTTGTTTATCGGGCGTGAAGGTTCCGAACATGGAGCCGTATCCCAGTAGTTGGTCTGACAGAGGAGAAAAATCCCTTTTAAAGGTCATTTTCAAGTCAGCATTACAAGATGACATGGAGAATGATGCTATGATAAGGAGTAGAACGAACAATTTCTTGTGCATTTTACGAGGGTTTCAAAATAGTATGGACATTCCCACAACGTAGGAATGTCCACCAAATATACATGGTTATGTTGTATCAGGCATAGGTTTAACAAAACCTTATGCTACATGAAGATATTGAAGTTGTTCGGAAATATTCCAATAATCCAAAATCAATTTCCAACTAGGATAATTTGAATTCCCTAGATTAATCCTCCTTACCAAAGATATTGACCAGTAATCGTTCTAACTGTTCTTTGGTATAGCCCAATGATTTAGCTGTTTTTTGGATTTCCTTTTTCTTGTAGACCTGTAATGGCAAATAGATATTCGTGCCCGAAAAAATGCTCCCTAATTCCTGGAACGGATTATCGGATGATGATGTATCTTCTTCGCCTAATTGGCCCTTGGTCCATTTAAGGATGGCTACTAGTGCTTTCTCCTTATCAAATTTAATCAGCTGGAGGGGTATTTCAGGAGGCATTAATGTAAAAGGAATATTCTCCATTCTTGGCAGGTAATCCACCATGGGTTGCCATCCTCTTGGGTCCTTTATTTCTGCAAGGACAGAAGCTGCTTTTGTAGTCGTACATGTCGATTGGGCATTTTCCATCAGGAGAATCATCTTAGGGACTACAGAATTCCCCATTTCAACTAATAACTCCTCTGTTCTTTCCTCTACTCCATTCCCATGATTGGCATGCGCATTAAGTATGGTTATAAATATGTCCGTAGCTTTTTCTCCATGTTCTTTTCTTATTCCATTTAATTTCTGGATTTTATCCGAAGTTTTATTTTCTCCCAAAAAATAATAAATGGTTTCATAATTCTTCTTGGAATATTCCAAATCACAATATTCAGGAACCCAATAATTAAATTCGGATTTATATTTATACAATTCGAATTTCTCCTCATCGCCTGATTTTTTATATAATTTGGTTAATTTTTCTTGGATATCGGAATTCCTTGGAAATTCCTCCTCTAATTCGAGAAGTATTTTTTCCGCTTTGGAAAATTGGTTTTGTCCTATGTAATTATCGACAATAAGAAAAGCGACATCATTCCTATAATTATCATTATCCAATAACTTCGAAAAATAATTATTGGAATTTTCATATTCTTTTATCATCTGATAAATATATCCCGTAATCATAATTTCCTTAGGTCGTTCCTTATATGTATCAGAGATGTATTTAAAATCATTCAGTGCTGCCAAATAATTTTGTTCCCTAAATATGGAATCAGGGTAATCCAATCGTTTTGCCTTAGGAAGATAAACACTATTACCATCAACATTCCTTACGCCTATTCCCAACTCGGCCATTTCAAAACTAATATAGCCCCGCCTTAGAATCAACTCGGGAATTGGGCCCAACTCCCTTATTCCCTGTTCTATTATTTCTACGGATTCCATCCATTTCCCATTCCTGAATAAGGCCCAAGAATATGCTTCATACGACAAGGGGCATTTATCATTTTCATTGAACAACTCCTCTGCCAATAAGACAGAATGCTGACTTCGCAATCGCCCTATTTCCTGAAAAACCTGATTCACACCTGAATTCACGGATTCAGAACAAGGAGCAATTTCTTTCTCTTGCATTTGACTGTAATCAAAAATCTGTCTTTCAAATTCTTGGGCAGTTATCAAAAAATGCAAACAACATAAAATAATGGGGAAAAATATTTTTTTCATTTCCAACTGTTTTAAATAGGATTAATATTAATTGAAGTTATTTAAAATAATTATTCATCCGGAACTATTCCACAAACAACTCCATGGATTTAATTATAAAATACCACACTAATTCGTCTCCCTATTACCAGAGATATACTATTAATTATTCCTGACTTTATTCATCCGTGTAATCATCAAAGGCTATGATTCCGAAGTCCTTGACCGTAGAAACAGTTTCTTCTACTTTTTCGGGCTCAAAAGAATCATAGGATTCTCCACCTTTCTTATGCAAATACCACCCTTTCTTCTCACCATCATATTTGAATGTATTGATCTGGGTCCATTTCCAGCGGCTGCCTCCCCAGTGTTCCAAGGAAAAATATCCATTCTTGATGACAATACCCTGATAAGGATCTCCCATTACACCTCCACAATCAGAACATAAGACTACACTCCCATTCTCTCCCTCTTTCTTCAACTTCCCATCTGTCTGACGAGTAAGGATATAGGTCGTTCTTCCTATCGAACCTCCCTCCTCTGCTTCTGTTTTGGAATAGGACACAAGGATTACGTCATCCTTTTTATCGTCCCTATTCAAATCGCCATATTCATAGTCCATTACCACGTGGTCTTCAGGGATGAAAGTCTTCAAGTATTTCAATTCCGACACATCCTCCTTCTCTTTCAGATGTCGCCCTTCCAAGTCCACTTCTATTTCGTCCGAAACCCCAATATCTTCTTTATCATCCGTTTTCTCGGAAGTATTGTCGGCAACTTCAATTTCATCTTGTGCTCCTATCTTTTCCGCTGGTGTCTCCACTATTCCGGTTGTGTCCTCCCCATCAGTAGCGGCTTCTTTTTCTGAAGTATTACAAGCCCATAAAAAACAGGTAAGGATGAGGTAAAAGCCTAATTTTTTCATTGTTATTCCATTTGATTCTAAGCAAAATAGAAAAAAAATCGGGCTAGCTGTAATAAATTGAAGCTGATAACAGACTAAGTGGGTGAAAGATATTTATCCATCCAATGAATAGAAAAGAGCAGGAAATACAATTCGATAAGATTCTGGCCATACATGGAGATGGTATATATAGAATATGTAAAAGCTATTTATATGAGGATGGGCTTGTCCAGGATTTGTACCAGGAAGTGCTGTTGAACATTTGGAAATCCATTCCAACATTCAAGAAAAAATCCTCCTTGAAGACTTGGGCTTTCAGGATTGCCATTAATACGACAATCTCATTCAATCATTATCAATCCAGACGAAGACAAAAGCAAAAGGATTTCGAAAACGAGACAATGATTAAAGAAGATTCAGACAGTGGGAATATGGATCAATTACATCATGCCATCCAGCAATTGGATTCGAATGACAAGCGACTGATCGGATTATTCTTGGAGGGTTTCAGTTATAAGGAAATGGCTGATATAACAGGATGGACCACCAACCATGTCGGTGTAAAAATAAACAGGATAAAATCTAGACTCAAAGCTATTATTGAATCATCTTAAATGATATATCATGAATTTTGAAGCACTACAAAAAGAATGGAGGAACCAAGAAAGTCCTTCAGGAAATATTATCTCCAAAATTATTGAGCGGGATGAGAAGTTGAAGAAAGAGAATTTATTCATCACCATTTTATTTTCCTCTACGATTTTCATTCTTGGAAGTATCGTATTCGCTTTCTTGGAAAATACCACTACGATGTTGGTAACGGGCGGCATGATGTTTCTTTTGGGTTTTCAGGCATTCGTATTTTGGATGAGGAATTTAAAACCTGATTTTATTGCGGAGCAAAATATGGAAAAGAAAATCCGCCAAACGCGTAGGCATTTGCAGTATCAGTTAGTGGTTACGAATTTCTTTATGCCATTGTATTGTGTTTTCTTATCTGTATTGTGCTACTTGTACATTAACCATCTGGAGATGCTTCCAGAGGAATGGAAACCATGGATTGTTCTGGTTACATTACTCTATATTCTAGTGATGTTCCTAATTTTTTGGAGGAAACAAAGGAGAAAGGATAAGGATGAGATATGGCCTTTATTAGAGGAATTGAAATAGAAAAAGGGATGGGTATCAATACCCATCCCTTTCAAGTGTATAATCTCATTATTCAGACGGGTAAAATCCATATGGATTACCCGTCTGATTATTTAGCTCTTGGATACTGCGAATGTTACATCCGTTCCATCCATATCCACTATGTCTCCCTGAACCTCATCCACAAGTTGTAATGAGTCTGCCAGAACCTCCGCAGATATGTATTCGTTGAACATTTCCATAGCAGGAACCAGCATATCATGCTTTTCTATCTCTACTCTGATTCTATCCGTTACGTTGAAGTCCTTGGACTTACGCAGATTCTGTATCCTATTGACTAGTTCACGGGCGGTACCCTCGGCCTTCAGTTCATCCGTCAGTGTGATATCCAATGCTACGGTCAATGGACCATCATTAGCAACGGACCAACCAGGTATATCAGATGATGTGATGACAAAATCCTCAAGGGTCAGTTCAAATTTTTCGCCATCCAAATCCAGTGTATATCCTCCGTTGGTTTCTACATTGGCTATATCCTCCTGATTGAATCCTCCGACGACTTTTGCCACGGATTTCATGTGCTTACCCATTCTTCGACCCAAGGTCTTGAAATTAGGCTTGATGCTCTTGTTGACTATACCCGAAGTATCCGTTATGTATTCGAATTCCTTGACATTCACTTCCGTTAATATCAAATCCTTGACAGCTTCCACTTGTGATTGGAAAGAGGGATCAAGTATTGGCAACAACACCCTTTGTAATGGCTGACGGACCCTTAGATTCTCTTTCTTTCTCAAGGAAAGTACCAAAGAAGATATACGTTGTGCGTAATCCATTCTTTGTTCCAGATCCTTGTCTATCACACTTTCATCAGTCGTCGGTAAGAATGCCAAGTGAACGGACATGTGTGGTTCCTTTTGTGTCACCTCATTCAAATCCTTATATAATCTATCAGAGAAGAAAGGAGCTATCGGAGCCATCAATTTCGCAACGGTATCCAAGCAGGTATAAAGTGTTTGGTAAGCGGCTAATTTATCGGTACTCATTTCTCCTTTCCAGAAACGACGACGACACAAACGGACATACCAGTTACTCAAATTATCCAATACGAATGACTGTATCTTACGAGCTGCGCTAGTCGGTTCGTAGTCATTCAAATCAGCATCAACCTCCTTGACCAAGGAATTCAACAATGATATCACCCAACGGTCTATCTCTGGACGGTCAGCCAATGGTACTTCGTCTTGTGAATAATCGAAACCATCTATATTCGCATACAATGCAAAGAATGAATAAGTATTATACAATGTTCCGAACAACTTCTTACGCACTTCGTCCACTCCATCCAAATCGAACTTGAGGTTATCCCAAGGATTAGAATTGGACATCATGTACCAACGGGTCGCATCCGCTCCGTATTTACCTATTGTTTCGAATGGATTCACTGCATTACCCCAACGCTTGGACATCTTACGACCTTGCTTATCCAATACCAGACCATTAGAAACAACTGCTTTGTAAGCTACCGAATCGAATGCCATCACACCTATCGCATGAAGCGTATAGAACCAACCACGAGTTTGATCCACTCCCTCGGCTATGAAATCAGCAGGGAAATTGCGTTGGAATTTTTCTTGGTTTTCGAATGGATAATGCCATTGTGCATAAGGCATGGAGCCTGAATCGAACCAAACGTCTATCAGGTCCAATTCACGAACTAATTTCTCTCCATCCTCAGAACAAAGCACAACGCTGTCTATGTAAGGTCTGTGCAAATCCTTAGGAACGGATTGGTCAAGGCCCAATTGCTCATTAGCGAAAGCTATTTCCTTTTCCAATTCCTCTATGGAACCTATGCATTTTTCCTTGGTGCCCTCCTCATTTCTCCATATTGGCAATGGTATCCCCCAATAACGGGAACGGGAAAGGTTCCAATCGTTCAGATTTTCCAACCAATTTCCAAAACGTTTCTCACCTGTGGATGCAGGCTTCCATTTTATGGTTTTATTCAGCTCCACCATTCGCTCCTTGGCTGCGGTGGCCCTTACAAACCAAGAATCCAAGGGATAGTATAGAACCGGCTTATCCGTTCTCCAACAATGAGGATAATTGTGCTCATATTTCTGGACGTTGAAAGCCTTATTTTCTGTCTTTAACTTCACGGCTATGGCCACATCGACATTTTCATAGTCAGCAGCATCCTTATAGTTCTTGACATATCGCCCTGCTAATTCACCTGCCTCATCAACGAATTTCCCTTGCTTATCCACCAAAGGAGCAGGATTTCCCTGTTCGTCTTCCACTGTCAATGCTACTATTCCATTCTGATCTGCCACACGCTTATCGTCCGCACCGAAAGTCGGAGCGATATGAACGATACCCGTACCATCGGAAGTAGTTACGAAATCTCCGAGTATCACTCGGAAAGCATCTCCTTTGGGCTGGACGTAATCCAGAAGTTGCTCGTAATCCACTCCAGCCAAATCTGCCCCCTTATAATTGGCTACGACCTTATATGGAGCCTTATTCCTATCCTTTTTTTCCGCTGATGCAAAGGCTTCGAAATCACCATTCTCATTATCAGCCTTGAACCATTTTTTCAACAAGTCCTCTGCCAATACCACACTGACCCTTTCGAATGTATAAGGATTGAATGTATCTACCTTGAGGTAGTTTATTTTCTTGCCTACAGCCAATGCTGTATTACTAGGAAGCGTCCATGGAGTAGTTGTCCAAGCTAGGAAACGAACATCCTCATCCTCATTATCAAACAAAAATGATGATGCCTCATTCTTCACTATCTTGAACTGTCCCACTACTGTGGTGTCCTTGACATCCTTATAGCAACCGGGTTGGTTCAACTCATGCGAACTCAATCCCGTACCTGCCGCAGGTGAATAAGGCTGTATCGTATAGCCCTTGTACAAGTATCCCTTGTTGTATAATCGCTGAAGGATATTCCATACAGACTCTATGTATTCATTGGTGTAGGTGATGTAAGGGTCATCCAAATCCACCCAATACCCCATCTTGGTAGTAAGGTCATTCCATTGGTCGGTGAATCGCATGACGGTTTCACGGCATTGCTTGTTGTATTCATCAACGGATATCTTCGTGCCTATATCCTCCTTGGTGATGCCCAATTCCTTTTCGACTTTCAATTCTATGGGTAGGCCGTGCGTATCCCATCCTGCCTTACGTTCCACACGCATTCCTTTCATGGTACGGTAACGACAGAATGAGTCCTTTATCGTACGGGCCATCATATGATGTATTCCGGGTTTACCATTAGCGGATGGTGGACCTTCGTAGAATACAAAAGGATTATCCTTAGAACGTTCTTCCACTGATTTTTCAAAGACTTGGTGTTCTTCCCAAAACTTCAGCATCTCCTGATCCACTTCGGTCAGATCCAATTTCTTATATGTCTTATATTGTTTAGCCATGACAAGCTGATTTATGAGTTGCAAATGTAATTATTTAAACGAAAAAAGCCTCGATGGAAATTCATCCATCGAGGCTTGTATATATTCATAACATTACCTGCGGATGAGCTAGCACCTGCGAATAATAATGTTAATAATTATGTTTCTAAATGATTTCATCAAAATGAAAGTTGTGTATTTATAACAAAAATAGGCTTTTTGATTATAAAGTTCCAGTTGGCCTGAAAATTATACCCAAAATAAAGCCGAGGGATTCTTATCTCAATATGACCATCTTACCGAAACCTTTCTTGAAGTACTGATTGGTTCCGTTATCATAGGATTCATAATTCTCGCCATCTTTCTTGACCACTACCCTATAAAGATAAACGCCATTGGCCAGTTTATCCCCAAAGTCATCCGTTCCGTCCCAACGATAATCCGTGATGTTATTACCTATTCTCAATGGTCCCAATTCTCCCATATCTATTTCCTTGACAATCTTACCTGATACCGTCATGATTTGGATGCGGAATACATCAGGTAATTCATTACCCGTAAGGGTGAATACAAACTGGGTCGAAGTGGAGAATGGGTTAGGATAATTCAGTACATTGGAAACTGTTTCCTCATTGACGACCTCAAAATTCACACGGTAGTCGAATTCTCCAGAATCGTTACCTGAGGCATCCTCACCTCTGACTTCCAATTGGTAGGTTCCATCCACCTGCAAATCGGGTCTGAATTCCATTCTCGCCCTGTTTTCATCCGATATATCACCTGAAGCGGGGAAGAATGTCAATACATTTCCATCCACTTCGTATTCTTCCGTATTCCCCAAGGGATCGGTCACGAATAATCTCAACAATGATGTATCAGACAATGCCAAGAAAGGATTTTCATCCAATAAGGAAATAATGACTTCGGGACGGGATGAAACCAAATCCCCATCCATGATATGGATACCATCAAATGTAACATCAAGGAGAGGGTTCCTTAAATCCTCCTGTACAAAGAATGACCTTATCCCAACATTATTGTAATGGTACAATTCAGGCTGGTCACTATTCGGATTTGCTTCGATAATCAATTGGTTCCTCCCTACAAGATTCCTTGTATCCAGACTCAGTTGGCCGACAATCATTTCATCCTTTAGTAATGGTTCCAATCTTGCTGTTTCCAAAATCTGATTATTCTGAGGATCCACTATGGTATAATGCATTAGCATACTATCCATATCCACATTACCTATATTCTCAACCCCTATTTCCAAACTGAGGGTTTCACCTTGTTGGATTGTATCATTATGGAATGAGAATAATTTATTAGGAACCAGAGCTGCTTCCGGTATCGGATCATACATGACTCTCCAATAATCCAGAATAGGATATGTGAAATTAGTGGAATCATCAGATTCATATTCTAATCTGATGTACGGATACTCATCTGCGTCAATACCACTCAATGCATAATCATAATCCGTTAGATTATCCACTATCAGGGTTTCATTCCCATTGCCATCAATACCTATGATATCCACGGATACATTCTCTGTTGCAGGATCATACTCCTCTACATCCCAAAGTAGGGTTTCCCAATTAGATGCAGGTCCGATAACGGTCGAATTGACCTTACCTGTATTGGCCTTACCAATGAGGTTATAGAATACATCCAAGACCTCATTCACATCATTAGCGTGGAATTCCAATGTTTGGAAAGAGGGGTCATTCTTCTTGAACACACAGATATAAGGGGTCTGATTCGTTTCAATATTCCTTACGTTATAGGCTCCCTGTCCCTCCAACACCGTGAACAAACTACGTCCGTAGATAAGGGTGTCAGTGTCCCATTCATCCGCAGCATAATCATTTGTGGTTCTTTGGAAAGTGTAGAACAATACATAATGGCCATCAGGAACCACATCAGGACCCGAGTCTTCCAGATAAGCCATCATTTCTTCCCTTTCCGAGGCAATCTGCGGCCTCCTGATCATACCCAATCCTGTTCCACCTTGGATAAAGCAATTGAAATCCACTGCAGGAGCTACTTCAGAGTTACCAATTTCAAGAATCGTAGGATCCAATCCCATGGCCCACATATAGCGATCCTGATCCGCACCACTACAGTGGTAGTAGGATGTCAAGTCAAAGCCCTCCTTGAATACAGTAATTTCTGCCCAAGGAAGAACATCTGCTGCGGAATGTATCTGGTGGAATTCATAATCCCTATTACTATAATCGAAATCATAGTTGGTAGAGTCCAATTGGATATTAGTGAATTCATCCTTTGTAAATTGCCAGAAATGACTCTGATTCCAACCCGGAGAACTATTCGGTATGTATACGAATGAGCTGTTATGCCAGTTAAAATCACCATTGATGGCGGTACTATCTATACTTACCCTCCAATAATAAACAATGCTATCCATCATTTGGATATTGGGTTCCCAATCCAATACACCTCCAACTTGGTTGATGACAGAGGATTCGAACAAAGGACTATTGAATAATTCGGTGGTATCTATCTGGATATAATAATCCAAGGCCTCCGAAAACACATTGGCGGTGGATGCCCTTAATGTAGGACTATCATCCGAAATGATACTGAATTCATATGGATATACCGGAAAGATGTCATTGGAAACCACAAAGAATGGAACCCTGTCCGTATTATTCAATTCGGCGCCTGTTGGTCCCTCTGCAATCTCATCATTATCATCTATCGTGATATTGATATAGTTCAGTCCTAGTGCCTCGCTAGAAAGCAAAGGCAAATCAAACTGCCAATTTTCCTTAAAGGATGGAGCGCGAACTCTTTGCGTCCCCAAATCAATGATATCACCATTCGGAAGTTCGTGTTCGAAGCGAAGATTAAACGAATCATTGACTACCCTACCGATGTTAGAAATGGTCAAATCCAATTCAAAGCCACTATCCAATGCATTGACAATAGATGGAGTAACACCACTCTCATCCGTCTTCACTAAATAATCGGGTGCTTCAAAAGGATAAAGTCTTAGTGCAGGGTCACCATGCAGAACAAGCGCATTCCTCAATAATTCCGCTGTATAATTACCACTGAAACTATAATCCTCAATGGTGGCCTTAATGATTTCCCCTATGGATTGTCCATAATTATCATTCCCCATATTGGAATAGAAATACCTACCATACTGACTCAGATTGGATAGATTGGTAATCCAAGTAGCACCGAAGAATCCGATACAACCCTTATTTTCTATCAGGACAAAATCCTCACTCAGTGTTGATTCTACTTCAAATATCCTATTGGTATTACAACCAATGGCATAGAAAAGAGGATACTTGCCTTCATTATCATATTCATTGGGGTTACCCAAATCGAAATCCAGGGTACTCGGAGCGGAGTGTCCGAAGAATGTAAGCATCATTGCCCCTTCGTTAATCAAGGGTATGACTTGGTCCAAATCCACTCCATCCACGATATCCGATGAATTCTTGAAGAAAGATGTCACTTCGGCTCCTAACTGACTCCCCTCAATCGTATCCTTGAGTACATTCAACTCATCCCTAATCAAATCCTGTATCAGGGCATCACCTCCACCAAAGTGCAGGATTTTCTTCATCCATTCCTTATCGTCAATCGTTTGGTTTGTGATGTCCGGAACAGTCTCATATTCGATGACCTTATTCAGATACAATTCGATATCATCCGTAGACTTAGCAGCCAAACGTCCCACACCCATGGAGGGTGTTGCAATGTTACCCAATGGAGAGACAAACAGATGATCTGACGAGGGATAACCAAATGAGGGCACAAACGACAAGTGTTCCCAACTTGTGGGGTTGGTTCTCATCAATTCATATGTCACTCCCTTTCCTATCAGGAAAAGCAATTTGGGAGACCAATTATCCGCGGCAACCTTAAGGAAATTCTTAATGGCTTGTTCGTATCTGTCCACACCATATCCGAATTGGTCATACAAATCCAGAACATCGACTATTATAGGTTCATAACCTCCTCCTTGGAGACTGGCTCTATAGTCCGCATAGTCCTGAACCAAGTTATTACCATTTCCATCATCAAAGAATGCAGAGTGGGTTACGATGATATAATCGTAGGATGTATTTGCAAAGTCGTAATCGACAAATTGTCTTTTTGTGATTCCCATTGGCGAACCAACAGAACCGGCACTTACCAATATCAAATCCCTCTCTCCTGTTGCGGCAGGTAAAAGGACTTCCACTGTTCCTGCATTTAGGTTCGTAACGATTCTTTGGTTGTTTGTCAGGTCGAATAGGATGGGGGCCTGACCGCCGTGGTCAAAGTTCGTGATTTCCATATATCTGTCAATCGAACTGGCCGGAAGCTTGAATCTTGTCGAGCTTTCATTATCAAAATTGAATGTACTAGGATACTCAACATTGACGAAAACCATCCTGAACTTATCATCAGGGTTCAAGGGATTAGCAAAAGTTGTAAATGTGTTATTACCTGTATTGAAGAATGAGGCGTCCACGACTCCTTCCACCTGCTTAACCGTCCAGCCAGTGTAATTTTCGGAAACAACAGTATTTCCATTCACATCTATTCCCAGCATATGGCTACCAGCTGTTGAAAAACCTCTAGTCTGTGCATACCCATCCACTCCTGGGTACAAATGCGGCAAAGAGAAATCCACTTCCAATGAATTAGCGGCTGAACCCCGAGAAAATCCCTCTCCCAAATCGTAAGCACTTCTCCAAGAACTGGAACTATAGTCCCGGCCTCTGACCACTACATTATTAAAAATTTCTTCCTTGGTCATCATGCAATATGGCTCGGCTGAAGGTGTACTAGTCAGGTTGTTGCTAACATCCTGAAATTGTTGGCCTGCATCATTATTCCAAGTCAAGAAATAATTGGAAATATCGGAGAATAGACTGTACTTAGGATTAAGCTGATTATTAGGGTCCTCATATAAATGTACATCGAGCTCTCCTCTGTTCTTCACACCATAGAACTCGATGAAATCACTAGCGCCAAAGCTTCCGGAATTACTTACGAAAACCGGTACTTCAACACCATTATGATATAATTTGAATTGGCTTCCTGTGGGAACAGAGGTACCGGAGAATACACCAGCATTATTCAATTCCTGATAGGTCACCCTATAGATGCCATCATCCTCTACTGATATCTTATAATAATCCTGATTATGGTCAATCCATTCATTACCATACAAAGTCTGTCCGCCTATTTCCATTTGCGCTTTCGTGGAAAAAAACGATAAAATGAAACAGGTGATAAGAAGAAGAGATATCTTTGAATTCATTACTCAAGGTGTTAAGCTAAAAGACTATTATCCTAAACGAACAAGTGAGTGATTCGTTGCAATATAAAAATAGTTAACATCTTACTTTGGCAGTTACACCACCCATATGTGTCGTGAGCTTGCAAAAGTATAATGTAGATGAGTCTTTTTAATATTTAAATGTCTGGTTCCAATACAAATATAGAATACTCAATCAAGCCGAACAAACCTACCCAGTTAGGTTTGACGGAATTATGGCGTTATCGTGAATTATTCTACTTTTTCACATGGAGGGATATCAAGGTCAAGTACAAACAAACCATACTGGGATTCTTATGGGCCATCCTCCAACCCTTGATGATGATGATGGTATTTGTTTTCTTCTTCTCCAAGATGATGAAGATGCCAACCAATGGTGTTCCACCTCCCATTTTCTATCTGAGTGGATTGCTCTTGTGGAATCTTTTCAGTAGTGCATTATCGGGTTCAGCCAACAGCATGGTTGAAAACGCCAACATCATAAAAAAGGTCTATTTCCCCAGATTGGTTATCCCGTTATCATCCGTACTCGTTTCATTATTCGATTTCCTAATGGGACTCATCATATTCATCGGAATGATTTTCTATTATGAATTCAGTGTCCCCGGATTCGATATTTCCATCCCCTCTTTCCTTGGTTATTATTCCATAGGTGTATTGCTAACCATTATCAGTGCTTGTGGGTTAGGTTCACTTCTTGCCGCGCTGAATGTCAAATACAGGGATTTCAGATATGTCATTCCATTCCTTATACAATTATTGATGTTCATCAGCCCGGTCATCTATCCCGTATCCATGCTCAAGGGTTATCCTTGGCTGGAAAAAATTGCATCATTCAATCCACTTACGGGAGCATTGATGGCAGGTAGAATGCCATTCGGAAGTACCGATATGGACTGGGGCATGATGGGTATCAGTTGGGCCTCCGCGGGCTTCATCTTTATTTTGGGACTGATATATTTCCGCAGAACAGAATCCTATTTCGCCGACCTTGCATAGATGAAACCGATTATTGACATACAAGGCATTTGGAAACAATACCAAATAGGAGGACAAAAAGGTCGTTATCTCAGTATCAGGGAATCCATATCTCAGATGGGCCGACAACTCTTTGGAGGAAAGAAAGCATCTTTCTGGGCCTTGAGTGACATTTCATTCCCCGTCAATAAAGGAGAATGTGTAGGAATCATAGGTAAGAACGGTGCAGGGAAATCCACACTACTCAAAATCCTTTCCAGTATCACCCCACCAACAAAGGGGAAGATTACCATGAGAGGAAGGGTAGCAAGTCTTTTGGAAGTAGGAACAGGATTCCATAACGAATTGACCGGGAGGGAGAATATTTTCCTAAACGGCTCCATATTGGGCATGAAAAGAACAGAAATCATCCATCAATTGGATGAGATTGTCGAATTCAGTGGCGTATCCCAATTCCTAGACACACCATTGAAACATTATTCAAGTGGTATGCAATTAAGGTTGGCATTTTCAGTTGCTGCTCATCTTAACCCTGAAATACTATTGATAGATGAGGTATTGGCGGTAGGTGATGCAGAATTCCAACGCAAATGTCTTGGAAAAATGGATGAGGTAAGCAAAAGTGGCAGAACCATTATCTTCATCAGTCATGACTTGGGTGCGGTAAGCCAACTGTGTAGCAGAGGAATTTGGCTGAATGAAGGACAAATGCAATTCGATGGCCCTGTCGATGATTGCTTACAAAATTACGAACATTGGATTACGCAACATGGCAACAAGCATATTGCACCACAACAGGAGGATTTATCAACTCATTCCATTTTATCCGTACAATTAAGCCAGAACTCTTATGACATGGATAGTGCCATTGATTTCTCTATGAAAATCTCCTTGGCAGAACGGGTACAGCACCTGGTATTTGGTCTGATGATTCGGGATGTCAGGGGAAAAGTTGTAGGTAGTCAGGTCATCCATACCGGTCGGACTGAGCAAAAGGGGGAACATGATTATCAAGTTCGCATTCCTAAGCATAGCTTAGCACCAGACCACTATACCCTATCCGTATCCATAGCCGAAAGTTCCCCTCACAACGTACTCGATTCGGTAGTGAATTTGATTACATTTGAGATAACGTCAATCCAGAAAGGAAATAATTTTTCGTGGGATAGGAGTTTCGGTCCCATTGTTTTCCATCAGGCGGATATTCAGAAAATCTAATCCATTCATGAATTCAGGTTTAGTCAGTTTCATAGGAAGATGTATCAACACCGTGCTGGGATGGTTGGGATTCCAACTCATCTTCAAGGACCGGTTCCACCTGCTGATGAAAAACCAAGTGAGCTATGCCAATGATTGGTTGTACACCTACCACAGTGCAGACTTCATGGAAGATCCCTTATTCAAGGAAGCTTACCGACTCGGGAAAGCGACGGACAAGGGTTTGTTGTTGCAAGGAAAGGACATACAATGGCGCGTCCATTTGTTGTGTTGGGCAGCCAGTCATGCGTCCAAATTAGAGGGTGACTTTGTGGATTGTGGGGTGAGTACCGGCATCTTTGCACGTTCCATTATTCACTATACCAATTTCAATGAGACAGGTAAGACCTATTATCTATTGGATACGTTCCAAGGAATGGACCCCAAGTATAGTTCTGATGAGGAAATGGCTATCAGTGAGCATCTGAAATATGATGATGAGACAAGGGACAGGTACAAGGAAGTCCAAGCGCTTTTTGATGGGTTCAATGTCAATATCATCAAAGGAAGTATACCTGAAACCTTACCATTGGTAACCGCCGAAAAGATATCATTATTGAATATCGACCTCAATTCAGCCCTACCGGAATATGAGGCGTTGAATTATTTTTGGGACAAACTCGTTTCGGGAGGAATGATTGTATTGGATGACTTTGGTTATTTGAATGTCAATACTGCACAAAGGGATATCCATAGGAAATTCGCAAAGGAGAAAGGAGTTGAAATCTTGTATATGCCTACTTGCCAGGGTGTCATCATCAAACCATAGCCCATGAAAAATTGGACAGGAGAAAGGTTGGAAACATTCGTGATGAACGAATCGACTATCGAGCATCTACACCGATATGCGTTGGCATCGGAATGGGTGAGTGGCAAAATCGTTCTTGATATTGCTTGTGGTGAGGGATATGGTACAGCTCTATTGGCACAAAATGCTCAACAGGTCTATGGTGTGGATATTGATGACAATACCATTGTGGAGGCACAAAAAAAATATAAGGGAAAAAATATCTCATTCCAAACAGGCTCCGTTCTCAATATACCATTGGATGAAAACACTGTGGATGTGGTTGTCAGTTTCGAAACATTGGAGCATTTGGAGGAACATCATCAAATGTTGACAGAAATAAAAAGGGTATTAAGAACTGATGGCCTTTTGATTATTTCTACGCCTGATAAAAAAATATATTCCGACGAAAGGAATTATGACAACCCATACCACATCAAGGAATTATATGCTAAGGAATTCAAGGAATTCATTCAATCCTTTTTTACTTCCACTCATTTCTTTTTGCAAAATATGCACTGGGGTTCTACCCTAATTTCAGAAAAACCAAATTCTTCTGAAGTCGTTCATTACCACGGTCATTTCAATCAGATTCAAAAAAAGAGCATTAAGGAGGGCATGTATCTCATAGCGATTGCATCAGACCAACCCATTGGAATTCCTAAGATGCACTCTTATTTTGATGGAGAAAAAATCATCAGGGATACTTTTGAAAGAAATATGAAACTCAATATTCGATATAAAATCGGAACATGGGTTATGGCACCTTATTTATTATTCAAAAAAATATTCAGGTGACTCTTATTTCCATCATTGTCCCTAATTATAATCATGCGCCATTCTTAAAAAAAAGATTGGAAAGTATATTCCTACAAAAATTCCAGGATTTTGAAGTCATACTTCTTGATGATGCGTCAACGGATAACAGCACATCCATTCTTGACGATTATAAAAACCACCCTAAAACAACTTTTTCATCCTACAACAATGCGAATAGTGGCAATACTTTTTCGCAATGGAAAAAAGGCATAGAAAAAGCCAAGGGAAAATATATCTGGCTAGCTGAAAGTGACGATTACGCATCTCCTGATTTCCTGTCCACACTTGTACCCATTCTGGAAAATGATGATGCTTTGGCCTTGGCCTTTTGCAATTCCCATTGCATCAACGAAAAGGAAGAACCTGTTCTATTCCAGAAATTCCAAGCGGACCGATGGAACAAATCCTACAAAAAAGAGGGAAACAAGGAAATTCAAGATGAATTAATTTA
Source organism: Saprospiraceae bacterium (assembly GCA_020631355.1). Classification (GTDB taxonomy): domain Bacteria; phylum Bacteroidota; class Bacteroidia; order Chitinophagales; family Saprospiraceae; genus JAHDCE01. The sequence continues at coordinate 68,881 of JAHDHL010000017.1, read as the reverse complement.
TCATAATTCCATTTGTAATGCGAGTGCAATTTTATTCAGGAGCCGATATTTAAAAGAAGTGAATCTGGGCGAACTCAAATATTGCGGAGATTGGAAAGCCGTTATAGACGTAATTCTAAATCGTTCATTTTATTATTGTCATTCGAAATTGAATCATTATAGAATCCACAAGAATAGTGTCACTTTTTCGGAACGAAAATCAATAGAGGAGAGGGTTCGATTTTCTGAGTACATACAACTGATGGAATATGGCTTGAAAGCGATTGAACTTCCCATATCATTACATAGGGAACGCCACAGATGGATTGTGGGAGAATGGATGGATAAAAAAGACATTATTAAATCATACTACAATCCTCCTTTTCCATTTCAATTAAAAATTTATTTTTATTCCCAATTAATTAAACGACTTATACCATTCAATTAATTTTTCCTTGGATACATCCAATCCAATTAAATGATTAGCATTTATTTTACAATTTTTCATTTTTTTTATACCCAAAATAAAATCATTCGGCTCTTTACAAAAAACAGCAATATCCTCATTTAAATACGTTCTGACAGATTCCAAATCAGAAACCACAACAGGCAAACCACATGCCACTGCCTCCAATATTGCATTATTAGCTGTTGCATCTTTTAAGGGTTGTATGAACACATCCGAAGTTTGATATAATTTTAATAATTCATTTTCGGATAAATATTCATAATGAGACACATTCCTAAAAGAAATCACATCTTCCACATACTCCTTAGGACAAACCAAATGAAACAAATATTCATCCTTATTCTTTAGCTGGTTAATTATTTCTCCTAATAAATCAAAATCCCTTAAAAACCGACCAACAAATAAAATATTAATTTTATCATTGCTCTCTTTATTATCACTGGGACAATAATAATCCTTATCCACAGGATGTGGAATGACTCCCACCTTACTTTTTATTTTATTATTAAAATAACGAAAGGATACATGATCCAAAACAGCAACTCCATCCAAGACTTCAAAATTGCGGAAAGATTGTGAACCATCTTCCCAAAATGATTTGGGCAGATGTAGGGTTGCCAGAATTCTTGCCTTGGGTTTCAGCCATTTATTATTCAATAAGGAAAAATCCTTTTGGAGGTATGTGAAATGCACGATATCAGGTTGATACCACCAACAATGCAACAACACCTTGATTTCCGTCCACCATAAGGCCGCTGAAAAATACTTTTCCTCCCGAACAAAAAGAGAAAGCACCCTATGAAGCAGCCCCAGAACTCCTCTGGCATAAGGTGGCATGAAGATGGAATCTACTCCCTTATCCTTTTCGAATGTCTGGAACACCCTATCATAGCCGCTTTTTGCTGCATGATGTTTCCAAACTTGTCGAATAAGTAATATTTTCATCTTTGAATCAAATTCCTTTCATGCCTAAGTTCCCTTTAGTATCCGTAGTCATGCCCGTTCATAATGGTGCCAGATATTTGAGGGAAGCCTTGGATAGCATCCTGAACCAAACTTACGAAAATATTGAGTTTATCATCATTGACGATGGCTCTACGGATGAAAGTTGGAGCATACTGGAAGCATATGTCCATTCTGATAATCGCATCAAAACATTCCGACACCAACAGAATATGGGACTCGCACACAGTCTCAATCGGGGCTTTGCCATATCCGAGGGAGAATATATCGCAAGGATGGACTCGGATGACATTTCATTTCCCAACAGAATCGAATTGCAGGTTGATTTCATGGAACAGCATACGGACTATGCTATCGTTGGGAGTAAGACGGAGCTTATTTTCAATAATAAAAAACCATCAGGTATTATTCCCCTTACATTCACTTCCTACGAAGCATTGAAAGTGGGTTCCTTTTTCTATTGTCCATTCGCACATCCTACTGTAATGATTCGGAAATCAATGATTCCCGAACAGCCTTATCATCCCGAAATTTATGTGGAGGATTATTATTTATGGAATCAAATTCTGGAGCAATATCCTTGCGCCAATTTGAATCAGGTACTATTGTATTACAGAATGCATTCCAATCAATTCACACAATCAAAAAAAGAAAAACAACTGGATGCATTGTCATCCATATTCAAGGAAAAATTCAACTCATTGAATATCCCAATCTCCAATCAAGAATTAGAAACACACCTTCTTATCCCTGGCAGCAATCCCCAAAAATTAAATCCTCAACAATTAAATTCAATCAATAATTGGTTAGCTGAATTACAAGATCGTTTATTATCGAACAATTTATCAAATCGAATCCATTCTAAAATTATTCTGGAAAAAGTATGGGAACAAGTTTGTAAGAAAGGAAAACACAACGGATTAAAGACTTACAATATTTACAAAAAAGGACAATTTTATTCAAATAACAAAAATCAATTCTTTTATTATTTTTTAAATAGTCCCATCTTCTCTCCTATCCACCATATCTATTTAAAAATCAAACACGGTTAAAATAAGTTTTCAACCTATCCAAAACTTGTAAGTCCTCTTTTGTTTTTTCAATCTTATCTTTTTGAAAACCTAAATATATTTTCTTTAGAATATTTTTCATTGATTGAAAAGGAATCCATCGAGCATATTTCATCAACAACCTATGCAAACCCCTATTCCGAATCCCATAACTCTCATTTTTATCATTCTGATTCAATTCAATTTCATTTATTCCGAGAAAAGAAAATAATCCACCCAAATCCCCATTCACTAGCGATTCATATTTCAATTCCAACATTTCTTCCTTGTCGAATACGGCCCTCCATTCTCTCAGGTATTTTTCATAATGACTGTATTCGAATTCCCTTGCCAATACATAACCACTCTTTTCTTCCGAAACGAACCAAGAAGCAATCTTTTCTTTTTCATCATGTAAAAGGGCATCGGCATAATCCAAAAAACTGACCTCCTTTTTCAGATTACCCAAATTATTCTTAGTGTAGGAAAAAGAGGAGAAAATACGTTCAGAAGGATCGCGTAATACAAAAACCAATTTTACTCGCCCCAACTTCCGTACTACAGGAATCATATCCAATTGATACATGAGATGGTCCGTCCCATCCAAGAAATAGGATGCATCCTTGGAATCAAACAATCCCTTGTAAGCATCCAGTCCATCCTTATAGAAATTACACACAGGATTCAACAAGGGATGGGATTTTTCCATGAAAAAATAGCTTGCTACCTGAGCATTCAACTCTATTTTAGGATGACGGGCCAATTGACGGGTCAAAAATGTAGTTCCACACCTAGGCGCACCAGCTATAAAAAGATAACTTTGTAAGGTATCGGATTCTTTCATTATGACTGTTATCGCATTTTCTAATTACTTATTGTATAATGTCGGAGGCGCAGAACCAAGTCTCCTCCACTTACTGGAACGTCGATTCCCGGATGATAGAAAGATAGCTTATTCTTTTGAAAAACCCAGCATACATAATATTTCACCACTTCGACTGGAATTGCCCGACAATGTAGACACTGGATTCATCCCTAGAATTTATGGGTTTTCTTTTTTTCCTTTTTTGGAATATTGTATGAATAGAAAATCCGTCGGAATGCAATTCGCCGATATCCAACATGATAAGATTGTAGCCTCATCTTATTATGCTGCTACGGCCATTATTCATTCCCAATCGAAAGAAAAATTCATTTACATACAATCGGATATTGAATTAGGATTCTTAGGGAATTATGAAAGAGGAATAAAATTCATCTTCAAATTTATCTATAATTTAATTCAAAAACCATTTATTCATATCCTACAAAAAGATATAAAAAAAGCACTTCGGCAATCCCATGTGATTGCAAATTCCCATTTTACAAAAAGCATCCTAAAAAAACACTTCGGCATACAGGAATGTGAAGTCATACATCCGTTTATTGATGAAGAAAAATTACAATCAGACTTTAAAAAAAGTAATCACGCATCCTTAAAAAAGGGAATTATTTTCATGGGTGATGCACCACATAAAGGGATATTATTAGTAGAGGAAATAAGCCAAACCATCCAAGAAGATTTTTATATTTTTTCCAAGCAGGTCAAACAAGCATACAAGAAAAAGAACGTACAATATATGCCTTGGGTCAAAAATCCGATTGAGGCATATAAATATGCCAAATTGGTAATTATGCCATCCCAATGCAACGAAACTTTTGGACGGGTAGCAAGGGAAGCAACTATTCTTAATATTCCCATCCTGGCATCTCGTGTAGGCGGTATTCCAGAAGCCGTTTATTTTAATGATGACGCTCTGGTTGATGATTTTCGCTCCCCGACAGCTTGGATACATGCCATTAAATCCCATTTAGGATGAAAGTGAGCATTGTCATGGCAGTATATAATGGTGAGGTATTCTTGGAAAATAGCCTAACATCCATTCTATCCCAACTGAACCCTGAAGATGAAATCATCATCATCAATGATGCATCCACAGACCAGTCCCTGGATATTATCCATTCCTTGCAGGATAGTCGAATTTCCATTATCCAAAACGAAAGGAACCAAGGCGTGAACATCAGTTTTCTGAAAGGATTATACCTAGCAACTGGCCAGCTGATTTTCATTGCTGACCAAGATGATACCTGGAAAGAAAATAAGGTTGAATACTGCAGGGAATTATTCCATCAGCATTCGATTGGTCTACTTGTTCACAATGGTACTATTTTCCAATATTCGAAGCCTACCGGAAAAACCATTTTTGAAATCAATAAAAGTGGAAAAGGGTTTTGGAAGAATTTTAGGAGTGACACCTATGTAGGCTGCTGTATGGTCATGAGAGGAGATATCAGACATCAATTATTGCCCAAGGCACAATTCCGGAATGTCATGTATGACCATTATTTGGGGCTGATGGCAGAATTGAAGAATGTGGATACGCTTTTTACGGACGAGTCCCTTATAGAATATCACAGGCACGGAAACAACCTTACCGATATAGGGCAAAGGCGAAATTTGGGATTGGTTGTCTGGGATAGGATTCGATTGGGATTCATGCTGATTATCAACAGGTGGTTATAGGATATCCTCGATGATTTTCCGATAATCCTCTGCAATGATTCTCTCATCAAACTGACCCAACACCTTGGCTCGGCCATTCTCTCCCATTTCCTTTCTCCTGTCCTGGTTCAATGACATGAAATTCGTCATGGACTTAGATAAGGCCACGGCATCCCTAACGGGAACAAGGAAGCCATTCTTACCATCATCCACAGCTTCCCTACATCCTGCCACATCCGTTGAAATGACAGGTTTACCCATGGCCATTCCCTCTTGGAGTGCACGTGCTATGGCTTCCCTGTAGGATGGCAATACCACACAACTCGATTGTTGGATTAAATCCCTTACATCATGAACGAATCCCTTGTATTCGATAACACCTTTCCTTATCCATTGGTCCAGATCCCTACGGGTAATAGCAGCAGGATTTTCCTCATCGATATTACCAGCTATCCAAAACTGGGCATGAGGATGTTTTTTCTTGACTATCTCAGCTGCCCTGACATATTCCCTGATGCCCTTATCGTATAATAATCTGCCAATGAAAAGAAAGATATCCTTATCCGGATTCAGGATTTCCCTAGGAGAAAAATGATGGGTATCAATACCACAACCCTTAACGGATATGGCCTTATTGGCAGTCATTATTTTTTGGTCGATAAAGAGTAGGCGGTCATCATTGTTTTCGAAGATGACCTTTTGGTTCGTCTTCAATGCTATACGGTACAACATCTTACTGATGAAACCGATAAGGCCATTGTGAATGAACGTATATCCCAATCCCGTTACGACAGATATACATTTATGGCCAGTCCTGTAAGCCGCTATACTTCCGTAGATATTCGGCTTAATGGTATAGTGAATCGTTACGTCAGGCTGAATCCGCTTGTAAATTTGCCCCAATTCCAAAATCAAGGATAAATCAGTAAGCGGATTCAGACTTTTACGACTCAAGTATTTAAGGGAGATGTGTTTTACTTGTGGAAAATCCTTGAGGTATTCCATGAATTCGTCATTCGGAGCTACTGTCGTAACCTCAAAGCCATTATCCAAAAGCATCTGAATAATATTCAGTCTGAAATTCTGGATATTCCAAGTAGTATTGGCGATAATCATCGCCTGTTTATGTTTGCTCCCCAGTTCTGTCAATTTTAAAAGAATTCAGGCAGGTCTTTCTTATAGGCACCTACCAAGCCTTTCACCTCCTGTTCCAATTGTTTGGGATATACCAACAATACATCACCCTCATCAACCAGGATATAATCCTTTAGTCCTTTGATGATGGTCAACTTCCCCTCGGTCGTGCGAACGAAACAGTCATCCGTTTCTTCCAATACGACCCGACCACTCACAACGTTACCCCGTTCGTCCTTATCCCTATAAGCATATAAGGAATTCCAGGTTCCCAAATCGGACCAACCGATATCGGATGGCAAGGTATAGATATTATCCGCTTTTTCCATAATGGCATAATCCACGGAAATCTTAGGTGTCGTTGGGTAAGCCTCATCAATGAAGTCCTGTTCCTTATCCGTATGATAAGCCTCATTTCCCTTTTCCAGAATTTCCAATATCTCAGGAGCATTCTTCCCAAAGGATTCGAGAATGGTCTTATTGTGCCAAACGAAGATACCTGCATTCCAAAGGTACTCTCCACTATCCAAGAATTCCTTGGCTCTTTCCAAGTTCGGCTTTTCCATGAATCGCCTCACCTTATGCACTCCATTTCCCGTATCATCCGAATAGTGGATATAACCGTATCCGGTATCGGGGCGGGTAGGTGTGATACCTAGGGTTACCAAAGCATTATTTTCTTGTGTGAATGCAAGGGCCTTACGCAATTGGCTGACAAAGAAATCCTCCTTAAGGATAACGTGATCAGATGGTGCCACTACGAAGTTGGCATCCTCATTCATCGCTCTCAGCCTAAGCGCAGTATAGGCTACACAGGGAGCAGTATTATTCATCGAGGGTTCACAAAGGATTTGGCTATAATCCAATTCGGGTAAATGTTCCTTGACGAGTTCCCTATATTTCTTATTGGTAACAATCAGGATATTCTCTGATGGACAAAGTTTCAGGAATCGCTCATAAGTCAGACGAATCAATGATTTGCCGACCCCCAGGATATCCAGGAATTGTTTGGGCCTTGAATCGCGGCTAGCAGGCCAAAACCTACTTCCCACTCCACCGGCCATGATGGCTACATAAATATTAGACATATACACTTATTTTTCATTTGCTCCGGCGAACATCCCCCTTACTTCCTCATACACACTTCGAACACCATCTTCCAAACCGATACTCGCTTCCCAACCCAGGTTCTTCAGCTTGGATACATCCATGAGTTTTCTGGGTGTACCATCGGGCTTGGACAAATCGTGTTCGATTTCTCCCTCATACCCTACAACATCCTTGATGAGTTTCGCCAAGTCCAATATTGCAATATCCTCGCCAGTTCCAATATTCACCAAGCCCTCCTCATTGTAGTTTTCCATGAGATAATAACAGGCATCCGCCAAATCATCCACATGAAGGAATTCCCTTTTCGGACTTCCCGTACCCCACATGACGACTGATGGCTTATTTTCCATCTTAGCTTCGTGGAACTTACGGAGCAATGCAGGTAATACATGTGAATTCTTGAGGTCATAATTATCATTAGGACCATAAAGATTCGTAGGCATCACGGATATAAAATTCGAACCATACTGGGAGCGATAGGCATCACACAACTTAATCCCCGCAATCTTAGCTATCGCATAAGGTTCGTTAGTGGGTTCCAACAAACCCGTAAGAAGGTAATCCTCCCTTAGTGGTTGCGGAGCCATTTTGGGATAGATACAGGATGAGCCCATGAACATCAATTTCTCCACACCACTTTGATGTGCAGAATGAATAACATTAGCTTCCATCATCAGATTATCATAAATGAACTCAGCCCTGTAAGTATTATTCGCCAAGATACCACCTACCTTAGCTGCAGCCAAGAATACATAATCGGGTTGTTCCTTGGCGAAGAATTCGCTTACTGCTTTCTGATCGCGAAGATCCAATTGCTTGGAAGTCCGCTTTATGATATTTTGGAAACCCTCTGCTTCCAATTTCCTGACCAATGCGGAACCCACCATACCCCGATGGCCCGCTACATATACTTTTTTGGATGTATCCATTTTATTCGAACTCATTTTTCACATCAAAACCACCTGCCTTGAGATATTGTTCTTTCTTGAATAGCTCAATATCAGCCGATACCATTTCCTTGACCAATTGTTGCAGGTCGTATTCTGGCTCCCAATTGAGTTTGGTCTTGGCCTTGGTAGGGTCACCAATCAGTAATTCCACTTCGGTAGGTCTGAAGTATCTGGGGTCAACTGCTACGATTTCCTGACCTATCTCCAATTGGTAATCAGGATTATCGCACTTCGTCACTACACCTATCTCATCTATACCCTCTCCCTTGAACTCAAGACTTATTCCTAATTCGGCAAAGGACATACTCACGAAATCCCTTACGGTAGTTGTGATTCCAGTAGCAATGACAAAATCCTCTGCCACGTCCTGCTGGAGAATCATCCATTGGGCCTTGACATAATCCTTGGCATGTCCCCAATCCCTTTTGGCATCCAGATTACCAAGGAATAATTTTTCTTGTAATCCTAAGCCAATCTTAGCCGTAGCCCTTGTAATCTTTCTTGTAACAAAGGTTTCTCCACGAAGTGGTGATTCGTGATTGAATAGGATACCGTTACAGGCGTACATGTTGTATGCTTCCCTATAATTGACCGTAATCCAATAGGAATACAATTTTGCAACTGCATAAGGTGACCTAGGGTAGAATGGTGTTTTTTCACTCTGTGGCACTTCCTGCACCAAGCCATATAATTCGGAAGTTGATGCCTGATAAAAACGGGTTTTTTCCGTCAATCCCAGAATGCGGATAGCCTCCAACAATCTCAGAGTTCCTATACCATCAACATCTGCTGTGTACTCAGGTGAGTCAAAACTCACTTTCACATGAGACATGGCCCCCAGATTATAGATTTCGTCCGGTTGTACTTCCTGTACAATTCGAATCAGATTCGTAGAATCCGTCAAATCCCCATAATGTAGGATAAGATTCCTTGTTTCAATGTGCGGGTCCTGATAAAGGTGGTCAATCCTTGCGGTATTGAACATGGAACTTCTACGTTTGATTCCATGAACCTCGTATCCTTTCTTCAGTAGGAATTCCGTAAGGTAAGCTCCATCCTGTCCTGTAATTCCCGTTATTAATGCTTTCTTCATCTCGTTAGAAGTCGTAATACTTATTATTCAGGGCTGTAGTGATACCAAAGTGTATATACGCCGTATTTGATTTTTGTAATGTTGCTGTTTCCAATTCGGGATTAAACGAACGATAGGTCAATCCTAATTCTGCCCTTAGGTTCGTACGTGGATTGATGATATATCCCAATCTCAAATCCGTATAAAAGGTTCTACTCTTTATGCCTTGAAGGGTCTCATTCCCATAATTATTCTCACGAGTATCATAGGAAAGGAATACATCACTACCATAATTGGTCGTCTCATCATCCAGTCCTTGCAATGCATACATGATTTCCATATTCCCGAACCAACGACCTTTCTGATATCCAATGATACTTACCGATTCTATGAAATTAGCTCCTAATATATGGGCCAGAGGTTGGTTGTAGTGACCGAAGCTCCTCCCTGATGTCCGGTGTGAATAGGTGTACGGACGTGCAAAATTCAGTTCGGTTTGTAGTTTGAGTCCGGGAACAAAGCTATCGTATGATTTGACTCCTAATTGGATGGCAAACTTATTGGCCCACCAACCATCTCCTTTGAATACCTCATCAAACTTGAATTCATCAATCATGATTTGGCTATAGATGATTTGCTTGGGGCGAACCTTATAGGACATATTGAATCCCATCAGTACATTCCCACTCCTTGAACCGATTGCGAACTCTATCGGACGGTAAAGAATGAATGGATTGAGATAACTCAGGTCCAATGTTTGGGTACTATCCTGATACACTATGGTCTCGAATAGCCCGATATTGAATTTTTTTGTAGCATTGATGGAGAGATAGTGGGAAACCACATATTTCTTGTCAAATGTGGCATCCGAATAACTCGTTCCTCGAATATCCCTCATCTGTGCATAGAGATTGACATAATTCAGCTTCCAGAATGATGTTCTAATCTTAAGGTAAGGATAATTAAATCCGACATCGGACATCAATAAGGAACGATGCCCCTCTCCGATGAAGTTCTTGCCGTTTCCGAATTCAAAATTGAAAAATTCATTGGGTTGGAAAGTGACATGACCGTTTACATAGGAAAAATCAAATGCAGTACCACTGGATGTGAGTGGATCGAATTCCTTTGGGAATCCCTGCCCCGGCACAACCAGTTGTTCATTCACGAATTGATTGACATAATTGGGAAAGCGAGCTTGGTTCTCATACACATCCGTGTAGAATGTCATGGTTTTTCCGATACGTCCCATAATTTGGATACCCCTAGTGTTATTATAAGGTAAGGCATCCAAGTCAGTGGAAGTTCCGGCCCTAATATCCAGGAGTGGATTCAGGATAAGGGAATACTTATCATTCTTATCCTTGACTTCCAGAAAATGGTCATTCAGGAATGCATTGTATAACCATCTTTTGAATTTCTTATCTATGTCCTTTCCGAATCGTTTTCCTTGGTGAATTGAATCCATCACATGACCTACCTCAAAAGTATTATAAGGCTTGATGGCCGTATGGAGTTGTATATCTTCCTTAGAATAAAGGACTGCTTCCGTTTCTTGCAAGGCTGAGGGATTCAGGGGCACGAATGGCCTCTGACTCCAGACTGAATGTACCAGCAACAAGCTGCAGGCCATCCAAAGGATGAATGATTTGGAGGAAAAATTCATGTTTATTTTGTTTGTAAGCTTTCTTTGATGATGTTCAGTAAACGATATGCCAGATGCTTCCGGTCAAAATTCTTGGACAATTCCAAACATCCCTCCTGCAATTCCTGATAGAGTTCCTTATTGGAATACATCTGATTCAGATTGGAAAGGAATTCGGCCTCATTTTCCGGTTCGAAGCACAAGCCTGCGTTATAGTGTTCCACGATTTGCTTGGATTCCCCCTCGACTCCTAGCAATATGGGTTTTTTCATGGATGCATTCTCAAAAATCTTGGAAGGTATGACTGTCTTGAAAGTATCCGATTTTTTTAATGGAACCAATGCTACATCCGTAATACTGATATATCGTTTCACTTCATTCTTGGACACGAAAGGAAGCATTGTCACATTGGTCAATCCTAATTCATCCTTAAGGGCAATCAGTTTGTTCTTCTCAGCACCATCGCCTATGAATAGGAAATGGATGTTCTCATTCGCCTTACTAACTGATTCGAGAATAAAATCAAGTTTATGGGCCATTCCATGAGTTCCCAAATAACCAACAATGAATTCACCATTCAGATTCAGGGATTTCAGAATATCCTTGTCTTTTGGAATGGGTGGAAACTTATTGGTATGGACTCCATTCTTTACGACATGAATCTTATCCGGGTTGATACCCCTATCTGCAATATTCTCCTTGAACGAATCTGTAACCACGACTACCCTTCTTGCTTTCCTGTAAAGGAACAGTTCTACTTTCTCCATCCAATCCAAGGACTTGCTTTCCTTTTTCATGGCATTCACAGCCCGAATACTTTCTGGCCAAAGGTCGCGTACCTCCATTATCCAAGGTTTACGCTTGAATAATGCTAGAAAATAACCGCATATAGCGGTAAAGAACTGGGGGGAAGTGGCAACGATGATATCCGTCCTAACGAATAATCCTGCGAAGAATGCCATGAAAGCGTAACTCAGGTAATCCACTATCCTTTTCATGAAGCCCTTATTAGGACTGATGAAACTCCACACCCTGATGACCTTGATGCCATCTATCACTTCCGTCTGGTATAACTTATTCTTATAGCCATCATATACCCTCCCTTGCGGGAAATTGGGTGCACAGGTAATAACAGTAACATCCACTCCCTCCTTGACCCATTCGAAGCAGTGTTCATAGGTTCGGGTGGCGGGTGCATTCACCTCTGGAGGAAAGTTATCAGTAAGGAAAAGTACCTTCATTCAAACAAGATGGTTTCTAGCCTATTTGCAAATTCTACCCTTAATTGTTTACCTGTTTCAAGCTGATGATATCCCAAACAATACTGATAATCATCAATACGGGTGCAAATATCACCTTTAAAGCGCATTTTTAGCGTACCAACTTGAATATATTCTTTAGTTCTGGTCACTTTCACGCTTTTCGGTACATTAAAACAAGCAAAACTACTCACATTATTACTCCCTGTAATCTCATCTGTGATGGATAATCCACTCGAATCCAATACCCATTCCCTGGAATGGGTGACTCCGTATGTTCGATAACCATTGTGAGAAGCCTTGATATGCTCGGGTTGATCTTTTTGTACTTGGGTTTCGGCCCTTTTCGCGACCCTGAACCCTCCCCAAACCTGGGACGAGTCAGCATCTTGGACAGTAACGGTATTGTGCGATGGAGTTGATCTTTCTTCTTGTCTCCTAGCATTCTTCTCGTAGGTACTGATACCCGTATCAATGAATATCGGAGACTGTTGGTGATATAATTCAAAAGCCAAACTATCTGCATGGGCATGTCCCGGAATATAATCAGGGCCGATTGGGCCGATATCTGCAATGACTACCCACTCCCTTTCCTGCATTAGTCTATAACCCGATGCACCCAGAGGTTTCCTATTGGCTTCCAAGCCTAAACGGGATGCATAATCAGATAATGAATGATAATCCGGAGCTATGCCATTCGTAGCGTCATTCAACATTGGCATAACACCGATGGGTTCCGAAATATTCATCATCCACCCCAGCATATCCTTGGCCTTAATTTCGCAAAATTCTACGAATGCATTGGCAAAACGATGTTTTGTTCCCTTGAGCAAATTGATACTATCCAATAACCTATAAAGGATGATTTGGTGATACATGGGACTCAATTCGAAATGGGCCCCATCTGCTAGGATTTGTTCTGTCAGTTCATCCTTGAGTATTCGTTCTGCCAATTTCTGGAATTGCTTGTCTTGGAAGTATACGGCTCCGAAAAGAAATGCAAATCCATTTTCCAACAAATGATTCCCTAAAAGATGATACTCTATGTATTGGCTCAGGTATTGGAGTTGTTGGTAAAGCAGGAGGTTCATTTCCTCATCCTTATGCTCATTTTCAATCATGAATCGAATCCAGAATATGGATCTGAGTGAGATGGGATAAGGTTCAAAACCATCCTTTACCTGCTTTTTTTGTTGAATGAAATCCCTTATTAATTCCAGCTTTTCCTGAAACGGGACATTCATCTGAAGCAGATATTCAAAATACGTCAGGTTATACGTCCAGAGTTTGCCATGGGATACTTCATTCCAATCTATCCCATTATTGAATTCTTTCTTCAGGTTAAGGAACTCAAATATCCTATTGCCATGATACGAATTCGTTGGAGGCAGAGCGGATTCAATCCAAGTTATTTCCTCTACATCCAATACTGAAAAATCGTATGTTTTCCCAAAGGGAATGCCCTTGTCCCATTTTCTTTTGAACCTATACCAAAATTGGTATCGAATCTGGGTAGGCTTGAGGAATTTGAGTGTATGGTAGTATTTCGAAAACTTGGCTAGCATGAACCTTACGTCCTAGGCTTTTGACTGGTGTTCCTGATACAGTATATCCCTGATTCTTTCGGCTGCCTTTCCATCCCATAATGGTGGAATAATCCCTTGCTTGGCATGTCCGGCCATGATGGCATCCATCTGTTCCTTAACGGAGTGGGGATTGAGGTCCTGCATGAGGAAATTGGTTCCCAATTCGACTGTTATGGGGCGTTCCGTACTATTCCTGAATGTCATGCAAGGAACTTGTAGGAATGTGGTTTCTTCCTGTATCCCTCCTGAATCCGTAATAATCAATGCTGCATTATCCATGAGTTTGAGGAATTGTAGATACCCCTGAGGACCAACGAGTACCAATCCAGGAATTTGTTCTACTTCCTCATACAGGCCATATTTCTTCAGGTTATTGGATGTTCTTGGGTGTATGGCGAATACTACTTTCTTATGGGATGTAGCATCCTTAATAATTTGGATGATGCTTTTCAAACCTTCCTCATGGTCCACATTAGCAGGTCTGTGCATGGTCATTAGGATATACTCCTTGGCACTGACTTCCAGTTCATCCAGAATACCCACTCCTTTGGATTGCTCCCTGAAATGCACCAGAGAATCAATCATTACATTACCTACAAAGAAAACCTTTTCGTCAGGAACATTTTCCTTGGCCAAATTAACCAAACCACTGTGTTCCGTAACAAACAGATAATTCGAAATGGCATCCGTGATGATTCGATTGACTTCCTCGGGCATATTCCTATCCCCACTTCTCAGTCCTGCTTCCACATGTGCTACAGGATATCCCATCTTAACGCCTGTAATGGAGCAAGCGGCCGTGGCATTGACATCCCCTACGACGAGCACCAAATCGGGTTGCTCATCATTAAGGATTTTCTCAAATGCCAACATCACGTTTGCCTTTTGGTAGGTATGGCTACCGCCGCCAATTCCTAGATAAAAATGAGGTTTTGGGAGTCCCAATTGATTGAAGAAGATATCGCTCATCTTCTCATCGTAATGTTGCCCTGTATGCACAATCTTCGATTCCATATCCTCGTGGGCTTCGAATGCTCTGTATATGGGAGCAATCTTCATGAAATTGGGTCGGGCACCTACTACTAGGATTATTTTCATAACAGTGGGTAGATTTAATTATTATGTATTCAGTTGGCGGAGGAGAGGGTTATGTTCTCCCTACCTGTCCATTATTTGATGCAAAAGTGAATCCTTGGGGTTGATGTTTTGGGTATTCATTATGCTAGGGGCCATTAGGCATTCGGTGTTGCGAGCTCCTTGAACAACTGCTCAAAATCCCTTACCGCGTGATCCAATGCATTAAGGGACAGGGTATCTTTTCTTGCTGCCTGTCCCATTTGTTCCCTTAGTGATTCGTCAACTATCAAGCGCTCTAAATGATTGGCAAAAGTTTCATAATCCCCTGGCAGGAATGATAATCCGTTCCGCTCATGTTCTATAATGTCATTCACAGATCCCACTTGGGTAGATACACAGGCTACTCCTGATGCCATTCCTTCGATGAGGGCATTGGGGTAACCCTCAAAATATGAGGTCAGTATATAAATATCAGATTGCCTGAGTTCTTCTAATTTTCTGGGCTTATCCACAAAACCTAAAAATTCGAAGTGATTGGCGAGCCCATATTCCTTGATTAGGGCTAGGGCCTCATCTTTTTTGGGACCTGTTCCTCCTATCCTAAATTGGAATCTCAATTTTCTGGCATGCAATATCCTAGCTGCCTCAATGATATCGAAAATTCCTTTGTTGTCATCTATTCTTCCTATGAATAATATGGATACCTCCTGCTTTCTGGTATAGTCCGGTTCAGGATTGTTATTCACATAAGTCTCCACATCTATCCAGTTGTATCTCACTCTGAAATCCGATGCTTTCTTTGAGGGTAGAACAGATTGGTAATAACTTTTCCAGAATTCACTCTGACACAACAGAACATCTGTTTTACCCAATATGGTTTTCAACCAATTCTTAGTTCTCGGTTTTTTTTCGGCTTCTTTCATAATGATGCCTGACCTAGGACACAGTATGGTCTTTTTACCTGCTGTCTTGGCTATCGCAACCATTATACCTTTCTCAACCAAGCTGAATCCGAAAGAGGTAAAAACCAATGCAATCTGCCTATCCTTTTTATTGATTGCCTTAGTGAATGTAAATATCCTTGAACATGCAGCCTTGAGTCTTGAAAAGAAACTTCTTTCCAATTGCATATTTGCAGTGGTATCAACCAAAGTCCAATCCACACTTTCTTTCAGGGCACTATTGACAAGTGTCGTACATGCGAATACCTGTCCCCCTTCTATCTTATTGATATCCTTTGCGAATCCTCCGACGAAGACCACACCTACTTTCTTATTAATTGAACTATTCATTATCTCATCAATGGATACATTTAGAATGCATCACACCATATCAAAATATTCTTCTTTTGTCAAATTCGCCCTCAGTACCTTGGCGGGTATTCCTCCTACTACAGAAAAGGGTTCCACATCCTTTATCACCACAGCATTAGGCGCTATGATACTATACTCTCCCAATTTCACAGAACCCAATATCCTTGCTCCTGCTCCTATGTAGACATAATCCTCAATCACTGCTCTCCCTGGGGATTTCTTACCCCTACCCCCTATGGTTATTCCTTGTCCAATCATACAATTCTGACCAATCGTTGCTTTCTTATTAATGACACAACCTATTCCTCCATAGGCAAACTTGGACCCTTTCCCTATCTTGACTGCGGGAGGGATGGAGCTATTGAACAAAAAGAACTGAATATAGTATATCAGGGTTGGCAGTAGGGGAATATTTTTCTTGTATACCTTATGCGCCAAACGTTGGAATTTAGCCAGATTCATATCCTAATTATTTAATATTATTTGTTGGATCCATATCGGAGTACAGCATATTATCTCAAACCCGAATATTGAATCGTTTCACCCATGCGAACAAGACCAAAAGCGTCCATAATCTATGGCTTCCCTTGAATACACTCATATTGGAGTTATTACTCTTAATGGAAAGTCCATCTTGGATGACCTGTTGGACAAAATTCATGTTGAACAGAGAACTCAGAGGATTATCCTTGTTGACCACACTTCTGATGAGTGCTTCAAAATCATTATTGAAATAATCATGTAAGGGAATAGAGAATCCTTTCTTGGGATGATTGAATACACTTTCAGGCAAATCATCCTTGAAGATTTCCCTTAATATATACTTCGTTACTCCATTCTTGATAAAGAATTGTTCGGGGAGTTTCCGTATAGCTCTGTATACTTCCACATCCAAATATGGTGCTCTCACTTCTAGGGAGTTGGCCATACTCATCCTATCCACCTTGACCAACATATCATTGGCCAGATTGTGTTTTATACGATAATACATGATCTTATGGAGGTCACTACCATCTATTTCATCCACGGTATTCGTGTAGGATGTATAGTAAGCGGGATCAGTATATGCTTTCCCGGAAACCAACAAATGGTCCAATTCATGCAAATCGAACATCAGGTTCAGCATGAGTGGAATTACATTATGATTATGCTTGGAATAATCTATTCCTTTTAGCACTTGCCTGAGTTTATCACTACTGGACAAGAACGGGAGCTTTCTCAGTAATTTCAATGGTACCTCTGCCAATTCCAAGCCTCTGAAAGGTTGGGCCATTTTCTTCATTTTGAGAATTTTCTCATAATAAAGGAAAGTGTGATAGCCTCCAAACATTTCATCGCCACCATCACCGGATATGGCAACGGTCACATACTCCCTGATCTTTTTTGTAATGAGATAGGTTGGAATGGCTGATGAATCCGGGAATGGATGTCCCACATGGTCCAGTATTTTCCAGAATAAATCTTCATTGAAACTATTATCAGGGATATTAATTTCCGTATGGTTGGTACCTACTCTCTTTGCTACTTCCCGTGCGATGGGAGATTCGTCGTAACCATCAGAATTGAACTTGACTGTGAATGTATTCAATGTTTTTTCCGAAAATTTCTGAACGAGATTTACAGAAATACTCGAATCTATCCCTCCCGACAAAAATGCACCAATGGGCACATCACTCACCATTTGTCTCTTGAATGCCTTTTCCAAGGCGGGCATTATGACTTCTTTTGCATCCTGATTGGTCTTGATATCATAATCAGGTTCGTAGGTCACACCAAAATATTGGCTTATCCTGAGTTCCTTACCATCAAAAACCATCTGATGTCCGGGTGGTAGAATCCTGACATCCTGAATCAGGGTATGGGGTTCGGGAACATAACCCACCGCAAGATAGTATGGTAGAATGGACTGATCCAGTGTTGGTGTAAAGCACTTACTTTCCAGTAATGACTTGAGCTCACTGGAGAAGGCCAGTACACCATTCTTATAATAATAGTAAAGTGGCTTTTCACCGAAACGGTCCCTTGATATCAGAATTTGTCCCTTGGGCTTATCATATACACAGAATGCGAACATACCCTCTATGTACTTACTTACATCCTCCTGCTTCTCCTCATACATGTGTACGATGACTTCTGTATCGGATTGCGTCTGAAGGTGATGCCCCTTGGCCCTTAATTCTTCCTGTAAGTCCTTGTAGTTGTATATTTCTCCGTTCTGGAACACACAGATATCCCCGGATTCATTAAAAATGGGTTGGGTTCCTGACCCAAGGTCTATGATGGACAACCTAGACATGGCCAATGAGCAGAAACCATCATCAAATGATCCTGTTTCATCGGGTCCTCTATGGCTCATTGCCTGATTCATCCTACCAACGATGGCTTTCTTGTCACCACCTTGGATATTTTGTCCTGCTATACCACAAATTCCACACATAGTTTCTTATCCGTTAGCTTTTCTATTACAACTTAGAATATTTCCTAAAAGAATGATTTTCATAATAAATACCACTTCTTAGCTGATGGCTGACTCATCCAAAATATAATTCTTCTTCGTATTGGCTGCCAGTAAGAACCAAGTTACCGGACTCAGGAAGAAAGCAGCAACCAAAAAGTAGGTCAGCAGCGTAATCAGTATGACAAGTTGCAGGGATCTGGTTTTCTTCATGTAATCCCCTCTTGTATTATAAAACATCCGGACTCCTTTCATCAACAGGAAGTAGACGTAAATCATAAAGAGTATGAATGGGATGAAACCATACTCGATCAAGATCTCAAAGTAAGTACTGTGCAACGAAAGGGAATCATTGTGGAAATCAGACCTAATCTTATAAACCCATCTGGAAAAATGGGCTTGGAATTGGGAGATACCCACCCCCATGAATAAGGATTCTTGGCCTGCCATAAGTCCTGCTTGCCATACGATGACCCTATCCTCGTCCTCTACCTTGTCCTGACTCCCCATCTTGGATATCCGTTCTATGGCTACGATTTTCATCTCGTCTGATTCTCCATAGATGGAATTATATATCTTATTCGAATAGAATAAAAGGACTCCTCCGAGGATAATGCTCGATGCAATCCGTACCCTCATATTCGAGAATATGAATAAGTACAAGAATATCGAAAAGAGCGGCATTATGGTCGCTGCCCTTGAGCCCGTAGTCAAAAGGGCCATGAATAGGAATGCGAATATGCCTGCACGCAAAACATTAACCAGACTCAGGATATTCCGTTCCTTTAAGATGAGGTGTAGGATATATACCATGGAAACTCCTATCGTAACTCCGGCAAAATTGGCATTATCAAAAAAGCCCGATAATCTACTATACCAACCAATGTAGTAATACATGAAATTCATGAATGCCGCATTGATAAGAACCCCAACGGTAAGAATATTCATCCAGCGATAATACTCCTTGATATCAAGGGGTATTTTCTTCATCGCGATATATACGATATAAAGGGGTATCGCTTGGGTCACATAGTTGGCAAAGAGGTAGATATTCGTCCAACCAGGGATAATCAATATGGTTGTCAATATGATTCCCCAAAGGAAGATAATAGCCAAAAAGCTATCCACTACATCCTCTCGCCTGAATTTTCGATACTTTAATAGTATCTGTACACCTCCCAATAGGGCCAGTAAATATCCTACTAGACGGAATGGTTTCAAGGGGGTGTCAATCCCTACAAAGTCTGTAATGGTTTCAAAACAGAACAGGAAAACATAAGCATATAATAATAGCCTGAATGCTGTTTTCATCAGTTATACTACTGCACTTTCGTTTTGAGACCGAACGATATCAAGAAAACCTGACGACACTACCTCCGGATGGAATTTCTTCACTGTTTCTTGTCCATTTCTGACCATTCTTTCGGATACATCGGGGTTGGTCAATTGATCCAGTCCTTTCAGGACTGCTTCGTGGGAGGCCTCATCCACAAGAATACCACATTCGTTCTCTCTTACAAATGATGCAAGGAAGCTCTTTGGTGGAGCATGTACGAACAAGGGCTTACCACTTAATAGATAAGGAATGGTTCGGGTGGGG
Organism: Saprospiraceae bacterium; assembly: GCA_020631355.1. Classification (GTDB taxonomy): domain Bacteria; phylum Bacteroidota; class Bacteroidia; order Chitinophagales; family Saprospiraceae; genus JAHDCE01. Next base: position 48,678 of record JAHDHL010000017.1, on the reverse strand, counting down.
AATATCGTTTCGTATTCGACCTCCGAATATGCTCCAGTAAATCCATGTACCAAAACGATAATATCATAACTTCTTATGGTACTGAAATATTCCCCATCAGGTATATACCCCTTATGCCATTCCTTGGGAAAGGATAGTCCCCTATTCATTAGCATGAGATAAGGCACATGGGTATATATATTCAATTCAAAACGATCCGAATCCTTTATTGCCTCGATGAAACGTTTGGTTCCCTCTACATTGGAAGCGTTGATATTACCTGTGATTACCATGCTGTATTTCTGCTTTTGGGTTGCAGTGTACTGGTAATCCTCGGGCAATAGCAAACTGGGGTTCAGGGTATGGGTCAAGGAAGCAAAGCGGGTATTCTTGTAATGCTTTTCGTAGAATCGTTTCATTCCATCACTCATTACAAAAACAGTATTGGAATTTTCGAATATTCTTTTTTGGATTTTCTCTCCAATGTATTTATTAAACCCATCCCTATTCTCCACATAGGTATTATGGAAATAGGAATAAAATGGAATCTTGAATCTTCTGGCAATTCTTTCAGCCGCAAAGCAATAAAGGTTGTCAGGATACACCCCAAGTATGGCATCCGGTTTTTCCTTTCTGATGACCTGGGCCATTCTCATCATCATGAGGGGTACCATCATCCAACGGAACAGTATAAAAAATCTTTTCCCTCTGCCTCCCAGGTTGAAATCAGACCAAAAAGCATATACATTACACTTGAGTGATGCCTCACATTGTTTTCTTTCCTTTTCATCCAATTCTCCGAAGACGACCACATCCTCGGTTGACATATACCGAATCAAGTTCCCCATCACTTCTGCGGAACCTCCCTTTTTGGGTGGTAAGTAACAAGAAACAATACAAATTTTCATACTACTATATTATACTAATTCGTAGAACTAGAAAAGATGAGCCATATTATGAATGTCATCTTATTTTCTTCAACATTCCGGATGCGTATCCTAGGGCTATTTTCATAATCTCATTCCCACTGATTATGGAAATGGCTAAGAACAAACAACCGTATATCGCAATTTCAAGAAAATCATTGATACCCAAATAATAATCCATAACCAAAATCATGACTGAGGAACATATGAATGGAATGCTAACAATGAATAAGTCCTTGATCTGTTCCATCGCTCGGTAATGTGCATCATTGCTGATGATTGCAGTGGAAATGAAAAAGGAAAAAACACCGATTGCTATCTTGGCGTAAATTAGTCCTAATACTCCTCCGTAATACATCCCTATGAGTAAGGATATCAGTAAGACCGAACGGATGAGTAACTCTATTCCGAAACTATTCCTTGCCTTGCCCTTTGCCATAAGGACATTAATAGCTAATTCATTATAGGGATAGAATATGACTACAAAACAGAATAGTTTCAGGTAAGGTACTACGCCCAACCATTGATCCCCTAGCAGGATTCCTATAACCAGTTCCGCATAATTCCAAAGGAAAAATAAAGCGGGATAGATTACGAAAACACTCAGGAGAATCATCTTCCGATATGTCTTTTTCATAGCATCCCTGTCATCCTGTTGTTTCGTCAGGATTGGAAATGAAGCTTTTTGGAGTGCTTTAACGAATGTGGTACTGGGTAGGTTGGCCAAGAATTGGGCCTTGGAATACAGACCTGTAATTTCAGTATTCGCTATCTTACCCGTGATGGCTACATCCAGTTTATTGACTGTAATACGAAGTACCTTTATCAATAAGGCATAGATACTGAATCCCGCCAAACTCCTAAGCGAATCCTTACTGAATTCGAAAGATGGCAACCATCTGTTGTAATAAAAGCAAGTTGCCAATCTGAAGAACCTATTGGATAATTGCTGGGCCACTATGCTCCAATAACTCAATCCATTCAATGCACAAACAAGCCCTACTATACCTCCTCCGAGAGTGCCTACGATATCAATTGTCTCCACTTCCCTAAATTTCAAATCACGACGGAGTTGTATGTATTGTGTAATGATGAGGGCACTAACAATGAATGTAATGGAATAGGCCTTTACGACATCCCTCAATCTAGGCTCATTATAAAAGTCAGCTATGATACCATTTGAGGCGAATAATGCAATGGCTATCACTGCTCCCAATATCATATTCATCCAGAATACCGTACTCAAATCAGTCTGACTGATATTCTTCCTTTGGATAAGCGCCAATCCTAAACCAGACTTTGTAAAAACATCCCCTATAGAAATGAATATCACAACCATTCCGATGATACCGTAATCCTCCGGAGACAATAATCTGGCAAGAAAAATCCCTAGGAACAAGGACATGAACTGGTTGCTATAACGCCCCAGTATCGTCCAAATCACCCCACTCTTTATCTTATTATTATCCAATACCTATTTTTTGGAATAGCGTTTTTCATAGAATTTGAACCCATACATAACATACTTACTAATCCAGCCGTAGGGCAGGATTCGTGTAATGCTACGTTTAGGTTTTGTCTTTGGAAAAAGGGCTTTTTCCCTTGGCATATTGGATTGGGATACCCTAATTTTCTCATCGTACCAATCAAGAATAGAATTCCCCATATGATAGGCATAGGACTGAGGAAAGGATATTCGCCAAAATCCACATTTATCAGAAGGAATATCCATAAAGTTCTTTATCAATTTCGCTTTCCTTCTGAAAGGGTACTTCACCTTGGTTTCAATATCATAAAAGAAAACTTCCCTGCGGTAGGTGGCAACTGCATGATTCGCTCCAATTAGATATTTCTCACCATCATTAACGAGGTATAACCTTTTTGATTCCAAAGCCTTGGACTCTCTCTCCGAACCTGAAAGGCCTATGGACTGATAGGAACGTTTCAATTCTTCTTCCTTGACGATTCTTCCCGCTTTGATGGCTCCTCTGAAAAAATTATCAAACAATACGGATGTTGTTGCCCGATTGACCGAATCAGGGAATGTCAGGAGTGCTACGACCCCTGCTTTTGGGAAAGCATGAAATGCTTCGGCTACTTTCCCCACCCATCCGTCATAGAACAGGATATCAGCATCCGCAACAGTGATGAATTCTTCCCATGAACTCCTTGCTGCAGCCAATACGACTTCTGCCTTGCCCCTATTCTCCCTATTTACCACATAGCGGTCTATCTTTCCCGATTCCAGATATGGTTGGAGGAATGCATTGACCTTAGGAATAGAATCGTTGTTGATAACGGTAATATTCGTTTCATCTCCAATGGTTGATATAAGGGATTCGAGATTCAATCTGAATACTTCCAATGCATTGGCATGAAACCCCTCCTCATTAGGAATAAAAATGGGAATGATTACTCGATGCTGTTTGTGTTCGAGTAATATTTCTTTTGATTTCTCTGGATTTTGTCCTACCCTCATAAATGTCAGTTACACTTTGGTGTACAGATGGCTATATCTTTTTGTGCCATTGGTAATATGCTGAAAATCTTCCTCTGTGAGTTTCCCCAACCAATCCTTACGTTCGGAAATCTCGTCTATACTTCCCAGCATTACGGATTTATTCCCCATGATATGCTGTTCTTCCTTGCTTGACGGAAGAATAGAAACCTCATTAAAATCAAGCCCTATGAAATCATAAATCTCCTTAATTTTTTCCTTGGGATTCCTACAAAACTCCTCATACTTCACATCCAACTTATTCAGCCCGTTCCAACTGGAGAATATGCTTTCATTCTTATCCATTTCCCTTAGCCAATACTTAAGGGCATCGGAAATACTCCATTTATTGTACTTCAATGCAGATACGATCTGTGCTCTGGGATCCCTTGTTAGATTAATGACATAGAAGTCAAATTTTTCTAACATAGAAAGGTACATTGCTTGCTGTATCGGCTTGGACGAATCCAAGAAAATCCGGTTATTATTCTTGGCAAGCACCTCATTAATAAGGATTTCATTGACCTTGAGCAATGATTTCATCTTGTTATAAAAAGGATGTAACCGAAGTGACCACCCCTTTAGAAATAGGAATCTGAATATGGCCTGAAGTACTCTGTTCAGGTATTTGTTCCTGACCAATTTGAAGAATGAAGTATCAGTGTGCAAATCTTTCTCACTGACCTGACTCACAATCGCATCCCGTATGCTATTCCAATAATCACATTCCGAAAATTGCTTGCCGCAGGAACATTTCTGGGTCCCCTTTCCATTGGGACGAAGGGATTTGACATAGAATTTCTTACGTTCGCCTATTGTACTTACCTGACTATTATTTCCTAGGATAAATGCCAACAAGGTCGAACCGGAATACCTTGGGGATACGATGTAAACTATTTTCTTCCTCATTGAGACGACTTTGCCTGTTTGATGAGTCGATTTCTGAATTGTATGATTTTCCACTTCATCAATTCATACTTGACTTCCCTTATAACATGTGTTATGGCATAGGCAATCTTGGCAGACAATCCTTGGAGGGACGAAACTTGGAAATCCATATCTTTCTCATATCCGAATTCATCCAGTTCCCTGCCTAATAGATGTTGTACAATGCTGATGGATTTGTCTCCTTTAACTTTCTTGTATCTTCCCAATGATTTGGATGAGATACTCGTATTCTTGGTTCCGAACATGGAGTTCCCTTGCCAGAGATTTCCGAATTTTGAGGGTTGTAATAAACTCTGTGTGTTCTTGATTCCTAGAAATGAGGAAATCTCCTTGATTGTTGATTCGGAAGAAAGGACCACATCCTCATACTTGACGTATTTGAATCTGTCCTGCCCCTTGAATTGGGATGCGATTCGGAGGACTCTCCTCCATTCGTAACAAAATTCGTAGACCGTTAAGTTGGGATGTTTTTTCTTGTAGGCCATATAATTATCCCTAGGATCCCTTATGATATGTATGATTTTGTAATCATTCGAAAACATTCGATCCAATATAACCTTGCGGTTTTTCAGGTGTATTTCATGATAAGGTGTCTTTTCCACCCAATATTTGACATCATCATAAACCACATCTGCAACTGTGGCTTCGTGATAAGCCTTACTTAGGGATTTAAAAACATTCCCTACGGTAAATTCGATTTCGTTCAGTGTTTTTCTTAGAGTGGTCTCAAATATTGTGTTATTTAGTTTGGAGTAATCAAAATTGCCTCCTATATCATCATCCACTTTTCCCCTTTTGAAGTTTCTGATATGAGACTTATTCAATACCATATCCATTATGACCTCTATACCTCCTTTTCTTAAGGCAGGTTGAGATTCAAGATAAACACAAAAGGAATACAATATATCAACAAAGTCCGTTTCCTCTGGAATGACAACCAATTGGGGATGGTGATCCAATAGCGCCACCATCAGGGACGTTCCTGATTTAGAGTACCCAAGTACAAACAAGGGTTTATTATTCCAATCCATTTGCTTCATTATTTGGTAGGCAGACAAGTTTACCCTACCTAAAAGAAAATATGTGTGAAGTTCTACTTGATTAAAAATGGGTTATAACGGGCACTGAATGCGATGGTCAATCTATCGTAGCCATCCTTTCCTCTCGCACGTCGGTGGTAACCGAATGTATTGGCCAAAACCAAGGTATTTTCCTTACAGGTAAAATGTTCTTCATTAAGGCCTGCCTCTATGAGTTCATCCTTGTATACCCTTCTTGACCCCTTGGTTTCCTTATCCAGACTATGCTCGAATTCCTTTTTCATCCTATTCTTCAAATCCAATTTATGAGAGCCTCTTACATAGACGAAAGGGCCATTTTCGCTTGCGACATCATTAAGGTAAAGCCATGCCTTATTGGTATTGAAAAAAGTATCAGAGTGCAGTTCTGTCTCAGGGTCATGATTGGGAGTATCCTTGCCCTGTGTCAGATATTGTACTTGCACAATAACCTCTCCCTTAGCTATATCCAAATTACGTTTTTCGACAGCTCTGAAAAGTGCGTTCAACTTTTCATCTTTTGTCAATTGAAAAAGTGTGGGATATTCATCAACATTCAATTCTGATATCTTACGAATATAAATCGTATTGGGACCGTCAGTTCTTTCCGTATCCCATATTCCCTTATTAACCACGTCCCTTGCTTCTTTCTTAAGGGATTCGAATTTTGATTCATCTAAGAAATCATCTATCTGTACGATTCCATCTCTTTGATACTGTTCGTATTCCTGTGTAATGATGGAGGTACTTTTATTTTTCCTCAGGCCATATATGAATGATGCCATTCTGATTCGAAATAACTGTAATCCCATTTTATTCAGAAAATGGCTCTTTATGAGTTTCTGGGTAGAAAAAATACGGAATAAGGTAAATCTTTTGACGATGTTAATTACTGCACTCATGGCATTTCATTTTTAGAACAACAAGGGTTTATTCAATAGTTGGATTATTTTTCATGAAGTCCATCACTTGCTTTGTGAAAATTCTGGCTCCATCCTTATTCAGGTGATCTGAATCCTTGAACAAACCATTATGATAGACATTTTTCATGGATCGGCAATTCAGGTATCCGAATCCCTTTTGAATGGACAATTCCCCAATCCTTTTGGTAAAGTCCCTGAATTCTTCTTTCTGCAAGGATTCATACACTGAAGTCACGGGGGGAGTCACTACAAATAGTTCCACATCATTCTTTTTACAAAGTTCGTAGATTCTCCTGAAGTATTCCAAATTTTCATCCATCTTATCCTTTTTCATAAACTTATGATGGTTGGAAATCCTCAGCTTTGCATTCAAATCCAATATATCCTCATTAATAATACTATTGTAGGGGGTATATCCTTTATTCTTGTATATCTCACCTCTATTATTAGAGGTTAAGTCCTTGATTACATTATCCAGAGCACCTGAGGGTTCAATTGTATATACCACACTATGGTTTCTCATATCAAAGGAATTCAAATCCAATTTATAATTGAAACCCGTATAATGGTATAATTCATATCGTTTGCCCAATTTACCCTCATCATCTAAATTTCCGGGTAGAGTATGATACGAAACCCCAAGAATGAGTTGTTTACAATTGGGTAAATGTTCCAGATTTTCTTCAACTATCGACCAATCATAAAATATCTCAGAACCACCGAAAGCCATATTAAGCGCTTTCTTCTCCATTTGGGTAGGATCCAGTCCGTTCCTAATATGAGAATTCCCTACAATCAATACCTCTATATCACTCTTATATTCATCCAACATTGATTGTTTCGCAAGCAGATGATTCTCTGAACGGATTCTACTATACACCTCCAATCCAATTAACAGGAATAGGACTACAGATGAAAATACCGCTAATCTTAACAGGAAACGATTCATGGCTTGGTACTTAATTTTCATTCTTCTTGGCTCCATTCCGTTTCGCCATGGATTCCAATACCCTTGCTACTCTTTCGGTGGCTTTTCCATCATCATCACCACATTCCTCAAAACGGGTTTGGGTTCTGAGTTCCCAATTGTGTTTGGAATCATTCAGGTGATGTTGGATCATTTCGTATAATTGGTTGGAATTCCTAGAAATATCCACTCCTCCGATATCCGTAAACTTCTTCAAATGGGTATAGTCCACCAGTCTCCTAGCTGATTTCCAATATGGCAGATCCGCATCCGCATCAAAGGATGTAATAATGACCGGTCTATCCAACATCAGTGCATCAATAGAAATGGTGGAACCCGAATTCAACACCACAGAACTTCCATATATCAGACTGGATAATCGAATCATATCATGGTTCTCCATGCTATAACTCAAGTTACTCTTGACCAAGGATGGCATATCCAGTTTGACTCGTTCGGATGCCAGGGCATTCAGTCTTGGCAGCCAAGTCTTGTCAGCCATATTCCCTGTGATATTCTGGGGATGAGGGCGAACCAACATCTGGAGATTCGGACCAAAATGATTCTCATTAATTTTCTTGGCCAGCTGCTCCACTATGTCGATTTCCTTGGGTGCAAACCTTGGCGAACTCATTCCTACGAACAAGTAGGGCTGGTCAGGATTGAGTCCTGATTTCCGTATCCATTCCTTGTGTTGGTTTTCCTGTTTAATTTGGACATGCAAATCAAAGTGAGGTACTCCGGTTTGGTGTACATCCTCTTCCTTAATATCGTAATAGGACTGGAATTCCCTTTTCATGATGGGCCCCCAAGCAATGTATTCCTTGGCCAGTGCAGGGAAGTATCCTTTAGCGGAAATATTATCCCAACTCAAAAGGTGTATCACGGAATGAATCCCCAGATGATTGGCATTGTGCAGAATCTTGGCCTCACTCATGTTTACCGGATAAGTGGAAACAATGATTTTGGGGTCAATTTCCCGAATCAGCTTCCTTGCTTTTTCCGAGTCCAGTTTCTTTTTTTCATATCGGATATACCTAGACTTTATACTCGGAAACCATTGGCGTAATTCATGGATGGCAAAATAGATATATGGACGAATCTGCCTCCAAGGATGCTTGGATGTATTCCCTTTTACACTGAGCCTGTGTTTCTCCCATAATGCAGGATTGGCTCTGATATCCTCAAGGAAATACTTCCTTCTGAAAGCAAAATCATCAGAAAGCATTTTCTGATTCTCTTTGAACTGGAACAGTTGGATACCGAATTGCTTGCAATTCTCCACCAACATACTGTCATTCTCATCCGGGGTAATTACAGCAACCTTAAGCCCCTTTTGTGCCAACTGTTGTAACAATCCCGTTTGGAATACCATTCTTGCCGCAAAACCATGCGATACGATATAACAGATATCTATCTTAGCCATTCAACTCCTCCATTATTTTTTCAGCATTCATCCAATCTTCCAAGGTATCAATATTCACATGCAGGTCATCCCCCATCTCATACATGGATAAGGACTGGCCATACAATGATTTTTGGTTGATAATCACTTCCGATTTTGTTATATATATCGCTCCATTCCTGATATAAGCAGGAGGAAGATTTTGTCGTCTTGTAATGATTTCCTTTTCACCGGTGGCTATCATTGGTTGCCCTTTATCATTCCTGACAAAAACCCAATGCGGATTATACTCATGTGGTACCGGGATTACGGAAATCAGGGCATCATTCCCCTCAGATTGGAAAATTTCGATGGCCTTATCTATATCATCAGAAGTCCGAAGCGGACTAGTAGGCTGAATCAGGATTACCGCATCAAAATGATTCCCCTTGGATTGGTAGTATTCCAATGTATAGACTACGGTATCAATCGTAGGTGAAGTATCTGATGCCAAATGTGCGGGACGGAGTTCGGGAACGCTAGCTCCCAAGCTTTTGGATACCTCCGCAATTTCCTGATCATCCGTGGAGACCATGATTTCGGAAATATATTTCGACCCCTTACAGGCATCTATGGAATATTGTATCAATGGTTTGCCCTGAAGCAACTTGATATTCTTCCTAGGGACACCTTTCGATCCTCCTCTTGCTGGTATGAGTGCGAGTACATTCATGGTTTAGAAAATCGTTTGGTTGAGTTTTTGGGTGAATAATTCCGCACCGAATGAATTCATGTGGTCCACATCCTTGAAGTGTGAGTAATCAAAATCCGAATCTTCAGAAAAATTATAATAATCGAAATTCCACTCCTTGGATTTAGCTGACATTATATTTCCGAATGAAAGGTATTCCTCCTTTCTCAATTCATTATAAACCGAAGTTACCGGTGGTGTTATCAATGTCAACTTGATATCCCTTTCTCTACACCATTCTGCGATACTCTTGAGATATCCAAGATTTTCCTCTACCATATCGTTATCCATTAGGATATGATGCTTTTCAATTTTTCTAATTGCTAGGGATGCTATGTCGTGGGTATCAACCTGTTCCTCATTCCTTAGATACCCTTTCGTTTTCCACAATTTGGGCTTGTTTGTTGTTAAATCCCTTTTCAGGTTGTTGAAACCGCCCTTGAATGATTGTACCTCCAACAAAAAGACTTTTTTCCAATCGAAATCATCCAACTTATAGTTAGCTCCTATAAAATGATAATATTCATGCCTCCTTTTTGAATATTTCGGATGGGCCATATTATATGCCAAGGTCTGGTAGGAACCAATCAATATGATTTGTTTGCATTCCTTGGCATCTTTCAGGTAATTTTCAATCAGGTATTTATCATAGAAAAATGACGAACCCAACATACAGGCATTCACAGATGGAATCTTTAAACTATCCGGAATGACACCATCTCTCCCATGAGAATTGCCAACTACAAAAAGCTCAGTCCCCTCCAAATTGTCCTTAACGACCTGAAGCTTACCCGGTATTTCGTAAGTCAATCTATTCTTGTTATACCACTCCAATCCTACGAACAGTAATAATACGACTGAAATGAACAACAGGAATCTGATGGAAAATTGGGTAGTGGAATTCATTGGTATCTCACATTAGAATTGGAAATAAATGAAATCAATTACTTCTGCAGGTCTCATATACAGGATACAGAATATCATTACATAGTACATCAACCATCTTGCATATACAGGTATGCCTGCGATATCCAAACCGTGTTCCTTTCTTCTTTGTATCCATTCTATCACGACTAGTATGAAAATCCAAGGTAGGATATCCGCTCCTTTCTTAATACCTGAAAAGCTCAGAATGGAACTATCTGCCATGTGGATGATATAGGCAAAGGCATCTGTAACCGTCTCGGCTCTGAAGAAAATCCATGCCAGACAAGTCAGGGCGAAGGTCATTCCCATATTGAAAATATCCCTAGGTCCGGGAAGCCAGCTATTCTCAGCAACGATTCCTAGATTCTTTCTATTCTTACCCATCAATATGGATGGGAGGAAGTACAAACCATTCAGCAATCCCCAAATCATAAAAGTCCAATTCGCACCATGCCAGAAACCACTGACGATGAAAATGGCCATTACATTACGAACCAATAGGAATTTGGTATCTACCCTACTACCTCCTAATGGGATATAAAGATAATCTCTGAACCAAGTGGATAAGGATATGTGCCATCTGCGCCAGAATTCCGCGATATCCCTTGAAAAATAAGGATAGGCAAAATTCCTCATCAGGTTGAAACCGAAAAGTCTTGCTGTTCCTATTGCGATGTCTGAATACCCAGAGAAATCCCCATAAATCTGGAAAGCGAATAATACTGCACCGAGTACCAATGCACTGGCGGGCATACTTTCATAATTCGCGAATATATCATTGACCACCAAGGCACAATTATCAGCAATCACTACCTTCTTGAATAATCCCCATAGGATTTGCCTTAAGCCATCCTTGGATTGTGTCACATCGAATTTACGCTTCTTCATGAATTGAGGAAGTAGGTTCGATGCTCTCTCGATGGGTCCTGCTACCAATTGAGGGAAGAAACAGACAAAGGCAAAGAATGCGAATGGGTCCTTTGTGGGTTCGAGTTTCTTTCTATATATGTCTATCGTGTAACTCAGGGTCTGGAATGTATAGAAACTGATTCCTACCGGAAGAATGATTTTGAGTGTACTCATTTCGAGGTTCACCCCCATCTTCCCAAACATTTCCACGAAACTCCCTAGAAAGAAATTGTAATATTTGAATACTCCGAGTAGTCCGAGATTGAATATGAGACTCGCCCAGAGTAATAACTTTCGGGTTCGTTTATCATTGGTCGAACCCATTTTGATTCCTATTGTGAAATCAAGTGCGGAACTCAGTATAATCAGTGATAAAAAACGATAATCCCACCAACCATAGAATACATAACTTGCTACGATAATCAGCAAATTTTGGAGGGTTAGGTCTTTTTCTACCACATACCAATAAAGCAGGAATACTATCGGTAGGAATATGAGAAATTCATATGAATTAAATAACATTTCTCCTAGTAATTTAGAATTTTAGCAAATGTCAATTCCTCCCTACTCAATAAATCAGCGATTCTTTTTCCTGAAAATCCGTCTCCGTATATCTTATCTGGAGGGTAATGGCCATTATCGACTTGTTGTTGTATCGCTCTCTCGATACCCTCTCTATTGTAATCAAAGACATCAATCACATTCCTACCCCTTTCCCGGCCGGATTGTCTGGTACCGATATTCACCACCGGAATTCCCAGGTATGCACATTCTCTGATTCCCACACTGGAATTACCAATCAGACATTGGCTACTTTTCAGCATTTTGAGAAAGTCAGTTGGCTCCATGTTCTTGAAGAAATGTACATGTTCCAAATCAAAACGTTCTCTGAAAGAACGGATTCCACTGGATGTACCATCGGAACCAGCATCCACATTCGGCCAAAACCAGAATGTGGGCATTTTCAAATTCCTAACAGCATGAAGTGTTTCTTCTATATGCTGACGGGATTGTTGGTATTCGGTGGTTACAGGATGTTGCATTACTACAATGTATCCATTCGATATATCGGGCTGGGCTCCCACCCCTCCATAACGTTGGTAAGGATCAAAATCCATGTGGCCATCCTTTTCCATCATATTATGGGCAATATCAATGGAAGGACAACCGGTCATGAAGACTTTTTCTGGTTTTTCACCCATTCTTATTACCCTTTCGCTGGCCTTGTCCGAGGCTACGAAATGCAAATCAGACAACTTGGTGATGGCATGCCTTACTTTTTCATCAATATTTCCGGTCACTTCTCCACCCTGGATATGGACTAAGGGAATATTCATGTAAGATGCCGCAATGGCGGTGGACATGGTTTCGAATCTATCCGCAACGGTTACCACCGCATCAGGGGATAATCGTTCGAATACTGTCGCCAGTTCCAGAATACCAATCCCTGTGGTTTTGGCTTGGGCGGTTAGGTTTTCACCCTCAAGAACATTGAAAACACGAGCCTTGATATCAAAGCCATCCTTTTCCATATAATTGACAGCTGTTCCATATCGGGCCAAAAGTGCCGATGCTGCCACAACAAGTTGCAGTTCCAAATCAGGATGATCCTTAATGGCTTGCAATGCGGTCTTGATTCTACTGTAGCTGGGTCTTGCCGTTACGACAACACATATTTTTCGTTTACTCATGGACTATTTGATATCTTCCCAATTGATGAAATCCCATTGGGATAATGCTCTTGTTGACTGTTTTCCTATCACTTCCCTGAATCGGGATGCTGCAATTCCTTTTTCGGCTGGTTTTTTGGCTTCCAGGTCATCGAAGGTAATTTCGTGCCCCTCGGGGATATCCTTATTGATGGCCAAGGATTTCTCAAATATCTTCTTGAGTCCCAAATAGGGTGAATTATCTGACTTATCAATGGGATTGTCATTGGCAACCTCGATGAATCTTACGCCTTCCACCAATTCCTTGATTTCGTCTATTGTCAGGGATGACTTAGCATCCGGGCCAAACATCCTCTTATCGAATACTGCATGAAATTCCAATAATTCGGCACCCAAAGCTACTGCGGCAATACTTGAATAAATCTTACTCGTATGCTCGGACAACCCGATTTTGTGATTGGGATATCGTGATTTCAAATCGGAAAGGACATTCAATCCCAAACGTTCCGGTGGTGTAGGATAGCTTGTAGTACATTGCATAATGGACAAATCATTCCCGAAACCATTGATGAATGCTACGGATTCATCCAATTCTGCAAAGGAGCTCATTCCTGATGACAGAATAATGGGTTTTCCCGTACGGGCAATTTTTTCCAACATCAGATAGTTGTTCACTTCACCGGAACCTATCTTATATCTTTTGACACCTAATTCCTCCAACAAATCCACAGCTGCCTGAGAAAAAGGTGAAGACATGAATTCCAGTCCTACCTCATCACAATGTTCCTTGATACCTTTCCACTGTTCTGGCGTAAAGGACATCCTATGCCAATAATCATATCTTGTCTTATCCTCGTAGCTGAAATTGACACGGAATGGTTCATGGATGCTACTTTCCGCTTCGGCAATATGCGTCTGAAATTTGATGGCATCCACTCCTGTGGTTGCCAATGCATCTATGTATGAATGCAGAATACCCAAGCTTCCATCATGGGCCTGACCAATTTCTGCAATGATGAATACCTTGTTATTTTCCACCTTTTACAAATTTAAAATACCAATCATATGCGTATCCCAATCCCTCATCGATCTTAATTTTGGGATCGTAACCCAAAAGAGATTTGGCTTTGCTTATATCTGCCAAACTGTGGGGGATATCCCCACCCCTGACAGGTCCGTGAATGGCATCTGCCTCACATTTGGCTGCATTCCTAATGGATTGCCACAATTCGTTGAGTGTGGTGCGTTCTCCTAGGGCAACGTTATAAATCTGATTCAATGCATCATTATTCTCCGTGAATAATGCCTTGATGTTCGCCTGAACCGCATTTTTCACATAAGTGAAATCCCTACTGAATGTACCATCGCCATTGATTGTAGGAGCGGTATTGTTCAGAGCTGCTTTCATGAATAAGGGAATTACTGCCGCATAGGCTCCATTAGGGTCTTGCTTGGGACCAAACACATTAAAATATCTGAGCCCTACATATTCCACACCATATACCCTGCTGAAAACATTGGCATATAATTCATTCACCAATTTGGTCACTGCATATGGAGATAACGGAGCTCCGATTCTTTCTTCCTTTTTGGGGAGTTCCTTACTATCCCCATAAGTGGATGAAGATGCTGCGAATACAAAACGCTTGATGCCCGACTCTTTGGCAGCTGTCATCATATTTAGGAATCCGTCTATATTGACGCTATTCGTCTTAATCGGATCATTAATGGAACGAGGTACGGAACCCAATGCAGCTTGATGGGAAATGGCATTCATTCCCTTGCATGCATTCATACACACATCATAATCCCTGATATCCCCTTTCACGAATTCGAAATCCGGACGGTCATAATGCTCCTTGATGTTTCTTTCGAATCCTGTGGATAGATCATCCAGTACCCTAACGAAACTGACCCGTTCGTCCTTGAGTAGTCCATCTACCAAATTGGATCCTATGAATCCAGCTCCTCCTGTGACTAATATTCTCATTATTACTTTATCCTGTATTAAATTGATCTTATTCTACTAACCAAAGCAATGGTTTCTTTCACATCATTCACTCCAAAACCATTACCATCCAATATTTCCTGATAGCTCTTTACATGCAAGTCCTCGAATCCCTGACTAAAATCAAAGTATTCGTCGTTTACCCTCATCGAACGGAATGTCCTTGTATTCTGATGAGCTGGAATCCGATTCGAATCGATGCTGAGTAACCAATCTACTTTTGCATGCTCCAATTGGAGTTGGCCTGAAATGGTATCCTTATCATTCTCAATGATGGTCATTTGCTTCACGCTTCCAAAAATCCAGAGTAACATATCAAAAAAATGGACTCCGATATTGGTGGCTACTCCACCCGATTTTGAAATCTCTCCTTTCCAACTATTGTGATACCAGTTTCCTCTGGAAGTAATGTATTGCAAATCGATATCGTAGGTCTTATCCTTGTTGCTATCGACCTTTTTTTTCAGTTGAATGATACTTGGATGCAATCGGAGTTGTAGAATATTGAAAACACGATGACTGGATTCCTCCTCTATTTCCCTTATCGCCTCAACATTCCAGGGGTTCAGTACCATTGGTTTTTCACAAATCACATCTGCTCCGTACCGCAACCCAAACCTGATATGTGCATCATGTAGGTAATTGGGTGAACAAACACTGATATAGTCCACCTTTTTTCCTTTTCGCTTCAATTTTTCCAAATGTCTATCAAAGCGTTCATATTCCGTAAAAAAATGGCAATCCGGAAAATAGCGGTCCAGAATACCTACGGAATCATGTGGATCGAGTGCAGCGACCAATTCGTGACCTGTTTTCCTTATTGCCTCCATGTGTCTGGGTGCAATGTATCCTGCGGCTCCTATCAATGCAAAAGTCTTGATACTAATCCGTGTTGATTGCTTTGACAAAACCTTGTTCTAAGGTATAGCACTCTCCTGTTTCCTGACAAACAGCCTTACCATTCCCATCAAAATCCAGCTTATCCCCGTACTTGCTGACCCAACCAATTTGTCTGGCCGGATTACCTACCATCAAGGCATAAGGTTTGACAGGTCTGATGATTACCGTTCCTGCACCAATCATGGCATAAGCGCCTATCTCATTACCGCATACGATTGTGGCATTAGCCCCGATAGATGCCCCTTTTCTTACTTGTGTAGGTTGAAATTCAGATTTCCTATTTACGGCACTACGAGGATTCATCACATTGGTAAAAACCATGGATGGCCCTAGGAAAACATCATCCTCACAAATCACGCCCGTATAGATGGATACATTGTTTTGTACTTTCACGTTGCGTCCCAGAATTACCCTAGGAGACACTACAACATTCTGTCCGATATTGCACTGTTCTCCAATGATACTATCCTGCATGATATGGCTAAAGTGCCATATTTTCGTACCCTTACCAATCTGGCAGGGTTCATCTATGACAGCTGTCTCGTGTGCGAAATATGTATTTGTTGTATCCACGATTAGTCGAAGAACTGAATGATGGTTTGGGTTACATATTCAAGATGTTGCTCCTCCATTTCCGTATGAATGGGAATAGCAAATACTTCCTTGCACAGTTGTTCTGAAATGGGAAGATTCCCTCCCTTGAAAAATGGAGCGAATGCTTTCTGATGGTGTAATGGCAATGGATAATATATCATGCATCCCACACCCTTATCCTTTAGATATTGTACCATCCCATCCCTATTACCATCTATTCTCAATACATATTGATGAAATACATGATTGGATTTGGGCTCCCTTACGGGTATGGTTAATTGTGCCACACCAGCTAGGGCCTTATCATAATATTGGGCGACTTTCTGCCTTGCCCTGCAATAATCATCCAAGTACTTCAGCTTGGTATTCAACACTACTGCCTGTATCGCATCCAATCTGGAATTACATCCAATTACATCATGATAATATCTCGTTACCTGACCATGATTGGCAATCATCTGAATCCTCTTTGCCAATTGGTCGTCATTGGTAAAGAGGGCTCCTCCATCACCATAACATCCCAAATTCTTGGATGGGTAGAATGAGGTAGTACCAATATGACCAATGGTTCCTGATTTTGCCTGATGGCCATCATCATAGGTATAAGTAGCACCAATGGTCTGGGCATTATCCTCTATGACATAAATACCGTGTTCCCGGGCAACGGCCATAATGGGTTCCATATCACAAGTCTGGCCAAATAAATGAACAGGAACAACAGCCTTCGTTTTTGGAGTGATGGCCTTTTCGAAAATATCCGCTGTAAGATTAAAGGTATTGGGGTCAACTTCCACCATTACAGGTTGGAGTTGGAGCAAAGCAATGACCTCAGCCGTAGCCACATATGTAAATGCAGGCACAATTACTTCATCCCCTGGTTTCAAATCCAGGGACATCAGGGCAATTTGTAAGGCATCTGTTCCATTCGCACAGGGAATTACATGTCTTACATCTAAGTATTTTTCAAGATTCTCCTTGAAAGTCCTGACCTTTTCACCACCGATGAATTGGGTTGAGGAAATCGTCTCCAATATACCGCCATCAATCTCATCCTTTATCTTGAGATACTGGTTTTTCAAATCCACCATTGGTATGTTCATACTACCCATTTCCTTTTTTGGATTGATGATAAATGACCTTGATTTTTTCCCTACTGCAATGTTCCGACCACATGGAAATCGTATTAGCTCCACAATCCGATACTACAATCCAATTATTTTCATCGGCCTGATTGAGTTGGATTTTCCTACCGATGAAATCACCAGAAAAACATAGTGGACCTCCGATATCATAAAGTTCTTCTGGATTACTTTTTAGCTTACCATTCTCATCTAAGATATGAATGGCATGATATGGAGCAGTAGCACTGTATATTTCCCTTAGAAATAAATTAGCTCCGAGATGAGTGATTATAATTTGAGGATTATAATAATCCAATACATATTCCACCCGTCCTATTGCGAATGCATTGTGTGCATGAACCAAGCGTCCGTATTCCGTTATCAATTGATAGTCGCTGAATAGTTTGGGACAACGTTTCTTTAGCGCATCTACGAATCCGAAGAGTGTGGGTTGGATACCCTCTTTCATCCTAGCGGGAATACCTCCGCCCAAATCGAAGAATTCAATTTTTCCCTTTTGTTTCGCATTAATTGTTTCAGCGATATCGTATACCCTACCAATCGCTTCGACATGCTGATCCGTATTTCCTATTTCCGAACCTGCATGAACATGAAGTCCACATATATGATTCATAGAAAAAGCGGATTGGATGATTTGGTCTTGTAGATGGATGGGTATTCCGAATTTGGAATTAGAGTTACTAACATTGTAAATTCCCGGAGCACCTACATCCAACAAGGGATTCACTCTTAACCCAATCCTCAAATCCTTGGATGTTTCCAATCGTTTGAGTTCCTGGAAAGAATTGACGTTGAGATACATTCCCTTATACAGTGTATCGCACTCCTCGATTTCTTCCCTCGTCTTAGCTGGTGAATCAAATACGATTCGTTCGGATGGGCAACCCGCCTGTATGGCCAGTCTTACTTCCTCTATAGAGGCGGCTTCCAGTCCGTGTCCCTCGCTGACGATATGCTGAAGTACTTCGGGTAAAGCATTCGTCTTTATGGCTATAGCATGAATGGTAGATTTCGGAAACACCTCACTGATGTGTTCCAATCTGTTTTGCAGTAAGTCCATTGAATAGACATACAATGCCTTTTCCTTGGACTGATCTGGATGATTCCGGAATATATCCTGAATTATCCTACTTATATCCTCCTTGGAGTGTCTATATAAAATGACCTGCTCTTTCATCTATTATATCCATGAGCATCTTATCGAAATCAAAACGAGTTGTCTCGTCCTTTTTCAACAAGTTATAGATATTGTATGCACCGATAGCTACCCTGATAAAGGCTCCACAGCTATATTTCACGGGTTGTCCGAAGAAGATTTTCTTGAACGGACCAATTTCGTATTCATCGGCAGTGATGTCCTTATAGAAAATTTTTAGTTCGTCAAAACTGAAGTAGGTTCCAAACCTTGATTTCACTCGAAAAGAGATGATACTCTGATTTGTCTTTTCCTGATGGGGCATCAATTCCAAATGATTGCTATTCGCTATACATTCCTTGATGACATCATTCCAATCTGCAATTATCCTAAGGGAATCCTTTCTAAGAATCTCATTGAAACGTTCCATTTCATTCAATGCAATTTCCCATCTCAATGCTAATCCCTTGTTCAGTTGGCTTGGGAAAAATTCTCTGAGCTTAGGAAAACTATCCGTGAAATCGTATTTCGAGAATATCTTGTCAAAACCCTCTGTGTATTCGGGTTTGATTTCGGATTGTTCGATTCGTTGGGTCAATGATTTGGGTAGCAGCATAACGCCACAAAATGGTGGTGCCATATAAAACTTCGAACCGGTAATCATGACCATGCATCCCATGTCCAAAAGATGGTTGACCAATCTTTTGGAGTTTCTGAACTGACACAGGTCAACCACCCAAATGGCTTCCTTATTCAGGTTAGGGATTACGGAAATATCATCCTCAATTCCTGATTTACTCCCAATGACCAAAGCACCAATCTTCGATTTTTCCGGATACTTGGCAAGTGTTTCCTTGATATCTTCTGTATGTTTGATAATGAGTCCATTATCGTTTCTGGCCTTGAATCGGGCCATACTTACATCATATCTTGCATTGACATCATCACCTTTCTCCGTGGCGTCTCCGAATTGGTTTTTTCCTGCATAATACTTCCCCAGATATGCCATCTGGCTACCAGAACCCAATTCTTCGGGGCAAGTCAGGAGGAGTAACATTTCCTTTTCTGGATAAAATATCTTTGAGAATAGGATAGGCAGGTAAGCCAAGTCACTACCGGATGGTGCAAAGATTAAATCGAAAGCATCCTTACCCTCATAATTGAGTAAGTGCTTCAATCTTTTTGCGTGATTATCCCTTAAACGGATGAGTTCCTCATCATTATTAAAATCTATATCACTTTCCAGTACTTTGGCTGTAAGTGGATTCAAGGTCGAACAGGTGCAGGACCCCCTATTGAATAAATCCTGATAATGGAATGGGTTGATATGATACTTATTATTCCCATTGTCTAGTATATCCAATCTTTCATCCCCTCCTTGGTATAATAAATCCGCTATATCTTCCATTACCTGCATTGACCTTATTTTAATATTGACTTGATTTAAGAATTATAATTTCCAGTACACGAAATCATCATCTGAAAAATCATATAATGATTTCAAGTCCATCAGTACCAATTCGTCCTTGGATAAGGATTTGAAGTAGGCCTGATCGAGTTCCTTATATTCGTTGTGGGCAACAGCTACGATTACGGCATCATAATCATTGGATGGCTGATTGGTTAGTTCTAGGTCATAGACCATTTTGACTTCTGATTGTGTTGCGTAAGGGTCAACGATATCCACTTTGATGGAATAATCGTTCAATTCCCCTACTAGGGTAGCCACTTTCGAGTTACGAATATCCGAAACATTCTCCTTAAAAGTGATTCCTTTCACAATTACTTTGCAATCGCTTGGGTTCTTTCCTTTCTGTATTAGAATCTGAACCAGACGTTTTGCGATGAATGCAGGCATATTATCGTTGATTCTACGACCTGCTGCAATGACTTGTGGGTCATATCCCAATTGCTTGGACTTATGCATGAGATAATACGGGTCCACTCCGATACAGTGGCCACCAACCAATCCCGGGAAAAACTTCAGGAAGTTCCATTTTGTTCCTGCTGCTTTCAATACCTCACCCGTATCGATTCCCATTCTATCGAATATAATAGAAAGCTCATTCATAAGGGAAATGTTCAAATCCCTTTGGGTATTCTCGATAACCTTAGCTGCTTCAGCTACCTTGACCGTAGATGCCTTGTAGGTTCCAGCCTTGATGATATGCTCGTAGGTCTTGTTGATTTCTTCCAAGGATTCCGCATCACCTCCCGAAACGATTTTCAGTATGGTCGTCAGTGTTCTGACCTTATCTCCCGGATTGATTCTTTCTGGTGAGTAACCGAATTTAAAATCCGTATTCCTTTTCAGGCCTGAGATATCCTCTATGATAGGCAAGCAATCCTCCTCGGTACATCCTGGGTAAACCGTGGATTCGAATACAACATAATCCCCTTTCTTGATGGCATTCCCTACACTTTCGGAAGCTTTCAACAAAGGTGTCAGATTGGGAACCTTATGTTTGTTGATATCCGTAGGAACTGCTACAATGTAGAAATGAGCTTTTCTCAAATCCCTTGGATCGTGTGAAAACTCAATGCTGGTTCCCTCAAATGCAGAGCTATCCAACTCCTTGGATGGATCGATATTATTGCGCATTTGGTTCACCCTTTCCTCGTTGATATCAAAACCAATCACATCAAAGAATCGAGCGAATTCAAGTGCAATCGGTAGGCCGACATAGCCTAATCCGACTACTGCAATCTTCTTTTTTCTCTCTAACAGTTCCTGATACATTCAATTCAATTTTTGGAAATTAAAAACCCCAGTTGACAGATAAGGATGCAAAGGTATTATTTCCTCTCTCAAACTCGGGTGTATAAGTATTTGTGTTGTCCGTGACATCAGAAAGGATCAAACTTCCCTTAACATAAATGTCATGAAGAATTTCATAATCTACAGTTAATCCGATTTCCTGTCTTTCGAAATCTATTGTTCTCTGGAATGGTGTTCCTGAAACACCCCCTATTCCTCCCGGTCCGAATGGTTCCACTCCTCCTTTGGTAGCATTCAGGAAGTAGGCGGTCGCCTTGAGTCTAGGAAGTATCTTGTAATTGAGTTCAAGGTAAATTTCCCTTGAATTATCACCTAGATAATGTCCCATATTATAGTTGTTGGATGCATAATCCAATGACGGGATATAATGTCTATAGGTGTAAGGATTGGAACGGGTATATTCTACCTTGGCGGATAGGTTGGAATTGAGAATATTCCTTGCATCTGCTCCAATCTTGAATCCTAATTGGTTCCTTTGTTCTGCTTCATCAAAAAATGTGGAGAAGCGTATTTCATCTATGAACAAACTTGCATACAGATGGACATATTTCAGATTTCTTGAGCTGATATCGAAGAATAACTGGCCATTCTGTCCTGCCTTATTATTCTGACTACTATTCGCATGGTCTATGGATTTGTAGAAGAATAAAGGAATGATGTATCCGATATTATGTGGATTATCAGAATAAATCATAGCGTTACCAAACGAAAATCTCAGGTTCTTCACGGGTGTGATGGTAAACATATTCGTAGCCATGAACTTGTTCTGGTAGATGATCCTATCCACCCCGTTATTTACCTGATAAGTCCTTACACTGTCTATTTCCTCTGAATTCAGGAATGCATACATGTAATTGAACTCAAACCATTTAGTCGGTTTTACTTGTACCTTAATATGAGGAATGGCCGGAGCATTACCCGACATGATAATCGACCCGTGGTTATTATTTCCCATTACGATTTGTTCCTGTAACAGGCCTACGGACCCCCATTTCCAAGAATAGGTAAGTCCACCTCTTATCTCACTATAATCCGTAACACTTCTTCTATTATTAGGTCTATTGACCCCTGCTGGTAGTTGGTTGAGGAACTCGGAGGATGTCATTTTCTTATTCTCGGAAAGATCCCTAAAACTGACATATGCACCGAAATTCTTACCTAGGTACATATTCAGCTCGGCTCCGTACCACCTTTGGAATGCTGAAGCCGATAGGTTATAGTTCATCCCTAAGACAGGATTAACTGTAGCTTGGAATTTATCCGAGCTGAAAAAGTATGCATCCAATCGCTTATCCTCGGACTTATGGAAGAAATTCTCTTTCTTAAAGAACTTATCCGAATTATAAGTCTTGTTGAAATCCTCTCTTTTAAGTTCTTTATTATAATCCCTTAGAAAGAAGTCAAGTTCCTTTTGTTGCCTGTTGTTCAGTGATGTTCTATTCTCATCAATGGTTGATAGTTGTTCTGCAATAAAAGATCTAGAAAATGGTTTGACCGCCGTATTGATATCAATAATTTGTTGGTTTGCAGCTTCTTCCAGAAATTCATAAATGGAATACTTCGAGGTATGTTGGTATACATCCTGGGCATTCATAGCAAAAACTGTTACCAAAAGTAACAACAGGGTTTGTAGGAATTTACGTTTCATCATTAGTGCATTTAGTGAGAATCGAAGATGGTTCCTTGGGTCTTAGAATGCGTTTTCTTGGGTTTTCTTACCAAATACGGTAAGGAATACAATTTTCAAATCCAAGAAAAACGACCAATTCCTCAGATACCAAACATCATGTTTGGTTCTTCCTTCCTTGGCTTCCTTGGTTTCCGTAGGACCTCTGAATCCATTGACTTGTGCCCAACCCGTGATTCCCGGTTTCGTGTAGTGTCTCAGGATGTATTCTTCTAATTCATTACCCAACTCCTTATCCAAATAGACCGGATGAGGACGGGGTCCTACGACACTCATGTCTCCCTTGAATACATTGAAGAATTGGGGCATCTCATCCAGATTGGTTTTTCTCATAAAGGCCCCAATCTTCGTAATCCTACTATCATTCTTCGTAGCCTGCTTGGTATCTGCCTCATCATTGATGACCATGGACCTGAACTTGTGGCAGATGAAATGTTGGTTCTTATGCCCTACCCTTTCCTGATTGAAGAATGCGGGGCCGGGTGATTGTCTCTTTATCAAAAATGACAATAAGGGGTACAACCAAGACATTATAAAGATGATTACGAGAGAAGAAAAGACCAAGTCAAACATCCTTTTGAGTAATCGGTTTCTGAGCCTTGCGATGTTTTCGTCCTTGACGGAAATAATGGGGAATCCATTATGGACTTCCATTTTCACTCCCCTTGATATCAATTCCACTTCTAGTGGAATAATTTTGAAATCGATGAAATTCAGCAAGGAATAATTCATCAATTTCCTCACATCCTTACCGGGTAGCACATTGGATGCATATAATATCAGGTTGACATTATTACTCTTGATATATTCATAAATATCATCCGCACCTCCGATTTTCTTGTAAGGAGCTATAATATTATCATTTCCGAACGACCCCAGATATTTGACCTTATTCAAGTGAGCATCACTGATTGTTCTTTCTACCTTAGGTAATACATCACAGTAACCCACTACGATATAGTTGAGGGTTTCGACGCCTCTGATACTTGGTAATATTCTCTTGAGGAGGAATCTTCCCAAGGGTAATAGTAATAGGATTGAACCATAAAATATGATAATGAACCAACCACTATTAGAGGGAATAATGAGATTCTCCCTCATGATGAGTAAGCTGATGACTGAAAATCCAAACAGATGAAGGAGGTAGTTTTGCATTACGCTCCTGATTTCCATACTGAAGGTGGTATATTCGAATCTACCATATAGTTTATTCGCGACAGACAAGGTCGAGAACCAAAGGAGGTTCACGATGACCCATAATGTCAGATAATCTTGTGTGGACAGTAAATTGCCGTCAAAGTCCTTGCCTACGAAATAAGCAATGAAAACAGCCAGGTTAAGTCCTACCAGATCGATCAGTATCCTTATTAACTTCTTTGAATGTAACATCCGGCCTTATTTTTTATTGGTCATGGATTCGAAGAGATCAATGTACTGATTGGTAATCTTTTCCCAAGTATAATGGGTCGTGATACGCTCTCGTGAAATCTCTTTGAATTGGGCAATAATTCCTGGGTCTTTTTCTACATCATCAATGAGTTGCTTGAGGTTTCCGTCTTCCTTGGAAAAATACTTTCCATGTTTTCCATTCAATAGTACTTCCCTACTGAATACGGTATCGAGGGCCATGATACCACATCCATAAGCAAGGGCCTTGAGCAATGTCGGATTGGTGCCTCCGAATTCGTGCCCGTGGAAGTACATGTAGCAATTGTGGTATAGTTCGGCCAGAACATCCTGATTATAAATGTATCCCGTAAAGAATACCCTTTCGTCCTGTTCCTGGTATTTTTTGATATTCAATGCAAATTCGTCCTTATAGGGAACATCTCCTACGATACACAATTTTTTCTTGGAATTGGACTTAATGAATTCCCTTACAATCGTATCTGCATTATTATCAGGTATGAGTCGGCCTACTATCAGATAGTAGCTATCCTTTTCCAAATCCCATTTCTGAATCAGCTCCGGTTGCTTGGAATGTCTGATATTCGCTCCGTAAGCAATGACTGTGGATGGCGTATTGAATTCCTTGACATAATACTTTCCCATTTCGTCCGAATCAGTGATAATGACATCGTAAAGTTTGGTGGATAACCAAGATGCGAAATAGAAATACTTCCCTCCCAATCCTTTCCATTTGGGCCTTAGCCATTCCAATCCATCCACATTGATACAGGTTTTTTTCCTGAATATCCTGGATATCAATCCGAATGGGCCATTAGCCGAGTTAACGGCAAGGATGACATCATAATCCTGCCTCACAGCATGCCACATCGACTGGACAGAATGGACCAGTTGAGCCATTGTCTTACGTTGGATGGTATTGATATAGACCAATTTGACACCATTCACTTCTGCCGGATGTTCCTTGAAAAGATTCTTGTGGCAATATACTGTTACTTCTATTCCTTTCGGAATCAGTCGCTCCACAAGTTCCGTCACAAAGGTTTCGTATCCACTATATACATAGGGATAACCTCTTGAACCAATAATGGCAATTTTCATGCTTGTCTAAAGTTGTGTAGTATTCTTAAAGTAATCTGTGATTAGGCCTTGGGACGAATCAGGGATGTTAGTTCTTCCCTCATTCTTCGGGTGTACTTATCAACGGAAAATTCCTTTGTCACCCTTTCCTTACCTGCTTGTCCGAATTGCTCCCTTTTCTCCTTATCCTTTAATAAGGACTCGAAAATCCCTATTGCTTCCTTACTATTTCCGATAGGAACATGATATCCCGTAACATTATGTTCAATCATTTCTAATGCTCCTCCCTGGGCCGTAGCCACAATAGGTCTACTGGCATGCATGGATTCAAGGATAACCGTAGGAAATGGGTCGGGTAATATCGAGGGTAGAACAAAGATATCCAATGCTGCCATGATATCCGGGATATCCCTTCTGAATCTCATTTGGATGACATTATCGGTAAGTCCAAGTTGTTCTATCTTCTCATTGATTTCATCGTAGAGGTATTCATATCCGGGGAATGCATCTCCCACCATTAGGAATTTTACATCATTCCTCTTGTCCTTGATTTCTTTGGCCAAATCCAAGAAATAACTTTGTCCTTTCCAGTAATGGACCCGACCAATCATTCCTACCAACAGGGTATTTTCCTCGATTCCGATTTCATCCCTTACCTTACTTCTTACTCCTGTTGCGAAACGATCGCCAATGATTCCATTGTGAACGACCTTGATAATCCCATCATCACCACCTTTGACACCATCCCAATGTTTCTTTACCGCATTGGAAACAACAATGGATTTATCACTCCACTTCTTAATGATCCAGGCTATGAATTTTGAAAAGAATCTGGGTTTTTCTATAATCTCATGGATATGAAGCAGATGCTTAACCTTGGAAAAACGGGTTGCTATTGCACCCGCCAATACTGCCGTAGTATTGGAATAAACAATATCAATCTTATGTTTCCTGACCAGTTTCCTGATTTTCCAGGCAGCCAATAACAGGAAGTACAGCCTATTGAGCAAGCCCAAAGGATTGAAATACTTTCTTCTCAGGATTCCCAATGGCATCACGATTACCTCAGCCCCTACATCTTCCAATGCCTTTCTCAAATCTCCCTCATCAGGTAGACAGACCACTACTTTCCCCAGTTCCTTATCCAATACCTGAATGGTTTCCACCATGATTTTACTGGCACCATAGAGGCCTGACGAACTGTGTAAGAATAGAATATTCATGTTTGTTATACGTTCTTTCTGGATTTGATCACCTTGGCGGGTACGCCTGCAACAATGGAATAGGGCGGTACATCCTTGGTGACCACGCTACCTGATGCTACAATGGATCCTTCTCCGATTGTTACATTACTTACTATGACACTATTGGAAGCTATCCAACAGTCGTCCCCTATAATGATTTCTCCTTTCTCGATTCCTTGTAGTTTCATGGGTATATCAGTGGATTCAAATACATGATTTTCTGCATAAAAACTGACCCTCGGACCAACCATGACATTCTTTCCTATGGTAATTTTCCCTGAGCAGCCCACATAATTGAATGGGCCGATATTGGAATTATCCCCGATTTCCAATCCCTTTCCTATTTCCCTACCATAATAATCACTTGGACGAATCAATGCATTCTGACCAATGGAAACATTTGCTCCAAAGATGAGACCATCTTCGGATATACCTTGTACTTCTGCATTCTCCTCTATAATGAGGTTCCCCTTACTGGTAATGAATCTCTTGTTCCGAACCCTTGCCCCTTTACCAATCAGGGTGACGCCCTGATTTTCCTTAAAGAAAAGGCCAGCCCAAGTACCCCTGAATATTCTCTTGACAATAAAGAAGAATATCTGTACCAAATCCCAGGTAGAAACCAAGGGATTCAATTCAAAATCCTTTCTTTTGATCTGTATAATCTTTACCAGTAGACTTTTCATGATAATACTTTAGGATGGTACAGATGTGGGTTCCCACTTGGAAAGGTCCAATTGGAACTGCTCTTTCAATCGGGCGTTCGGTTCGATGAACTCCTTCCTCAATTCCACTAGTAATGAGCTTTCGTCATCTGTCTTGGCCGAATTTTCCTTGGCATTGATGGAATGGTGAATCTTCTTCAGTGTGCGTTTGATCGGATTATCACCATACCTCCAGGAATAGGGCAATGGAAGTTTTTCATATATCTTACGGAACACCTGCGTCTTAACCTCATAACTCTCATTGTACCTTTGGAATTCATAGGTATCGTAGAAGCCCTTATCCAATCCCATCCTATCCACTATTTCGGAAACGGTCAGGACAGGTGCCTTGATGAATTCCTCATTCACCACCACCATCACATTTTCCTTACCTATCACCTGAGCTACCTTTTCCACATAATTCACATATTTGGAATGGTCGATGACATGTTTCAGTATGTTGTGTTCCTGAAGTTCACCTGTTCCTTTCTTGATATCATCCAAGAATTGGGAGAATGTAATATCGTTACTGAGTATTCCCAGTCTACTCTTAGCAAATTTGAATAGGGAATATACCCTTGCGGAGGGTTCCCTCAGACAAAAAACCACCAAGGGTTTGGGATCGAATTGGCCAATCACCTCCAAAAATGTTTGTTGGTACATATAATCAGGTGTTGCTTCCAACCATACTTGGTTATCCTTAGCCTCATCGAACAGTGCATCGTATCCATCCAAACCATTCTTATGGATGTTAGGAAGCACCTGCATCTGATTGTATGAATCCGGAAAATATCCTTGGTCAATGAGGTAGCATGTTTCCTTGATTTCAGGCCCATATACATCAGGATGGTCATTCAGGTAATTGAATAATGATGTGGTTCCACAACGCGGAGCACCTGCTACGATGATTCTCTTTTTACTTTTCATTTCAACTCATTGCTATTTGTCGTTCTTTGGACGAACGTTCCATACTCAGGGACTTTAATCTGAACGCTATTAACAAAAATGAGAATGCCAGCCAGAAAACGAACCTATCCGAAATGGGTACGGTCATACCTGCTGTTATGAATACTATCAGTGTAATGGGATTGAGTCTATATGGGGTTCTATTGAATTTCTTGATTACCTTGGAGCACCAGAGGAATACCGCTACATAAAGCCCCATGAATACGGCTCCTCCATTGACAAAAAGATGGAGGAATTCATTGTGTGGATGGGGTGTGAAATCAGCAACCCATAATATTCCTGTTTCGGGCAGAATCAAATCAAACATATGCTTACTGGCTCCGAAACCACCTCCGAATATAAAATTCATCGGACTGAAATACTTCGCTATTCCATAAAAATAGATACTCCAAATCCGACCACGTCCGGTAAAGATATCCGGAGATAGGTAAAACTGGTTCCTCGTAGAATCAGGCAGGAACTTATCTACCGCAAAATGCATCAAATGATCCCCGAACAGTAAAATGACCAATGCAGCTCCTAATACTGCAGCTATCTTGGATAGATTCCTAACCTGCCAATCAAACTTGATAGGACATACCAGAAGATAGGTAGTTAGTATCAAGAATCCTCCTATCGAGCTTTTGATGAGGAGGATGATTTGGAATGCAAAAAAGAATAAGAATAAGGGCGCTATGTAAATGCGCCTAAGCATGATTACCAATATCGTGAATATAAAAAACGCAATATTGGCTAACTCACTGGCATGGTACAGGTATCCGTTGACCCTTTGAATCGGCTCCCCAAAAGGGCGTGTAATGTTTATCGCATTAAATGCCCATATATTAAAAGGTAGGATACCTATGAATTGCAGAATAGCTATCATAATGGGTACCATACTCGTTAATACGAAAATATAGAGTATCTCCCGTGCTCCCTTGATAATCAACAAATCCTTCTCTACGAGAATGATAAAATATACGAATATCAATGGACCTGACAGGGTATTCAGTAGCTCCGTTATACTGGTATTGATACTGAATATAACGTTAGCGACCAGGAACACACCCAAAAAAGCGGCCTTGTACAACCATTTTTTCAATAAGAAAAACAAGGATATACAAATCAGGAGTGTTGTGAATCCATTGGTAAACCAATGGATTTTAAAGCCGCCCAAGGGAGGGGCTATATTTCCAAAAACCAAAAGGAATGGTGTTATGCCACAAAGGACAAGAATCCAAACCTGAAGCATGGTGACGATACTGCTTCCCGGTTGGTCTTTTATTTGAATCGCCGTTCCCAATTTATACTTAGCCGTATTTTTGGTATAATGAGTTTTGGTCTAGTCTTTCCAATGAGACAAATCCTTATTTAGGAGTTGTTCCAGCGATTCGATATCCTTTCGGAAATAATCCTTGAGTCGCTTTCTTGTATTCTCATGCATTTCCTCTTTCTTCGTTTCTTTCCTTGCAGTCATATTGTTCCTTTTCAAAGATTTGACAGCAGAAAGAACACCTGTTTTCTGCAGGACAGGTAGCATGAATTGTAAACCATTGGAGTGGATGAACATCTTGGCTTTTCCTATAAAATTCACAAGTCCCTGACTCTTGGGCTGTAATCCGACATTTACTTTCTTATCCGTCAATTCAGGATAAAATTCACTGACTCCCAAGAAATCATACAGCTCTTTGAGGAATGCCTTATTATCCTTTTTGACATCCTCGAAAAAGAGTACTTTGATGTTTTCCTTTGGGAAAACATCAAAGTACCTTTTCAAATTCCTGTAGTACATGCTCGTATCAAGGAATTTTTCAGGATTCCCCTTGATGGCCTCCTCATAAGTATCGTATCCTCCGATACCATTTTGCTTGCTGAACTTGAATTGTGAAAATGAGCGTTCTATCGGATGACGGAGTACCGCAAAGATTTTCACTTCGGGGTTATAAGCATGGATATCCTTGGCGCATTCCTCCAAAGGAAGATATACAGGCGTAATCTCTCCTGTTACCTGCTCCTCTTTAGCATCCCTGAAGTAATCGTGGTACCATTCCAATGGTTTTCCATGATTATGATTCTTCGTCTTGAAATCCTGAGGCATGATCCTATTGAAATAATTCAATTCCTTTTCATCCATAGGATAATAAATATCCGGATGTAATCTCAGGATTTCAGCTACCCATGACGTAGCAGACTTGGATGCACCAATACCGATAAAATCTATTCTGAAGTCCTTATCCATTGTCCTAGAACTTGATACCATAATCCCTGTAGAGCAATTCGTTATCCTCAACAAAACGTTGAGTCAGTTCTTCCCTTAGTTCCGGTCTTATCTTAGGGATGGGTTCGTTGGTTTTATTCCAAGTTTTGATGGTACTCTTTACTTTCAATCTTACTTGGGGAGGCAACAGATTCGAAAAGAATTTCTTGATGAAATTTTTGTTATGACCACCAAAGAACGAAGCAATCCAAACATACTTTATTTTGGATGACTTATTCCTTACACTATTCTCAATATCGAATTCCTCGATACCTGCGAATTTGAATATTTCATTACAGAATGCCACACCATCCTTTTTCAGTAGCCTGAAGTCCAAAACCAGAATCTGTTCCCTATCGAAAACAGTTTCCAATTGTTGGAGATAGTGGTGGTACATTCCCCGTTTCAAGTAATCACAGCTCCGAATCATGAAATCATTCCCGGGGAAACGTTCGTTGACATCCTCATCCATGATATCCTCGAATTTCTCGGCCCTTTCAGCACCGACACTTTTCATGTACCAGAATGCGGAGTAGGCCCTATCCACGGGATGACGCAGTGACACAACCACCTTGACATCCGGATTGTGCTGCTTCAGTCGCTCCAGTGCCTTTTTGCTTTCGAATATACCGACATTCTTTGCAATCAGTAGTTCGTTATCAGGTACATTCGCAGGGAAATACTTCGTATACAATTTATCATAGCCCTTAGCGTACTCCTCATCATTGATAAAGAATCCCAATTCCCCTGTGATATGAGGTGTCATCCTTGGATGCTGTTCCAATAGCCTCAATAAGGAGGATGTCCCGGCCTTTTGGGTTCCGATAATAATTAAGTCTACTTTCCTTTTCATAATCATTAGGATTACTGTTCCCTAAGTAAAACTGCTTTGGATTCTAATTCAGAAATGATGGCTTGAATATTCGGTTCGGGGGAATTGATGAGGTTATCGGATTCGTACGGGTCTTCCTGTAAGTCAAATAGTCTTCTTGAATCCGTATTTGACTTATAGACGAACTTGTATCGTTCATCCCGATATGCCCAACCACTAATCATATCCGTATAATTGAATGTTCTGCTGGTGGCATTAGGGGATTGGAATGTTCCTACGAATGACTTGCTATCGTGTATTTCCTCAATGGGCATACCTGTAAGATTCGCTACTGTTGCAAAAATATCCGTTGTATTAATGAGACTGGGGTCCCTTTCTCCCATTCTTTCGACGCCTTTACCTGCAACAATCATAGGGACATGTACACCTCCCTGATGAAGGGTTCCCTTTGCTTGGTTTTCTGTATAAGGAGATTGGATTACATCCTTTGGCGTTCCATTATCCGAAAGGAAAATAATAATTGTGTTATCCAATACATTCTGAGGAACATTATCAAGGAGTCTTCCTATTTCCTTATCCAATGCTTCCAGCATGGCGTGATAGTACAAGAGTGGATTCGCATCTATAGAAGCCTTGTCCTCTGGTAGGTAGCCCTTGGTATGCAAATCAACCGGAGGGGCATGGAATGGTTTGTGCGGAGCGGAATACGCCAACCACAAGAACCAAGGAGAAGCCTCCCTATCATTGATCCAATTGATGGCAGAATCTGTGAGTACAGAAGTCATATAGCCCTTGGATGCCTGGGTATTACCATTGACTGTTCTTCTCCAATCGTAATAATCCCTTGGTGTTCCCCTAAGCATTCCATCAAAATAAGGGATGCCCATTCTAAATGGATAATTCGCATCATTGATTTCATTGCTAAGGTGCCATTTGCCGATGATGGCCTGACAATATACATCAGGCATTTCTTCATCAATCAAGGCCTGAATGGTTTGCTCGCTTTCATTCAGGGTATTATCTGTTGAGATATTCAGGACTCCTGTTCTGACACCATGTTTACCTGTAATCATGCTTGCTCTTGTCGGTGCACAGAATGGATTCGACCAAACATTATCATATACTATTCCCCTATCACAAAGAGATTCCAATACCGGCATATGCAATGATTCGGGACCGATATCATAACAAGGACTGGATTCCAAGCCCAAGTCATCCGCTATGATGAGAAGAATATTGGGTTTCCCGCTTGATTCTTGGGTGAGACAATGGTCTTCCACGTATTTATCCTTGCATCCAAGTTGGATTAGAACAAATAGGGACAATATGTAAACAATCCTATTATTCATTATGCCGTTCTTTTGAATAAGAACGTGGGTAATGTAATGATGTTGAATTCTTTCTTTACGAAGAATGCCGCCAATAGGTTTTGTGTCGTGATGGCTACCGATGAAGCTACTGCTGCTCCCATTACACCTATTCTTGGTAGTAGAATCACATTGACTACCACAATAAGAATAGCTGAAATGATGACCGTATTCCTCATGATTCGTTCACGCCCTCCTACTATCAGTATCAATCCTACTGGTCCGAGCACCACACTAACGAACTTGCCTATCAACAATACCTGAAGCAATATGCCTCCATCTGTAAAGTCATCTCCGAATACGGACATTGTCCAATCGGAGAAAATGAATAGGAAAATGAAGATTGGAGCGGCAAGAACACTGACTAATAATGTAGCTCGCTGCACTGTTCTTTGGAGGATTCCCATTTGTTCCTTTGCAAAGAAATGACCGACCTTGGATGCCAAGATGGTATTGAATGCAATCAAGAACAAACTGGTCATTATGGATACTTTCTGTGCATTGAAGAACTGACCTGTTTCGTTGTCTTCCACATATATTCCCAAAAGGATAATGGGTGCTGAAACGATAATCTGTTGGAAAATGGCCAATCCATATAATGGAAAGCTACTCTTGAACAAGGTATTAAAATTGAATGCTTCCTTGGATGGTAAGGATGGCCTTTTCAACTTTTCCGACCCAAGGTACCACATCAACAGGCCACCAATCATGATGATGATGACGGCTGCATCATAAGTCCAGACTATTCCTTTTACTCCGAATTCAGGAACCAAAAGGTACACTCCTACTATTCCAATGATGGGAATGAAACTTTTCAGAAGCAGACTGGTCGTAATCATCTTCAGTCCCTTGAATGCCTCTGTCATATTGGTAATGAAAGCTAGGGGAACGATGGCAATTACAAACCATCTCAGGTATTCGCCAAGGCTTTCCCTTTGTAATACCTCTATGAAAATCCAGTCACTAAGAAACCATAATACGATAGAAACCAAGATACCTGCTCCCAGTGCAACGAGGCTTCCCATATTGAATACTTTCCTGACTCTGTCCCAGTGTTCATTAGCTGAAAGTACCGGAACAAAACGGAGTAATGCCTTATCTATACCGATATTTCCAATAATGGATGCTATCGTAATGATGGATAGACACAAGGAATACTTACCCATACCATCTGCTCCTAGATTCCTTGAAAGTAGCATTACAAACAAGAATTGTAGGATGGTGGCTCCAATCTTTAATCCAAAAGATATGAATGCCCAGATGGTGATGTCCTTGGTATGGGCATCACTAAAGAAAGACTTGACTTTATTCAATAACTGACTCAAGAATCGGGAGAATCCCTTGTTTACTTAACTACTTTCTTAAAATACTCGTAGGTTCTTCTCAAACCCTCACTTCTGTCTATCTTAGGCTCCCAATCCAACACTTCCTTTGCCAAGGAAATATCTGGTCTTCTTCTTTTCGGATCATCCTTAGGTAGAGGTTTGTAGCAAAGTTTGGACTTTGTTCCCTCTACAAGGGAAAGGATTTCCTTACCGAAGTCATTCATCGTAATCTCGGATGGATTACCAACATTCACAGGAAGATGGTAATCACTCATCAACAATCTGAATATTCCGTCCACCAAATCATCCACATAACAGAATGAACGGGTTTGGTTTCCATCACCGAACACTGTCAGGTCCTCTCCCCTAATGGCTTGTGAGAAGAACGCTGGTAATACCCTACCATCATCCGTTCTCATCCTTGGTCCATAGGTATTGAAAATCCTTACGATTCGGGTTTCCAAACCGTGATAGGTATGATATGCCATGGTCAATGCCTCTTGGAATCTCTTGGCTTCATCATATACGCCCCTTGGGCCTATCGGGTTAACATTTCCCCAATAATCCTCTTTTTGCGGATGTACCAATGGGTCTCCATATACCTCAGAAGTAGAAGCGATAAGCATTCTTGCTCCCTTGGCCTTGGCCAATCCCAATAGGTTATGGGTTCCTAATGACCCTACTTTCATCGTTTGGATGGGCATTTGGAGATAATCAATCGGACTTGCAGGAGATGCAAAGTGTAGGATATAATCCAATTCGCCCGGAACGTGGACGAACTTACTTACATCATGATGATAATATTCGAAGTCCTTTCTTGGAAATAGGTGGGCAATGTTATCCAAATTACCAGTAATCAGATTGTCCATACCAATCACATGGTATCCCTCTTTCAAGAAACGATCACAAAGGTGTGAACCAAGAAATCCCGCGGCTCCTGTTATCAGAACCCTTCCAGATGATTTTTCCATTACGAATTCAATATTTTAAAGGTTGTGTGTTCCTTTTTTCAAAGTGTCTTGAACGGAACGAGATGCTCCAAGGTGGGAGCCTCCTTATCTTTTGCAGAGACGATGAATTTGGATTCATCCAATCCCCAGTTAATTGCTACTTGCTTATCGTTATAAATCAAACTACCCTCGCTTTCCTTGGAGTAGAGATTATCACATTTATAGTTGAAGACAGCTGTTTCACTCAATACGACAAAACCATGTGCAAAACCTCTGGGGATATAGAGTTGGTGCTTATTCTCCGCACTCAATTCCGCACTTACATACTGTCCGAATGTTGGGGAACCTTCCCTGATATCCACAGCTACATCCAGTACCCGGCCCTCAGTCACCCGAACCAATTTGGCTTGTGCAAAGGGCGGCCTTTGGAAGTGAAGTCCCCTCAGTACACCATAGGTGGATTTTGATTCGTTATCCTGCACAAAATTGGGGAGAAAACCTGCTCCTTGTTTGAATTTTTGGGCATTAAAACTCTCAAAAAAGTATCCTCTTTCGTCCTCAAACACCCTAGGTTTGATGAGGAATACTTCTGGTATTTCCAATGGGATGAACTCCATGATTATCTATTGATTACTTGCATAAGATATTCACCATATCCACTCTTGATGAGAGGCTGGGCAATCTTTTCCAACTGTGCCTTATCTATGAATCCCATATTGTAGGCAATTTCCTCGATACATCCGATTTTCATCCCTTGTCTTTGTTCGATTACCCTCACGAATTCCGTAGCATCACTCAGGGAATTGAATGTACCCGTATCCAACCATGCCGTACCTCTATCCATTACTCCCACTTCCAAGTCACCTCTTTCGAGATATACCTTATTCACATCCGTGATCTCATATTCTCCCCTTGCGGAGGGTTGTATATTCTTGGCAATTTCCACTACATCATTATCATAGAAATACAAACCAGGAACAGCATAATTAGACTTCGGCTGTTTCGGTTTTTCCTCAATGGAAATTACTTTCTTATGCTCATCGAATTCTACCACACCATATCTTTCAGGGTCACTTACCGGATAAGCAAATACCCTTGCTCCTTGCTTGATATCCGCACTTTCCCTCAACAATTCTTGTAAACCTGAACCGTAGAAGATATTATCTCCTAGAATAAGTGCAGCGCCATCATTTCCGATGAACTCCTCTCCTATCACGAATGCCTGAGCCAAACCATTCGGTACTTCCTGGATGGCATATTGGAAATTACATCCCATATCCTTGCCATCTCCTAATAACCTTTGGAACTGGGGATTATCATGAGGCGTCGTAATGATTAGAATATCCTTTATCCCTGCTTGCATCAGGATAGATAATGGATAATAAATCATTGGCTTATCATAGATAGGCATCAACTGTTTGGAAATGGCCTTTGTGATGGGGTACAATCTGGTTCCGGATCCTCCGGCAAGTATGATTCCTTTCATTACTTACTTATTTCAGTTTTGACTTGGTTAGGACGTGAGGCTGCAGGGTTGGGTACGGTATTGTTGGTAAGTGCACTTATTTATTAACAAATTGGGCATTATTGTGGACAAATCCGTAATCCATTTATCTATTCACATATTGGGCATCATAATAATCCTTGTAAGCTCCGGATGTGATATTATCCAACCATTCCTGATTACTGAGATACCAATCAATCGTCTTGGATAATCCTTGTTCGAATGTTACCGTAGGAGCCCATCCTAGGTCGTTCATCAATTTGGCGGCATCTATGGCATAACGCATATCATGTCCTGCCCTATCCTTAACGAAAG
Source organism: Saprospiraceae bacterium (assembly GCA_020631355.1). Lineage (GTDB taxonomy): Bacteria > Bacteroidota > Bacteroidia > Chitinophagales > Saprospiraceae > JAHDCE01. The sequence goes on along the minus strand of JAHDHL010000017.1, from coordinate 11,564 downwards.
TGATGAGCTGTTCAGAAGTTCCTTCGTCCCTACCCAATTTCTCATCCATCTGCTTACAAAGCACCTTGATGAGGTCAATATTCCTCCATTCATTGTTGCCACCAATGTTATAGGTTTCTCCCATTTCCCCCTTATGGAAAATGACATCAATGGCTGCGGCATGGTCTTCTACGAACAACCAATCCCTTACATTCACACCCTCTCCATAAACCGGTAGTGGTTTGTTGTGAATGATATTATTAATGAATAGGGGAATCAGTTTTTCTGGGAATTGATATGAACCGTAATTATTGGAACAATTGGAAATCTTTACCGGCAAATTGAACGTATGATGCCATGCTCTCACCAAATGATCAGAACCTGCCTTTGAGGAAGAATAAGGACTCCTAGGGTCATATGGGGTATCCTCTACAAAGAAGCCCTCTGCTCCAAGAGAACCATATACCTCATCTGTTGATACATGGTAGAACAGCTTACCGGAATAATCTGCTTTCCAATTTTCCTTGGCTACCTGAAGAAGTACGGCTGTACCTACCAGGTTGGTCGTAACGAATGCCAATGGATCCGTAATAGAACGATCAACATGAGATTCGGCAGCAAGGTGGATAACTCCATCGAACTGATGCTCCTTGAATAAGCCACGGATGAATTCCAAATCAGAGATATCCCCCTTAACGAATTGGTAGTTGGGTTCCTTTTCAATATCCTTGATATTCTCTAGATTCCCTGCATAGGTGAGTTTATCCAGATTGACAATTTGATAATTGGGATAGTTCCTTACGAACCGCTTTACAACGTGAGCTCCGATAAAACCGGCTCCTCCTGTGATTAGGATTTTCATATTGAATGGCAAGATAAAGGGGCTGTCTAACCTGTTGGAAGAAGCAAGGACTCGTTTAGAATCCTAAATCTTTCATGCTCAACTTCCCGACTAGATAGACAGCCCCTATTGAATTATATAATCATTCCGGCACCAACTGTTTCGTTGGTTCCTTCATCAATTAGAATTACACTACCTGTGATTCTGTTCCTTCTGTAAGAATCAGCGAACAATGGCTTGGTTGTTCTGAGCGTTACCCTTGCGATATCGTTCATCTTTACATCCTTGTCCTCCAAATTCCTGTGTAAGGTATTGATATCCAACTTGTATTGGATATCCTTGATGATACATCTACATTCCTTAGTGGTATGCATCAAAGTATATTTACCTCTCAACTGAAGTGGTCTTTCATTGAACCATGATACCATGATTTCAACATCCTGAGATACTTCAGGTTGGTTATTTTCCCTTACAATCATATCTCCTCTACTGATGTCGATATCATCTTCCAGTAGTACCGTAACGGACATTGGAGCATGTGCTTGTTCCAATTCGCCATCATAGGTATCTATCTTTGAAATGGTTGAGGTGAAACCTGAGGGAAGGATGGTAACCTTATCTCCTTTCTTCATCACACCACCTGCTACTCTCCCTGAGTAACCTCTATAATCATGGAATTCATCATTATAAGGACGGATAACATGCTGGACCGGGAATCTTACATCAATAAGGTTGTGATCACTTCCGATGTGGACATTCTCCAGATAGTACAACAATGTCGTACCACCATACCAAGGCATATTCTCGGATTTATCCACAACATTATCACCATTCAAGGCAGAAATCGGAATAAAGTGAACATCCTTTACATCCAACTTGGAAGCCCAGTTGGAAAACTCATCCTTGATGGCTTCGTAAGCTTCCTCCTTGTATTCCACCAAATCCATCTTATTCACACAAACCACTACGTGTGGAATCTGTAATAATGATGCGATGATGGCATGGCGGCGGGTTTGCTCCATTACACCATTCCTAGCATCAATCAGAATCAAAGCGACATTGGCAGTGGATGCACCTGTTACCATATTCCTTGTATACTGGATGTGGCCCGGAGTATCCGCAATAATGAATTTACGCTTTGGGGTAGAGAAATAACGGTAAGCCACATCAATGGTGATACCTTGTTCTCTTTCAGACTTCAAACCATCTGTCAAGAGTGCCAGATTCACTCCTTCCTCACCTCTCCGTTCTGAAGTTTTCTTAATGGTTTCGTATTGATCTTCGAATATGGACTTACTATCATACAATAATCTTCCGATCAATGTACTTTTTCCGTCATCTACGCTACCTGCTGTGGTAAAGCGTAGCAATTCCATATTCTCGTATTCTTGCTGTGTCATTTTATTATGATCTATTCTTTGTCTTGATAAATAAATGAATGATTAGAAGTAACCCTTGATCTTACGATCTTCCATTGAGGTTTCGGAGCGCTTATCATCAGCACGTCCTCCCCTCTCAGTTACCCTTGTAGTGGATACCTCAGTGATGATATCTTCGATAGTGGTAGCTTGGGATTCCCAAACTCCCGTACAAGTCATATCACCGATGGTACGACAACGAACCATTTTCTTCACTATTTTCTCATTAGGCTTCTTCTCGATGTAATCGGTATTAGCCAAAAGGATACCATCCCTATCGAATACATCCCTTTCGTGAGCGAAATACAAGTTTGGTAGTTCAACCTTTTCCATAGCTAGGTACATCCATACATCCATTTCTGTCCAGTTGGAAATCGGGAAAATTCTGAAGTGCTCTCCGAAGTGCTTCTTACCATTGAAGATGTTCCAAAGCTCAGGTCTTTGGTTCTTCGGATCCCATTGGCCGAATTCATCCCTGTGTGAGAAGAATCTTTCCTTGGCACGCGCTTTTTCCTCATCCCTTCTGGCACCACCCATGGCAGCGTCGAACTTACCTTTTTCCAATTCATCCAAAAGAACAGCAGTCTGTAGGCCATTCCTACTTGCATTGACTCCTTTCTCCTCTACGACCATTCCTTTATCAATAGCTTCCTGAACTGAACCAACAATTAGTTTTGCACCAATTTTCTTCACCCAATTATCCCTAAACTCTATGGTCTCTGGAAAATTATGCCCTGTATCAACGTGCAATAAGGGGAATGGTACCTTTGCTGGATAAAAAGCCTTCATGGCCAAGTAAGACATCAGGATAGAATCCTTTCCACCTGAGAACATCAGGACAGGATTTTCAAACTGAGCCGCTACTTCCCTTAGGACGAAGATGGATTCAGATTCTAACTCTCTTAGATGATTTAATTGATAATTCATTTTATTATATCAGTTTAATCTTTCAAACAAACAGCATCATAAATGATGCTGTTTGTTTACTGGAAATTCCTTACAGTTTGATTTCGGTTAGGATGTGGTCGAAGATTTTCTGGGCTGCTTCTTCCACGGTCATTTCATGGGTCTTGATTTCAACAGCTGGATTTTCAGGTGCCTCATATGGGGAATCTATACCTGTGAATCCCTTGATTTCGCCAGCTCTTGCTTTCTTATACAATCCCTTGACATCCCTTGCTTCACATACCTCAAGCGGAGCATTGATATAAATTTCAATGAAATCCTCCTCTCCTACGATATCCTTAGCGAATTGTCTGATTTCTTTGGTTGGGCTGATAAAGGAGTTGAGGGTAATCATACCAGAGTTCAGGTATAACTTGGCGACCTCTGCAATTCTCCTTACGTTTTCCCTTCTATCTTCCAAAGAAAAACCTAGGTTATTATTGATGCCTATTCTGATATTATCACCATCAAGCACCTGAGCGAAGAAACCCTCATTATATAGTTTACGCTCCAATGCCTGTGCGATGGTACTTTTACCTGAACCAGACATACCGGTCATCCAAATGACCTTACTCTTTTGGTTCAGCATCTTTTCCCTATCGTCCCTTTTCAATAATCTATCGAAAATGGGATGTATATTATTCTTTGCCAATTTGTATTGGTTTTTAAGCGAGTATCAAAATTATTCTGCAGCAACTTCTGCCTGGATGGTTCCTCTACCTATACTTTCGTAGTAGAATCCTTTCTCTTTCATCCTATCCAAATCATACAGGTTCCTACCATCAAAAATGACTGGCTGCTTCAACAATTCCTTGATTACGGTAAAGCTAGGTGTTCTGAAGACAGACCATTCTGTGATGATGGCCAATGCGTCAGCATCTATAAGTGCTTCGTATTGTTCATCCACGAATTGGATCTTATCTCCATAGATGGCTTTCACATTAGACATGGCTTCAGGATCGAATGCCTTGATCTTGGCACCTGCCTCCAACAATCCATCTATGATATAAAGTGCCGGTGCTTCTCTGATATCATCCGTATTGGGTTTGAATGCCAATCCCCAGATTCCGATGGTCACACCACTCAAATCCTCACCAAAGTGGTTCTTGATTTTGGTAACCAAAACACTCTTTTGCTTATTATTCACAGACATTACTGATTTCAGAATCTTGAAATCATAAGCATTGGACTCGGCTGTTTTGGCCAAGGCTTGCACATCCTTTGGAAAACAGCTACCACCATATCCTACACCAGGGAAAAGGAATCGCTTACCAATCCTGGAATCGCTACCCATTCCTATTCTAACCTTATCAACATTAGCACCTACCATTTCACAAAGGTTGGCGATTTCATTCATGAATGTAATTCTTGTTGCGAGGTAAGAATTGGCAGCATACTTGGTCATTTCTGCTGAACGCTCATCCATAAAGATGATAGGGTTTCCTTGTCTCACGAATGGCTCGTATAGTTGGCGCATGATTTTTTCTGCCTTATCGGAAGACGTTCCGATAACGACTCTGTCTGGTTTCAGGAAATCATCCACTGCCACTCCTTCCCTGAGGAATTCCGGGTTAGATACGACATCAAACAATGATTCATCCAAATTCTCAACCAATGCGGCATGTACTTTTTCGGAAGTTCCTACTGGCACAGTACTCTTATCAACAATGACCTTGTAATCCGTGATGATGCTAGATAAGTCCTTGGCTACACCTAGGATATAAGACAAATCTGCAGATCCGTCCTCGCCCGGAGGTGTTGGTAAGGCAAGGAATATAACCTGTGCTCCTTCGATAGCTTCTTTCAGGTTGGTGGTAAAGTGTAGTCTACCTTGTTTCGTATTCCTTTCGAATAATAATTCCAAACCTGGTTCATAAATAGGAACTTCCCCGTTCCTCATTCTTTGAACCTTATTCTCATCAATATCCACGCAGATGACATTATTTCCTGTCTCCGCAAAACAAGTCCCTGTAACCAGTCCAACGTACCCTGTACCTACAACAGCTATTTTCATTTACTTTAGATTTAGTGTAAGGCTTCGCCTCAGATAAGTCGCAGCCTATCCGTACCGTTAAAGCAATCTTATAATGGTTGTTCCTTGGTTTAGGGTTAATATATCTTTCTTAATAACATGGGATCCACCTCTATGAGAAGACTGTATCCTATATTATCCAATTCGATTAAGAATCGTTTTTTGTTTTCTTTTTCAACCAATTTCCCGGTTGTACCTGTTAGGCTTCCTCCTACGATTTCCACTCTATCGCCCTTTGTTATTCTGCTCTGGACAATTTCGATATCGTTGAATTCGCCTGTTACTCTTTTCATCAGTTCGATTTCCTCATCAGGAATCGAAATCAAATTCTTTGAAAAGCGCACAAAATTAAGGACATTTTCGGTTTCAAGCACATGGATGTAGTCAGACTTCACAATGTTTACAAAAACATAACAATTGATTAGTGGCAACTCTACATTCTTGACTTTCCTTTCCCATCTTCTTACTACCTTGTTTAGTGGTAGATATGAAGTTATGCCTTTCTTGTCGAGGAACTTCTTCACTACTTTCTCCCTCTTATACCGGGTATAGACTGCAAACCACTTTGGTTTTGTGTCATGTAAATGATTCTCGTATTCTACCTGGCTCGCCACTTTTTATCCTCTACATTTATTTTAGACTGAAAAGTATGGGGTGAAGTAACTTTTTTGAAACACCCTGTGGAAAATTATAATCACCAATTCTTACTCCACACCCATACTCATTTCGCTTAATCCTTTGACCAGAGCAACAATGGTTCTGGGTCTTTTTCATTGATCTTAGCCTTATCAGCTTCGTCTGTGCTATAAATCAGGTATCTTATCTTCCTATCCACCATACCCTCTGCTTTTTCAATCAGTCTCAGAAGATATACCTTATCTATATTTCCAATGAATATCAAATCTATGATTTCACTATCCAAGCCTTTGGAAAATTCCCCTACCACGTATACTTTCTCCACATCCCCCAATTTTGCGATCACATTCTCAATGATACTATCCAGACCAACATACTTGAGTATGATGGTATGGATATCGGTAAACATTGGATGTTTGATATTGGCCTGAAAGAACTTTTTGTTGCCTTTCATGAATGAACTCAGCATTCCTGCTTTTTCGAATCTGTTCAATTCGACCCTGATGGCATTGGATGATTCACCAAACTCACTTTCCAAGCCTCGGAGGTAGGCTGTCATGTTGCTATTCAAGAAGAACTTCAATAGCAATTTGATACGTGTTTTTGATGATATTAGTGTCTCTATCATAATATTGAGTAACAAAATTACTCAATTATGTAGAATTTATAAACGCAAAATCGTTTTTAACATTTCTTAACAGGCAAGGGAGTTTTTTTCATTCTGGCTTCGCCAGAATGAAAAAAACTCCCGGATTAACTTTTTAACCCGAGAGTTGAATCAAAAAAACAGCAATAACCTGACAAGAAACAAAAAACAAGGAAAAACTGAATAGCCACATTAATTGGGAGGGTTTCCAAGTACCATCAGTACTCAAAAACAAGTCTCCATTTCATCCATCGATTCGCCTTTGGCATCGATGGATTACTTCAATCCCGTAATTCTTCGTGTTACTCTGAGTAAACTCCGAACTTCAGAATTCTCTATTATAAAGGGATCAAATTCGTCACTATTGTCAGAAATGAGCCTCAAATGGGTCCATCTTCCGTGACGATCATAACATTTTTGTACCCGTTTTACCCAAACACAAGTATTGGATACCACGGCATATATTTCATCTTCATCGATTTCATCTGCCAGACTGACCGGAGAGCAAATCACCATGTCGCTGGCCTCGATTGTTGGCTTCATGCTATCGCCATTGATATAAAAGGCAACCAAATCACCATTTATCCCTGGAATGCGAAAGCGTTCGTTTTGTTCCCACAAATCAACACCAACCGTATTACTGGCAAATGCTTCAACATTGGTAAACAAAATATTGGGAGAGAAATCAATTCCTAAAGCCACACACAGTCTTTTTTCAGGGTCTGGTAAAATAGTTATATCAAACGGTTCTCCAATTCCTTGGAACATATATACCTCACTCACTCCGTACTTGGAACAGAGTAATTTGGCCTGAGCGTATGTTATCAGCCTTTTGTCATTCAAGTAAAGATTAACAATATGGCTTTTTGTACCTAAACTAGCAGCAAAGGCAGATTTGCTTTTCTGACGGTCACTCTTAACGATTTCGCCCTTATCCACCAAACCAGTATATACTAATTTGAAACGACGATTTAGTTCTTGACGACTGACTTTAGCTTGCATATCTCTTCCTTAATTTCTTACTACAAGATACAACAAATTATTTATAAAATCAATTTTTCTAACCAAATAAATTATACTTTTTGAGCGGTCTAGACCGCTCAAAAAGTATAATTTAAAGCGAACTAATCCTTCTGATTACCTTATAAATTCTAATCCCCTCGTTCACCTCAACAGAGAACGGATCGTACTCCAACTTATTCTCAGAAATCAACTTCAACTGAGCAATCCTGCCAGCCCTATCCTTTACGGGTTGGACGTACTTAATCCAAACATCCCCATCAACCTTTACCACACAAACATCATTGTCCTTAACCTGATTGATATAGTCAAACTGCTCACAAATCACAATCTCACCATCATTCAAAAGAGGCTCCATACTGTCACCCTCTACCTCAAGTGCATAAAGGCCTGTTCCTGCTACTCCTGGAATAGTAAAAGCGGAAAGTTTTTCAGAGGAAGATGAAGCAGCATCCACACCAGAACCCGCTAAGGCACTGACACTTGTGAATAAAATCCTTCCAGATGGCAACATAGGCACCTCTGCATCAGAAGATGAAACACTCTTAGGTTGGGATTTACCAAACATGGGACGAGTACCATGTAACATGTACTCCTTATTCACACCATAATGCTTGCACAATGGCTCTATATGCTTATAATCGACAACTCGCTTATCATTCTTATTAAGGAATGCTCTTACGATATGTCCATAACCTCTATTTCCTAGTATTTTTTCAGCAAAATCACCCATTCCTCGACCCCCTCTGTCATTCTTGATAACCCTGCCTTGTTTTTCTAATTCTTCGAATACTTTGATGAATCGTTCGTTCAAAATTATCCTATCTACTCCTATCATAATTTTATGTTTTTGAATTGGAGAATCATTACACCAACAAACATAAAACAAAATGATTTACATTTCAAGTTTTAAAACAAAAAAATTAAAACAAATTCGTTTTTTTGTTTTAGATAGGCATTCGGAACATTCTATCCATAAAAAAGATTTGACTGGTCTCCACCACCATGAATGAAGCGCTGGACTTCGGCTGAAGTCTCTATCGGAACTTCCTCCATAGGTAGGTGTCCAACTCCCTCATAAAGCACCAAGCGGGCCTTAGGGATTCTTTGGAGGAAGTAATCCGCATATTTCTTCGGAATCCAATTATCCTCATCCCCCCAAATGATGAGTGTCGGGGATTTGATCTCCTTTAATCGGTGGGTATTATTTCGATATTGGGTCTTATTGACCATAATCATAAAGGCATCAGGATTGCCCTCACGGGAGAATAATTCATAATAACGGTCAATCAGATGTTCTGTAACCTTATCCTGGTCCACATATACTTGCCTCAGGAATTGCTCCAGTACATTTCGCCTGACTACCATACGGACAACCCGATTGGCAAATGGAGTCCGGGCCAGTTTGAACGGAAGTGGAATACTATCGTTATCCAAGAAACCCGCAGCATCCATCAGGATGAGTTTCCGGACACGATTAGGATACCTTAATGCGAATTCCCATGCAATCCACCCTCCTAGCGAACTACCACAAACCACACAGCGATCAATCCTGAGGGTATCCAACAAATCCCTAAGTACCCTGAGTTGGCTCTCCATGGAGTAGTTATCATCCCTTTGTCTGCCAGTGAGGCCAAACCCCAGAAGGTCATACCTGATGACACGGAACTCTTTTTTGAATTCTGCCGTCCAGTCATCATAAGTATGCAGGGATGAAAATGCCCCGTGGAGCAATACTATGGGATATCCATTACCCTCATCCCTGTAGTGGACCATTGCTCCATTGAGCACTACAAACCTTGAATGCTCATTTGTATACTTGATGAGAATATCATCTATCATTGCCCCATTCGTCATTATGGAAGCAAATTACAGAATTTTATGAGTTTACCAATATCAGACTTTGAATTGTAGTAAGAACTGTTTGATTTCTTCGTCAAAAGATGTGCCTTGGTCCTTAAGGAAATTCACTTTGGCAGGAAGAACAAAGATTGGAAGTTGGTGTTCCTCTATGAAATCCCGGTGCAATTCCAATCTCGCCGCATCCTTTTCGGTAGTGATGATGACCTTATTTCCCACTTCCCAGTTCTTAAAAATGTGATGCAGGCGGGACATATTGTAATTCGTGTAGAAATGGTGGTCAGGAAATTCTAGTCTCCTTACCCGGTCCACCTTAGTTTCCAAATAATCCACCATGTAATCCGCATTCGCAAGTGCACAAATGACCACAACATTCATATCCTTTTGTAAGCGGATGGTTTCCTCTGAGAATATTTTCCTAGGTGCCTCATAGATGTATTCGGAAAAATACATTTTCTGATGAGGCAATGGTGCAATCTCATCCCTTAAACGGTTCTGCTCATCAATGCCTAGGTTTTCGGGACATTTGGTTACGATAATCATATCAGCTCTCTGATATGCCGACCTCCATTCCCGCAGTCTGCCTGATGGCAGAAGCCAATCCCTTGTAAAAGGTAATCTATATTGTGTCAATAGAATATTCAGCCCTGGCTTTACCGAACGGTGCTGATAGGCATCATCCAATAGGATGGTTTGTGTTTCAGGTAATTCCGTGACAATCTGGGGAATAGCAAACATCCTATTCTCTCCTACAGTTACTTTGATATCCGGAAACTTCCTGTAGAATTGCAGCGGTTCGTCTCCCAGTGTCTGTACGGTATCCGTATCACTGGCAATCCTGAATCCTTTGGTTTTCCTCTTGTATCCCCTACTCAAAGTAACAACATGAACATAGTCCTTGAGCAAACGAATCAGATACTCCACATGTGGAGTTTTTCCTGCCCCACCCATAGAAAGATTCCCTACGGCTATGACCGGCAAATCGAATTCAACTCCTTTCAGTAGTTTATTCGAATAAAAGAAATTCCTTAGACTCACACCCAGACCATATAACAATGAGAATGGGGACAATAATATTTTGATTAGAAAATCCCTCAATATGCTGTATTTATAATAGGTTAAGGATTTTATTACGATTTGTTTATATATGTGGAAAAATTGGCATGTTTTTTTATCCCAAGTTAATTACAAACCTATTTGGTTTAACCTTTTCATAATCAATAACAAAATATAGACTTTATTCGTTTTGTAATAACTTTGCTTTTCTAATCGTAATTTAGCAAAGGTATTCTCCAAGACGAATACAAAACTCAAATCAACTGTATTCTTTTCAAATCACATATGTAATGAAAAAGACGCTTTTCATTGTCTTCATATCCATACTCTCATTCAATGCCAATGCCCAAATGGGTTGGGAAGTTGGAGGATGGTTAGGTGTTTCCAATTATTTCGGAGACCTAAATACCCGTTTTGATGTAACTCATCCGGGTCCTGCAGGAGGTCTGATTGCCAGATATAATTTCAACAACAGATTATGCCTGAGATTCGGAGCCAATTATGGGAATGTTGGTGCGGATGATGCCAATAGCAAGAATTCCTTTGAACAAAGAAGGAATCTCAGTTTCAATTCACACCTTATCGAGGGTATTGCACAATTCGAATTCAATTTCCTTCCTTACAATCACGGTAGCAGGGATGAATTCTTCACTCCCTATGCTTTCGGAGGAATTTCAGTATTCCACTTTAATCCACGAGCCAGATATGAGGGGGACTGGATTGCTCTGCAGCCTTTGGGAACAGAGGGGCAATTCAAGAATGATGAATACTCTCTTACCCAATTGTCTTTGGTATATGGTATCGGAATGAAATGGGACCTAACACCCGTATGGAGCATGAACTTCGAATTGAGTGCCAGATACCTGTTTACGGACTACCTTGACGATGTGAGTACCGTTTATCCTGAAATGGATGACCTGGAAGCATTAAGAGGTGATGTGGCCGTCCAATTATCCGACCGCTCCATTCCTAATGCAGAGGGCATCAAGATTGGACAACCGGGTAGACAAAGAGGAGATGATTCCAACAATGACTACTTCTCCTATCTTGGAATAGGTATCGTTTACTATTTTGGGGATATTCGTTGTCCCACTTGGTAAGTCTTATTCTAAAACAAAAAATGCCCGCTGT
>JAHDHL010000057.1 GCA_020631355.1 Saprospiraceae bacterium | reverse complement strand
ATATAGGATAAAACACTTTTTTTAATAACTTTACGAAGTTCATACATATTAAAGGGTTGTGTGGCACAATGAATGATGACTATTTTTTCTCAATATGTTAATGGCTAACGAAGCTATAAAAACACTAAGAAAATGTTGTTGCCAAAAATTTGGAATTTCATCCATCATTCATTCTACAACATGACCACTCTACCCAATGGCTTTGAGTAGAGTACCATTATTTTCAATACGATTCCTAAAATAACAATAGGAATCCCAAAACATTATTCATGAAAAAATATTTCATTCTAATTTTACCCTTTCTATTTATCTTAAGTTGTGGCAAAAATGAGAACAGTCTATCTACTTATGATATGCTTATTTTCCATGATGGTGTAGACCATCGAATAGTAAGTCAAGAAGATCTTAATCTATTTGTCGAGAATGTAATCAATAAACAAGGGGCAATAATCAATAGCTCTAGTTATAAAACTTTACTTGACAAATCAAATCAAGAGTTTGAAGCCATTGTTGGTAAATATGATTTAGATGATAAGACTGATGAAGAAATCATTATTGTTTTAGAAAATAATATCTCTAGGAATGTTGCTGCCACTCTCTCATTTTCGGTAGGATGCACCATGAAATGTAACGAAGGGGATTTTTGCTCTGCTTGCGGAATGACTGTTGAAGAAGCTTGTAAGAGAGTTATTTGTTCTTGTACAAAACAAGTAAAACCAGGTTCAGGTTGTGGAGTTGAAATTTCAACATATTGATGTAATAGGAATTAGGATTGTGTGGTACAATGAATGATGACTATTTTCCTTAATATGTTAATAGTCAATGAGGCTATAGAAACACCAAGGAAATTTAGTTAACCAAAATTTGAAATTTCATCCATCATTCATTCTAAAACACAACCTATTAAAGGTGTTCTAATATAGAAATTCGCTATTGATTTTACTAAAACCGTTTCCGTTATGAAAAAACGTTTATTAACAATCGTGATAGCACTTGTACTGGTATCCCAGGTGGGTATGGCCCAGTATGAGGGAGGTCACGGATTTTCTTTTAGGTATCTCGGTATTGATTCCTATTCTCCATACGGGGATGTACAGGATGACGGGAGTCTTGGATTTGATTTTGATAGAGAAAGGGCATTTGAAGAAATGCAGCAAGGTGTAGAAATGACATACCACTATGGTATCAGGGATTACCTAGCTATAAGTGTTCCTTTCAAGACCGGTTTGTTCCGTCAAAGGGATGTACGTCTGGATAGTCTTCAACAATTCAGTGTTGCCGCTGATAATGTGATGCTATACAGTTTGGGTACAAGACTTAAGCTTTCCGCTAAGTTCAAGAAAGACCAAATCCTTGTTCCTTATCTTTCTGCTGGTATCGATGCCACAAAGATTGGTGATAATGATATGGCTATGCAATTCCCGATTGAGGCTGGTTTGAATCTAAGGGTAGCCAATAACTTCTACCTTTCCGCTTCAACGGAGTACAGAGTCTCCTCTGATGAGATTCAGGACAAGAACAATCGTTCATTAACCAATAACATGATGCATGCTATCGGTTTCCACTGGCACTGGGGTACCAAGGAAGACGAAACTCCTCCACCTCCACCTCCTCCACCAGTTGTTGAGGAACCATCAGATAAGGATGGTGATGGAGTCGTAGATGAGGAAGATACTTGTCCAGATGTGGCTGGTTTGGCTAAGTTCGCAGGTTGTCCTGATACGGATGGTGATGATATCCAAGATTCTGCTGATGATTGTCCAGAAGTAGCAGGTATTGCTGCATTCAACGGATGTCCTGATACAGATGGTGACGGTTTGGCTGATAACAAGGACGAATGTCCTACCGAAGCTGGTTCTATCTCCAATAACGGTTGTCCTGTAAAGGTAGAGGATCGTGACAATGACGGAGTAGAGGATTCTGCTGATGATTGTCCAGATACTCCTGGTGCTGCTGCATTCAACGGATGTCCGGATACAGACGGTGACGGTGTTGCTGATAAGAATGACCAATGTCCATCCACTCCGGGTAAGAAAGCCTTGAACGGATGTCCGGATAAGGATGGTGACGGTGTTGCTGATAAGAGCGATAAGTGTCCTACGACTGCTGGTCCTGCTTCCAACAATGGTTGTCCAGAAATTAAGACAGAAGATAAGGAAACATTGACATTCGCTACTCAGGCTGTTGAGTTCGAAACTGGTAAGTCAGTTATCCGTTCTTCTTCATACCCTGTCTTGGATAAGATTGCTGATATCATGGCCAAGTATCCTAACTATAGCATGACCATCAGTGGATATACCGATAATGTAGGTAATGATGAGAATAATAGGAAATTGTCAGAAAAGCGTGCAAGAGCTTGTTATGACTACCTAGTAGGAAAGGGTGTTGCTGGAAACAGAATGTTCTCTACTGGTTATGGTGAGGAAAGTCCAGTGGCTGATAACTCCACTAAGGAAGGTCGTCAACGTAACAGAAGGGTTGAATTCAACATCTTCTTGAAGTAATATCCTCCTTAAAGGATAATATGAAAGGGTTTGGAAAGTATTTTCCAAACCCTTTTTGCTTTCTATTATTCCTCTTGATTATCTTTGTGAAAAATTATTAAGATGAAGAGATTATTGATATTAATTATCCCTTGTTTTGCATTCTTGTTTTCTTGCCAATCTGATACAGGTAACAATATGCCATCAGTGGAGGAAGCAGAAGCAACCATAGCGGATAATCCTGTAGTAAATGCAGCTTCCAAGAAGCAAATCCGTAAGGAAGAACCACAAGAACCGACTGATACCGTGAATGTGGCGAAGATGTCATTTGATGAGTCTATCTTCGAGTTTGGTACAGTAGATGAGGGCGAAAGGGTAGAGCATGTATTCAAATTCGAGAATACAGGTAAGGTTCCTTTGGTAATTAGCAATGCAAAGGGAAGTTGTGGATGTACAGTTCCAGAATGGCCTAAGGAACCTATTGCCGTAGGTGATTCCGGAGAAATCAAGGTGTCGTTTAATACAAGTGGTAAGCGTAACCAACAAACCAAGACCGTTACATTGACTTCCAATACCTACCCAACCAAGACCATTCTTACGGTTAAGGGTAATGTGACGCCTAAGGTACAACCACAACAAACCCCAGGTAAGAATACCACAGCGAATAAGGGACATGATCATAGTCATGATGGCCACGACCATAGCCACCACGGCCATGACCATAATCACAATCATTAGGATTAATTTACTCAATGGGTCTAGGATTGAACCCAAACCCTAGCCCCATTGTATATACATAAAACATAAATAAGAACAATGGATCCGTCAATCTTATTAATGATAGCCATGTTTGCTGTCATCTTCTTTTTCTTTATTCGTCCACAACAAAAGAAAGCCAAGGAACAAGAGCTATTTCTGGATGAATTGACCAAGGGAGACAAGGTGGTCACCTCAAGTGGCATCATAGGAAAAATCACCCATGTGGATGACCACGTTGTTACCATCTCTTTGGATGGAAAGACAACTTGTAAGTTTACCAAAGGAGCTGTCTCCAAGGAGATGACAGAAGCTTTGGCTGCAGCAGGGGAAAAGAAATAATTGGTAGGTCCTAGACCCAATCAATATTGAAGTACTTAGACAAGAGTAATCTTATAATGGAAACGAAGTCATTTTGAAGTTAGTCAAGGCAGAAAATCCAATGATAGCGAGCTATATGCGGATTTTTTAACGTAGAATAACTTTAAAAGGCCGAGTTTGAATATGCGAGAAATTTTGGACAGGTACTTATCATGAAAAAAGGCTGTCCGACATGTGTCGGACAGCCTTTTGTATGAGTATTGACCCCGATGATTATAAGTGAATCACTTCGTCATATGCTGCTGCTGCTGCTTCCATTACAGCTTCGCTCATCGTTGGGTGTGGGTGTACGGTCTTGATGATTTCATGTCCTGTTGTTTCCAACTTACGGATAGATACGATTTCTGCAATCATCTCCGTAACATTGAATCCAATCATATGGCCACCAAGAAGTTCTCCGTATTGCGCATCAAAAATCAATTTGACAAACCCTTCCTTTGCACCTGCCGCACTGGCTTTTCCTGATGCAGAGAATGGGAATTTACCTACTTTGATATCATACCCCGCTTCCTTGGCAGCTGCTTCCGTATAACCTACGGATGCCACTTCGGGCGAACAGTATGTACATCCCGGGATGTTGTTGTAATCCAAGGGTTCTGGGTGATGTCCTGCGATTTTTTCCACACAGATGATACCCTCGGCACTCGCAACGTGAGCCAAGGCAGGACCTTTCACCACATCACCAATGGCATAGACACCCGGAACAGTGGTTCTATAAAATTCATCCACAGGAATCAATCCTCTGTCAGGTGTAATGCCCAGACTTTCCAAACCGATATTTTCCGTGTTAGGTGTTACTCCCGTAGCGGATAGTACCACATCGCATTCAATGATGCTTTCCTTACCATCCTTATTGGCAGCAATCTTGACCACACATCCGTCACCTGAGGTATCCACGGACTGAACTGCGCTATTGGCAACGGTCTTAATGCCCATTTTCTTATATACCTTGGTCAGTTCCTTGGATACATCCTTATCCTCCCTAGGAACCAAACCGTGCATATACTCGACAATGGTAACTTCCGTTCCGATGGCATTATAGAAATAAGCAAACTCGACTCCAATTGCTCCTGCACCTACGATAACCATTTTCTTAGGTTGTGTGGGTAAGCTCATCGCTTCTCTATAACCAATGATTTTCTTACCATCCATAGGAAGCATCGGAAGTTCCCTGGCACGACCACCTGTGGCTACAATGATATGATTGGCATCATAAACCGTCTTGTTACCCTCTGCATCCACAACTTCCACTTTCTTACCCCTCATCAATTTACCATGACCATTGATAACCGTAATCTTATTCTTCTTGAATAAGAACTGAATACCTTTGCTCATGCCATTGGCAACACCCCTACTACGGGAAATCATTCCTCCGAAATCAGCTTCAGCTCCTGCTACATTGATACCATAATCCTTAGCATGGCTGATATAATTGAATACCTGTGCACTCTTTAATAGTGCCTTGGTAGGGATACAACCCCAGTTCAGACAGATTCCTCCTAGGGACTCGCGTTCCACAACAGCTACTTTCATACCTAATTGTGAAGCTCTGATGGCAGCTACATATCCTCCGGGACCACTACCAATTACAATAAGATCATAACTCATCCTATACTATTTTTAAGGTTGGTTCGAAAATCGCTGCAAATATAAGGGTATTCTAGTTTCAAAGGATAGAAATGACCATCCCTGTTACTTTACAGTTTATTAACTGTCAAAATATAACAAAGAATGAGACACTTCGTTCTTAAACGTATATTAGTAACTGCCTTGTTGGCAATACAAAATTGAATAATTTCCTATGAAATATTTTTTGACCCTCCTTGTTTCCCTTTTCTTGGTATACGCAGCCCATTCCCAAAACCTTGAATTCAAGGAAAGAGTCGTAGGGACTGAAACAACCATCGTATGCATAAATCCTACATCTAAGACTTTCGAGGTTACCCTCAACTATTCGGCGATAGGGTACAAGGTGGATAAGCCATCTCCTGTCCGACAACAAGTAGCTGCCAATTCGGAGACTATTATCATCACCTATTCGCAAATCAAGGGACAATCCGCATCCATGCAGTTGAATTATACTTACAGGGAACTGAGAGGTGCCAGCATACCCAGTGATGTCGTATTGGAAAATATCGATGGAATTACGGTTTTCGGTAAGAACCATTGTGGCCGTTGTTCCTCATTCATTAGTGGATTGAAAAGGAATGGAGTCGAGTTCAAGGAATATAATGTGGATGATAGTGATACGGCTGATGCACTCATGTGGCAAAAATTAGCTGATGCTGGTTTTACCAGTGGTTCTATCATGATGCCTGTCGTGATTGTGGATGATAAGGTATTGTATAATATTGAGAATCTCAGTGGACTTCTCAGTCAACTTTCGAAGAATTGATAAGTTCATTTTTGATAGTCGATAACTGTATTTTGATTACCTGAATCGTTGGTCTTTTTCATAGTTTTACCGTTCGAAATTCGATATGACTATGTTTGACCAATTAATACACCAAAAATTATCCATTGCTAAGAAACAAGTAGCAGCAACCATACAATTGTTGGAGGAGGGTGCTACGATTCCTTTTATTTCCAGGTATAGGAAGGAAGTTACAGGAAGCTTGGATGAAGTGGATGTCGCAGAAATCAATACGGAACTCCGTAGACTCAAGGATATAGAAAAAAGAAAGGAAACGATACTGAAAAGTCTGGCGGATCAGGGTATTCAGAATTCCAAATTGATTGCGGATATCAAGAAGACCTGGGACCTTACTGTTTTGGAAGATTTATATCTGCCGTACAAACCCAAGAGAAAGACTAGGGCTTCCATTGCAAAGGAAAAAGGTCTTGAACCCTTGGCTCAAGTATTGATGATACAAGAAGAAAGAAATGTATTACAAAGGGCCAAAACTTTCATCAATAAGGAAGTACCCGATACGGATGCAGCACTCTCAGGAGCCAGGGATATCATTGCTGAGTGGATTAATGAAGATGCAAGAGCGAGGGATGCGGTAAGGAGAATATTTAATAAGAAAGCTGAAATCGGTTCAAGGGTTATAGAGAGGAACAAGGAGAAAGGAGCCAAGTACAAGGATTATTTTGACTTTTCGGAATCTTTGAAAAAGTGTCCGAGTCATAGATTACTAGCTATCAGACGGGCCGAACAGGAATCGATTTTAAGGGTTTCGATTTCCATACCAGAGGAAGATGCATTATTGAAATTGGATCGTATATTCTTAAAGAATAATGGTGTGGCTGCCGAGCAGGTGAATTTGGCTATGGAAGATGCTTATAAGCGTTTATTGTCACCCTCGATAGAAACGGAATTCCGCAAGTTATCCAAGATGATTGCGGACGAGGAGGCAATTGGTGTATTCTCCGAGAATCTCAGACAACTATTATTGGCTGCTCCATTGGGCCAACGTCCCACATTGGCCATAGACCCTGGCTTCAGAACAGGATGTAAGGTTGTCTGTTTGGACGGGCAGGGTAATTTCAAGAAATATGAAACGATTTTCCCCCATCCTCCACAAAAGAGGATGATCGAAGCTACGGAGACCATTCATGAATTGGTAGGGAAATACAATATCAAGGCCATTGCCATCGGAAATGGAACAGCAGGCCGTGAAACACAACAGTTCATCCAATCCTGTTTCAAGAATTCTGAAATTGATGTATTCATGGTGAATGAGGCAGGGGCATCCATTTATTCGGCCTCAAAGGTCGCCCGTGATGAATTTCCCGATTTGGATCTGACTGTAAGAGGTGCGATTTCCATCGGTAGAAGATTGATGGACCCATTGGCCGAATTGGTTAAGATCGACCCCAAATCCATAGGAGTGGGACAGTATCAGCATGATGTGGACCAGACGGCACTAAAGGATAGCCTGGATCAGGTTGTCGCCCTGACGGTTAATCAGGTAGGTGTGAATCTTAATACAGCAAGTCAGCATTTACTGAGGTATGTTTCGGGTATCGGACCGACATTAGCAAAAAATATCATTGCACACAGGAATGAAAATGGTGTTTTTGCATCCCGACAGGAATTGAAGAAAGTGAAAGGATTGGGAGCCAAGGCATTCGAACAATCAGCCGGATTCCTTAGGATTCCGAATGCGAAGAATCCCTTGGATAACAGTGCGGTTCATCCTGAGAGTTATGGCATTGTGAAACAAATGGCCAAGGATTTGGCTCAGCCCATCGACCAGCTTATCGAACAGGCACACCTCAGAAAAAAAATCAATATCCATAAGTATATCACTAAGGAAAGAGGATTACCCACTTTACAGGATATCATGAAAGAATTGGAAAAACCCGGGTTGGATCCCAGAGGGAAAGCCGAAACCTTTTCTTTTGCAGAGGGAATCACGGATATTTCGGATATCAGAAAGGATATGCGCGTACCGGGAGTCATTACGAATCTGACGAAGTTCGGTGCATTCGTGGATATTGGTATCAAGGAAAATGGCCTGATTCATATTTCCCAGATTACAAACCGATTCATTAAGGATCCTGCCGAAGTACTGAAGTTGGACCAGAAAGTAATGGTCCGGATTCTGGAAGTGGATATGGATAGGAAACGAATTCAACTGAGTCTTAAAAATTAGGATTATGAATAGTTTGTGACGTTTAATCTGTAACTTTATATCGATTTGATGAGTAAAACTATTATCGTTTTACTCCATGTTGGACGTGCCACATTCTTCGTAATAACTCAACCCAATGCCAAACTTCAAATATTTGGTTTTTATCGATGATGACTATCCTTCCAATATCTTCCATGAGATTATATTGAACAAGGCCAATGTTACAGATCATTATAAGTTTTATTTATCTGCATTGGAAGCTTTGGAGGACATCAGGTCATTACAACAAAAGGATGAATCCCAATTACCCGAAATCATTTTTTTGGATATCAATATGCCAAGAATGAACGGATGGGAATTCATCGAGGAATTCGAAAGCATACCTTTCACGAATCCCCCAAGGATTGTGGTGTTGAGTACATCCACCTATATCAAGGATAAGGATAAGGCCTTGGGGCAGGATGCAGTACATACATTCATTAGCAAACCCTTGGAAGTCCACCATTTTCAGACATTACAAGAAGAACTTACCGTTTAATCCCACTGATGAAGCACTCAAGGGTATATACCATAGCCGTCTTGGTTACGATATGTGTCATTCTCGTCAATCAGGCATTCATACAATATTGGCTATATCAGAAAAAAGCGGATGCGAATATCATCAATGTGGGTGGTAAACAAAGGATGTTGAGCCAAAGACTGGTATCCATGATACAGGATAACCAAAGTGCAAGAAAGGTATATTCCATTGGAGAATTGGATGTGACTTATGAGAATTGGCTTAAGGCCCACAGATACCTTTTGAAACAATTCGATTCTGAGAATGGAATTTATAAAAAGGACATTAGAATGTCCTTGGAAAAATTGACTCCAAGAATCCAATTCTTAAAAAAATACGTCGACAATCCCCAGAATATCAACTCTGTTGAATTACAACAACTCATAGAATCACAGGATATATTCCTAGTCGAAATGGACAGGATTGTAAAGGTAATGGAGAGGGATTCTGATAGGAAACTCAATCTCTTGATTGGAATCGAAATCCTTTTTGCATTGATTTCCCTTGCACTGGTATTCTATGAAATCAACTTTATCTTCAAGAAAATTAATACGAGTCTTCTTGGAAAGAACAAGGCCCTGACGCAGTCTAACGAAATGCTAGAACAATACGCCTATTTGGCAGCACACGATTTAAGGACTCCAAGTCAGAATATCATGAATTTCTCAAAGGTACTCCAAGCCAAGTTGGGAGATAAGTTGGACGAAAAGGAGAAACAGTATTTTACTTTTATAGACCAGGCTTCGGAGAGACTGGGACATACGACAAGCGATTTGTTACAATTTTCCTCTGTGAATCAGGAGGAAATAAAAAAGGATACATTTGATACATCAGAATTTATTTCCGATGTCATCAATGCACACAAGGCAGAGATAGCATCCAAGGGAGCCATCATGGATATCGGATTTTTACCACCCCATCTTTATGCGGACAGACAATTACTATTTTTGATTTTCCAGAATTTGATTTCCAATGCACTCAAATTCATACCCGACCAAACGACTCCGCACATCATTATCAGTGGAGTGGCAAAAAAGAAAGAATATATCATCTCCATTAAGGATAATGGAATAGGCATCAATCCTGAGAACCAGACAAAGATATTCGGGATGTTCAAGCGCCTGCATAGGCAGGAGGAATATGCCGGAACAGGCATCGGATTATCAATTTGCAGATTGGTAGTAGAGAAACATGGTGGTACGATTACATTGGAAAGCGAGGAAGGGAAAGGTAGTACATTCAATGTTCATCTTCCCAAGTCCTAATACAATACCCGGAATTAGATTCCATCATCCAAGATGCCCGCATCTAATTCCTTTTCGCTCTGATAAGAATTATATCCTTTCCAAGCCAGAAAAAATATAGTGATAATATAGAGAATCCAGAAAAGGAATACTTCATCAACACTGATATGGCCCGGATTCAAGAAAATCAATCCCGACCACAAAAGCATGAAAATGGATGGAATCATCATCATCCATGAGATGCCCTTGAGTTGCTTCAATCCCATGATTCCAATCACTATGCATCCGATTTCATACAAACTGGAAACCACGGCAAACAAAAGGCTTAACCCTACATCTGTTCGGACAATCTCATTAGAATATCTGATATCCATCATGGAGTATTCAGTGAGTTGTATTGAAGACCAAGCTCCGTAAATCAGGAATATGATACTCAGTATAATCAACAATCCATACAATGTTCTCATTCCATAAAGAAATACAAAAATGATATCATTTTATCCAAGTCTTACATAGTTCTTACCTTTGTAGTCAGAAATGGAAAAGGAAATGACTTTTGAGGATTTGAATTTGAATAAACCCTTGTTGAGGGCACTCACTGATTTGGGGTTGGAACACCCGACTCCCATACAGTCGGAAGCTTTTGCTGTAGTGATGTCTGGCAAGGATGTGGTAGGTATCGCCCAAACCGGTACAGGTAAGACCTTTGCCTACCTGTTACCGATTTTACGATTACTGAAATATTCCGACCAAATGGCCCCTAGGGTTGCCATTTTGGTCCCTACACGGGAATTGGTACTTCAGGTAGTAGAGGAAATCGAAAAGCTGACTTCCTATATGAGCACTAGGACCATCGGTGTTTATGGTGGCACCAATATCAATACACAGAAGCTTAGGGTCATCGAGGGAGCCGATATCATCGTCGGTACTCCGGGTAGGATGATGGACCTTTGTTTGCATGGCGCATTGAAACTGAAGGAATGCAAGCAATTGGTGATTGACGAAGTGGATGAGATGTTTGATTTGGGTTTCAGACCCCAATTGGAACACATCATTGATTTATTGCCGGAGAAAAGGAAAAACCTCATGTTTTCAGCGACCATGCCGGAAGATGTGGAATGGTTCATCAATGAGTTCTTTACCGAGCCTGTAAAGATTGAGATTGCACCGCATGGTACACCTTTGGAACAGATAGAACAGAAAGGTTATCATGTTCCTAATTTCTATACGAAAGCCAATTTATTGCAACACCTTCTGGAGACGGATGAGTCGATTACCAAGGCACTCATTTTTGCCGGAAGTAAGAAATTGGCTGATAGATTGCACGAAAAACTCAGCATTGCTTTTCCAGGACAGTTAGGTATCCTGCATTCCAATAAGTCGCAGAATTTTAGAATCAGGAACCTCGAACAGTTTGCAGAGGGCATGTTCCGTTGCCTGATTACCACGGATATCATGTCCCGTGGAATGGATATCTCTGATGTGACCCACGTCATTAATTTCGATACACCCAATACAGCTTCCAATTATATCCACAGGATGGGACGTACAGGTAGGGCAGGGAAATACGGTATTACAATCACATTCATCAATGAGGTGGAAAGGAAATATCAGGAATCCATTGAGGATTTGATGAAGATGCCGATTCCTATGTTGGAAATTCCCGATGTGGTCGAAATTTCGGATGTATTCACGGAGGAGGAAAAACCTCGTTCGGGAGCAAATATGAAGAACTACCTTGGAAATCATAATCTCAAGGATTCCCAGGGAGCTTTTCACGAAAAAAAGGATAAGAACAAAAAAGTCAATCTAGGAGGCAAATACAGACGGACACCCAAAAAGACCAAGCCCTTGAATCGTGGAAGACTCAAACAGCAAGCAAGGAAAAGGAAGAAAAAGAAATGATACAACCGATATACCATGTGACGACTCCTGATTATTACGCAACATTCGAACATCAGGACCACTTTTTTCCGACTGGACTGAAGGAGGAGGGATTCATACATTGTAGTTATGAACACCAATTGCCATACGTTTTGGGTAAGTATTATAAGATGCATAAGATGATCTATCTATTGAAGATAGATACGGATTTATTGGAGCACGAACTAAAGGTGGAATTGGCAACAGTAGGCGACCATTTTCCTCATATTTATGGCGTAATCAATAAATCAGCTATCCTTGAAATCATCGAAAAGGAAAATGAGTATTACCAAGGCAATTCAACCGATTCCTGATGCTATCCCGGATGTTGTACTATATCGTAATCAAGCCCTTATCCCTATTGCCTCTATGGATATTGTACCGCATTTCCGATTTGGGTTATGTCATCATATATCATCTAGTGGGATACCGGAAAAAAGTAGTACAACAGAATCTGACCCGCTCATTCCCAGACAAGAACGAAAAGGAAATCCGGGACATTACAAGTAAATTCTACCATCATTTTTGTGATTTGGTAGTAGAGAGTATCCGCCTATTCAGTATTTCCAAGGAAGAAGCCCTAAGAAGGTGTATCTGTCGCAATCCTGAATTGATGAACCAATACTTTCCTGAGCATCGGAGTGTGGTCATCGGTTGTGGCCATTATAATAGTTGGGAATTGCTGGGCGTTGCATTCGATCCTCAGGTACTCCACCAAACCCTCTGCCCCTATACACCGCTTTCTGATGCTTACATGGATCAGAAAATGAGAGTATCCAGAAGTAAGTATGGTGCTAGGGTAGTGGATAAGAATCATTTGAAAGCAGCTGTTGAGCGCCATGCAGGAACACCGACCGTCGTTGTTTTCGGTACGGACCAAAACCCATCCAGCCGAAGTAAGAAACTATACTGGACCCGATTCCTGAATCAGGATACGGCAGTGAATTTCGGAATGGAAAAATATGCCAAGGATTACAATCTTCCCGTTTTCTTTATGAATGTCTACAAGATGAAAAGGGGATATTACGAATATGAATTCGAATTGATTACGGATAATCCCCAAGCCGAACCCTACGGAGCCATTACGGATGCCCATACCCGAATACTGGAACAACAAATCATTGAGACACCTGAGTATTGGCTCTGGACACACAAACGCTGGAAAAGAAAGAGGGAACCTCAGGAAAATGAATAGCAGGTCTTGAATCCATGCTTCTCGGAATATTCTCGATAGTTGGATTGCCTATTAAGAAAACTATTGCTTTCATGAAATATACACTTTTTACTATTGCGACGATTGCCTGCATCGTCCTGACAATCTATGCCTGTAATGATAATACTGATGGTTGTGATGCACATCGGAAAATGGAAAGAAAACGAGTAGGGTAGATACCCTTCCTTATTATAATGAAGCTACATTTACACCCCATTGGTCGGATAAGGAAGATGTGGATGATGACTTCCATATGATTGCTCCTTTCGAATTGATTAACCAGGAGAGAGAAAGGAAATCTATCACTTGGGAAGACAGGATTATTTTGTAGGGGAGAATATGGGACTGGAGAAAACCGCTGATGAATTCCTCCATACCGAGAATTTCGTCCTGATAGATAAGGATTTCCATATCCGTGGAATTTATAACGGACTCAATCAATCTTCTATCCAACAATTGATTGCGGATATCCGGACATTGAAGAAAGAGGGATGATGAATTAAAAAAGCCAAGGGAATGTTCCCTTGGCTTTTTCTTTATTCCGATATGAAATATTGGATTACTTACCATACAATTCGACACCGGCCTCATAATACTTATCACCCTCGGTCCAGAATGGTTTCTTTTCATCATTGGCAATGAATCTACCGGATAAAAGGAAAGAGCGAACATACTTCAACAAGTAATCGAAATCCATGGAATCGATTTCATCATTCGCTTGGTGATAATATTTATAAATCTCATCATCAAAGGCCGTGAATCCCATACTGAAAGTAGGAGCAGGAATTCCTTTCTCAGCAAAGCTCACATTATCAGAACGGTCAAATAGGTTCTGCTCCGGAGCCGGATCATCAATGGCCCTCAGACCGAAAGCCTTACAGGCATCCAACATATGTCTTTCTGCTGTGGTCCTACCCAAACCGAATACCGTAACCAATGATGTATCATTGTATCCTGCATTATCAATATTGAAACAATAAATGATTTGCTTCAAAGGGAAAGGCGGATGCTTTGCGAACCACTTGGAACCCAAGAGTCCCTTTTCCTCAGCCGTGAATAGGATGAATAAGGCTGAACGCTTGGTAGGATACTTGGAGAAATGCTCGACAGCGGAAAGTACACCGGTAGTTCCAATTGCATTATCCCTTGCTCCATTATAAATGGTATCTCCTTCGGCATCCGGACGTCCTACACCAACGTGGTCATAGTGAGCGGAGTAAATCACATACTCATCCTTTAGTTTCGGGTCTGAACCCTCAAGTACACCGACTACATTGGGAGTGTCAAAGGATTCTATCTCCAATCCTGAGACACTAATGTTCAATATATCCTTTTTCTTTCCCTTACCTTTTTGTATTGTCTGGAGCAATTCCTTGTCCTCAGTACTCATCCAAAGATGTTGGAAGCCATCATCACTCTTTTCCTGATCATCGAACGCTAGTCTTGAACCTTGTGAATACGCTGTGATGAACTTCCAAGGCATTCTCACATTCTGATAAATCTCAATCAATGCAATGGCACCCATTTCCTTAGCCATGGCTCTCTTGTCCGGAGCCATTGTGAACCATCCCTGAGGGGATTCATCCTCTCCATCACCACAGAATGCGACCACAATCTTACCCTTGACCTTGGCTTTTTTCAAATCTTCTTCCATACCATGACCCGCAAATACGAATCTACCCTCGAATTCACCATTATCACCATCCATCAAGATGAAATCCTTACCATACTCAAGGCTCTTATCCTTATGTACGATGGCTCCACCATCAGGGGGAGTTACCTTTTTCAATTTCACATTCTGGAAATAACTATCCATTCCCGGAGCATGCTTGACACCATGACGAACGAAGTGTGATTTAATATATTCAGCAGCAGCACGTCCTCCATCCGTATTCACGTCCCGACCCATCAGGGCATCAGAAGCCAAGAATCCCATGTGGGATCTGATAAGGGCATCAGAAGTGGTTTCCTCCACTTTTTCCTGATCGCTCTGAGCCTTATGGCTGAAGCTTAGGAATGCAACAAAACAAAAAAGTAAACTTAATTTTTTCATGATGAATTGAATTCGGTATTTGATATTAATTCGGCTCTATCCTAAACTATGCTTAGGATGTCCACCTATGAATGATGTTGAATGACGGGGTGGGGTTGCATGGAATCGAGCCTAGGATCAGAATAGCAATAATCCGATTAGCTCTTGATTTCCTCACCCACCTCATAGAATTCATATACATATTCCTTGAGGGTGACTCCGGACGTCGAAGAACGGGTTTCCTCCACGACTATTAGATTATTTTCGTTATAGGTCAATAAAATTTCGACAATCATCTCTCCCTTGGCATTAAACTGTCGGATTACGGAGTTATTCCCATTGTCGTCATATTGCCAAGTTGTCTTCTTGTATTGGCTGGTATAGTAATTATTTTCCTCCAAGGCGGAAACCTTACGATCAAAGGTGTACTCCCGGCTATCCGTACCCATGATTTCACCGGCCTCGTTGTATATCTTGGTTTCCACAATATTGTTGTGGTCATCCTTGATATATTCAAAGGTCCGCTTGAAATCCTCCTCTCCTTCTACCTGGGAATGTATGGATTCAATGAAGCCATGCTCATCATAGGTATAGGCGACTTCCTCCTCGATTTGCTCTCCCTTTTCGTCATACTTGATTTCCTGTAAGGGAAGATGATTCTTATCATATCTATAGTATTCCTTACCCTCGATGCTACCATCCTCATCACGAGTGACAATGGTCTCATCATTCAGCGTCTCATCACGTTCGAATGTCTTAATGGACAATGAACCATCCGCATACCATGTGGATTCCTTGATGACCTTGCCATCATCGTCATAATCGAACGAAACGGTGTGGGATGCTTCGTCATTGCCTGAAAAATAATTGGATTGGAGTACATAATCGCCAATGTAGGTATGGATGACTTTTTCATAAACGACACCATCGGGCGTAAATGCGATTTCCGTGGTAATCTTTCCATTTTCATCCAATTCACGATATTCCAATAGATATCTATTGTCCATGACCGTGGCGTAGATGTACAGTTTTCTGATATTCTGTTTCTTACTCATAATGTAGTCTTAGGGCAAGGTATCGGAGGAGTCCGGGATGTCATTATAAGAAGCAATGCCCCTCACCCCTGTAACTCGGAACCCTATTTGTAATCCTCCCTTCTGATACAACCAGGAGTTCCTTGAAGTGTTTGCACAGTTCCCCCGCCTTGCTATGCCGCATAAAAATAGGATTCCCAAGGCGTAATTCCTCATTTCCCTTATAAATTATAGGAGTCTGTACCTCACCAGCCATTTCATCCTTTACCAATTCAGCTCCAGTGGGTAAGTGTGGATGGGGGACCTTATCCATTCCGAAAGGCCCTGAAGCCACATATCCTCCGCCAAGACAGGTGTAGATATGATTCTGGGGTTTTCTTACGATTTCTATAGCGTAACCAGCTGCGGGGAGATGTTTGAAAACCTTGTAATTGTCAAATAAGTGTGAGGCGAAGAAACCCGAACCAACAGTAACTTCCGTAACACTGTCTTCTTCCCTTGTGGATTCCAGGCTACCCGTACCGCCCCCATTGACCACTTCAGGTTGATGGCCGTATTCCAGAACCAAATCATACATGGCCTTTCTCCTTTTGGCAATTTCCCTGATGGATTTTTTCTTGAGTTGGCGAATGATTCCATTCATGAGCGCCTTTCCCTTGACATTATCACCCAATCCTGCAATTTGAGCTTCGTATCCCATCAATGCCCCCAATCTTAAATGCTTGCATTTTTGAAGTTGATCCAAGAATCGACGGGTGTCGGATAGGTTGTGTACAGACGAACGGTATACTCCAAAATAAATTCCGGGTAATCTACTGGTCATATCCATATCCAAACAAATCGGAATTTGGACATCCTCATCCTGTGCAATTCGGTTCAATTGTTCCAGGTGTTCATTCAAATCCGTCATCAGATATATGGTCTTACCTGATTTTAATGCAGGAATGATGGAACGGACTTGTTCCTGATGGAAAGTCGGGTAGGCAACCAATAAGTCATCGAAACCCTCCTCTGCCAACCATGCTGCTTCTTCAGCGGTATAGCACATGATTCCCTGCAATTGCTCTGACTGGGATAGGATATAATCCAAAGCCCACCTGCATCGAATGGATTTGGAGGCAATGCGTATTTTCTTGTCCCCTGACCGTTGTAGGATATCCTTGATATTGGTATCCAACAAATCCTTGTCGATATAGGCGAATGGCATTTTTTCTCCCTTGAATACTTGGGAATAATATGAATAGGTCATGGTGTTTAGGAATATGTAAAAAGCAAGGTAACAAGAACTCCTGCGATGCCCAAGAGGAAAGTATGTGAATTCTGACGACTTTGTACTTAATACTAGTACTTTGTCTTTTATATTTGCATTTGATAATCCAAAAACCAGACTTATGTTGTTATAATCTGGAAATCTAACCAACTCATAACTGATACTAGCCTTATAATTAGGCTTGGAACGAATCGAATTCAATATGATACAAAGAATCCAATCCATTTTCCTTTTATTGGCATCCGGCTCAGCTTTTTCCTTATTTCTGGGACCGATGTCTTTCTTTCAAGTAGATAAGACCCAGAATCTTCCTGACGAATCTGCTTTGTCCGATGGTATTTTCAATATCCATGATAATCTTATCATGTTGGTGATTGTTTGTTTGGCGGGAGCATTGGCTTTCGGAGCCATCTTCATGTTCAAGAACAGAAGCCAGCAAATGACACTATCGAGATTGGTTATCGTACTTTCAGTACTGATTGCTGTTTTGTCAGGCATTCTTTTCTGGATGGATTACAAACTACTGGCGGCAGGCACCCAAATTGTTGGTGGCTTTGGTTTATTATCGCCTATCCTAACACTCATTTTTGCGTTCCTTGCATTGCGATTCATCAATAAAGATGAAAAGCTCGTAAAGTCAATGGATAGATTGCGCTAATCTTTTCTTAATTTAGAGGGGTAATCTTATTGGGAGAAATATAACATTCTCCTAACGATTCCAATTAATATTCTGCACATGAGACAAACACTCACCTGGGGGTTACTATGCCTTTGTATGGTCTTTTCCCAACTCGATATGAATGCACAAGTCGGCATCAATATCCTTTATCCGGACACCAGTGCCATCTTGCATCTGGAATCCGTGGATAGAGGATTACTGTTTCCAAGGATGAATACGACGCAGCGTGATGCTATCGTCCAGCCTAAGGCCGGTTTGATGATTTATAATAATCAGGATAGTACCATGCAATACTTCAATGGTGATTGTTGGTTGCATGTTTTCCAACGGGATTGTGATGATTGTATCTTCGATGCTACGCTAAGTGATGTGGCAGGTACGATTGACAGGGTAGTGGAAGATTCTGTCTCATTCACGATTGATATAGACCAATCCAATGGTGACCCTCAAAACATCGCATTGGCTATTGCGACCGTATTGCCTCCGGGAGTAACCTATTCCATTACACCGAATCCCCAATTCTCGTCAGGACAGGTTACCATTACATTCTATGCCAATCCTTTCGCACCAGATGGTACGTTCCCTGTCGTAATTCAGGCGCTCTGCGGAAATCAAACCACCAATCTGATTTATTCATTGACCATTACACCTTGTTATCAGGTTTATGCGAATAATACTTCACAGAATTATGATTTGGCCAATAATCTTTATGCCCAATATCCGAGTCTGAATGCAGGTATTCCGGTATGTGTGGTTTCCTTTGTCAATACAGGAGTAACCCTAACCAGTCCGGATGTATCCAATCCTGCCTATACGACAGGTAATCTACACCCATCTTCTGTGGTAGCCTTGGTAAATGATGGAAATATCATTGGTAAAGGAGGTGACGGAGGTATAGCATTCGACCCTGCCCAAGGATGGGATGGTACAGGTCAAAGTGGAGGAACAGCCGTTAATATCACAGCAAAGACTACAGTCATCAATAACTTCAACATCTATGGTGGAGGTGGAGGTGGAAACTCCATGGCCTTTTCATTGACATTTGATTTGAATCAGTTCGGAGGGCCTATCCCCTTGCCAACAATTGGAATTATGATTGGTGCCGGAGGTGGTGGTGGCGCAGGTGATGGTGCTGCCGGTAACATCCCATCTATTATCGGATTGACTTATTACCAAGGAGGTACTGCAGGTACAGGTGGCCAATTCGGTGTTCCGGGTGTAGGTGGTGTATTGAATACACCGATTGATTTGAGCCAGGGACCAGCTACAATTATCCTGAATCCATATGCACAAGGAGGTAACGGTGGAGATTATGGTTATCCGGGTACACAGGGTGTTTTCGGATTGACATTGGATATTACCGTAACCATCAACTTACCGTTCGTAGGTAATATCAATATTCCTGTGGTTCAGGGATTGAATATTCCTATTCCAATTCCTACCCCTGCAGCAGGTGAGGGAGGTTTTGCCATCAAGCGTAACGGTAACGATTGTAGTATTCCGGATAACTTGTACAATAACTCCAATCTAAAGGGTGAGGTAGGAAACTAAGCCTTTTGTTTTCACAATTAGAATTTGAAACCATGACTTCTTTACAATATCATTGCATACTGATTTTTCTTTTTGTGCCATTCTGCTTATTGGCTCAATTTGAGGGAGAAATCGAAATGTCTACAACCAGTGCAGTCAGTTCGGAAAAAGCAACTATGACTTGGTCCATGAAAGCAGACCAACATCTGATGGAAATCAGTAGCACTTCCCCTAAGATGAAAATGGATTATGCCCTATTTGTGAATGAGGGAAGCCAAGAAGCTTGGTTCTTATCCCAAAATGGTGGGCAATCTGCTGCTTATAAGGTTCCTTATACGAACCTCTCCCAAAGTCAGATGAATATTCCACTCAATGGAACATTCAAGAAAACGGAAGAAACAAAATCCATATCAGGTTTTTCCTGCCAGAAATATACCATCATATCCTCAACTCATATCATTGAGTGTTGGATTAGTGATGATACAGGATTGACTCATTCTGATTTCCCATCATTTATGAGTACGGGGGATTTATTGGGAATATTGAAATTGAATCATGTAAATGGAATTCCCGTTTCATGGGAGATGAAAGATACAGCAGGAAATGTAGTCTTGGGACAATACCTGAATAAGGTGACATCCAAATCTATTCCTGATTCAACATTCGATATCAGTTCTTATGAAAAGAATAATGCAGGTCAGTAATAATGAATAAGCTCTTACCCATATTATTACTTCTGCTCACCCATTTGTCTTATGGGCAAGTGAGTAACAATGGCGCACTCATCTCTGTCAAGAGTGGTGCCATGATGTCCGTGCATGATGATGTGGTCAATTATAATGGTGGTGAATTCCATAATACGGATACCATCTACCTTTTTGAGAATTGGATCAACAATGCAGGAAATGAAGCATTCATTTCCCAGGGTGTGGGAATCGTTCATATGTATGGAGGTACCCAACGAATCCAAGGAACCGATATTACCCGTTTCTATGACTTGAGAATGGAGCAAACCGGTATCAAGTATGGTGATTTGGATGTATACGTGGATGGTTTCCTAAGATTGAATGACCGTCGTTTTCATATGGATACGAATTGCGTAACCGTATTCAATCCACAGCTTATTTCCGTTGAGAATTTCGGTGACGGTTATGTGAGTGCCCTTTCGGACGGAGGTTTGCTACGTTACACCAATTCACAACAACCTTATTTCTATCCAGTGGGTTGGCCGGGGTATTACAGGCCTTTGGAATTGGAGATGAGTTCGCTTAGTTCCAACCAGATGAAAGTCAGAATGGCTTT
The DNA here is from genome assembly GCA_020631355.1 of Saprospiraceae bacterium. Classification (GTDB taxonomy): domain Bacteria; phylum Bacteroidota; class Bacteroidia; order Chitinophagales; family Saprospiraceae; genus JAHDCE01. The sequence continues at coordinate 5,667 of JAHDHL010000057.1, read as the reverse complement.
TGATGATGCTACGAATGAGGGATTTGATAGGAATCTGAGAGAGCCGACACTGTGCGAGGTAATTCCAACATTCTTCCACAAGATTCACCAAGTAGGAGGGACGGATAGTGCGAGGGTGAAAATACATTATGACCCGGCAGTAGACGGAATTTGGAATACCATTGCCCATTTTCAAAACGCACCCCAATGGGAGGATACGGGAGACCAAGATGCAGGTGTTGATAGTTACACCGGGCTGGATTATTTCAATACCATAGCATTCAATACCAATTTTAATGACCCTGCTTTCGCATTGGCCAATAGCAGTGATATCCTTTCTCTCGTAGCTGATGATACCATCATATGCGAGGGGCAGGTTGTAACATTCACAGCAGAATCCGGTTATCTGACGTATGAATTTTTTGTGAATGGTGTTTCCGTTCAAAGTGGTGCGAGTAATACTTATGTCACGTCTGATCTGATGACGAATGATACCATCACTTTTGAGGCAACCGATGCGGATTGTATTTATCAAAGTACAGAAATCGTAATGACCGTACTTCCACTTCCTACACCCACAGCATCCAGTAATTCACCTGCTTGTGAATTGGGGGTATTGGAATTGTTTGCAGATGGGGGTGATACATACGAATGGTCGGGTCCGAATGGCTTCTCATCCTTGGATCAGAATCCTGTTCTTCCTAATCCAGGCTTAGGCGGAGCGGGTACTTACATTGTGACAGTAACGAATAACTTGGCTTGTTCTGCAACAGCAAGTACGGAAGTGGTAATCCTACCTGCACCTACACCAACAGCGAGTACGAATGCTCCCATTTGTATTGGTAATGATTTGAATTTATTGAGTGATGGAGGTATCTCCTATGAATGGTCGGGTCCGAATGGTTTTTCTTCCACGGATCAGAACCCTATCATTATAAATCCACCAACAAGCAACTCTGGAACCTACACGGTTACCGTAACGGATAGTAATGGTTGTACCAATTCCACAACCGTGGAAGTCGTCATCAATGACTTACCCACACCGACTGCGACCAATGATGGTCCGGTTTGTTTGGGAGGGGATATCACATTGAGTGCAACAGGAGGAACAAGCTATGAATGGTCCGGCCCTGAAAGTTTTACTTCTAATCTTCAGAGTCCTGTATTGACCAGTCCATCATTATTGATGAACGGAACCTATACCGTTACGGTAACGGATGATAATGGATGTTCTGCAACAGCGGAAACCATAGTAACGATATTTGATTTACCGACTCCTCTAGCCAGTAGCAATTCACCAGTTTGTGATAATGGAATCTTGATGCTTTCTGCAGATGGAGGAACGACTTATGAATGGTCGGGTCCGAATGCATTCACATCCAATAATCAGAATCCTACCATAAATCCGGTCAGTTTATTGGCTGCGGGAACCTACACTGTTACCGTTACGGATGCGAATGGTTGTACGAATATTGCGACAACAGATGTAACTATCTTTGAATTACCTGTAGTTTCTATTGGAAGTAATTCTCCTGTATGTGTGAACGAAACCATTAATCTGAATGCAAATGGAGGTGTCTCTTATGAATGGTCCGGCCCTGATGGTTTTGTGTCACAGAATCAGAATCCTAGCATTCCTAATGCTGTTTTAGGAAATGGAGGGACTTACAGTGTAACGATTACGGATGCCAACGGATGTACGAATATTGGGAGTACGGATGTCATTGTCAATGATTTACCAACGCCTACTGCATCGAATGATAGTCCGGTCTGTTTGGGTGAGGATGTGAATCTATCATCATCGGGAGGAACAACTTATGAATGGTCCGGCCCTGATGGTTTCACATCTTCTGATCAGAATCCTATACTTACTGCTCCATCCTTATTGGCCAATGGTGTGTATACTGTTACGGTAACGGACGGGAATGGATGTACGGCGACTACTGAAACGACGGTCATCATCAATGATTTACCAGTAGTGGAGGTAAGTAGTAATAGTCCCGTTTGTAATGGAAATATTTTGACATTAGCAGCTAATGGTGGTGTTGATTATCAATGGACGGGCCCGAATGGCTTTACATCCAACCAACAGAATCCTACCATAGACCCGGTGGATTTACTTGCCACGGGTACTTACACAGTAGTAGTGACGGATGTGAATGGTTGTGTGAATATGAATACAACGGAAGTTGTTATTTATGAATTGCCTACGGTACTAGTAGGTAGTAATTCCCCTGTTTGCTTATTGACTTCCATAGATTTGAATGCGAATGGAGGTGTTAGTTACGAATGGACAGGACCCAACAGTTTTACATCCAATCTACAGAATCCAAGTATTCCAAGTGCAGATTTGATTCATGCAGGAACTTACACAGTAGTAGTAACAGATGCAAATGGCTGTATGAATTCGAATACGACAGAGGTCGTGGTATTACCCCTACCTAATCCGACAGCAACCAATGACGGACCACAATGTATCGGTTCGGATATTCAGTTGTTTGTGGATGATGGCGTTTCATTCTCATGGGATAATGCAAATGGGTATTCATCTACTGAGCAGAATCCTATCCTAACGGATGTGACACAAGCGGACCAGGGAATATATACAGTTACGGTAACAGATGTGAACGGTTGTACCAATACTGCGAGTACTACGGTTTTCGTTTTCGACCCAGTGATAGAATCCGCTATGGATGATAGTCCTGCCTGCTTGGGTGAAATGGTTCAGATGTCCGTTACAGGAGATGCATCATGGAATTACCAATGGTCTGGCCCGAATGGCTTTTCTTCGACTGAGCAGAACCCATCATTCCTAGGAGATGAAGTGGAGGATTCTGGTACTTATACTGTAACCGTTACGGATAATAATGGTTGTACGGGTGTTTTTCAAACGATTGTTGTCGTTAGTGATTTTCCGAATTTGGAAACAACCATCAACTCCTCTCCGATTTGTGAGTTTTCAAGTGTGCAATTGGAAACGAGCTTTGATCCGAATTGGGATTATGATTGGACAGGCCCTAACGGTTTCATAGATAGTATTCATAATCCTTTGGTGGAATCTGTTTCTTTTGAGAATGAGGGGGATTACATCGTTACGGTAACGAATGCTGCGGGTTGTGAAACGATAGATACCGTGAATTTGGATGTTCATGATGATTTGGGAGCAACATCCTACGGTGATACCCTGATTTATGAAGGACAAAGTGCTGTGATTGGAGTAACAGACGGAATTGATTTCATTTGGTTGCCATCCGGTTCCTTGGATTGTTCCGATTGTCCTGAAGCTGTGGCGATGCCTGAATCCACAACGATTTATGAAGTGGTGGTAGTGGATGAATATGGATGTTTGGATACATTCAGTATTACCGTTGAAGTGGAAGTCAGGACAGATGAGGATTTGGTGGTTCCCAATACGATTACTCCAAATGGCGATGGTAAGAATGACACTTGGATTATTCCTTGGTTGGATCGTTTTCCGGATAATGAAGTGGTTATTCTCAACCGTTATGGGGATGAGGTATTCAAGGATAAACCGTATCAGAATGATTTTGATGGTGAATATGAGGGTAGGGAGTTACCTCCCGGAACCTATTATTTCATCTTATTACTTGGTGAGGATTTCCGACCATTCAAAGGTCCTTTGACGATACTAAGGGATTAGTGCACTGCCATTGGATGGCGCTAAGTATTCCTTATTCCTGTTGTTAACAAATATCATGTATTTAATTTTGGTAAAAGTATTGTTTGGTTGTGTTTAATTCTGCATATTTGGATTTATCCAATCCAATAATCTTCATTTTCTGCATTAAACATTCACATTCACTTATTACCAAATTTTTTATTCATGAGAAAATTTTTCCCAATTTTACTTACGTTCCTCACATTGTCATTGGTTCTTGAGGCCCAAAGAAATTGTGAATCAATGGGGCATTTAAATGACCAAATTGCCGATCATCCCGACTTGGTACAGGATATGCAAATTGTAGAGCAACACACACAACATTTCCTACATAATTATGATGCATCTGTTGACCGTAATGTTGTAACGATTCCTGTTGTAGTCCATGTGGTCTACAAAACGAATGCCCAGAACATAAGTGATGCCCAGATTCTTTCACAGATTGACGTATTGAATGAGGATTTCAGAAGAACGAATTCTGATGCTGACAACCAATGGTCACAGGCTGCAGATACTCAGATTGAATTCTGTTTGGCAACTGTAGATCCTAATGGTAATCCTACTACGGGCATTACTAGAAGATCAACGACTAAGAAATCATTCCGCACGAATGACGATGTGAAAAAATCTGCGAAAGGTGGTGTAGACCCTTGGCCTGCAAGCGATTATTTGAACATATGGGTCTGTAATTTATCCAATAGCATATTGGGTTATGCTCAGTTTCCAGGAGGTAGTGCTTCCACTGATGGTGTCGTAGTTCTGTACAATGCTTTTGGCAGGGTGGGAACACTTAATAGTACCTTTAATCTAGGCCGTACATGCACCCATGAAGTGGGACATTATTTGAACCTTAGGCATATCTGGGGTGATGGTGGTTGTTCTGTGGATGATTTTGTAAATGATACACCGCTATCCGATGGACCTAATTATGGATGTGCTACCGGTCATGTTTCATGTAGTTCTACTGATATGGTAGAAAACTATATGGATTATTCCGATGATGTATGCATGAATTTATTCACTTCAGGACAGGCGGCCCGAATGCAAGCAGTCCTTTCTCCCGGAGGATTCCGATTTTCACTGACACAATCAACAGCTTGTAGTGGCAGTGGCCCTACTCCAACCTGTAGTGACAATATCCAGAATGGTGATGAGACAGGTATCGATTGCGGTGGTTCCAACTGTCCTCCTTGCAATACTCCAACCTGTAGTGACAATATCCAGAATGGTGATGAGACAGGTGTCGATTGTGGAGGTTCCAACTGCCCTCCTTGCAATACGGGGACATGTGATGCCCCCTCTGGGTTGGCTAGTTCTCCGAGGAAAGGCGGACGTGAAGCTAGGCTAACATGGAATGCTGTTGGTGCGGCTAATGATTATACTGTTCAATTGAGAGAGGTTGGAGCATCTTCTTGGAATACTGTCAGCACAACCAATACGCAAATTACGGCTACTGGTTTGACAAAGAATCTGAATTATGAATGGCAGGTACGTTCAAATTGTGGTTCGACCAATAGTAGTTATGCTACAGCCACATTCGTAGCAGGGCAATCAGGTAGGGAAACTGAGGATTGGGTTAATATTAATATCTATCCCAATCCAGCAAAGGATATATTGAATATTCAAATCAATGAGCTGATTAATGAGACAGCTGAAATAGTGCTCTCTGATGATTTGGTAGATGAGAGTGCTTCCATTACGATTATTGACCTAATGGGTAGGACACATATATTCCATGAGGTAGAAAGTGTAGATGAGGATATAGAAATGGATGTTCGCCATTTATCCAATGGTATCTATTTTGTTAGGATAGAGACTGAATCGGGAGCTGTTCAAGTAGAAAGATTAATGATTAACAAATAGTAAGAGGAGAATTGTTAATCATGAGAGGTCGCTAAATATCATTAGATATTTAGCGGCCTTTTATTTATCTCCTTGCAGAATGTTTGGATTATCAAAAAAACGGGTGTGGTGTGCACTTTCCCGTTTTCGCTAATACACTGTATATG
>JAHDHL010000056.1 GCA_020631355.1 Saprospiraceae bacterium | reverse complement strand
GCATCGCAGGGTGGAGCAGTTGGTAGCTCGTCGGGCTCATAACCCGAAGGTCGTTGGTTCAAGTCCAGCCCCTGCATCTAAGAAAAATCAGCCATTAGGTCTATCCTAATGGCTTTTTTTTATGCCTCATAACAAAGTACCTGTAACAAAATTGGTATGGTATTCGTATCATATATCATACCCAAACATTTTTTTCATTGATAATCTCCCAACATCAATGTAGCACCGCTTTTACCCTTTTTTCGATTAAACGAACACAAGCAAAACGTTTAAAACAAAGGTGCAATGGATACTATGCCAAACGAAGGTAGTACAAGGAAATCTCCTAATAATCTCAATTTTCAGAAACCATCATTCCAATGCTCTGTCATCAATGACTTTGCATTGAGTCTAATATATCTCAACACCATAGATGAGGTTGTATGGTATATTGCCAAGGATATTGCGGAACAGATGGGGCTGATGGACTGCGTGGTTTACTTACTGGACATGGAAAAGGATGTCTTGGTTACGAGAGCAGCTTATGGTCCAAAGAATCCATTTGGGAATTACGTCAAGAACCCGATGGAAATACAATTGGGAGAGGGAGTTGTAGGTGCCGTAGGAAGAAACGGAATTCCTGAGATCATCAAGGATACGAGAAATGACGGAAGATTCATTGAGGATATTGAACCGGCTCTTTCCGAAATGGCTATTCCTATCATATATGAGGATAAGGTCATCGGAGTCATTGATTCAGAACATCCTGAAGTTGATTTCTTCAGGAATGCACACCTGATTTCGATGACAACGATTGCTGCTATGGCAGCAACCCGAATCATGAATATCAGAAATCAGGAGAAACTCAGGAAACATCAGGAATATCTTGAACAACAAGTGGATAGCAAAACCAAGGAGTTACAGAATACTATAGCATCCTTGAACAGATCAAATAAGGATTTGGAAAGCTTCGCCTTTGCAATTTCACATGATTTGAGAGAACCGCTAAGAACCATTAAAGGGTTTGTCCAAATCATCCAACAAAGAGAGGAGAACTTATCTGATGAGTCTCAAAAGTTCATGAATTTTGTGGTGGATGGCGCTACTAGGATGAACGAAATGATGGAAGGGCTACTAGAATACTCCCGTTTAGAACATACGGATGATATCCACCAGTCTTTGGATATGAATGAGATCCTAATGATACTGATTGCTGGTTTAAGGGCATCCATCGAAGAAAAGAATGCAAGGATAGTGATAGGTGATTTGCCCTCTTTCTTTGGGAATAAGACACAGATTATGCAGTTATTCCAAAACCTGATATCCAATGCCATTAAATTTTGCAAGGATGGTGAAACTCCACTGATAGATATAACTGGCGAAGATTTAGGAGATAGATTGGTATTCAGGATTAAGGATTATGGTAAGGGAATACCGCACATTGTACAGAAACATGTCTTCAAACTATTTTATAAGGGAGACAAAAATACCAAAAACGGCAGCGGTATAGGACTTACACTTTGTAAGAAGATTGTAGAATATCATAATGGAACCATTGATTTGGAATCCTTTGAGGGTATAGGGACTACATTTACTATTACATTTCCGAAACTAATGGAACCATAATGGATCATGGAGTAACCAAAAAAAGCCCGAACTTTGATTTCAAGGTTCGGGCTTTTTACTTTATATCAAGAATCACTAGTTCTTAACGACTTTCTTACTGATAACTTGATTTCCTATGTAGACATTCACGATGAATAATCCATTAGGATGATTGCCAAGGTCAATCGGTTCTAGATGTATGCCATTGACCAATGTTATGTGCTTATCCATCACTAATCTTCCGAGTACATCCGTTACTTGGATTTGAATATCATTCGCTTCTTCCAAACCGATTTCCATAGTGATTCTACCATCTGTAGGATTCGGATAGATATTGAATGTGCTTACGGATTCAATATCATTATTGGAAACGGGTGTACACTGAGGATCATTTTCCTCAAGTATGGTGAATAGGATAGGATCCCCATATGCTTCGCAAGCAGGATTGATGGTAGGGAATGTACTAGGCATTGGCCCCATGATATCAAATGATAATGAAGATTCTGTTGCTCCCGGAATCGTACCCATTTGGGCAGGAACTGTGAAGACTTGGTCCGTACCATTTAATTGGGTACAAGTACTTGCATCCACCACAACATCGAATTCGGGTACATCAAATGTAACATCACCCGTACCAGTATTATTGGCTTGGATGGTCCAGGTGCCATTAGGGTCACCACTGTACAAATCAGTGATTTCTATACATCCAATACCACCAACTGCTGCAAGTAAATCCGGAGTGATAGCCAATCCGAATGCTTGTTCATCATTGACATTGTATTCCGTTCCATCAGGGAAAATGAATACCAATGGATCCAGAATCCAATCGGTACCTGAGATTTCCGGACAGAATGCTCCCATAGGAGTACAGCCATTCAAGGTGTCATAAACCAATTGTGGAACTTCGACCGGAGCAGGAATCATGAAACCGATGGAGTCACTTGTCCCACCTGCCACAATACCGGATAATGAGTCAATGGTAACGACTTGGTCCACACCATTCAATGCGGCACAAGTTGCTGCTTCGACGATAACCTGGAATGCAGGATTGGAGAATTCTAGGTCGCCTGTACCTACATTATTGATTTCGAACCACCAAACTCCATTAGGGTCCCCGGAATAAAGATCGGTGAGTTGGAGACATGGTATATTGCCCCCTACGGCTTGCAATAATTCAGGAGTAATTGGGAGGCCGAACGCTTGGTCATCATTGATATTGAGGAATGTTCCATCAGGGAAATGAAGAATAAGCGGATCCAAAACCCAATCACTACCTCCGATGATAGGACAGAATTCACCATTTGGTATACAACCATTTAAAGTATCGTATTCTAATTCTGTTATGGCACCCATGGATTCTTGCGCAACGAATGGAGTCAGGTAATAATCACCTGCATCCAAATTGCAATTAGAAATGTATAACAAAGCATTGTTCTCATCTCCCGGAATCAATTGAATGGCATTATCCAAATCAGTTTCTTCCTCAACCGGACCATCTGAAGATGTCGTTAAAGCATATCCGATAATATTCCCGGCAGCCAAGGTTTCATCACTGATAGTTACCTGAATCGTGTCACCACAGCAAATGGTCGTATTGTCATTCGTGTTGGCCATTCCCGCATCACAAACGATACAATCCACAACGCCTGAAATTTCTTCATGCAAACATCCATTATCATCCTCAATGATTACGGTCCAATTGGTTCCATTGGCTAGTGTTTCACCAGGTTGGTTGGAAAATACACTGACCATATATCCTGTTCCTGTACCACCGGTCACTCCGCTCAGGTCTACAACCAAAGAATCAGCCAGACAATCATAAAATGCTATGCCACCATCCAATTCACTATATACGATGACTTCCATGGAAGCATTTGCTTCACATCCATTATCATTCACAAATTGAACATCATATGTTGTATTGCTACTAGGTGTTACTATGGTGTTGTTGAGGATATTTCCACTTTCTGACCATGTAAATGTACCATTCTCCGTAGTGAACATTACGTTTGAACTTGCCAAGTCTACTGAAGAACCCATACAGAGCCCAGGACCACTAACTGTATTGAGTACCGGATTAGCATTTACCACAACAGAGGTGAATGTCATATTTGAACAGCCAATGCTAGTTGTGAAAACCACATAATAATCCGTATCCATAGTAGGCGTTACATTTGATGGATCTGCAACAGGAAGACCTCCCATTTCAGGATTCCCCTCGTACCATTCAAACGAACCAGAATCAGTTGTAATATCATTTTCCAAGGCCATAAGGTTCACACTTTCTCCCTCACAAATCGTACTATTCGGAGGTGTCGCCAAAACAGGAGTTTCCTCAATAAGGAAAGTTGTGAATGCTTGCTGACTACAACCGGTGAGTGTTGCAGTGAACTCCACATAGTAAATAATGACAGGGTTGGGTATGATTTCAGTATTGGAAATCAATGTTCCACCAGCTTGTGGATTCCCCTCATACCAATTGAATGTACCAGCTTCATTGGTATACAAAGCATTGATAGTTGCCAAATCGAATGTTTCACCTTCACACAATGGACCTTGTGGAGGCAAGGTATTCAAAACAGGTAATTGGTTAATGTCCAAGGTCAGACAAACTGTATTCTGACATCCATTTCCATCTGTGAAAACGGCACAATACTCAGTGGATGAAGTTGGACTCACATTCGTATTACTCAATAATGTACCTCCGGATGCAGGATTACCTTGATACCAATCAAATGTACCTGAATCTGAAGTAAGTGAACTTTCAGAAGTAGACAAGTCGAATGATTCTCCGATACATACAGAAGGATTCACTACAGGAGGAGTCAGGACTGGCAGATCTAGCACACTGTATGTGATACTAACCTGATTCTGACAACCGGTGCCGGCATCAGTGAAGACGGCTGTGTAAAGTGTACCATCGGTAGGTGTTTGACTTGCCGCTGAAGCATCAGTAAGTTGCACTGCAAAAGGATCGATACTTGGATTGCCCCTATACCAAGTAATATTTCCTGCCTGACCACCTGAAATATCATTGTTCATTAGGGGAAGGTCAACAATTTCACCCGAACAAATCGGGTCAGGAGTCATGGGGGTATTCAATGTCGGTGGAGCAGTGGTTGGTATGCTGATACTAATTGCTTGTGTACAGGATGCATCAGCATTGGCACTGAATTCAACCCAATAGGTATTGTTTCCTGCCAACATAACAACTTCTGTGTTGGAGAGAAGATTGCCTCCTGCACTCGGGTCATCATCATACCAGTTGTATGCACCATTGATGTTTGATGAAGGATTGACATCATTCAAATCCAATAATTCATTCTCACAAACAATCGGATTGGGAGCAGGGGTTAATACTATTTCAGGTAATAACTCATACACATGGGCAGAAGAAACATCGATACAGGAGGGACAAAGGGTAGGGAATGTATTATTGGCACTATAAGTCGCTACAACTGTATAGTTGATATTGGATCCCCAAATTAGATTTCCAGAAGCTGTAATGGTATGAGTAGTTCCACTAGGATTTCCTGTGAAAGTTACATTACTGGAATAGAAATTAGTAGAACCTCCGGGGCCATTCCATATCGGACTGTTCATTCCGTCAATGGCACTTAGATTTCCCTCATTATCCGTTTGGTCAATTATGATATTCATATCATATTCCGTTACTCCATTACAATAAGGAAGTTCAGGAATCGTAAATGTGGCACTACCATCATTGAAAGGTGCGGATACACTGAATGAACCGGATGTAGACCATAATGTAGTGCCTGCTGGAATATCCAAACTAGGGAATGGTATGAAATAATAAGTATCATTGCCGTATTCAACACCATTGGTTAATGTTACAGTTTCAGATTCGATGAATGGTCCAATGATATTGCCATTATTGACGGCAGTATTGACAGCGCCCTCCAAATCATTGAACGGATTGACTGTTGTAACGGCATATCCCAAGGCATATCCATCGGATAGCATACTGGTAGAACTACTGATTAGTTGTAGGTTGTAATCCTCTCCAAAACAAACTACGGGATCGGTAGCAACCACATCATTCAAGTCATTATTACAATTGGTACCCGGACATTGAACCACATAACTACCGGTCGCTTCACAACCGGCAGGAGCACCAGGTACAGATACGGAATAAGCAATGGAAGCTGCTGGGTCACCAGGATTCAAGTCTGTAGTTGGGCTATAAGATATGGACAGTCCGCCACATACATCCACGGGTGCCACAATACAATTGTTGGGATCCGGGTAGAAGTCAATTCCTAATTGTGGTATAGGATAGACATTGAATCCACCGGAACTCAATGACATCGAAGTATTTGTTGATGGTGCAGCATCAGGATTCAAACATTCGATTTCAATTGTGAATACTTGGAATTCTGAACTACAACCTTGGTCCGTATCGAATGTATGCAGATAGTTCAATGTGTTGGCATTCGTAATAGCCATTCCATTGAGGTACCATTGGGCAATGAAATCGGAATTCAATGTGCCTTGGTCTACTGAAGCTTGCAATAATACTTCATCACCCACACAAACATCACCAGCTGTTGGAGCTAATGCTGAAGTCAGATTCGGACATGCCTGCGGATTACAATTATCGACAAAGTCTCCCAATGGGAGATTACAGGCGGCATCCTCCGTATTTTCTATTGATAGCGTAACAGAATTATCATTCGTGAACGGACCAGCCGTATAGATACCTACACCACTGATATTCAAGGCACTGCCATCCGTTCCTACAATGGTGTAGGCATTAGCAGAACCGGGAGTGAAGTCTATTTCTACATAGAAATTGAAAGGGTCATTGGGATTACATACCAAACTGGTAGTAGCAGTAGGTTGCGTACAACTTCCCGAACAGCTAACTGTTTCGGTAAAGGTTTCGTTACAGGCAGCCAATCCATTCGAAATGACAAAGCTCTGAGTTGAGCCGTCGTCTGCGAATGAGGCCAGGTAAGTATCTGAACCAAGATTGCCATTCACGGTAAAGTCCGGACACCTTCCTGCAACTTGTATGATACAAGGATCATTCACAATTGTAGGTAAGCCAATTTCAGGGAATACATTAACAATTATGGAATTTGTAGCATTCGGGCATCCTGATGATGCAGTTGTACCATTATCAGAAACGACACCTTTCACGAAGTAGGTCTGGGCCGAACAACTAGTATTGGCAGGTAGATTCACATCTACATCAGTGGTACCTGAACCAGCATAGGTTCCCTCTCCAGCATAAGGATTGAATGTGCTACTGGTCCCATAGAACCAAGCAATATCCTGACCACATGCAGCACTGGCAGGAAGTGAGAATCCAGAGGTACTGACTTGAATCGTAGCTTCCGAACAAACATCTTGATTGTTAAAAGTGGAAGCAGCTGTTCCGGCAGTCGGTGAAGCCTCATTTACAGTCACATCAAAAGTGAATGTAGGTCTTTCTGATGCACCAGAAATTACTATATAATATTCTCCTGCAGGTAAAGGATTACAAGCGGTACTCAAAGATGTTCCACAGGACGATGCTTCGATATTAATTGGCACGGCAGGCTCATCTCCTGGAATGGATATAGGAGCACCGGTAATAGGGTTGACATCGTTGGTTCCGGGACAATCCACATTAGACACCAAGGCGATATTATAATCGTCATTTCCTCCCCAAGCGTTCATGTCAATATCAACTGAATTACAACCGAATGGCAAATCCACCTTGTACCAAGCAGAGGATTCCGACTCGGTTCCACAAGCTGTTGGCAAATTGATCTTCGGATTCGATAAGCCTCCATAAAGTGCTGTTTCACAAAGGCACCCACTGGCACTTCCCGTTACTTGGGAGCTATTACCGTTGAGGGATACATCCAAGGCATCACCACATACAAAACCGGGTTGATAACCACTGACTTCGAAACAGATGTCACCAGTTGCACCATCCGTTGTGGTAAAGTGTAGGAAGTAGGCCACATCGTTGACATCCACGTCCAAACCCGCCTGTTGGTCTACGATAGGATCCAATTGTTGGGTAGTCGGGAGTGTATTTGCAAGGGCATAGAATTGAGCTCCTGTATCGTTCGGATCCACGCAGAAAGCATTTTCTGCAGCAAATCCATCCGTACAATCTATGGATTGGGCCGTAACACCTAGGAAAGAAGCCTCAACTTCTGAGTGTACCGTAATATAAGGAGGTAAGGCACCATTATCCTTATTGGGCCAATCCACCCATCTGAAAGCCAATGATCCATCATATCCGGATAAGGATGCAAAAGGATTTTGTGCCACCAAGAATAAATCATTATTGGTAGAACCACCCAAGCAGGAGGCATCATTGATTTGATTGCTACTTCCTGCATTCACATTACTCATACAGACTGTCTGGCAACTTTGGATGTAGGGCACCATATTAAAGGCGTCCTGACAGAGACCATGATTACCATTGGAAGTGAAGGTAGGTTGTTCTGGACATTGACCAAATGCAAGATAGCATGTAAGGACAATGAGGGAAAGCGTAGTAAATAAGCTTTTCATATGCTGGTTTGTTTAATACTTAGCAAAGTTAAGTATTCCTAACCAACATCAGACCCTGTGCATTGTTTTAATTAGTATGTAATCGTAACGGTAGGCTAATAATGGACAAAACCAGTTGGATTGTTCTTTTATTTATGTGTAATATGATTGTAAATCAGTAAGGTTCGATGATTTTTAGTATCTCGTCCTTATTGCTTTCATAATAGGAATTGGTAGCATCCCTGAGTTTCTCTAATGTATCTACATCCTTGACATCCAAGTCCATTTTGGAATTCTTGAATACCTCGAAATGAGGGTTCTCAGAAAAGTCCGGTTGTAGCCTCAAATAATTATCCTTAGGAAGTAACTGTCTTACATAATATTCAGAACACTGGACATTCGACTCTATCATCAGGTTGGCGATGTGGGATTTCCACTGCCAGAGCCCCCAGTCTCCCTTGGAAATATCCGTTTTTCCGATGAATGAACCATTAGCAGTACCACAACCCAAGGAAAGAATTTTGGTTTCGTTCAAATCCCATGAAAGTCCTTTTTTTGTTGGTGCGCCATGGCAGTACTTGGCCTTACTGCTTTCATTTTTACTGACGGCAAAGGAGAGGGCTGACAATGCAGGATGGTTAATGGCTACTCCTCCATCAATGAATTCCTTTTCGACAATCGGTAAATAGGTAGGTGCAGCCGAGGTTCGGAGTGCAATATCCGTCAGCTTTTCTTCAGCAAATTTTACATAGCAGGAGTTATAGACCACTGGCCTGAAGTTCTCATTTTTCTCTTTTCCCGGATTCAAAGTGAATGATGGGACCATGAAGATTTTTTGCCCATTGTATCTATCGTGGATATCCTTGAGTGTCAGGTCTCCGAAATAGTTCTTTGCTATTTCGCCCAGATTCTTGTTGCTATATTTAGCACCAAAGAGATGGGTGACGTCCATCACATTATCCCAAAAGGAATCCTCGAATATTTTCTCTGAATTGAATAGGTAAAGATCCACCAATTCACTGGTAGGAACCCTAATGGATAATCCTAGGGTGATTATGCCTCCCGTTGAAGTACCTGCAAAAACATCAAAGATATCGGTAGGATATATTCCTGTGTCATCATAGATGTTATTGAGGATGACAGCGGGAATGATTCCTCTTGAACCACCTCCGTCTATTGAGAGTATTCTATTCATATGGTTTGGTCATTATTTCATTTCGTTCTAAAGATAAACAAAGGTGTTATTCGTTTAGGAAATGGTCAAACATATACCATATCTGTTCCCTGGGTGGCTTGGATTGTATGAAAACAGGTTCTTTCTTGACGGGATGCATGAATGACAAGGATCTACTGTGTAGGTGAATCATTCCGTTTCTTTGGTTGTAGGTGGACCCATATTTTTTATCCCCTCTGATGGAACATCCTATTTTGGCCAACTGTGCACGGATTTGATGTGGTCTTCCTGTTTTTGGAAATACATCTATCAGGTAATGGTCGCCCACTTCAGAGAGTAACTCATATCTCAATTCGCATTTTTTGGCATCCTTTGAGCGTTGTCTGTTGCTCAGATTGACTCGGTTCTTGGCCTTATCCTTGGTGAGATAATGAATGAGTGTAGCCTCATTAGGATCCGGTCTTTGGTAAGTAACGGCCCAATATCTCTTTTCGACCTCTCGCTTAGAAAAGAGTTGGGTCATTCTGGTTAGTGCCTTACTGGTTCTGGCAAAAACGATGGTTCCACTCACGGGCCGGTCTATACGATGTATGACACCTAGAAAGACATCCCCGGGTTTGTCATATTTTTTCTTGATGTATTTTTTGACGTGCCGATCAAGGGAAACATCACCTGTCTCATCAGCATGTACCAGCATTCCTGCCGGTTTATTGACTGCTATCAGGTGATTATCTTCGTAAAGTACTTCTAGTTTGAATTTCATTGTAATGCTTAATGTCTTTTGGTCATGATTTAGTTCAGATGAACGGACATTTTATCCGTTTCCCTTATTCTGACATCAATATTTTCGTTCAAGGTAGTGGCAAGTGATAGCCCTACATAATTACATGATACAGGAAAAGCCTTGTGAGTCCTGTCAACAAGAACAGCTACTTCCACTTTTTGTGGGAGGACTTCCATTAATGGTTTGATGGCAAAGAAAGTGGTTCTTCCCGTATTGGCCACATCATCCACTAGAATGATGACCTTATTCCTCAATTGTTCATTGGATAGTTCTATACTGACTTCTTCCTCTAGTGGTGAAGCGGGATTCAGACGAATTCTTGTCAGGATGATATCAACCTCCGAATAGGCTTTCATCTGTTCTCCCAACATTTCTGCGAAGCCATAACCATTATTATTGATACCGGCAAGAATGATTTCCTTGGCACCAAAGTTCCTTTCAAGGATTTCTATTGAAATCCGCTTGATTTTCTGTACGATTTGACGTTCATTAAGAATTTCCATACAAGAAGTTATTTAAACTCAATTTGAATTAGTCTAAAAAAGCCAATAATTGTCAATAGTTAATTAAATTGCGGCTATTGTTGTGTGCAAAGATAAATTATGATTCAACAAATTGCATTTGCGATTGCAGTTATCGGGGCATTTGGCTTTGCTTTTAGCAAATATGCCCAGATTTATAGGAATATCAACCTAGGAAAAGCCTATGATACCTCAGGAAGTGAGATATCTAGGATGAAGAACATGTTATTGGTGGCTTTTGGACAGAAAAAGATGTTCAAGCGCATCATCCCGGCCATGCTTCACATGGCTGTTTATGTTGCTTTCCTCATTACTCAAATCGAGTTATTGGAAATCCTTTGGGATGGCTTCTTCGGAGAGCACCGTTTCTTCATGCCATATCTGAATAAGATATTCATTCCGTTCACATCATTGGATTTATATACCGTGACTATCTCCATGATTGAGATATTATCAGTATGTGCATTCGGAGCAACCATTGCATTCCTTGCAAGAAGAAATGCCCTGAAATTGCCCCGTTTCCAAATGGATGAAATGACCGGATGGCCCAAATGGGATGGAAATATCATTCTCGTTCTAGAGATTATCCTCATCACTTTCATATTCTGTATGAATGGCGCTGATGAAGTATTGTACAATACAGGACATTCACATGCACATGGAGTAGCATACGGCGAAAAGGGCTCCTATGGGTTTGTTGTGAGCCAGTTCGTAGGTCCATTATTATTTGGTTGGTTGGCTGAGTATAAGGAATTGGGATACTGGATTCTGAATATCATAGAAAGAGTAGGCTGGTGGGGTCATATCCTAACCGTATTGGGTTTCTTGACCTATCTGCCATTTTCGAAGCATTTGCATATCATGTTGGCATTTCCGAATACTTATTTTGCTCCTTTGAATTCAAGAGGGGAGATGGAAAATATGCCTGATGTGATGAATGAGGTGAAGATGATGATGGGATTGACTGAAATGTCTGCTGATGACCCAGGTGATGAAATGCCTGAGTTCGGAGCCAAGGATGTCTTTGGTCTCAGTTGGAAGAACATCTTGGATTCTTATACCTGTACGGAATGTGGTCGTTGTTCATCCGTTTGTCCTGCGAATCTTACCGGAAAGAAGCTGTCTCCCAGAAAGATTGTAATGGATGTCAGGGACAGGGCCGATGAGATAGGTCGAAACATAGATGCAGGATTGTATACGGCTGATAATTATGATGATGGCAAATCTCTCTTTGATTATATTTCAAGGGAAGAATTGCATGCATGTACGACTTGTAATGCCTGCGTCGAGGCTTGTCCAGTGATGATATCTCCATTAGAACCTATCCTCAAACTGCGTAGATACGAGATTCTTACCGAGTCTGCCGGTCCCGGTGATTGGGTTCCCATGTTTACAAGTATTGAGAATGGAGGTTCACCTTGGCAGGTTGCGGATGCAAGGGACAAATGGGCAACTGATGCCCTGAGTGAGGAGAAATAAATTTAAATTCTTTCAGGCAGTGGATATGCTACCTGTTCTGATATCATAATATCGATTTCATTATGTCAGGAAAAAAATTAGAAATACCCGTAATGTCGGAATTGGCTGCTCAGGGAGTAGAGCCGGAAGTATTGTATTGGGTCGGATGTGCGGGTAGTTTTGATGCAAGGGCCCAGAAAGTGGCAGTGGCTTTTGCCAAAATCATGAATGAAGCGGAAATATCATTTGCCATTCTAGGCCAGGAAGAAAGCTGTACCGGTGATCCGGCTAGAAGGGCAGGGAATGAATTCGTATTCCAAATGATGGCGCTCCAGAACATTGAGACATTAAACATGTACAATGTGAAGAAAATCGTGACGGCTTGCCCTCATTGTTTCAATACCTTGAAGAATGAATATCCTGCATTGGGAGGGAATTATGATGTAATGCATCATACCCAGTTCATTAATGGTCTGATTAAGGATGGCCGCTTGAAGATGAAAGGAGGTTCTGCATTCCAAGGCAAGCGTATTACCTATCATGACTCCTGTTATTTGGGGCGGGTGAATGGGGTATATGAAGCACCAAGGGAGATACTGGAGCAATTGGATAACCATCTGGTGGAGCTCAAGCGAAGCAAAACCAATGGTTTGTGCTGCGGTGCCGGTGGTTCGCAGATGTTCAAGGAAGATGAACCGGGTGATAAGCGGATCAATATAGAAAGGACAGAGGAAGCTTTGGAAACCGGGGCTGAGATCATCGTGGCAAATTGTCCATTCTGTATTACCATGATGACGGATGGCGTAAAGGCCAAGGATAAGCAGGAACATGTGATGGTAGTGGATATTTCGGAGATGATTGTTTCCAGCAATAGGTTATAATCATCATATAAATCATATGGAACGGAGTGGGAATCGAGCGAATTTTCACTCCGTTTTTTTATGTTAAAATTTGAAAGAAATACTCTGAAATATTTTGTCACTTGGTTCATATTTACGAACATTGTAAGGTAAGAACTAAACCATTAAATCACCTAAATCATTCGACAACTCAAGAAAAACACCGACTACTTTCCAATTCAAAAGTGTGGTTTAACTAGATGGGACAAAATGCGGATATTGTTCTGTATATAGTTTTGTCTGGTCATAACTCTTATATATTCAACATTATTTTTTAATTAAAATCAACGATTTATGAAAAACATGAAGTACATGTTATCCTGTTTGTTTTTGGTTTTCGCTTTGAATACCAGTTTTGCATTCGTAGTAGCTACTCCTAGCACCATTATCGTGGGAGAAGAAGAAGCTAAGACTGAAACGGTATACAAGAACTTGACCAAGGATGATATCCTTACGATGTCCAACAAGGAGCTTTCCCAGAAGATGGGTAAGAAGTTGAGACTTAAGGATAAGTTGATTCTAGGTATGGTAAAGCGTTCCTTGAAGAAAGCTGAGAAGAAAGGAAGAACGGGTAAGAAAGGCGGTAAGTTCGAGTGGAGAGGTTTCCTTTTGGGTTTCTTCCTTGGATTGATCGGAGTCATTCTGGCTTACGTTTGGTTGAACAAGGAGTATGATTACTCTGCAAGATCAGCTTGGTTCGGATTATTGGCTGCATTCGGTCTGGTACTCCTTCCGATGATTATTCTTCTGGGTGCCCTTGCTGCCTAAGCAGTAACCCGGAATTATGGATATATATCCCTCGTCTTCAATAGAGGATGAGGGATATTTTTTTATTATTTATAAAAACCTTTTGGAATGAAATTAACAAAGTACTTTTTCGTATTACTTCTTTCTGTATTCGCCATGAATACTTCTTCTGCGTTTGTAGTAGCTACCCCTGCTACCATCGTTGAAGTTAAGCCTGTCGATAAGAAAGAGAGCATATTCAAGCAATTGACTGCCGAGGAAATGTTCACGATGCCCCGAGCAGACATAGAAGAAAAGATTGGAAGAAAATTAAAGTTCAAGGAAAGATTAGGTCTTAAGATCATTCAGAAAGCAGCTAAGAAAGCTGAGAAAAGAATGAAGAAAAAAGGTATCAAGAAAGGCCAGCAAAACGAAAATCTGTTCGGGATTCTCTCTATATCTTTGGGAGGAGCGGGACTATTATCAGCCCTATTCAGTGGCTACGGTGCACTTTCTTTGGGAATTGCAGGTTTGGCTCTGGGTATCGTAGGTCTAAAAAGAGACGAACCTAAGCGAATCCTTTCCATTCTGGGAATTGTATTCGGTGGTTTGGTTATCCTTTTTGCCCTATTGGTATTAATAGTACTAGCTGCACTTCTTATATAAGTCAGAAATATTATCATTCTCACCAGAGAAAAGGATATATGGAAAAGCGGAATCATGAGACATCATGATTCCGCTTCTGTTCTTAGCGTGATAATATTCTAATCAGGTACTTTGCTCGGGTCCAGTAGGTCATAGAACTGGTCGAGTTTCGGTAGGATTATGATCCTTGTTCTTCGGTTCATCTGTCTCCCCTCATAAGTATTATTAGAAGCAAGCGTATTATACTCGCCACGCCCTGCAGCAATCAATCTGTTCGGGTCGATACCGTGATTGGTCTGTAGTGCCCTTACGACGGAAGTTGAACGAAGCACACTCAAATCCCAGTTATCCTTGGTACAGGAATTACTGATGGGCACATTATCGGTATAACCCTCAACCATTACCTCCAAATCAGGACGGGATTGTACGATTTTGGCGATTTTACCCAAAACCTCATTTGCTCTGGATGTAAGGGTATAGCTACCACTATTATAAAGCATCTTGTCAGAAAGATTCACGAATACGACAGTCTTGTCAACTTTCACATTCACATCATCATCATCGATTCCTTTCTGAAGCACACCTTTGAGATTTATGGCCAATGCGAGATTGATGGAATCAGCCTTGGATTTGGCAGCTTGCAACAAATGGATGTACTCATCCTTTTTTTCCAATTGGGAAAGTGTTTCCTTGATATTATCATTGGCTTGTTGTGAAAGTACAGTCAGGTCGCCCACTTGGGTCAGTTGCTTGTCCCTTTGTTGTTGGATGTCCTTGATTTGAGCCTTGAGGTCTCCGATTTGTTCTTTCCTTAAATCAACACTCTTTTCAAGTGTATTGATTTCACCTTTCAGGGTTTGCTTATCTTTCTCACAAGTAGCATATAATTCCATGTACTTGTTGAGTTCCTTACCGGTCTTGCCGATTTGGTATTCAGCATCCTGCAATTGTTTTTTCAGGTCTTTCTGAGCTTCGTAGAACTTCTTCTTACTGACACAGGAAGTACCCAATAAGCTGACACTACACAGCAACATAAATATCCATCTTAGCTTCATTGATGTTCGTTTTAGTAATTATGAATGTTTTGATAGCACCTTAAACGATGACGTATTCCCATTTAGTTTAGGGTGTGTGATTAAATTTAATCCAAGGGAACCAAATAATAACCAGCCTCTCAAAAGGCAGGACATAAAAATATTAAAATTAAGGTTAATGTTATAATGCTTGTTACTAGGAATGATTTTATCCGAATTTTGTTGAATTTTATCTAAACGGATTGCACATTCATTCACTTAAATCTTATTTTGGGTAAAAATGTAAATAGTGTCAGATTTCGAAGAACACGATATTATAGAGAAAGCCTATTCTTACCCTTGTCCCAGTTGTGGAGGAAAATTGGGGTATTCTGCTGAGAAACAAAAGGTTGCATGTGGATACTGTGGATATTCAGAGGATTATAGCAGGGCCAATGACCAACTGATTGAGAACCCCTTGGAAGATGCAGTCGCTGCTGCTCCCAAGCATATCGTGGAGGATATAGGCAAGAAGGTATTCGATTGTACCAGTTGTGGCTCCAAGTTCATGGTGGAAAGTGACAAGGTCAAGGTGAAGTGTGGTTTCTGTGGGTCACACAATGTGAATGTCGAAGCCTATGACCACCAATATATCCAACCGGCAGGAATCATACCCTTTATGGTCGGTAGGGACAAGGCCGAGGAGGGATTCAAGAAATGGATAAGACGAGGTTGGTTCCATCCCAATAAGTTGAAACGGATGGCCATCATGGAGGACCTGCATGGGATCTATATTCCTTTCTGGACTTATGATGCACAAACAGATTCCCAATGGTCAGGCCAGGCGGGTTATTACTATTATGAAACGAGGCAGGTTCGTGTGAACGGCCAGATGCAAACCGAGAGGGTACAGAAAGTCAGATGGAAAAACCGCTCAGGTAGGTTACAACACTTTTTTGATGATGTACTTATTGTGGCTTCACATGGTTTGGACCAGAATGATATCAGGAAAGTTTATCCTTATCAATTGGGCGAAGTGGTCAATTATGACCCAAAACTCATGCTAGGTTGGGAAGCCGAGATTTATGATGTGGAAGTGGATGAGGGCTATGGAATGGCGGATACGATTATGGACAGGCGAATAAGGGACTTGTGTAGTATGGAACTAGGGGGCGATACCCAAAGGGGATTATCCATCCAGACGAGGAAATACCTTAAGACGTTCAAGCACATTATTTTGCCACTTTGGATCAGTTCTTACAGGTATAACAATAAGATTTATCACTTCACCATAAACGGGCAGACAGGTAAGGTAGGAGGAAAGAAACCCATTTCTCCTTATAAGGTGGCATTCGCCATTTTAATGGGTATTTTGTTTATCTTGGCATTCATTTTCTTAGCTGAATTCCTAAAGGAGACATGATACAAATTTTCGTTACCGGGGGCACTTTCGATAAGGAGTACAATTACATCAACGGACAATTATATTTTAAGGATACACACCTTCAGGACATGCTGGTGAGGGGGCGTTGTACCGTGGATGTCGATGTCAAGACACTGATGATGGTGGATAGTTTGGAAATGACCCAGGAGGATAGGGATATCATTATCCATAATTGCAGGAGATGTAAGCATGAGAATATCCTGATTACCCATGGAACGGACACGATGGTGCAAACAGCAGAAGCGCTGCATAAGGCCAATATTGAGGGTAAGACCATCGTACTTTTCGGTGCAATGATTCCCTATGCATTCGGAACATCATCGGATGGTTTCTTCAATCTGGGTGCAGCTTTCGCATTTGCCCAGATGAATTTGCATGGTGTATTCATTGCCATGAATGGCAAATGTTATAGTTGGGATAATGTAAGAAAGAATAGGAAAACAGGCTTCTTCGAAGAATTGGAAACATCTACAGATCTTTGACGGAAGTCACATTTCCGTCATCATCATAATATATGGCATATCGTCCTCCCACTTTTTCGGGATTGGCACCCGGAGGGCCCTCCAAATCATCTCCACTTTCTAGCATATTGTCAGGAATACTGGGATTGGGTATCTTTTCCTCCTCAAAATTACTGACCCTTATCATGATTAAGTCGCCAGAAGCTGGTTTGAATGCATAATCCGTTGAGCCGGCATAGACTGTAGCACTTTCATATATCGCAATGGTAGCACCAGCCTCTATGGCTTTCTCAGTTCGCATACCTATATCATCTACACTTGTAGTTTCAGTGGATGTTTCTGTACTCGGGGATTTCCTTTCAGTAGTGGAATTCTCTACTTCGGCATTTTCTATCATCGGCTCATCATGATCTGTTTCGATATCATCCGAATCCGTTGTACTGCAACTGGTAATGAAGAAAAATAGGAAAACTAAACCGTATTTGAAGAATGACATACTCTTAGAGATTTATATTCAAATTAATCATTCATTTTATGAATTCGTAATAATCTCATGGGTTTTTCCAAGATGTTCGAAAATGATTCTGGAAGCTTGTTTTTCAGCCTTAAAGTCAGTGGCATACCAGATTCGGTCTTGTTTGGCTAGAATCAACAAACCCTCATCATCTCCCATGGTATAGAATTCATCCCTGCCTACGGATCGACTGAAAGCCTCCATTCCATATCTTTCCTTAATCATTTTTGCATAGGACATACAACCATCATTAACAATTCCCATTTCGGAAACATATAGAATGTCATGATAGCCAAAAGTGCCATTCAATGGACATTGAATCGGTTCCCTCGCTATGAATTCAAGAATATTATGGTCAGGGTCATAGAAGTACAATGCCTCTGCTTTCCAATTCACAAAATCGTAGATAGGAGGATGTATTGATTCATCCTCGATATTGGGTATGAATTCTAGTTTATCCTTGAAGAATTCATAACACTCCCTAATGGAACCAGATGGAATATTGAATGCAAAATGGTAAGGGTGGGTTACCTTATCCGTGGCAATGAACGTAATGGTATTGGAACCTGATTTGAAACTGATGGTATCAGCAGACTCCTCCTGGATTTTGAAACCAAGTTGCTGATGATAGAAAGTGGCAATCGCTCCCAAATTTCTGGTCCTCAATTGGATTTCCTTGATTTTCATACTCGTTTCTTTTGGCCCAACAGTATAACAAATCAGTGATAATAACTGTTCTGTTGTTATGACAAGTATTTATAGTCAGTGCAGGATTTCTTAACATAAATGTTGAAGTAAATCATCAGTGATTTTGTAAATTTGTATCCTGTTTTATAATGAGCAAATAAACTACTTCCAATCCATCAATATCCTGTTGATATTCATTGATTTGCTGCTTTTAAGATAACATGAATCACACATTAGAAAAAGAGACCATGAAGAAGATTTTACTCTTATTTTCATTTTTATTTTTTGCATCAGTTTCTCATTCACAATCAGTTACGATTATTCAACCCAATGGGGGGGAGGTTCTGTACTATTGTGAGACTTACACAATTACTTGGAGTCAAACAGGTTCGGTATCTAATTTTTGGGACATTGATTATTCCTTGGATAATGGCCTTACATGGGCATCTGTAACCAGCAATTATCTATCCACGGATGGAACGTTCAATTGGACTGTTCCCGAAGCAGTCACTACATTGGCCAAGATTAGGATAACTGACACCAATAACGGTTCCACAACAGACCAATCCGATGCCGTTTTCAGTATACAGACATCCGTTGAATTGACTTCTCCGATAGGAGGGGAAACCCTTGCTGCATTCAGTACGCATCAGATTACCTGGAATGCTGCCGGTACCTCAAGTTTCTATACTATTCAATATTCATTGAATGGTGGTTCCTCCTGGAATACCATTGTGTCGAATCATCTCAATACTACGGGTGTTTATGATTGGGATGTTCCCAATTTCCCATCCCAAACTTGTAGGATAAGGGTTTATGACCAACAGGAATTCTGTAAGCAGGATATTTCTTCATCTAATTTTACAATAGAGGGCGTTGATGCATATGTAACCTCATTCAACCTTGGAGGCACTGTACATCCCAATTGTAGCACAACAATCCAGTGGGACGCTTCCACATTCTACAGTACCGTAAGGTTGGATTATTCCACGGATAATGGAGTTACATGGAATGTGATTGATGCCAGTGAGACCAATGATGGTTCATTCACCTGGTATTCCATTCCGAATACACCATCCGACCAATGTTTGGTAAGGGTGATGCAGATCAATGATGTGAATCAGTATGATGTGAACGATACTCCTTTTACCATTGCCGAACCCATTACCATTACGGCTCCCGTAGGAGGTGAGAATGTGCTGGGATGTGGTACCATTGATATCACATTCGAAAAATCATACACTTGTATAGGGGATTTCGAACTCTATTATTCTACAGATAACGGTACGACTTGGAATTGGATAGCCGAAGTGGGCGATTTGAATACGCTGAGCCAAACCTACGAATGGAATATTCCGAATACCATCAATTCTTCTAATGTTACTTTCAAGGTCGAATCCGAAAGTTACCCATCCACGATGTCTGATGAGACCGTATCACCTGTAACCATTACGCCTAGCAATGACATCACTGTTACTTCTCCTAATGGAAATGAGGAATTCGACGTGGAAGAAGTGATTCTGATAGATTGGACCAATACACCTGATGTATCCGGGTTTTATACCATTCAGTATAGTTCAGGTGGCTCATGGAGTACGGTAGAAAGTAATTATACAGCCAATACATATAGTTGGGAAATACCTAATAACCCCAGCACTAATTATAAGGTAAGGGTTTTGGATTCTCAGAATTTATGTAAGAATGACGAATCTGATGAACCATTCACAGTGAACCCCAAAACACCAATCATGAACGAACCCAATGGTGGGGAGACATTGTATCCGAATTGTAGTTTCAATGTGGAATGGGATCCGAGTACATACTACGGTACGGTAAGAATCGAATATTCCACGGATAATGGAGTTACTTGGAATGTAATTGATGCCAGTGAAACGAATGATGGTTACTTCACCTGGTATTCCATCCCCAATATTCCCTCTAATCAGTGTTTGGTAAGGGTATTGGAAGTAAGTAATCCATCTAGGGTGGATCAATCAAACTCAACTTTCACCATTGCCGAGCCCATTACCATTACGGCTCCTGTAGGTGGTGAAAACGTATTGGGATGTGGAACCATTGATATAGAATGGGAAAAATCCTACACATGTATCGGAGATTTCGAGCTATACTATTCTACCGATGGCGGTACGACATGGAACTGGATTACTGAAGTGGGAGACTTGAATACACTGAGTCAAACCTATACATGGAATATCCCAAATACCATCAATTCCGCAAATGTGACTTTCAAGGTCGAATCAGAAAGTTACCCTAGTACGATGAGTGATGAAACAACCAATCCGGTTACCATCACACCCAGTAATGATATCACTGTAACTTATCCCAATGGAGGCGAGGAATTCGAAGTGGATTCTATGGTCCTCGTTCAATGGACGAATACTTCTGATGTATCCGGTTTTTATACCGTTCAATATAGTTCGGGAGGTAGTTGGTCAACTATTGAGAATAATTATGTAGGCAATGCAGTGACTTGGGAAGCACCCAATAATCCTACCACTAATTACAAGGTTAGAGTTATGGATACTCAGAATACTTGTAAGAATGATGAATCTGATACGAACTTTACGGTGAATCCACGAACTCCTGTGATGACCGAGCCGAATGGTGGAGAGGTACTGTATCCTAATTGTAGTTTCAATGTAGAATGGGATGCCAGTACATTCTATGGAACGGTTCGTATAGAATATTCTACCGATAATGGTATTACTTGGGATTTGATTGATGGAAGTGAAACGAATGATGGCTATTTTACCTGGTATTCCATTCCAAATATCCAATCGGATGAGTGTCTGGTCAGGGTGCTTGAAGTAAGTGACCCCTCTCGTTTTGATGTTTCGGATGCTCCATTCACCATTACAGACCCAATCACCATCATTTCACCAACAATGTCCACCAACGGAATCGGTTGTGGTACAGTTCTGATTGAATGGGAAAAATCCTATACATGTATCGGAGACTTCGAATTGTATTATTCCACGGATAGTGGTGTAACTTGGAATTGGTTTACAGAGGTGGGTGATTTGAACACACTGACCCAATCCTACAATTGGACAGTGCCGAACGGTATAGATGTCAACACGGCAATGATTAAGGTAGAATCTGAGAGTTACCCTGAAATGTATGATGTTTCGGAAGTATTCTCCATCCAACCATCCAATGATATTACGGTATCCTATCCGAATGGTGGAGAGGACTTTGATGTAGACGAGGTAGTGACGATTTCGTGGAGCAACCTACCTACGGCATCTGGTTTTTATACAGTCCAATATAGCTCAGGAGGCAGTTGGTCAACTATTGAGAATAATTATGTAGGTAATGCAGTATCATGGGAAGTACCGAATAATCCTACTTCGAATTATAAGATTCGAGTATTGGATAGCCAGAATAGTTGTAAGTATGACGAGTCGGACGAAAGTTTTACCGTGAATCCACGAACGCCAGTGATGACTGAGCCAAATGGTGAAGAAGTACTGTATCCGAATTGTAGTTTCAATATAGAATGGGATGCGAGTACGTTCTACGGAACAGTTAGAATCGAATACTCAACGAACAACGGAGCTACTTGGGAGGTAATTGATGCCAGTGAGACGAATGATGGTTACTTTACCTGGTATTCCATTCCGAATATCCAATCGGAAGACTGTCTAGTGAGGGTCATTGAGGTCAATAATCCAACTCGTTTAGATGTTTCGGATGCCCCATTCACAATTACAGACCCTATCACCATCATTTCACCAACGATGACAACCAATGGAATCGGTTGTGGTTCAGTCCTGATAGAATGGGAGAAATCCTATACATGTATCGGAGATTTCGAATTGTATTATTCCATTGATAATGGTGTTACTTGGGATTGGTTTGCAGAAGTGGGGGATTTGAACACCTTGACCCAATCCTTTGATTGGACAGTGCCGAATGGTATAGATGTCAACACGGCAATGATTAAGGTAGAATCTGAAAGCTACCCGGAGATGTATGATGTTTCGGAAGCATTCTCCATCCAGCCATCCAATGATATCACAGTAACTTATCCGAATGGTGGCGAAAGTTTCGATGTAGGAGATGAAGTGACCATTACTTGGAATAATTTACCTACGGCATCCGGATTTTATACGATTCTGTATAGTTCGGGAGGTAGTTGGTCAACGATAGAGAATAATTATATCGGAAATGCAGTAACCTGGCAAACACCGAATACTCCTACTTCCAATTATAGAATACGTGTTCTGGATACCCAAAACGGATGTAAGCTTGATGAATCTGATGCGAATTTCACCGTGAATCCTCGTACACCGGTCATGACTGAGCCAAATGGAGAGGAGGTAATGTATCCGAATTGTAGTTTCAACATAGAGTGGGATGCGAGTACATTCTACGGAACAGTCAGAATCGAATACTCAACGAATAATGGTACTACTTGGGATGTGATTGATGGAAGTGAGACGAATGATGGTTATTTCACATGGTATTCCATACCGAATATCCAATCGGAAGACTGCCTCGTTAGGGTCATCGAAATCAGTGATCCAACCCGATTTGACGTCTCTGATGCCCCATTCACGATAACAGATCCCATTACCATTGTTTCACCAACGATGACAACCGATGTACTTGGTTGTGATTATATGGTCATTGAATGGGAAAAATCCTACTCATGTATCGGAGATTTTGAATTGTATTATTCCATCGACAGTGGTGTTACATGGGATTGGTTTACTGAAGTGGGAGATTTGAACACCCTGACCCAATCCTACAACTGGCAGGTACCCAATGGAATAGATGTTAATACCGCAATGATTAAGGTAGAATCAGAGAGTTATCCGGAGATGTATGACGTTTCGGAAGCATTCACCATTACATCAACGAACGATATTACACTGACTTATCCGAATGGTGGCGAAGTGTTCCAAGTAGGGGAGGAAATCGATATCCTTTGGGATAATCTACCCGGGGCATCAGGTCAGTATACCCTCCAATACAAAGCCGGAGGTTCTTGGACGAACATAGCTTCTAACATCGCCGGGAATGGCCGTTCTTGGCAAATTCCGAATGCTCCTACAACTACGGCAGAAATTCGTATCTACGATTATAACAACACCTGTAAGGTGGATTATTCTGATGCGTATTTCACCATTGAACCTAAGGATGCCTTAGTAACCAGCCCGAATGGCGGAGAAGTATTCTATGCAGGTAATTATACTTATATCAATTGGGATGTGAGTACATTCTACACCAATGTACGAATAGATTATTCCTTGAATGGAGGTGTGACTTGGAGTGTGATTGATAGTAATGACCCAAATGATGGTTCCTACTACTGGAATATTCCCAACCATAATTCTACGGATGTCCTGGTCAGGGTAAGTCATTATAACGATGCCAACCATTACGATGTAAGTGATGCATTATTTACCATTAAACCGGCCGTGACCATACTCACACCGAATGGGGATAATGGAAATTCATCGTTCTTGGGCGGTTGTACGATTACTTCTATTTCCATTGATAGGTCATCAGCATGGAACCAGTATACGATTCAGTATTCTACGGATGCAGGTAATTCATGGAATACCATTACGAGTAACTGGACTACGAATAATAATCCTGCGACCTATGATTGGAATATTCCCAATATAGCTTCTTCAGAATGCTTGATTAAGGTCTATCCGAATAGTGTGTCATCCTATGCTGATGAGAGTGATAATACATTCACGATAGAACAACCCGTAACTCTGATACAACCCAACTTCGGTGGTACACTTCAGGTAGGTTCAACCTATGATATCACTTGGGCTTCTGATGGCATTTCCAACGTTTATGACTTGTATTATTCTACTACGAATGGTGCATCATGGATTAATATCATCACAGGATATACGACCTCTGATAATACCTATACTTGGGCTGTTCCGAATAATATCTCGTCCAATTGCTTGATAAGAGTGGAGGATAATGTGGATGATTGTAAATCGGATATCAGTGACGTTACGTTCTCCATCACCAATTCACCTGTTCCAATCACGGTTACGGCACCGAATGGTGGTGAGAATTTGGATGCTTGTTCAACCTATACCATTACATGGAATGAGCCTACCATATTGGGAGCCTATGATATTGCATATTCAATAGACGGAGGCGCTTCATGGATTACGATTGTGACCAATTACGCTACTACGGATGGAGTGTATGTTTGGGATATTCCTGCGATTAATTCTACCGAAGTCCTCATCAGGGTAAAGGAACATGAAGGCACAGCCTTTGATTTGAGTGATGCATTCTTCAGTTTGGATTACTTCGAATTAACTGCCAGCCCTGCTATTTCTACCATAGAATTAGGAGGTAGTATCCAACTGATGGCCACTGGAGGATTCAATACCTATGTCTGGACACCATCCACAGGTTTGGATAATCCGAACATTGCCAATCCATTGGCTAGTCCGGTTGAAACGACTACCTATACCGTAACATCCTCCAATGGTGTTTGTGATTTGGAAACTACCCTAACTGTTGAGGTAGATAGGGATGTTTATGTGGATCATACAGCTATGGGATTGAATAATGGTTCATCTTGGGCTGATGCCTATACGGATTTACAATCTGCATTGGATGGTAGTGCCAACAGAATCATACATATTGCAGAGGGAACCTATAAGCCTACGACGGGAACTTCAAGAGGTGCGGTATTCGATATGCCGGACAATACGACACTCATCGGAGGATATCCTAACGGAGGTGGGCCAAGGAGTCTTTCTTCCAATGAAACCATTCTGTCAGGTAATGTGGACGGAGTAGGGTCAGCGGATGGCAATAGCTACCATGTCGTAAGGGTAAAGGATGTCAATAATGTAGTGATTGATGGTGTGACCATCAGGGATGGAAACGCCAATGTCTCCACTTCCTTCGGACGTGCCAGGGGAGGAGGTATCTATGTGACAGGTGCTACCGTGACGTTCTCCAATTGCGAATTCAAATGGAATCGTGCGATTTTCGGTGGTGCATTATTTGCCACACAATCTCCCAATGTGACCTTTGATAATTGTGTATTCAAGAATAATACGGCCGGTAATGGTGCGGCATTGTACCATTCGAATGAAACGAATATGTATATCAATAATTCAGTCATTACGAATAATAATTCTACGATTCGTTGTGCATTGGAAGTCAATAATTCATTGTATACCAAGATTGATAATACTGTCATAGCCAATAATGCTTCCAAGAATGCGAATGCCATTGGATTCATTGCCACGAATAGGAATCAGACCTGTGATATCTATAACAGTACCATTCTTGGAGAAACGAAGAACAAGTATCTGATTTCAATGCAGGTGGGTAATAATGATGAATTGGGATTGAATGTCTATAATTCCATCATTGCACATCAGACATTGAGTTTTGATAAGGCATTCGTAGCGTACAATAACAATATCCTGAATTTGAATACTGAGAATTGTTATATCCAGGGTAGTTCCGTTATAGGTGCAAGCACGAATAACCTTTATTCTGCAACAGCAGGTGATTTGATGTTGAATGCGGATTATTCCGTGAATGAATGTTCGCCAGTAGTGAATGCAGGTAATGACTCTAGAGCTACGGATTATATGACCGATGTATTGGGTAATAACCGTTTCTTCGGTACCGTGGATATGGGAGCATTCGAGGCACAGACATCTTGTATCGCTACTAGGGAAATAGAGGACAATGTAGAAGTTACGGACTTGGAGATAAGGGCTGAGGTTGTCATTTATCCTAATCCTGTGAATGATAGATTGTTCATCAAGTCGAATCTTGATGAAATCAATATTTTCATCTATGATGTATTGGGTAAGAGGGTTTTGGAAACGAATGACACTGAAATTGACCTATCTGAATTGCCTACAGGAATGTATCATGTGAATGTATTCTCGGAGGGAGATTTGATTAAGGTTGAGAAAGTTATGAAAAGATAGTATTAGGCATTGAATGTATTAACGTTGTGGGCAGATGCCGCTATCGGCTAAGAAGCGACATCTGCCTAAGACGTTGGCTGCAAGCAAAAGATAGAAAATGATTGAAAAAGGTATATACCTGATATTAATAATTGGACTTCTAATTTCATGTGAAAATCCCAAGGAAGAATCAAAAGTGGATGATTCTATAATAATTGAGAATCCTACGAATAAAGTTCTTTTAAGCTCAGAAATCATTTGGGAAAAATTGAATCCAGCAAGAGGAGACCAAAGCCCACAAGCAGGAACAATTTGGGGAGATAGAAAAGGAAATGTGCCAACAGGTTTTTTAGCAAAATTTGTAGACGGATTTTCATCACCGCCACATATTCATAATGTCACTTACAGAGCTGTTGTGATTAAGGGA
>JAHDHL010000055.1 GCA_020631355.1 Saprospiraceae bacterium | reverse complement strand
CCACTTTCACCCACCCCACCGAATGGCAGATTCGCATTACCAATATGCATTACGGTATCGTTGACCGTTGCACCTCCTGATGGACAATTCCTCAATACCTTATCGCAAAGGGATTTGTTCTTGGAAAACACATACAAAGCCAATGGTTTTTCCCTGTTATTAATGAGTTCCATTACATCATCAATGTTTTCGTATTCCATCATGGGTAGGATAGGGCCGAAGATTTCCTCCTGCATGATAGCATCATCAAATGTGACACCATCCATGAGTGTAGGGGAAATATATAAGTCACCTTTGTCAGTCTTCCCGCCATAGATTACCTTTTCGGGATCAATCAGACTGGATAGTCGATTGAAATTCTTTTCATTGATAATTCTACCATAATCCTCACTTTGTTGTGGGTCCTCGGTATAGAATTGCTCAATCTTCTCCTTGATTTTTTCTACCAGTTTTTCCTTGATATCCTTATGGACGAATAGGTAATCCGGAGCGATACAGGTTTGTCCCAGATTCAGGAACTTACCCCAGGCAATCCTTCTGGCAGTATTTTCAAGATGGATGTTCTTATCCACGATACAAGGACTTTTTCCTCCCAGTTCCAATGTGACCGGAGTCAGGTGCTTCGCAGCAGCCTGGTATACAATCCTACCTACATGTGTGCTTCCTGTGAAAAAGATATAATCCCATCTTTCCCTTAGTAAGGCCGTACTTTCCGCTACGGCCCCTTCCACAACTCCTACATGCTCGGCACTGAATACCTCATTGATGATTTTCTTGCTGATGGCCGTAGTGTAAGGCGAACATTCGGATGGCTTACACATAACGGTATTACCTGCTGCAACAGCACCAATCAAGGGAGCGAAAAGCAATTGGAACGGATAGTTCCAAGGTGAGATAATCAAGGTGTTGCCATATGGTTCCGGGTGTTTCTTACTGGCACCCGGAGCAAAGAACAATGGAGTGCTGACCCTGCGGGGCTTGGCCCAGGATGGTGTCTTGGCAATCGCTTCTTCCAATTCCTTGACAACAATACTGGTTTCAGTGACGTAAGCCTCAGGGGCGGATTTTTTCAAATCGTTATACAGGGCTTCGTGGATTTCATCCTCATACTTCTCAATCGTCGCTTTCAATTTCTTCAGGCACTTGACCCTGAAAGGGACACTTAGGGTTTCTCCCTTTTTGAAATAGGTTCTTTGCTCATTGACCATGTCTTGAATATAGGCCAACTCATCACTTACCGTAACTGGATTTTGCATTGGATATCAAATTTATATGAAATCGTTTCTCTATGGATGATTATAGAATAATCCAGAAAAACATTCGTTCTGAACATACTCTTAAAGTTAGTAACAATTCACTGCATCCACAAGTTTGCAAAATCTAGCATGTATTTTGTAACGAATTTGTCGGATTTGGATGTCACATTAAATCCATGTGAATTCTTTTGAAAGTCATGAACAAAGTGTGATATTGCCCGTATAATCATTCAGATACGCATTAAGATAAACCTTACCTTTCAATGAAATATACAATCTTATCCTTTCTCTTTGCGATATGCATCCCCTGGATGGCATGCTCGCAATCCTCCGAGGCCAAGATGGCTTACAATAATGCAGTCAGGGCATACAATGCAAAGGACTTTGTGGGAGCGATCAGTTTGTTGGAAGAATTTGCTAATAATGAACCTGAATTCATACAGGCACAGCGCCTTATGGCCGAACTTTATAAGAAGACGGGCGATGAGGAAAAGACCAGGGGGTATTATAAGAGATTACTCGACCATAACCCCAATCAGGCAGAAATTTGGTATTCCTATGCACTGACCTACCTGAGAGAGGGGGATGAAGAAAGTGCAAAGGCGGCATTCAATAAGGTGCTGGTAGTCGATGAGAATCATGCCAAGGCCCTGCGTCAATTGGAATATCTCAAAGGACAACAAGAAAAGAATGACCAAGCCACTGCATCGGTAGAGCCTGTTCCTGTAAGTACACCCGAACCGACTCCTGAGAAAAAGCCTGCATCTTCCAACACCTTGTCCAAGGATACTGCCATCAAGTATGCGAATAAGGGAATCGGATTCTACAATGAGAAAAGTTTTCAGGAGGCTGCTATGGCCTTTGATAAATCCTTGGAGGGTGAGAACCCCTCAGCGAAGTTGTATTCCTATGCAGCAAGGGCCCATATGCACATCGGGAATGCGGATAAGGCGATTGATTATCTGAAAGAGGCATTGGAACAGGATACGGATGCAGGTGACTTCTACTATTACCTTTCCAAGGCTTATGAAATGAAAGGTGTGGATAACCTTAGGGAGAAATATGCCACGATGGCTGCCAATAGGGGTTTCAAGGGTACGGATGAGACATTTGACAATGGAGCTACCCGCCATTATAATGCAGGAGTGGATTATTACCATGATAAGAAATATGCCGAAGCCGTCAAGGAGTATCTTCGGGCTATTGATAAGAATCCCAATAAGGTAAGGTACCATTATAATCTAGCAATGGCCTACAAGGCTATGAAAAGATACAAGGATGCAATGGCAAGCGCGGAATCCGCTATTGCTGTTGATGGAACTTATCCGCATGCATATAATCTCATGGGAGACTTATTGTATGATTCCCAGAAATACAGGAAAGCGGCAACCTATTACCAAGAGGTCATCAATCTGGGAGAGGATACCTATAATACACATCTGAATGTAGCTTATTGCTTTGATAGATTGGCTTCCTACAAGCAGGCATTGACTTATTTCGCTACGGCGAATGAGCTCAAGCCACAACATCAGGAAATTGAATTCGCATTGGCTATGGCCTATTTCAAAGCGGGTGATATGGGAGCGTCGAAAGAACATTATAGTAATTATGTGGAAACATATCCTGAGGATATTCGGGGACTCAAGAATTATTCAACGGTTTGTGCCAGAACCGGTGATTTTGAAACGGGATTGAAGTATGCACTGAAATGGGTGGATATTGCCCCGCATGAGGCAGAGGCTTATTGTCAGGTCGGAGATATGCTAGCGAACATGAGCCGTCATGATGAAGCGGATAAGTACAGGAGAAAAGCAAAGAGCCTAGGGGTGAGTTGTGACCCGATGAGATACTAGGGCGCAACGATGACAGATTCGTAGAGTCTGATATAGGCCTCAACGGCCTCCTCCAATGGGAATAAGCGGATAGCCGTTTGTTCCCATTGGTTTTGATAGGCTTTTCCCAAGGCTTGGGTAAGGCCTCGGACATCAAAACTCTCCATGCGGATGTGACGCCCCGAAACGGTTTCCGCAAGTGCCCCCCTGCCTGAATGGAGGATGGGTACCCCCAATGTTATCGACTCCACCGCAGCAAAACAGAATCCCTCACTGTATGATGGAATGGTGACGCAGGAAGACGATGCCAATAATTGGAATAATGCTTCTTTTTCTAAATGATGATGGATGGAAATGTGTTTCCTGATGTCATGTTCATCGATGAGTGATTGAATGGTTTCGTATAGTTTTCTGGGTATTTGGGGAATGACCAATCGGAAATGACTTTCTGGATATGAAAGTATATGTTGGGCGATACTTGGTATTAATAAGTCCAATCCTTTGGATACACCCAGTCTGCCAAAATAGGTGCAAGTGAATTTTTCCGGGTTTTGATGTTGGATGTTCCCACTGGGAATATTATTCATTCCATTATAAATATGAATGATATTCTTTTCTTTTTTGCCACCTTGGATGAGTGCACTTTTTGTAAATTCCGAAACAGCAATGATGCGATGGAAAGGAAGTAGGAAAATCATTTTTTCAAAAGCATGGAACATCCGTCTTTCGAAAAAATTGAGGAATGGTAATTCAAACCATAATTGGTTCCAGTATTCATGAAATGTAAGAAAACATTTTTTTTGGAATAATCGACAAGCTATCCAAGTTGGTAATGCTGCTGTATAAGTCGTGGTGTGTATAATGTCAAATGATGGAATATATTTTATTAAGAAAGGAAATGATAATAATGTAAATGAAAATCTATTCTTGGCTGGAATCCTTACAATATTTACACCGTTTAAAATATCCTCTTTTTCTAGCTTGGAATCAAATCGTGAAGTGAGTATGGTTACTTCATGTTTTTTACTGGCCAATGTCTCTGCAAGCGATTGGAATAATTGCTCGGATCCGCCAATATAAGGATGGTAATATTCTAATACAAAAAGGATTTTCATTCCTCCTCCTTTTCTTTTAATGCTATTTTTCGGGTCAGAAAAGTAATTTCTTTTTGTTGTTTTTTAATAATGGAAAATAATTTGAATTGGAAAAAAAATAAAATGCCAATACAGAAAAATAGGATGGCATTAATATTACTTTTAATTCCGAAAAGTCTGGCGATTCTCCTAGAGATAAAATCAGGAAAAATAGCAAATAATGTCAGGCAGACCCAGAATAGGATACCCAGTCCCAACTCATAGGCCGTGGCATTATTCTTCCTGTATTTTAGGATGAGATTAATGATGAATCCCAAAGTGAGTACAGGAACGACGACTTGGAATATTCTAATTTCCATAAATTAATTTCCACCAAAAAGAAAAAATAGTTCGGATGCCCTCTGCTAGTCCTTGGCCTTTCCCCAAGGAATAATCCGTATATCGGACAGTTACCGGACTTTCTGCAATTTTCAGGCCTTTTCTTTCTGCGTTAATAATCATTTCGCTACAAAATGCAAAATTATCTATTTGCAAATCCAAATGGTGAATCGCATTCCTGTTCAATAATCGAAATCCACATTGTGTATCCGTATAATGATATTTGCAAGTGATATTGATGAGCCCGTTCCCAATCCAGTTATAGGCCCGGCGCAAAAATGGGATATTCTCATGTCGGTCCAAAAATCGACTACCAATTATCAAATCAGCATCATTCTTTCTCATGTCCAACCACATCTTTTCGATATATTCCGGATGATGCTGGCCATCGGCATCCATCAGGACCAAGTGTTTGGATGATATGTTCCGGGCATATTCCAAGGCTGTTTGTGTGGCTGCTCCGGCACCTCTGTTAAGGATGTGTCGGATGACTTTGGCTCCCTTGGAACGAGCAATTTCAGCAGTCCGGTCGGAACTTCCGTCATCCACAATGATAATGTTCTTGAATCCATAAGATTGAATTTCGTCAATGACTTTTCCAATCGTTTTTTCCTCATTGTAAGCAGGAATGAATATGTGGATGTCCTGAAGCATTATTTAATCTGATAAATGGCGAATGTGCCTTTTCTTTTTTCAACTCCACCAAGTAATCCGTATTTCATCCCATTATATCGATTCCCGTTTTCAATGATAAAATCATTCGGATTCTCGGATTGAATAATCCTATCCGTAACGATTAAATCCAATTCATTAGAATATAATAATAGGCCCACAAATGCATCACATTTTTTTTGTAATGTTTTCTCTGGTGTATTGTCAATTAATGGAGTCCTGAAATCATAAATGATATACTTGAATCCATTTTGTTTTAATAATTCAATGAAACGATTCGTATCCGGTAATCTCTTTTCGTAGAAATCGAATAATTTTAATTGATTATCCTCATATACCCTAGCGTCATTCTGTTCGATGTGATAATTAAGATAGGTTCCGACCCGATAAATCTTATGGTTTAAATCATTATTCAGATATTCGAATGCATTATTATATACAGGACTCAATGCATCCAGTACCTGTTCGTCGGATTTGCCCAAGGCTGCTTGTTGGATGAAAATAGGATCTATGAATGATGTCGTATTTTCTTGGGTTAATTCCGGATTTGATTGTCGTAGGAAAATGGAGGAAATAAAAAATAATCCGATACATCCGCTAAAGAAATAACGGACGAATTTATCGTTTTCAACACCTGATATCCAATTGCTTTTTTGTAATGTGAATGCAATGAAGATACAAGCCAAAGCCAATGTTGGGAATCCGTACCATGGTATATTATTCGCAGAAATCATCCAAAGGAAAAGCGTGGCATACATCAGCACGGCCATTTCTTTCATAGCGGGTTCCATTGTGCTGAATTTATCCTTATTCATCCACCATAGGCACATGGTAAGAAGCACCATTATCAGGGGTGTGATATAGAATCCCATACTACTCATCATTTCGTACAAAGGCCAATCCACAGGTTGGAAAATGAGGAGGATATTTTCAATGATTACGGCCCAAATACTGGCAAAGCCATCCTTTCCGATATCAGTCCAGGGTTGTACCCTTGTTTGTAATGCTGTCTCTATTGTGGAATAATCCCCATTCGGAATATAATGGGCCACCCATCCGATTCCTACCAGTGATGTCGCAAAGAACAATAGGTAAATCATGTTCGGAATAATTCCCAACTTGTCCAATCGGAATAGGAGAAGTGGAATGAATAAGAGGAAAAGAAATGAAATATCTATGTACGGTCTATCCGGAATATTGCTTCCCATTGTGGCATCATAAGGAATGGTATGGTAAAGGACATGTCCTTTTTCATAACCGATGTATCTTTTGATTTCCTCCCGTTCAGAATCCGTAATGCGTTCTTTTTTCTTCTTCTTGATAATGGGGGCTTGTTGGTATTGTCTGTCGGGTAGGGAATCAGTCTCCATGCGGATGATATTATTCCGTTTATCCTGTAATGGGCTCAAATCGGAATAGTCGGCATACAACTTCAGATTTCCCTTGACGGATGGGGTAGGGGATTTTCCTTTGAGTGCATGACCCAATGAAACCTTACCATGCTCCGAAACATGTTTGCCCATCCATGGAAGTATGGGTAATGCCAGCATAGCGATGAATATGGCAAGCCGGGTGAGATGCTTTTTGGGTAACTCCTTACCATGAACCAACCAGCCATACCCCAAACTACCCAAACCTGCGAATCCTAAGCCTAGCTTAGTCTTCAGTACATCCGTTGCACTGAGATCCATGTATGCGAATTGGTCAAGACCTCCTTGGAAAAGGAGTGCTGTTGAAAGGAAAAGGGCTCCGAATGCTCCGAATTTCCCCCATTGGCGGTAAGCCCATACACTTACTAATGCAACGATACCATAGAGTGCCAATACC
This sequence comes from Saprospiraceae bacterium, assembly GCA_020631355.1. Lineage (GTDB taxonomy): Bacteria > Bacteroidota > Bacteroidia > Chitinophagales > Saprospiraceae > JAHDCE01. The sequence goes on along the minus strand of JAHDHL010000055.1, from coordinate 19,793 downwards.
TTGATGCCAAATGCAAATCCCATTATCCATCCTGCGATACCCCAAATCCAATAGCTTTCCTTGGCACTGATTGGATTCTTATCCTTTTTGAACCGGGGTTCCATGATGAGTAGGAATGCTGCCAATACCATGAATAATAAACCGAAGTCCGTTTTTTCTTCCCTGACAGTTTGGAAAACGATGGCTGGTATCGCAAAGAAGATGCTCATCGCTACCCATGAACGGGAGGGTGTCATAGCCAATCTGGCCAATCTATAGATGACTACCAATGCCAATAGAACCGTAAAATGGGAAATGAGTATGGAAATGGGTTTTTGTCCAAACATGATTTCACCCAAGGACATGATAATGGACCAGTTGAATGGTTGTCCTCCCTCTGGCAGGCTCCCATAGCTGGCTATCAGTGATGAGGTATTCATATAGACTCCCGAACCATCAAAACCGATGGGAAATGTCTTGAGTGTGGATAGGAATCCTGTAGCAAGGAATATGGATAATACCTTCAGTGGTAATATCTTCCAGATGTTCAGTTTTTTATAATGGACAGGTCGAATGAATATGGATTGTAGGAATTCGAGTACTGCCTTGTATTGCCAACCTATGGGAATGATAAAGAGTAACCAAAGCAGATAGGGATTCAAGAATCCAACCATTCCCAATAGCATGACAATCATACCCAAAATACTGAATCCCAAAGCTATGCTTAGGATTTGGCGACTAACAAGGTGATAATGTTGTCCGATTTTTTTCATGAGGAAATGACCCACTGCAAATGAGGATACTATCAGGAATAGGAATGCGAGTGAATAGAGCAATCCCACTACAATGACTCTCAGGGCAGCCAAGCCTGCTGAACCATCCAGTCCCAATTTATTGTGGAATAGGGCATATAGGACGCCGGATGAGACCATAATCCCGAGTAGTACTGTCCAGCCGGATATCCTAAGGGAGAAATTCTTGAATAGATTCCCTTTTTTATCCATTCGCCAGAAAGCATATCCTGTAAATCCGGCAATGGTGAATATCAAATGCTCGTAATAGCCAAAACTGGATAGTACCTTTCCGTAGTAGGCATGATTGAAAAAGTAATCGGGTATAATCAATAAGGCCCAGATAAGAATAAAGGCCCTGATGAAAATGATATTGGCTTGTCCCATGAATGTAGTATTGGATACTTTTCATGGTAAGATAATACTTCTCTTTCGATAGCCCGCCAAAACTGGTGGACTAATCATGAATCATGTAAGCCCTTAGATTTTTTCGGCTACCACTTCAATCATAAAGGGACAGAATAATGTAGCTCCTTTCATTTGTTCTAATTGGCGGACATCCGCTAGGGCTTGCTCCACATCTTCATGTTTTAGGTAGCCGAGGGGTACGAGCCTTGGGAAATAGGTTTCATAAAAGGAAATCGGCCATTGCCATTCGACCATGTGGGGCTGGGCCAGTTTGGCCAAGGGTCTTGTAGAAACGATTTTCATTCCCAGTTCCGATAGCAGGGTCGGGAGTTCCCTACCTATGTCAATCTCTCCGTCATATTCCTTGAAACTTCGGAGTACTGCTGCAATAGCCTTGGATAAATGGGGCATGTTGGGTCGTGTCTGGTGGGTGGACCAGTCATAATACTCCTGAATGACCATTCGACCACCTACTTTCATGGCGTCCCTGACCTTGGTAAGGATTTCTCTTGGATTCGGAATCCAAGCCAGGGCCCATCTGCAATACATTCCGTCTAGGCTATGCTTAGGAAGTTGCATGTCATCAAAATCCGAGTGGACAGCTTCGATATCCAGAAAGTATTGTTGGGCTATCTTTTGTAGGTATTGGATATAATGTAATGATTTGTCCACACCAATGACCTTACCCTTGGAACCTGCGATGAATGCCAGTTCCTTGGTACAGAATCCAGGGCCACATCCCAAATCCAATAGGGTATCACCTGCTTTGAATTGTCCATTTTTCCAACCTTGTTGGGCTTCACTGGCCCAAACTTGGTGCTGAACGCCTAAGCGATAGAGTTCTTCATTATCTGTTCCTAGGATGTAGGCATCTTTTTCTTGCATGGACTAAAGGTTTGAAAGATTTATGAATATACAAACTTAGATAATAAAAAATCCCATCAAGCTCAGCTTGATGGGATTCATATGATTGCTACAATAGCACACGAAATTAGCTCTTTCCGCTTTCCTCTGCTACTTTTTCCAATAGGTTCTTGCTATCCACAGGGTCATCACCTGTTTTCTTGGCTAGCTTGATGGCTTTCTTGGCACTGCACTTGGCTTTTTTCATATTGCCGAGTTTGTAGTACAAGTGAGCAACGGTATCCATGTTTTCATAGCGCTTCTTCATCTTAACGGATTGCTTGGCCCAACCCAAGGCTTTTTCTAGCAATACCTTATCCTCGATTACCTGGAAGAAAGTCCATGCTGTCTCATTCAACTCACTATAATCCTCGACAGGATATTGGTCGAAACGTTCTACGGCTGCATTGGCATAACCCTCACGGTCACCCAATTGGCGGTAGTAGCTCATTTTATAATTGGCATACAGGACACCTGCTTTTTCAGGGAAATAACGTTCGAATATCCCCTTGATTTGGTCGATGGTTGGTTGTGGGTCAGAATAGTAAATCATTCTATAAATCAGACCCTGTATCTTTTGGGTAACCATAGGAGTTCCGAATGTATCCTCGAATGCCTTACGATTCTCGATGATGTAATCAAATCCCTTGGAATCCGGATTGTCTACGAATTGGAAAATGAATGCCATATTTTCTTCAGTTCCCCAATCATCCTGTGTAGCAAGGTAAGCTTCGGCTACCTCGGCATGACTTCCATCAGCTGCATTATAACGGGCATTGGTATAGTCCCTTAGGAAATCAGGGTCCCTTTTGCCATCAGCATATTGCTTTTCCATGGAAGACAAGGCCTTGCTGGGATCATTGGCTTCCTTGCCTAGTGCGATGAATTCCGCAGCAGGCATATAACCCGCAACCCTGTGGACAAGGTTGCCACTACCATCTATGAACAGTAGGGTAGGAAAGGCCCTAACATTATATTTGGCTGCTAGGTCGATTCCCTCTCCTTTTTCCATATCCATCTTTACATTGATGAAGTTGGTATTGTAATATTCACCCACTTCTTTCTGTGGGAATATTTCCTTGGTCATTTTCTTACATGGGCCACACCAAGTGGTATAGGCATCCATGAAGATCAATTTCTTGGAATCCGTAGCCATGGTTAGGATGTCATTCCAAGACTTATCATGTACGAAGCTGATGCCTTCTTCTTGGGCAATACCCATATTGGCTATGAAAAGCGCAACGAGGACAAATGCAAATTTTTTCATTTTGAATGGTTTGTATACTGAATAATAAGTGGTCTTCCGATGACTGGATATGAATGGGTCCGAATCATCGGGCACTTGTTACTAGCAGTTATCTGTATATAATGAGTACTACTAGGTATAATTGTAATGTTGGTTGTTGGCGGAGTAATTTATTCTGATAGATTAAGATTAATCTTACGGATCAATTCTACGAAAATAGCAGGATTCTTTCCCTCTGCCTTGGCGATTTCCATCCCATTCTCCGCTGCTTCCAAAGCTTTCTTTGGATTATCATTGATATAGAGGAAATCAGCATAGGTAAAAGCACGTTCGGATGTTTCTTCCAAATCCAAGGCAGCCTTGGCCCATTCCTCACCTTTCTTGAGGGCTTTGGTATCGGTAGAGAGATACTGCTTTACCTCAAGTGAAAGCTGCTCCATCAAATTCGCATCCTTACCTGCCATTTCCTTGACATACTTATTGGTGGATTTCAGGTAATTCTTCACATCACCTGTCAGCAAATAGTATTTCTTGTCAGCCCTGAGATGGAATAATTTGGCTCTTTCCTTATCGGAAATCACATTGATTTTATCCTTGGCTTCAGCCAAAAGATCCATGCTCTCGTATTCAACAGCCTTATTGATGGTCTTGTTGGTCACTAGGATGACTTTCTGGTCAAATGACTCCTGGCCGAACATTTTGATGATGTTTGCCTTGTTTTTTATCATGAGGTCGAATAGTCTGGAATCGGATTCCGTTACGGCTTCGAATAGGAATTTTGTATTGAAAGGTGTGGAAAGGTCATCTTGTGATTTGATGTATTCATTGGCGATTTTCAGACTGGGCTTATCTGCCTTGTTCAATGCCTTGATGTACTTATAGATGAAGTCAGGGTCACGCTTACCTTCCTCATATTCCTTGGCATAATCCTCACTCTTATCTATTTTTTGAGAAACCATCTGGCCCAATTTGATGAAATCAGAAGGTTGTTTTCCTCCGATGGCCCTGTGTACCACTTCACCGCCACCATCTATGAAAAGTAATGTGGGATAGGAACGCACGCTATATTCCCTTGCAAAGGAAGGGCCATCCTTATCCTTTTCCATATCGAGTTTGAGACAGATGAAATTATTATTGTAATAATCGCCAACATCTTTCTTAGGAAAGACATTCTTGGCCATTCTCTTACATGGGCCACACCATGATGTGTAAGCATCCACGAAAATGACCTTATCTTCCTTGATGGCCTTATCCTTGGCTTCAGCCCAGGACCCCTTGAAGAATTGTATACCCTCGGCAGCTTGCAGATTCAATGCAAGGAGGGCAAATAAACAGAGGGATAGAATATGTTTCATTCTCTTATTCGTTTTATTAAAAAGGTCAAATCCCATACCAACTGGAACGGATTGTTGGTATCCTAATGATTTATGTGGATACCCATTCCAAGGACTTTGATATTCGAAGCCTTAAAGTTAAGCACTATCTGCTTAATTCAACGTCAGTTGGGGGACTAGGGGTCTGCTTTTGATATTGCTTTAACGAAAGTTTCACATCCATTCCACCTTGTCCTCAATGGGTTTTCGCCTACTTTGGATTTCATTACCCTCATAATATCCCATGTAGAATACTCCGAGGCATCTTTGTCCATCTGGTAGATTAAGGAACTCATTGGCTTGGTACATGGCTTTGGGACTGCTCCAATATGAACCGATACCATAAGCGTGGCATGATAGCCAGATATTCTGTACAGCCATGGCCACAGCGGCTATTTCTTCTTCTTCAGGAACACTATCCATCGGATCTCTTTGCATACAAATGGCTATGGCAGCCCCACACTGTAATGGCTTCTTTACCGTTTTTTTGTATTTCATTTCCGAGAATTTTTCCTCGGGGGTGTGTTCCTTATAATACTGACCCAGATAATCACTCAAACGTTGCAGGCTATCTCCTGTAAAAACCTTGAAACGCCAGGGTTCCGTCAGTCTATGTGTAGGCGCCCAGTTGGCATTTTCCAATATTTCTTCCAGTACTTCCTTTGGGATTTCCTTGTCTTGGGTATACAATGCAGGAGAGACGGTTCTTCTTTTGCGAAGAAGTTGATTGACGGCTTCTGGATTCATAAATGTCTTATTGTTGATGTCGTGATCTACTTTAAAGTATTTGTACACCGATTTGATGTACAAGTATTCTTATGTAACAAATATAACTCTCCAGAGTTAACTGTAATCTGCTTAAAATGGATTCTATACTGAATAGAGCGATTATTTATTTCTAAACTTTCAAAAAGTATTGAAAGTTTAGAAAATTAGTAATACATTGTATCCATAACAAATTACCGAGCAGATGAAAAAGCATTCGATAAGTTACCAGATGATGGATTCCATTATTCAAATGAGCCAGGGTGTGATGGTGATGAGTATCATCGCAATGGTTGTTTTTGTCTTAGGCATCATTGTGTTGCCCATCATAATGACCCTGTTTTTGGTATGGATTATTTGGAATCTTTTTGCTCCGATTCATGAACCGAAAACATATGGTTTGGAGTAATGCTCCTAGAATCAATCGTAAACGAATCTTCTATTAAATCTATCATATCATGAAACATTATAATCGTCAAATAGGCATCACGGACATGTTCATTCAGGGATTTATGTTTTGTACCATTGTTAATTGTTGGATTATGGGAATTGTCCAAGGTTCCGGGGGATTTTGGATATATGCCATGATATTCCAGTTTTGCTTTGGTGCTTATCAGATGGGAAGCGCCTGTATGGGAATGATAATGGGGAGGAAATGGAAAAGGAAGTATTTTTTCTCAGCCATTGTATATATGATAATTGCGGCAGGTATCAATATTTGTATAGGAGATGCGAGGTGGTATTCCTCGTTCTATTTCAGTATGGTCATTGCCATGTGGATGATTATTCCCATGATAATGGGAGGATATTATTTTTTCAGAAATACGAGAGAGGTGATTAAAGGAGGGGAAATAGAAATTGCTGTTTCGTAAGAGCAGAACCTAAAATTAGAAGTCATGCAAAATATAGTTCCGTCTAAATTCTTGAAAATAGATGTCATTATACAAAGAGTTTTCTTGGTATTGATAGTCTTTGGCTTGTTCGTATTCCCGATATCAATGTTGTTGTCGATTCCATTTGGGGCGTGGCAGGTTATCAGTGGTGTTGTAGGAGCACTTTACGGTAGCCAATGGAGGAAGAAATACTTGGGAGTAGTGGCTATTTATTTCATGTCTTATCCTTTTGTGTATTATTTGAGTGATGTGATAGGCCGATCCATGATATTTGAATATACCTTCGGAGCCATTTATGTGATTACTCCGATAGTATTGGGATTGACTTATTACATCAAATCAGAAAAGGAATATCCAAAGAACGACCCCAAACAAACTTTGGAGGAACATCCCGATATCTTGGATGTTGAGATGACCTATTGATTGTTCACATAGAACAAATCAGCTGCGATTCCGTCAGAAAGGAATCTGGAGGAGGGTGCTATAATATAAGCATCCTCTTTTTTTATGATTTGTCCATTTTGGATATGATTCTGAATCCGTTTTAGAAAATATTCCCTGAACGGTTCACTAATCGAATCTATCCGACATCCCCATTGTGTTCTAAGGGATGTCATCACATATTCATTATAACGATCTTGATCTGATAACTCCTCTACCTCAAAATGGGGTTGGTCATCATTGATGTTTTTCAGATAGGTAGCATTGTTACTGATATTCCATTGGCGACTTATCCCATTGAATGAATGGGCAGATGGCCCTATGCCCAGGTATTTTTTTCCTTGCCAATAAGCTGTGTTGTGTTTACTATACCGCTGTGGTTGTGCAAAATTGGAAATTTCATAATGTTCGTATCCATGGTCTTTCGCACTTTGTACGAGCATATGGAATTGCTCCTCCGCCTTGGCTTCGTCTACGGGTTGGGCCCTGCCACTTTTGACAAAGTGATGTAATGCCGTTTGGGGTTCCACAGTCAGACAATAAGAGGAGATATGTGGAATTCCAAAAGAGAAAGCTTTTTCCAAATTCCTTTTCCACATGTCATGGCTGGTGGTCGGAGCACCATAAATCAAATCAATACTGATATCATGGAAACCAGCCTGTTGGGATAATTGTATGCATTGCGTAGCTTCTTCAGCATTATGGGCCCGATTCATGAATTGTAAATCCTCATTGAAAAAGGACTGTATCCCAATACTCAGGCGATTGATGGGGGTCTTGGCCAAGGCATCTATTTTTTCTGCGGATAAATCATCCGGATTGGCCTCCAATGTAATTTCAGGTTGTTTGCCCCATTCGTATGTGGCCCTGATCAGATTCAGTATGGTATTGATTTCTTCAGTATCCAGAATGGAGGGCGTCCCGCCACCAAAATAAATAGTATCAATGACCTCACTTTCCAGGTAATCACTTTGCATCTTGATTTCCTTGGCAATGGCATCCAGCATGGGCTGCTTGAACTTCAATGAAGTGGAAAAATGAAAATTACAATAATGACATGCCTGTTTGCAAAAAGGGATGTGGATATAGATTCCTGCCAATGGAAAGGGTATTTGTGAGTGGCAAAGATAAGGAACTGATTCGAACACCAAACTTGTTCAATTAGAGGAATAGGGAATATGGACGAACTTCAATATCTTAGTTGCTAGGAAAATCGTCATTTATGGGATTTGAGATAGAAAGGAAATTTCTGGTATTGGATGATGGATGGAAAACCGTAGCGAATCAATCGGCTTCCATCCGACAAGGATACCTTTCCTTGGATAAGGAAAGAAATGTACGCATCCGAACCAAGGGAGAAAAAGGCTTCCTGACCATCAAGGGGAAAACAGAGGGTGTGTCAAGGCTCGAATATGAGTATGAAATCCCATTGAATGAAGCTATTAGTATGCTTTCGATTTGTCATCAACCATTGATTGAAAAAACGAGGTATGAGCTGCTTCATGAGGGGTTTGTATGGGAATTGGATGTTTTCTTTGGGGATAATGAGGGATTGGTAGTCGCTGAGATAGAGTTAGAACACGAGGATGTTTCCTTTCCGAAACCCGATTGGCTCGGTAAGGAAGTATCATATGACCCCAGGTATTTCAATTCTTATCTGGCGCAACATTGTTATAAAGAATGGAAAGATGAAGCTTAGGTATTTCTTGGTGGTGTATGTATCGGGTTTGTTGTCCTGTACTACTGAACAACATTTAGATGAGGCTTATCTGCCGGACCAAATGCTATTGGTATTGGGTGTGGCCCAAGATGCGGGGTATCCCCAGAGTGATTGTAAGAAAGCTTGTTGTGATGCAGTCTGGAATGGTATGGAAACCAAGAAAATGGTGAGTTGTCTTGGAATAGTGGACCGAACTACCAATGAGATTTGGATGCTGGATGCCACCCCGGATTTCAAGGAACAATTATTCCATCTGCAATCCATGCTGGAGACCCAAAAGGAACAATTGGATGGTATCCTATTGACCCATGCCCATATGGGACATTATACCGGACTCATGGATTTGGGACGTGAGGCGATGGGAGCAAAGGAGGTCCCCGTCTATGCTATGCCTAGGATGCGGGATTATTTGGAGAATAATGGCCCTTGGAGCCAACTCGTGGATTTGGAAAACATCACATTGCATCCCATGATGGCGGACTCCTCCATTCGACTCAATGAAAATATCAGTATTACGCCAATTGAGGTACCGCACCGGGATGAGTTTTCGGAAACCGTCGGATTTCATATCAAGGGTAAGGACAAAAGTGCACTGTTCATTCCTGATATTGATAAATGGCAGGTTTGGGACAGGGACATCAATGCTTATATCCGGGAAGTGGATTATGCATTCTTGGATGGAACATTCTATAAGAACGGTGAATTACCGAATCGGGATATGAGTGAGATTCCACATCCTTTTATTGAGGAAAGTATGGTGCAGTTTTCCACCTTGGATGCCAAGGATAAGGCCAAGGTCCGTTTTATCCACCTCAATCATACGAATCCATTATTACAGAGCCGTTCTGATGAATTATTAGAATTACAATCCAAAGGATTCTTTGTAGCCCATGAATTGGGTTTTTACGAACTATGATTTGATGCAATTGAATTATTTCATATGCTATTAACTGCAGTAATCAATGGTCACCCCAAGCCTTGACACCTGCCTGTATCTCCGCATCAAGGAAATTCTCACGCGGTGGTACCGGACAAGAATAACCATCATTATAACTACATAGCGGATTATAACACTTATTGAAATCAATGATGATCTTATCACCCCTGGGAATCAATAGGTCGATATATCTGCCACCTCCATAACTGGTATTGCCATTGGTCAGATCTGTGAATGGAAGAAATAGATAATACTTGTATTGTTCCATTCTTGAAAGTTTGGGATTGCGATATAATGAAAGGGTATGTTTTACTCCTTTCAGTTCGAAACTTGCCTCTCCGTACTTGATATAAATGGGTGTTCTGTCCGTTGATGTTGCCATCGCAAAAGGCTTTTCTTCAGGTGTCCTCACGAAATCAGCCAATACTTGGTATTCATGGTTGATAGGAAAGAATTCCAAACCCTCGAAATGTTCCTTATCCTCTGGTTTCAGTGGTGATTTTTCCGACTTGAATTCCTCGTTCATTTCCTTTTGGAATTCCTCTACGCTTAATTGGTGCTTAGGCGCATCCGAAAGTTTGACCTTTTTACTAGAGCCGCATGCATGGATACTAATACAAAGGATACATATAAGGGATAACTTGAAATATTTCATAGAATGATGTTAATTAATCAGTTGGGAAAGATAGGGTAGTGAAGAAGTTAGTTATTCACATTTCCAAAACCAAATTCCCCAAAAATTAAATGGCTTAACAATTAAACTTTATTCTTATTCGCTAGTCAAAGGACAAAATAGTGGAAAGATTCGTTTAACTTGTTGAGAAATCAGTCTATGCGTCGAATTTTGTCAATATTGGGGATTCTTATTGTGGCGTTCATGAGTTTGGCTTGTGATTGTGAGGAGGAATTCCTAGATGAATTCGATGCCGACATGGTGGTGGAGGGAAAGGTCATATCGATAGAATCCGCCACTGATGGCCTATACCGTATCTATGTTACCACATCCGATTCCGTAGTGGAAATCTATACACCTGATGATACGGAGATTTGCGGATACCCATTCGTGATGGGAGAGGATTACATCATCTTCGGTTATTATAATGAGGAAGATAACTTCTTCGGACAAGAGGGGACCTACTACACAACCCTTTGTAGCTATACCATGAGCATGGAAGAATGGGATGCGATAATGGGGGAGTGATATTCGTGATGAATTGGGTTTTGTCTTATCTATAATATCCTTTCAGGACTATAATTCCATATGAAATTAATTTTCTCAGTCATCATAATTTTCTTATCATTAGTCACCTCATTCGGACAGGAGATGATAAAAGGAAATATGATTAATTGCTCGCAATTATGTGATTACAAACAGGAAGTAGGAAATTGCCAGGATTTTATCCTAAAATTAGAAAATATAAATTCAATTACACTTGGGGATACAGGAGAAGCTGAAAATCCTTTGGAATATATAATCCGGTTTGAAGAAATTGTAGATTATCTCGATACTTCATATACCCCAGTTGAATTAATACAAATAATTAAGCATAATTACTGTCCATTAATTTCATCCTATGCCCTTGTGTGTTTGTCAAAAAATAAAAAAATAACTGACTCCTTGGCATATGATTTAATTGCTTCTTTTGCTGAGGAAAGTAATTCTTATATTCATCTAGATTACGGTTGTGGTTATTATCCTGTAGAGACATTTGATTACATGATAAAGCTATTCACCAATAAAGGAATGATTGGGTATTTCAGTGAAATAACACCATTGCCAAAAGAATACATCATAAAACTTTTAGAATTACGAAAGCCGTTCTTTAATAGAGAAGATAATTCAGCATTATCCTGGGAAAAATACAAGGAATATTACCTCAGTACAAACTGAAAATAATACGTCCAAATAAATATTAGTTGGGGTGCGTTCCAGTATTATTACCCATCATGTACCCTCTATATTCGCATCACTCTTTTAATTCATGGATTTGTTCCAGAATGCGTTCTGATTTGAGTATGGGATTCCATTCCTGTCCTGTCAGGAAAAAATCCCTGATTTTGGATGATGTATTTTGATGCTCCAATTGTCCATAAAGCCAATAGGAAAGATAGGAAAGTACGAGACATATCAATAGATGAACACCACCATATAATAAGGGGTTTTCTTCCAATGCGTTCATACTCATCCAACAAATGGACCAGAAAGGGAGTTGAAGAACAGCCATTCGGATGGTATTGTAGCTTGAAATCCTGAGTCTTGATAACTGGTGTTGGGTGGATAGGATATCATCATTGCATCTTATATTCCTAACAAGGGAAATATGGTATATATAACTCGCAATTAATGCAGTATTGATTAGGGCGATTGTCCCGAATCCAAGTGCTACAAGAAAAGCTCCTGCGAATGTGGCTGTCACTGTAATGATGATGAGAATGACAACATAAGGAATGCCAATGCCGATAGCCATCCATTTGGGCAGATAGAGTTGCCCGATCTGGTGGTTTAGTTTTTGTTTTGTGAGCATAATGGCGACTTTTTTATTAATGGTAAGTGCATCCCCGACCTTTTGGTCGTAGGATTTCCAAATATCTTGTAATTCTGTATTATCCATATTTTACGATTTATGATGCTTGAATCTGAGTCTCAATTTTTTCTTTATCCTTGATATCTTGGTCGTAACATTCGTCAATGATATGTGGGTGATATCTGCTATTTCCTGACTGGTTAGTCCCTCGAGATGCAATAGGATGATGGCGCTGTCAAACTCTTTCAACTCCGAAATAAATTGTCTCAATAAATCAAAATGTTCATTTTTAGAATGGTCTTTTTCCCGAATTTCCATTTCTATTACGGGGGATAGATTTGTGGTCTTTTCCTTTCTTATTTTATTCTTTCTGTAAAATGAGATGGAAGTATTGAGTGCTACCCGATAAATCCAAGTAGACCATTTGTACTTATGGTTGAAATATTCCAAAGACAACCAAATTTGAATGACAATCTCTTGGATGAGATCATCCCTGTCTGATGGATTATTGCAATAGGTATTGGCAATCTTGAATATGATGCCTTTATGGCTTTCGAGAATGGATAAAAATATTTTTTCCTTATCGTCCAAATTGAAATCATTTTAGATATGCGTTCATAGGATTATTCGCAAGTGAAATCAATTTGTCACACTTTTCGAATATTATTTTTTGGATAATAAGGAATTTACTATATCACATGATATAATACATCATAGGGGATAAATAAATGGAATAATAGGAAATGAATTACTCGGAGAAATTACACATGACCAAGTCTCCGGAAACACTGGCTTCTTGAAGCAGATGAACCAATCGTTCGATTTTTTGGATGGTCATTTCACTTATGGGAATTCCATAAGCCGTGGCAATGTCACTTGCTGTGCTTGAATCCTTAACCATGATTAATACATTACTCATCACTTTCAGAATGGCCTCAGGTTCATGCAAAAGAATGACTATCTTTTCCAGTCCGGTGATATATTGTCTGGAGGAATATCTGATGGTATGGAAAAAGTAATCCTTTTCTTCTAAGATGACATTCACGGGTAATGGTACGTCCGGATTCCAACAATTATGAATGAGATAGTCAATAGCCGTAATGCCATGCTTGAAGTCGATACTTTCGCTCCTTAAGGCACGTAATTCGTCCTCAATACCCTCATAGCAATTGAATAATCGTGATTTTGGAGTCAGTAAAGCTTCGTCTTTCTTATAAAATGTGAATGTCAAGTCCATCTTTCAGTAGTTTTGGACAATTATGCGTACATGATTTTTACCACCATTTCCTTGAGCAGTTCCCCCTCGGGTGTTCCGGTATTATTGACTCCCTTGTATTTGAGGTCGTATTCCTTGAGAATGGAGAAGATGTGCTCCACTTGCTCCTTGGAATAATATCGGATGGCCTTACGGAATTTTTCAACTCGGAATTTGGCGGCATATTGGGCTTTCTTGGGGTCCCTGAACTTGAATCCGAGGGCTGTGGCCATCTCCAAATCCGAACTCCTTGAATGGGCTGCGGCTATGTATAGCTTAGAAAAGAAGCCATACAATGAAGCCAAAGTCATCATGAGTGGATATTTCCGTGTATTGGAAGCAAAATGATTCACGATACGATGGGTCTTGAGGGCATCCTTGACTCCGAGGGCCTCTTGTAATTCAAAGACATTGAAATCCTTACTGATACCGATATTGTCCTCGATGTGTTGGGCGGTGAGTGTGGTTCCCTTTGGGATATTGATGGACAATTTTTCCACCTCATTCGCAATCTTGGACAGATCCGTTCCTAGATGTTCGGAAAGGAGTTCCAATGCATTATCGTCAATCTTGAACCCCTTGGTCTTGATATAATCCCTGACCCAACCGGCAATCTGATTATCGTATAATTTTTTGGATTCGAACACTTCCGCCTTGGCCTTGAGTACCTTGCCGAATGCGGACCGCATATCATATTTCTTATGCTTATGGCAAATGAGGAGTATGGTAGTGGGTGAGGCGTGTTCGATATAGCCTTTGAGTTTGGCCAAGCTTTTCATTTCCTGCGCCTCCTTGACAATGACAACCTGATGGGATGCCATCATAGGAAAGCGCATGGCAGTATCCCTAACAGCTGTGAAATCCGTATCCTTTCCATAGAAAACCGAGAAGTTGAATGATTTCTCTGCCTCTGTAAGAATCAGTTGCTCGAATGCCTTGGTAATCTCATCAATGAAAAAGGATTCCGCTCCATGAATGAAATAAACGGGCTTATACTCCTTATTCTTGATGGCTGATATGATCTGCTGATGCGACATACCGCAAAGTTAGCAATTTAGCCAAAACGAAGCTCCTGGTATTTCCTGAAATGGGATGTTCCTACTTGATGGTGAATGCCATTCCTGCATGTAGACCATAAGTGGCATACTTCTGATTCAGGGAATAGTTCTTTCCTGTAATGGAAAATGGTGTGAATCGGTAATGTGCCCCCACTCTCAATGCTAACTTGGAACTGGCTTGGTAGTTCAGATTCAATCCTGTGTAGGTACTCAGTAGGATATTGTTCTTGTGCGAACGAATCTCACCCAGGTCCAACTTGTAGATTTTGGTGTTCGGATGCACGATGAAGCCACTGGCTGAAGAATACAAATTAATATATGTACCTGCTTCGAACTGGATGCCCACACGCTTGCCTATAGCCTGCTGATACCCCATTACCAATGGTATATCTGTCATGGTGTATAGGTTGTCATGGTTGAATTTGATTGGATTGTTACTGGTTTGTGGACTGCCATTATTCCCTGAGCTATTGGTATTCGGGTCATTGCTTGAGCCTGACCACGCAGATGATGTTTCCTTACCCTCAAGGTCATTGTTCCCTTGGTGATATCCGGGGATTGAATTAGGGGTAATGGTGTATTTCATCTTTTCCTTGATTCGGGTATGTGTCAGTCCCGTTCTCATGGTCAATCCATTCTTGAATAGGATATTGAAATCCACCCCAAGTTCAACCGTACTGATGGCTCTTTCCGTATTTCTTCTCAGTTCTGCGTAATCGTCATAGGTATCGGACTTGGCATAAATGATGGAATTGGAAGCACCATAGGTTACATGAAATCCAGCTTGTAACTTGAGTTTCTTGTGGTTATCCACCTTGATATTGGCTTCTTCCTCGAATGCATCAGGTGATAGCTCATTCTCCAAATCGTCGATTTCCTTTTCTTCCGCCAATACAGCTAATAGATATGGGATGGCATCCATATCTTCTTCTGTTTCTTCCTTTTTTTCTGTTGATACGACTTCCAAAGATGCCAAGGCGACTTTCTTGGTTGGAATGGACGATACCAAAATAGGTTCCGAGGATTTGATGGACGTGATGGTGGGGATATGTCCCAACGTTGTGGAATGGGGTAGGAAGTGATCCTTATTGAAATTCACATTCCAATTACCTTTCGCACTTTCTGTATTTAAAAGGCTCGTCTCGGTGTGGCTTACTAGCTTATTTTTATTAGAAAATGGGATTTCGTTTTCAAGAAAACTCTCGAGTGCCTCATCCGCTCCGGATACATGGTGGCCAAGATTGGTTTCCTGAGGATTATCTTGTGAATATTCCTTATCGGTATGTACTTGGTTAGCCAGTTGCGTACCATTGTTTTGGTACAACCACCAGCTCGCCATTCCTCCGAATAATCCCAATCCGAACAACCAAAAGAAGAAAATAACCCTCTTTTTCTTGTCTTCCTCTTTGGGAATATCCTCCTTGATGCTTTCCCATAAAGCATTGGTATCCACTTCTGAAGGATAATGGCCTAACTTTCGCCTAATATGTTCCTCAAAGTTGCTCATACTCTAATCCTATCTCTTTTGACCAACATTTTTTTTAAATAATTCCTTGCTCTTACCAACTGCGACCTTGAAGTACTCTCAGTAATACCTAGTAGCTGACTGATTTCCCTATGGTTCAATCCCTCAATGACAGACAAATTAAAAACCTGTTTGAATCCCTCCGGAAGTTGATCAATGATAACCATCAATTCCTCCGCTCCCAAATACGAGTACACATCCGGCATGGATGAGGGTTGTGCTATGAGTTCATCCAATCCAGAGATTTCTCTTTTGAAACAACTCTTGTCAAAGGATTGAAGTGCAGTGTTGATACAGATGCGCCTCATCCAAGCTTGGAATGAACCCGTAGGCTTGTACTTGTGAATGTGTCTGAATATCTTAATCATAGAATCCTGTAGGACGTCCTTGGCAGACTCGTGGTCCCGGGCGTATCTCCTACATACTGTCATCAGCATAGGAGAATAGCGTTCTACCAGTTCCCTCTGGCAGGTCGCTACGCCTTTTTGGCATCCTAATATGATTTCGTGTTCTGTCAAGAATTCAGTTTTAAGACGTTGGAGAATTGAACAGTTAGTACATTATAACGATTTTTTGGCTTTGCTGCGTTGTAAAAGCTTCATTTAACCATTGAATGTCCTCATATACACTTATAGGGATGCATAAAAAAAGGAATCAGGTGGCAGCCACTTGAGCGAAAGCTGCCACCTTATTTCCCATATTCGTGAATTCTTTGGAAAACTTCTTACCTAGGGTATTCTTTCACCGGGAAAACCTTTAGGATGTTGTTTACCATTGTTGTAAGGCCATTTCAATGTGCTGTTTCCAGCAGAGGATTCCTTTGAATCCTAAATAGGGAGAGGATAAATCCATGATTTTCCATCATGGTGTAAAGAGAATTTCATGGATTTTCCTCTCCGGGAAGTTGCGTTTCATACCGTATTGGGGCGTTGTTGGGGTTATGTTCTATCCTTATAATCAGATGAGTTTCCAATTTGCTGCATGGACGACAAAAAAAAGTTTATTTTTTTGGATTCATCCTTGGGATATCCTTTTCAGAGCTATTTGATTCAGGATATTATGATTGATTATATTTGCCGATTATGGAGAAAAAGGTTTATCTGAGTTCGGAAATCAAGGAGAAATGCCCTAGGATTAGATTAGGGTGTATTACTGCAACCGTATCTGTTGATACCCAAACGGATTCCCTATGGGAAACGATTAGGGAAATACAGGAATCGTTGAAGGCTGATTATCAGATTGAGGATTTGAGTACCCATCCGATAAATGGCCAGACAAGGGATGGATACAGGGCATGTGGAAAGAAACCCGGAAGATATCGTCCGTCAGCCGAAGCACTCATGAGGAGGGTTTTACAAGGCAAGGATTTGTATCGCATCAATAATGTGGTGGATATGATTAATATGACTTCCATCCGGACGGGTTTTTCCATAGGAGGTTATGATATGATGAAAATCAAAGGGGAGATCACTTTGGGTGTTGGTCATGAGAACGAACCTTATGTAGGGCTAGGTAGGGGGCCCTTGAATATTCATAAACTTCCTGTCTTTCGTGATGATGATGGAGCGTTCGGTAGTCCTACGTCTGATTCCGAGCGTACGGGGGTGACGGATGGTACGACCCGATTCCTTATGATTTTTTTGGATTTTGGAGGAAATGATTCATTGTCCCAAGCGATGGACGAAGCCCAGTCCGTTATTGGAAAATATTGTGGAGGTAAGGATATGGAGACTTGGGTAGTGGAGTAGGGGAGTCTGATTTTTTCCCGTGTGAAAAGAAGCTATTTGAATTGGGTATATAGAATGTACATGACTCATTTTTCATTCAAATAGCTTCTTGTACCCCTTATTATCTGATAATTAGCATTTTCTTAGAATCGACCCTTACCCCATCGACTAATAGTGTATAGATGTAGAGTCCTGTAGGTAGATATCTTGTATCAAGTTCTATTTCTCCCCCACCTATGAATTTTATTGGAATATCATGGATGATATCGCCGTTGATATGGCTGAGGACAATGGATGCTTCCCGAGCTGATTCAGGAATCTGATATCCTATTTTGGTCTGAATCCTGGTAGGATTGGGTGTATTCTGTTTGAGGTATCCTTTTTTTGGACGAATTCTTTCCTCGTCGTGGGAATCATAAAATGTATTCTCCTGTGCATTAATGGAAATACAAAGAAAGAGGAACCCCACAATGAGTAATGGATGTTTAAAGATGTTTTTTTTCATGATACTTTAATTGAAGAAGTTGTTTAAAAAATGATTCAATGATTGACTCGCAAGTCATTCCATCAACCATTCTTTAAACAACTTCAATGTGAAATGCCTACTCTGTTATGGCTTTTCGGCATCCGCCATTGTGATTTGTTTGGATGTTGTTTAATGGGGCCGGTATGAAAAATGACCTATGTTATTCCCTTGTTTTTCATTCGCTTCCTCTTTCTTTCCGCACTTCTTTTTTTCCTCCTCTCATTCCTGACAATTCGCCTGATAACGAAAATGAGTCCAAGCAGTATCAGGGTACTACCTAATGATGCCACAACCGTAGCTGCGATAGTGTATCCATAGCATGCAAGATGACAAGTTAGCATCGCCAACAAAACTGCCAATCCGATACCAATAGCGAGAACGAATAATATCTTTAGCCAACCTTTCCAAGAAACCCTGCCTTTTGATTTGTATTCCTTGATTTTTTCCCCTAGCATCTTTCTCCAACCCTTTTTCTTTTTCTGGGGTTTCTGGTTGATGGTTTCATGCTCGCTGGAATGAGGTGTGGCGTCCTTATCCTTGTATTTCATCACTACGAATTGTGCTTGGGTTTCGACCAAAGCTGATTGTTGCTTAGGGACAGGATCAGTATGAATGAAGCCAATCAGGTGGTTCGAACATGTGATGATGAGGAAGTATATGGAAAGAGAAAGGGCCATATTCATTCTTTTCCTATTATGATAGTTCGATGCTTTGATCTTACCGGATGGATAAAACCAGATGATGGATGAGAGAATCAGTAATGCTGCAATGGTCCATCCATAGTGTATATATGTTTCTTGGATGAATAGCCATAGTCCGATGTAGATACCGGATATGATTTGGAATGTTTGGATGGCAGCAATGAGCCATCTGGCTTGGATGGGGCTGTTCTTGGCCCAAATGGATAATTGTTTCATGATAATCGTGTTTTTACTAATGTTATAGGCAAGGCATAGCCAATGGAGTATAGGGTGCGAATCCTCCATGATGACTGCCTTGTCTCTGGAATGTGATTGAATGCCCCTGCCTGATTGGGCAGGGGCGAATGGCTTTATGGGCTTATAGTTTCCAACCTAATGTGATATTGAGTTGCTTTTGTCTGTTGTTGAAATCAGCACTTCGTTCGTAGAACTCCATGTGATTTCCATATTTGCTGAAGTCGCCACCATATCTTAGGTCAACAGTGAATCTGAAAATATCCACACCGACACCGAGTTGCCAACCCATGTCAAGATTCTTGAAGTTCTGCTCATATCCATTATCTGGAATGCTTCTTTCTAATGTGGATCGTCCTCCAATTCTCTTTCCTAATACCAATCCTGACTGTGCCCTGAACAATAGTTTATCGCCTCCGAGTTGTAGGCCGAAATGCATTGGCATATGGATGTCGTAGTAATTCTCTGTGTGGTCATCGGATGTAATGACCGGACCTGATTTTTCAAGGACATAGTTCGCTTTCCTGAACCCAATTCTAGGTTCGGATTGGATGAAGAACTTATCCTTGATGGAAGCCCTAAGGAAAAGTCCCATATCAAAACTCTGGTTGTTTTCATCCGAAATGTCAAGGGTGAATGAATTCTGCCCCGTAAGATCACTGAAGCTGAATGCTCCCTCAGAAATGAATGGCAAACCCGTACCGAGTTGGGCACCCCATTCGAAATCCAACTTTCTATCCGCAATGGCATCTTCTGTACCAATGGTGCTGTTTCTATCTGCAATGG
>JAHDHL010000054.1 GCA_020631355.1 Saprospiraceae bacterium | reverse complement strand
TCTTCGTAATGGCCTCATCGATGTATCTGCGCTTGGCTTCGGATAGGGAATGTTTGGGACTCTCCCCGGCTCCCGTATATTCATGGAACATCTGCATCAGCATACTTGTCTTCTGATCGGATATGGACCAAAGACTCGCTATCACGCTCGGACAGCCCGATTGTATGAATGCCCTCGACAAACTGATGACGCCCTCTCCTTTTTTCCTTTCTCCACTGGCCGTTTCACAGGCACTCATGATGGCCAAATCCAGATTGTGGTCCATTCCGAATATCTCATAGATATAGATCGAGGTATCCGCCAATTCAATCCTACTGTCCAATGGGACCCGGTCATTGAATATCGCATGGGTCGCAAAGTGGACCATCCTGTAATCACCTATCGATGACATCACCTCCTCATATGTGGCATTCAGGCCAATGATGGTATCGGCCTGGGCATATTGGATAAGGCCCGATTCGACTTCCATCAGGTTGTTCCTCAATTCCTGTACTCCTGTACGGTTCCTAAAACTTGGAGCTATACCCAAAAAATCCTTTCTTTCCTTTCTATTCGATTTTGGCTGGGAGCCAATGAGATTGGAGGAATAATGATAGGAGATGTCATACTCATCTATCAAATAATCCAATTGATGGTAACGGGCATAAATCGTATCCTGAAAGGTTTTATCGGAGGTGACCAAGGCTTCGAACGGAATGAGATTCAATTGCTCGTCAGGGATAATTATCAGATTCTTATGATGAATGTATTTTTCTATCCTACCAATGAGTTGCTTGTACAACCGATGACTTGATTCCTGATAAGTTTCGAATACCTCATATGAAAAATCCAACGTACTCACGCAGTGATTCATGGTCCGGATATCATCCAATAATTCGTCTGTAACGGAAATACGTTCCACATGCCTGATTCCATCCTTGTCCAATACGAAAACAAACATTTCATCATCACCCAGAAAATATTCAATGAGGGTTGCTTCCTTCCGACTTAATTTTCTTTGTAATTCAGGCAATGGCATTTCCTCAACCTGATATTTTAATGCCTGATAGGTCGGATGGTTTTCTTCCAAGGATTGCATGATATTGGTATATTCATTATCCAAGAAAAAAATCAGATTGCGAATACTATCCGCCCGGACATCCTGCGCATCCAGGGAATCATATTGGCGCTGTAAATTCTTGATATCCTGTAATAAGTAATTCAACCTATTCGTAGTCGTTTCGGGAATATTGGATTTTTTGAATAATTCATCTTCCCGAATCTCAAATAATAATTGCAGGCCTTTCCCATTCCTACATTTATCAAAACCCAAATGGTGATTTCCCAATTGAATATCATTAGCGATAGAATTAGAAAAAATCTCCTTGGATTTCCCCATTAATCCAAATTTGGATTCCCTATCAATCAGATTCATTTTCTGAATGAGATAAATCTGATCGACTGCTGCATTATAATATTTTTGTGCTTCCTCATAATTATCATTGGCATTACAAATATCCCCTTTCAGAGAGAGGGCCATCACTTTTTGGAAACTTCCAACGGTCACACCAAGATTACTACTTCTTTGTCCAGCATCCGCATCCAGAACATCAAGAATGGACAAGGCCTCATCTATTACCTTTTCTGCCAATAATAATTCCTTGGTTTCCAAATTCAATTGACCGTATTCCAAAAGATAATCCACTACCTTGGGATGTTCCTTGCCATAATACTCCTTGGATAAGGTAATACATTCTTTCAGAATGTATTGGGCACTATTAATATCCCTTAGTTTTTTATTTGCCTTATATTGAATAAAAAGATATAGAATATATCCCTCCTTATTGGTGGGGTTCAAATAAGTTTCCGATTCATTCAAATAATAAAATGCATCCTCATTGATTTTACAATCCAAGGACAATTCCGCCAAGTTCTTATAAATGAGACTTAACTGTTTATTATTCCTATCATTCTCTTTTTGTTCTACTTTCTGAGCCAGCCGCAATGCTTTTTGAAAATTATCATATGCCTCATCACAACGATTCAACCGCAGCATGCTCACTCCTATATTTTGGTAGAGTAATGATTTTCTTACATCGGATAATTCGGAATAGGAAATACTTAATTGAAGGGAATAGAATTTAAGGGAGGTTTCGTAATCCCTTAATTCATAATTAACAAAAGCGATATTATTAAGGAGTTGTTGTAGGCCGAAATTAAAACCCTCCCTGAACTTAAGCTCCTGACCATCCGTCTCATCAGGTATCAATAAGGATTCCAGACATTTTTCATAAAAGAATACGGCACTGGAATACATCCCTACCCTGAAGTAATATCTGGCATACACATAATAGTAATCCGCCTTGGCCCGTGAATGGGATACGCCCAAAGTATCCACTTCTTGCAAAACCTTTTCCAAGACAGGTTTCATCTCATCAAACTGCCTCATTCTCAGATAAGTGTAGGCCTCAAAAGTAAAGGAGGTATAATAACTGGATGTGTCCTTTACGGATAATGACTCCTTGCGGATCTCATCAAAAAGAGGAAAACATTCTTTTCTTTTTTCCTTGTCCACAATTCTTGTTGCCACATCATTCCATAGGCTATCCAATTCATGGGAAGCAAGAACACTGGCATCCTGTGCTTGTAGGTCACAAGCCCAAATGAGGAGAAATAAAAATATTAATTGTCTATAATTTTCCAATAATTTTAAAAATAATAATCCGTAATGAAAACATGCACCTTTCCACTACGGATTCATTCCCTAATAATTATAATTATTCTTATTTTCTAATCTGGAATGCTTCGGATTCACCGCCCTTGTTCAAGGCTAGGATATAATTACCAGTTTCCAATTCTGAAACATTATATTCGAAAGCATGGCTGCCTTTGGAAACTGTATTCTTTTCGGAAAGTACCCTTACCAATCTTCCTGTTAAATCATATAGTACTACCTCTACCTCAGTTTCTTCTTCCAAGGCATATTCCAAATAGACAAAATCTACTACCGGATTGGGATAGACATTGGCTTCGCTTTCGGTTTCCTTGGCCAATCTCTCAGAATTCCCCCTACAATTTGTATTATAATGTAGAAAACCACTTATATTATGATTTTCTTCCTCTCCCAATATAATATAATCCACGTTCAACCCTAAATCGAATGTAAATAATCCACCGATATCCCAAATTCTTCTTAATATGATGGTAGTACTTTCACCAGGTTCTACTTCTATTGGAAATGGACTTGATTCATATTCTGAAAATAATTCACTCTCATCCAATATAAATGGGATACTAGGATCTACCGTAACTCCTAGTCCAGTTATCATCAAAAAATCTGATGAATTATTATCAAAAGTCACATGTATGGTCCGATCGCGTAATTCCAGACATTCATCCATTGTAATGTTGAAATATCCAACACCATGTGCTCCATCATCTTTCTTACCTTTCATCGGTACAGACTGTGCCCAGGCACTGGAGAAGAATAATCCACAAATGGATAATACCACTAACTGCTTAAATAAAAAAATACGATTCATTGTCATCATTTTTTAAAGATTAAAATATATGTTGTTCGTTGGAATAATGAATTGTACCCGTGCATTGATACTATCGTATTCCTAGTTGTTGAATTGGAGTTTTATTATAATCTTCAAAGGGGGCTCATTTAGGTTCTAAATTATTCTCTATCAAATAAAAATTATCATTTCGTCATATCCTGATTTTATTTCCATTTTAAAATTCCGAAAATTAGTCCACTGATGAACAGCAATCCCACACCGATCCAAATGAATAAAGGTATTTTTCGTTCGGGTTCCTCGACTTCACCGATCTGGATGAAGCCCGACCAGTAGAAAGGGTGGACGTTCTTCGTAATGGCCTCATCGATATACCTGCGCTTGGCTTCGGAAAGAGAATGTTTGGGGCTTTTTCCTGCTCCCATATATTCATGGAATATTTGCATCAGCATACTTGTCTTCTGGTCGGAAATGGACCAAAGGCTAGCTATCACACTCGGACAACCCGATTGTATGAATGCCCTCGACAAACTGATGACACCCTCTCCTTTTTTCCTTTCCCCACTAGCCGTTTCACAGGCACTCATAATGGCCAAATCCAGGTTGTGATCCATTCCGAATATCTCATAGATATAAATGGAGGTATCGGCCAATTCAATCCTACTGTCCAAAGGGACCCGGTCATTGAATATCGCATGGGTCGCAAAATGCACCATGCGGTATTCCTTGATGGAGGACATCACCTCGTCATATGTCGCATCCAGCCCCACTATGGTCTTCCCCTCAGGGTATCGGCCCAAGCCGGACTCCACCTCTTGTAGGTTATTCTTCAATTCCTGTATTCCGCCACGCTGTACAAAACTGGGAGCTATTCCCAAGAAATCCTTACGTTCCTCATTACCATTCATCGCTCGAATCCCAATAAGATTCGAAGAATAGTGATATGAAATATCATAATCCGCTATCAGATAATCCAATTGGTGGTAACGAGCATAACTGGTATCATCAAAAGTTTTCTTTCTCGACACCAATGCTTCAAAAGGAATAAGATTCAATTGTTCATCAGGAATGACAATCAGGTTCTTATTGTGAATATGGGCATCCACATGACCGATAAGATGCTCATACAGTCTTGAACTCGAATCATGGAACTTAACGAAAGTCCCATAACTGAAATCCAAGGTACTCACACAGTGGTTCATGGTGGTGATATCCGCTATTAAAGTATCCGTAACCGGTACGGTTTCCACATGTTGGATTCCATTCTCATCTATTACGAAAATGAACATGTTATCATCCCCTAGGAAATATTCCAATAATGTCGCACCTTTCCTTCTCAGAATACCTTTCAACTCATTGAGAGATGTTTCGGGAATCTGGTATTTCAGGGCATGGTACGTCGGATATTCTTTTTCCAGATTCTGGACATAGGCATCGTATTGTTGGTTGGTGGAAAAAAGTAATTTATCAATACTATCCACTTTCATCTGATTCTTGGCATACTCGTCCCGTTCCTTGCCTAGTCTGAGAATTTCCTGACGAAAATCCTTTCCATTTTGTTGGATTTCCAGTGGCAGCCCCACAATCTCGGCCGCTCGGGTATCCTGCATTTTCTGAAGCATGATATACCCTTTTGCCTTTTGGGTATTCAGATAGGCAATATTCCTATCCTGCTCCTCACTCAGTAGTGTGGCTTTTTCATAAAAAGCCTTGCATTTCTTGGAGAAGATGAACTTGGAACTATCGGTTGTCAGTACATTGGCGTGCAATTGGGCAATGAGTTTCCTACCCAATTCCATGTATGCACCGATATCTTCCACCTGATGGTTAGAAATAGCCAAATTCAGTATTTCCAATACGAAATCGAAAGCCAACATCTTATCCGTAGCATTGGCATAATCCAATTTACTTTCGTTCTTGGCAGCATCCAAGGTATGACCGATTAACATTTCCAAGCCTGACTCTAGTACTTCGAGCGCTTTATCCGGAGCGTTATTCCCAATATGGTATCTGGACCAGTATATCTTGTTCTGCGCCATCTCCCTGTTCAGCAGTCCCCATTTCACAATCGAACTGGAATCTGATTTTTCCAAAGCATTTCGGCTTGAATCCAACCTATTTGTCCTCACAAATATTTCTGACAATAATTGGTGGGAATAGGTATAGACCATTGGGTCTTCACATACTTCCAATGATGCCGATAATAAATTCTCCGCAGTGGTATAATCTCCGTTTTCGATTTTGATGATGGCCCTATTCTTATAGGAAAGGCCCAGCATCCTTTTCCGACGATATTCACTTTCCTTACTGACGGACTTAAAATTCTTATTGACTTCCAAGAACTCATCAACAGTCTTCTCTGCCAGTGTCCATTCCTTATTCTCAACGTATGCATGAAAAAGATTCTGAAGTACACCTAACTTGGTATAATTCTGAGTATCATCCTTGAATACATCCACCAATTGTATCGACATCTTATGATACAATATGGATTTTTCCAAATCGCCCAAATAATCATAGGCAATCGCCAGATTATTGAATAAGGAAACAATATTGAAACTGAACTTATTCTTTTCCTTGAATAAGCCGACATCCTCTTTCTCATTATACCCTGAGTAATCACACAGGATATCTACTGATTTTTGATAATTCAATGAGGATAATTCATACCATTTCTTGTAATGCTGATAATATTCCCCCAATAGGAAATAATAATCCACCTTGATACCAACCCAGTCATCCGCTATGATATCATCATGGATATCCAAGTGCTTTCCCAAGGAATCCAGATAGATATGCATCCTATCATAGTTCCTAGTTTCTTTCTCAAGATTGGCAATGTATATCCAGCCATACAGCAATTCTGCATACACTTCCAATTCCCTCGCGCAATCACATAAATCATGGAGTACATCCAAGGATTTCCCCATATCATTCTCCACGGTGTAGGATTGGTACAATCTACCCCAGGAAGCATTGATATAATCCATATCACAGTTACCCTCCTGAGCATTCAGGGGACCATTCACAAGAAAAAGGTATATGAGGGTAAGGATGTACCGATGCATTACAAAAAATCATTCGAAAGGGGTAATAGGATTACCCCTTTCGGTGGGTATGATTAAATCTTGATGATTCTCTTGACTATCCTTGTTTCATCAGTCTGCAATACCACATGATAGATACCTGCATCATAGTCGGATATATCCAAGGACTGCTTTGTGGAACAATTTTCATCATTGCATTCGAATTTCTCCGATTTGAGGAGCATTCCATTGGAATTGAACAATTCTACTTGGACATCACCTTGATGCTCCAATTCGATGTTCAATACATCACTGGTAGGATTAGGGAATACCTTGAGTTCGTCCTCTGAAATATCGGCTTGTCTCTCATTCATGTAAGGATTACCTTCCGCACCACAGATTCCCCAAGCAATATGATATGATTCGGATAACTCCAATCGAATTTCGTCATCACCATCCCCTAAATTGAGGTTCTTCCCCCTAGTCGTTCTTTCATTCATGGCCGGAACATCCTCAAAATAATAGTATATTTTCATAACAACATCCACATGACTGGAGTAGTAACCTGCGGTACAAGGTACTGCTATATGTGTAGTCTCAATATGGGGAATCAGGATGGCGTTCCAATCATTCATGGAAAAATTATAAACGGTATTGGTTGATTCGTTGACGCCCAAGGTCAGACCACCCATAGGATTGTTTAAAGAAGGTAGTGTAACACCATTCACCTTGAAAGTGATGTGTGTGATTGTAAGAGGATTGGGATGATTATTCTGTATTTCTACCTGTATACTGGGATCTCCTGTAGCAATACAGAAATCGAAGATAGGATCATGTACTCCGTCATCAGACGTTTTGGGCATGGATGCTCTTTGTCCCATAACATCAACAGACGAGGTAAGAAAAACCAAAAAGGTAAAGGCTAGCAATAGGAATTGCCTCAAGAATAGAGCATTTTTCATTGTTATCATTTTTTAAAGATTAAAAGAATGGAGTGCAGACAGAAGTCCGTGCGCTGACGTCAGCCACTCCTACGTTGTCATCGGGGGGGATTCCAAATTAATCTTAAAAGGGTGCCATTCGTTGAATGGAAAAGGGGTTTTGTTGTCTTTCACCTATATAGAGTAGATATGAGTGAAATGTGAGTCCTCTTTTTAAAAAAATATTACAAAAAAGAATTTAATCGTCATAAATAATTGAATATCAACTATTTAATTAATTCAATTTTTTCAAAAAATCTTTCGCTTTCTTGGACGAATTGAACTCAGGGCTATCGGAAATAGCTTTCAGTATATCCTTTGCCTCAGTCATCTTTCCTTTTTCAAGATGGATATTTATTATCCACCAGGATGCAATTTCCTTGAAATTGGGATTCTGACTATTCGATATGAATTCATTTAAGGCTTTCAGGGTGGCATTACTTTCATCCGGATTGTAAGCCTTGATGATTTCCTGTAGGCGAGCTTCCTCATCTGTTACATGGGTAGCTCCATCTCCCCTCAATAAATCATCCGACATCATATCGGTATATCGCTGGACTTCAGCAAAAATCAATTCCTTATCAGATGTGTTGCCTTGTCCTTGGAACATGAAGTAAGCCACACTCGATATCGCAATAATTCCCAGTAGTAGCAACATCCATTTCATCGGATTGGATGTGGTCGGCTTATCATTGCTTCTTTGTTGTTGACCGGATGAGATATCCTTCCGATTGGAAAGTATCCATTCATCGACCGTATTATAAGCCGTTTCATAATCATCCACTTCCTTAGAAAAGGAAGCATCATTTTCCAATCTATGTTGGAATGTTTCTAATTCAGACTCATTCAGGTCATAATCGAAATATCTCCTGATGATATCCATGTCCTTATCATCCATATTACGAATCATAGCCTTCTATATTTTGATTTCGAATTTCTTCGTACATCAGCTTCCGCAATTTATTGATACAACCTTCCTTTTTCTTGGTCGCAGCGTTGGCAGAGGGAAAACCTAGGTCCTGGTAGATATCCTTCATTCTTCTTTTCTCAAAAATGAACATTTTCAAGAGATTCCTACACTTATCTCCCAGTTGACCAAATGAGGATTCCAAGATCAGAAGCAGTCTTTCCTTGTCTGAAATGTTCCCATCCATATGGGCTGTGATATTCTCAACACCACTATCGAAAACACGATTCATATCCCCTATATCAAGATTGACATATTGTTTGGTTTCCTTTTCTTTCTTCTTGGTATAATGAAAAAATGCATTATTGGCCATTGTATATAGGTAGCCATTCACGTTGGATGGTAGATTCTCCTCCTTGATATAGAATCGTTCCCAGAATTTGGTAATGACCATTGATGCAATCTCATCTGCATCATCCTGTCTTCCTGTCTTTTTGAGTAGTACAGGTATCAACACCTCAACCCTTGCCATCTTAATGTGGGTGTCTAGTAGTTTTCTTTCACCATCAAAAGCTTGAGAGAATGCTGCATTCCAATCAAACTGGTACTTCATAAGTGCAATGAGTTTGACTTAGTGTCTTATTTTCTGTTCTAATTTCCAAACAGCAAGATAAGGTCATTTTAAGGCAGTTTCCAATATTTCCCATCAAAATGCCGAAATAAACTACA
Organism: Saprospiraceae bacterium; assembly: GCA_020631355.1. Taxonomy (GTDB): domain Bacteria; phylum Bacteroidota; class Bacteroidia; order Chitinophagales; family Saprospiraceae; genus JAHDCE01. Next base: position 18,914 of record JAHDHL010000054.1, on the reverse strand, counting down.
ATTTAGGAAAGATAGACCTTTCATATATATTTGAATTGTCATACCTAGACTCATTTCCAATTGATTATCAAAGAACTTTGATAACAAATCTATGTTTTATAAGTCAATGATTCCGAAAGTTCACCTGAATGGTCCCCCCTACCCCATGAGTGGTAGATGATTCAATCACATGAACAATTCCACACATATGTTATGGTGTGGATTTTATCATTCCCTTAAAGGATTTATTCATTTTCAATTGGTAATTTTGTATCCGAATCAATCCAATACACTATGAGATGGGGTTTTATTTGGGGTTTGTGCCTCTTTCCTTTCCTAACGATTGCACAGGATTACAACAACACCTATGAGGAGTTGATGATGACTGGACAACAGACTAAGATTCCGGCCTTATTCGAACTATGGGAACAGGAAACTCCCGATGATGAAAATCTTTACATTACAGCATTCAATCATTACATGACCATCGCTAGGGAACAGCGAATCATACGGCCCACAGAAACAGATTCCACTAGTTCGGAGGGTGATACCTTTGTGAGCAGTGAAGTGATGTTCAATGACAGTCTGTTCAATATTTCCCAATCCTTTATCAATAAGGGCATCAAGAAGAATCCTCGTCGACTCGACATGCATTTTGGTAAGATTCATGCCTTGTGGCTGAAAGGGAATCACAGGGACCAAACTTCCGAAATCCTGGGTCTCATCAATTTGGGAGACAAATTGAAACATGATTGGTTGTGGTCGGGCAATGAACAACCAGAAGATTCGAAACAACTGTTCACTTCAAGTATCTATCAGTATGTGGAAAATCTTTACACTTCCAATCGGGTGGATTATGTACAGCAAATCTCAGAACGAATGATTCAGTCCTTTCCAAAGGAAATCGCCAATTATTCCAACCTAGGTGCAGCCTTTCTCATGAAAGCGGATTACAAAAATGCCCTGAAATACTTCAAGAAAGCATATAAGCTGGATAAGAAAGATATCATCGTCCTCAATAATTTGGGTCATACCTATGACATGAAAGAAAAGTATCCCAAAGCCATCAAATATTACGAACTGATTAAGGAGTATGGTTCAGAGGATGAAAGGGATTTCGCACAAGAAAAAATCAATGACATCAAGCTTAGGATGAATCTCTGACTTGTACTATCAATCCTTATCTTTTCAGTAAGTTGTTCTTAATGAACTGATTCATGAATGCTTCCTTGTAGGTTCGTCCCAAAGGAATTTCCCTATCGGCCATACAAATGAAATCACTGTCCACACTCTGGATATATTGAACATTGACAATGTAGGATTTATTCACCCTTGTGAATATATGTTCGGGGAGTTGCCTCATGATGGTACTCAGATTCATAGCCGGCATCAATTTCCCCTTGGAGGAATGGATGATGACATAGTCCTTCATCCCCTCAATGAGTTGGATTTCCTTATAGAATAACTTGGTATATTTCCTATCTGCCAATACATAGGTATAATCCAATATTTCCTTGGTATCATCCTTGGGTTCACTGATGGGTTCAACCATTCTCAGGTCATGGATTTCCTTGGCCTTGTTCACTGCTTTCATGAAGCGATTCAGGCGGATGGGCTTCAATAGATAATCCACAGCGTTCAGTTCGAACCCCTTGAGGGCGAACTCCGGATAAGCTGTCGAAAAGATGACCAAGGGTGGTTTATCCAACCCTTTCAACCATTCCACTCCCGTAATCCCGGGCATCTGAATATCAAGGAACATCAGGTCCACTTCATGTTCTGCCAGAAAAGCATTGGCCGTTATGGCATTATGAAACTGGCCCACCAATTCAAGGAATCCCATTTCCTTGACATTCAGTTCCATTCCTTCTCTAGCCAAAGGCTCATCATCTACGATGATACATTTCATACTATTGATTCAAATCCAATGATAATGTCACTCTGTAGTATGTTTTCTGATGACTGATATCCAGCTGGTACTCATCAGGATAAACGAGGTCCAACCGTCTCCTTACATTCGTCAGACCGATACCTCCTGTTTCGGTAGTCAGCGGAAATTCAGGAATTGAGTTCTCAACCGAAAAGTCCAATTTACCCTTTTCATCCACTTCTATACTGATTTTCAAATATCCCTTTTCATTATTCGCACTACTTCCATGCTTAATCGCATTCTCTACGAAAGGCAGAAAGATATAAGGGGCAATCTGCCACATCATAACATTTCCTTTCACATCGAATTGTAAGGTGGTATTATCTTTCCTCAACTGGTCCAGTCCCAGGAAATTCCTCAGGTATTCGACTTCTCCCTCCAAGTTAACCCTTTCCTTATTACAATCATACAATTGGTACCTCAACAAGTCCGACAATAACAATATGGATTCCGAAGTCATCTTGGCATCTTTCCTACTCAGGACATAGATATTATTCAAGGAATTGAATAGGAAATGAGGATTGATTTGGTTTTTCAGGTATACCAATTCCGTTTTCAAATTATCCGTTTCCAATTTCTTGATTTTGGATTCATTCAGGATATAATGTTTGAAAATCTTGATACCTGCGGCAAATCCCACCAACAAGGCTGAATGGACAAAATTGGTTAGGATGATGGTTGCGAGTCCCCTTACGGTTTCCTCATAAAACATTTCAATCGGAAACCAGATCAGTAATTGTATGGTGATATTCAATAAAACGAGAAACAAGGAAAAACCGATGAAATACCATACCCTTCCCACCATCAGGAACAATGGCAACAATACATAAATCGTAGCATACACCACGAGCATATCCACCGCCAAGGAGAACGGGACATACCAGAGGCTACCCATATCTTCCGTTAGTCCGAAAACGGATAGGAACTCATCCAGATAGATGAATACCCAAAAAAGCATATGATATACCCACCTCAGCCTCTCATTAAAGAGCCAGCCTACTGTTAGTTTCAGAGATGTAGTGGTATGATCTGTCATGATTCAGTTTTAGAACAGGATTCGAAAATAACAGAATACTTTCAAATGTATCAGGATGGCTTAAAACAATATCGTATTTGCTTTCCCAATGTGTCATCAAGGTAGGCATTCAATACCTAAAATTCCATTTCACCCATCTCCCAATGCAAGGTAAAACAAGGCAAAAAAGGACCTTTTCAGGTAATAAATAGGCAAATATTGCAGAAAGTATAAAAAATACATACAAAAGTATAATGCACTCCTTGGGTCATATAAAAGCACCAAAATACATGGGAAAATGCCATTAGTTTTATCCTATCAACCACAAGGAACGATATCATTTCATTCATGAATACCGACGATATAACAAACATCTACCATTTCATCATTTGCCAAAGAAACTGGCCTAAAATCAAACTCATTATGAAAAAATTGAATCTAGCTTGTATCGCCTTAATGGTACTTGGATTATTCTTGGTTTCCTGTAACGAAGAAGTATCCGTTCAAGACGAAATGGATCAGATTGTTGAAAACGCATCTCCCAAGCGAGTATGTAACTCAGCAGATTATCTGAATAAGCAATTAATGGAAAATCCGGGTATGCAAGAGAATCTGGAAAAAATCGAAAGACAAATCGCCGAGTTCTCAGCTTCGGAAATATCCAGAAGCAGCAGTTCGGTATATACTATTCCCGTAGTGGTCCATGTGGTATACAAATCCAATACTCAGAACATCAGTGATGCACAAGTATTATCACAAATCGATGTTCTGAACAAGGATTTCAGAAGACTGAATACTGATGCCAATAATACCTGGAGCCAAGCGGATGATACACAAATTGAGTTCTGTCTGGCAAGCGTGGATCCTAATGGTAATCCTACATCTGGTATCACACGCACACAAACCAATGTGACATCATTCAATCCAGATCAGGAAAAAATGAAAAAAAGCGGGCAAGGAGGTATCGACCCTTGGAATCCATCAGAATATCTGAATATCTGGGTTTGTAACATCAGTCAGGGTATTCTGGGTTATGCCCAATTCCCCGGAGGCCCGGCAGCGACCGATGGTGTAGTAGTGGGATATCAATACTTCGGTACATCAGGTACGGCAACTGCCCCATTCAATCTAGGTCGAACAGGTACTCACGAAGTGGGACACTACCTGAATCTATACCATATTTGGGGTGATGGTCCTTGCGGACAGGATGATAATGTATCCGATACTCCTGCTTCCGATGCAGCCAATTACGGATGTGCTTCCGGACATAGTTCCTGCGGTTCTACGGATATGGTAGAAAACTACATGGATTACTCAGATGATGCTTGTATGAACCTATTTACAACAGGTCAAAAGAATAGAATGAGGGCACTCCTAGCCCAAGGTGGTGCAAGAGCCGGATTAGTCAGTTCCAATGCATGTGGTGGATCTGGCGGAGGTGGAGGAACCACACCTACTTGTAGTGATGGTATCCAAAACGGCAATGAAACAGGTGTTGATTGCGGTGGCTCTTGCCCGCCATGTTCCACTCCTCCGACATGTACGGATGGTGTTCAGAATGGAGACGAAACAGGTGTCGATTGTGGTGGTGCTTCTTGTCCTCCTTGTAATACAGGTGCAACCGAAGTCATCAAAATCATTGTACAAACGGATATCTATGGTAGTGAAACCACTTGGGAATTAAAGAATAGTGCAGGAACCGTAGTAGCCACAGGCGGACCTTATCCTGACGGAGTCGTCAAGAGAAGACAAAAGAAAGTAACGGTCAATTCCGATGATTGCTACGAGTTTACCATCTATGATTCCTATGGTGATGGATTCTGCTGTGAGTATGGTTTCGGTAAGTTCTGGATCAGAAAGGCCAACCATCAAATCATCAAGAGTGGTAACGGTAACTTCAGTACTTCCAGAACCAAGACATTCTGCCTTTCACCTAACAGCAACCGTGAGGACTTGGATATCATCGAACCTAAATTGGAATCCTCCTTATCAGCTACAACAGTGGACGCAAGTGGACAATTGACAGTGGATATTCAGAATCCTCCTAGAAATACCCAATTATCCATTCTGGATGCAAATGGAAATGTAGTAAAGTCACTTCCTGTAGGTCGGAACAGCGAAACTAGAAAAGTAGATGTGCGTTCGCTACCGAAAGGCCAGTATACATTGGTTATGGGTAAGGAAGGGAAACAAAAAACAGAAGTTTTCAATATAGAATAGTTTAGTTTTCATCATCCGATTTTTAGTTAGCAATAGTAATGAGGTGGCTGCTTCCTGATGGAAGCAGCCTTTTTATTTTCCTATACTTTTCCCACTTCAACCTAAATCCTACTTGGGAATGCCGGATATCCATTGGTCTAGAATAATCAGGTAGATATCGGAAACCACCCCGATTATAATATGATTGTCGTACTTTGGATAGCATAAAAACCATTCTATGAAAAAGTATCTGGAAAAGTACGGAATCCATGTCGTAGTGGAAGTATTCATCATCGTAGTTGGGGTACTGATTGCACTGCAGGTGAATAATTGGAATGAGTCCCGAAAAGAGAAACAACAACTTAAGTCCATCCTCGGTAAAATCATGGAGGATTGGGCCAGTGATACCATTATGGCCAATACGGTATTAAATCATTATGAACCTTTCGAGGAGGCATACGACAAAGTAATAAAGCAAGAACTGACCGACGAATACCTGGATACTTGTAGGGTATGCAGGGGACTCGTTACCTTTTATATGCCCTATAAGGCGGAGAGCAGTGGCTTGGATCTCCTCAAAAGGTATGTCAATTCAAGTGATAATACCATTCATGCCGATACGACCATCAATGGACTAATCCATAGTTATTCCTATTATATAGAAACCCTCAACCAAATGTCGGAACGCATCAAGGATGACGTGGACATCAATGTATTGGCACTTACGGAGAAAACCTGGTTTGCAGACCTATACAGCAAGGGTCATCAGATTCCCGAGTTCAGGACATACTACAAGAGTCAGGAATTCAGGAATAGAGTTGCCAGACATAGTATCTTTGTCAGAGGGAATCTCCTCAGATTCCTCAAACAATACAAGAAAGAAATCATAGAGGATTTTGATGAGGTCAGGGAAAAATACGATAGTCTCTAAATTAAGGCCATTCAGTTACTTTCCCCGAAGTATCCAGTCCTAATGTAAATGAACAAAAACAAGTTGTATTCAATCTTGCTTGGAATCACGATAATTTGCTATTCTTGTAATGCATTCAAGAATACGGAAACTGCAATTATACCCAAGCTGGATATCGCTCAAACATTCAATGCCACTATGGAAACCAATGAACTCAAAGTAAGAGAGGGGGAATATTTCGAAATTACGTTAGATTCCAATCCGAGTACCGGATTCGCGTGGGAACTCGTAGAGGGAATGGACGAATCATTCCTTGAGCCAACCGATAATGTATATGGTTCCAATAATTCCGATGAACGCCAACCTAGTGTGGGTGTCGGCGGAAGGGAAGTCTGGACATTCAAAGCCCTCAAAAAGGGGAATACAATGTTCAGTATGAAATATTGCCAACCCTTTGATAGGAATAATCCTGCAGAGGAAAAATCATTCAATATTATCATAGAATAATACCTTTTCATTTGACTCCTATGGGCATATGGGATAATTTACCACCCCAATCCTAATTATGTCTAAGAAAATCATCATCATAGGAAATTCCTGTTCAGGCAAATCAACCTTGGGTGAAAAACTCAGTGAACAAATCCATTATCCTTGGTTTGATTTAGATGAGTACCATTGGTTACCCAATTGGATAGAACGCCCCGATGAAGAAATGAGGGATAACATCAAAAAGGATATCCTTTCTCAGGAAAAGTGGGTCGTTTCAGGGAATTATACCCATATCGTCAAGGATTTACTATGGACGGAAGCGGATACCATCATCTGGCTGAACTACCCGCTCACTACCATCTTGTCCCGGTTTTTCAAGCGGACATATAGGCGTATCGTTCTCAAGGAGCCATGTTGTAATGGAAATCAAGAAACATTCAGTGCCGTATTCCTCCATCATGATGGTCTGCTCTATTGGGTCATAGGTACACATTATTCCAAAATCCGTAAGTATAGGGCTTGGAAGAATGGGCCTTTCCAGACTAAGCGGTGGATTGAACTGACACAACCGCACCAAACCGCTACTCTGGTTCCACTACTTTTGGATAGCACCGACACTTTGACTAATTTGGATACCGATTCCTAAGCAACTATATTCGTATAAAATCAAGCCTATGAAATTCCAATATTACTTCCTGACCCTTATATTTTGTTCGGTACTCCTTTTCAGCTGTAATACAACAGCTGAAAAAAATATGGACTCCATCGTCCAGAAATGGGAAATGAGTAAATTCGAAATAGACCAGACCGACCAAACCCAACGGTTCAATCCCAACAGGGATGTCTGGTTGGAATTCAAGGATGATGGAACCTATTATACCGAGGGGGGACCTTTCCCTCCAGAAAGCGGAACCTATTCATTCGACGGTAGTGAACTGACGATGGATAGTAATATTGCCAATGCGGAAAGTATCTTTTGGAATGTCTCCATCATTGGTAATAAGATGGTATTCAGTAGGATTTCCAATCAGAACAAACTTACGGAAATCCATTATCAAGTGGTACAATAAGTAGACGACATTCCTAATCATAGCTTAGTTTCCATGAGAATCATTTACCTATTCCTCTGTATTATTTTACTCGCCACTTCCTGTAAGACCGGAAATTCGGCAAGGACCACATCCCAACCCCAGGGCAAGGTCATTCTCATCCGACATGCGGACCGTGATGATGGTGTCGATGCATTGAATCAGTTGGGGCAGGAAAGAGCAGCAGTATTGGCAGACCTATTATCTGAATCGGAATTGGATGCCATCTATTCATCCCAATATCAGAGAACCCAGCAGACTGTCCAACCCCTGTGCGAAGCCAAAGGGTTGGCAGCAAAAATATATGATGCAGCCAGTGTGGGCCCCTTGGTGGAGACCATTAAATCCAAGCATCAGAACCAGACCGTATTGGTGGTGGGACACGGTAATACCATTCCTGAAGCCATTAATGAATTCGGTCATCAACCTGCATTATCCAATCTGGAACATCATCAGTATTCCAACTTATACATCCTGAATTGGAAAGGGGATGATGCGGAATTAATCCTGCTTAAATACGGAAAGGTCATAGAAGATTAGGAATCATTGTCAAAATATCTCTATTTGGGAATACTAATGATGAAAGTAGACCCTGCTCCTTTCTCACTTTCCAAGATTATATTCCCTTCGAGATGATCCTCAACGATTTTCTTACAATTGGCCAGTCCGATTCCGGTACCCTCGTATTCCTCATCGGTATGCAATCTTCTGAACAATTGGAAAATGGATTCCTCGTGTTCCTTATCTATTCCTATACCATTATCCTGAATAGAGATATATCTGTTTACTCCATTACTTCGGGATTCAATACGAATTAGGGGTTGCTCCTTATCATTGTACTTCAATCCATTCTCCATCAAATTCTGAAAGAGCATGGTCAGTTTTGACTTATTGCCTTGAATGGGAGGTATATCCTCCAATTCAAAGACAGCATTGGGATGCATATTCTTGAGTTGCAGGCTCTGGTATTCCAAAAGTTTGTTGATATCCACTACGGATTTTTCTCCATATTGCTCGCTACCCAATCTGGAATAGGATAATACATCATCAATCATCCTACTCAGCTTATTGCTATTATCCTGAATGAATTTTGCATAATCCTCCAAATTCTGGGTCTTCCCTTTAGCCAAATCCCTTGACAGCAATCCTGCAAAGCCATTCATATTCCTGAGTGGGGCCTTGAAATCATGGGATATCGCATAGGCGAATTCTTCCATTCCCTTATAGGCATCCTCTATTTCCTTATTCTTTTCCTGTAATGAGTTCAATAGTTTTTTCTTCTGAAAATGCGAACGCACATTCATATCACCTGATAACTTGGCCAAAATGAAAATCAAGAAATAACATAAGGTATAAACGATAATGGTATTAATGGTAGTGGCCTTGGGTTCGGGAGAATAAATCCTGACATCCAAAATGAGATATACCACTATTGAGAAAAGTACAATCTGGAAACAGGCAAAGAGAAACCGATAACTCAATTCGTCAAAAAAGAAAAAGACAATGAGCATGTTGATGATATAACTTAATGCGATAAGGAACTTATTACCCGTTATGATGGAGGTATACATGAGCAACAGGTCAATGGAAATGAAAATTATCATGATGGAAAGCCGATAATTCCCCTTGGTATTAGCCAGTCCTCCCAAAAGAATGATTGAGATACAACCGGGATAGAAAATCGTATCAAAATCAGTCCAGGACCAGTTGATGATATTTGTCAATAAACTGAGTACAATCATACTCAGCATGATGATAATCAACTTATTCAGAGAGTAGATCTTATTGTTCTTCGCTTTCAGGTATTCTGGAGAAGTCCCTATTTCCATCCATTTCCTCAATATGGATCTTAATCTAAATTCCATTTTACGCTTAGTATGAGTTATGTTTCTGTGTCTTTTGTGATTTGCCTTTCATTAGGTATACTGATGGTAAAAGTAGTGCCCTTTCCCACCACACTCTCAATGGCAATGTTACCCTTGAGATGTCTTTCCACTATCTTCTTACAATTGGCCAAGCCGATTCCCGTTCCCTCATATTCCTCATCCGTATGCAGGCGGCGGAAAAGTTCGAAGATGGCATCTTGGTGTTCAGGGGCAATCCCTATTCCATTATCACTCACCTTGATGATGCAATCCGTCTTTTTTTGTTCTACGGAAATATTGATGAGAGGTTGTTTTTTCTCATTATATTTTACACCATTCTCCATCAGATTCTGGAACAGCATACCTAGTTTCGACCTATTACCTAATATGGTTGGCATTTCATCAAAGGAAAATTCAGCATTGGGATAACTGGATTTCAGCTGCAATACATGATGCTCCAAAACGGTATCGAGCCTGACCCATTCATCCCGTTCATCAGAATTATTCTCCAATTTGGAATAGGAAAGCACATCATCAATCATCCTACTGAGCTTACTGCCTGAGGTTTGGATAATGGATGAAAAATCCTCCAACCGGTCCGTTCGTCCCTTATTGATATCCCGACTCATCATCCCTGCGAATGTATTCATGTTTCTCAAAGGAGCCTTTATATCATGTGAAATCATATAGGCAAATTCCTCCATTTCCTTGTAGGCACTTTCCAGTTGGGCATTCTTAATTCTTAGGGATTCCAATAACACCTTTCCCCTTTTATTATAATTCCTCATCTGATCATTCATGATTTTGGCCAAGATGAACATCTGTAGGTAACAAAGGGTAAATACGATAATCCTGTTATAATACTTCGTGTGTATCGTATGTTCATAGGTGTACACCTCACAAATCAGGTAAGTAGCCAAGGAGAAAAGGAATATTTGGGATAATGCAAAGATGATTCTGAACCGGGTATCAAAGAAAAAATAGAAGAATACTACCAGGGAAATGATATACATGATACCCATGATGAAATCATCACCACCAATAAGGGTCATATAGAATAGGAGTAAGGAGGAGAAAATAAAATTAAGTACCCTTGCTATTCTAAGATAGCTAAAGGAATGCAGTATGAAAGTGATGATGATAATGGATGTCGCCCCTCCATAAAGAATTGTATCAAAAAAAGTCCAACTTAGTTCTATGAGATTCGTCAATAAACTCAATAGCAGAACCAAAGCCATTGCCATTACTACAATGTTCAATGACCGAATCTTCTCATTTTCTATCCGGCTATACTCCTCTGAAGTTCCTATCCTTAGAATACGATCTAGGACGGTATGGATTTTTGTGTTCATTACTCCCCTGAATATTTGTTATGCTCTATTCTTTGTCTATAAACAATGAGTAGCAGTACTTCCCTTGGGAAGATAGTGCTTGGGTGGTGCATTACAAATAGTGATAGATTGGGTGTTTGGGTCGTTTTTGTTTGCCACAAAAGTATGACAAAAACAAACTTAGTGCATAAATCACACCAACTAATATTTTCTCTTTTGTGTTAAAATGCCCTTTTGTTTGGGTAATGGGCCGACACGGTATTCTATCAAAAACTAGAATGTAAATTCTAGCCATTTGTTTATATTACGATAAAAAAAATGCCAAACCTCCCGACTACCATAGATGGAGTCCTTTCTACCTTGGACGAAATCATTGAAGAACATATTTCGGATGGAAATTTTCTAGGCATCTTTGCCTACGTTTACAGAAGAACCACTGCAGAAATCAAACAAGCCATCCTTGATGGTGCATTCGAGGATAATCCAAGGATGGAACGGTTCGATGTACATTTTGCCAACTTCTATATCCAGGCTTATTGGGATTTCAAGGCGGGTAAGGCCGCATCCAAGGCATGGGAACTCTCATTTGACAACAAGGATGCTCCCATTACCATCATGCAACATCTTATTCTAGGTATGAATGCCCACATCCATCTGGATTTGGGAGTCGCAGCAGCTACATTCCCATCGGGTACATCCATTGAGAGTACCAAGGTTGATTTCATGAAAGTGAATGATATACTCAAGCGACTTACCAATGAAATGCAAGGAAAAATCAGTAAGGTTTCTCCCCTCTTATTCGTACTTGATTGGCTCGGAAAAGAAAAGGATGAACAGGTGGCCGGATTCAGTATCGTAAAGGCCAGGGACTTTGCTTGGAATAATGCCGTGCGGTTATTCAATACAAAAAATGAGAACGATCGGCTGATTGGAATTCAGGAGTTGGATCAAAAAGTAACAGCCATCGGACGTATCGTGGCGCATCCGCCCGGAAGAATATTGAAGTGGCTGGTCAGTTTTGTAAGGCTGTTTGAGGAAAAGGATATTGGGGTTCTGATTGGTCGATTGAAAGCGGACTAAAAAAGACTTCCCCTTGGAATACCACATTCATGATATCCCAATGGGGAAGTACGACCATTATTACTGCTTAACTATCTTGATTGTCTTTGATCTTGACTGTGTTTGGATATTCAGCAGATAGGTTCCAGTGGGTAAAAATTCTATGTTAATGGATTCCGTTCCTTGTTGTTGGTATGACACCTGCTTGATGGTTTGACCTGATATATTCATTAGGTGAACCTGTATATCATTATCCTCATGGATATTCAAACGAATTTGGGATCTCACAGGATTCTGAATAAGTTCTACAGGAAACTCACCCAATTCCCTCTCAATTGTGATGATATCCGAATAAGCGAATTGACCATCATAGTCCATTTGTTTCAATCTGTAGTACTGGATTGCACCAACGGGTTGTTCGTCTGTAAATCTGTAGTCTGTCAGACTTGTAGATTGCCCCTCTCCTGCAACGAAGCCTATTTTTTCCCAATCCTGTCCGTTTGTACTACGTTGCACCTCGAATCCCTCATTGTTTTCCTCACTGGCTGTTTGCCATTCCAATACATTGGTACGCTCCTCTGCCCTACCTGTAAAATAAGTCATTTCCACTGGCAATCCATCCGTATTCAGTGAACGTGCAAACATGAAATTCGTATTCGCTATATCCCTGTATGTTACGGAGGGGTAACCATCTATCATTGCCATGGATAATTCTTGTCCAATATTACTCCCACCCTCTACGATATCAACTGTCTTGGACATATTCCATGTCCATCCGTAATTACTTGTGGATTGTAAATACTTGGGTCTATCACCACCTGATACCTCCCTGTATGCCACTGCGGGTTTCCCCTCCACCATCAACAGGTTGAGGTCACGTGCTACAGTATTCGCAACAGTATACTCCCCATCCCACCAAAGGCTTCCTGTACTGGTAGTGGATCGAGTGAACATCACTTTTGACAAAGTAGCATCGTAGTAGGTGATGCCCGGGCTACCATTCACATCTTCCAATTTGCAGTATCTTCCCACATCATTCACGGATACGATGGTTGTTGGGCTTCCCCAAGTGGTGCCTGTAGCATCATTAGCTCTTACAAATTGCAAATCTCCCGTATCTGATTTATAGAATGCGATGGAAGGTCTGCCACTGATGACTTTCATAGAAAGGTATTCTCCTACATCCCCTGTGGAAGTAACCAATACCGGTGTTCCCCAAGAGGTACCATCCGCATCATTGGCCCTCACATAGTAGATATCCTTATTATCACCATCATAATATGCAATGGCAGGAAAACCACCCACTACTTCCAAATCTGCTTGGATATCGCCTCCGAAAGAGGTTGCAATATTATTGGCAGCAATCACAGTCGTATTCCAGCTGCTTCCATTGACATCACTCGCTCTGGTATATCTCACATCCTTTCCTACCGGAGAATCACTCACGATGGCCGGATGACCATTGACGATTTCCATATCTATGCTATTATTTCCTGATCTCCAGTCATTATCCACTACAACATTGGTAGACGGCCAACTGGAACCTGTATTATTATTGGCCCTTTTGTAAACCAATCTGTAGTTATCGAAATCATAATATGCCATTGCAGGCCTGCCATTCACTTCAAATAGCTTCTGTGATACGATACCACCTGATGAATTGCTTTCTATGTTCAGGGCCGTACCCCATCCTTGGGCGAATACTCCCGTACCCATCAGTAGGAATACCAGGGATAAGATTGATAATTTAGTATTGTGTAATAATGTAATAACAGTCATGGTCGAATAATTAAAAATTGTAAAAAATGAAATACACCCTTTAGTACCGATATCAAAAAAAGGTGACCCCCTCTCTGATTTTTTTTCGAATCAATGGGATGTATTCGATAATTGACAATGTAAAGATGCGACCCTGTACCAGTTGACGGGTTTCATTATGTTGTATCCGTGATTTCAAATATGTTGTATAATGATACTGCTGTTGCATTTAGCTTCAAAAGGCCCTATTCTAGGGCTTTTCAAGCTATAGGATAGACACTCCATAAGTTTGGATCTTATAGAATGAATCAATATCCCTCAGTAATATTGTAGGTGGTTGGTAAGAAAATTATCGACCGTATCTCACTCTGGACTAGCCTTAATCCTTAAAAATTTAAATTCGAATCGTCCGATAAGTATCATTTGAATGTAGGGCTGGGAAGTCCCCTGACGCCTGGCCGTACAGAGAACAAGCTTCCCGCCAATGGGTATGTCTGCATTTCCTCCTCTGTCATATCCACACTGGCTGTCGTGATATAAAGAATATCCAAATCAGGCCCACCGAATGCACAAGCTGTAACATTATGGGCGGGTACTTCTATGGTCTTGATGATTTCGCCGGTCTCATGATGTACATTAATGACGGAATTACCATTCCATAATCCTATCCATAAATTATCATGCTCGTCTATGGTCATACCATCAGGCGAACCCAATGTATCAGGAATGGTACACAGTATTTTCCTATTGGATATCCCGCCATTGGATACATCATAATCGAATATGGCAACTTGTTGTGTTGGTGTGTCGATGTAGTACATCTTATCCTTGGCCTTATTCCAGACAATACCATTGGAGATGGTAATGCTATCGAGTTTCTGAGTCGGTTGGCCATTGGAATCAATCATATAAAGAGCCCCGTTAGGATGCTTACAATCCATATCCATCGTACCTACCCAGAGTCTACCCATCGGGTCACATTTGCCATCATTGAAACGGATATTTTCCTTTCTCTTATCAATCAAACAGAATGGACTGAATGTCCTATTTTTCAAATCATAAAAATGAACACCATCCTCCAATGCAACCAGTACCGTATCCGCATTCATGGAGACCACCGTACCTATCCTCGAAGGCATCCGATGTGGTTCTAGTCTCTTTCTATCCGGATGATAAATGTGCAAATACTTATTTTCTATATCCACCCAGTAGAAAGTTTGGGATTCGATATTCCATAATGCTCCCTCACCTAATTTCGCATTCACTTTATGTAACAATTGTACCTCTAACTGCTGACCAGCATGTTCTAATTCCAATGTAGGTTCTTCCTTGACCTTATCACTACTATTCTGACAAGCAAGGAGGCAAAGTGATATCATGATGAATGTGAAGATGGTATTCTTATACATGACTGATGTATTGATTCATGGCAAATGTAACGAATAAGGTATAATTAGAAGATACAATGGTACAACGGTGATTATGGCTTCCGCCTAATCCAGACTTAGGCTGAAGTGGAGTCCCTATTTATACCCAACAAGAACATTATCAATGCCCGGTCGGGAACGGGATACCATCATTTATGATTTGGACAATGCCAATACGATTCTAAAACCATCCGGGTCCAGAAAAGTAGCCCCATGCCTATCCCAATACGGATTCTTGGATGTGACCTTGGGTATCCCCTGATTGACAATGGCCTTGATTTTCTCCTGAAGCAGTTGTTCGTCCGTAAAGTAAAAGACCCAAATATCATCCTCGTCGGGATGGTGGTCAGGAGCATCCGATGAGGTAGTGAATTCCAAGTGCCAATTCTCCCCCTCCTTGCCGAAGAACATCCCGTTATAGGATTCATGCTCCTTGAATTGTCCTAGAAAATCCAAGCCTAAGATATCATGATAGAATTCGTAGATGGCTTGGAGGTCATTGGTGTGGCGGGCCGCTCGGAATTTCATAAACAATATGGTTTTGGAATGATAATACCGTGATGATTGCATATTGGATATCAAAACAACTATCTCTAACAACAAACATCTTGAAACACTAACAAATCAAACTAATCATTGAATCTAATTATTAATTTATTTAATTTGTAAGCAAATAATAGTCAATAGAACATTTAGTACTAAACAAAATACTTGAACTACTATATATACCTGATAGTATTTAGTCGAATGTTAGGCACAATAAAAACGAAAAAACAGAAGAATTCAGTCATGCAAATACCTTAACAAGCAACTCATCACAATTAAAATAATACATGGAAGCAAATGAATGGATTGTGTTTTTTCTTAGTGTATTTGTATTTGCAAATGTGCTGTTGTTGGGCTTGCTATTTTTTACCATCAAGTCTGCAAATAAGAAAGCGAATCGCTATATCGGTTTATTTTTATGGAGTATAGCCCTCCAGATTTTCAATTATTTGCTTGGCGAAATAGTGGAAGAATCAGGCTACTTTTTACTCATCTTCGACCCCCTGTTGTTTGCCCTCCCTTTGTTGTTTTTTTATCTATATACAACCATCAACAAAAGGATTGAAAAATGGCATTATTTGCTATTTGTTCCAGGTATTGTTCATAATGTGTTGCTACACCTTGAGGGCGTATTATTGACAGAAGAAGGCATTACTGTTTTTGGAGTGTTCTTCTATTGTATGGAGTTTCTATTGATGATATATGCTTTTCGCATCTTGCAAAAACATAAGAAAAAAATTGTCAATTTTTATTCGGATGTAGAGTACAAATCACTCGCTTGGCTGGAAAGCATTTTTATATTGGTAGTGTTAATTCATTTGTTCAGTTTTACAGATTCCATTGTTGATGTATTCACGTTCGAGTATCTTAACCATTTATTAGATTGGACTTTTTTTGGATTGCTGATGTTTATGATTTTTTGGGTTTCTTATAATGGTTTTTCACAACCTGAAATTTTCAAACAACAGCTTTTTTTAGCTACGGAAAATCGGACAATGGTTGAACTAACCAATTGGAAGGAAGTTCCAGTTAACACTTCCGAAAAAAAGCGTAAAAAGTCTGATGAAAATAAGGCAACAATTGAGCAACAAGAGCCCATTATCTCAGAACACGACCAAAAACAATTTGAAGCAATCAAAATACAGATTTTGCAGCAAGAACTATTTACCAATCCCAAACTCAACCTACGTTCGTTAGCAATAAAATTAGGAGTAAAGGAAAAAGAGTTATCTCGCCTAATCAATGAATGTGGGAATGTAAACTTTTACCGATTCATCAATGAATACCGTATAGAAAAATTCAAGCAACTGGTACAATCTCCCGAAGCCCCTAAATTTACGCTCTTAGGGCTAGCTACCGAAGCTGGGTTCTACTCCAAATCCACTTTTTATGCTGCCTTCAAAAAGCTCGAAGGAATGACCCCAAAACAGTATGAAAAGTCGCTAAAGAAGTCCTAATAGAAGCAGTAAGACTTTTCTAAACCCAAATTGAGCAATTTATAACGAGTTTCACTGTTCATTTGCAAGAGAATTATTTTTTAATCAAATAAATTGTAAAATGAAAAATAAAGTTATTACTATAATCTTTATTAGTTTATTCACTGTAATATTCTTACTTGGATCTTGCGAGAATGACACTATGTATTCAGGAGGGACAGCACTTGACTATGCCTATGAATGTGAATCGGTTTTAGGACAGCTACCTGAATTCAAATATGAAGATGCTATTGAAATTCCTATGACCAAAAATGGCGTTCCATTAGTCCACGGCAGTGATAATACCAGCGATTGTGACCACCCATTTGCCTTTAATGCTCCTTGTGATCCTGGAAATAGAATGGGACGATATCAAGGCATAAATCCTGACGGGACAGAAAACAGCGATGTAGTGTTCATTACCTTTTTCAGAGGTAGTGGTTTGGGTGTTATTGGGCATAAGCTTTCTACAGGTGAAACTTGTTTTTTTGAGATTGATGATTTTGACCCAGTTAATACGGCTGTACCAAAGCCGGGAGATTCCAACTATAATGATTTATGGGGAAATCCTGCTCAAATCTCTCAAGAGTTCAATTGCACAAGTTGTCACATGGCAAGTCCATTTCTACACACACCTGCCGTTGACCAGTTAAGAAATCCTGCTGATACTTCTGAATTAATGCTTCCTTTAACTGGTTTAAGCCCATATTCAGTTGTTGGGCAAGCATGGCAACAACCACATACAACTAATATTCAAAACTCTTGTACCTCATGCCATCGACCGCAATGTACAGACCATTTCCAAAATTATCCATTAGATGAATTGGTAATGCCAGCTCCTTTTCAAAATGCAACTGATTTTGACCATAGTACCATTTCTAATGAAGATAGGGAAGCAATAAGAAATTGGTGTAATTCATTAAATTTGTAAAAAGAATACTGTGCCTAACAATGTGTATGATGTTCATGCCTTCCATTCGGTCGGCACGCCACATACACTAACCGTTAATCTGCAATCCTCGCTTCGCTCGGCTTGCAGATTAACGTTGTGGCCAATTAGGAAACAAGACTAATGAATAAAACAGAAATTCAAGAAATTATAAAATCACATTTCCCAACTTTAAATAAAGATTCTGTAATTATCCTTTCAAAATATGCATCATTTCTGAATCTCAAGAAGAGAACAGAATTGATTTCTGAAAGAAAAAGACACCATAATTTTTACTTGATTTTAAAAGGAAGTGCGAAAGCGTATTATACCAAAGAGTCCAAAGAAGTTTGCTCATGGTTTGCATTTGAAAATGAAATAGTAGCGACAATTAGAGCATTTAATGGATTACCCTCCAATGAAACAATTGTGCTACTTGAAGATTCAAAATTGCTTCAATTTAAAACAGAATCAATCAAGGAACTTGCAAATACTAACATAGATGTTAGTCACTTATTAAACTATATTATTACTGAGCATGCAGTATTTCTTGAAGAAAAGCTATATCAATTACAGTTCATGTCCAGCGAAGAACGTTACAAAGCATTAATTAATGTGGCTCCAGAAATATTACAAAAAGTATCTCTTACCGATATCGCTTCTTATTTGGGTGTAAGCCGTGAAACTTTAAGTAGAATCCGAAGGAACAAGTGATTTTGTGACAATTGTCAAATGATTTCCTTGATACACCTTGTACTTTTGTAAGCAAAATTTAAATTATCAATGTTTATGAAAAAGTACGAAACTGTAATATTCTTTGTTATTATTTTATTAGTTATCAGTTTATCAAGTTGTTCAATAAAATGGGCTGCAAGAGCTGTAGATAAACTCCCTAAAGAGACAGCATTACATAAA
>JAHDHL010000092.1 GCA_020631355.1 Saprospiraceae bacterium | reverse complement strand
GGTATTGTGGCCCATGGTCAGGATATTCAATCCATTAACACAGGTGCGCATACCAGTGACGACTTGATTTATTCAGTAGGCTCAATTTATGTCGTTCCTGTGAATAATCCGGATGAAGCCAGTTCAGGTATTATTGCCGTGGTCTCAAGGATTGAATTCCTTATCACAGGCTTAGTAGAGGTTCATGCCTCTGAAGTAGTTAATGCCTACCCCAACCCTACATCCAATTCCATTTTTCTTGAAACAGAACAAGAGACCATCAAAAGCATTACGGTTCTGGATGCAACGGGAAAACAGGTATTACAAAAGGAAATTGACGGAAAACAGGTAGATATATCCTCACTTTCACCTGGTATTTATTTTATCCATACGGATAATCCCAATATTGAATCATTTAAAATCATCAAAAAGTAACACCATGAAACAAACGATTATCCTCCTACTCTTTTGCATCCTTTCCCTGCATGTATCGGCACAAGTACCACAAGGTATCAGTTATCAGGCCATTGCATTTGATACAGGGGGCGCAGCCGTTACGAATGGTAATGTAGGCATCAGAGTCAGTATACTAGACGGTTCCGCAACAGGAACTGCCGTTTATACCGAGACACATTCCAAGACGACCAATGCACAGGGGCTATTCAATCTTAATATTGGTCAGGGCACACCCGTAACAGGAACATTCTCGACCATTTCATGGGGTAGTAATTCCAAATTCCTGAAAGTGGAGGTTGACCCGACCGGTGGCTCGGATTATACCAGTGTCGGAATAAACCAATTGATGAGTGTCCCATATGCCTTGTTTGCCGAGACTTCCAATAGTTCGTTGGATAATGGAGGTGGGAATGATATGGAATCCGATGGAAACTTCATGGTTTTCGAATATGATGAAGCCAAGGCGTTCAGTACTGCCACGAATACCTGGGTCGCCACAACCACCGCTTCCGGCAATGGAATAGATGGTTCTGTCGCTTCAGAGGGTAATTTCATGATATACGAGTACGATGAGGCCATCGCATTCAATGGGAATACAGGGGAATGGTCAGCTATCACGACAGCTTCAGGTAATGGAATTGATGGCAACAACAGTTCCAACGGAAATTTCCTGATTCATGAGTACAATCAGGCTATCGCTTACAGTGCCAACACCGGAACATGGACATCCATTACCACAGCATCAGGCAATGCCATTGATGGCATTGTTGCATCCAATGGGAATTTCCTCATTCATGAATACGACCAAGCCATTGTGTTCAATGCCAGCACCGGAACATGGACCTCCACTACCACAGCATCAGGTAATGCCATTGATGGCATTGCAGCTTCCAAGGGGAATTTCCTCATCCACGAATATGATGAAGCTATCATTTTCAATGCGGATACCGGAACGTGGTCATCCACTACCACAGCCTCCGGAAATGGTATAGATGGTGTTTTGGGTGCGGAATAATTACATTGTTTCATATTTCTATCTGATTTACTCAACCAAGGTCACATCAATACCATTTAAGGTGTAATTTGCGCACTCATTCAACAGCATTCCAGATGAAGCACCTCTATATATCCGACCTCGATAAGACATTATTAGATGATGATGCCACACTATCCCCTTATGCCAAGGACGAACTCAATCGAATGATTGATAATGGTCTTCAGTTTACAATAGCCACGGCCAGAAGCCACACTTCAGCCAAGCATATTCTGAACGGGCTGAACATACAACATCCGATAGTCGTAGCCAATGGTAGTTTCCTAGCGGATTATGAAACGGGTGAGGTACTTCAAATGCAGGAAATCGGTAACGAACTCAAGCAGCAACTCCTTGAATCCATTCTGGAAGAAAACATCTATCCTTTTGTTTCTGCACATACGGGCGAAAAATTGAAGCTGTTCCATCAGGATATCAATAATCCGGGATTGCAATGGTACCTCAATGACCTTGTGGCAGCCAATGACCCTAGGAGGCATTATCTGGGGCACTTACCAGACAGTCTGGACCACCACATCGTTTCTATGACTGCTATCGAAAGAGGAGAGGTCGTACAGCGATTGGGAGACAAGCTCCAACAGCAATTCCCAGGGCAATTGGATATTCATTATTATGAAAATCCTTATGATGAGGGTTGGTTCTGGATGTCGATTCATGACCATCAGGCCACCAAGGGTAATATGATTCATAAATTATTGGAACATCAGGGAATGAATGCTGATGACATCACGGTATTTGGTGATAATGTGAATGATATTCCAATGTTCGAAATGGCAGGAACCAGTTGTGCGGTAGGAAATGCAGTGGATATACTCAAGGATAAATCCACACATATTATCGGAACGAATTCCGAGTATGGAGTCGTACGGTATATCAAGGAAAAATTTGAAGTATAACTCATATTATGATTAGGAAAGCCAAGGAAGAAGACCTCATTGAAATCGTAGGATTACTGGCTCAGGACCCCTTAGGCCAATTAAGGGAAAACAATACGAGTCCCCTACCCCAATCCTACAAGGATGCCTTTCAAAAAATCAATCATGATCCGAACCAGTACCTGATGGTTTGGGAAGAAAATGGGGAAGTCATCGGTTTATTCCAATTGACATTTACTCCTTATCTCACCTATCAGGGCAGCAGTAGGGCCCAAATAGAGGGAGTTCGGGTCAGAAGTGATAAAAGGGGCATGGGATTAGGAGAAAAAATGTTTCTATGGGCCATAGAAAAGGCCAAAAAAGAGGGGGCACATCTCATCCAACTCACAACGGACAAAAAACGGCCCGATGCGCTTCGGTTTTATGAAAAACTGGGATTCAAGGCTTCCCACGAGGGTATGAAATTACATTTTTGATACAGGTATTATCCAAATAAAATACGGATGCCATAACTAATGATGACATCCGTATTCAAATATTAAGAATGGAATTTTCTATTGCTTCACAATCTTTTCACTTGCTAGGACATTCCCCTCGGATTCTACATGAATGATATAAATTCCACTTGGATAATGACTGATATCCAATGCTCTTTCCTGTTGAATCATCAACTGATTTCCTAATATATCAAACACCCTCACTGTTACTTGTTCAGCTTGCGTCTGAATCTGAACGAAACCTTGGGTCGGGTTAGGGGTAATATCCACCTTATCCAAGTCAGACTGTGCCATCCTTGTGGATACACATGTGGACTGGGCTTCGTAGGCTCCCATATCCACCGTACCATTGAAGACACGGTTGTTTCCATCTATATCAACCACTCCCTGAACAAAAGCATTATTACCTGCATCTACTCCTACTGAACATGCATCCAGAGAATAATCAGGATTCAGGGTCAAACTGGCTGTTGCGGAATAGATATTATTGATAGCCGTACCAAATACGGAACTTCCCTGAATGAAGCAATTTTCCGTATGTAGGTTATTGATACCATTATTGAATTCCTTAAATGCCTTGACGAAACTCGGATTCTGATGGGCAATGATTGAATTATAGAAGAACACATCCAATTGGTCTCCGAAACCTACCTGCATTGTTACTAGGAATCGATCTTTGCTTTCACCCAGAATGGTTGTATTATATACTTCCATCGTTTGGTCCCTATTCGTAGCGATAAGGCCGATGGCATTCGCATTCTTGGAAGCATTATTCGCAATGATAGAATTCTCAATTCTAGTATAAAGAGAATTATTCACTTCAATAGCACAACGTATGGTAGAATTATTGTTTTCAATCCTCGTCCTTTGAATGTATACCTGTGTCTGGTTACTATGATAAAGCGCACTACCATAATCAGAGGTATTATTCCTGAAATCAGATTCGATAATCTCAACCACTGGTGAGGTCGATGCAAAGATGCCACCACCGTATATCGCCTTATTCCATCTTACGCGAACATTCTCCAATACGATTTCGGAACCGATGATATACAAACCACCACCTCTGGCACGTCCAAAGGAATTCGGATTATCGGCACTACCATGCTTTACGGTCAGACCATCCAATTTCACACAAGTCTTATTGGTTACTTTCACTACATGGAAAGAGTTTCCATCGAAACCATTCACTCCGTCTATCTCCCCTGAAAGGGTCGTTACGTTAGCACCAGCATCACGATTTCCACCACCATTCGGATAACCTCCCAATAGTGTAGTGTTATCAGGAATATCAAATGCAATACCTCTCTGCGTACCTGAAGTAGGATAGTAGGTTCCCCTAGCAATATGAATGACATGGTCAGTTCCCACTGCCAATGCGTCTTGCAAATCCGTATAGGCATCCGCCCATGAAGATCCGTCATTATTTCCAGTAGCTGTATGGTCTACAAACAAATTAGCCAGTTGGATGCAAGTATCCTGACAAGGAGGACAATATTGTCCTCCGCAATCAATACCTGTCTCATCACCATTCATCATCTGGTCATCACAGGTTGGTGAACAAGTGAAATAATCAAATTGGGAAACAAGGGTTTGTGTACAATTCGGATCATCTAGATCTACAATACTATAAACGTGTGGCACACCATCTGCTGGCATCGTAACCAAAGCTGGATTACCATACATAAACGGGCCATGAGTTCCTCCGATATCATCGAATATCATAAAGGAATTACTCATACTAGCTCCACTATTTCCTACTTCAAATACTATATCCCAGAAATCATCAGAAGTGTCATGGGTATTAGGCTCAATGCAATTCTCTACAAATTCATAAATAATGATATCACAAGGAGTCTGACAAGGTATGCAAT
>JAHDHL010000016.1:48530-114549 GCA_020631355.1 Saprospiraceae bacterium | reverse complement strand
CTTCCGGTGCAACTGGTGCTGTCGTATCCTCTACTGTAATCGTCTGTGATACCTCGCTTGTATTTCCACATCCGTCTGTGAAGGTCCAGGTTCTTACAATCACATAAGAGTTAGGACAATCGCCAGGTGTAGTATTCTCATCTGGACTTACTGTAATGTCGCCATCACAATTGTCAACAGCTGTCAGGTCGATTGGTGCAGGTACCTCATCGGCACACTCTACCAATACATCCTCTGGTGCTTCAGGAGCAACAGGCGCTGTCGTATCTTCTACCGTAATCGTCTGGGATACTTCACTTGTATTATTACAAGCATCAGTAAATGTCCATGTTCTTACGATCACATAAGAGTTCGGACAATCACCAGGTGTAGTATTCTCCTCAGGACTCACTGTAATGTCGCCATCACAATCATCAACTGCTGTCAAGTCTACAGCGGCAGGTACCTCATCGGCACATTCTACTAATACATCCTCTGGTGCTTCTGGTGCAACAGGTGCTGTAGTATCCTCTATTGTGAATGTAGCTTCCTTAGTTGTTACATTATCACAAATATCTGTGATTGTATAAGTAACAGTAATGCTACCTGATTCACCACAAGTTGTCTCAAAGTTGGCAAAGTCATAATTACTTTCAACTTCAACTGTACTACATGCATCAGATGAACATCCAATCAACGCAGCTATATTATCAATATTCCACTGATCAGCAGTAGCTTCATTCGTCAATCCTCCTGTACCACACTCATGTGTAATAGAAGCAGGATCACAAGTTACTACTGGTGCAGTTTCATCATTCACAGTAATGGTTTGAGATACCTCACTTGTATTTCCACAATTATCTGTAAATATCCAAGTCCTTATTACAGTGAAGTCATGAGCACAATCACCTGGAATTATTTCCTCCTCTGGGCTAACGATGATATCACCATCACAGTTATCCACTGCTGTCAAATCAACTGGTGCAGGTACTTCATCAGCACATTCTACCAATACATCATCCGGTGCAGCTGGTGCAACAGGAGCTGTTACATCATTTACCGTAATCGTTTGGGATACTTCAGATGTATTTCCACAACCATCAACGAATGTCCAAGTCCTAATTAAAGTATAGCTATTCGGACAATCACCTGGAATTATTTCCTCCTCCGGACTTGCCGTGATGTCACCATCACAGTTATCCACTGCTGTCAAATCAACCGGTGCAGGTACTTCATCAGCACATTCTACTAATACATCATCCGGTGCAACTGGTGCAACAGGAGCTGTTACATCATTTACTGTAATCGTCTGAGATACTTCAGATGTATTTCCACAACCATCAACGAATGTCCAAGTCCTAATTAAAGTGTAGCTATTCGGACAATCGCCTGGAATTATTTCCTCCTCTGGACTTGCTGTGATGTCACCATCACAATTATCCACTGCAGTCAAATCAACCGGAGCAGGTACTTCATCAGCACACTCTACCAATACATCATCCGGTGCAGCTGGTGCAACAGGCTCTGTTACATCATTTACTGTAATCGTCTGGGATACTTCAGATGTATTTCCACAACCATCAACGAATGTCCAAGTTCTAATTAAAGTATAGCTATTCGGACAATCACCTGGAATTATTTCCTCCTCTGGACTTACTGTAATGTCACCATCACAGTTATCAATTGCAGTCAAATCAACCGGTGCAGGTACTTCATCGGAACATTCTACCAATACATCATCCGGTGCAGCTGGTGCAACAGGTTCCGTATCATCATTTACAATGATGGTTTGAGATACTTCTGAAGTATTATTACATCCATCAGTAAATGTCCATGTACGAATCAATGTATAACTATTCGGACAGTTACCTGGGCCAGGAATTACCTCCTCTTCCGGACTTACTGTAATATCACCCTCACAAATATCCACAGCAGTCAAATCCACAGCAGCAGGAATCTCATCCACACACTGAACTGTTACATCCTCTGGTGCTTCTGGTGCAGCTGGTGCAGTCGTATCTTCTACTGTAATGGTTTGTGTACAAGTGATAGTTGTACCACAATCGTAATCCACAGTCCATACTCTTGTGATGATATTAGCTGCACCACATGTTGGTGTAACTGTATCCTCATAAGTGATATCAGCCGTACAAGTTGCATCGAATGCTGCAGCAGAACCTGTATTAGCAGGGTCAATGCTTTCTCCACATTCAATTGTGATATCAGCAG
Organism: Saprospiraceae bacterium; assembly: GCA_020631355.1. Lineage (GTDB taxonomy): Bacteria > Bacteroidota > Bacteroidia > Chitinophagales > Saprospiraceae > JAHDCE01. The sequence goes on along the minus strand of JAHDHL010000016.1, from coordinate 112,341 downwards.
GGCAAGTAACAGTAGGCTCTACTTGAATATCCTCGTAATCATTATCATCCTCATCATTTGCAGGCTCATCCAAATCGATGTCATTGTGGTTATCCACTGCATCGTTAGGAGCAACACCTACACCTGAATCGTTATCAAATCCTGTATCTGTATCAGGAGTAGAATCCTCATCCGTTTCACCAAATCCATAATCCTCGGCAGAATCGCTTGAAATCTCAGCCCAGTTACGGATAGTACAATTACAGCCATCCTCTAGTAATAGGGTAACTTCTATAGAAGTTGTTTCACCCGGAGCCAGATTATCAATGGTCCATGTCAATTCATTACCTGATTGCGTAGGAACAACAGATGCTGACTGGAATGAAGCACCATCAGGAATCTTATCCAAGATTGTGAAATCGTAGGATGGTACATCACCTTGATTCTTCACAGTGATAATGAATGATGCAGTTTCACCAGCGTTAATGGTTTCAGCTTGGCCAGGAGCCAATGTCTTCACCAATGCCAAGTCATAATCCACATCAACTTCGAAGTCTGCGAAGTCGTTATCATCCTCATCATTTGCAGGCTCATCCAATGTGATATCATTATGGTCGTCAACAAGGTCATTAGGACCTTGGCCGAATCCTTGTTCATCATCATTACCTGTATCCGTATCAGGAGTAGAATCCTCATCTTGTTCTGGTTGGCCTGTAGCAGGATCGTTTCCATAATCCTCTGAGCTATCATCAGAAATCTCAGCCCAGTTACGGAACTGACGAAGTGTTGGATCATCTACTTGTACCGTCAATGTAACTGTAGTGGTTGCACCTGGTGCTAAATCAGCAATATTCCAAGTTACGATACCAGCAGCTTCTGTTCCGCCATTGGATGCAGCAACAAAGCTCAATCCAGCAGGAATCTGGTCAGTAACCGTAAAGTCGAATGATGGTACATCACCTTGGTTAGCGATAGTAATCGTGAATTCTACTTGGTCGCCATTGCTTACGATAGCTGCCTGACCAGGAGACAATTCCTTAATCAAAGCCAAATCGTAATCCACATCAACATCCAAGTCAAGATTATCATCATCATCCTCATCTACTGTAGGAGTATCCACACCTGGGCCATCATCATTACCATCATAATTATCCGGATCAGAATCAGAGTCCTCCTCTGGGTTACCATTAGGATCATCACCATAATCCTCAGCTGAATCATCTGTGATTTCAGTGTGGTTACGGAATGGACGTTGTGTTGGATCCGTTACTTCCAATGTCAAGGCCAGATCCAATGTCTCACCTGGATTCAGGTTTGGAAGTGCTGTCCAAGTTACGATACCACCAGCTTCTACACCACCATTATCGGCAGATACGAATGTCATACCAGCAGGAATAATATCCTCAACTGTATAATCAAATGATGGTACATCACCCTCATTGGTAACTGTAATGATGTAATCCACTTGGTCTCCAGGACTTACTGTTGAAGCCTGACCAGGAGCAAAGGCCTTAGCCAATGACAAGTCATAATTCACATCAATATTCACATCAACGAAGTCATCGTCATCCTCATCTACAGTAGGATCATCCACACCAGGACCATCATCGTTACCATCATAGTTATCTGGATCAGAATCCGGATCTTCCTCGGGTAGGCCTGTGGTTGGGTCATCACCGTAGTCCTCAGCTGAATCTTCAGTGATATCAGCGTGGTTACGGAATGGACGTTGAGTTGCGTCATCAATATTCAATACTAATTCTAATGTAGCTGTCTCACCTGGATTCAGGTTCGCTACTGTCCATGTTACTACTCCAGCTGCTTCAGTACCACCATTATCGGCAGATACGAAGCTCATACCAGCAGGGATGATATCCTCAACTGTGAAGTCATAAGATGGTACATCACCATCATTAGAAACAGTAATGTTATAAGTAATCTGTGGGTTAGCAGGATCCACGATTGCGTCTTGACCAGGAGCCAACTCCTTAATCAATGACAAGTCGTAGTTCACATCCACATTCACATCTTCGAAGTCATTATCATCCTCATCTACAGTAGGATCATCGAAGTTAATGTCATTGTTGTTATCAACAAGGTCGTTAGGACCAGTACCTGTACCTTGGGCATCATCATTACCTGAATCCGTATCAGGAGTAGAATCCTCATCCGTTTCACCTTGGCCATAATCCTCAGCTGAATCCTCTGTGATTTCAGCCCAGTTACGGAATGGACGTAGTGTTGGATCATCCACCTGAAGTGTCAGAGTAAGGGTAGTAGAACCACCTGCTGCCAGGTTCGGCATGTTCCAAGTAACGATTCCTCCAGCTTCCGTACCTCCGTTAGAAGCAGCTACGAAGCTCATTCCGGCAGGAATTACATCTTGGATAACATAATCGTATGATGGTACATCACCTTGATTGGCGACGGTCAATACATATTCCACTGTCGCACCAGGAGTTACCAATTCAGCCTGACCCGGAGCTAACTCCTTAATCAATGCCAAATCGTAATCCACATCTACCATGAAGTCAGCGAAGTCGTTATCATCTTCGTCATTCGCTGGCTCATCCAATGTGATGTCATTATGGTCATCAACCAAATCATTCGGATCTGTTCCGAATCCTTGAGCATCATCATTACCTGTATCCGTATCAGGAGTAGAATCCTCATCCTGTTCTGGTTGTCCTGTTAATGGATCTGTACCATAGTCCTCTGAAGAATCATCAGAGATTTCAGCCCAGTTACGGAAGTCACGGAATAATGGGTCATCCACTTGTACTGTCAACGTTACAGTTGTGGTAGCACCTGCAGCCAAGTCATTGATGGTCCAAGTAACGATTCCTCCAGCTTCTGCACCTCCGTTGGAAGCAGCTACGAAGCTCAATCCAGCAGGAATCTGGTCAGTGATTGTAAAGTCATAAGAAGGTACATCACCTTGGTTGGCTACTGTGATAGTAAACTCAACCTGGTCACCATTCTTAACAACATCCGGTTGTCCAGGAGACAACTCCTTGATCAATGCCAAGTCGTAGTCAACGTCTACCTCAAGATCGATGAAGTCATCATCATCCTCATCTACTGTTGGTGTATCAACGCCAGGACCGTCATCATTACCATCATAGTTATCAGGATCAGAATCAGCATCTTCTTCCATGTTACCATCTGGGTCCGGACCGTAGTCCTCTGCTGAATCATCAGCAATTTCAGTATGGTTACGGAATGGACGTTGAGTTGGGTCATCTACCTGAAGTGTCAATGCAAGTTCTAATGTCTCACCTGGCTCCAAGTTTGGAAGACCTACCCATGTAACAGTACCACCAGCTTCAATACCACCATTATCAGCAGATACGAAGCTCATTCCTGCAGGAATGATATCCTCTACTGTATAATCATAAGATGGTACATCACCCTCGTTGGTTACTGTGATGATATAATTCACAGCATCACCATTGCTAACTGTTGACGCCTGCCCCGGAGCAAACTCCTTATCCAAGGATAAGTCATAATTCACTTCCACATCAATATCAACGAAGTCATCATCGTCCTCATCTACTGTTGGTGTATCCACACCTTGCTCGTCATCGTTACCATCATAATTATCCGGATCGGAATCTGGATCTTCCTCAGGTTGACCTGTAGTCGGATCATCACCATAATCCTCAGCTGAATCATCAGCGATTTCAGCGTGGTTACGGAATGGACGTAGTGTTTCATCCTCAATCTGAAGTACCAATTCTAGGTCGAATGTCTCACCTGGATTCAGGTTTGGCAAATTCGCCCAGGTCACTACTCCACCTGCTTCTGCTCCACCATTATCAGCGGAAACGAATACCATACCCGCAGGGATGACATCCTCTACCGTATAATCATAAGAAGGTACATCACCTTCGTTAGTAACAGTAAGTGTATAAGTAATCGTAGCATTTGGACCTACTGTAGCAGGTTGTCCGGCGGCTAGATTCTTTTCTAGAGAAAGGTCGTAGTTCACATCAAAGTCAACATCAACGAAATCATCATCGTCTTCATCAACAGTTGGAGTATCCACACCTTGATCATCATCATTACCATCGTAGTTATCAGGATCAGAATCAGAATCTTCTTCTGTGGTTCCATCAGGACCTACACCATAATCCTCAGCTGAATCCTCAGTGATATCAGTATGGTTACGGAATGGACGTAGTGTACCATCAACGATGGTCAATGTCAATGTCAATGTAGTGGTCTCACCTGGATTAAGGTTTGGCAAATTCGCCCAAGTCACTACTCCACCTGCTTCTGTTCCACCATTATCAGCAGATACGAAATCCATACCTGCAGGAATGACATCCTCTACAGTGTAATCGTAAGATGGTACATCACCCTCATTGGTAATTGTGATTGTGTAGGAAACCTCTGGATTAGCAGGAGTTACCATTGCATCCTGCCCCGGAGCCAACTCCTTAGCTATAGCCAAGTCATAGTTCACATCCACATCCACATCCTCGAAGTCGTTATCATCCTCATCATTAGCAGGTTCATCCAATGTGATGTCATTATGGTTGTCTACAGCATCATTCGGAGCTGTACCTGTACCTTGAGCATCATCATTACCTGAATCCGTATCAGGAGTAGAATCCTCATCCGTTTCTCCGAATCCATAATCCTCAGAACTATCATCAGTGATTTCAGACCAATTACGGAATGGACGTAGTGTTGGATCATCTACCTGTAAGGTCAATGCAATATCCAATGTCTGACCTGGGTCTAGGTTGGTCACTGTCCAGGTAACGATTCCGGCCGCTTCGGTACCACCATTATCTGTGGATACGAAACTCATTCCAGCAGGAATGATATCCTGAATATCGAAGTCGTATGTTGGTACATCACCTTGATTAGCTACCGTAATGATATAATCCACAGTAGCATTCGGAGTTACGACATCCAATTGGCCAGGAGCCAATTGCTTCACAAGAGCGATGTCATAATCCACATCTACCATAAAGTCTTCGAAGTCGTTATCATCCTCATCGCCAGCAGGATCATCCAATGTGATGTCATTATGGTTATCTACGGCATCATTTGGAGCCGTACCAAATCCTTGGGCATCATCATTACCTGTATTCGTATCAGGAGTAGAATCCTCATCTACCTCAGTAGCACCCGTAGTTGGGTCCGTACCATAATCCTCAGCAGAATCTTCTGAGATTTCTGCCCAGTTACGGAATTCACGAAGTGTTGGGTCATCTACCTGTACTGTCAATGTAACTGTAGTGGTTTCACCTGGTTCTAGGTTACCTATGTTCCAAGTAACGATTCCACCAGTCTCAGTTCCACCGTTAGAAGCAGTTACATAGCTCAATCCAGCAGGGATTTGATCTGTAACTACAAAGTCGTAAGATGGTACATCACCTTGGTTAGCCACAGTGATTGTGAACTCAACCTGGTCACCATTGCTTACTGTTGCTGCTTGGCCAGGAGACAACTCCTTAATCAAAGCCAAGTCATATGTGATATCTACATCAAGGTCGATGAAGTCATCATCATCCTCATCCACAGTAGGATCATCCACACCAGGACCGTCATCATTACCATCATAGTTATCTGGATCAGAATCGGAATCTTCCTCTGGGTTACCATTTGGATCATCTCCATAATCCTCAGCTGAATCATCTGTGATATCAGCGTGGTTACGGAATGGACGCTGTGTCTCATCCTCAACCTGAAGTGTCAATGCCAAGTCGAACGACTCGCCTGGGTTCAAGTTTGGAAGACCAGACCATGTAACGATACCACCAGCTTCTGTTCCGCCATTATCAGCAGATACGAATGTCATACCAGTAGGAATTACATCCTGAACATCATAATCGTAGGATGGCACATCACCATCGTTGGTAACAGTTATGATGTAATTCACTTGGTCATTAGCACCCACCATAGCCGCCTGGCCAGGAGCGAATGCCTTTTCAAGAGAAAGGTCATAATTCACATCGATATTCACATCGACAAAATCATCGTCATCCTCATCTACTGTTGGTGTATCCACACCCGGGCCGTCATCATCACCATCATAGTTATTAGGATCAGAATCGGAATCTTCTTCGATTGTACCATCAGGTCCAGGACCATAATCCTCAGCTGAATCCTCAGTGATGTCAGAGTGGTTACGGAATGGACGCTGAGTAGCATCATCTATGTTCAATACCAATGTCAATACAGCAGATTCACCTGGGTTCAAATTAGGCAAGTTTGCCCAAGTCACCACACCAGCTGCTTCGGTACCACCATTATCAGCAGATACGAAACTCATTCCTGCAGGAATGATATCCTCAACTGTGTAATCATAGGATGGTACGTCACCATCATTGGTAATTGTAATATTATAAGTAATCTGTGGGTTAGCAGGATCAACTACTTCTGCCTGACCCGGAGCCAATTCCTTTATAAGGGAAAGGTCATAATTCACATCAACGTCAACATCTTCGAAGTCGTTATCATCCTCATCACCAGCAGGATCATCCAATGTAATATCATTGTGATTGTCTACTTGGTCATTAGGAGCAGTACCTGTTCCCTGAGCATCATCGTTACCTGAATTCGCATCAGGAGTAGAATCCTCATCCACTTCACCGAATCCATAGTCTTCTGAACTATCATCAGTAATCTCAGACCAGTTACGGAACGGACGTAGTGTTGGATCATCTACCTGAAGTGTGATAGCGATATCCAATGTTTGTCCTGGATCAAGGTTAGCTATTGTCCAAGTGATTACACCTGCTGCCTCAGCACCACCATTATCAGTGGATACGAAACTCATACCAGCAGGAATGATATCCTGGATGGAGAAGTCATATGTTGGAACATCACCTTGGTTGGCTACTGTTAGGATATAATCCACTGTAGCATTAGGAGTAACAACATCTGCTTGGCCAGGAGCCAACTGCTTCACAAGAGCGATGTCATAATCCACATCTACCTGGAAGTCTTCGAAGTCGTTATCATCCTCATCACCAGCTGGTTCATCCAAATTGATATCATTATGATTATCTACTTGGTCGTTAGGAGCAGTACCTGTTCCCTGAGCATCATCATTACCTGTATTCGTATCAGGAGTAGAATCCTCATCCGTTTCTCCGAATCCATAGTCCTCGGAAGAATCATCTGAAATTTCTGCCCAGTTACGGAATTCACGAAGTGTAGGATCATCCACCTGTACGGTCAATGTAACAGTTGTCGTTTCACCCTGAGCAAGGTTATCGATAGTCCATGTAACAATTCCACCAGCTTCAGTTCCACCATTGGAAGCAGCTACGAAGCTCAATCCAGCTGGAATCTGATCTGTGATGGTAAAGTCGTAAGATGGTACATCACCTTGGTTGGCCACAGTGATTGTGAATTCAACCTGATCACCATTACTTACTGTTGAAGCTTGGCCAGGAGATAATTCCTTAATTAATGCCAAGTCATAATCCACATCTACCTCAAGGTCGATGAAGTCATCATCATCCTCATCTACTGTTGGTGTATCCACTCCCTGAGCAGTATCATTACCATCATAGTTATCTGGGTCAGAATCTGAGTCTTCCTCAGTATCACCATTAGGATCCGGACCATAGTCCTCAGCAGAATCATCTGTAATATCAGAGTGGTTACGGAACGGACGTAGTGTTGGGTCGTCTACTTGAAGTGTCAAGGCCAAATCATAAGAATCACCTGGTTCCAAGTTTGGAAGACCTGTCCAAGAAACGATACCACCAGTTTCAGTACCACCATTATCAGCAGATACGAAACTCATACCATTTGGAATGACATCCTGTACGGCATAATCATAAGATGGTACATCACCCTCATTGGTTACTGTGATGATATAATTCACTTGGTCGCCATTACTTACCGTAGTAGCCTGACCCGGAGCAAACTCCTTGTCGATAGCCAAGTCATAATTCACATCCACATTCACATCTACGAAGTCATCATCATCCTCATCTACTGTTGGTGTATCCACACCTTGTGCATCATCATCACCATCATAATTATCCGGATCAGAATCAGAATCCTCCTCTGGAGTTCCATCAGGACCTGTACCATAATCCTCAGATGAATCATCTGTGATATCCGTGTGGTTACGGAATGGACGTAGTGTTTCGTCTTCAATTTGAAGTACTAATGTCAAGGTAGCTGTTTCTCCCGGATTCAAATTCGGAAGAGCAGACCATGTAACGACACCTCCAGTTTCTGTACCTCCATTGGAAGCAGAAACGAAGTTCATACCTGCGGGAATGACATCCTGTACGGTATAGTCATAAGATGGTACGTCACCCTCATTGGTTACTACGATTGTGTAGGAAACCTGAGCATTCGGGCTAACGATTGCTGCTTGTCCTGCAGACAATGATTTTTCGATGGCCAAGTCATAGTTGATATCAATATCAACATCAGCAAAGTCATCATCATCCTCATCTACTGTTGGTGTATCCACACCTTGTGCATCATCATCACCATCATAGTTATCCGGATCGGAATCGATATCCTCAGCGATAGTTCCATCAGGGTTAGGACCGTAGTCTTCTGATGAATCGTCAACGATATCCGTGTGATTACGGAATGGACGTAGTGTAGCATCATCAATCTGAAGTGTAAGTGTCAATGTTTGTGTCTCGGTTGGGTCAAGATTTGGAAGACCCGTCCAAGAAACAACACCACCAGCTTCGGTACCGCCGTTAGAAGCTGATACGAAGCTCATACCTGCAGGAATGATATCCTCTAGGTCGTAAGTATAAGAAGGTACATTACCCTCATTGGTTACAACAATCGTGTAGATTACCTCTGGATTAGCAGGTGTAACGACTGCTGCTTGTCCAGCAGCCAATGTCTTTTCAACTGCCAAGTCGTATTCAACATTCACATCGATATCTACGAAATCATCGTCATCCTCATTTACGGTAGGTGTATCCACTCCCTGAGCGGTATCATTACCATCATAATTATCTGGATCAGAATCAGAATCTTCCTCAAGGGCACCATTTGGATCCGGGCCATAATCTTCTGAAGAATCATCTGTGATATCCGTGTGATTACGGAATGGACGAAGTGAAGCATCATCCACTTGTAGTGTCAATAGTAAGGTTTGGGATTCACCCGGATTCAGGTTCGGAAGACCGGACCAAGTCACTACCCCACCTGCTTGTGTACCACCATTATCAGCGGATACAAAGCTCATACCATTTGGAATGACATCCTGAACATCATAATCGTATGATGGTACATCACCCTCATTCGTTACAACAATCTGATAATTCACCTGTGCACCCGGATCAACTTCTGAAGCTTGGCCAGGAGCCAAAGCCTTATCAATTGCCAAATCATAATTCACATCAAAGTCAACATCCACGAAGTCATCATCATCCTCATTTACTGTTGGTGTATCCACACCTTGAGCGTCATCATCACCATCGTAGTTGTCAGGATCGGAATCGGAATCCTCCTCGATATTTCCGTTTGGATCAGGACCATAGTCCTCAGAGGAATCATCTGTAATATCCGTATGGTTACGGAATGGTCTCAATGTACCATCCACAACTGTCAGTGTCAAAGTCAATGTCTTGGTATCACCTGGGTTCAAGTTACCCAAACCAGACCAAGTAACGACTCCATTTGCGTGAGCACCTCCATCAGAAGCACTTACGAAGTTCATACCTGCAGGGATGATATCCTCTACATCATAGTCATATGATGGTACATCACCCTCATTGGTAATTGTAATTTCATAAATTACTTGAGGACTTGCCGGAGTAACTACACCTGCCTGCCCCGGAGCTAGCTCCTTATTGATGGCCAAATCGTAATTCACATCCACATTCACATCCTCAAAGTCATTATCATCCTCATCGCCGGCAGGCTCATCCAAATCGATATCATTGTGATTATTCACAGGATCGTTTGGTGCAACACCCGGACCTTGAGCATTATCGTTACCTACATTGGTATCAGGAGTAGAATCCTCATCTGTTTCACCGAATCCATAATCCTCAGAGGAGTCGTCTGATATTTCAGACCAGTTACGATAGAAACGTAATGAAGCATCATCCACCTGAAGTGTCAAAGTAACGGTAGTTGTTTGACCAGCATCCAAGTTTGGCATGGTCCAAGTTACGATTCCGTTGGCATGTGCACCTCCATTGGAAGCAGCCACGAAACTCATTCCCGCAGGAATCTGGTCTGTGATTGTATAATCGTAGGAAGGTACATCACCTTGGTTCTTGATGGTAATGGTATAATTCACCTGCTCATTAGGTGAAACCACACCTGTTTGTCCAGGAGACAATTCCTTGATTAATGCCAAGTCATAATCCACATCCACTTCGATATCCTGGAAGTCGTTATCATCCTCATCACCAGCAGGATCATCGATATTCACATCTGTCTGATCTACAACTTGGTCGTTAGGACCTTGACCAAATCCTTGCTCATTATCATTACCTACATTGGTATCAGGAGTAGAATCCTCATCCGTTTCACCGAATCCATAATCTTCTGATGAATCATCAGAAATTTCTGCCCAGTTACGGAAGTTACGAAGTGTAGGATCATCAATTTGAAGTACCAATGTGATGGTCTTGATTTCACCCGGAGCCAAGTTGGCAATATTCCAGGAAACAATACCACCTGCTTCAGCACCTCCATCAGATGAAGAAACGTAGCTCATTCCCGCAGGAATCTGATCTGTGATATCGAAATCATAAGAAGGTACATTACCTTGGTTCTTCACATCGATTTCGTAGGTTACCTGATCATTGATGGAGAATGGTTGTTGTTGACCGGGCCCCAAGTTCTTCACTAGAGCCAAGTCGTAATCCACATTCACAGATACATCCTCGTAATCGTTATCATCCTCATCACCAGCCGGGTCATCCAAGCTGATGTCATTATGGTTTGTAAATTGATCGTTCGGGTCAACACCGAATCCTTGTGCATTATCGTTACCTACATTGGTATCCGGAGTGGAATCCTCATCCGTCTCACCGAAGCCATAATCCTCTGATGAATCATCGGAAATTTCAGCCCAGTTACGGTATTGTCTAGGTAATGCATCATCAATTTGAAGGGTCAATGTAACAGTAGTAGTTTGACCGGCAGCCAAGTTTGGCATATTCCAGGTTACAATACCATTGGCATGAGCACCTCCATTAGATGCGGATACGAAACTCATACCTGTAGGAATCTGGTCTGTGATGACATAATCATAAGATTGTACATCACCTTGATTTCTGATGGTCAATGTGTAGTTCACTGCCGCACCTGGTTCTACCTCATCGGCTTGTCCTGGAGACAACTCCTTAATCAAAGCCAAATCGTAATCCACATCCACTTCGATATCGTGGAAGTCGTTATCATCCTCATCACCAGCTGGGTTATCGATATTCACATCTGTCTGGTCTGTGTACTGATCGTTTGGATCGGTACCGAATCCTTGAGCATCATCGTTACCTACGTTGGTATCCGGAGTAGAGTCATCATCTGCCTCTGTCTGGCCTGTAGTTGGGTCGGGACCATAGTCCTCCGCTGAATCATCAGAGATTTCAGCCCAGTTACGGAATTGACGGAATACAGGATCGGTAATGGTCAATACCAATGTGATTTCCTTGATTTCATTAGGTTGTAGGTTGGATAGATTCCAAGTTACAACACCATTGGCATGAGCACCTCCATCAGAAGCAGAAACGAATGTCATACCATTCGGAATCTGGTCTGTTACTTGGTAATCGTACGATGGTACATCACCTTGGTTTTTGATTTGAATCTGGTAAGTGATGTTATCACCGATAGAGAATGGACCTGCACCTTGTGCGGAGTTCTTTACCAATGCCAAATCGTATTCAACATCGACATCCACATCCTCGAAGTCATCATCATCCTCATTCACATTCGGATTATCAACACCTTGGCTATCATCATTACCATCATAGTTATCAGGATCAGAATCGGAATCTTCTTCCAATGTACCATCAGGTCCTGTACCATAATCCTCGGATGAATCATCGGAGATTTCTGTATGGTTACGGAATGGACGGAATGAAGCATCATCTACCTGAAGCACCAATGTCAGTGTAGCGGATTGGCCTGGGTCCAAGTTTGGTAGGTCATTCCATGTTACTGTTCCACCTGCATTCGAACCACCATTCGAGGCGGATACGAAGCTCATACCATTAGGAATGATATCCTGTACATCATAAAGGTATGATGGAACATCACCCTCATTGGTTACTATAATTTGGTAAGTTACCTGAGCACCCGGTGTTACGATAGCCGCTTGACCAGGACCTAGGTTCTTTTGGATCGCCAAATCATAGTTGATATCGATATCCACATCCACAAAGTCATCGTCATCCTCATTTACTGTTGGATTATCAACACCTTGACTATCATCATTACCATCATAGTTATCTGGATCGGAATCAGAATCCTCTTCCATGTTACCATTAGGATCCGGACCATAGTCCTCAGAAGAATCATCTGTGATATCTGTATGGTTACGGTATGGACGAAGTGTTTCGTCATCTATCTGTAGGGTAAGATTCAGGGCAGTGGATTCACCGGGATTCAGGTTTGGCAAGTTGGCCCATGTCACTACACCACCTGCGGCAGAACCGCCATTGGAAGCAGAAACGAAGCTCATACCTGCAGGAATCACATCCTCTACAGTAAAGTCGTAAGAAGGTACATCACCCTCATTGGTTACTGTAATCACATAATTCACCTGATTGGTTGCAGGAGTAACTACAGCCGCCTGACCAGGAGCCAAAGCCTTATCTATTGCAAGGTCATAATTCACATCGAAGTCAACATCCACGAAGTCATCGTCATCCTCATTCACATTCGGTGTATCTACGCCTTGTGCATCATCATTACCATCATAGTTATCTGGATCGGAATCAGAATCCTCTTCCAAGTTTCCACTTGGATCCGGACCATAATCCTCAGAAGAATCATCTGTGATATCCGTATGATTACGGAATGGACGAAGTGTTCCATCCGTTACTTCCAATACCAGTGTCAACGACTTGGTCTGTCCGGGATCGAGGTTAGTCAATCCTGCCCAAGTCACTACACCATTCGCATGAGCACCTCCATCAGATGCAGAAACGAATGCCATACCAGCAGGAATGATATCCTGTACGGTATAGTCGTAGGAAGGTACATCACCTTCATTGGTTACTACAATTGTATAGTTGACTGTTGGAGATGCAGGAGTCACTGTAGCAGCTTGTCCAGGAGATAGTGACTTGTCTATTGCCAAGTCGTAATTCACATCCACATTCACATCCTCAAAGTCATTATCATCCTCATCGTTACCTGCATTATCCTGATTGATATTATTGTGATTATTCACATTATCATTAGGAGCAACACCTGTTCCCTGAGCATTATCATTACCTACATTGGTATCAGGTGTAGAATCATCATCTGTCTCACCGAAACCGTAATCTTCTGAACTATCGTCAGAAATCTCAGCCCAGTTACGGAAAGTACGAAGTGTTTCGTCATCAATTTGTAGTGTGATGGAAACTACAGCTTCCTCACCTGGTTCAAGGTTTGGCATTGTCCAAGTAACGATACCACCTGCTTCTGAACCACCGTTCGTAGCAGATACGAAATTCATTCCCGCAGGAATTTGATCCGTAATGGTATAATCGTAGGATGGTACATCACCTTGGTTCTTCACTCTGATATCGAAAGTAACCTGAGCGTTAGGTGAAACCACCTCTGGCCCTTGACGGGTCTTGATTAATGCCAAATCATATTCTACATCTACTTCAAGATCTTCGTAATCATTATCATCCTCGTCACCTGCAGGGTTATCAAGGTTGATATCATTATGGTTGGTGTATGGATCATTCGGATCGATACCGAATCCTTGAGCATTATCGTTACCCACATTCAAATCCGGAGTAGAATCCTCATCCGTAACACCATAGTTACTTGCACCATCAGAAGAAATTTCGGCCCAGTTACGATACTGACGTAATGTTTCATCATCAACTGAAAGTACGATGGTTCTGGTAGCTGTCTCACCCGGTAAAAGGTCAGGCATATTCCATGTAACCAAACCATTGACATTCGTACCACCATTGGAAGCGGATACGAATCCTAAACCAGAAGGAATCTGGTCTGTAATGGTGTAAGCCATTGATGGGACATCACCTTGGTTCTTTACTGTAATCTCGAATGTTACATTGGTACCCGGCGTTACGACCAATGGACCTTGACGAGTCTTGATCAAGGCAAGGTCATAGTTAACATCAACCGTTACGGAAGCAGGGTCAGCATCATCCTCATCATTACCTGCGTTATTGATTTCATCATCTACTTCTATATCGTTAGTAGGATTACCATCGGGATCAGAGTCCACATCCGTAGGTGTGAATCCTGGTTCGGTTCCTGCATTTTCGATTTCCGCCCTATTGACGATAACCTGACCATCCATAAGAGGATAATCAGCCAAGAAGGTAATATCAACAGATGTACTCTGGCCGGCAGCCAAAGATGGGATAATGATATTCGTAGCATTACCGGTAGGTGAATTCCAATCACTATCGTCTACAGTAAGTCCCGCAGGGATATAATCCTTGATTCTGATGTTGTTGGCATCCAATGAACCTTGGTTGAATACTGTGATGGTGAATGTCACGGGTTGGTTAGGTGTAATGATTCCATTAGCAGGAGAGGATACTACCTTTCTCAATGCCAAATCGAAACATTCCACATTTACCTGAGCTACACAAGTGGAAGTATTACCACACTCATCCCTTACTGTCAATGTAACAGGAACAACAGTTCCACACTGGTTTCTTGAGAATGAGTTAGGTGCAACACTCACCAACTCGATAGGTCCGTTGTTACAAACATCAGAACCATTATTGAATACATCCTCTGGCGTAATGGAAGCTTCTCCATTCTCATCCAACTGGACTGTGATATCCTGGCATACCAATGGGTCAGGACCATTTGTATCCTCAACTGTGAATGTTGCTTGCTTGGTTACATTGTTACCACATGCGTCAGTAATGGTATAGGTAACAGTCAGTGAACCTGTGGAAGCACAACCATCGGAAAGAAGATTATAATCGAAGTTACTGGTTACAGTAGTACCACAACAGATATCCGTAGCACAACCCTCTATGATTGCGATATTCTCGGCATTCCATTGTGCTGCTCTGGCTGCGTTTGCAGTCTGACCAGTACATTCATGAGTTTCATTCAAAGGATTACAAGGAACTGATGGATTTGTAGTATCCTCGATTCTAAATATAGCAGTAGTTGGTGTACTATTTCCACACTCGTCTGTTGCTGTGAATCTTACTGTTCTTGTAATGGTATTGCCACATGTATTATTATTGGTAGCACTACAAGTATTCTCCGTAGCGATAATCTCATGTGACCAGTAGATGGTTCCGCCACAATTATCAGAAGCTACAGCACCACCATTACTATTAATCCATGCATTGTACTGTGCTGTATTACCTGCACCATCACACTCTACTGTCTGATTGGATGATTGGGTATCAATGGTAGGATTGGTTGTATCCACATTTGCAAGGGATACCGTTCCATTGGAACAACAAACATCCAAACCTGTCAACCCTTCGTTACATATTCTATATACGAACTGATCTGTTTGACAGCCAATTCCTGCTGGATCATAAACGAATGAACCATCAGGATTCAATGTAAGTGTACCATTGGTAGGTTGTGTAACTACGGAAATCGTGAAGTTTTGTAGATTACCATCATTTGCAACTACATTACCTGTGATATTTGCATTGGAACAATTCTCAAAGGAATCATTGGAAGCAGCAGGAGCAGGATGCAGTGTTACCCTAACGATATTGGAATCTACCCAAGGACAAGCATTACTTCTTCTTACTCTTCTTCTGTATTCTGTAGTTTGTGTAATGGTTGGAGGATCATAGGTTAATGCATTTGCACCAGCTATGTCAGTCCAGTTACCTCCCAATGTTCTTGATTGCCACTGGATTTCTGCCCATCCTGCAAAATTCGCATAACCTCCACTTGGAGACGCGACATTGGTAAGATTATTAGGATTGTATGAAGTACCACAAAATACCTGATCGGCAGCAATCTCACCGGGATCCGTATAATTGAGTACCGGATGGACATCCACGATATTAGAATATATCCATTCCGTACAAGGTGATACTCTAGCTCCTCTCCTATACCAGCAAGACAAACCTGTGGTTGTTGGAGCATCATAAGTCAATCCGTTAGCACCCGGGATATCCGACCAGTTATCACCATCACACTTCACTTGCCACTGGTATTGGTAGTGGTTGGTTGAATTGGCGTAACCTCCAGAGGGGGAAGCTACATTGGTGAATGGAACAGGGTCGAAGTTACCACATTGAAGTTGGTTGGCTGCTATCGTACCTCCATTGGTGAAATTGATACGAGGATGAACATCCACGATATTAGAATATATCCAATCCGTACAAGGTGAAATCCTTGCTCCTCTCCTATACCAACAAGATACACTTGAAGTGGTTGGAGGATCATAGGTCAAACCTGTTGCACCCGGAATATTGGACCAGTTGGCATCATTACCACACTTTATCTGCCACTGATATTGGTAGAGAGTAGTGGAATAAGCATAACCGCCACTTGGGTCAGCTGTACTGGTGAACGGAGCAGGATCAAAATTACCGCACTGTGTTTGTGTCTGTGCGATGGACCCGGGATTGGTAAAGTTGATGATGGGGTGTATATCAACGAAGTTAGAGTATACATAATCATTACATCCACTCACTCTAACTCCTCTCCTATACCAACAAGATACACTTGAAGTGGTTGGAGGATCATATGAAGCAGAATTCGCACCATTGATATTCGACCAGTTAGCAGCGGTACCACACTTCACCTGCCATTGGTACTCCAACGTACCATTGAAACCTGTAGGATTGGTACCTGTAAGAGCAGCTGGATTGAAGTTACCACATTGTACCTGAGTAGCACTAACGGTTCCTGGGTTGGTAGGATTAATCCAAGGATGTACATCTATTATATTAGAATACACCCAATTGGTACAAGGAGAAATTCTTGCGCCTCTCCTATACCAGCAAGATTGACCATTGGTTGTTGGTGGATCGTAAGTCAAGCCATTCGCACCAGCAATATCCGTCCAGTTACCGCCACCACATTTTACTTGCCATTGATATTCTATCCAATCCGTATCCGGATCATAAGGTCCGGACGGGCTTGCTACGTTCGTAAATGCTACGGGGTTGAAATTACCACAATTGGTTTGGTGGGATGCGATTTGACCACCATTATTATAGTTGGTGACGATATGGATATCGGTAGTATTATTGGTAGGAACCCAATCCGTACATCCGGATCTTCTTGCCAATCTTCTGATCCAAGTAGAAACTGAAGTATAAGGAGGATTCCAATCCTCACCTGTAGCACCCGGGATATCCGTCCATACCCATCCATTGGCTGCATCCTTTCTTTGCCATTGGTATTCGATATTACCCGAACCACCAGTAGCCGGGGATGCATTGATTGTAGGTGGGTCATAAGGACCACAGTTGATATACCAATCATGGATGGTACCTCCGTCTGTTACATTATTACAAAGTACAGTATAGTTCAAGCAGAAACTTGAAGGTACGACAGAGTTGGTTCCCGTACCATTACAAGAGTGTACTACCCTTACCTGGTCGGCACCATTATTCAACGTCACTGAGTTCAGGGAACCTATAGACCATTCATAACAACCATTAGGAACATCTGCAGTAGAGTTGGTAGAACCTACCCAAGCTCCGTTCCTATAAAATTCCAAATGCCAGGACTCATTCGTCTGGCTGGTATTATCACATCTATTGGTGTAACCGTCTGCGGACACATATTGAGGTATGGTGATTTGGATTGCACCATTGTTACTGAATGCCGCAGGAAGGGAGACTGTGAATTGATCTCCACAGAGCAACCTACCACCAGGAACGGCACTACTTCTAATGAAGTTACCACCGTCCAAGTAGACATTGGCATTCCATACGAAATTACTATTACAACTCGGCCCTGGCGGGAGTTGGGGTGTAACAGGTGGCGTACCTGTTGACCTCTGATAACTTGAATTCGTAGGAACATAATATGATCCATCCCAAGTATAGGTAGCACCTACAGGAGGAGCTGCCAAGTGGGAATCAATACAGTTCGTGGAAACCGTTCCATTAGGTGTATTGATGAAAAAGTTACTACCGTTGGCTGTAACTACGGTGTAAGTTTGAGCAGAAAGGCTGGCGGGGAGAATAAAGCCTAGCACAAACAAGATAGAATAAGAAATTTTGCTAGCATTAGAATGTAGCAAATTAGATTGTATAAACGTTGTCATAATCTTCTCTTTTGTCATGCGAAGTATGAAATGATCCATGGTATAGGTATGAGTGCTTGTCTTATCTAAGACTTATTTTAGTTCCTGAAACAGATTCCTTGACTGTTACTGAAGATTCAGTGTAAGCGATATCTATTTTCTTTTCTGATTGTTTCTTGATGAATCCGAATCCTGGAGCCAACCATTCCTTAATGTCCTCAGTCGTACTTTGGATTTCTGAATCATTAAGGTAGGAGACGGATTGAATCTGGTATGTAATGACGAATGCGTCATATTCCTTACCACCGATATTCACTTTCTCCTTTGCGGTTACCTTTCTATCCATAACCTTATACTTTTGGATTCTGGTCAAATCAGACGTAATCGTAGTAGACAATTCTGTAGAAGCATCCGGAAGCTCCTGTCCTACTGAAAGCTCGGCAGGATACTTAACATAGTCTCCAGTAAATTTTTGTTTCACGGTGGGCTCCACATAAAGGATATCAAATGCATTGAGGACTCCTTTCATATTGACAAGGTAGTTACCCTCCTCGTCTTTCTTGATATCGTAGGAGTAATCCAATTTGTATGGATTGGGCTGTTCTTTGCTTTCCTTACAAGAGACTGTCAATTTTGAAGAAGCCATCTTATAACTGAAACTAAGTGTCCCTCTGGTATTATCATCGAATGTCTTGGCGAATTGTACCGATAGGTTTTTGTCGAATGGAAAGAGTTCGTCATCATCATTATCCATTTTTCCGAATACGTCAGAAAAGGATGCCTGATTGTTTTTTTCCACAACTACCATTTCGGAAGTACCTACCGTTTGGGCTTCGGGATTCACATTTGAAATCCAGCCTATCGGTAAGAATGCTCCAATCAGTGTAAATACAAGGACACTGCTGGAAAGCATACTCTTATTCAGGGAATAAGATTGGATGATATTGGAAAGATTTTTCATGAAACAACAATTATGTTTGAATAAATACAATTCTACTTCGTTGAGCTTTGGGAATCATTGCCAAGGCGCAAATTCGGAAAGCTACAATTAAGACACTTTATCATGTCACATTTTGACAATATTCGGTGTTGCGCTTAATAATTACTTGGCAAAGCCTTTTACCACGTCACAATTATTAAGCCAATATGATGGTTTCAATCAATATGAAGATTTGTTAACAAAATCTGAGATAATCCCAGATTATAAAAAACTCATAATCAACTGAAAATCAATTACTATAATATTCCAAAATGTCAAATACTGAAATCGAGAGTTCAAAAGTGCTCATCTGCCTTGTTCTGATAGGAATAACATATATATATTCCACAAAACTTTAAGGCGTAACTAATTACCATTCAATATGGTAACATGTTAACCACATTAAAAAGGGGGGAAATAAAGGCGAGATTTTTAAGTGCAATGCGTTGAAAAACAAAGTTTTCGCTTAACAAATTTAATAAATAAGCCCCAAATTTCTTAGTAAACTGGTGATTTTGTAAGATGTTACTTAAAGATTAACAGTACGAAACCAATAGGACTTTTTAAGTTTTTGCTTAACAATGAGTTAAATATTATTATAAATCATAAGATTTACTCAGAATTTTAAGTGAAAATATGTCACAAGCTAAACAAATCCAATTATTAAAATTCGTTACATTGATTGAGACGCAATTTGACATATAATGGCACTATTTCTTCATGAAAAAAGTGAAAAAATGTTAAAAAAACAGCCATTATTATGCTATTACATTCAAAAATCTGTCATTGCCAAAAACTCCATTGACGATATTCCTTGTATCACGACAAGGAATGAGTATTCCGGTCTTACCCTTAAGTGAATCCTTTTCACATAAGCCCCTCTTTCAAATCCACCCTAAAGACTCTTTCACTACAACCAGACTTATCCCATACAGGCATATGTTTGGCTTGTTAGCATCTCTCTGCTAACCCCAATACACAATCCAAAGAAACAGATACGGTTATCTGAAAGCACCCTAGATTGACCTTAGAATTCCAAACTTGAATCGGCAATAAATTATGGTAGGTTTGTTCTTGGTATTCGTTATATGTAAGTGTATTAAAAAATTATGCCAAGTGAGGCTTCAGGTATGATTTAAGGCATAAAACATTAAACAAGGAATGGCTATCCTGTCAAAGGGAAAGGTATACAAAACAAAAAAAGCGGCCAATCCGGGAAGACTGACCGCTTATTCATTCAATATTAGTTCAGGGAAATGATGGTGGATTATAACTTACCTCCATCATGTTCGTCTTGCCACTGCTTCAACTCATCCCACTTGCCTTCTGCAGCCATTTTGGCTTGTAGAGGCCATGAGGCTGGGTCATGCATTCTATAACGACTTCCAGCAGCTTCAAGGATCTCATTCAATTTGCTCACTTCAGTTTCTGAAAGTGCAGCAAAAGTAGGAATACCTGCATCCTTAATCAGTTGACTGATTTTTGGACCGATTCCCTCGATCTTTCTGAAATCATCCTCACCACTAGCCTTGGCTTTTTTCTTTGGCTTTTCCTCTGCAGCAGGAGCTTCCGCTTCAGGAGCAGCAGCCATTGCTATCGGAGCAGCAGTATCCTCTGCCTTTGGAGCAGACTTGGCTACTCTCTTGCTTGAAGTAGGTACATCAGGAATGGAAACACCGCCCACAGGCTCAATGCTTACGAAAGTCCTACCCTTACGTCCCTTGTGGAACTTCACTGTTCCATCAATTAGGGCATGTAGGGTGAAGTCCTTACCCATGTCCACATTCAGACCAGGGTGGAACTTGGTTCCTCTCTGGCGAACTATAATATTACCCGGCTTAGCTACCTGGCCACCGAATAGTTTTACACCCAAACGTTTACTATTACTGTCACGTCCGTTATCCGTACTACCTACACCTTTTTTATGTGCCATGATATTTGATATTAGATTCGAGTTCTAAGGGCAGGTTACCACTTGATGGAACTCGATTATAATTTTAAAATGGGTTCTACCAATCCTCTTTTGACTGGTCAGATAAATAGTTGTTTTTCCTAAAGAGCGATACCCTCCACCTTGATTTTGGTGAATGACTGACGGTGTCCATTCTTCTTTCTGTAGCCCTTACGACGCTTCTTCTTGAAGACGATGACCTTGTCACCCTTTACGTGCTCTAATACGGTTGCGTTAACAGCTGCACCACCCACTGATGGTGTACCCACGCTTACGGCACCTCCGCTATTCACTAGAAGTACCTTGTCGAATGAAAGGCTATCGCCTTCCGATGCGTTGAGCCGGTGGACGAAGATCTCTTGACCCTCCTCTACTTTAAATTGTTGACCGGCAATCTCCACAATTGCAAACATTGGTAATAAATTTTAATGATTCTTAAAAAGCGAGTGCAAAGATATGGGTTTTATTGCGATTTTCAAAGTGATGTGGGACAAATCTATATCTCCATAAACTGCTGTTTAGCAATGACAAAGGCACTGACATCCAAATGGATAACAGTGCCCTTGAATCATCATATCAATTCGATACCTTAGAAAAAAGTTCCTAAGGTTCGCAGATTTGTACATCATCCACCCTGTATGTGGTGGTTTCGCTGGAGTTATCACCGATATATCTGAAAGCCACATAACCTGTACCTCCAACCGGCAAGTTGATATCACCGGAATTCACCCAATCATAATTCGGTGTACTTGATCCTGCAAGGGTTGGGTTCAGGTCTGTCCAATTGGCATTCTCTACATTTCCTGTAAAGTCACTTGAGAACATCACCGTAAGGCCGTCGTGTGCCCAGAATGCCTGCGCTGAGTTGAAGTTCAATACCTTTTGTGTACTCAGGTCGATTTCTGGTGTTACCAGCCATCCCTCAATGTCTGAGGAAGTCGCTTGGAAACCTCTTAGCCTAGCGAATGTATTGCCATCGAATGAATTGAATATCCACTCGTCCGAGCCCTCTACGACAGCATTGGTCCAACCTGACAGGTTCACGGGGTCGAATTGTGTACCGGATTGGAAATTCTCATCCACATCGCAGTCGCCACCACCACCGCCGCTACCACCAGTAGCAGTTACATCATTCAAATTCCTGATGACCAATTGGGCATCATTGAATTGGGATACGATGGCTACCATCGTTACATCCTCTCCATTGGTCGGGGCCAATGCGCCAGAGAATCCTGCACCAGACCTTGTGAATACAGTAATAGCGCCTGTACCATCATCCAATGTCAGGGCACCATTATAAGTATTACCTCCTGTGAGTGTGGCTCCGGACACTTCAACAAGCGTGGATTCCAAGTTTTCCAAATCCGAAGTAATCTCTGAAATTGTCTTTGATACTGGTGAGATATTTCCAGTTCCCACTACTGATGCATTATTATTGGAAACATTATTCACTTGTAGCAGACCATTGAATTCTGACAACTCCTGTCCTGAGATTACAATCTCCACCTCATCATTCAAATTCAGGAAATGAGCATCATTGAATCGTACTACTATACCGCCTGTAGCATCTTGGATGACTACATTCTGGTCTACGATATTACTTTCTATCCTATCGGAAATAACCACACCACGAATTTTCGTTTCAGCTGGAGCAGACATTCCACCTCCTGTGAATACCGATCTGATATCCGCAATATTAGCTTGGGATTCATTACCAGTTCCACCGCCACCTGTACTTCCGTCGCAACGTGTATTGGCCATGATTACATCCTCTGCCCTCCTAACGAACATTTGGTTGTCATTCAGGAATGCACTGGCGATACCTGTTAATGACCCGTTTCCTGTTGGTAAGGGGTCATTGGCAAAATTGGAATAACCTGAGTTACGAACAATCACCGTATTACCATTACAATCCTGGATATTCCTATTGATTGTTACTGGTGGATTACTCAATCCATCAGCGAACGTACCGCCTATCTCTCCATCAATGAACTGGACATCTTCCAAGGTAACCAAGGTACCAAGGACACTTCCGATATCATTGATACCGATGACTGCCGGCTGGATGTCTTGGTTCAACATACCCGGCATGATGTATTCCTCTACTACATTGAGTGGAATACCATCCAGGAAACCATCATCACCGATAGCCAGTCCGATAGAATATATACCACTGAATTCATCAATCTTCAATCCTCTACAATTAATGAATACTCTCCTACCCTCTGGATAATCATTGTATGACTCTGTAAAATCCAATAAGACCTTAAGGCCTCCTGATGCATCCTGAATGAACATTTCCCTAAAGAAATTACCGGATTCATCATTGGCAGTCACAATACCCTCGATGATGACATCATCCACGATATCCGTGATGCTATTCCCGTTGTGTAGGTTTTTCAATTGGCCTATTGTCGTATTGGCCACCACACCTTCCGGGTCTGAACCGTTAGCTGGAGGTGTATCGAAATCCTTATCGACACAGGCATTGAAAGAGAAAATTAAAGCGGCGCAAAAAATAGTTGCGATAAATGGAAAAAATATCTTTTTCATTATACATATATTATGTAATGAAGAATGAAAGAATTAATAATGATTAATTATTCATTATCCACTATTAATTAATTTATTAGAATCTGAATGCAATTTGGGCGAAATAATTAATGCCGTAGGCATAATAATAACGATTCGGGAAACGATCCAAATCTCCTTGGACGTATCTCAATTGTTCGTATCCGCCTGTTGCAAAATCCCTATTATTCAAAATATTGCTCACACCTACTGTTAGGTATATGTAATACTTGTAATCAAATCTCCATGATTTACCACCGAATATATCCAGTGTATACTGATTGGCCAGTTCCTCTTGGAAGATTGTTTGGTTAAATGATTCGGAACCCGGCTCCAATGTGGCAACACCCTCAACTGTTCTTCTAAGTGGATTGAAATCCAAATACATTTCGTCGAAGTAGTTGAATGTTACGTTTGCAAACCAGAACTTAGGAGAGTTATATCTCAAACCTACCGAATAAGCTCTTTGTGGCGTATTATCCACATAAAAGTCTTTCTGGTAAACTGTTTCCACGGATAATACCTCTGCAGTATTATCCTGTGTGAATGTCATTGAGGGTCGATTCGTGTAGGTATATTGTCCTAAGGCAACCGCACCTGTTATGGACAATCCGGTAACAATCTGAGCCTCACCTGCAATCTCTACACCGAAGTGTTGCCTATCAATTCCATTGATGGTTAGGTTACCGAATGTCCTTTGTACATCATTATAAAAATTAATGGTTTCCAAACCATCCTGAAAACGAGTATAGTATCCTGTAACCCTTGCCTTATAATAAGGTGACTTCAGGTAGTATCCTCCCTCTACGGATTGGATTTTCTCAGTTGTCAGACCTTGGACTACGTCATCCCTTGTCCTTGGGGAGAGGTAAGCCTCACGATAGGACGGTGGTCTTTGCATGATTGCACCATTGGCGAATAAATAGTTACGACCATTTATCTTATAGGTAGCACCTAACTTAGCTCCATATTCGAGGAAGTTTTGCTTCTCGGAATCACCCAGGGAATTTTCGGGGAAACGTCCGTTCCTGAAATTACCTGTTCTCCAAAATTGGGTTTGTCCAACATTCACAGCAGCAAATAAATCAACCTTGGACAGGTTCAATTGTCCTTGGACCCATGCACCATAATTGGAAATATTGGAATCATAGGAATATCCGAAAATATCACCTACTCCAACTACCCTATTCGGACTATCCAAATCATTCTGGATGGCATTCTCATCATCAGGAAAATCACGTTCCGCAAAACGATCAACATCCAAGTGATAATCACCACCTAACAAATCCAATACCCTCTTATGATTGTGGGTATTCTGTCTTCTATAATATGCGCCTGAATTAATGGTAAAATCCTGGCCAATCACCGTATTGTAATTAATGGTGAAATCCGCTTTTTGGCGGTCGTATCTTCTTTCTTCCTGAATGTATTTGGAACGCAATCCTGTAATATTATTACCTGCTTCCCCATTGGCATCCATGATGGTTTCAGGATCATCGAGCATATTGGAGCTATACAAATTGTCCCAATTGATTTGTCTTAGGCTTTGATCTGCCACCATTGCATCATAAATGGCCTGGGCAGCAACCGGATCGGAATAATTACTAGGAAGATATCTGTAATAATCCGGTCTTGGATCCCTAGCATTGTTCCAATCCAAAGCAGAAGCACCATTTCTTCCGAACTGGTAGGAAATCGCAGTATTCAAGCTAGAATTTTCATTGAGTTTCCACTTGTGTTGCAGAACAGCAATAGGTTGGTGGGAATTATTCACCCTGGCATTTCTTTTCTCACCATTCTGGAATCCCCAATTCGGATTGTAATAATTCGTACCTGCAATTTCATACATCTCAGGTATACTGGCTCCTCCCCTACCTCTTTGTGTTGGTGATGCCAAGATATTGAAAGCAATGGATTGTGTACGATCAGCAAATTTCTTTTCTACTCCTAGGAAGTAAGACCAAGAATCATAGAATGTACCTTCCTGATATCCTTCCTGAGCCCATCGCCTTGAACCAGAAATGGTAAGGAACCAATCATTCTTCAATTTGGGTGTATAGACTCCCATGATACGGTGGAAATAGGAACGGTTGGAAGATGCATAACTGATTCTTCTCTGAATCCTTTGGGATGCTGCGCCTATGTCGATATTGGTGGCACCGTTCAATCCTCCGAAAGCGAATTCTGTAGCCTGTAATCCTATGCTGACATTTCTATTCCTAAGTACATCATTCAATCCACCCCACATACTCCAGTATGTATTCCCCGTTTCGAGGTCATTCATGGATGAACCATTCAGGAAAATTTGGGTCGCATTACTTTGGTATCCCCTCATCTTGAAACGAGCCACACCGAAATTGAATGCTGCTGCATTGGTGAAAACATCATTCGAAGCCGTCAATAATCCGGAGATATTCTCAAAACCATCCTCCCTTTCCAACTCTGTCTCTGAGAGGGAAATGATGGGTATGGAATTGGTATTGATGTCTATGGAATCCGGGACGGTATCTCTCTCATGGAGGGGGATTGCTTCCGTAAACCCATTACCTGCAAGGGCAAGTTGGGACAAACACAAAGCAAGGATAAATAGGGTAAATTGCTTCATAGATCCATTATTGTCATGAACGGTAGTTCCCTGATTGGGTCCAAACCAAAGACAAATTTAATCATAAATACCATTCGGGCCGATTGCTTTGACAAGGAATTAACCGAAAATTAATCTATCCGACCTATCTTTTAGTAAATCGTTAGGAGATTAAGAGTCTGCTATATGATATATTTGTGAAAAATACCTAACATGAGATTGCATATCACACTCATTCTTATTTCATTATTCGTTGTAAATCAATCTTTTGCACAAAAAGAGAAACAGTACAAATCAAGCTTGATTGGTTTTTACAATCTTGAAAACCTCTTTGATACGGAAGATGATGAAGAAATTAATGATGAGGAATTCCTACCGAATGGAGGTCGCCAATGGACCAAGGAGAAATATAATGAGAAACTGGGTAATCTTGCCAAGGTGATCTCACAGGTCGGAACGGATCTGAATCCTGACGGACTGGCTATCATGGGAACTGCCGAGGTGGAGAACAAGGGTGTACTGGAGGATTTGGTACAACAGGATTCCATCAAGGATAGGAATTACCAAATCGTTCATCATGATTCCCCTGACAAGAGAGGTATTGATTGCGCATTGATCTACAATCCTAAATATTTCAAGGTCATAGAATCCAAGGCCTTACCCGTCAAACTTTACAAGGAAGACGGTGAAAGAAAATATACAAGGGATGTCCTTTTTGTCAAGGGTGAAATGGATGGGGAAGTCATACATGTGATGGTCAACCACTGGCCTAGTAGAAGTGGTGGGGAAAAAAGGTCCAGACCTTTCCGTAATGCAGCTGCCAAAGTATGCAAGGATACGATAGATGAAATCATCAAAGTGGACCCTAATGCCAAGATTTATGTCATGGGGGATTTGAATGATGACCCAACCAGTCCGAGTGTAAAGAAAATCCTACAAGGTGTCAATAAGGAAGATAAGGTTACGAAGAACAATATGTTCAATCCTTATTTTGACTTTTTCAGAAAAGGTATCGGAACATTGGCATATCGTGACGCTTGGAGTTTGTTCGACCAGATCCTAATGACAAAACCTTGCCTCAAAGGAAAGACTGAGGGTTATTTCTTTTATAAGGCTAAGATTTTCAACAAGAAATTCCTGAGACAAAAAACGGGACAATACAAGAATTATCCTTTCAGGACATTTGGTGGCGGTGAATACCAGGGTGGCTATTCTGATCACTTTCCTGTATATATCGTATTGCTGAAAGAAGTCTGAATCCCAAGAGTACAAAGAATTAGACAAGGAGCTGTAGCACCACTCATATTTGGTGTTCAACATCTAGGTGTATCATTCGTTTCGGAGGAGTGCCTTATGGTAATGATTTGTTAAGTCTGAATCACTTGGGTTGATTTGATGGTTCTTGGTTTATTTTCAGTTGAAATTATTCATTCAACTCAATTTAAACCTATGAAATCGAGTCTATTCACTTTACTTTCCATTTGTTTACCCTTGTTACTTCTCTGCCAGGAAATGGGCAATGCCAATTATGGTAATGCTGCCTCCAATGGGAACAATTCCAACATCAAGTCGGTCAAGGCACCTGTGCAGTACCACAATTCGAATCAACTGACGATTGAGGTAGCTGGTATTTATAATCTGGAATCCGATGGTTATATCGCCATTTTTGCGGCTTCGCAGTCAGGTAAGACCGCAGAAGAAACGGACCAACTCATGAACAACCAAATAGAAAAGGTCCGATCGGGATTACAATCTTCAAATATCGAAGCTGAAATCTTCGTGGATATGATTTCCTTTATCCCCTTGTATGAATATGCAGTAGAGAAAAAAATATTCAGCAAGAAAACCTACAAGGAAGTTCCCTCTGGTTTCGAAATGAAAAAGAACCTGCACATCCGATACCAAGATGCAGATGCCTTGGAAAAAATCATTTCCCTTTGTGCCAAAGCTGAGATTTATGACTTGGTCAAAGTGGACCATTATTCAGAAAAACTGGAGCAGTTCAAGGAAGAAATGCGTACGAAAGCGATTGGTATTCTCAAGGAGAAAATTCAGTTTCACAAGGAGGTCCTCAACATCGAACTGGATAGTAAGGACAGGACTATGGGAGAGGGATTCCTCATGTTCTATCCAACGGAACAATACCGTTCCTATCAGGCATATTGCAATACATCCATCACTCCACAACAACAATCAAAAGTCAGGAATGTCCAAAAATCCACTACCTATTATTACAGTCCAGTTTTTCCCAAACAACATGATTTCATCATGAATGCAGAAAAGATCGATCCGGGCATGCAACTCCTTTATACACTGAGTGTCTCATTCGACTTGAAAGAAAAGAAAGACAATCCGGCTCCTGTTGCCAATAGTACGACCAAAAAGGAGTACATCCTGATCACAGCCAATGGACAAATCAAAACCTTGCCCATCGAATAGGTACTAGGATGGGAATCCACATCACATTTATTAGAATTTGCCAACATTTTACAGTTGTACGAACTAACAGCTTTACAGCTTAATGCTTATTTTTGCAGCCTTATTCGAGAAAAGGGGAATCATTTTTTCTTTCCTTGGGTTAGAACATCAACATTATTTTAATCAACAATACCAAATCGCATGAATTTTCTAGAAGAACTGAAATGGCGTGGGATGCTCAATGATCTGACTCCCGGCGTAGAAGAAGCACTCGAAAATGGAAAATGTGTGGGTTATATCGGCTTCGACCCCACTGCTCCATCATTGACGATTGGTAATTATGTGCAAATCATGTTGTTGTCCTTGTTCCAACGCAGTGGACACCAACCCATCGTACTTATGGGAGGTGCAACGGGTCGTATCGGAGACCCATCAGGCAAGGATGAGGAAAGGCAACTCAAATCGTACGAAGAACTCGATGGCAACCTCGAATACCAAGTGCATTTGATGAAGAAATTCCTGAATTTCGAGGACGGCGACAACAAGGCCATCCTTGTGAACAATCATGATTTCTACAATAGTATGAATGCCCTCGATTTCCTTAGGGATGTGGGTAAAACCATTACCGTAGGATACATGATGGCCAAGGAATCCGTCAAGCGCAGGATTGAGAAAGGTTTGTCCTTTACCGAATTCAGTTACCAATTGATTCAGGGCTACGATTTCCAATGCCTATACGAACAATACGGCTGTACCATTCAGATGGGTGGTTCCGACCAATGGGGTAACATTACCACAGGGACGGAATTTGTCCGTAGGAATCTTCAGGGTAAGGCATTTGCCATTACCACTCCCCTATTGACCAAAGCGGATGGTTCCAAATTCGGAAAATCCGAAAAAGGGAATATCTGGGTAGATAGGAAGTTTACCACATCCTACGGATTCTACCAATTCTGGTTGAATTGTGATGATAGGGACTTACCCAAATTCATGCGTTACTTCACATTCAGAAGCAAGGAGGAAGTCGAAGCATTGGAAGCGGAGTTCCTTGAGACCAATCCGAATCATCTGAAGCGTTTATTGGCAGAGGAACTAACAGCCAGAATCTACTCGGAGGAAGAATTGGAATCCTCTAAGACCGTGAGCGAGTTATTATTCAATAAGAAAGCTTCCAGGGAACAATTACTTTCCCTCAACAGCGATTCCCTTGCGATGATTGCTTCTGAAATCAATAAGAGGACTATTGCTAAGGATGCCATTTCAGGCACGGTAAACATCCTTGATTTCCTTGCATCGGATGATATCAAGATTACTGCTTCCAAGGGAGAGGCAAGGAGGGCTATTAAGAATAATGCCATTACCATCAATAAGGAAAAGATATCAGGGGATGAATTTGCTGTTTCCGCCGAGCATCTTTTACATGACAGATATATCATGATTGAGAATGGTAAGAAAAACAAATTCATGATTATCGTAGAATAATAATTCTAGTTCATCGAATTTGAATATCAAAGCGGAGGGGGTAGATTCCAAATGGAATCTGCCCCCTTTCGCATCCTGTTTGTATTCTTAATGTTTTACCAATCGTTTTATACTTAGGCTCCCATTATCCGGATTCCTGACTTCCACAAAGTACATACCTGGGTTCAGTCCTGAAATATCGATTCTGACTTCCGCCTTATCAGAAACCAAGGATTGGACCACTACCCCATTGACATTGATGATATTGATATTTTGTTTTCCATCCATTCCTCTCAATAAGAACGCATCCTTTACATAATTGGGGAGGATGGATATAGGATGGGTTGGTTCTACAGCATAAGAAACACTTGAGGGTTGCGATGCATCCAACAATCCTATCATTACCTTTCCCATATCATCTCCGATAAGCATGTAGCTTTCACCTGAATCATTCCAATGGTATATCGCATCACTCGGTGAAATATCCGTCGGTCTATAAAATGGACGGGTATCGGCTAACCCAACACCCTCATATCCATCATGATTGGCAGCATTCTCCTGTGCAGGAACCAGTATCGTTTGCAAATTGAAAACCCATAGGTCATCCTCAATCAACGCTGAACCTCCTTGGCCGGAATTGCCAATAACAAACTTCATATCAGGTGCATTCAGATCATTTCTGATATCATTGATAAAATGAATCATATTGGTTTCGTATTCCTGCAGATAGGCCATTTCCTCACCATCATTCCAACCTTGGTGCCAAGCAAATCCAACGATTTCAACCAGTTCATTATTATAATCCGGAAAATCATTTGATAGGTTATCCAATGCTTCATCCACATCATCCAAAATTTGTTGGTAATAAGGACCAGTGGTTCCTCCTGAACTGGGAGGTCTAAAATCCACCGCAAGATTCCTCCCACCCCATGCCGTCTTAATGATGAGCACCTGCTCATCAAAATAATCACCTAACTGCCAGCCAAAGCCCAACTCAGGCCCTATGAAGTCATCAAACACCCCAAATCCTGCAGTTAGACTCCCTGTTTTGGTGGTATTTTCTTCTTCCCTTTTGAAGCGAACCCATACATCATCCCTGATCATGAAATCTCCTTGACCATCCAGTATGGAACCAAATTCATCAGCGCCATCATTGGCTAGAAAATGTTCTAGTGTACCGGGCGTTGTAGGATTATAAATTTCCCCATATCCCTGCATGTTGGATTGTCCTGCAAGGATGAAGACTTTTAGGGTTTGTCCCTGTGTCATTGTTATAGAGATAAGTATGAATGTAATGCTAAGTATATATCTGATTTGATTTGTCATCTTCATTCATTGATTTACTGATTACGGTCTTCCTTGACCAATTTATTGGTACTCACGACAGTTCCGGACTCGTCTGTTATGACAGCTATATAAAATCCGGAAGACCAGCCCTTGGTATTCATTTCTGTTCGGTTGCTTCCCAAGTTTTGCGTACTTATCAATTGCCCTGAAATATTGAATATACTAACAGTATATCCCTCATATTCCTCACTTTCAATCATTACGGATTCACTAAGAGGATTCGGAAAATATACCACACTATATTCTGATGAAATCACGTCTTCTATACTTGTTGAATTACATTCGTATTGTGTCAATAGGACCGCATCATCCATAAAATTATCAGCATTGATCCCATGGGGTATATGATTGATATTCCCGGCCGTATCGTCCACATTATCTGATATGATGAATGGCCTGTGGAATACCTCCACCTTACACAACTCCTTGTCTCCCGGAACGACCATTGTCCAATATGAGATATCCCCTCTCCATTGGGCAAAATCATCCGAATCGTAGGGTTGTCTTTCAAAGGAAGCCAAGGGAACGAGTGTATGCAGAATAGAGCCGTCCGAATAAGTCAACCTTAGGGTAAGATCTCTGGTCTGGTCATACAATGATGGTGCATCTTCTGCTTCCAAGCCTTGCAATAACGAAAACGTAGTCGCATCAGTAGGATCTAATACAGGTAATAATGTTCCTCGATAAGGAAGCGGTTCATAGACCATATTGGCTTGGGGCTGTGTAGGATGGGCACTACCATAAATAAGGTAAACATCTGTTTCCAGTTGTTCAGTCCCCGGCAACTTGAAGCTATTCTCATTAAAGGGAACCTGGGGTTGTAATACATCCCTATTGAATACCCTAACACCGTTTTCAAGGGTAACCGTTGGATAGCCGTCCTGCTCCATCAGATGATAATCCACCAAATTCCCCCGATAATTCACTTGTCCTGATTTGTTGGCTCCTCCCATTAGGTAACGATACATGGATAGCGCAGAAAAATCCGTAAACCCATCCCAAGGCCCCGGACCACTAGGACGGGTTTCGTTACAAGGAGCTTCTCTCTGCATACAATCGCTTCGTTCCATTCCTTGGAATTCACTATCTGTTTCCTGGCATATCGGACTAACAAATTCATAGCTATCCTGAATGAAATTCCAGACCTCATTCCGGCCACCCGCATTATCAAAATCACCTCCATAAGGGTAATTGTATTGCTCACTTCCCGGATTGGTCAGATTGTATTCTTCTTCCCAATGGGGCAATGATAATGCATGTCCCAATTCATGTATGAAAATATTAGTGAAATCAGGGCCGACAAAAGTACCGCCGCCGCCCCATCCTCCGGGGTCAAGATTCAAGGTATTACCAAAATAAATGGTAGTGGCAAAATCCCCTGTTGACTTTATTAGATTATCTATGAATAGTGATGCGACACCATTCACATACCCCAAATCAGGTATACCCTGATTGACCCATTGGTCAGCATTGGATAAAACAACGAGTTGTTCGGTTCCATTGGCACAAACGATTTCAGGGAATTTCATTTCTACGGGAAAGGTTCCAAAACGGATGACACTAGCAGGAATCGCAGATGCCAATTCTTCTAGGAAATCATCGAATATAGGATATAAGTGCGGATCATCATTATAATCCATTACGTCCATATTCACCATGACCAGATTCAGTTCCACGTAGGGTCCAATCTTCAGTTCCTGGGACGAGATGGTTCGTGTATCATTTCCTGTGGTTACCTGCAATTCCAATCCATTCCCTATCCATGATTTTGGAAGTGTAACGGAGAAATAATCTTCAAAATTGGGTACCTCCAGATTGATGTTCGGGCTTAGTTCCGATGGTCCTGCAAGGCAGAGTACCCCCAAGGAATTTCCATTCATGAATCCCTCTACCTGAACATCGGGTGCTGTTCCATTACCCGTGACTGCCACTTGGAATAATGCAGGGCGGGCACCTATCGTAAAGAACAATGGATGGCCTATGGCATGTCTATGGGTTTGGGCTAGGAATACTTCCGAAATAGTAGCGCTACCATTAATGGCTCCAGTACAATTCCCCTGGTCATCGGGTTCTGCGAATATATATTCCTGAAAATTATAGGAAGATGGCAAGGCGGGGTTAGAATTGGGCTGTATTGTCCCCAATGAATTCTGGCCATTGGCTTTCAATAGAATACTGCATGCCAATAGCATGAAGAATGTCTTAACTGTTTTCATAATCTTGATGTTTGCATGAATCAGAATTTCTGATTCTTAGGTTTTTCAAAAAACAAACAACACCCTGATTCCTTGGATTCATTTCCTTGGAACAAGATGATTAAAATAACAGTTAGATGAGTATTTAGGCATGATTAGAGATGTAGAATTCCATTCTCTTTTTGCCTAATAAAAGTAAAAATGATAACGCAACATCAATGAATTTATTATCTAATTTGAAATAAAGTACCATGTTATTCATTCCAACGTGGATAAATACTAGGATTTAGAAAAATCCAAGGCATTATATTAAAAATTCAATGGAGTATTGCTTAATTTAGGGTTAATGAGAGTGATATCGTTTTCCCCTCATATTTTTTGGGTTTTTATCGTTTTAATTTCATCATGGGCAAGAATTTTTACTGGGGAGTAATAGCCATCGTCCTAAGCTGTTGGGCGTGTAATAAAACAGCAGAAAATATCTTATTCAATATACCTTCCTCTGATCTGATTCGATTGGTCGTCAATATGGATCAACTTCGGATTTATGAAGCTCCGGGATTGGAAACAGCCGAAATGGGTATCATATCCATGGGTGCCGAAGTTCCTTATGCAGGAAGCATGACGGACTTTACGACCAAGCTAAAGTTAGGTGGGGTTTGGTATGATGAGCCTTGGATTTCCATACTGACCATGGAGGGTGATACCGGATGGGTCTACGGTGGTGGAGTCATATTCGAGGGTGATGATAGTGAGGAATTATCCGAATTATTATTGGAGAAAAGAATGAAAGCCTTTTTTGGCAATTTATCTTCGGCAGTCCTGGATTATAGGGATGATTATGCCAATGCCTCTACTTCCGAAGCATTTGCAAACGTTTTCCATGACGGAGAAGAATTAAGGGAAAGGATGGTCTCGGCCCTTGAAGAAAAGATACCTGCTACGGAAGTAGAAAATCTACCTAATATATTTTGGATTGAGGATATCTTTCCGGGGTATGTGGTTGAGCTTGTTGCAGAGGGAACCCAATATTATTTATTCAAGGATTTTAGACAACTCCACCAGAAAGCACTACAAACCGAGGGTGAGGAAGATGATGTTTTCACGGATTTGGGACTGACTATTTATCAAAGGGACAGCATAGAATATTTTTATCCATCATGGTTCATGCAGACATGGGATTATGGTGGTCATTCCCTTTTGGGAAGTGGCAAGCATAATGATGTATTGGCACATGCGGATGAAGTCATGCAAATGTCCAATTTTTTCAAGGATGATGTTTCCGTATTCAAAAAAGAAGTGATGAGGGATATTTCAGATCCATCCATTACCTATTGGAATAGCCAAGAAAATATCATTACTGAAATTGATGAAATCATCCAAATGGAATATGAAATCATCAATCGGGACGATATCGTATTATTGAAATCCAGAAAGCAACAATTCGAGGATTATGAAGCCAATGGAATTGAATTGAATGTGAGGATTGGAGAAGAAATCTAAGAGAGCAATGAGATTGCTATTAGAATATAAAAAGCGAAGTATGGTCTTTACCATACTTCGCTTTTCTTTTATTTATCAATCCTATTCTTTATCGCAGTACGATAAGTGGCTTTGATATTTTTTGATTCCCTGTTTGGAATTCCAAATAGTAGGTTCCATTCGGAGTCGATGCCAAATCCCACTGAATTTCCTGTTGGCCAATGGGTTCTTTAGACAAATCCTGCTGTTTGATGGTTCGTCCGAATTGGTCATAAAGTGTAATCATTGCATTTCCCTCTGTTTTCTTTGTGATTTGAATCAATGCCATATCACTCACAGGATTGGGATAATGGGATAATTGGAGGGTCGTCTCCAATAGTGTTTCCCTTGTAACTTCCTCATTGATTACAAAGCCTGAGATGATTGAACGACTATACTTTTCTGATTCCGACTGTATCCATAGGGTATAAGTTCCCGGAGTCATGCCTTGTGGCATATCGTATCGGTAGACCATATTCCCTACATGTTGGAATTCTACTTCATATACTTGACCTTTCACAGTATTTCCTTTCAGGTCATTCTTATGCGTGATGATGGCTTTAATGGTCGTCGCTTCGTCCGTACCTTCCATATGGGCATACCAACTTATCGCTTCGTCATGAGCATAAGCCGCCTTAAGTTGGTCCAAGACCAAAGCCGGTCCTGACTCATGTTCAATGACTGCGATAAAATCATCCGAATCCGCTACCAATTCATAATTTCCCTCCAAAGGAAGGTCCAATTCATAAGCTATACTTAGGCTTTGGCCATTATCGGATTC
Organism: Saprospiraceae bacterium; assembly: GCA_020631355.1. Classification (GTDB taxonomy): domain Bacteria; phylum Bacteroidota; class Bacteroidia; order Chitinophagales; family Saprospiraceae; genus JAHDCE01. The sequence goes on along the minus strand of JAHDHL010000016.1, from coordinate 76,187 downwards.
CTTGGATATACCTGGTTGATCCAACACCTGTCTATTCGCATCCAAAATATGGATGGATTCCGTTGCATTCTTCTGAAGCAATTGGATACTGACCTTTCCACTACCATCGATATCAAAGGATGATTCGTGTCCCATTGAGGGAATAATGATTTGGTGCTGACTGACAATTTCATTACCCACTGGTTCGTATTCCCCAAAATCAGGTTGTGCCATCCTTAGGGGCAAACTCCCTGTCAGCCAAGGTTCGAAGTAACTGAAACTACGATAATTGTATGCAATATCAACGTGGTCCGTCTTGGATTCGAGATTGCACCACCAGGTCCAACAGTGTCCGGGCCACATTTGTGTACCTCCGGGTCTTGTAGAACTGTAATAAGGCGTGACACCATCATTCCCTCCATTAAAAGGGCCGGCTCCCATCACATTCAACAACACTCCACCTGTGGTCATGGCAGGAGAAAGGATACTATTTCCATGCTTGTAGCCCCATGCACCATAATTGATGAACTTATCGGGTTGATTGTCCGGACTTCCATCCAGAATTGGTCTGGCATAACCATCCATATAGTAAGTTGTAGAAGTGGATGTACCACCTCCCAAACCAACGAGATCAGCTACCCAATTGAGTCCGGGAAGCTCAGCCATATTGGCCAATCCTGTTCCCCTGAACGGAGTACCCAATGTAATCACCCGATCGACCTTATTGTATTTTCCGTATTGGAACATAGCAACCTCAGATGCCTTACCACCATTACTATGTGCAATGATCACCACATCATTCACACCATAGTGTGCCGTGATATCATCCAACATATAACTCAACATTTCTCCATTGTACCACATTCCCTCTCCTCTTGTCGTAGCAGTGAATGCCGTCCTGTATCTTCTTTTATGGAATTCCATATACATGTCATTCCCGGGTGCGAACCAGAGATTATTCAAATCCACAAAGCCGTGTACGAATACGATGACCGGCTTATTGGTATCCATATTGGTATTATCACCATAATAAATGGCGCTTTCCGTCAACGAACCAATGAACAAAGGACTAAGATTGCTTGGAGATGGCATCTGATAGGTAGAATATACATTCACCTGTGCCTGGATTGGATTTATCCACCCTATTGCAACGAGAAAAAAGAATAAAGGAGTAAAAATGTGTTTCATTATAGCAAGTGCATTTATTGTTGTGTTATATGGATATCCACCTATTTTAAGGCTAAAATATCAGACTAACACCTTATTAAACATTATTTCTTATCAAATATAACCAATCAGCGGCAAAACTCCTAGCGAAAATTCGCTAAATGGGTTTCATCAAAAAAATTGGCACCCATCACTTTTGATGAGCGCCAACATAAATTTCCAATTTTATAAAGACAACTATTGGCACTAGGAAAATACGGCGCCAATTTTAGTTCATTATAACGGAGACAATACCCTATCCACTACGTGTACGATACCGTTATTGGCCTGTACATCCGTAGCAATGATATTGATGGTTCTACTTTCATTATCCGTAATTGTAGCACCGCCATCCAAATTCACTGTGAATGTGGTTCCTTCCAATGTTTCCACTACCTGACCATTGGTCAATGAAGAAGAATTCACATTAGCAGGAGTGACAACGTGGTATTGCAATACTGTTTCCAATGTTGCCAATGGAATATCAGTCAACCCGGCGAATCCTTTTTCTACTACGAAAGAGCTGAATGCAGCGTTATTCGGAGCGAATACAGTGAAAGGACCTGTACCAGACAATGTAGCAACATAGTCTATGGAAGTTCCGTCAGAAGTCAATGCAGCTACCAAATTTGCGAATTCAGGATTAGCTACGGCATGGGTTACCACTGTTGGCAAACCGATAACAGCATTCACCTTGTGAATTACACCATTAGAAGCACTGATATCAGCTGTGGTTACGTCAGAAACACCATTGATTCTTACACCTCCTGAAGTATTGATGAACATACTTAGGTTCGTGTTAGGATCAGCAGCACTTGGGCTCAATGTAGAGACATATCCTGTGGATAAGCCAGTGGAACGGTTTTCACCAGAAACCACGTGATTCAAAAGAATAGCAGTCAGTGTAGCATCAGGTACTTCATCCAAACTTGCGAATCCATTCGCAGTCAAGAAAGCATCAAAAGCAGCATTAGTTGGTGCAAATACAGTGAACGGTCCATCGCCTCTCAGTGTAGCATCCAAGTCAACCCTGGCCAATGCAGTAACTAAAGAAGACAATTCAGCATCAGCAGAAGCTTGTGCAGTGATTGTTGTATCCTCTGCATCATCCTTACAGGACCATACACTTACAACAATGGCGAATAGAACTAATAATCTAGAGAGATTAGACACTTTAAACATTAATATGAGTTTTAGGTTTTATGAATGAAACAACATCAAAAGAACCTAAACCATCATACTTTGTTTAACTTTTAATGACTAAAAGGTATAAAAGGTTAAACAAAATTAAATTCTTTGCCGTCTATCTAGCATTTTTTATCCGTAGAAAATCTGTATTCACAGACATATTGATAAGTTTCTCCACTTTTTATGGTACAATTCGGAAAATTTTCTTGGTTGGGTGTATCCGGAAAGTGTTGGGTCTCCAAACAAAATGCAGTATTGGCTGTGTAGGGAAGATTGGATTTCCCCTTATCGTTTCCTGACAGCCAATTGGCTGTGTAGAGTTGTATCCCAGGTTGGTTGGTATGTACATCCATTCTTATACCATGCTTAGGTTCATAAATACTTGCAGCATGTACAATCTCCTGAGAATTCTGGGTTTTAAGGATAAAATTATGGTCATATCCATTTCCCAAATCAAGTTGGGGATGCTCCTGACGAATATCCCTACCTAGTGGTTTAGCTTTTCTAAAATCGAATGGTGTCCCCTCCACAGGTGCATAGGGCCCTGTAGGAATCAGATTTTCATTAACAAAGGAATAATAATGTGCATTGATTTGTAATTCGTGTTCCAAAACCGAGCCTTGGTCATGTCCTTTCAAATTAAAATAGGAATGGTGTGTCAGATTGATGGGTGTCGCCTTATCAGGTTGTGCCGTATAGGCGATATGCAGGGCATTATCATCTGTAAGATTATAATGAACTTCCACTTCTACCCGCCCAGGAAAGCCTTCTTCCCCATCTTCAGAAATACAGCTCATTGTTAAGCTATCCTTAGTCTGGGAAATGATGGACCAGGTTTTCAGGTGAAACCCCTTGATGCCTCCATGTAAACTATTGGGACCATTATTACAGGCCAGATGATACGTTTTATTGGCTATTGAAAATTTCCCGTCCGCTATGCGATTGGCATAACGTCCTACGATACAACCGAAATATTTTTCCTCCGCATTCAGGTAATCCTCGGGGTGATTGAACCCTAGTACGACATCTCTATGCAAACCATTTTTGTCCTGGATGAAAAGTGACATCAAGCGTGCTCCAAAATTGGTTAGGATGGCTTTCATTCCTTGGTTATTCTCTAATACAATCGTTTCCATTCTGAACCTTTTTTATTTATTTCCTAGATTGTGAAGCCGCTAATTTATCAAAAAGGACATTTTTATGAGGAAAAAAGGATGCCTTGGAATGATAATTTTCCTCACAGCTTTGCCCCTGAACATATTATAAATAAACGCTAAACATAACAAATTCAAAATCAATTGAGTCACAAAACCCAATAATACCATGAAAAATATATTAAAATAAATTACATATATACAATATTGTTATATATTTGCGACACGGGATTACCCGACTGCGATATCATTACTATAAAAACTTAAAAACAAGGCTGGCATAAAACATTCAGGACGCTAGGATCCATATGTATTTTATTTAAATAACCAACGGGAGTTATGAAGAAAAACCTTTATGTAATCGGAATCATCTTCTTGCTAGCCACCCTATTCTATTTAGAGCTTACATCAGTCAGTACGCCAGACACGACCATTGGAGGGAGGAACTCGGATGTCATGTTTGTGATGGAGTAGCAAGGAAGAACACCTGAACTAAAAACGAAAAAGCGGTAGGAAATTTTCCTACCGCTTTTCTTTTATCCGCTATCCCTGTAAGGGAGATATTAGTTATTCACATCTCCGATAATCTTGAATTCCGTACGTCTGTTCAATTGGCGGTTATCCGGATTATCCGAGCCATCAGGATTCGTGTTGGGGACCAATGGCGCCGATTCACCATAACCTCTGGCTACCAACCTATTGGTAGTGATACCCTTACCTACTAACCAATCCACCACGCTCTGGGCCCTTTTCTGGGAAAGTGCCATATTGTATTCATCCGTACCCTTGGAATCCGTATGTGAGCCCAGCTCTATAACGATATTCGGATTATCATTCAATAATCTCAACAATACCTCCAAGTTAGGAATGGACTCATCCCTCAATTTAGGCGAATCGAAATCATAGAGGATATTCTCAATCTTGAATGCTACATTCTTACGTTTCTCCTTGACTGTAAGAGTCACATTCTTATTACAAACCTCTCCGGCTCCCTTGGTGCTTTCGCTTACGGAAGCATTCAGGTATCCATCCTTACTCACGACCACCCTATAGGAATTCTCCTTGGGCAAATCGATTCGGAATTCTCCCCTGCTATCAGTGTCCAACTCCTTGAACAGTTCTTGCTTACCGCCAATGAATTGGTAAATCTTCACCTTAGCACCTGAAACCAAGCTCTTGTTTGTAGATCCGCTATCTCCGTAAACCTTACCGGTTACGCTACAAGTCATAGCAATGACTTTCTCTTTCTTCAAGTAGAAGTCCTTATAAATGGTCTTGTTATCGGTCAATCCCTTGGTATTGAAACTGAACTTTTGGCTATCGTAGCCATTCACGGCAACCTCCAATTCATATGACCTTTCCAAATCCAAAGGATTATGGCTGAATCCTGCTTTTCCTGATGCTAGGTCCTTGACCATCTTACGACCGGAAGTCACATCATACAGGGTAAGTTTAGCACCCTCCATGATTTTCTTATTCTCATCAAACACTTTTCCTGACAAATCCGCTACGATGATTTTTTCCAACTTCGGCGGAGCTATATCCGCGTAGAATACATCATCACAACAGGTTCTTCCAGAAACGGAATATCCGCCCTCCCTATTGGAAACGAAATAAGCCCGATTCTTCTCAGGAGCTAGGCTGTAGGAAAATTCGTCTGCCGTAGAATTGATTTCAGCACCTGCATTCTTGGTTTCTGACCACTCTGTAAAGTTGACATTGTTCTTGTAAGCTACCTGAATGTCCAAACCACCATAGGATGGATGTCCATTTGAACTGAAATAAAGTATTGGTCTAGGGTCCTCATAGCCCTCTGCATCATCAATGTACGGACTGATATCATCACCAATGGAATTAATCTTAGTTCCCAAATTGACAACATCGGTGAATTCCCCATCTCGTCCAGTTGCTACCCAAATATCCATTCCTCCTTGTCCGCCCTCTCTATCAGAAGCAAAGTACAGGACTTCCCTACCATCAGAAGTCGAAGTAGCGAATGGTGTGATACTCTCGAATTCATCTGAATTGATGGGTGCGGGCATTTTCTGGGGTCTTCCCCAATCATACTTATCATTACCGGGATTCTTCTGACTCACGAAGATATCGCAGTCCGAAACACTTCCACCATCCTGTTCACAGATACTCAAATAGATACGTTCCCCATCAGGAGATAATGTTGCAGAACCGATATGGAATAATCCGCCGGGCAAGGCCAAACTGAATTTTTCCACATTACGCACTTTGTTCTTTTCCCCGATTTCTGCCGTGAATAATCTTGAAACAATGGATTGTCCCTCAATCACAATCGGTTCGTCGGACTTGAGCGAAGAAAACAATAATGTACCATCCGACATAACGAATGCAGAGGATTCCGTGTACTTACTATTAACTTTCTTATTCAATGCATCCACTTCTGCTACCTTGACAATGGATTCCTTACTCATCCTTGCCATCTGACAACCATCGAATTCATTTCGGGCCATCGTCTTGTATTGTTCATCAACGGAGCCATCGAATTCTTCGATGAATTGGTAGAATGCTTCCTCTGCCTCCTCATAATCCCCGGATTGTTTCATCATTAATCCATAATAATAATCAATCAAAGGGTAGTCGGTTTTCTTGACCGAACCCCTTAGGATTTTCTTTCTAATTGTCTTATAGGCAATTCCAGCTCTCTTATAATTCCTACCCAACCGATATGACTCGGCCTGTTTGTACTTCAACTCCACATTTGAGGAATTCAGTTTAAGGGCCTTGGAATAGTATTCCGCTGCAGTGTAATAACTCCCTGCATCATAAAGGACATCTCCTTTTTCCTTGAGCTCACTCCACGTTTCCCTGACCTTTCCCGGCTGGGCCATCATCCCAATGATGACAAACAGCATCAAAAAGATTGTGATATATGTTTTTCTCATTATGAGTATTGATTTCTTTTAGATAATAATTTGAATGTATCAATGATTCGGCTTAATGGAATCTGATACAAGGCAATTCGGGTTTCACAGGCTTCTTGATTCTACCTACATAACCCAGACTAATCTCAAATCCTCCGTTGGCTCTTGATGCAGGTGTCAACTTGGATAGATTGACATCATAGGATGCAAGGAATTCCACGCCCTTATAATTGAATCCCAAGTTAGCGATAGCTGCATCGGATGCCCTATATCCAGCACCGAATACCAATTCCACATCAGGAGTTACCTTATATCCCAAATTAGAGGTCAGGTTAATCTCATTGATTTTGGCTTGGTTCATGAACAACAAGTGCGGTAGGATTCTCAACTTTGGATTCTTAGTAATGAACTCTCCTTGTCCGAAGAAAGCAATCCTTCCTGGGAGTTTATTCTCATCCGTACCATTCAGGAATGCCTCATTGGCACGAATGATATGCATGTATGCGATACCGAACTTATAATTCATCTTATCTGATGGGTATCCACTATAGGTAACCCCTAATCTCAAATCACCACCTGATGCAGTCAAATCAGAGAAATTTTCCATTGTGACATTGGTAGCATTTCCTTGGCTATCCAATTCGTCAGCAAAAAGTAGGTTCGCTTCGTCTACCCTTTTGGTGATGTATCCTCCTTGCAAACCAAAGGAGATATAGGATTTTTCCTTTTTATCCATACTCATGTGGTATGCCAAGGAAACCAATGCATAGAGATTGGTGAAATCACCACCTCCTGTTTGGTCATTCATGACAGCCAATCCGGCTCCGAATGAATTCCTACTTTCTTCATTCAATTTGAAATTCATATCCACAGATAGGCCGGGTGTGGAGTAAACACCTCCGCTTGTGATGGAATTCCATTGATTCCTATACAGAACCTTGGCCCTGTATGTCCCTTCAATATGACCTGTTAGTGATGGATTCAGAACGAGGGGCATATTGTAAAATTGGGAATAATGTATATCCTGTGCGCTCAAGGAAAAGGCCATGAGCAGAAACAGTATGCTATATGTTATTTTGAAACGATTCATTGTCGTGATCATTCTTTGATTAATAATGAAATAAGTCTGTAATGCTCCATTCGGGTATTTACGGATTGGATGTCCAATACCCAAATGGATGTCTACAGTTATCTTATCTGATGAGATTGAAGTGGCCCTTAATGAGTTCCTTCCTATCCAGTAGGTCGAGATACTCGACTACATAGACATAAGTTCCTACAGGTTGGTCCGTTCCCTTGAACTTACCATCCCAAGGACCTGACGGATCATTATGGATGAGCTTACCCCATCTGTCGAAGACCTGGAATGTCACGACCCTTGCCGCATCCCCTGGTACAAATGGTTCATATACCTCATTATTCGAATCACCATTGGGTGAGAATGCCGTAGGCATGACGACCCTTACTTCAGGAACGACTGTTACCAAAACCGTATCCGTGGCTTGGCAGCCATTGGCATCGGTTGCTATGATGGTATAGGTCGTAGTCGCTGATGGAGAAGCCTCTGTCGTACTACCCGTAGGATTTGCCACATTCGATGGAATCCACAAGTAATCATATGGTCCTGTACCACCAGAAGCATTGGCAGACAATACCGTGCTTTCTCCTTGGACAATCGTTACATCCTCACTGGCTTCTACGGTAGGAGATTCAAATTCCTGTACCGTAGCACTAGCTGTAACCGTACATCCCAAGGCATCAGTAGCCGTTACCGTATAGGTACCTGCCCCAACACCTACCAATGGGTTCGTTACTCCTCCATTGGACCATTCATAACTGATAACGCCCTCGGAATTGGTTAGATTCACAGTGATCGAACCTGTGTTTTCTCCAGAACAAACATCCTGGACATCAAGTGTTGCAGCTAATTCATATTCTTCCACTGTTCCCTCTCCTATGGCTGAACAACCATTCACATCCGTTATCGTAACAGTATAGGTGCCGGGAGCCAAATCAGTGATGATACCTCCATTAGAACCCGTGGACCAGTTGTAAACAAAATCAGGAATACCTGTGGATGGTGTTGTTCCTACAAAACCATTATTCTCTCCAACACAAGTATTGAGTGTTGTCATTTGTGCCTCAATGTCATATTCAGGAACCGCGGTTGTTGCTTCTGCTGTACATCCTCTACCATCGGTAACCGTTACTGCATAGTTTCCGATGTTCAGATCCGAAACCGTAATGATATTATTGGTATTACCCAAAACATCACCATTCGTACCATCTCCCGTCCAAACCAAGTCAAATGCAGGTACACCGCTATCGACTACGGTAATGAACGCTCCTGCATTCTGTTCCTCACATGTGGCAGCGATATTGAAACTCAACTCCAAATCCACAAGATTCACAGTAAACGGAGCCGTTCCCGTACAACCTCTCGCATCAGTTACCGTAACGGTATAATCACCAGCAGGAACATTCGAAATATCCTCAGTCGTAGCACCATTGGACCAATTGAATGAATATGGTGGCGTTCCACCGCCAAAATTGATATCCACCCCTCCAACATCCACATTGGAACAATCGTTATCAACATCACCTGATATACCTATGGTCACCTCAGCAACTTGGGTTATCGTATGTGCAATACATCCGTTGGCATCAATCAATTCTACATGGTAAACTCCTGCCTCCACATTATTCAAATGGAATTCCCCTACACATTCAGGACTCGGGCCATCAATGACTACTTGGTCCTCTTGGTCGGAGTTCACTACATTATACATGTAATCAGGAGTTCCTTGTTGGGGAACAAGGCAAATCACACCATTGCTTTCGCCAGCACAAGGCGGGATAATTGCAATAACCGTACTCAATGGGTCTGGTTCGAATAATTCAACAGGAATGGTATATGGTGCAAAACAACCATTGGCATCCGTAACGAATACCTGATATTCACCATCATCCAAACCATTGAATGTATAGGTATTATCATTGGTGGTTACGGTTTGTAAACCTTGGATTTCATAAGTGAATGGAGCTACCCCACCATCCAGTTCTATCGTTACAGAACCATCATTGGCACCATAACAAGAAACACTATCAATCATAACCTGGTCGATAGTAAAAGTAGCACATGAGGGTTCCAATACTTCTACTTGGAATGTCTGTGGACAGCCCTCATTATCCGTAACCGTAATATCATAAACTCCGGCTGTCAAATCTTCCATGCTGAAAGAACCATCACATTCGGAAGTTGTACCATTATCCAGAAGCGTACCGACATTAGGAGAAATATTAATGGTATATGGCCCACCATTTCCTCCGTTGATACATAAATCAACAGCTCCATTATTCTGTCCATTATCTGAAACATTCTGGATATATGTATCCAATGTCATTTCAGATGGTCCATCAAGTGGTATATTATTATAACTGAATTGACAACCATTCCCATCTTCCAAAAGGATATCATAAGTTCCAGTCGGAAGACCATCCAATGTTACAACACCGAATTCAGTTACAGAATTGAATGTTTCACCATTGGTATTCGTTGCAGTAATCGTATAAGGATAATTTCCTGAATTCAAATCAAACATAATCGAACCCGCCAAATCACCTCCGCAATCCGGGCCATTGAATTCAGTAGAATTCAAATCAAGGGAACAATCCGGATCATTGACGATAATCAATAAGGTATCCGCACATCCATTCGCATCAGCAACAACAATTTCATAATTGCCTGCAGGAAGATCGGAGACAAGGAAACCATCATCCGGGCATGTACCTTGGTTATTGGCGACTGTACCTACTGCCGGATCTACTGTAACAGCATATCCGCCATTACCTCCTCCAACGCAAATTTGTACAGAACCATCTGTACCACCTACGGTGGTTACATCTGTTGTGGTTTCTGTCACCACAAGTGGATCTGGTCCTGAAATCACTACGGGATTAAATAGGTAGGTCACCTCACAACCATTATTATCAAACAATGCTACATCATAGGAACCCTGTGGCAAACCTGTCAATTCGATGGGTTGGTCCAAATCGTTGAAAGTAACAGGTGCCTGACCATTACCTGGATCAACTGTTATGGATGTGGCATCGCCTTGGTCAAATAGCGTAACACTCATGGTTCCATCTTCAGCGCCGGCACAACTCACGGGTGTTCCTGAGATTTCAGAAAGCATGAAGCCCGTACAATCAGGCTGACCGACAGTTAGTGTACCAGAAGTAAAACTACAAGTATTGGCATCTTCTATTGTGATGGTGTAGTCACCCTCTGGCAATCCTGCTATGATATAGTTATGCAGGCAACCTCCCGGCACTTCATAAATGGATTCATTCACACTCGGACTAATACTGATATTGAATGGACCATCGCCACTATTGATACATAGCTTGATTTCTCCATTGGTCGCACCTGAGCTGGTAACCGGGAAAATCATGGTCTCAACATCCAATTCACAACAAGGGTCCTGAGAAATAGTAGTTGTTTCTATGCAATTCTCATCATCCAGGTCAATGAATGTAAGGGTGTATGTATTACCATCGGATGGAATCGTAATGATTCCGCCTACATCATAATCGAAAGTATCCAATATATTGGTTCCCTCCAATACTTGGAATTGGTTCATGGCGCCTCCATTGATTACCGTTGCGTTCACAGTTACTTCGAAAGTATCATCTGTAGGGTCAAGGGGCGTTCCTTGGTTATTACAAGCTCCAGCCGTTACTGCCGTAATGGTAATATCACATGAAGTGTCATTGGAACAAGCAGCCGGAGGATTGACACTGACTGTAGTCGTACAACCTGCGTTGGTATCATCCGTAATGGTAAGGTTTACTGCTCCATCAGCAATAAGGAAAGGTCCGAATGCCGTTAGGACACCGTAGTTTCCTGAAGTAGCTGCCGGATCATTAGCTGTCCAGGAAGCACTGCCTAAGCTCTGATTAACCAAGAGTTCAAAAGTGAAAGTGTCATCACTCGGATCACTTGGCGTACCATTATCATCACAAACTACATTCGAGGGAGTAGATGCGGTAATGCTACACGCAGGACTTGCACAATTGGGACAATTATCAATCAGACAATCCACACCAACGGCAAAATTCTGGGTGTTACAATCCGGACCTGACACACTCCAAGAACCAATGGCAAAATCAAGGATGTCCCCTGGGTTGGGATCAACCCCGTATACGGTCCATACTTCCGGATTGGTTCCGGTTTGTGTCATTGTCCATGCATCAGTAGGAGTCATGGTACCAAAATTGATGGATGCTCCGGGTGCTAGTGTGATGACCCATTCATAGCCTCCATCGTTTGTACAGCCTTCCGTCCAAGTCGCACATTCCTGCGCTTGGGAATACCAGCTGATACTTAATAGGAAAATTAAGGATAGGAGTTTTCTCATTCTTAGTTTTATTGTATTCATACACATTATTGAATAAGATAATATTTTTACAAACATATAAAAATCCAACGTCAATAGGGATTTTGTTACGTCTTATAGGACATACCTTTAACAGAAACCCGTTGGGTATGTTTAATCCCTGACCTTTCGTGTCTTACTGACCTTGCCCAATAGAAAAGCCCAAGGCAAATACCTTGGGCTTTTAATTATGTCATCCAAAGAATGGATTACATGTTATTGATGATTTCTGTACCGAACTCAGAACACTTCAACAACTTCGCTCTTTCCATCAAACGGTGGAAATCATATGTTACTCTCTTACTTCCGATTGCTCCATCAATTCCTTTAAGAATCAAATCAGCAGCCTCATGCCATCCCATGTAACGGAACATCATTTCACCAGAAAGGATAACTGAACTTGGGTTCACCTTGTCCTGTCCCGCATACTTAGGAGCAGTACCGTGAGTAGCCTCGAACAACGCCAATCCTGTTGCATAATTGATATTCGCACCCGGAGCGATACCGATACCACCTACCATTGCTGCAAGTGCATCAGAGATGTAGTCACCGTTCAGGTTCAATGTAGCGATTACGGAATACTCAGCTGGACGAGTCTGAATTTGTTGTAGGAATGCATCAGCAATGGAATCCTTGATAAGGATCTTACCTTTTTCCAAAGCCTTAGCCTGTGCCTTATTGGCAGCATCCTTACCTTTCTCAGCAGCGATTCTGTCGTATTGAGCCCAAGTGAATACTTTTCTTCCGAATTCCCTTTCAGCCAATTCGTAACCCCATTCCTTGAATTTACCCTCAGTAAATTTCATGATGTTACCCTTGTGTACCAAAGTAACGGATGGTTTCTTATTCTCGATGGCATACTTGATAGCCGCACGAACCAAACGCTCCGTTCCCTCTATGGAAACAGGCTTGACACCCAATGAAACGGTCTTAGGGAAACGAATACCCTTAACTTTCATTTCCTTAACTAGGAATGACTTCAACTTCTTCAACTCAGGTGTACCGGCTAAGAATTCGATACCTGCATAAATATCCTCAGTGTTTTCACGGAAGATGACCATATCCACCTTTTCAGGATGAACTGATGGAGAAGGTACTCCTGCGAAATACTGTACAGGGCGTACACATGCATACAAATCCAATTTCTGACGAAGTGCAACGTTCAATGAACGAATACCTCCACCTACTGGGGTTGTCAAAGGACCTTTGATGGCTACCTTGTATTCCTTGATAGCATCCAATGTTTTCTTTGGCAACCATTTCTTGGTTTGGTCAAATGCTTTCTGACCTGCCAAAATCTCTTCCCAGACAACTTGTCTCTTTCCATCATAAGCTTTCTCAACAGCTGCATCGAAAACCCTTACGGCAGATGCCCAAATATCTGGACCGATGCCGTCTCCCTCGATGAAAGGAATTACAGGATTATTAGGTACTCTCAGTTTTCCCGTCTTAGTAAGGGTAATTTTTTTTCCGCTCATATCAAAGACTGATTTTATTTTCCGAACTTGCAGATTATATGAATAAATATTTAGGAAAATCCTAAAAAACGCTGCAAAAATACAAATAATATATATAATAAGGATATGAAAAATTTTGTGTTCATTTTATCTGTTCTTTTATCCATTTCATTCCTAGCTTTTTCCTGCAAGGGAAACAAGGATGCATCCAAGAAAAAAGGAGCTAATTCCTGCGAGTTCGAAGCGACTGTCATGGACTTTACCGGACTGAGTGGTTGTTCCATTTTGCTGAAATTGGAAGACGGTACTTTTGTCAATCCGTCTAGTGGGGTGGATAGGGAAATATTGAAAAACGCCGAGAAAGTAAGCATCAGTTATGAAGCCAAGAGTATGGTTTCGAATTGTATGAAAGGAACTATTGCCAATATAACTTGTTTTGAAGTTATCAAGGAAGGCCAACCACTAAAGGGTAAGGTTGATTAAGATGATGTTTATTATTTTTTGATATTCATTCTCGATACATCCTTTTGAATAAAACCATTTATGAATCCAAATTTAAATCCCAATACGGATAATTTTTCGAATGAAGATTTTCAGGTTGAAAAAGCATTAAGGCCGAAATCATTGGGTGATTTCAGTGGCCAACCCAAAATTGTTGAAAATCTGGATGTCTTCATCAGGGCTGCCAAAATGAGGGATGAGGCTTTGGACCATGTCTTACTACATGGCCCTCCGGGATTGGGTAAGACCACCCTATCCCACATCATTGCCAATGAGATGGAAGCCGAAATGAAAATGACTTCGGGTCCCGTTTTGGAAAAACCGGGTGACCTGGCAGGTTTATTAACCAATTTGGGTGAGGGGGATGTGTTATTCATAGATGAAATACACCGTCTGAATAATGTCGTGGAAGAATATCTCTATTCCGCCATGGAGGATTACAGGATTGACATCATGATTGATACGGGACCCAATGCGCGTAGTATACAAATCAATCTGAATCCATTCACTTTGGTGGGTGCTACTACAAGAATGGGTTTGCTCACTGCTCCCATGAGGGCCCGATTCGGCATTACTTTCCTTTTGGATTACTATGATGTCAATACCTTGCAAAAAATCATCAAACGTTCTTCAGCCATACTGAATGTTCCTATTGATGATGATGGCGCCAATGAGATTGCAAGAAGAAGTCGAGGCACTCCTAGGATTGCCAATGCTTTGCTTAGAAGAATCCGGGATTTTGCCCAGGTAAAGGGAAATGGTAGGATAGATTTGGAAATTGCCAAATATGGCCTGGAAGCCCTGAATGTGGACGAGGGCGGACTGGATGAAATGGACAACAGAATTCTTACAACAATTATCAATAAATTCAAGGGAGGCCCTGTGGGAATCACTACAATTGCTACAGCAGTAGGTGAGGAATCCGGCACCATCGAGGAAGTACACGAGCCTTTCCTCATCATGGAAGGATATATCCAAAGAACTCCAAGAGGAAGGGAAGTTACCCAAAAGGCTTATGAACATTTAGGCATCGTTCCACCTACCCAAATGGGTCGTTTGTTCTAAGAAAATGTCAGGACTCAAAAAATATATTTTCGTTTTTTTGATTGGAATCCTATTCCTTCTTTTCTATTTGTATGCCTGTAGATTTTTCCCGGGATTACCCGGGTATCATGAAATCTATTTTACTCCGAAAGCCTACGAGGAATCATTGAAAAAAATTACGCTGGCCCAGCATGCATTTTCGGAAGAATACCATATCAATTCTAACAAAACACATACTGAAAAAAGGGCCAGAACTTATTTTTTTGATGCATTGAATGATGATTTATTTAATTTTTGGTTGGGGACTTCATATGATTTTTATGGACAAACCCATGTTCCCGGAAAAGGTGAAATTGCCTGTGGATATTTTGTTACCACACTTCTGGAAGATATGGGTTGTAAAATCAATCGGAACGGACTTGCCAAAATGGCTTCCGAGAATATGATTAAGAATCTCGTACAAGAAAAATACATCAAGAGATATTCCAACCAAACACTGAATCGCTTTTTGGATGATGTGAGATTCCAAGGAAAAGGAATCTATGTCGTGGGATTGGATACCCATACGGGATTCATCGTAAACGATGGTGATGAGATATATTTTGTCCACGCCAGTGGTCGGAATCCGTGGCAGGTTGTAGAAGAACGAGCTTCGGATAGTTTGGTGCTGGAAGCGTCCTCCTACCGTGTACTGGGAAGCCTGAGTCACGACCCCGAATTTGTTAAAAAATGGATATCAGGTAATGCTTTTTAAGTCCTTTCACAGGAATGCCACATAAAGTCGTTTTAGCCGCCTATCTTGCAAAAATTGCTGGGTTCATAATTGTTTAATACGTTCTAATTTGTTGAAATGTTGGCACTTTAGGAAGATTCTTCGTTTCTTTGCGGAAACTCAATGTTTACTCACCAAAACGACTTTTCAATATTTCAATTAGGGCTACCCACTCTTATTAATTTGAATTATTGAAAGCCAATTTCACCAAAAACATGAATGACTACTCCCCGATTTGCTCTAAGGCAGATTATAGTTGTTTATGCTTTTATGAAATTATGAACTATTTTAAGGATCATCCCAAAGGAGATGATTAGAACTTACTTAATTAATTAACAAAATGAAGATTGGAATTTATGTTGATGCCTCAAACATCAGCTTAAGTGGCGGCTATGCAATGCGGTATGACATTTTGAAAGAATTTTGTCTCGGGGATACTCCTCCAACAAGACTCACCACATACCTAGCATACGACAAAGAGAGAGCCAAAGAAGACCCTATCTACAGAAACAGGCAACAGAACTATTTCTCTATCCTGCGTAATTTTGGTTACAAAATCGTAATCAAGAACATCCGTAGGTTCGTCGGGGACGACGGGGAGGAATATACGCGTGCCAATGCAGATTTGGACATGGCCATTGATGTGGTAACCCAAGCCAAAAACTTGGATAAGGTGATTATCCTTACAGGTGATGGTGATTTCAAAAGGGTAATCAGAGCCATTCAAGACATGGGTGTGCGTGTCGAGGTAATGGGATTCAAGAATGTAGCCAGGGACCTAGTCCATGAAGCTGATTCATTCACATCCGGTTTCGTAGTACCGAACCTGATTCCTATGGATGATCAAGAATCTGAATACTGGGGTCAGATTGGTTCCAGGGTAAGAGGGGTTTGTTATGAGATTCAGTTCAAGCATACATTCGGTTTCTTCCGATACATGGACTTGGACTACAATTACCAACCAGCCTTTTTCCATTTCAGCGAATTGCCTAACGGATATCCTCCCAAGCACGAGGGTATTTATGAATTCGACTTGGATACGAATGAGAAAGGTGTTCTTGCCAAGAACATCAAGTTCATTTTCTAAAAGAAAAAAACCACAGGGGATTTGGAGAATCATCTCCACACATTCCAAATCCTCTGTTTTTTTATTACCCCCGCAACCCTTTCATAATCCTGAATGCCCTAGAGTGATGTTTCCAAACCCGTGAATAGGGTTTCTGTATGGCTCCACATGCTCTCCTGACTCTTTCCACCTGGGGAATGACACTACCCTGAAAATCAAACTTCTTCAATTTTTCCTCATGGGATGCGTACTTGATGGCTTCCCAAATCAATAGGATTCCAGCGCCACTTTTCCGTAATTCTGGATGCTCTCCAGCCAAGTGCAGGTATGCGGTATCATCTCCTAGTGTAAGATATAATACGGAGTGGATTCGATTTTCCTTATCCACTGCAAAGAAAATCTTATTCCTACTCTCCATATAGAGCCGACTATCGAATTGTTGTAAGAATTCATAGTCATAAATCATATCCATTCCCTGTCGATTGAAAGTCATCTTGGCTACTTCATAGAAATCCTCCAATGATCGATTCGAAACTACATCCACAATCTGCTCTGCTTTCTTGATCTTATTCCTATAATTGGAGGAAAATCCCTTATATACCCGTATCAAATCGGTAATATCCTCAATGACATAAGTATAGGATGTTGTTTGCTGATATCCCTCCCACTTGAAAGGAAGCCAATTCGTGATGGAATAATGGAAATGTTGGTCGAAACTATCCACTTCGGGTAGTTTTGAGATAAGTTCCTTCATCAATTTGACTTCCTGATTGGCCGTTCGGAAATCGGGACGGATGTAGGGCCCTAATGTTTGGGTAAAAAAATGTTGGTAGATATATTTGAAGAATGCCTTTTTCTTGATGGCAAATGGGAGGGAAGCCACAATTTCATTATTGCGCTCCACGGTGACCACATCCCAGTCCTCTCCATAAACAGCATCCAAATACCAGCCCTTAGAAAAAATAGGCATATCGGTCATGGCCCGTGCAAATGTCCTATAAGATTGATATTTCTGATTCGATTTTAGAATGGTGTGAATATATCTGGATGTGAAATCAATATTGAATGGAGGTACGGATTACCTATCGTAGCCAAAATGTTTCAACATTCTATCATCATCCCTCCAATTCTCCTTAATCTTGACGATGAGTTCCAAGAATACTTTCTGGCCCAGGAATTTTTCAATATCCTTTCTTGCTTCTGTTCCCAATCTCTTAATCATGCTGCCGCCCTTACCTATCAGGATGAATTTTTGGGTTTTTCTCATTACGAAAATGGCTGCTGAAATCCTGACTACGTCTTTTTTATCCTTGGGTTCCTGAAAATATTCAATCAATACCTCACAGGAATAGGGTACCTCATCACGATACAACAAAAGGATTTTCTCCCTGATGATCTCACTGACGAAAAAACGTTCGGGACGATCGGTTAATTGGTCTTTAGGATAATAAACAGGCCCCTCATCCAAATTATCCAAAATAAGTTGGAATAAGGTATCGGTATTGGTCTTATTCAATGCCGAGATGGGAATGGTTTCCTTGAATGGAATCTTATCATTCCACCATTGTATCCACTTCAATATTTCGACAGGCTCCATTGCATCGGTCTTATTCACCACTAGGAACAATGGTGCTTCTACCTTTTGCAATCGGCTGATAATCGGATCATCCTCATCATATTTTTCTCCCGGCTCGGTCATGAACAGCATCACATCCGCATCCTCGAAAGTAGACCAGACATATTTGTTCATATTCTCATGCATCTTGTAAATGGGATCCCTGACGATACCCGGAGTATCAGAAAAAACCACTTGGTAATCATCATCACTGACAATTCCTAGTATCCTATGGCGGGTCGTTTGCGGTTTGTTCGTAATGATGGACATCCTTTCGCCAACCAATGCATTCATTAGGGTTGACTTTCCTACATTCGGTCGTCCGATGATATTGACGAATCCTGATTTATGCTTACTCATATCTTATATTCGTCTTGTGCAACTCGAATCCGTCTTTGGGCCAAATCCAGTACATGGGAAAGTTGTTCTTCACGGGTCATATCCGAATTATCCAATTCTATGGCATCGAATGCCTTTTTCAAGGGACTATCCTCCCTCGTTGAATCTATCCTGTCCCGTTCCCTGAGGTTCTTCTTCACTTCTTGAAACGATACACTGAGTCCCTTTGCCATCATCTCATCCATTCTTCTCTTGGCTCTGATTTCCGTATCGGCATTCAGGAAAATCTTCAATTCAGCATAAGGAAAAACGACGGTCCCGATATCCCGTCCGTCCATCACTACACCCTTATTCTGTCCCATGAGTCTTTGCTGTGCGACCATCGCTTTTCTTACTGAGGATATAGCTGCAACGGGACTAACCATTCCGGATACTTCCATTCCTCTGATTTCATCCTCGACATTTTCCTGATTCAGTAAGGTATTACATCCTCCCTCGGGTTTGACCTGAAAGCTGATGGTAATTTCTTCCAATGCATCCGCGATACGGGCTTCATCATCCAAGTTGATGTCATTCCTCAGGAAATATAAGGTCGTAGCACGATACATGGCTCCTGTATCCACATAGATATAACCCAATTTTTTAGCCAAAGCCTTGGCCAGGGTACTTTTCCCACAAGAGGAGAAACCATCTATGGCAATGGTAATCTTATTCATGGATCAGTATCAGTTTAGTATCTGCAATTTAGCGAATTTGAGCATCAATCTCTTGGAACCTGCAGCAGAAAAATGAATGACCGCCACCCTACCATCGCCCTTACCATCTGTCGAAACGACCTTGCCCTCACCAAATCTGAGGTGCAATACCTTTTGTCCAGCCTGAATCTGGGCTCCCGGACTAGGTTTGAAAGACTTGGGGTCTATATTGAGATTGATTTTTCTTTGTAATGGTGTCTTGAAATTCCCTGAGACCTTGGCTGGTCCGGGTGCAGAACGGAAATATTCCTGCTGACCAAAGGATGAATTACTCTTGGAACCGACTTCACCATCCAAATGCTGTTGGTCTATCTCATCCAAGAAACGACTCGGGTCATTGTATCTCATCTTACCATATTGATACCTTGACTTTGCAAAGGATAAGGTCAGTAATTCCTCGGCCCTTGTGATGGCAACATAGAACAACCTCCTTTCTTCCTCTATACCTGCCCTATCATTCTTCGACATGAAACTAGGGAACAAGTCTTCCTCCAAACCGACAACGAAGACAGATGGGAACTCCAATCCCTTAGCGGCGTGGGTTGTCATCAATGTAACGACATCACCATCATTATTATCTGAATCCAAATCCGTATACAAGGCGATACTCTGCAAGTACGCTGCCAAGGTTTTTTCGGGCATTGTAGCATCATCCACTACCTCATCATCTTCCACAAAATCCTTGATGCCATCCATCAATGCATTGAGGTTTTCCAATCGGTTCATTCCCTCAATGGTCGTATCTGCCTTGAGCAGGTTCATGATACCTGATTGCTTGACTACATAAGTAGCTGTTTCGTATGCATTGGATTGCGAAGCCTTGTCCGTAAAAACGGACATCATATTCACAAACTTATTGATGTTTTTCGTTGCTGCGGTGCCCAAAGGGACTTCCTTGAGACAAGTCCACATGGGTTTGTCATGTTCGGAAGCATAATTCGTAATCTTTTCTATCGTGGAATTACCTATTCCTCGTCTAGGAAAATTGATGATTCTTTTAAGGGCTTCCTCATCCATCGGGTTAATGACTACCCTAAGGTAAGCCAGCGTATCCTTGATTTCCTTTCTCTGATAGAAAGATGTACCACCGAAAACCTTGTAAGGTATATTGTACCGCCTCAGGGCCTCCTCAAAGGTTCTGGATTGTGAATTCGTACGGTATAGGATGGCAATATCCTTATTTTTGAGATGGTTGCGGGTTTTGTGTTCCAGTATCAGATCCGCTACCCGTTTCCCTTCCTCATTGTCGGTCATGGCCTTAATCAGTTTGATTTTCTGGCCTGCACCCTTATCCGACCAAATCTTCTTCTTCAACTGTTTGGAGTTGTAGTTGATGACTTGATTAGCGGCTTGTACGATATGACTGGTAGAACGATAATTCTGTTCTAATTTGAAACTCTTTAATTCGGGATAATCCTTTTCGAAATCCAAAATATTATCAATCGTAGCACCTCGGAAAGCATAGATACTCTGTGCATCGTCCCCTACGATACAAATGTTCTTCGAACTCCCTTGGTAATTCACCAATTTCTTGACGATGGCATATTGGAGGTAGTTCGTATCCTGAAACTCATCCACCAATACATGCTTGAACTTATCCCTATATTTTTCCAATACCTGATCCGGATTCGTATAGAGCAGGAAATAGAATTGATAGAGCAAATCATCGAAGTCCATGGCTCCGGCTCTCTTGCAGCGCTTGGTATATTCCGCATAAACCTTATAGAAATTCGGACGTTTAGCTACCTTATCCTCAGCCATCAACGTTGCATTATCCTTATAGGCCTTAGGAGGAATGAGATTACTCTTTGCACTTGAAATCCTATTGCGGACCACATTCACATTATAACTATCCTTATTGAGGTGCATTTCCTTGATGATGGAAGAAACCAAACTCTTGGAATCATCCGTATCATAAATTGTAAAATCGGACGGATATCCGATCTTGTTCGCTTCCACTCGCAATATTCTTGCAAAAATGGAGTGGAATGTACCAGCCCATACCTGACGTGCCTTGTCCCCTACCACTTTCTCGATTCGTTCCTTCATTTCCCTAGCGGCCTTATTGGTAAAGGTCAGGGCCAATATGCTATAGGGTGCTGCTCCAGATTCTATGATATGGGCGATACGATAAGTCAATACTCGAGTCTTTCCGGAACCCGGTCCGGCAATAACCATTACAGGCCCTTCGATATTCGTAACGGCATTTCTCTGTATATCATTTAGTTGTGAAAGGTAGTCGGACATGCTTTTGGTTTTCGACCTGTAAAATTACGAAATGATGATGGGAATGACTGTCTTTTTTAAATATCTTTAGCGTTTGTTGGGATTTTATTCATTTGTACCGAATTGAACCCAATCTTTTACTTTTCCACACTTGCCCCTTTGAATGACCATTGATTATTCTAAAGCCACTTTCATCCATCATATCTTATGCTGAACGAGGAACAATTCTACTATTTCGTCTACTCTTGGATTGTAATTGGATTCATTACTTTTCTGGTCAATCTGAAAATCAAGGCACCTTATGGCAGACATACCAAAACGACTTGGGGGCCTATGATTGATAATCGACTCGGATGGATTATCATGGAATTACCTGCCTTACTGACTTGTCCTATTATCTATTTCCTAGGACAGGGGGAAAAAGCACCCGTAACCCTCTTTTTCATTAGCTTGTGGTTATTGCATTATATCAATAGGACTTTGATATTCCCATTCAGAATCAAAACGAATGGGAAGAAAATGCCTTTGGCTATTACATTTTCCGCTATTTTCTTCAATCTCATCAATGGTTTCATTTGTGGTCATTTCCTTGGGAATATTGCCCAATATGGCAATGACTGGTGGGAGAGTTGGCCATTCATTGCTGGTACGATATTGTTTGCATTCGGATTCTTTGTCAACAACCAGTCCGACCATATTCTCATACACCTTAGGAAGCCGGGAGAAACCGGATATAGGATACCCAAGGGAGGCTTCTTCAGATATGTTTCATGTCCCAATCTTTTCGGAGAAATCATAGAATGGATAGGATTCGCATTGATGACTTTCGCACTACCGACCCTAACTTTTGCGTTATGGACCATGTATAATCTAATCCCAAGGGCTTTGGCCCACCATGAATGGTACCAAAGTCGCTTTGATGATTATCCAGAAGATAGAAAGGCCGTATTCCCTCGGTTATTGTAATGCTTGTCGAATACGAACCCAAACCAAAGTCCATAACCATATGAAGTATACCACCCTAGTCATCATTTGTTTTCTCTTGGCTTGTCAGAACATTGAAGATGATGAAGTATCAAATGACACTCCACCAACTCCTGATAGGAATATAGAATGGGTACCAGACCATGATGCCAATCCGAGCGAGATAGAAAAACATCCGGGTAATCCTCCACAAGTCCTGCCCGAGCCTACTATCATTTCCCATGATACAGAAAGTCAGTACCCCTGGACATCCGATTATGATGTGAATACGGCACTGACCAATCGATTTGGCTTACCGGATGGATATCGTAGAGTCAAATATGATAATTTTCCATTTGCGGATTGGTTGAGGCATCTTCCTTTGGAAGAAAAAGGGAGTGCCGTCAGATATTACAATGGCGGTATCAAACCCAATGATGTACATGAAGCTGTCTTGGATATTGATATAGGAAAAAGGGATTTGCAACAATGTGCGGATGCAGTAATGCGACTCAAGGCGGAATATCATTATTCATTAAAGGATTATTCCAATATCCATTTCAATTTCACGAGTGGGGACAAGGTATCCTTTGATGATTGGCGACAAGGTCGGAAACCCAGAATCAATGGGAATAAGGTGACATTTTCCCCTAAAGGAACACAAACCGATAACTCATATTCCAATTTCAAGAAGTACATGAATATGATTTTCAACTATGCAGGTACCGCATCCCTTGAAAAGGAATTGCAAAGTGCGGAGATCAGTGATATTCGTCCAGGAGATGTTTTTATCCAGGGTGGATTTCCGGGGCATGCTGTTATGGTGGTTGATGTGGCAGTGAATGACCAAGGTAAAAGAATATTCATGATTGCCCAGAGTTATATGCCGGCCCAAAGCATACATGTTCTGAAGAATCCCAATGCATCGGGAATGAGTCCTTGGTACAGTACGGATTTCGGGACTACATTGCGAACTCCTGAATGGACTTTCGAGAGAAAAAATCTCAAGCGATTCAGGAACTGATTCCAATCAGATAGAGTTGATTATCCATGAGTTAAGTCAGTTTCAAAATTGACATATTCGATATTTTTCATGTATATTGAAGTAGTATAACCGATAGGAACAGCATTCAGCAATATCATTATCATCATGAACTACACAAAACCTGCAGTAGAAAAACGCTACTACTCCATAGGTGAGGTAGCTGACATGTTTGAGGTGTCCAAATCCCTGATTCGCTTTTGGGAAACAGAATTCGACTACCTCAGACCCCATAAGAATGCAAAAGGAGAACGACGATTCACCCAACAGAACCTGGATCAACTATCATTGATATTTCATTTGGTCAAGGAAAGGGGATTCACCCTTGAGGGAGCCAAGCGGGAAATCATGGGAGATAAGGATCGACTGGCCAAAAAGGTGCAGCATATCAATAAGCTTAAGGAAATCAGAGCCAGACTCATCGAAATGAGAAGAAAACTGGCTTGATGTACCATCCCCTTTTATACTTGAGACGCTAGGTAATCCTTTTGCCTAGCGTCTTTACTTTAGGGGGTATCCGAAATAACTTCATTTCACAGCACATTGACTTAATTTTATGTAACTTTCATTTTCAAATCAGAATAGCATGGCAAAGAAAAAGAACAACAAGGAAGAAGCTCCCAAAGTGCATAATGAACTCCAGGGTTTCGACATCAAAATCAATGAATTCGGAGAAATCAGTTCCAATCTTAATATTGATAAACTCAATAAATTCCTCGATGATAACGTTGAGGATAAGAAGCTGATGGAAAAGCAGGAGAAAGAGGGAAAGAATCCTCCTCAGTAATGTAGCTCCAAATCCTTGGAAACACATGACTCCTGCTGACTCTGTCCCCAAACAAAATTACGAGGTGATGCGCTGGTTACTCCTTATAATTCCCTGGCTTTGGATGTGTAATGTGGATAATACAAGGCACAGGAATGATATTCATGTTTCCGAACCTGTTTCCGAAGCAACAGATGATTTTTGTATATCCAAGGATGAGAAACAACTCATCCAACTCATCAATTCCTATCGTAGGAAGAAAGGGTTAAAATCCGTACCCGTTTCAAGGGCCATGTCCTTGGTCGCTGACAAGCATGTAAGGGAGCTGAATGATGAAATCAAGGATTTGACCCACAGTTGGGTCGATTGCCAATACAAGAGTTCCAATCCCAAGACCTACGAATGTATGTGGAATAAGCCCAAGGAAATAGCGGGTTATCCGGATCGAGGTTATGAATGTGCATTCGGTCAGTGGGGTGCCAGTTTCAGTCCAGAGGATGTATTGAAAGGCTGGCAGGATAGTAAGGGGCATAACCAAATCATCGTCAACAAGGGCATTTGGAAAGATTCTGACTGGAAAGCCATTGGAGTAGCGATTTATGGTAATTATGCTGTCCTGTGGTTGGGTGAAACCAAGGATACTTCAGAACGACCACCATTCTGTGATTGATGATTTCCTAATATCTTTTTATTACAACATCCACCCTACGGTTCATCCATCGGGGATTATCATCATTGATTTCTCCAAGTCCCTCATAAGTGATTCTGTCACGGGGAATTCCATTGGATAACAAATAGGCTAGGGTTGATTCAGCCCTACGGTCAGATAAATGGATATTATACTGGTTACTTCCCTTGAAGTCGCAGTAAGCCTTGAGTTCTATCTGATAGGATGTTTCCTTTTTTAATTGGGTAATGAGCTGAGATAACTTCGATGATTCTGAGGGTCGAATTACTGATTGGTCAAAATCAAAATATATCGTCAATCCTAAGTCTGGCTTAGGAATGGAGCGCATCTCCTTTTTCTCTGGTATAGGTGTGGGCTTCGGTTTTTCCTTAGGGACTTCTACTATTGGTTCTGATTTGAATGCCTCTTTTTGGAGTAGCATTTCCATCTGATAGAAAGAGCGATTGTGCCATTCCGGAATCATTTCAACCCGTTCATAAGGCAGATAGGGTGATTCATTGATATTGAAAGGAAATGCTCCCGGCGGTAGGCATCTGAAGAATCGGCCATTCTCATCTGTTCCGATTTTTTGTCCATCAGCAACTTCGAGAACAGTCTGTACAGGCTCCTTTGTTACCGAATCCCTCACATAGCCCTCCACAAAGGTAATGGGATCACTTTTCACGGGTTCGGACAGTGTGAATCTGTAGATATCCAAATTCCCCTCTCCTCCCGGTCTGTTGGAGGCAAAATAGCCCGTCTGACCATCAGCTGTCAGGAAAAATCCGATTTCACGATAAGAAGTATTGACCTTATTTCCCAGATTGACAGCCTTACCCCAAGTACCATCCGGCTGTATGCGACTCATATAAATGTCCTGTTCTCCCATTCCCAACATACCTGTCGAACTGAAAAAGAGTGTCTTACCATCATTCGTAATGAATGCGGATTCCTCATAATCATAGGTATTGATATTGGGTCCCAGATTTTCGGGTTTACCCCACGAGCCATCTGGTTGTATATAACTTACATAAATATCCGTCTTACCATATCCTCCCAAACGACTGCTTGTGAAAAACATCATTCTTCCGTCACAACTGATATTGGCTTGGGACTCCCACCAATTTGAATTAAGCTCCCCCTTAATCGGCTCCACACTCACTACTTTCACAGTATCGGTAACTTCCAGAATTGCTTGTTGGATATCACAAGTCCCCTTGACATTCGAACGTTGGCAAGCCGTAAAATACATCCTGATATTATCCCGTGTACAGGTACACATTCCCTCGTTACCATTGGTATTGAATCGATTACCAACACGCTTCCCCTTACTCCACTTCCCATCATCTCCCATATAACTCACAAAAAAATCCTCATCCACAGTTGGATTGAGCATTCTCGTAAATAATAGTACATTTCCGTCATTCGTCATGAATGGGAAATAATCATTGATGGAAGTATTAATGGAATCCCCTAGGTTTTCAATCTTCTCGATTTCAAGTGCGGGTATGGAATCCCTCGCATAGGTCGCCTGAAAAATGGACTCGTCCACAATCATGGCATATTCCCAATTCTGCTGATCCTCCATGAACCCATTAGGTCCGAACTTAGTCCGTGGTAGTTCTAAGTACTTCTTGAATTTTTGAAAATTATCCGTAGCCTTGTCGTAATCACCATGTCTATAGTAGAATTGCCCCAATTCGTAATACATGATACGGGACATGAATGGACATTCCTCCACTACCTTTTCCAAGTACGAAATGGCTTGTCCGTAATCATTCTCTATATAACAAATCCCCGACAAGGCCCTTTTGGGTGCACAATAATCCGGCTTGATTTCAAGGGCTTCAAGATACAGTCGTTTGGCCTTGGTAAAATTCTTGGCATTCAGTGCATCATCCGCTGATTTCATCAACTTACTCAACTTTTTACCCACTCTCTGGTCAGGGTCAATCTGTGCACTGGCCGTCTGCAAAACCATCGTTAGAATAAGGAGTATGCAATATCTAAGATATGGTTGTTTCATAAATCAGAAAAAGCATGAGGCGCTTGACCACCTCACGCAACAAGTTAGAAATGGATTTGTCAAGATGCCCTCATAACGCAGAATCCTTAAAAAATTACAGTATCCAATTAATTTTCCTTATCGAAAATGAATCAATTGCATTGCTACGACCGCTTATGTTGATTTCCTACCGCTTATGAATTATGGATTGAGATAGACTGGGTATACATCTAATTTTAGAATATCAATTCAAGGGATAGTATCCAAAAATCTATCCTACAAAACCATCAACCATGAAAAAAATCACATTGACCATTACCTGCTGGTTATTCATCCTTTGTTTTCCATTGATACAGGCACAGGACATGCATATCATGGATTATAAATACATTATCTCGTTTGACAGGGATAAGGATGAGATGACTCAGCATGCAAAATCAACATTCGAAAAACGACTATCAAATTATATTCAAAAAGAAATTATTAAGATTGACATCATAGGACATACAGACGAAAGAGGTAGTAATCATTACAACCAGGGCTTATCGCAAAGGCGGGCAGATCATGTAGCGGGATTCCT